>CAWAZU010000026.1:0-384544 GCA_963786445.1 uncultured Pseudomonadota bacterium
CAATTCAAGACTTTCGGGCACTTTCGCTTGACCCCGTGGTTTCAATGGGTTAGACTTCCCGCAAGATATGACCGAAAAGAACCCCCCTACCCGCCGCCTCGGCTATGCCCGCGTCAGCACCTACGGGCAGACGCTCGACGCGCAGCTTGAGCAGTTGCGCAAGGAGGGGTGCAACCCGATTTACCGCGAGAAGGCCAGCGGCGCGCAGCCGACCGGCGCGAGTTGCTGCGGATGCTGAAAGCGCTCGGCCCCGGCGACGTGGTGACGGTGACGCGGATCGACCGGCTGGCGCGCTCGACCTTCGACCTGTTCGCCATCGTCAAGCAGATCGTGGACGCCGGGCGCGCAATTCCGGTCACTGGCCGAGCCGTGGGCCGACACCGCCACCAGCACCGGGCGGCTGATGATCGCCATTCTCGGCGGGCTGGCGGACGTGGAGCGTGACCTGATCCGCACCCGCACGGCCGAAGGCCGCAGCCGGGCGAAGGCGCGCGGGCAGCACATGGGCCGCCCGCCGAAGCTCACGCCGCAGCAGCAGAAGGAAGCACGGCGGCGGCGGGCGCAGGGCGCAACGCTCAAGGAACTCGCCAAGAGCTACAACGTCGGGCGGGCGACGATTTCGAGGCTGGGAGTATGACGTTACCGGAGGGAAGACCGATAGCTCTGAACAGTCAACATGGCTTGGTGAGTCGCATCCAACGGCCCCGAGACTGATAATCGACCTTCGGACAAGATATAATTGGAATATGACTGATCTCGAAAACGTCTTCGACCTCAAAAACCTAAGACGCGCCTATCGGTGGATGATGTCAAACACTGATAGTCAATATAAATCCTACTTCCGCAACTCCTATGAACCGTTTGCCATCGCTTCAGACACTCACCTCAAGTGGATAAGACAAGAAGGTCTAAAAGAAAGATATCAGGTGACGCACGCCTCGAAGATTCTCGTTCCGAAGCCATCCGGGATACTTAGGCCGATCACCCTGCTCACGGTAGAAGATCAGATTGTCTACCAAGCATGCGTAAACCTGATTGCCGATGCCCTTAAGCGCAAGACTGGGCGGCGTTATGGTAAGCGGGTATTCGCCCACCTCTATGCCGGAAAGTCATCCCCATTCTTCTATATGCAGTGGCAGAGCAGCTATCGAAAATTTTCCGCGAAGATTCGCGACGCCTTTGATAGCGGCTATAAATTCGTCGCGGACTTCGACCTGACGTCGTTTTATGACTCCATAGACCATCACGTGCTCACTCATTTCCTGAACGAGCTCGCCATAGATAAAGACACTATAGCGTTTCTTATGGAGTGCCTGAAGCATTGGACATCGACCACTTGGACCGTCGGTCCAAGAAATATCTATCATGGTCACGGCATCCCCCAAGGCCCGCTCCCGTCGGGCATGCTCTCAGAAGCGGTCCTCCTTCACATCGACGAAGCCGGGGAACAGGGCAGCAGGACGATCTACCTTCGCTACGTGGATGACATCAAGATACTCGCGAAAACAGAAGGCGAGCTGCGGAGGAAGCTGATAAAGCTCGACATTTCGGCTAAGGAAATAGGGCTGTTTCCTCAAACGTCTAAAGTCAACATTCATAAGATCACGGATCCGGACGATGAGGTAAAGTCCGTCAGCCGCCCGCCAGAGCGGTCCATAAAGCCGAAGGTTGATCACTCAAAGCTTGCCGCCAGAATTCTGGAGCTATCGAGAAACTCGACCGTCAAGACGGGGGATGCGACCCGGTTCAAATTCTTGCTTGCGTACGCGCAGCCCGCTTACAAGCTCAACGCGCGGCTGATGGGGGTGCTTCGAAAGCACCCAGAGCACGCGCCATCAATATGCTCCTACATCGAGCGTTATGCGGTAATCCCGGCAAAGATGGCGGCCGATATAGTCAGTTACATTTGTGATGGGCCGGAGCTTTATCACTCAGTACATGGCGGTCTCTTGAGTGCATCCCTTGGCAGGGTCACGGGGACTGAGGGAGGCACATTAGCGAAGTTCTCAGCGACGCGGCTTATTCGTCCACGAAGAGGCTCTCTTCCGGCGCAACCGACTTACAAAGACGCATTGATCGCGTGGGGTCTGAGCATGAGGACGCTGACTTACGCCGAATATGAGGGCTTGGTATTCGGGGAGCCAGATTGGTGGGTGCAGAAGCGTATGCTACGCCAACTAAATCCGCATCTGTTTGGAGCGGCGACGTATGCGGATTTGATTAATAGGTCGCTGCGCGCCAAAAGCGGAGAGACGAGCCGGATTGCCGCGTCCCGCTTGCTACAGGAGTCGATCAAACTAACAAAGCCCTACGGCGATGTTGAGGTGACGGCAAAGCAGACGCTTAGGGTGACTGGTATAATTAGGACTGCAGGACAACCAGATAGTCGTATCAGCCAAATTCTCGCCTACATCCTCAAGAGGCCTGAGAATGCGTATCGTTGGAAGGTGCTTTTCGGAACATCCCACAAACATGCCGAACTGATGGCCATTATCCTAAAGAGAAATTTTGAGTTTAACATCGACGCATTTCTGGTCCAGTTTGATAGCTATTGCGACCTAATGACCGAAAATATTTGGGCGAGGCTGAAGCCCGACAAAATATACCCGAACTACGGGCATGCGATTAAGGATTCCGTTCTCGGCACCGCATTGCCCGACACCATGTCGGCCTTTCTGACGTTGCACGATTTGCGGCTCCAATCCGCAACGGCACATCCGCGCACAACTAAAACCGGAAAGCCAACAAGAAGACTTAGGCATCGGGATTTTTATGCTATACGTCTGGCTCTGATTAAGGCGTTCGACGAATTCGAACGAACGATCAAGCCTTAAAAAGCTGTCCGTCCTGCGCGCGTGTGGATTGCCGCGCGGGTTGAGCATGCGGATAGGGCTCTTCGCCGCCGTGCCGTCCTCTGAGGCACTTTCCATAAAGCGGCTTATGGGATTTGCGCCCGTCCGAAGGCTGCCGGGGCGAGGATCGGAATGTCCCGGAAGGGATTGAGCACCAGCAGATCGGCGTCGCCGGAGATGATCACATCGGCGCGGCCGTTTGCGGCCAATTCCAGAAACTTGTCGTCCTTCGGATCGCGGCATGCCGTCACCCGCTCCGCAATGGTGACAAGCTCGGCGGCGGCAAATATCCGGCGGAGGCGATCGGCAAATAGCGGCGGAGTATCCTCCGCACTGTGTGGTCTTTGCAGAACCTCAAAAACTTCTTGTTCTGTAGCGGAAGTTTTGAGAAGGCCGCGCTCACGAAGACATTGGTATCGACGACAATCCTCATCCGAGGCGCGGCTGCACGGCTTCGCGTTCCTCGTCGATGATCCGATCAATGTCCGCATCCGTCCAGCCCTTCGCGATCACACGAGGGCGCGTAAACCGGCGCACCTCGTCCAACCAGTCTTGTGGTTCAATCGTGATCATCACACGCTGATCCGCAGCAATGCCTCGGCGTGCGAGTTCCTCGGCGACCTTTCCCGCCGTGCTTTCGATGAATTCAGGTTGCGTCGTCATGGTCTGTCCCCTCGAAGGCCCATTATGGCACAAGTGGAAACGGCCAGCCACCCACCACCCGGTTGCGGGGGTCTCTGCAAAGGGACGCCGCCCGCTATGCCTACCTTGCCGCGCTGCCGCGCGTGACAGGGTGCCGGCAAGCCTGTCTCGACGATACCGGACTGGCCGGCACCTCCGCGGCGCCGGGCCGCCAGGGGCTCGGAAGTCGCACCATAGCACCACAGATGTCGCGCGGGCGCGACCCTCACCCCGGCCTTGGTCTGCTTCGCAGGCACGGGAAACTCTGCTTAGACTCCGCCCATGACCCTGCTCGCCTTCCTCCGCCATCTCGCCTTCGTCGGCGCGCTCGCGCTGGTCTCGGCGATGGTGGTGGCCGCGATGATCTCGGCGCAGGTGATGGACGTGCCCAACACGCGCAGCGCCCACGCGCGGCCGACGCCGAAGGGCGGCGGGGTCGGCATCGTCGTCGCCTTCATGCTCGGCATCACCGTGCTCTACGGCTACGCCGATTTCTCCCGGCTGGCCGAGCCGTATTTCCGCGGCGTCATCATCGCGGCCCTTGCCATCGCCGTGGTGGCGTTCCTCGACGACCTGAAGAACTGGCCGTTCTCGGTCAAGCTCGCGGCGCAGACGCTCGCCGCGCTGGCGGCTTGCGGCAGCGGCCTCTACGTGCGCGTGCTGAACCTGCCCTATGTCGGGCCGGTCGATCTCGGCTGGGTCGGCTTCGCGCTGACGCTCGGCTGGATCCTGTTCGCCACCAACGCCATGAACTTCATCGACGGGATCAATGGCCTCGCCGGCGGCACGGTGCTGGTCGCCTGCCTGTTCCTGGCCTGGCTCGCCAACAGCGCCGGCGGATGGTTCGTGTATTTCGCGGCACTGCTGCTGGCCGCGGGCGTGCTCGGCTTCCTGCCGTTCAACTTCCCCCGCGCGCGCATCTTCATGGGCGATGTCGGCAGCCAGTTCTGCGGGTTTGTGCTTGCCGTGCTCGGCGTCGCCGCCGCCAGGTTCGAACGGATCGAGATGTCGTTCCTGCTGGTGCCCTGCCTGCTCTCCGGCGTGCTGTTCGACGTGGCGTTCACGCTGCTCCGCCGCGCGCTCGCCGGCCAGCGCCTGACCGAAGCGCATCGCGGGCATCTCTACCAGGTGGCGCAGCGCGCGGGCATGGATGCGCGGCTGGTGGCGGCGCTGTACTGGGCGTTCGCGGCGCTGGGCGGGGTGATGTGCCTCGCTTTCGTCGCCGCGCCCTCAAGCATCAAGCCGCTGCTGCCGCCGCTGCTGCTGCTCCCGCAACTGGCCTGGCTCGGCGTGGTCGCCTTGCGTGCCCGCCGCGCCGGCATCGGGCGCTGGTGAGGGCACGCCGGCCAGCGCCACCGCACCCGCCGCCAGCAACAGGACGATCACCGCCATCCCGGCGCGCTGGCTGGCGAACGCGGCGGTGGCGAGGCTCAGCGCCGCCGGGCCGAGGAACCCGGTGATCCGGCCGGACAGCGCGAACAGGCCGAAATAGCCGGCCCGCGCGTCCGCCGGCGCCATGAACGCGAGCAGGCTGCGGCTCGCCGCCTGCGCCGGCCCCACGAACAGGCCGAGCGCGCAGCCGAGCACCCAGAACGCGGTGCGGTCGTGGATCAGCAGCAGCGCCGTGCCCAGCGCCGTCAGGGCGACCAGCGAGACCAGCACGGCCGCTTTGGCGCCGATGCGGTCGCCGACCAAGGCGAAGCCGAGCGCGCCCAGCCCGGCCGCGATGGTGAGCGCGATGCCGAACAGCAGCACCCCGGTTGCCGTCAGCCCGAACTGCCCGGCGGCGTAAATGCCGCCGAACGCGAACAGCGTGGTCAGCCCGTCCATGAACAGCAGCCGCGCCAGCAGGAAACGCCGCAGCGGCGGCGTGCGCCACGCCGCACGCCACACCGCCCGCGTCTCCGCCACCCCGTCGCGCAGCGCCGAAAGCCATGGCGTCCGCCGCGCCCGCTCCGGCACGAACACCACGACCGGCCACGCGAACACCGCGAGCCACGCCCCGGCGAGCAGCGCCGTCGCGCGCACCGGCTCGGCCTGCGCCGCAGCCAACCCGAACAGCGGCGGTTTGGGGAACACCAGCAGCACCAGGCAGAGGCCGAGGCAGACCAGCCCGCCGCCATAGCCCGCGCTCCAGCCGAGCATGGACAGACGGGCGATCCGCCGCGGTCCGACCAGGTCCGGCAGCATGGCGTTGTAGAACACCGTCGCCACCTCGAAGGCGACCGTGGCGATGCCGGCGAGCCACAGCGCGCGCGCCATGTCGGCCGCCCGCGGATGCACGGTCCAGAGCGCCAGCGTGCAGACGATCATCAGCGCGGTCGCCGTCGCCAGCATCGCCCGCCGCCGCCCGCCGCGGTCGGCGATCGCGCCCAGCGGCACCGAGAGCAGCGCGATCGCGACCCCCGCCGCCGCCTGCATGCCCGCCCACAGCGCCGCCCCGCGCGCCGGGTCCGGCGCCACCGCCTGGGTGAAATAGGTCGCGAACACAAACGTGGTCACCACGGTGGCGAACGCGCCGTAGGCCCAGTCGTAGAGCACCCAGGCGATGACCGCCGCCGGCCCTGCGCGCGCGCCGTCCTCTGACCGCAGCGGCATCGCCCTGCCCCCGACCGCGCTTCACCACCGGCCGGGCGGACCCTATCCTGCCGCCGCCGCAGCCGCCACCCCGAAGGACACCGCCATGCCGCACCGAACCCTGACACTCGCGCTCGCCTGTGCGCTGTCGCTGGCCGTGCCGGCGCTGGCGCAGCAGGGCGGGCGCGACCCCTCGTTCAACCTGGTGAACCGCGGCGCCAGCGCGGTGCGCGAGTTGTTCGTCACGCCCTCCGGCGACCCCAACTGGGGGCGCGAGCGGCTGCACGGCGCGGCGATCGCGCCCGGCGGCGTGTTGCCGGTGCGCCGGCGGATCAACGGCGGCTGCCGGCTGGACATCAAAGTGGTGTTCGCCGACAAACGCACCGAGCAGCGGCGCAATCTCGACACCTGCACGCTGGATGCGGTCACGGTCGGCGGGCCGGAGCGGCCGGAGACCAAGGCCGCCGACGACCCGTCGTTCCGCCTGGTCAACCGCGGCGCGGTCGATCTGCGCGAGTTCTACGTCACGCCGTCAGGCATCCCGAACTGGGGCCGCAACCGGCTGGCAGGCAGCGGATTGCCGGCGGGCACCGCCACGGTGATCCACATGGCGCGGACCAGCCAGTGCGACTACGACCTGCGCGCGGTGTTCGCCGACCACAAGGCGCTTGAGCAACGGCACGAGGATCTCTGCCGGATCACCGACGTCCCGGTGCCGTGACCTGCCATCGCGCCCGGCAGGTCAGGCGCTGGCGGCCTTGCGCGATGCGTTGCCGTCCGCCGGCACCGACTTCTTCGAGGTGGTGACGGCCTCGGTCATGATGCCGCGCAGGTCGCGCAGGAACGCGGTGCCCTTCAGCGTCCGCTGCACCAGCACGCTGCGCCGGTCCATCGGATCGACCTTGCGGCGCGCCAGGTCGAGTTCGCCCAACCGGTCGAGCGCGCGCGTGATCGCCGGTTTCGAGACGTTCAGGTCGGCGGCGAGCCCGCGCACGGTGTGCGCCCCGTCCTGCAGGTAGCAGGTGAGGAACACGCCAAGCTGGCGCGCCGACAGATCGGGGCCGTCACGGCGTACCAGTGCCACGATCGTATCGCGCAGGATCGCCACAAGCTGGTCGGCGGTCGGTGTCGTTGCCATCGTTACTTCCTCTCTATCCAACAACGGGAAATCTCCCAGCACGACTCGCGAAGCAGGCGAGAGTGCGATTCCGAATCGGTCTCGCTCAGCGTCAATACAAGTTCTAAGCCCGGGTCAAGTTCCTCGAAAATGCCGATTACGTTACCGGCGTGTTCCAGTCGCTTCCCATAAGGACGTGCAGGCTTCGCAGCGCGTAACAGATCGCCCGCAGTCCCTGCACCTCGCCGCCCTCCGGCCGTCCGGGCCGCGGCGGCATCGTTCCAGGCGTACACGTCGAAATGCAGCCACTTCGTTCCTGGCGCGACGAAGCGGCGCAGGAACAGGGCAGCAACGATCGCGCCGGCAAGCGGCCGGGTCGAAACGTTGTTCAAGTCCGCGACATTGCTGTCGAGCCAGGTGTCGTAGCCGTCCCACAGCGGCAGCTGCCACAGCGGATCGTGGACCGCCGCCGCCGCCTCGACGAGTCGCTGCGCCAGGACGGCGTCGGTCGCGAACATCGCCGGCAGGTCGGGGCCGAGTGCCGCCCGCGCCGCCCCGGTCAGCGTCGCGCAGTCGAGCAGCAGCGCCGGCCGCGCATCGGACGCCTCGGCGAGCAGGTCGGCGAGCACCAGCCGGCCCTCGGCATCGGTGTTGCCGATCTCGACCGAAAGCCCGCGGCGGGTGCGGATCACGTCGAGCGGACGCATGGCGGCACCGGAAATGCTGTTCTCGACGCAGCCGATGCGCACCATCAGCCGCACCGGCAGGTCGGACTGCATGACGACGCGGGCGATGCCGAGCACCGCGGCGGCGCCGCCCATGTCCTTCTTCATGCGCAGCATGCCCTCGGCGGGCTTGATGTCGTAGCCGCCGGAATCGAAGCACACGCCCTTGCCGCACAGCGCGACCAGCGGGCTCGCCTCGTCCGCGGCGCTGCCGCGCCAGTCGAACCCGGCGACCACCGGCGGCCGTGCCGCGCCGGCGCCGACCGCGGCCACCGCCGGATACGCCTCGGCCAGCGCCGCGCCCTCGATGCGCAGCGGCCGTGCGTCGAACCGCGCCGCCAGAGCCAGCGCGGCATCGGCGAGTTCGGCCGGGCCGAGCAGGTTCGCCGGCGTATTGATCAGGTCGCGCGCCATCCAGATCGCCGCCGCCTCGGTCCGCGCCGCGTCGTGTCCCTCGGTCAGCGCCAGCCGGGCGGGGGCGCGCTTGGGCGGCTTGAAGCCGCGGAACCGATAGGCGCCGAGGCACCAGCCGAGCACCGCCAGATCGGCGTCGTAATCGCCGGGCGCCAGTTGCCACGCGCGGGCTTGCGGCAGCCGGAACGGCAGGTCGCCGAACGGGAACGGCGAACGGTCCTCGCCCAGCCCGAACGCCGCGCCGGCGAGGCCGCCGGCGTCGGGCAGCAACACCAGTTCGCCGGGCCGCGCAGTGAACTCGGCGCCGCGCAGGAACACGGCCTGCGCCGTCGGCAGCGCGGCCAGAAACGACTCCAGCCCCGCCGGACGCACGGCATGCAGCGTGCCGGCGGACGGCTCGGACCAGACGCAGGGCAGATCGGCGCCGAGCATCGTTGCTCCCCGTTCACGACCGGCCGCAGCGGCCGATGCGCTTGTCACATGACATCGCGGCGGCGCCGCGACAACCCCGCAGGCAATCGCCACCCGGAATTAGCAAATCACGAGCCGCGTTGCACGCGCGGGTTTTGCAAACGACCTGCTATTCGCGTGGCACGAGAGACGCCCAATACTTAGCCCGGCACCGCCGCCAGCGCGCGTTCGATGCGGCGCGCAAACGACGCCGGATCGCGCGGCAGGTCGCCGTCCTGCACATGCGCAAGATCGAGCAGCAGCGCCGCATCGTCGGCGAGGTCGGCACCGGCCGCCTGGCGGGCCAGCAATGTCGCGATCAGCGCGTGGCGCGGGTTGATCTCCAGCACCGGCGGCGCGGCGATGCCGGCGCGCCCGGCCCGGCGCAGCAGCCGCTGCATCTGCAGATCGGGGCCGCTGCCGGCCGACAGCACCACCGCGCTGTCCACCAGCCGGTCGGTGGCGCGCACCTCGGCCACCGCATCGCCGAGCGCCGACTTCAGCGCCGCCAGCAGCGAAGTCACGTCCGGCGGCGGCTGCGTCCCGCCGGACGGCGGGAACTTCGCCAGATCGGCCGCACCCTGGGTGACGCTGCGGATCGGCTTGTTGTCGAACGCGGGCAGCCGCTCCGGCCAGAACGCGTCGATCGGATCGCCGAGCAGCAGCACTTCCAGGCCGCGGGCGCGAAACCCTTCGAGCTGCGCGGAGTGGCGCAGCGCCTCGACGCTGTCGCCGGCGAGCATGTAGATGGCCTCCTGCCCGTCCTTCATGCGCGCGACATAGTCGGGCAGCGACGTGACACCCTCGACGGCGGAGGAAGCGAAGCGCAGCAGCGGCGCGATGTCGCTGCGGTGGTCGGGGTCTTCCCAGACGCCTTCCTTCAGCACGGAGCCAAAATTGTCCCAGAATTTGTCGTAGGCATCGGCGTCCTTGCTGCGCGTCTTCAGCTCGGTCAGCACGCGGTTGGTCACCGCCTTGCGGATGCGCGCCAGCACCGGGGTCGCCTGCAGCATCTCGCGCGAGACGTTCAGCGGCAGGTCCTCGGTATCGACGATGCCGCGCACGAAGCGCAGCCAGGACGGCAGCAATTCCGCCCCGTCGGTGATGAACATGCGCCGCACATGCAGCCGCACGCGGCTCTGCCGGTCCTGCTCCAGCGGCTCGAACGGCTTTGCCGAGGGGATGAACAGCAGCGCATAGAACTCCATCGCCCCTTCGGCGCGCCAGTGCAGCGTCGCCCAGGGCGTGTCGAACATCGCGCCGAGATGGCGGTAGAACTCGGTGTAGGATTTTTCCTCGATCTCGGCCTTCGGCTTGCGCCACAGCGCGGTGCCTTCGTTGGCGGGCACGTCCTTGCCGTCGCGCTCGATGGTGACCGGGATGGTCACGTGGTCGGCCCATTTGCGCACCACCGTCTCGATCCGATAGGCGTCGAGATAGTCCTGCGCATCGGATTTCAGCCGCAGCACGACGTCGCTGCCGGCTGCCGCGCGCTCGGCCGGGGCGATGGCAAAACCGCCGCGCCCGTCGGAGGACCAGCGCCACGCCTCCTCCGACCCGGCGCGGCGCGACACCACCTCGACCGCGTCGGCGACCATGAAGGCGGAGTAGAAGCCGACGCCGAACTGCCCGATCAGGTTCGGCCGCTCCTCCGGCCTGGCCTGCGCCAGCGTCTCGCCGAACGCGCGCGTGCCGGAGCGCGCGATGGTGCCGAGATTGGCGACCAGCTCCTCGCGCGTCATGCCGATGCCGTCGTCGGAAATGGTCAGCGTGCGCTCGGCGCGCGCCGGCACGATGCGCACCTTCGCCCCCTCCGGCAGCGCCAGCGCGGGATGCGTCAGCGCCTCGAAGCGGCGGCGGTCGATCGCGTCGGCGGCGTTGGCGACCAGCTCGCGCAAGAAGATTTCGCGCTCCGAATAGAGCGAATGCACCACCAGGTCGAGCAGCCGCCCGACCTCGGCGCCGAATTCGTGCCGCTCGGAAGCCGGTGTCGTGGCGGTCTCGGTCATCGGTCGGTCCCTCCTTGCGGGCGCGCATATGCGCGGCGAACGGCCCCTGTTCAATGGCTTGATCGCGGGCCGTCACGCGGACCTTGCATTCGGCCGCCGGACCGCCAACCATCGGGGCCATGATCGGATTCGCCCCCCGGGTGAAGGCCGTGCTCGGCCCCACCAACACGGGAAAGACCCATCTCGCGATCGAGCGCCTGCTCGCGCACGCTTCCGGCATCATCGGCTTCCCGCTCCGCCTGCTCGCGCGCGAGAACTACGACCGCATGGTCGCGCGCAACGGCGCCCGGCACGTCGCCCTGATCACCGGCGAGGAAAAGATCGTCCCGCCCGACGCGCGCTGGTATTCCTGCACCGTCGAGGCGATGCCGCTCGACCGCGAAGCCGAGTTCGTCGCGGTGGACGAGATCCAGCTCTGCGCCGACCCCGACCGCGGCCACGTCTTCACCGACCGCCTGCTGCACGCGCGCGGCCTGGTCGAGACCATGTTCCTCGGCGCCGAAACGATCCGGCCGCTGCTGCAACGCCTGGTGCCGCAGGCCGAGGTCGAGACGCGGCCGCGCCTGTCCGAACTCGTGCATGCCGGCCACGCCAAGCTGAGCCGGCTGCCGCCGCGCACCGCCGTGGTCGCGTTCAGCGCCGCCGAGGTCTATGCCATCGCCGAGCTGATCCGCCGCCGCCGCGGCGGCTGTGCCGTGGTGATGGGGCGGCTGTCGCCGCGCACCCGCAACGCGCAGGTGGCACTCTACCAGGACAAGGAAGTGGATTTCCTGGTCGCCACCGACGCGATCGGCATGGGGCTGAACATGGACGTGGACCATGTCGCCTTCGCCGGGCTGACCAAGTTCGACGGCCACCGCCCGCGCCGCCTCGCCGCCGCCGAGGTGGCGCAGATCGCCGGGCGCGCCGGGCGCGGCATGCGCAACGGCAGTTTCGGGACCACCGCCGGCTGCCCGCCGCTCGACCCGGACGTGGTGGAAGCGGTGGAGGCGCACAGTTTCGAGCCGCTGGCGCAGCTCTGCTGGCGCAGCAGCGAACTCGACTTCGCCTCGGTCGATGCGCTGGTGGCCTCGCTGACCGCGCCGCCGCCCGGCCCCGGCCTGGTGCGCGGCAACGAGGCGACCGACCTGGAGACGCTGGCCGCCCTGGCGCGCGAGGCCGACATCCGCGCACTGGCCCGCGGCCGGCAGCGCGTGCGGCTGCTGTGGGAGGCGTGCCAGATCCCCGACTTCCGCAAGCTCGCCGACGACACGCATCTGCGGCTGTGTTCGCGCCTGTTCGGCCATGTGGTGCGCGACGGCGGCATCCCGACCGAATGGATCGCGAGCCAGATCGCGCCGCTCGCCCGCGCCGACGGCGACATCGACACGCTGATGCAGCGGCTCGCCGGCGTGCGCGTCTGGACCTACATCGCCGCGCGCTCGGACTGGGTGGCCGACGCCGCGCACTGGCAGGCCCGCGCGCGCGAGGTCGAGGACCTGCTGTCCGATGCGCTGCACGAGCGGCTGACCAGCCGCTTCGTCGATCGCCGTGCCGCGCAATTGCTGCGCCGGCTGGAGGGCAGCGAGCGCGACGACCTGCTGTCCGCCGTCACCCGCCGCGGCGAGGTGGTGGTGGAGGGCCATCCGGTCGGCCATATCGAAGGTTTTGGCTTCATCCCCGACCCGCTGACCGAGGGCGACGAGCGGCGCCTGGTGCTGCGCGCCGCCCGCCGCGCGCTGCGCGAGGAAATGCCGCGCCGCGTCGCCCGGCTGGAATCGGCCCAGGATGCGGCGCTCGCCTGGCTGCCGAGCCAGCGGCTCGCCTGGGAGGGTGCCAGCATCGCCCGCCTGCGTCCCGGCCCGACCGCGCTGCGCCCGCTTGTCGAAGTGCTGGAGAGCGAGTTCCTCGACGGCGCGCAGCGCGAGCGGGTGCGCCAGCGGCTGCAATCCTTCGTCGATGCCGAGGTGCGCGAGGCGCTGGCGCCGCTGTTCGCCGCCGCCGCCGCCGCGGCCGCCGATCCGCTGCTGCGCGGCCCGTTGCACCTGCTGCTGGAGGGGCTGGGCGTGGCGCCCGCCGACGCCGAGTCGCCCGTGCTGCGCGGCCGGCTGAAGGCGCTCGGCGTGCGCGCCGGCCGCCACGCGCTGTTCCTGCCGGCGCTGCTGAAACCCCGTCCGGCGGCGCGCCGCGCCGCGCTGTGGGCGCTCTGGCGCGGCGAAAAGCTGCCGGCGCTGCCGGCGCCGGGGCTGGTCGCCGTGCCGCCGCCCGAGGACTGGCCGGACGATTTCGCCGCCGCCATCGGCTGGGTGCCGGCCGGGCCGGTGCTGGTGCGCCTCGACATCGCCGAGCGCATCGCCGCCGAACTCGCCTGGAACAGCCGCCGCCGCCCGGTGCCGGTGCCGGCCGACCTGGCCTCGCGGCTCTCGGTGCGGGCGGAGCTGGTGCCGGCGGTGCTGCGCGGCCTCGGCTTCCGCCTGCTGCCGGCAGCACCGCTGGAGGCCGACCAGTTCGGCCCGCCGGCGCCGGCGATGATGACGCCGCAGCGCCGCCGCCGCCCCGACCCCGTCCCGGCCCGCCTGCCGGCGCTTCGCCACGAAGGGCCGTTCGCGGCACTGGCCGCGCTGCGCCGGTGAGCGCGGGCGAGGACCGAGGCGCGGGACTGGCAGCGGCTCGACGCCTGGCTGTGGTGCGCGCGCTTCCTGCGCCAGCGCGAGGCGTGCGCGCGGCTCGCCGCGTCCGGGCTGGTGCGCATCAACCGCATGCCCACCGACAAGCCGCACGCACGGGTGCGGCAAGGCGACGTGGTGACGCTGCCGCTGGCGGGCGGCGTGCGGGTGGTCGAGGTCCGCGCGCTGGCCGCGCGCCGCGGGAACCCGGCCAGCGGGGCGGCGCTGTACCGCGAGGTGCCGGACGATGCCGCAGCGCACCACGACCCTTGCGGGGCCGGCCATTCGGCGCCATACCCCGCGCCGCAACCCCTGCCCTCGCCCGTATCCAGGAGCCTGCGATGACCTACGTGGTCACCGAGAGCTGCATCCGCTGCAAATACATGGACTGCGTGGAAGTCTGTCCGGTCGATTGCTTCTATGTCGGCGACAACATGCTGGTCATCCACCCCGACGAGTGCATCGACTGCGGCGTCTGCGAGCCGGAATGCCCGGTCGAGGCGATCGTGCCGGACAGCGACGACAAGGCCGCCGCCTGGCTGGAGCTCAACCGCACCTACGCCGCCACCTGGCCGAACATCACCCGCAAGGGCGAGCCGCCCGCCGACGCCGACGAATGGAAGGACAAGCCCGGCAAGGACAAACTGTTCTCGCCGGAGCCGGGAAAGCCGTAAGCGCCGCTGCTGCGCGCCGGTTGCAGGCCGGGGCCGCTTGCGGGCGCTTGCCCGGGGTGACGCGCCCGCCAATCTGTGTTACAAGTCAAAGCAACGGCGGCTGGGTCGGGTGACCCGGCGCGCCGCTTGTTCCAAGGGAAGCCCGGACCATGCGGCGTCCAGCACTGACGGCGGTTGCTGGGGCGGCGGACGTGGCCGTGCTGCGATTCACGAGGGTTCGGCATGAAGGCGTCTGCCCTGTCTGCAACCACTGAGCGGAAACCCGAGGCCCGGCCGGCGGCCAAGCCGGCGGTGGCACCGGCGAAGCCGCCGTCGCGCAAGGCTGCGGCGACGGTGCCGCCGCCGGCCAGCGCCAAGCCGGCCGCCCCGACCGCCGCCGCTGCTGCCCCGCCCGCCGCGGTCGCGGTCGCGGTCACGCCGGTCGCGCCCGCCGCCGCTGCGCCGGTGGCACCCGCGCCCGCGCCGGCCGAGTCGCCGCGCGCGGCAGCACCGCATCCATCCCATCCGCCGCATCCGCCGCTCAACGGCCGTCCGCCGCCGATCTCGCGCGCCTCCAACAAGGACGAGATTTTCGCCGAGGGTGACTACGTGGTCTATCCGACGCACGGCGTCGGCCGCGTCGAGCGCATCGCCGAGGAGGAGATCGCCGGCCATCGCCTGCAGCTCATCCATATCACCTTCGAGGAGAACCGGATGACGCTGCGCGTGCCGGTGGCCAAGGCGCGCAGCGCCGGCCTGCGCAAGCTGGCGACGCGAAAGCTGTTCGACGAGGCGCTGGCGGTGCTGAAGGGCCGCGCCCGCATCAAGCGCACCATGTGGTCGCGCCGCGCGCAGGAATACGAGGCGAAGATCAACTCCGGCGATCCCATGGCGATCGCCGAGGTGGTGCGCGACCTGCACCGCAATGCCGGCCAGCCGGACCAGAGTTTCTCCGAACGGCAGATCTACGAGTCGGCGATGGAGCGGCTCGCCGCGGAACTGGCCGCGCTCGACCAGACCGACAAGGCGACTGCGGCGACCAAGCTCACGAACTACCTCAAGACGATCGCCTGAGTGTCGGAGGCCGACGACAGCACGGACGAGGCCGGCCCGGCGGTCCCGGGCGGCGCAAAAAACTACATCTCGCCCGCCGGCCACGCCCGGTTGCGCACCGAACTGAAAGCGCTGCTGCACGAGGAGCGGCCGCGGGTCGTGGAGATCGTGTCCTGGGCCGCCGGCAACGGCGACCGCTCGGAAAACGGCGACTATCTCTACGGCAAGAAGCGGCTGCGCGAGATCGACCGGCGCGTCCGCTTTCTCGCCAAACGGCTGGAAATCGCCGAGGTGGTCGATCCGGCAAGGCAGTGCCGGCGCGACCGGGTGTTCTTCGGCGCCACCGTCACCTATGTCGATGAGGCCGATGCCGAACGCACGGTGACGATTCTGGGCGCCGACGAGGCCGATCTGGCGCGCGGCGAAGTCAGCCTGCATTCCCCGGTCGCGCGCGCGCTGCTGCGCGCCCGCGTCGGCGAGACGGTGAAGCTGCACACGCCGGCCGGCGTGGTCGAGGTCGAAATCCTGGCGATCAGCTATCCCGATGGCTAGAAGCGGGCTGGGATGACTGCCGGACGAGGCGGCACGTGAGCGAAGCGAAACACACCGCGCGGGCGTTGCCCAAGGGCAGGGACCGCTGGGGGCTGCGGCCGGTGCGGCGCGGCCGGGTGCGCGGGCAGATCGTCAACCTGCGCCGCAGCTTCGAGGTGGGCGAGTTCGGCAATCTTCTGGTGGTCGATTTCGAGCTTGCCATCGACAAGGACTTGCCGACGGTCCCGGTGCGCATGTCCGGCACGATCTTCAACCACGAACCGCGCGAAGGCATGGTGGTGGAGATGCCCGACCCCGATCCGCTGGTGCGGCCGATCGTGACGCATCGGCTGAGCCTGCCCTGGGACCGGCATCACCAGATCGTCGCCTTCTACCCCGGCCGCGGCGACCCTTCGCGGGCCCGGCAGCGTCTGGTCGGGGTGCTGGTGGTGCTGTTGCCGATGGCGGTGGCGGCGGTGCTGCTCGGCCTCTATTTCGCGCTCGGCTGGTGAGCGGCGGCCTTGCGCATGGCGGCCGGCTGGCCGCCGCGCGCCGGATTTTTTCCGGCGCGCCGGAACCGTTCCTCGACCTCTCGACCGGCATCAACCCGCATCCGTATCCGCTGCCCGCGCTGCCGCCGGCTTCGTTCACGCGGCTGCCGGAGCCGGAGGAGGTGGCAGCGCTGGAAGCGGTCGCGGCGCGCGCCTATGGCGTCGCCGACCCGGCGATGGTGGTCGCCGCACCGGGCACGCAGGCGCTGATCCAGCTTCTGCCGCTGCTGTTTCCGCAGCCGGCGATCGCGGTGCTCGGCCCGACCTATGCCGAGCACGCCCGCGCCTGGCAGCGCGCCGGCGCGCAGGTAACGGAGGCCGCGTCGCTCGCCGCGCTTGCCGCCGCGCCGGCCGCCGTGCTGTGCAATCCGAACAACCCGGACGGCAGGCGCTGGCCCGCCGCCTCGGTGCTCGCGGCGGCCCCAGGCGGCCTGCTGGTGGTGGACGAGGCGTTCGCCGACCTGGAGGACGCGGCGCTGAGCCTCGCGCCGTTGCTGCCGCGCCCGCGCGTGGTGGTGCTGCGCTCCTTCGGGAAGACGTACGGGCTGGCGGGGGTGCGCCTCGGCTTCGCGCTCGCCGCCCCGGCGGAGGCGGCTGCGCTGCGGGATGCGCTCGGGCCGTGGGCGGTCTCCGGCCCCGCGATCGCCGCCGGACGCGCCGCGCTGGCCGATGCGGCGTGGCGCGAGCGCACGCGCGCGAGGCTGGCCGGCGAGGCGGCGTCGCTCGACGCCTGCCTGGAAGCGGCGGGGCTGCGGGTGCTCGGCGGCACCGTGCTGTTTCGCCTCGCCACGAGCGCGCGGGCGGCGGCGCTGTTCGACCGGCTTGGCCGCGCCGGCATCCTGGTCCGCCGCTTCGCCGGGCAGCCGGACTGGCTGCGCTTCGGCCTGCCGCCGACGCCGGAGGCCCGGGCGCGGCTGCGCGCGGCGCTCGCCGTGTAGCTATTCCGCCGCCGCGGCCAGACGCTCCGTGCCGGTCAGCGCGCGCAGGATCGGCATGGTCTGGTGCGCCAGCAGGTGCATGTGCCGCCGCCACATCCCGCGCGGCACCCAGTCGTGGTGCGAGCAGATCAGCGTTTCGAACGGCCCGGTCGCCTCGCGGAATTGTGCCAGCTTCTCCGCCACCGTGCGCGGACTGCCGGCGATCACCATGCTGTCGATGCAGTATTGCGGCGTCACCTCGTCGTCCGGCATGTCGGGATGCGACTTCAGCATGTGGACGAAGCCGCCGTGCCGCGTCAGCCCGATGATGTAGCGGAAATACCATTCCAGGCTGTTGCCCGGCGATTTCAGGTACGCGCGCGCCTCCTCGTCGGTGTCGGTCACCAGCAGCGTGCGTCCGGCGCGCCACTTCGCCGGCTCGATCGGGAGGGCGTGCGCGCGCCGCTCGGCGCAGTAGTCGCGCCAATGCCCGGCCAGCACCTCCTGCGGCACGAAATTGGCCGAGATCATGTGCCAGCCGCGCCGCGCCGCCAGCCGCGAGGACGCCGAGTTGCGGCTCATCGACGGCAGCATGATCGGCGGATGCGGGCGCTGGTACGGCACCGTCATCTTGCCCACCCCGAGCTCGGGCAGCACGTTCTGCGTGATCACCGTCTGCCAGTATTTGCCGCGCAAATCGTAGGGCGGGTCCTCGGTCCACAGCCGGATCATCATGTCGATGCTCTCTTCCAGCATCTCCATGCGGTTGTTGTTCAGCACGCCGAACGCCTCGTAATCGGGCGGCGCCGCGCCCGGGCCGATGCCCATCATGAAGCGCCCGCGCGCCATATGATCGAACTGCGCGACCTCGCCCGCGATCACCGCCGGATGCCGGTTGGGCAGGCAATGCACGCCGGAGCCGAAGACGATGCGCGGGCACTCCGCGATCAGCCGCGCATACAGCATCAAAGGCGAGGCGAACGGCTCCGACGGCAGAAAATAATGCTCGCCGAGCCAGACCTCGTCAAAACCTTCCGCATCGGCGGCGCGGATCACGTCGAGATCCTCGAACAGCAGCGTGTGATAGCCGCGGCGGAAATCGTGGATCGGGTGCATGAACATGCCGAGCCGCATTGCTTTTCCTCCCTGAGATTTTCCCGATCAGACGCCGGGGATGTAGCACGGGCCGGCGATGGCGGGATGCGCGTCCAGCACCGCCTGGTCGATCGCCAGGCCGAGGCCCGGCGCGTCGGACGGCGCGATGTGCCCGTCGATGACACGACAGGCGTCGCCGGCCAGGTCGGTGCGGAACGGATTGATGCCGGCCACGTCCGCCTCGAACACCAGCGCGTTGGCGAGCGCGCACAGCAGATGCACGTTGGCGGCGGCGGAGATGACGGTGTGGCTGGTGTGCGGGGCAGCGAACAGATGCCACGCCGCCGCCATCTCCATGATCTTTCGGACTTCGCTGATGCCGCCTGCTTTCGTGCAATCCGCCTGGGCGATGCTGATGCAGCCTTGCGTGAACAGGTCGCGGAACGCCTGCCTGGTGTAGTGGTTCTCGCCGGCCGCGATCGGCACCGGCGTGCGCCGCGCCAGATCGGCATAGGCGGACAGATTGTCCGGCGTAAATGGCTCCTCCAGCCACCAGACGCGGTATTTCTCGCAGTAGGCGAGCACGTCCGGCAGGTCGAGCGGCGTGTAGCGCGTCGCCGCATCGACGGCGATGTCGAGCTCGTCGCCGAACGCACGGCGGATGTGGCCGACGCGCTCGGCATCGCGCCGCGGATGGTCGCCGACGCGCAGCTTGATCGCGGTATAGCCCTGCGCGACCAGCGCGCGCACGTCGGCCTCCAGCGCGTCGGGATGCTTGAAGCCGAGCGACAGCCCGCCGGCATAGGCGCGGATGCGTTTCGGCGCGCCGCCGAGCAGCCGATAGACCGGCTGACCCATGACGCGGCCTTTCAGGTCCCACAGCGCGATGTCGATGCCGGAGAGCGCGATCACGCTGCCGGCGCCGAGCCCGTGCGTCACCACCTGCTGGCGCGCGAGCCGCGCCCAGATGCCCTCGGAATCCAGCGCATCGGCGCCGACGATGAGCGAGCCGAGGCCGTTTTCGACGATCTCGGCCATCGCGGTCGGGTTCTGGCCGTGATGCGCCTCGCCCCAGCCGACATGGCCGTCGTCGGTGGCGATGCGCACGACCACGCAGTCGCGCTTGGTGTTGGCGCCGAGACCCAGCCGCACGAGGTCGCCGGCGAACGGCCGCGAATGCGCGCTGGCGCGCACCTCGACGATCCTGGTCATCGTCCCCTCCCGCCGCGTTGGCGGCGAGCCTAGCAGGCCGGCGGCGGTGCTTGCACGCGGTTCCGCCAGTAGCGCCCGCGGATCGCCACCCGGAACGCCAGCGCCCGCGGCGGCCTCGTCGAGCGGCACGTCCGCGGCATCCAGGCTGCCGCCCGCCGGCATCGCGACCGTGCCGGCATCGACGATCTCGGTCTCGTCGGGAATCGGCGCCGCCTCGCCGCCGCAATGATAGCGGACGACGTTGCGTCGGCAAGACGCTTACGCGGCCGGCACGGTGGCCTAGAAATCCGTCTTGAATCCGCCCTCGGCCTTGCGCCGCACCACGAAGGCGTCGAGTTCCTCGGCAATCGCCGGGTCGAGCGGCGGCGGTTCGTAGGCGGCGAGCACGTCCTTGAACAGCCGGTTGGCCTTGTCGATCGCGGTCGGGCTGCCGGCCTCCTGCCAGCTCTCGAAATTGCGCCAGTCCGAGATCAGCGGCGCATAGAACGCGTCGCGATAGCGCGCCTGCGTGTGCGGCGTGCCGAAATAATGCCCGCCCGGCCCCACGTCGCGCACCGCCTCCATCGCCAGCGTCGCCTCATCGACCACCAGCGGTTCGAGGAACTCGGCCACCATCTGCAGCATATCGACATCGACCATGGTCTTCTCGAAGCTGCAGGTCAGCCCGCCTTCCAGCCAGCCGGCGGCATGCTTGACGAAATGCCCGCCGCCCATCACCGCGCCCCAGAGGGAAAACACGCTCTCGTACGCCGCCTGCGCATCGACCGTGTTGGCGGCACAGACGTTCGAGGTGCGGTAGGGGATGCGATAGCGCCGCGCCAGCTGCCCGCCGACGATCTGCGCCTTCATGTATTCCGGCGTGCCGAACGCCGGCGCGCCCGACTTCATATCGACGTTCGAGGTGAAGCCGCCATAGACGACCGGCGAGCCCGGCCGCACGATCTGGCAGAACGCGATGCCGGCCAGCGCCTCGGCGTTCTGCTGCGCCAGCGCGCCGGCGACGGTCACCGGCGCCATCGCGCCGGCCAGCGTGAACGGCGTCATCACGATGATCTGGTTGCGCCGCGACATCTCCATCATGCCCATCAGCATCGGATCGTCCAGCCGCAGCGGCGAGGACGAGTTGATGATGCTGAGCAGGCTCGGCTCGCGCGTCATCCGATCCTCGGAGATGCCGCGGCCGATGCGGGCGATCTCGATGCCGTCGAGGATGCGCACACGGCCGAGCGAATAGGCGTGGAACGCCTTGTCGGTCAGCCGCACGAAGTCGGCAAGGCAGTCGAGATGCCGCACCGAGGCGTGCAGATCGACCGGCTCGACCGGATAGCCGCCGGTCAGGTGCAGGATGTTGCAGCTCTGGCCGAGCCTGACGAGGTTGCGGAAATCCTCCTGGTTGCCCGGCCGGCGGCCGCGATCGGCGTCGGAGCAGTTCGGCGCCGAGGCCATCTGTGCGAACGCCACCCAGTCGCCGCCGAACTGCACGTTATGCGCCGGGTTGCGCGCATGCAGCGTGAACTCGGCCGGCGCGGTTTTGATTTTCTCCTCGATCAGCGCGCGGTCGAAGCGCACGCGCAGGCTGTCGTCCTTCACCTCGGCGCCGGCGTGCCTGAGCAGCGCGCGCGCCTCGGCGTTCAGGAAATCCATGCCGATCTCTTCGAGGATGGCAAGCGAGGTGCGATGGATCGCCTCCAACTCGTCGGCGGAGACGATCTGCATCGGCGGGAAATGGCGGCGCGGCTGGCGGAACGGTTTCTGCGCGATCGCGCCGGCGTGGCGGCTCCCGCGCGCGGGGCGCCCGCCGCGGCGGCCGGCGGCGTGGGGTGCGTCCGGGGTCGTGTCGTTCATGGGAAGCTCGCGCGGCGATTGTGGCCGGCGAGGGTGCGGCCGGGGGCGGGCGCGGTCAATCGCCGGGCGATGCGGAAATAGGCATGGGCGCATGATCGGCGCCCGCCATCCCGCCCCGGCGCGGGGCAGGACCGCACCGGGCGCGGCCGGGCGGCGTTGCGGCGGCACCCCGCGCACCCGATGTCGAACGCCGACGAACCGAGGCGTCCGCGCCCCGGTCACACATCCGAAGGCTTCGTATCATGCGCTCGCTCCTGACGTTCCTGTTCACCGCCGCCGCTACGGTCGTGGCCAGCCCCGGCCCCGGCTGGGCCGCCGCGCTCGCCACGGTCGGAGGCAACTGAACCGGCGCGGCTTCCCGTTGAGCAGGCGGGAAGCCGCTTCCGGCGCCCCCGATCCGGCCAGCAAATGCCGGCCATCAGGCTCCCGCACGCCGGTCAAGACTCCCTCACGGAAACGTGTTCGCACGCAGATCCGCCGGTAGGATGAAAGTCCGCGCCAGGCGGCGTGGCGTCCGCCGGTGCCGTCTGCGCCACGACGCTGTCCGGATGAATGGGCAGGTCCGGCCTGTTGCAGAACTTCGCGCTCCAGTCCACCTGTTCGGCCGTCGCCTGATCGCCCACGACGCACGCCTCCCCTTGCCGATGCCGGAACCGAGAACGAGCGTGACACGCTGCCGGGCGCGCGAACGACGAGCGCGCCGGATTTTTTGTGACTTCCATGTTATCCGTTCGGCGCGGCTTTGAAACGCTTTCGTTTCCCGCCGGCGACGAGCGCGGGGCCAGACCACTCGGAGGCGGCATGGACACGTGGGCCAACTTCTTCCTCGGCGAACTGAGCGCCGCGGCGGCACTCGCCGGGCTGTTGTTTGTCAGCATCTCGGTCAACCAGGCGCGCATCCTCACTCTCGGCCGCATGGCCGACCGCGGCGCCGACGCGCTGCTGCTGCTGATGCTGGTGCTGGTCGTCTCGTCGCTCGCGCTCATCCCGGCGCAGCCGGCCCGTCTGGTCGGGGGCGAGATTCTGGTCGTCGCGCTGGTCCTCTCGGCGGCGCTGGCGTTGATCGAGCGCGGCTACGTGCGCAGCACCGAGAAGGCGTATCGCACGGGCACGCTGCGGGTCGTGATGCTAGGGCAGATCGCGGTCTGGCTCGTCGTCGCTGCGGGCGTGACGCTGGCGTGGCGCAACGACTGGGTGGGCATCTATCTGCTGGCCGCGGACATCCTGCTGTCCTTCATCACCGCCGGCGTCAACGCATGGGTGCTGCTGATCGAGATCAATCGGTGATCGGCGCTCGCGCGGCAGGTGGCGCGCAGCCCACCCTCCCGATCACGACGCGGCGGGCTGCCCACGCCCTACGCCCTGCGACGCTGACGGTAGAGCGCAATGGGCAGCAGCGTCAGGTCAAGGTCGACGTGCTGGATGCGGCGAAGCCGTGAAGGCGGGGCGCGTGACTGGTTATGCGTCGGAACAGGAATGCTGGTACCGTGCGGAACACCATTACCCGTGCGGCGATTTGCTTCCCACCCTCACGGCACAACCGAGAGTCGGAATGACCTTGACAGGTCCGCAACGGAGGTGCGGGGTTTAGGTCTGTCGTCGTGGAGCAATCACATGGCCCGGCAGTCCACCAGCGCAGTTTTGGCGGTCGCGCTACTGACCGGATGTTCGGAACCAATTCCAGGCAATCCGGGAAGCTATGCTCTTTATGCGAATCCTGTGACAGCGATCATGGTCTGGAGCGGCTCGTTCGACGGCCAACGCAAAGCATCCCCGTCCCCGCAGACCGCAACCTCACCAACCGCGCCAACAGAAACAGCTCGACCTATTCCATTCCCCGACCAGAGGCGTGCTGAATACTACGGATTGACGTGGACAGATTACGGAATTCGGAAAGCCCTATGCCTTCCATATTGGGGAGAATTTGTCAGCATCATGTCCCTTAAGAAGCACGGGGCGCCCATTGAGGATGCAATGGCCTACGTGGAACGGAAATCCGCTAGCGATGCGATCGGTGCGGACCCACTTACAGCAGCAGACGACGAAAAGTTGCTCCTCCGTCTGGTAGGTGCCGTCTATTACGGAGAGGACATCTACGACAAGCAGCCTGGGGGATTCACTCAATACGTATTTGACTTATGCATGCGCGGGAAATTATTTTGACTCTCTTTATCTTCGCCGCCTCCCCCTGACAGCCGCCGAGGTTAGCGCGAAGAGCGGTCGGAGCGGGACGGCCAGGACCGTCAGATCAACGTCGGCTTGGTGTACACGGCGAAGCTGCGAGCATCTGTAAAGCCGTCTCAACTGTTGCGTCGTCATGCCCGCGAAGGCGGCCATCCAGGCAACGCGCCGTGAAGTTCGCTGCAGACGGACCTGGATTTCCGCTTTCGCGGGAACGACGGGAAATCCTTTGGTCCCCTCATCCCCCGCGCCGCCGTCCCCCGCGCCGCCGCCCCTCGCCGCCATCCTTGCGCACCGGCAGCGCCACCGCCGCCGCCAGATGCGGGAACGCATCGCGGCCGTTCGGCAGCGCCATCGCATGCACGAAATGCTCCTGGAAACGCGGCTCCAGCGCCGTCTCGATCTTTTCCACCCGCCGCACCAGCGCCTCCACTTCGGCACGGTGTTCGCGGTTGGCCAGCGCCATGCGTGCGCCGGTACCCGCCGCGTTGCCGATCGCGCTCACCCGGTCGAGCCGGCAATCCGGGATCAGCCCCAGCACCATCGCGTATTTCGGGTCGATGTAGCTGCCGAACGCGCCCGCCAGCTTGATCCGCTCGACATGATCGACGCCGAGCCGGTCCATCAGCAGCCGCGCCCCGGCATACAGCGCGCCCTTCGCCAGCTGGATCGCGCGGATGTCGGTCTGCGTCACCACGATCGAAACGGCGCCGTCCCACAGCCGGTACGACGCCACGCGCCCGTCGCTGACGATGCGCGGCGAGCGCGCCGCCAGCTCGCCGTCGATCAGGCCGTCGGCACCGACGATGCCGGCCAAGAACATTTCTGCGACTGCCTCGATAATCCCCGAACCGCAGATGCCGGTGACGCCGACGCTCTCGACGCCTTCGTCGAACCCCGCCTCGTCCGACCAGGCATCGACACCGATCACTTTGATGCGCGGCTCCAGCGTCAGCGGGTCGATGCGCACGCGCTCGATGGCACCTGGCGCCGCACGCTGGCCGGCGGTGATCTGCGCGCCCTCGAAGGCCGGGCCGGTCGGCGAACTCGCCGCCAGCACGCGGTCGCGGTTGCCGAGCAGGATTTCCGCGTTGGTGCCGACATCGACCACCAGCGTGATCTCGTCGTGGTGCTGCGGCCCTTCGGCGAGCGCCACCGCCGCGGCGTCGGCGCCGACATGGCCGGCGATGCACGGCAGCACATAGACGCGCCCGCCGGGATGGATCGCCAGCCCCAGCTCGCGCGCCGGCATGCGCACCGCGCCGGACACCGCCAGCGCGAACGGCGCCTGCCCGAGTTCCTGCGGATCGATGCCGAGGAACAGGTGGTGCATCACCGGATTGCCGACGAACACCGCCTCCAGCACGTCCTCCGCCGCCACCTCCGCCTGCGCGCACAGGCGCGAGATCAAGGTCGCGATCGCGCCGCGCACCGCGTCGGTCAGCGCCGTGCGGTCATGCGGGTTCATCATCAGATAGGAAATCCGGCTCATCAGGTCTTCGCCGAAGCGGATCTGCGGATTGGTCGTGCCGGCCGAGGCGACGGCGCGGCCGGTGGTCAGATCGACCAGGTGCCCGGCGATGGTGGTCGAGCCGATGTCGAACGCGACGCCGAACGCCGCGCGCTGCACGCCGGGCCACAGCGCGATCACCAGCGGGCGCGCGATGTCCTGATGCACCGCCGCCGTCACCGTCCAGTTTCCCGCGCGCAGCGTGCGCTGCAACGTGGCGAACAGCGGCGGGTCGACCCACACGCCGCGCCATTCGCCGGTCGCCTCGATCGCGGCGAGCAGCCGGTCGGCGTCGCCGAGCGGGTGTTCCATGTTCGGCGGCGGCACGCTGACGGTGACCAGCCGCGTCGCCGGGTCGGACGCGATGCTGCGGGTCTCGGCGCGCTTGCGCACGACCTGGCGGTTGACCGCGAACTCGGCCGGCACGTCGATGACCAGGTCGCCGAGGATGCGCGCCGAACACGACAGCCGCCGCAACGGCGTCAGCACGCCGCGCCGGCGATACGGCTCCTCCACCTCGTCGGCCGGGCCGAGATGGTCGGCGCGGCTGACGATGGCGTGCTTGGCGAAGGCGCCCTCGGCCACCTCGACCTGGCAGCGCCCGCACAACCCGCGCCCGCCGCACACCGATTCGACATAGACGCCGAGCTGGCGCGCCGCATCGAGCAGCGGCATGCCGATCGGGAAGCGCCCGCGCCGCCCGCTCGGCATGAACAGCACCAGCGCGTCTTTTGCGGTCGCGGCGGCGTTTTCCGGCTGGTCCTGTGGCGGCATCTGATCCATTCAGGCGTCCTTCGCGCTCTCGCGCCCGCCGCCGCGCACCAGCGCGTCCAGCCGGGCGGCGTCGTATTCGGCGAGCAGCGCGGCCAGCGCGGCCTCCGCCTCGGCGGCGAGGTCGTCGCCGCACGGGGCCGGCGCGCCGCGGCGCCAATCGGCCAGATAGGCGTCGGAGTCGCGCGCGCCGGCGCGCATGGCGGCCCGATCGACCGCCTGGATGAAGCGTTCCGGCAGCTCGCGCTTCTCCGCGGTGCGGCCCTGGCGAATGATCACCTGGGTCGGAATGTCACGCCAATACACGACGATGCGTTGCGCCATGCGCGGTGAGGGCTCCTCCGGGGCGGAAAAACATATAGACAAAGCTTTATATGGTCACCAGATTGCGGGAACCAGCCTAGACACCCGGAAAACTGCGGATTTTCGTATGATCGACGAGTTCTTGCACGGACGCGCCAACGGACGTGAGTGGCTGCTGGCGGACGGCGCCACCGGGACGAACCTGTTCGACATGGGCCTGACCTCGGGCGACGCCCCGGAACTGTGGAACGCCGACCACCCGGACCGCATCCGCCGCCTCCATCAAGGCTTCGTCGCTGCCGGCTCCGACATCATCCTCACCAACAGTTTCGGCGGCAGCGCCCGCCGCCTCGCGCTGCACAAGGCCGAGGGCCGCGTGGTCGAGCTGAACCGGCTGGCCGCCCAGCACGCCCGCGCGGTCGCCGATGCCGCCGAGCGGCGCGTGATCGTGGCCGGCTCGGTCGGCCCCACCGGCGATCTGTTCGCCCCGCTCGGCGCGCTGACCGAGGCAGAGGCCGTGGACGTGTTCGCCGAGCAGATCGAGGGGCTGAAGGCGGGCGGCGCCGACCTGATCTGGATCGAGACCATGTCGGCGATCGAGGAGATGCGCGCCGCCGCCGCCGCCGCCGGGCGGGTCGGCATGCCGTACACGCTCACCGCCTCGTTCGACACCGCCGGCAGCACCATGATGGGCATCACGCCCGCCGCCATGATCGGCACGGTCGGCGGCTTCGTCCCGCACGCGCACGGCATCGGCTGCAATTGCGGCGTCGGCGCCTCCGACCTGCTCTGTTCCGTGCTCGCCATGACCGCGGCGGTGCCGGAGGCAACCGTAATTGCGAAAGCAAATTGCGGAATTCCCCAGGTCGGCGCCGACGGCGTCACCTATTCCGGCACGCCCGCGATCATGGCCGCGTACGCGCTGTTCGCCGTCGATGCCGGGGCGCGGGTGGTCGGCGGCTGCTGCGGCACGCGGCCGGAGCACGTGCTGGCCATGCGCCGCGCGCTGGACGGCCATCGCCGCGGCGAACGGCCGAGCGCCGAGCAGATCGTGGCGCGCATCGGCCCGCTCGCCTCGCCCCCGGCCCAGGCGGGGCTGGCGCGGCGGGCGGGCGGGCGGCGGCGGGGATGAGCGCGCCGCGCGTCCTGATCCTCGCCTGCGGCGCGCTGGCGCGCGAAATTCTTTTCCTTCTGCCGCCGGAGCGGTTCCCCAGCGTCGATCTGCACTGCCTGCCGGCGACGCTGCACAACCGCCCCGCCCGCATCGCCCCGGCGCTGCGCGCGGCGTTGGCCGAACGCGCGGGACGATACGACCGCATCCTGGTCGGCTACGGCGATTGCGGCACCGGCGGCGAATTGGACAAGGTGGTTGCAGAATTCGGCGCAACCCGGCTGCCGGGGCCGCATTGCTACGCTTTCTTCAGCGGCGTTGCAGAATTCGCCGCGCGGGGGGAGGCCGACATGCGCTGCTTCTTCCTGACCGATTTCCTGGCCCGCCATTTCGACACGCTGGTCTGGGAAGGGCTGGGCCTGGACCGCCACCCTGAGTTGCGTGACGCCTATTTCGGCCACTACGAGACCGTCGTATTCCTCGCCCAGACCGAGGACGCGGCGCTGACGGCGGCGGCGCGGGCGGCAGCGTCGCGGTTGGCGCTGGGGTTCGAGCGGCGGTTCGTCGGTTATGGCGACCTCGCAACCAGCCTGGAGCGGGCCGCCGCTTCCTGATCGCCGGCATTTGGGGGGAGAAGCGTATGGCCGACAGCAACGTGGCCCTGGTGGCCGGCGGACTGGGCGTGATCGGTCGTGCGCTGGTCGAGCATTTCGTCGCGCGCGACGGCTGGGACGTGGTGGCGCTGTCGCGGCGTGCGCCGGATTTCGCCACGCACGCCCGCTACGAGCAGGTCGATCTGCAGGACGCCGCCGCCACGCGCGCGACGCTGGCGCGCATCGGCCGCGTCACGCACATCTTCTACGCCGCCTACCAGCAGCACGCCAACGAAACCGCGCAGACCGCGGCCAATCTCGGCATGCTGCAAACGCTGGCCGAGAGCGCGAAGGACATTCCCGACCTGCGCCGGCTGGTGCTGTACGAAGGCGTAAAATACTACGGCGTGCATCTCGGCCCGTTCAAGACGCCGGCGAAGGAGGACGATCCGCGCCATCTGCCGCCGAACTTCTATTACGACCAGGAGGACTGGCTGCGCGGCTTCGCCGCCCATCAGCGCTGGGATTTTGTGGCGCTGCGGCCGGACGTGGTGTGCGGCTTCGCTGTCGGCAACCCGATGAACCTCGCGCTGGTCATCGCCGTGTACGCGGCGATCTGCAAGGAGCTTGGCGTGCCCTTGCGCTTTCCCGGCTCGGCCGCCGCGTACCGGGCGCTGGCGCAGGTGACCGATGCGGGGCTGCTGGCGCGCGCTTCGGAATTCGCCGCGACCGCGGCGCCGGGCGGCGCGGCGTTCAACGTCACCAACGGCGACCTGTTCCGCTGGGAGCAGTTGTTTCCCGCGTTCGCGCGCGATTTCGGCATGGAACTGGCGACGCCGCTGCCGCTGCCGCTGGCGCGTTTCATGGCGGACAAGGCGCCGGTCTGGCAGCGCATCGTGCAGCGGCACGGGCTGCATCCGTACGCCTACGACACCATCGCCGCCTGGGGTTTCGGCGACTTCATCTTCAACTGCGGCTATGACGTGATCTCGTCAACCACCAGGCTGCGGCAGGCGGGATTTGCCGAGGCGGCGGACAGCGAAGCGATGTTTTTGCGCATGTTCGCGGAATTCCGCCGCCGCAAAGTGCTACCCTGAGCCAGCGACATCAATCATCCGAGGGAGAGACCGACATGGCGGACATCATGACGCCGGCCTACGCGAAGAACATGCGCATCGTCGGCCATACCGACCAGGGCGGCGGCCGCGCCGACGGCGTGCAGATCATGGTCCACAAGGGCTACGCCTATATCGGCCACATCTTCTCCAAGGGCTTTTCCGTCGTCGATGTGCGCGACCCGAAAGCGCCGCGGCCGGTCTCGCACATCGCGGCACCGGCGAACACCTGGACGCTGCACCTGCAGCAGCACGACGACCTGCTGCTGGTGGTCCACGCCAAGGACATGTTCGCCCAGGCGGAGCTCGCGGACGAAAAGAACTACTACAAGGGCAAAGGCAGTTTTCACGCCGAGGCGCCGCAGCAGCGCAACTGGTCGGCGGGCATGGCGGTCTATGACGTGAGCAAGCCGGAGGCGCCGCGCCAGATCGGCTTCATGCCGGTCGAGGGCGGCGGGCTGCACCGGCTGTGGTATGTCGGCGGGCGCTGGGCGTACGGCTCGGCGCTGCTCGACGGGTTCTCCGACTACATCCTCGTCACCATCGACATGGCGGACCCGGCCAAGCCGGTGCTCGCCGGAAAGTTCTGGCTGCCGGGCATGAACCTTGCCGCCGGCGAGACGCCGAACTGGCCGAGCGAATACGGCCGCTACGGCCTGCACCATGCGATCGTGCATGACGACATCGCCTATTGCAGCTGGCGCGACGCCTGTCTGGCGGTGGTCGATGTCGCCGACCGGGCGCATCCGAAACTGATCACGCACAAGATGTGGGCGCCGCCGTTCGGCGGCGGCACGCACAACGCGCTGCCGCTGCCCGGCCGCGACCTGCTGATCGTGGTCGATGAAGCCGTGCTCGACAACAAGGAGGACGGCGAGAAGCCGATCTGGGTGTTCGACAACCGGGTGAAGTCGAACCCGATCAGCATCGCCACCTTCCCCGAGCCGGCGGAGCGCGACTATGTCGCGGTCGGCGGCCATTTCGGGCCGCACAACGTCTATGAGAACCGGCCGAACGGCTTTCACAGCGAGGAGCGGATCTTCGCCACCTGGCAGAATGCCGGCCTGCGCGTGTTCGACATCCGCGACAAGTTCCGTCCCGTGGAAGTCGCCGCCTGCGTGCCGCCGGCGCCGGCAAAACTGGTCGATCCGCGGCCGAACCGCCCGCTGGTGCTGCACTCGGCCGACGTGTTCGTCGATCGCAACGGGCTCTGCTACTGCACGGATTTCAGCGCGGGGCTGTACGTGATCGAATACATGGGCTGACACGACCTATGCCTGCTCCCTCCCCGTCCCAAAAGGGTGGAGAGGGAGGGGCAGCCGGGAACCGCATCAGACCGTGGCAGCTTACGCGAGCTGCCACTGCTTCAGTGCGCTCTGCATGGCGGCGATCGCCGTGTCGGCGACCTTGCCCTCGCCAACCTTCGCCGCAAGCCAGGTGAGGACGCTGGAGAGCGGGCCGGCGGCGAGCGCCTTTTCCATCAGCCGGGCGAAGCGCACCTCGATCGCGTCGCGATAGACGGACGGATCGAGCGCCCCCGTCGGCCACGGGTCCGTCGTCTCCGGCACCCGCGCCGACCCGACCAGCGGGATGATCGGCAGATACGATCCGGTCGCGTCCGTGACGATATAGTCGTCGAGCGGCACGCCGGCGAGACAACCGCCGCCGAACACCGGGCTGGCCTTCGGCAGCACGAACTGGCTGCGCAGGAAATCCTGGCAGTTCTTGCGCCCGAGCAGGTAGTCGTGGCGACGGAACGCATCGCACGCAAAGCCGATGAACGCGCCCATACCCGCGGTCGCGAGCGCCGGATCGCCGACGCTGCTGGCGCGCAAGGCGGTGACCATGAAACGGCTGTACACGTCGGGATGGGCCGCCAGCAGCAGGTCCCGCGTGTCGTAGCGGGTCTGCTGGATCATCGCGCCGACCAGCGACTCGGCCAGATCGGGCAGCGCAATGGTCAGCGGCGGCGCCATTGCCGCGGCGCCGGCGAATGGGTCGATCAGCACGACGCCGCGATTCGCCTTCATGCCGTCGCGCGGATTGCGCCCGCTGATGCCGGCCAGGGCGGTGCGCGCCAACTCGATCGGCTGGTTGTCGGTGGCGCCGCCATCGACCGCCAGGAACTGGTAGTCGTCCGGCAATCCGCCGCCGGCCCAGTCCTGGATCGCCGCCCAGTCGGGCACCAGCGGCAGCCATTGCACCGCCTTCGGGTCGGTATCTCCCGGCACCGCGACAACGCGATAGCGGTAATGCTCCAGCGGGCGCGACAGCTTGCGCGGCGGGAAGCCGATCGGGAAGGCGGCGGTCGCCATGGCGAACTGGCCGAAGCCCGGCCAGTCGATCGCCTGCGGCAGCCGTGCGTTGTCGAAGCCGAGCACAAGCTCGTCCGGACGGGGCGCATCGAGGACGCCGCCGGGATAGACGACGGCGAAGCACGCATGATCGCCGTGACCGACGTAGCTCTCGTGCAGATCGGCCATGCTGCCGTCCGGCAGCCGCACCTGGCCGAACCCGCCGATGCGGTAGGCGATGCCGTTGAGGTTGGTCAGCGTCAGGATCAGCCGCAAGGGCTTTGCAAGATACGGTCGCGATCGGGGCGTGGCGGTCTGGAAGGCGATCAGGCTGGCGGCGGCATCGTCGATCGCATTGCCGTTCAGCAGCGAGACGGCCGCGGCGCCCGCCGCGTCGAGGTCGTCGGTCTGCAGCATGCCGGCCAGCGCCAGCCGGTTGATCCAGGTGTCGTAGAACGGGTTGCCGGCGGCGCTGGCCAGCGACGTCGCGCGGGCGACATGCGGAAAATCGTAGGCAAGCGCGCGCGCGGCGATCGCGGCGTTGACCCCGCCGCCCGACGCGCCGGCGATCAGGCGGAGCACGACGCCGTGGCGCGGCACCGGCGGCGCGCCGGCAGCATCGCGCGCCTCCGTCCAGGCGTCGAGCGCCTCGATGAGGAAGTCGAGCGCGCCCGCGGTATAGGCGCCGGCCGAGACGGTGCCGCCGAGCACCAGCGCGATCTCGAACGTGTTGGGCGCGACCTCGCCCGGCGTGTCGAACCATTGCGCGATCTCGGGTTGAGTCAGCGGGGCAGTGTTGACGCTCATGGCGCACCTCCCAGCAATGCGGCGCCGGCGGCGGCGCATTGCATCATGTGCGACAGGTTCAGCGGATTTTCGACAAAATAGTCGGTGGCGGCGAGATAGGCCTCCATCGCCGGCCCGTCCACCGTGGCAGCGGCCGGCGGCACCGGGCGCCGCAGCACCGGCGCGCCGCCGCCGAGCCAGACCAGCAAGCTCGTGGGCGGGCCGGTCATGTTGATCCACAGCGCCATGTAGATCAGGGCCTTCGGCGCGATCGTGCGGTCGGCCGCGTCGGCCCGCGCGGTGCAGTCGTCGAGCGCGGCATAGACGGCGCCGATGATCCGCTCGTCCATCGCATCGACCAGCGCGCGTCCGGCGAGCAGCGCGGCGTTGACCTCGTCCCGCTCGGCGGGCGCGAGCGGACAGGCCATCAGCGGCACGGAGAGTCGCCGCGCCAGAGCGGCGATCGTGGCTGCGGCAATGCCGCCAGTCGCGAGCGCGGCGCGGAAGGTCTGCCGCACCACCGGCTGGCCCGCCGCCATGTCGCCCTGCATGAAGCCGAAGCTGGCGCCGCTTTTGCCCTTGCCGGCGAAGCAGAGCTGGTACGGGCTGGCGTCGCCGATCTCGTGCAGGCGCAGCGCCATGCGCAGTGCCGGCTTCAGGACGTCCGCGACCATCGTGCCCGCTCCTTGGTTGGCGATTGCGCCGGCGGCGGACTTGCGCGCGGGTCCGCCGGCGCTTCCCGGATCGCAAGGGATAACGGAAAATTCCGGAAAGCGTCCGACTCGCCGCCGCCAAGGAATTGTCGCGCAGCCGCCCGGCAGCCTCGAAGCAAAGCATTAGCACTTGCCGCCGATGCTGGGCGAGCGGACAGGTGAAACTCATCCCCATGCGTCCACGGTCGCCTCGATTGATGAAATGCAATGATTTCGCGCCAGTTGCGCAGCGCCCCGACGCGGAGCCGCTGCTGGCCGAGTTGCTGCTCGAAAACCGGCGCTACCGCACCGCCGTGGAGAACATCTCGCAGGGCCTCTGCCTGTTCGACGGCCATCGCCGGCTGGTGATCAGCAACCGCCGCTATGCCGAGATGTACGGCCTGCGCAGCGAGCAGATCCGGCCCGGCATGACGCTGGACGAGATCCTCGCCCTGCGCGCCGCGGTCGGCGCCGCGCCGCGGCTGACCATCCAGGAATACATCCGCATCGGCCAGGACGACGCGACCATGTCCAGCCCGACCGGCGCCATCTTCGAGCTGAACAACGGCCGCATGGTCGCGATCCGCCACCAGCCGATGGCGGACGGCGGCTATGTCGCGACCCACGAGGACGTGACCGAACGCCGCCAGATCGAACAGCGGCTGGCGCACATGGCGCACCACGACGCGCTCACCGGCCTGCCCAACCGCAGCCGGCTGCGCCAGCGGCTGGACCAGGCGCTGGCGGAGGCCGCCGGCGATCGGCACTGCGCGGTGCTCTGCGTCGATCTCGACCGCTTCAAGGACGTGAACGACACGCTCGGGCACCCGGTCGGCGACCGGCTGCTGCAGGCCGTCGCCGGGCGGCTCGGCCGGCATCTGCCCTCCGTCGATATCCTCGCGCGCCTCGGCGGCGACGAGTTCGCGATCGTGCAGAGCAGCAGCGAAATGCCGGGCGACGCGGTGCTGCTGGCCGCCCGGCTGATCCGCGACCTCAGCGAGCCGTACGGCATCGACGGCCATCGCATCATCGTCGGCGCCAGCGTCGGCATCGCCTGCGCGCCGCAGGACGGCAGCGACCCCGACCTGCTGCTGCGCAACGCCGACCTCGCCCTCTACTGCGCGAAAGCCGAGGGCCGTGGGCGGTTCCGCACCTTCGAGCCGCGCATGGACGCCGACGCGCAGCGCCGCCGCACGCTGGAGCTGGAACTGCGCCACGCGCTTTCGGCCGAACAGTTCGCGCTGGTCTATCAGCCGCTGGTTGCCGTGCAGAGCGGCCGCATCACCGGCCTGGAAGCGCTGCTGCGCTGGCACCATCCCGAGCGCGGCTGCATCTCGCCGGCCGATTTCATCCCGTGCGCCGAGGACACCGGCCTGATCGTGCCGATCGGCGAGTGGGTGCTGCACCGCGCCTGCACCGAGGCGGCGGGCTGGCCGGGCGCACTGAAGGTCGCGGTCAACCTCTCCGCCATCCAGTTCCGCAACGCCGGGCTGTATGACGCGGTCCGTTTGGCGCTGCGCAGGTCCGGCCTCGCCCCGGAACGGCTGGAGCTGGAGATCACCGAATCGGCGCTGATCGCCGACTGGGAAACCACCATCGCGGTGCTGGAGCAGATCAAGCGGCTCGGCGTGAAAGTGTCGATGGACGATTTCGGCACCGGCTACTCGTCGCTGAGCTACCTGCGGAAATTCCCGTTCGACAAGGTCAAGATCGACCAGTTCTTCATCCGCGAACTGTCCGGCGGCGCCGGGTCGCGCGCGATCATCCGCGCCATCGTCGATCTCTGCCGCGCGCTCGGCATCGCCACCACCGCCGAGGGCGTCGAGACCGAGGAACAGCTCGCCGTGATCGGCGCCGAACGCTGCACCGAGGTCCAGGGTTTTCTGCTCAGCCGGCCGATGCCACCCGATGCGGTGCGTGCCCTGCTCGCCCGCCCGCCGCTGCTCCCGCCCCAGCGGCAACATCGCGCCGGCGCCCTCGCCGCCCTCGCATCCGGATAGCGCAGCCGCCGCCCGGGGGTGTATGCTGCGCCGCACCATGCCGGTGCCGCAAGTCGCCCTGTCCGGCCGTTTCCGCCCCGAGCGGCTGTTCCGTCCGGCCAGCGTGGCCGTGCTCGGTGCCGCGACCGCTGCGGGGCGGCAGGTGCTGGCCAATCTGCGCGAAGGCGGGTTTGGCGGCGCCATCCTGACCGCCGAGGACGCCGCCGCGGTGGCGGCGCTGCCGGCCGCGCCCGACCTGGCGCTGGTCTGTCTCGACGGCGCGGCGGTCGGGCCGGCCTTCGCGGCGCTCGGCCGGCTCGGCACGCGGGCGGCGGTGGTGGCGGGCATGGCGGAGGATATCGGCGCGCTGGCGCGCCAGACCGGCGTGCGCGCGCTCGGCCCCGGCTCGTTCGGCCTCGCGGTGCCGGGGATCGGGCTGAACGCCAGCCGCGGCCACCTGAAGCCGCTGGCGGGGCGGCTCGCGCTGGTGTCGCAGTCGGCGTCGCTGTGCCGCGCGGTGCTCGACTGGGCGGAGCCGAACGGCGTCGGCTTCAGCCACATCGTCGGCATCGGCGGCAACGCCGATCTCGGCTTCGCGGCGGTGCTGGACTGGCTCTCCCGCGATCCGGGCACCGACGCGATCCTGCTCGACCTGCGACGGATCAAGGATGCGCGGCGGTTCCTCTCGGCGGCGCGGGCAGCGGCGCGGCTGCGGCCGGTGGTGGCGATCCGGCCGGGCGGGCGGCTGCTCGACCCGACCGGGGCGGCCGATGCGGCGCTGCAGGCCGGGCTGCACCGCAGCGGCGTGCTGGCCGTGACCACGCTCGCCGAGCTGCTCGCCGCCGCCGAGACGCTGACGCGCGCCAAAAAGCTGCGCGGCGAGGCGCTGGCGATCGCGACCAACGCCGTCGGCCCGGCTTGGCTCGCCGCCGACGCGGTGCTGCGCGAGGGGCTGACGCTGGCCACCCTGGCGCCGGAAACCCGCGCGGCGCTGCAGCGGGCGCTGCCGTCGCCGCTGCTGCATCGGCCGGACGGGCGGGAAGCGACCGACCTGGTCTATGCCGGCAGCGAGGCGCCGGCCCGGCTGGCCGAGGCCGCCGCGCTGCTCGCCGCCGCGCCGGAGGTGGCGGGGGTGCTGGTGGTGCATGCGCCGACCGGGCCGGACGACGCCGCCGCGATGGCGGCGCTCGCCGAAGCGGCCAAGGCGGCGCGCGGGCCGCTGCTGGTGGCGGCGATGGGCGAGACCACGGGGGCGGCGCACCGCGCGCTTCTCGCCGAGGCGGGCGTGCCGGTGTTCGCGACGCCGGAGCAGGCGGTGCGCGGCTTCCTGCATCTGGTGCGCGACCGCCGCGGCCGCGCCGCTGCGCGCGAACTGCCGGCCTCGACGGTGCTGGACATCGCGCCCGACCGCGCCGCCGTCGCCGCGACCCTGGCCGCCGCGCGCGCCGAGGGACGCGTCGCGCTGACCGCGGCGGAGGCGTTTGCGGTGCTCGGCGCCTACGGCATCGCCGCCGGGGCGGCGGCGGACGGGCCGGGGCGGACGATGTGGGTGCGGATGGACGAGGACGCGGTGTTCGGCCCGACCATTGCGCTCGGCTGCGGGGCCGCGGTGGCGCTCGATCTGCCGCCGCTCAACCTGACCCTGGCGCAGGCGCTCGCCGCGCGCGTGCTGGACGAGAATGCGGCGACGCGCGCGCGGGTGGCCGACCTGCTGGTGCGCGTCAGCCAGCTGGTCGTGGATTTTTCCGACATCGCGGGCCTTGCGCTCGATCCGCTGCGCGTCGGGACCGAGCGCGCGGTCGCCGCCGGCGCGACGCTGCGGCTGCACGCGGCGGGGGCGGCGCGAAAACTGCCGGCGATCGCGCCCTACCCGACCGAACTCGCGGCGCATTTCACCGCAAGGCGCGAGCGTTTCCTGATCCGTCCGATCCGCCCGGAGGACGCGGCGGCGCACACGGCGTTTTTTGCGCGGCTGCCGCCGCAGGACGTGCGCTTCCGCTTCTTCACCGCGCTGCGGGAGTTGCCGCCCGAGCAGATCGTGCGGCTGACGCAGGTGGACTACGACCGCGAGATCGCCTTCATCGCGGTGCGCGAGGCGACCGGCGAGACCGTCGGCGTCGCGCGGCTGGTGCAGGAGGCGGACGAGAGTGAAGCGGAGTTCGCGATCGTGGTGCAGCCGGACGCCAAGGGGCAGGGGCTGGCGGCGCATCTGCTGCGGCGCCTGATCGACTGGGGGCGGGCGCAGGGCATTGCCGAGATCGTCGGGCTGGTGCTGGCCGACAACGCGCCGATGCTGGGCTTCGTGCGCCATCTCGGCTTCGCGCTGCACCGCGCGCCGGACGACGAGACGGTGGTGGAAGCGCGGCTGGCGCTGACGCCCGCGTAACGGGGCCGGCGCTGCTGGCAGCGGCGGCCCGCGCGTGGCATGCTCATTGCCCGCAGCGATGGACCGGAGGGACCGGATGCCAGCCACGTCCATATTGACCGTCGAATTGCCGGCCGAGGTGAGGGACAGGCTCGGCCGGCTCGCCGAGACAACTCGCCGGCCTGCATCGGCGCTCGCGGCCGAGGCGATCGCGGCCTATGTGACGCAGGAGGCGGCGATCGTGGAGAGCGTGCGACGCGGGCTGGACGACATGGTGGCCGGCCGGATCGTGCCGCACGAGGACGCCATGGAGATACTGGAAGCGACGATCGCGGCCGCCGAGTCGAAGGAGCGGTGAGGCGGCCGAGCGGCTGGGAACGGCGGCGATCGGTCGTCCGGGACGCGTCGCCGGAACGTTCGAAAAGCCGGTGGTCGGACGCCCCTATATCATCGCCTACGCGCTCGCTGCATCGCCCGACGGCGGCGGCGAGCGGGTGGTGATCCTGCGCGTCATCCACACCGTCCGCGACTGGCCGCGCGGGAGCTGGCCGAATTAGGCGCGCCCGCGTGCCGACGCGCCCGATCTGCTCTACTCTGCCGGCATGGCAACGTCCCTCGCCGCGCTCCCGGCGCTCCCCTCCGCCTCCGCCGCGCGGCGGCGCGCCATCCTGTGCGTGCTCGGCGAGGGGTTCTGCTTCGCGGTCGCCGCGGCGCTGATCAAGGCGACAGGGCGCTCGAACATCCCGCTCACCGAGATGGTGGTGTTCCGCAGCGCCGTGATCGTGCTGGTGATGGCCGCGTTGCTCGGGCGCGGCAGCGGCGGGCTGCTCGGGGCGCTGCGCACGCGCCATCCGCTCGGCCATGCCGTGCGCACGGTGCTCGGCTTCTTCGGCATGATCACGTCGTATCTCGGCTATCTGCGGCTGCCGCTGGCGACCGTGACCTCGCTCAACTTCGCCATGCCGCTGTTCCTCACGGTGCTCTCGGTGCCGCTGCTGGGCGAGCGCGTCGGCTGGCGGCGGGGGCTGGCGGTGCTGCTCGGCCTGGTCGGCGTGCTGCTGATCGTGCGGCCGTGGCGCGATGCCAGCGCCGACATGCCGCTCGGCGTGGTGGCGCTGATGCTGGCCGGCGTGTTCACCTGGGCGATCACCACCGTCACCATCCGCAAGCTCGGCGGCGCCGGCGAGCGCGCCGCCACCATCGTGCTGTGGTACAGCCTCGGCAGCCTGGCGATTGCGCTGGTGCTGGCGGTGCCGGTGTGGGTGGCGCCCTCGCCGCGCGACGCGGCGCTGCTGCTCGCCGCCGGCCTCGTCACCGCGGCGGCGCAATGGCTGATGACGGAGGCCTATCGCGGCGGCGAGGCGACGGCGGTGGCGCCGTTCGAATACGGCGCCATCGTGCATGCGACGATCCTCGGCGCGCTGCTGTGGGGCGAGATGCCGGACGCGTGGAGTTTCGCCGGCATCGCGGTGCTGACGGCGGCGGGGCTGTATATCTGGCGGCGGGAGACGAAATAGCACCGGTCACCTATGATGCAGGGCAGCACAATCAAACATGTCACCCTCGCTGATCTGATTTCCGACGCATTCATGGTCCGCGCCGGCAACGGCGCGGGAGTACGCAGCGTGGAGACGCTTCTGGAGTCGGGGAGTTACTCACGGCCTGCGCCGCGCGCAATCGACACCACGGCGCTGGATGAAGACTTGCACGAAACCATGCGAAACACCGTCGCAAACACGGTTCAAACCTACGGTCCGTTGCACATGGTGGTACTCCAGGACGGGTGTGTCGCGGGGCAAGGCAGTGTTCTCACACGCGATGACCTTCTCGTTAAGGACAGCGTGCTGGAATTTCTTGCACTCGGTCAACTTCCTGACGGGTTCGAGCAAACTTCCAGCGGCATGTTGCAGCTCGGATCGGGCCGGGTACATCGAGTTGACGGCCGTGCCCTGCTGCTGAAGCGGCCGTGGTGGCGCAACTACGGTCATTGGCTTGTTGACAGTGCCGCCATCCTCGCCCTGGCCGCGAGCATGCCATTGTCGGACGGTTGGCAGATTATTGTAGGAAAGGCAGAAGGCGACGCTTTGCGTCGCGCGATTGCGCAGTCGCTTGCCATCTTAGCGCCTGGAATACCCGTGCTGGAGCACTCCGATAATGAAGTGTGGCGTGTGAGTGAGTTGATCTATGCCGCTCCCGTCCATATCCCTCCTTTGTTCAAACGGCCGGAAGGTCTCGCCGCGCTGCGCGCGCTGGTGCTGCGCGACGCGCTGCGGACGCCGGCGGCCTCGCGGCGCCTGTTCGTCTCGCGCGGCGCGCATCCAGCGAGACGGCTGGCAAACGAGGCGGACCTCGCGGCAATTGCGTGCGCGGTCGGCTACGAGGTCGTGCAACCGGAGCAGCTGGATCTGCCGGCGCAGGCAGCGCTGTTCCGTTCGGCCGCCTGCATTGTGGGCGTGAAGGGGGCGGCGCTGACCAACCTGATGTTCTGCGCAGCCGGTGCGCAGGTCCTGGTGCTCTCGCCCGGCGATTTCCCGGACCCGTTCTTCTGGGACATCGCGGCGCACGCCGGTGTCGGCTATTCGGAACTGTTCGGCCGGCTGACGGCGCGCGACAGGCCGCGTGGCCGCAATTGCTTCACCGTCGATGCCGGCCGGTTCGCCGATCTGTTGCCGCTTTGAACTCCGGAATGGCCGCCGGATGCGCAGGGAAGGAGCATGGGACGCAAGCGGACATGCCGATGAGGACAGAGGCTTTTGCCGACCGACGCCTCACGCCGCCCAGGCGGCGACGATCAGCGTCAGCGCGCCGAGCAGCAGGTTCACCATCACCAGCCGGCGGATGCGCTCGGCCGCTGCCGGCGACGGCGCTGCCTGCATGGCGCGCCAGGGCACGAACACGACATAGATAAAAACCGCCGTCATCAGCAGCCCCAGCAGGTGCATGACGTTGATCGCCCAGTTCACGCGCGCGAAGCCGCCGAACACCGCGAAAATCATCGCGTAGCCGGTGGCCAGCACCAGCGGCATGACGTGCCAGATGAGCCGGAAGAAACGCCGGAACACTTCGCGGTGCAGCGCGAGACGCTGCGGCGGCTCCAGCATCGTGAGCGCGGGGCGCAGCACCAGCAGCGCGAACGCCATGCCGCCGACCCAGGCCATCGCGCCCAGCAGGTGCAGCGCCAGCAACACGCCACGAACGATCATCCGAGGATCCTTTCGATTTCCGCCAGCAGCGCCAGCATCTCCGCCGCCGCCACCGATCTTGGCGCGGTCTCGGTGATGCCAAGCCCGCGCGCGAACGAGGCGGCGATGCCGGCACGGTTGCCCAGCGTGGCCGTCAGCCGCGGCAGGCTGCGGCGCGCGATCTCCGCCTCCACCGTGCTGCGCAGCCGCCCCGCAGCGGGCACGCGGTTCAGCACCAGCCGCGCCGGCCGCCGCTCGGCGGCGGCGAGCGCGAGCGTGCCCTCGGCGGCCCAGAGATCGGGCGGGCTGGGCTGCAGCGGCACCAGCACGAGGTCGGCGCCGCGCACCGCGAGCCGCGCGTCGGTGTCGATCTGCGGCGGGCTGTCCACGATCAGCACGTCATGGTCGCGGCGCATGCGGTCGAGTTCGTTGGCGAGCCGCCAGCCGGAGACATCCGACAGCGCCACCGGGGCCGCCCCGTTGTGCGCGGCGCGCAGCGCGTGCCAGCGGGCGAGGCTGTGCTGCGGGTCGATGTCGAGCAGTCCGACGCGCCGGCGCGGCGCCAGCGCGGCGGCGAGGTTGGCCGCCAGCGTGGTTTTTCCGGCCCCGCCCTTCTGCTGCGCCACCGTGATGACCACCGCCATGCGACGATCCTACACGCCCGCCGCCGCGTCGCGCCAAGCCTCAAGCGTCCCGGACCTCAAGCGTCCAGGAGCGGTGCCGATCGCTCTCGCGCCGGGTGGCGACGCGCCCTAGATTTGCCGCGTGCCCGCGCCCGTCCCAAGCGAACTGCTGACGCCCGCCGAGATGGCGGCGGCGGATCGTGCCGCGGTCGCACTGGGGCGGCCGGTGGCGTGGCTGATGGAGAACGCCGGGCGGGCGGTGGCGCGGGCGGTGCGGGCGCGATTTGCGCCCTGCCGCACGCTGGTGCTGTGCGGGCCCGGCAACAACGGCGGCGACGGTTTGGTGACCGCGCGCCACTTGCAGCTGGCGGGCTGGCCGGTCGCGGTCGCCGCGCTGGCGCCGCCGCAGGGCGAGGCCGCGGCGGCGGCTTCGCGCTGGCACGGGCCGACGGTGCCCTTCGCGGCAACCGAGGCGGCGCGCGCGGCGCTGGTGATCGACGCGGTGTTCGGCGCCGGCCTGGCGCGCGACGTGGCCGGCGACGTGGCGGACGTGCTGCGGGCCGCCGCGCGGATCGTGGCCGTCGATGTGCCGAGCGGGCTGGACGGCGCCACCGGCCAGGTGCGCGGCTCCGCGCCGCAGGCGGTGCTGACCGTGACGTTCTTCCGCCGCAAGCCGGGGCATCTGCTGCTGCCCGGCCGGACGCTGTGCGGCGAGACGGTGCTGGCCGATATCGGCATCCCGGACGCGGCGCTGGATGCCGCCGCGCCGCGGACGTTCCACAACCTGCCGTCGCTCTGGCACCTGCCGGTGCCGGCGCCGGCGGGCTACAAATATTCGCGCGGGCACGTCACCGTGCTGGGCGGGGCGACCATGACCGGGGCGGCGCGGCTCGCGGCAGTGGCGGCGCGGCGGGCAGGCGCCGGCATGGTGACGATCGCGGCCGACGCAGGCGGCGACATCTACCGCGCCGGCGAGCCAGGCACGATCGTCGATGGCCGGCCGCTCGCCGAACTGTTGCAGGATGCGCGGCGCAACGCCTGGGTGTGCGGCCCCGGCCTCGGCCTGGAAGCGGCGCGCGCGGCGCTGCCGCAACTGCTCGCGTCGGGGCGGGCGGTGGTGGTCGATGCCGACGCGCTCGCCGCCTGCGCCGGCGCGCCGGAGTTTTTGCGCGGCGCCGCCGTGCTGACCCCGCACGCAGGCGAGTTTGCCCGCGTGTTCGGCGCGCCGGGCACCGATCGGCTCGCCGCCGCCCGGCGCGCCGCGGCGGTGACGGGCGCGGTGGTGCTGCTGAAGGGCGCCGATACCATCATCGCCGCCCCCGACGGGCGCGCCGCGATCAATGCGTCGGCGCCGCCCTGGCTCGCCACCGCCGGCGCCGGCGACACGCTGGCCGGGCTGATCGCGGCGCTGCTGGCGCAGGGCATGGCGCCCTGGCACGCCGCCTGCGCCGGCGCCTGGCTGCACGGCCGCGCCGCCGTGCATGCCGGCCCGCACCTGATCGCCGAGGACCTCGCCCCGGCGCTGCCGCTCGCCTTCAAGGACGCATCGACATGAGTGACGCCGCCGTGCCCGCCCGCCTGTTCGACCGCGCGCTGCGTCGCATCGCCGGCGTGTGGCGCGACATGGCGCAAGGTGTCGCACGCGAGGAGGACGACAGCATCGCGGCACAGATGCAGGCGAGCCTCGCCGGCCGCGGCGGCGAAGTCAGCGCGCGCAACCGCGCCGCCAAACTCGCCCAGGCCTATCTGACGCTGGACCCGGCCGGGCGGCGCGCCTTCCTCGACACGCTCGCCGGCTTCGATTCCGACCCGGACGCGGTCGCCGCGGCCTACGAAGAGGTGCGCGCGGCGGCCGACCCGGCGGCGCGGGCCGGCGCGAAAGCGCGGCTGCGCCGGGTGCTGGAAGCGCCGCGGGCGCGGCTGCTGACGCAGTTCACCGCGATCCCGGACGGCATGAAGTTCCTGGTCGATCTGCGCGCCGAACTGCGCGCGATGATGGACGGCGAGGCGCTGCTGCAGGCGCTGGAGAGCGACCTGCAAGCGCTGCTCGCAAGCTGGTTCGACGTGAGCTTCCTCGACCTGCGCGCGATCGACTGGAACAGCCCGGCGGCGCTGCTGGAAAAGCTCGCCGGCTACGAGGCGGTGCATGGCGTGCGGTCCTGGCGCGACCTGAAGAACCGGCTGGATTCCGATCGCCGCTGCTATGCCTTCTTCCATCCGCGCATGCCGGCCGAGCCGCTGATCTTCGTCGAGGTGGCGCTGGAGCAGGGGCTGGCCGACAGCGTGCAGCGCCTGCTCGACCCGAAGGCGCCGCTGATGGACGTGCGCGCGGCCGACACCGCGATCTTCTATTCCATCAGCAACTGTCAGCGCGGGCTCTCCGGCATCAGCTTCGGCAATTTGCTCATCAAGCGCGTGGTCGATGTGCTGTCGGGCGAATTGCGCAACCTCCGCAGCTTCGCCACCCTGTCGCCGGTGCCGGGCTTCCGCCGCTGGCTGGACGCGCGGCTGGCGGCGCCGGGCGAGCTGCTGAGCGAGGAGGAAGCCTCGGCGCTGCGCATGGCCGCCCCGCCGGAGGGGCCGGCACCGGAGACCGGCGCGGCGGCGCTGGCCTCGATCCTGGGCGTGCGCGGCTGGTGGCGCGACGCGGCGATGCGCCGCGCCGCCGAGCCGGTGCTGCTGCGGCTGTGCGCACGCTACCTGCTGATCGAGAGCCGGCGCGAGCGCGCGCTCGACCCGGTGGCGCATTTTCATCTCTCGAACGGCGCGCGGCTGGAGCGCGTGGTGCCGCTCGCCGACACCTCCGAGAGAGGGATCAAGGAGAGCGCCGGGATCATGGCGAACTACCTGTATGATCCGGCGAAGATCGAGGCGTATCACGAGGACTACGCTGGCGAGGGCAAGCGCAACGCGGCCACGCAGGTGCGGCGGCTGGTGCGCGGGTGGGCGTAGGGGACGGGCCTGGGTACGCATTGACCGGGTCGGGACACGGCCTATGCTGCGGCATAGGCTGAAGGGGAGTCGCGATGTATCCCGAACGTCGGGTCAAGCTGTTCCGGAACGGACGCAGCCGGGTCGTGCGAATTCCCCGCGAATTCGAGTTGCCGGGCGACGAGGCGATGATGCGCAAGGAAGACGGGCGGCTGCTGATCGAACCGACGGTGCGGAAATCCCTGCTTGCGGTGCTCGCGTCATTGCCGCCGCTCGACGAGGATTTCTCGCCGATCGAGGAGCTTCCGTATGAGCGAGTCGCGTTTTGAACGATGGCGACGCCTTTGCGGCAGTGGCTGAGGGAAACGCCATGAACGCACCTCTCGCCGTGACGCTGCCGCAGCTCGGCGTCGAGCGTCGCGCGGTGCTGCTGCGGGACATCGAGCGCAAGCTGCTCTGGCTCTCCGCCTGGATGATCCACCACGCCAACCACATCCGCCCGAACCGCGACGGGCTGAAGGTGGGCGGACATCAGGCGTCCTGCGCTTCCGTCATCTCGATCATGGCGGCGCTCTACTTCGACGTGCTGCGCCCGCAGGACCGCGTCGCGGTCAAGCCGCACGCGAGCCCCGTGTTCCACGCCGTCAACGCCCTGTTCGGCCGGCAGACGACGGAAAAAATGGCGGGGCTGCGGCAGTTCGGCGGCGCGCAATCCTACCCGAGCCGCAGCAAGGACGGGCCGGAGGTGGATTTCTCCACCGGCTCGGTCGGCCTCGGCGTCGCCATGACGAGTTTCTCCGCGCTGGTGGCCGACTACGTGCGGCTGCACCATCTCGCACCGCAGGAATTGCCGGCCGGGCGGCACATCGCCATCGCCGGCGACGCCGAACTCGACGAGGGCAACATCTACGAGGCGCTGCTGGAAGGCTGGAAACACGACGTCCGCAACGTCTGGTGGATCGTCGACTACAACCGCCAGAGCCTCGACAGCGTGATACCGGACCGGCTGTTCGGCCGCATCGAGGGCCTGTTCCGCGACATGGGCTGGAACGTCGTGACGATGAAATACGGCCGCAAGCTGGAGGCCGCGTTCGCGCGCGACGGCGGCGAGGCGCTGCGGCGCTGGATCGACGATTGCCCGAACAGCCTGTATTCGGCGCTGACGTTTCAGGGCGGGGCGGCGTGGCGGCAGGCGGTGCTGGCCGATCTCGGCCGGTCGCGTTCGGTGCGCGCCATCCTCGATCCGCTGCCGGACGACGAACTCGCGGCGTTGATGACCAATCTCGGCGGCCACGACATCGCGGCCATCATCGACACGCTGCACGAGGCTGCGGCGCAGGGCGACCAGCCGACGTGTTTCATCGCCTACACGATCAAGGGCATGGGCCTGCCCTTCGCCGGCCACAAGGACAACCACGCCGGGCTGATGACGACGGAACAGATGGAGCTGTTCCGCGCCGCCATGCACGTCCGGCCGGGCCATGAATGGGATCGTTTCGAGGGACTGGACGCGAGTGCGGCGGAATTGCAGGCATTCATCGACTCGGTGCCGTTCGCAAAGACGCTGACGCCCGCGGGACGTTTGCTGACCGCGCCGGTGGTGAACGTGCCGGCGGCGCTGCCGGCGCCGAAGGCGGCGGGCCGCAAAATGTCCACGCAATCGGGGTTCGGCGACATTCTCGCCGAGATCGGGCGCGGGCAGGGCGAGTTGCGCGAGCTGGCGGCGCATGTCGTGACCATGAGCCCCGATGTGACGGTCTCGACCAATCTCGGGCCGTGGGTGAACCGGCGCGGCGTGTTCGACCGGCACACGCGCAACGACGTGTTTCGCGATGCGAAGCTCGCCAGCGCGCAACGCTGGGGCATGACGCCGCAGGGCCAGCACATCGAACTCGGCATCGCCGAGCAGAATCTGTTTCTGCTGCTGGGGGCTGCGGGCTTGTCGCACGCGCTGCACGGCGCGCGGGTGCTGCCGGTCGGCACCGTGTACGACCCGTTCGTCAATCGCGGCCTTGATGCGCTGATCTATGCCTGCTACCAGGACGCGCGCTTCCTGCTGGTCTCCACACCGTCTGGGCTGACGCTGGCGCCGGAGGGCGGGCAGCACCAGAGCGTCAACACACCTCTGATCGGCATTGCCGCCGACCGGCTGGCGGCCTACGAACCGGCGCACGTGGATGAACTGGCGATCCTGCTGCGCCACGCCTTCGCGCACATGCAGGCCGAGGACGGCTCGGCGGTATGGCTGCGGCTTTCGACACGGCAGATCGAGCAACCGGCGCGCGCGCTGGATGCGAAGGCGGTGATCGACGGCGCGCACTGGGCGGTGCCGCCATCGCCGGGCGCGCGGTTCGCGCTCGCCTATCAGGGGCCGGTGGCGCCGGAGGCGGAGGCCGCGTTCGCGCTGGTCCGCGAGGAGGAGCCGGGCGCCGGCCTGCTCGCGATCACCAGTCCCGACCGGCTGCACGCCGGCTGGCTGGCGGCGCTGCGCGCGCGCCGCGCGGGCGAGCGCGCGGCGCGCGGCCATGTCGAGACGATCCTGGCGCCGTTGGCGCCGGATGCGACGCTGGTGACGGTGCTGGACGGGCATCCGGCGGCGCATGCCTGGCTCGGCAGCGTGCGCGGGCAGCGCGTGGTGCCGCTCGGGCCGGACCGGTTCGGGCAGAGCGGGGACATTCCCGACCTGTATCGCGAATACGGGCTGGACACCGACGCGATTCTGGATGCGTGCGCACAGGCAATGCTGCCCGGCTGACTTGACCGGCCCCGACGCACGCGCCACGTACTTGCCAGCAAGTAGGGCGGGTGAAACCCGCCGCGTCTGCCGCGCGCGCGATGGCGGGTTTTACCGCCCTGCCAGCGGCTGGCCGATCGCGAGATCCTTGCCCCGCTCGGCCGGATCTCACGTCCGCGCCTGCGACAGCATCGCCTGCGGCGATGCTGCATCCTTCGCGGCCCCAGGCTCCGCCGGACCGCGCATCCCACGCCGATCGCTGTAGTCGAACCGTCCGTCCCTGCGCGGACGCTGCCGTGCCTGCAAACTTTGCGCGCACAGCACGTCCAGCGCCGTCACGCCGGCCACTGCCAGGAACGCCAGCGCCGCGCTGCCGCGCCGCCGGCGGCCGATCATGCCGACGCCGAGCGTGGCGAGATCCAGCGCATCGCCGCCGACCCGCCCCCAAACCCACGGCGTCGGGTCGTCGGCGAGCAGAATGCCGATCCCCGTTGCCAATTCGCGCAGGCCATAGAGCGGCATGACCGGCGCACTGCCGCGCATGCCCACCATGCCCGCGACCGAGCGCGGCCCGATCAATTCCGCAAGCCCCAGCCCGATGCTGAACCAGCCGAGATCGCGTGCCACCGTGTCGCCGCCCTGCGTCAGCCGCCCGCGCCGCACCGAAACACTCTTGCTCATCTCCGACTCCCTTACGGTTTCAGGACCACTTTCACGCAGCCGTCGCGCTTGTCGCGAAAGGTCTTGTACATCGCCGGACCGTCCTCCAGCCGCGCGCGGTGCGTGACGACGAAGGACGGGTCGATCTCGCCTTCCTCGATGCGGCGCAACAAATCGTCGGTCCAGCGGTTCACGTGCGTCTGCCCGGTGCGCACCGTCAGCCCCTTGTTCATCAGCGCGCCGAACGGAATCTTGTCCACCAGCCCGCCATACACGCCGGGGATCGACAGCGTGCCGGCCGGGCGGCAGACATAGATCATCTCGCGCAGCACATGCGGCCGGTCGGTCTCCAGCATCAGCGCCTGCTTGGCGCGGTCATACATGGAATTGAGCGTGGCACTCGCGTGCGCTTCCAGGCCCACGGCGTCGATGCACTTCTCCGGCCCTTTGCCGTCGGTCAGGTCGTTCAGCCGCCCGATCACGCTTTCCTGCTCGAAGTTGACGGTGATGGCGCCGGCGGCGCGCGACATGCTCAGCCGCTCCTCCAGCCGGTCGATCGACACCACCTGCTTCGCGCCGAGCAGGATCGCGCTGCGGATGGCGAACTGGCCGACCGGGCCGGCGCCCCAGATCGCCACCGTGTCGGTTGGCTCGATCTCGCACTGCGCCGCCGCCTGCCAGCCGGTCGGGAAAATGTCGCCCAGGAACAACACCTGTTCGTCGCTGAGGTTGGCCGGCACTTTGACCGGCGCGACATCGGCATACGGTACGCGCACATATTCCGCCTGTCCGCCCGCATATCCGCCGGTCAGCTGCGTGTAGCCGAACAGCCCCGCGGTGGTGTGGCCGAACACCGTGTCGGCGATGTGGCTGTTCCGATTTGTCCGTTCGCAGACGGAGAAATTGCCGCGCCGGCACTGCTCGCATTCGCCGCAGATGATGGTGAACGGCACGACCACGCGGTCGCCGATCTGCAACTTGCGGTTCTCCGATCCGACCTCGACCACCTCGCCCATGAACTCGTGGCCGAGCACGTCGCCGTTCATCATGCCAGGCATGAAGCCGTCATAGAGATGCAGGTCGGAGCCGCAGATCGCGCAGCTGGTGACGCGGATCACGGCATCGCGAGGATGCTCGATTTTCGGGTCGGGAACCCGGTCGCAGCGTATGTCCTGCTTGCCGTGATAGACGAGTGCGCGCATCGCCGGGACCCTCCTCGGCCGCCCGCATGGTCCGTCCAGCGGGGTCCGCCCTGCGCCGAACGCCCCGGCGGCAGCGGGGTTGTCCCCGGCGCGCACGAATTGCTGTACCGCGGAACACGATGCGCAGGCTAACGTAAGTCGCGATGCCACTTCAGCGCGAGCGCCGCCGCATGAAACTGCTGTGCGTCCACCCGAGTCCGCTGATGTACACGCGCGTGTTCCTGCGCCTGGAACCGCTGGGGCTGGAGCTGGTCGCGGCGGCGGCGCGCGCCGCCGGCCATGCGGTGCGGCTGATCGACCTGCAGGTCGATCGGCACGCCGCCTATTTCCGGCTGCTGCGCCGCTGGCGGCCGGACGCCGTGTGCTTCTCGGGCAACTACCTCGCCAACGTGCCGGAGATCATCGACCTGGCGCGCGCCACCCGCGCGCGGTGGCCGGACTGCTTCATCTTCGTCGGCGGCCACAGCGTCTCCTTCATCGCCCGCGACATCCTGGCGCACGCCGAGGGCGCGATCGACTGCGTGCTCAAGGGCGAAGGCGAAGCCACCGTCGCCGATCTGCTCGCCGCCGCGCGCGACGGCACGGCCACCCGCGTGGCCGGCGCCGTCACCGCCGAGGGCGAAGGCCCGCCGCCGCGCTTTGTCGAAAGCCTGGACACGATCCGCCCGGCGCGCGACCTGGTGCGCCACCGCCGCAGATACTTCATCGGCGCGCTCGACCCCTGCGCCTCCATCGAGTTCGCGCGCGGCTGCCCGTGGGACTGCACGTTCTGCAGCGCCTGGACGTTTTACGGCCGCACCTACCGCATCGCCGATCCCGAGGTGGTCGCCGAGGAGCTGGCGCGGCTGCGCGAACCCGGCGTGTTCATCGTCGATGACGTGGCGTTCGTGCACGAAAAGCACGGCATGGCGATCGCGGACGCGATCGAGCGGCGCGGCATACGCAAGCAGGTACTATCTGGAGACGCGCGCCGACGTGCTGCTGCGCAACCGGGACGTGTTCCGCCGCTGGCGCGACCTCGGCCTGACCTACATGTTCCTCGGCCTGGAGGCGATCGACGCGGAGCGATTAAAACTGTTCCGCAAGCGCGTGTCGCTGGACGACAGTTTCGCGGCGCTCGAATTCGCCCGCTCGCTCGGCGTGAACGTCGCACTCAACATCATCGCCGACCCGTCCTGGGACCGCGACCGATTCGCGACATTGCGCGCCTGGTGCATGGAAATTCCCGAGATGGTCAACATCAGCGTGACCACGCCCTATCCAGGCACGGAGATCTGGCCGCAACAGGAGGCGCAGCTCACGACACGCGACTACCGGCTGTTCGACATCCAGCATGCGGTGCTGCCGACCACGCTGCCGCTGGCCGAGTTCTACGCCGAACTGGTGCAGACCCAGCAGGTGCTCAGCCGCAAGCATCTCGGCTGGGCGACGGTGCGCGGGGCGATGGGCGTGGCGGCCAGGCGGCTGCTGCGCGGGCAGACGAATTTCGTCACCTCGCTGTGGAAGTTCAACTCGGTGTTCAACGCCAAGCAGCAGATGGCCGATCATGCGCTGCCGGTCCGCTACGAGTTGGCGCGCGGTGGTGCGGCGGTCGGCGCGGACAAGCGCGCGCTCTACATCCACCAGCCGCCGTCACGCCGACCGCGCGTGCTGGACGAGGCGACGCAGCGCTTCGTGGCGGCGACGCGCGACGGATGATCCTGCCGCGGTCATGAAGCTGGCTGGACTGTAGCGGCCGATTTACAAAGAAAAACCGGCCAGGATGGTCCTGGCCGGTGCCTAACCCAGGAGACAACGATGCGATACCATCGCTGGCTCCTGCCGGCTACCGTGGTGATCCTGACCGTCAAGGTCAAGATCATTCTGCGTCGGCGATAGGCGCGGGGTCGGTCCCGCAAGGGACCGGCCCTCTCCTGGGGCCGCGCCGCCCTACGCCGCCCGGTGCGGCGCGTCGGAGGCGCGCCGCCCCTGCTCGTCGAGGGCGCGAAAATCCGGCTCGCTCAGCCGCACGCCGGCGGCCTCGACGTTCTGCGCCAGATGGTCGGGATGCCCGGTGCCGGGGATCGGCAGCATCACCGGCGAGCGCTGCAGCACCCAGGCGAGCGCCACCTGCCCCGGCGCCATGTGCAGCCGCCCCGCGATCTCGCTCAGCGCCGAGCCGGGCCGCGCCAGCGCGCCGGAGGCCAGCGGCGCCCAGGGGATGAAGCCGATGCCGTGGCGCTCGCAATGCGCCAGCACCGCCTCGCTCTTGCGGTCCACGAGGTTGTACTGGTTCTGCACCGTGACCACGCGGAAATGCCGCCCCGCCGCCTCGATCTCCTCCACGCTCACCTCGCTCAGGCCGAGATGGCGGATCAGCCCCTCGCGCTGCATGTCCGCCATCACGTCGAACTGCTCCTCGCGCGGCACTTGCGGGTCGATGCGATGGAGCTGCCACAGGTCGATGCGCTCCAGGCGGAGCCGGCGCAGGCTCATCAGCACGCATTGCCGCAGGTATTCCGGGCGGCCGAGCGGCAGCCAGATGTCCGGCCCGTGCCGCGTCAGCCCGCCCTTGGTCGCGATGGTCAGCCCCTGATAGGGGTGCAGCACCTCGCGGATCAGCTCCTCGCTGACGAACGGGCCGTAGCTGTCGGCGGTGTCGATCAGGTTGATCCCGAGCGTCGGCACGGCGGCGAGCGTGCGCCGCGCCGCCTCGATGTCCTTCGGCGGCCCCCAGATGCCGTCGCCGGTGAGGCGCATGGCGCCGAAACCGAGACGGTTGACGGTGATCGCGTCGCCGATGCGGAACTGGCCGGCGGCGCCGGCGTCGTGTTTTGGCATGGTGCGTGCTCCCCCGGCCGTGACCGGCATGGTTGACCTCCCTGCAACACGCCGCGGCGCTGTCGGTTCGACAAGCCGCCGCCTGCGTATCGTTCGGTGCGGCGACGGCGGTCTGCTATGCAGGGGTTTCCTCGGCGCGCCGGCTTGGCCATGCTGCGCGCCTGATCGCCGCCCGGAATTCGCCATGCCCGCGACCGACCCTGCCCTGATGACCGCCGAGGAACTGCTCGGCCACTACGCCCGCCGCAGCCTCAGCCCGATCGAGGCGCTGCAGGCGGTAACCGAGCGCGTCGCCCGCCTCAACCCCTCGGTCAACGCCTTCGCCGTGATGGCCCCGCAGGCGCTGGCCGCCGCCGGCGAGAGCGAGGCGCGCTGGCGCATCGGCCGCCCGCTCGGCCTGCTCGACGGCGTGCCGGTGACGGTGAAGGACCTGGTCGATCTCGCCGGCCATCCGACCCGCCGCGGCTCGCGCCTGACCGACGCGGCGCCCGCCGCCGAGGATGCGCCGAGCGTGGCCGGGCTGAAGGCGGAAGGCGCGGTGGTGATCGGCAAGACCACCACCACGGAGTTCGGCTGGAAATCGCCCGGCGACTGCCCGTTGCACGGCATCACGCGCAACCCGTGGAACCCGGCGCACACGCCGGGCGGCTCGTCCTCCGGCGCGGGCGCGGCGGCGGCGGCGGGGTTCGGGCCGCTGCATATCGGCACCGATGCCGGCGGCTCGATCCGCATCCCCGCCGCGTGGTCGGGCGTGGTCGGGCTGAAGCCGACCTTCGGCCGCGTGCCGCAATGGCCGCTCGGCGCGTTCGGCCATGTCGCGTCGCTCGGCCCGATCACGCGCAGCGTGCGCGACGCGGCGCTGATGTTTTCCGCGATGGCGCGCTTCGACCTGCGCGACCCCTACGCGCTGCCGGACGATCGGCGCGACTGGCGCGACGGCATCGAGGACGGCGTGGCGGAGCTGCGCGTCGCCGTGCTGCGCCGGCCGGGATTCGAGGCGCCGGTCGATTGGGAAGGCATCGCCGCGGTCGAGGACGCGGCCCGCATGCTGATGGAGGCCGGCGCCGAGGTGGAGGAAGCCGATCCCGGCCTGCCCGACACCCGCGAGATTTTCGGCCGCATCTGGGGCGTGGCGCTGGCGCGGCTGGTCCACTCCTTCCCGGAGGCCCGGCGGCACATGCTCGACCCCGGGCTGCTGGAGGTGGCGCGGGTAGCCGGCGGCCTGTCGGCGATCGAGTTCCTCGACGGCGAGGCGATGCGCATCGCGGCGGCGCACGCGATGGCGCGCTTCCACCAGGCCTACGATCTTGTGCTCTGCCCCACCGTGCCGACCGCGGCGCCGCTCGCCGACGCGCCGCTGACCGACCCGGTGCAGGCGTTGTGGAGCGAATGGGCGCCGTGGACTTTCGCGTTCAACCTGACGCGCCAGCCGGCGATCGCGGTGCCGATGGGCTTCACCGCGAACGGCCTGCCGCGCTCGGTGCAGCTCGCCGCCGCGCTGTATCGCGACGACCTGGTGCTGCGCGCGGCGCGCACGCTGGAGGTGGCGCAGCCCTTCCCGATGCCGGAGCTGGAGTGAGGCCATGTACCATCGCCCGGTCTTCGCCGAGCCTGACCTCGACCGCATCGCCGGCGCTGATCGCGGCGCATCCGTTCGGGCTGCTGGTGACGGCGGCCGGCGGGCTGGATGCCTCGCCGATCCCGTTCACGGTGGCGCGCGCGGGCGATGGGCTGCTGCTGGAGGGCCATCTCGCCGCCGGCAACCCGCAATGCGCGCAGATCGCCGCCGGCGCCGCCGCGCTCGCGATCTTCGGCGGCCCGCACGCCTACATCTCGCCAAGCTGGTACATGACGCAGCCGGCGGTGCCGACCTGGGATTACGCCGCGGTCCATGTCCACGGCGCGCTGGAGCCGATGACCGACGACGCCGCGATGCGCGCGATGCTGCGCGCGCCTCGGGGCGCACGACGATGCGTTCTCGGCCGAGGGCTGCCGGCCGACTACATGGCCGGGATGATGCGCGGCATCCGCGCCTTCCGCATCCGCTCGCAGCGGATCGAGGCGCAGTGGAAGATGACGCAGAACCGCAGCATCGCTGACCGCAGGAGCGTCATCGCCGCGCTGCGGGCGCGGGGCGGCAATGACGTGGCCGCGCTGATCGAGGCGACGCTGGGCTGACGGCCAACGGCTGGTCGTGTCTCGGGTTGAAGTTGAGGGCAAACTCATCGTCCATGAAGCGAATAATCGTCGTGATGCGCTGCACCCCGTCGATAACTAAATGCGCCCTCTGGGTCGTTCTCAGCGAAATAGCAGGACGGAAGCGTGATCCTCATCAAACACGATTCGATGAACTTTGACGCTCTGCCCCAGCCATCCTTGTCCCATTTGTATTTCCGCTGAAATTCAGGATCTAGTATCAACTTCGGAGGAACTGACTTGGCGCGTTGGGCCAGCGTCTCGAAGGGATAGTCGATCGTGTGCAAGCTAAGCGTCGCAGATTGTGCCATCATTTTTCTCGAAAAATGCGATTTAGCATCGTTGGTGCCCCATTTTGTGCTGTTATCGCAGCAAGAACGGCCCGCGTCGAGAGGTCCAAATTGAGTTCTGACGGTTACGAGAAAGACACAAAATTCCCTACCGCGCCGGTTTAAACTCCCATTCCGATTCCCACCACATCCGGCTGAGCTGGCGGTCCGATCTCGACGCATTCTTGCCCGCAACCAGACCAGCGGACATCCACCCAACTGCGCCACGACCCAAAGGCCCGGTTTGCCGGCACAGCGCTTGTGTCGCTAGGCTGCGCCGCCCGTGGAAACGCCGCCTGAGAGGACCGCATGGCCGATCGCACGCTCACCGTCGTCAGCATCTGCGGCAGTCTGCGCAAAGCCTCGTACAACCGCATGGTGATGCAGGCGCTGCCGGGGCTGGCGCCGGAGACCATGCGGGTCAGCCCGTAGGGTGGGTGTGTGGACGGCCCCCCTGGTGCAAGGGGCTGTGGGGGAAGATTTTCTGATGCGGTGCGATTGCGGTCGTGTGTCCGGCCTGTTTGGTGCGGCACGCGGCCGCTGGCCCAGATGGGTTCCGCGATCCACCCCCAAACGCAATAGCGGCCTTGTCGGCCTCCACCCTACACGGGGTTCGTGGATCGTCGGATCGACCGATCAGCATCTCTTCCCTTGCGCCTCTTACACCTTCGGCGACATGACGAGGGTCAGGCGGCCTTGGCGGGCCGATATGCCTCACCGCTCGTCATCATGGCCCACACGATGCGGGCCATCTTGTTGGCCCAGGCGACCGCGGCGAGCTTGCGCGGGCGGCGCTTGAGCAATTCCACAAGCCAGGGCGAGACGCCCGGGCGATCCGGTCTGGCGTGCTGGATCACCGCGGTGGCGCCCACGACGAGCAATTGCCGCAGCCGCTCGTTGCCGGCGCGGCTGATCCCGCCCAGCCGCTGCTTGCCGCCGGTGGATCGCTCGCGCGGCACCAGGCCGAGCCAGGCGGCGAAATGCCGGCCGGACTTGAATTGCCCCGGGTCGACCCGCAGCGCGAGGTTCAAGGCGGTGATCGGTCCGATGCCCGGTATCGCGGCGAGCCCGCGGCAGAGCGGGTTGGCCGCGAACTGCCGCTTCAGTTTGACGTCGATTTCGGACAACCTCGCCTCGATGCGGTCGATCTCTTGTCCCAGCAGCGTCAGCGCCTGCTTGGCCGCCCGTGGCACCAGTTCGTCGGCGGCGGTGGCGATCTCGCCACGCAAGCAGGTCAGGCCCTTGTCGCCGACGGGGGCCACCAGGCCGAGTTCGGTGGCATGGCCGCGCAGCGCGTTGACCAGTTGGGTGCGCTGGCGCACCAGCAACTCGCGCGCCGACAGCAGCATCGCCTGGGCCTGCGCCTCGGCCGTTTTGACCGGCACCTCGCCGATCGAGGGCTGGGACGCGGCCACGCAGATCGCCTCGGCATCATTCCTGTCGTTCTTGCCGCGCTTGACGAACGGCTTGACGTATTGCGGCGGGATCAGCCGCACCCGATGGCCCAGCCGCGCAAGCCATCGCCCCCAATGGTGCGACCCGCCGCACGCTTCCAGCACCACTTCAACAGCAGGCTGCCTCTCGAAGAACGCCTCGAACTGATGGCGGCGGAAATTGCGACGCAAAACCGCGCGACCCGCGGCATCCACCCCGTGCAGCGTGAAGACGGACTTGGACGTATCGATCGCAACGCGCGTAAGCTCCGACATGGACGGCTCCTATGTTCAGCTTCGACAGCGAACCTTGGCACATGATGCCGCGGGGGCCGTCCACCCCAACGCTTCAGCCCACCGTCGCAAGTCACAACCGCTCGCCGGTGTCGGCCAATCCGGGACCCTCGGTCGCCCAATCGATCGGATACAACCCGCGCGCGACGCATCTGGCGAAGCTCGAAAACGGCCAGTCGGCCGGGCGGGCCGCAAGCCCGTGCTTCACCGGATTGAAATGGATGTAATCCATGTGGACGGCGTAGTCCCGGTCGTCGCGGATCGTGTGCTCCCAATACCGGCGCTGCCAGACGCCGGCTTCGCGTTTGCGGACCAGGGATGCGCGCCGATCTTCCGCCGGTGGGACGGATCGCGAGAACAGCGCCTTGATCGTCCGCCACCGGAGCGGAAAATCGAAGTCATCGGGCGGCAGCGTCCACAGGCAGTGCATGTGATCCGGCAGCACCACCCAGGCATCGATATCGAATGGATGGCGCGCCCGCGCGGCGCGAACGGCGCTGCGGAGCGCGTCGATCTCCGCGACCAGCAGATCGGAGCGCCGATCACGCAGATTGACCGTGAAGAAGTAGGTTCCGCCTTCGACGCGGTGGCGACGGTAATCAGGCATCGACTCGGCGGCCTTGCTTTGCGGTCCGACGACAGCACGCCGGCAATCGGCGGCGCCGAGCGATCGGCGAATGAGATGTCACGTGTCGGGGCCGCGTTCGATCGGCTTGCGTCGGTGGGCTGAAGCCCACCCTACATGATCCGCGGCTGTTTTGCAGGTTTCCTGTTTCGGGCGCGCTCCGCCGGTTAGCGGACAGGCAGAAATCCACCCCACCCCGGCATTCAAACTGCGACACGACCCACAGTCCCGGTTTGCCCGCGCCGCGCGTGCGCGGTTAGGCTGCGCCGCCATTGGAAACGCCGCCCGAGAGGACCGCATGGCCGATCGCACGCTCACCGTCGTCGGCATTTGCGGCAGTCTGCGCAAAGCCTCGTACAACCGCATGGTGATGCAGGCGCTGCCGGGCCTCGCGCCGGACCGCCTCGCCGGGGCCGCTCGGCGGCGGGCGGGTGCAGTACGACCTGCGCCGCTCGATGGTGTTCCTCGATGCGCTGGTCCTGAACAAGCCGGAAATCTTCATCGGCAACTGCGCGCAGCGGATCGACCAGGGCACCGGCCAGATCACCGACGCACCGACGCGGGACTTCATCCGCCAGCAGCTTGCCGCCTTCGCCGGCTTCATCGGCGCGCACGGGGCCAGAAGCTGACCTCCGGGTAGCCCGCGCGCGCGGATCGCGGCCGCCGGGGTGCGGGCAGGATCGCGCTTGCCCAGCCCCCGCCCTCCCGTGTTAGCAAGACTGTCATGCCGCCCCGCACCCAAGCCGAACGCTTCGCCGGCATCATCGACGGCCTGTGCCGGGCCGTCGCCGCGCGCGGCGCCGGCCGGGACCGGCTGGCGGGGCCGCTGGTCGTCCTGATCTGGATGCGGCTGCGCAGCATCGCCGCGCAGGTCGTGGCGCTCGCCGCGCGCATCGCGGCCGGGCGGCACCGGCGCTACCCCGCCCGCCGGCCGCCCCGCCGCCCGGCAGCGCCCCGGCGCCGCGTCCCGCTGGTCCTGCCGCACGCCCCCGCTTGGCTGCTGCCGCTGGTACCCTGCGAGGCTGGGGGATACGCCTCGCAACTGCGCTGCCTGCTGGCGGAGCCGGAGGCGGCGGCGCTGCTCGACGCGGCCCCGCAGATGCGCCGCCTGCTCCGCCCGCTCTGCCGGATGCTGGGGGTCCGCCTGCCGCCGCCGCCACGCCCCCCGGCCGAGCCGGCAGCTGCTCAATTCCTGCCGGCCGAGCCACCGGCCGGCCGCGCGCCGCCGTCGCGCACCGCGCCGAGCGCACGACACCCGCCCCGCGCCTGCGGCCCGCCCCTGGTTCGGGCCTGACGTCCCGGCGCTTGCGCGCGGGGTTTATGTTCCGATAAAGCAACGATAACAGCGACCCCTGCGCGGGGTCAGCCGGGAGGGGTCAGAACCCCTCGCGCTCCAGCCGCTTGCGCTCCATCTTGCGGGCGCGGCGGACCGCCTCGGCGGCCTCGCGGGCGCGGCGCTCCGAGGGCTTCTCGTAGTGCCGGCGGAGCTTCATCTCGCGGAAGATCCCCTCCCGCTGCATCTTCTTCTTGAGCGCCTTCAGCGCCTGATCGACGTTGTTGTCACGGACGATAACTTGCACTTGGCCGCCTGCTCCTTTCGCTCGGCACCCCGTCCATTCGGGGCACGCACCAACGGCCCGCAGCGGCGCCCCGCTCCGGGAGGCGGGCCGTATAGCACGCCGCCGGGGCCTCGCAAAAGCCTTTCCCGCGGGCCAATCTCTCCTGCGTCCAGCCGAGGAAGGGAACCGGCATGGCTATCCTGAAGATCGCCCGCATGGGCCATCCGGTGCTCACCCGGCGGGCCGATCCGGTGCCCGACCCGACCGCGCCGGACATCCAGCGGCTGATCGCCGACATGATCGAGACGATGGAGGACGCCGGCGGCGCCGGGCTGGCGGCGCCGCAGGTCCACGTGCCGCTGCGCCTGTTCCTGTTCCGCGTGCCGGCCGAGCGCAGCAGCGGCGACGCCGACGACCCGCCCCTGGCGACCACCGTGCTCATCAACCCGGTCGTGGAACCGCTCGGCGAGACGCAGGAACTGCGCTGGGAAGGCTGCCTCTCCATCCCCGGCCTGCGCGGCGCGGTGCCGCGGTTCTCACGCATCCGCTACCACGGCGTCGATGCCGACGGCCGCGCGTTCGGTCGCGAGGCCACCGGCTTTCATGCCGGCGTCGTGCAGCACGAATACGACCATCTCGACGGCATTCTCTATCCGATGCGCATGACCGACCTCTCGCTGTTCGGTTTCACCGAGGAACTGGCGCGCGCGATGGAGCGGCAGCAGGAGACGCCACGATGATCGCCCCCCCGGAACGCTCGCCCGACCGCGACGCCGCCATCGATGCCATGCTGGCCCGCGTGCCGGCGCAAGGCTGGACCCGTGCGGCGCTGCGCGGCGCGCTCGCCGACCTCGGGGCCGATCCGCAGGACGCCGAGCTGCTGTTCCCCGGCGGCGCGGCGGAACTGGTGGAGGCGTTCATCGACCTCACCGACCGGCGCATGGAGGCGGAAGCCGCCACACCCGAGTTCGCGGCACTGCGCACGGGCGGGCGGGTGCGCACGCTGCTGGCCTGGCGGCTGGCGCACCACCGGGCGCACCGCGAGGCGATCCGCCGCGCGCTGGCGGTGCTGGCGCTGCCGCGCAACGCCGCCGCCGCCGCGCGCTGCACCGCACGCACCGTCGATGCCATCTGGCACGTTGCCGGCGACACCGCGGCCGATTTTTCCTGGTACACCAAGCGCGCGACGCTGGCCGCGATCTACGCCGCGACGCTGCTCTACTGGCTGCGCGACATGAGCGAGGATGACGCCGCGACGCTCGCCTTTCTCGACCGGCGGCTCGCCGGCATCGGGCGCGTCGGCGCGCTGCGCAAGCGCGTCGAACAGGGCTGCGCGTGGCTCCGGCCGCATCGCGCTGCGGCCTGAGGGGCTACGCGCCGACCACGACGCGGATCGCGCTCGGCGCGTCGCACACCAGCAGCGGCGCGAAGCCGGCGGCGTCGCCGTCGGTCTGCGCGGGCACGTGCGGACTCTGGATCGCCACCTCGTCGGCATGCAGCAGCCGCAGCCCAGGCATCCGCGGCAGCAGGTCGAGCGGCAGCGCCGCGCCGTAGAGCAGCGCCGCCAGCGGGCCGGACCGCTCGAACAGCGCCACCGTGAAGCCGCGCGTGGCCGGCGAGGTGCCCGGCGCCAGCAGATAGCGCCCGCCATAAAAATGCCCCTTGCTGACGATGACGCTGCCCGCCTGGCACGCCACCCCGTCCAGGCTCAGGCGGATCGGGGAGAAGCGGTAGCGCGCCGCCTCGCGCAGCGACTGCACCACATAGGCGAAGCGGCCGAGCCTGCGCTTCAGCGCCAGCGGCAGTTGCTGCACCACCTGCGCGTCGAACCCGGCGCCCAGCATCTGCACGAACACCCGTTCCCCCGCCGGCCCGCGCGCAATGCCGGGCCAGATCATGCGCGTGCGCCCGAAGGCGAGCGCCGCCGCCACGTCGCGCGGCACGAACGAGAGCTCGAGTTCGTGCGCCATCACGTTGGCGGTGCCGAGCGGGATCACGCCGAGCCGGCAGAACGAGCCGTTGATGCCGTTGGCGACCTCGGCGATGGTGCCGTCGCCGCCGGCCGCCACCACCAGATCGGCGCCGCTCGCGGCGGCCTCGCGCGCCAGCACGGTGGCGTGGCCGGCATAACGGGTCTCGGCCAGTTCCAGCCGCATGCCGTTGGCCGACATCACGTCGAGCACCCGCCACAGCCGCGCCGCCCGCCGTCGCCCGGCGGTCGGGTTGAACACGATCAGCATCCGCCGCGCCGCACCGCGATGGACAGGCGCTGTGCCATCACGACTCGGAGGCTCCACGCTGGCTAAAGCGCCAGACTGACCGGCCTGCATGTCATTTAAGTGACCATTCTGCGTCATCCGGATTATATTCTCGCCGCACGCGAGATCAGGGGCAAGTCATGCAAACTTCACGTGCGCGATTCGGCAACTGCTCTATGTGCTGGGCGCGTCAATGAACAGTATGACCCCCGGCGCGACCATGCGCACCCATTATCGCAGCGTCTTCATTTCGGATGTGCATCTCGGCACGCGCGGCTGCCGCAGCGACTTCCTGATCGACTTCCTGCGCCGCGTCAGTTGCGAGCGCCTGTTTCTGGTCGGCGACATCATCGACGGCTGGCGCCTGCGCAAGTCCTGGTACTGGGACGAGAGCTGCGACGAGGTGCTGCGCCTGCTGCTCGGCCACGCCCGCGCCGGCACCGAGGTGACCTACATCCCCGGCAACCACGACGAGATGTTCCGCGCCTGGCTGCCGATGGGGCTGGAGATCGCCGGCGTGCGGCTGCGCGCCGAGGCGGTCCACGTCACCGCCGACCACCGCCGCCTGCTGGTGATCCACGGCGACGAGTTCGACAGCGTGGTGCGCTACGCGAAATTTCTGGCGCTGCTCGGCGACTGGGCCTATGCCGCGGCGCTGCGCGTCAACACCTGGTTCAACGCGGGCCGCCGCCGCCTCGGCTATCCGTACTGGTCGCTCTCGGCCTGGCTCAAGCGGCAGGTCAAGGAGGCGGTGAAGGCGATCGACCGGTTCGAGAGCGCGCTGGCCGGCGAGGCGCGGCGGCGCGGCTTCGACGGCGTGGTGTGCGGCCACATCCACCACGCCGAGATGCGCGAGGTCGGCGGCGTGCTCTACATCAACGACGGCGACTGGGTGGAAAGCTGCACCGCGCTGGTCGAGCACGCGGACGGGCGGCTCGAATTGCTCGACTGGGCGGCGCTGAACCGCTTCTCCTTCGCGGCACCGCGCGGTGCCGTGGTGCCGCAAGCTGCCTGAGGCCCCGGTCGCCGCCGCGCTCGCCGGAGCGGCGGGGACCGCCCCGCGCCGCATCCTGATCGTGTCGGATGCGTGGCACCCGCAGGTCAACGGCGTGGTGCGCACGCTGGCCACCGTCGCCGGCGAGTTGCAGGCGATGGGCCATGCGGTGGACGTGATCGGCCCGGACCGTTTCCGCACGCTGCCCTGCCCGACCTATCCCGACATTCCGCTGGCGCTGCTGCCGCGGCGGCGTCTGGCGCGGCTGATCGCTTCGTTCGCGCCGGATGCGCTGCACATCGCGACCGAAGGCCCGCTCGGCATGGCGGCGCGCGCCTGGGCGCGGCGGCACGGGTTTTCCTTCACCACGTCGTTCCACACCAAGTTTCCCGAATATGTCGAGGCGCGCATCGGTCTGCCGCCCGGCCTCGCCTATGTCTGGCTGCGCCGCTTCCACAATGCCGGTGCGGGCGTGATGGTGGCGACCGAAAGCCTGCGCGCCGAACTCGCCGGGCGCGGTTTCAGGAACATCCGCGCCTGGACGCGCGGCGTCGATCTGGCGGCGTTTTGCCCGCAGCCGCGCGAGGACTGGGGTTTGCCGCGCCCGGTCTTTCTCAATGTCGGCCGCGTGGCCGTGGAAAAGAACATCCGCGCGTTCCTCGACCTCGATCTGCCCGGCTCGAAAGTCGTGGTCGGCGACGGCCCGCAACTGGCCGAACTGCGGCGCGGCTATCCCGCGGTGCATTTCACCGGCGCGCGGTTCGGCGCGGCGCTGGCGCGGGCCTATGCGGGCGCCGACGTATTCGTGTTCCCGAGCCTGACCGACACTTTCGGGCTCGTGCTGCTGGAGGCGCTGGCCTGCGGCACGCCGGTGGCGGCGTTTCCGGTGACCGGCCCGCTCGACGTGCTGGGCCGCGCACCGACCTGCATCGGCGCGGTGGACGCCGATCTGCGCCGCGCCGCGCTGGCCGCGCTGGGGGGCGACCGGGCGGCCTGCCGCGCGCACGCCGAAACCTATTCGTGGCGCGCCTGCGCGGAGCTTTTTCTGTCGTATCTGGTGCCGCTGGAACACGCCTGAGCCGGCGACGATTGTCCATCGCTGTCCCCTTCGGGTAAGCGCCGGCCAGGCCCATCCTGGCCGGCGTTCTCCTTTTTTCGGGAACACCACCGGCGAGGCGACCCGGACGGCCGCGCGCGAGGTGGCGGTCGTTACGGCGACGGCTTCGCCCGTTCCTCCTCCAGGAGCTCCTTGCGCGACAGCTTGCCGATCAAGGTGCGGGGCAGCGTCTGGCGAATTTCCACATCGCGCGGCTGCTCGATTTTGGAAAGCAATTCCGAAAGGAAGTTGCGTAATTGCTCCGGCGTCGCCGTCTGGCCCGGCCGCAGCGTCACGAACGCTTTCGGCGCCTGGCCGCGATAGGCGTCGGCCACCCCGATCACCACCACCTCGGCCACCGCAGGATGCTGATACAGCGCATCCTCCAGCACCCGCGGATAGACGTTGTAGCCGCCGCAGATGATGACGTCCTTCAGCCGGTCGGTGACGAACAGATAGCCGTCCGCGTCGAGATGGCCGACATCGCCGGTGCGCAGCGCGCCTTCGACGAACACCTGCGCCGTTTCCTCCGGCCGGTTCCAGTAGCCGCGCATCACCTGCTTCCCGCGCGCGCAGATCTCGCCGCGCTCGCCCGTCGCCAGCACGCGGTGCGGGTCGGCGAGGTCGCGAATCTCGATGACGGTGTCGCGCACCGGAATGCCCACCGAGCCGTCCTTGATGCGCCCGTCCGGCGGGTTGCAGGCGAGCACCGGCGAGGCTTCGGTCAGCCCGTAGCCTTCCACCAGTTTGCAGCCGGTGAGCCGCTCGAAGCGCGTGCGCACGTCCGCCGGCAGCGGCGCACCGCCGCAGATGCAGGCGCGCAGGCCAAAAATGTCGATGCGCTTGTGCTCGGCGGCCTCGGCGACGGCGTTGTAGATTGTCGGCACCGCATGCAGCACCGTCGGGCGCTCGCGGGCCAGCGTGCGCATCACGCGGCCGATCTCGAAGCGCGGGTGCAGCAGCAGCTCGGCGCCGATCTCGATGCCGCTGTTCATCACCGCCGTCATCGCGAACACATGGAAGAACGGCAGCACGCCGAGCACCCGCTCCTCGCCGAGCCGCAGGCTCGGCATGTGGCGGCTGACCTGCTGGGCGTTGACGCTGAGGTTGGCGTGCGTCAGCACCGCGCCCTTCGGGATGCCGGTGGTGCCGCCGGTGTATTGCAGCACCGCCACGTCGGCCTCAGGGTCGATCGCCACCAGACCGGGCGGCGTCGCGTTCGCGACCACGCGCGCATGCGGCACGATGCGGCCGTCATACGCGGGCACCGCCGTCTCGCGGCGTTTGAACACGCGGTACAGCGTCGCCTTGCCCGGCGGCAGCACGCCCGCCATCGGGCAGACCACGACGTGCCGCAGGCCCGCCTTCTCCGCCAATGGAATGATCTTGTCGCAGATCATCGCGAGGTCGGGCACCACCATGACGGTGGTGCCGGAATCGGCGATCTGGTGACGCAGCTCGCGCGGGACATAGAGCGGGTTGTAGTTGACGACCGTGGCCCCGGCCTGCAGCGCCGCATAGTAGAACACCACCGAATACGGCGTGTTCGGCAGGCACAGCCCGACCCGGTCGCCGCGCCGCACGCCAAGATCCTGCAGGCCGCGCGCCGCGCGTGCCACCCACTCGCCGAGCGCCGCATAGCTCCAGCGCCGCCCCAGGAACGACAGCGCCGGACGGCCGGGGAAGCGCACCACCGAACGCTCCAGCAGCACCGGCAGCGGCACCGCCTGGATCGGCCCCAGCCGCATCGGCTCCGCCGCCGCCCGCCGCTCCCCGGTCCCGCGCATCGATCCGCTCCCGCGCAAATCCTCCCATGACGCTAAAGGCATGGGATTGACGTATGCGTTAATCTACCGCCACGAAAACGGCACGGTCAAGCGCGCAGACGATGGCGCGCCGCGCGCGCTCCGCCTATTGCGGCACCATGGCGCGCACCATCAGCCCGGCCGACACGCTGCGGCTCGCCACCGCCGCGCTGGCCGCCGGGCGGCCGGAGGAGGCGGAGCGGCTCTGCCACGACCTGCTGGGCGCTTCCCCCTCCGACCCCGCTGCGCTGCACCTGCTGGGCCTGGCCGCCGCGCGCCAGGGGCGGGTGGAGGAGGCGGTGGCACTGTTCGGCGCCGCCGCTTCGCGCGATCCCGCCGCCGCCGCCGTGCGCTACGACCGCGGCGTCGCGCTGGCCCAGATTGGGCGCTACGCCGAGGCCGTTGAGAGCTATGACGCGGCGCTGGCGCTCCATCCGGCGCACGCCGAGGGCTGGAACAACCGCGGCGTGGCGCTGGCCGCGCTGGGGCAACTCGACGAGGCGGTGGCGAGCTACCAGCGCGCGCTGGCCGCGCGGCCGGGCTACGTCGCGGCGCTGGCCAACCGCGGCAACGCCGAGCTGAACCGCGGCAACGCCGTGGCCGCGCTGGAAAACTACGACCAGGCGCTGGCGCAGCAGCCCGCCCACGTGAAGGCGCTGCAGCATCGCGGCCTGGCGCTCACCCGGCTCGGCCGGCTGGCGGAGGCGCTGGCGAGCTTCGACCGGGCGCTGGCCGTGCAGCCGGACCTTGCCGAGGCGCTGTGCCACCGTGCCGTCGCCCGCGCCGCCCTCGGCCGGCACGAGGATGCGCTCGCCGACTGCGATGCCGCCCTGGCGCTGGCGCCGGGCGACGCGACGGCGCTGCTCGGGCGCGGCCACGCGCTGTTCGCGCTCGGCCGGCTGGAGGCGGCGCTGGCCGCCTACGACGCGGCACTGGCGGCGACCCCGGAGCGGGGCGACCTGCACTATTTCCGCGCCAACACGCTGAACCGGCTGCAGCGCGCCGAAGCGGCGGTGGCAGGCGTACGATCGCGCGCTGGCGCTGCGCGCCGACTACGCGGAAGCATGGAACAACCGCGGCAATGCGCTGCTGCAACTGGAACGCAGCGAGGAGGCGCTGACCTGCTTCGAGGCGGCGCTGGTCCGCCGCCCCGACTATGCCGAGGCACACAACAACGCCAGTGTCGCGCTGCGCACGCTCGGCCGGCTGGACGAGGCGCTGGCGGCGGCCGACCGGGCGCTGGCGCTGCGGCCGGACTACGTCGAGGCGCTGATCAACCGCGGCAACGTCCTGCTCGGAAGCTGCGACATCGCCCCCGCGCTGGCGGCCTATGGGCAGGCGCTCGCGATCAATCCCGAGGCCGCGGCGGCGCGCTTCAACCGTTCGCTGGGGCTGCTGCTGACCGGCGACTTCGCCCGCGGCCTGCCGGATTACGAGGCGCGCTGGCAGACCACGGCGCTGGCACCCACGCTGCGGGATTTTCGGGCGCCGCTGTGGCTCGGCGAGGCCGACCTCGGCGGGCGCACCATCCTGCTGCACGCCGAGCAGGGCAACGGCGACACGCTGCAGTTCTGCCGCTACGCGCCCCTGGTCGCGGCGCGCGGGGCGCGCGTGCTGCTGGAGGTGCAGCCGCTGCAGGCCGACCTGATGGCGAGCCTGGCCGGGCCGGCGGAGGTCTGGCCGCGCGGCGCGACGCTGCCTGCGTTCGACCTGCACTGCCCGCTGCTCAGCCTGCCGCTCGCCTTCGCCACGCGGCTGACGACGATCCCCGCCGCCATCCCTTATCTCGCGCCGCCGCCGGAGCGCACGGCGGCATGGCGCGCCCGGCTGGGGCCGCGCACCGGGCCGCGCGTCGGCCTGGCATGGTCGGGCAGCCTCAGCCACAAGAACGACCGCAACCGCTCGGTGCCCCTGGAATTGCTGCGCCCGTTCATGGCGCTGCCGGTGGCGCTCTATTGCCTGCAACGCGAGCTGCGCACCTGGGACGTGCCGGCCTTCGCGACCATTAGGCAGATCGCGCATTTCGGTCGGGCGCTGCGCGACTTCGCCGACACCGCGGCGCTGATCGCCGAGATGGATCTGGTGATCGCGGTCGATACCGCGGTCGCGCATCTCGCCGGCGCGCTCGGCAAGCCGCTCTGGGTGATGCTGCCCTATTCGCCGGACTGGCGCTGGCTGCTCGAGCGCGCCGACAGCCCCTGGTATCCGACGGCGCGACTGTTCCGTCAGCGCCGGCCGGGCGACTGGTCCGACGTGCTCGACGAGGTGCATGCGCTGCTGCGCACGCACCTCGCCAAGGGGTAAGGACGCGACGGATCAGGCGACGAGGTGGCCGCCGCTGGTGCCGACATAGCCGGCCAGTTGCAGGCTGCCGACGGTGTCGCCGAAGTGCATCTGCCCGGCGGTGCCGTAGGCGAGCGTCTCCACCGGCGCCACCCCGGACTCGAAGGCCTGCTGGCTGGCGAACACGAAGGCGTGCAGCTCGGCCCCTGACGCCGCGCTGAACGTGCTGCCGCTGCCGCTGACCGCCGCGCCGGTCAGCGGGTTGACGGTGGCGTCGGCAAAGATGTTCTCGCCCGTGGTGACGTTGCCCTCGAAGTAGATCTGCGCGCCGGATGCGGTCGGGGTGGTGCCGTTGCTGATCTCGATGAAGGCGCTGGCGCCGGGCGTGGACCCGGTCACCGCGGCGAGCGTGCCGCTGCCGGAGGCGAGCGAGACCGTGTCGCCGGGGTTGTAGGTGAACTCCAGCTTCTCGGCGGTGCCGTAGAGGCTGGGCAGGTTGCCGGTCGGCGTGGTGCCGCCGACGGTGACGTTGCTGTTGCTGGCGAGCACCTGGATTTCCTTGGCGTCGCTCGCGGTGACGGTGCTGCTGCAGGTCGAGCAGACGGTGCCGCAGGTCTGCGTCTGCTGCGAGGAGCAGTTGGCCCAGTTGTCCTGCCCGCTGGCGCAGCCGGCGCCGCCGCTGCCGCTGCTGTCGCAGGACTGCACGCCGATGCTGTTGTAGTCGCTCAGCCCGTTGCCGCCGTTCTGGCTGAAATTGTTGTAGGTGGAGGCGCAGCTCTGCCAGCTCAGGTTCGAGGTGCCGCAGCTGTTCGAGCTCGAGCCGACCGACCAGGTGACGCTGCAGTTGGAGAAGTTGCAGCCGCTCGGCACCTGCACCGGCAGGCCGGAGAGGAACACGTTGCCGCAGTTCTGCCCGGCCGGCAGCGTCGTCACCCAGCAATTGGTGCTGGAGTTGTACACCGTGCTGGCCTGCGTGCAGGAGCTGGAGAACACCACCTGGCAGTTCGGCACCGTCTCGTTGATGGTCTTGCCGCCGCCGCAGATGCTGACGTTGATGTCGTTGAAATTGTAGCAGGCGCCGTCGGCGGTGCTGGCCGGATTGAAGCAGGTGCTCAGCCACAGCGTCTTGCCGCTGCCGGCGTTGCAGTTGCTGACCGTCTGGCAGCTGGCCGCGCAATTCTCCGACTGCGGCACGGTGGAGGCGGTGACGGTGACCACGTCCGGGATCGAGACCGTGCCGGTCGTGGTGCCGCCGGTGCCGCAGTTCGAGCCGCCGTAGTTCGAGCCGTCGTCGCCGTTGTACGAGCCGCACGACCCCGACCCGCTGCTGTAGTTCCAGCCGCCGCAGCTGGAGTTGCTGCCCCAGCCCTGCCCGGAGGCGCCGCTGTAGTTCCAGCCGTACGAGGTGCTGCAGTTCGACCCGCCGGAATTGCCCCAGTTGTCGCCGGAACTCCCGGAGTTGTCGTCGTAATTGCCGGAAATGCCGGAACTGGGAGCGTTGGCCGTGACCGTCTCGGTGTATTTCCAGACCTCGCCCGGATCGAGCACGCCATTGTGGTTGCTGTCGCCGACATTGTAGCCGCCGCTGGTCACCGCCGTCGGCGTCACGTCGTCGGGGTCCGCCGCGGTGCCGATGTTGTCGCTGATCTGCACGTTGTACACCGGCGCGTTGCCGGTGTTGGTGACGTAGAACGTGTAGGTTTCCTGCGACCCGCTCGTCGCCGCGACCGCGCCCGGCACCTTCAGCACGCTGATGCTCGGCGCGAGCCCGGTGTAGTCGGCGGTGTCGGACCCGGTGACGGAGACGGTCTGGCCGGCGACGGTCTCGGTGCCGTTCAGCGTCGCGGTGTCGATCTGATGGCCGGAGACGGCGGTCACCGTCATGATGCAGGAGGTGACGGTGGCGCCGGCCGCGATCGTGGTGACGGTGCTGCCGGTGCAGGTCGAGCAGACCGTGCCGCAATTCTGCGTCTGCTGCGAGCAGCAGTTGCCGCCGCTGCTCTGCCCGTTGGCACAGCCGGCGCCGCCGCTGCCGTAGCTGTCCCAGCCGGAGCCATAGCCGTTGCCGCTGGTGTCGCAGGACTGCACGCCGATGTTGTTGTAGTTGCTGCAGCCGTTGCCGTTCTGGTCGAAGTTGTTGTAGCTGCTGGCACTGCACTGCCAGTTCAGGTTGGACGTGCCGCAGTTGTTGGTGCTCGACCCGATCGACCAGGTGACGCTGGCGTTGGAGAAGTCGCAGCCGCTCGGCACCTGCACCGGCAGGCCGGAGAGGAACACGTTGCCGCAGTTCTGCCCCGCCGGCAGCGTCGTCACCCAGCAATTGGTGCTGGAATTGTACGTCGTGCTGGCCTGCGAGCAGGAGTTGGAGAACACCACCTGGCAGTTCGGCGCCTGCTCGGTGTAGGTCTTGCCGCCACTGCAGATGTTGACGTTGACGTTGTTGAAATTGTAGCACGCGCCGTCGGCGGTGCTGGTCGGCTTGAAGCAGGAGTTCAGCCACAGCGTCTTGCCGGTGCCGGCGTTGCAGTTGCTCAGCGTCTGGCAGCTGGTCGCGGTCGGCGTGCCGCCGAAGGTGAAATACTGGCCGTTGCTGTCCTCGACCGTGGCGCCGGTGATGGTGGCGCTGGTGTTGTTGGTGACGATGACGCGGAAATAGACCGGGCAGCCGTCGAGCGCGGTCTGGTCGTTCAGCACGCCGCTGCCGACGTCGTACCAGGTGGTGCCGTTGAACGACACCTGCTTGTCCACGCCGACGGTGGTGGGCGGCGGGTTCTGGCTCGTGGTGGCGGAGTAGTCGGCCACGTCGGAGGCGGAGGCGGCGATCGAGTGCGTGCCGTCGGTGAACGTGCCGGTCAGCGTCGCGGTGTCCTCGTGATAGCCCGCGACCGCGGTGGCCGTCATGATGTCGGAGGTGAGGACGTTGCCGGAGGCGAGCGAGAAGCTGCTGCTGCCGCCGAAGGTGAACGGCCCCGGCCCGTTGGCGTCATTCACCCCGGCGTTGACGATCGAGATGCCGTCGGTCGAATCGTTGGTGACGATGACGCGGTATTCGACGGCGCCGCCGACCAGGGCGGTCGGGTCCTGCAGCACGCCGTCGCCCACGTCGTACCAGGTCTTGCCGCCGTCCACCGAGACCTGCTTGTCGAGGCTGACCGCGCCGGCGACGAAGGTTTCTTGCAGGCCGCTGAACAGGACTTCGTCGTTGTACTGATTCACCCCGGGGTCGCTGATCGCCGAGGTGATGGTTAGCTGGACGTTGAGGTCGGAGTAGCCCGTGGTAAGCCAGGTTGGCGGGTTCACGCCGTTGGGGTTGTAGGTCAGCGTTGCGACGGCATTGCCGCTGCTGTCGGTGACGGTCGCCACCGCAGAAAAGGACACACCCGCTGCCGCCGTTATGCCCAGCCCTTCGACCAGACTGTCGAGGCCAAAAATCTCACCGCCGGAACCCGCCGAAACATTGTAGCTGAACGTCAGCACCTGCTGCGCGAGGTTGCCAGACGCATCGCCGTACGTCCCGGCGCTGAACGCGGACCACGCAATACCCTCGTACGTGGGGTCCGAGAGGTAAGTGGCGACTCCGAAACTCGGCGAACTGTCAACGAAATCGATCGTATCGCCGACGCTCGGGTTGATGTCGATCTCCGTAACCGAGATATTCGTAAAGTCGAGCGGCCCAATCAGTTCATTGGCGTAATTGGCGTTGAAGGTGGTCGTCGACATGTCCCGGAACCTCCAAAACACCCCTGGCAAACGGGCGCTCGCGTTTCTGAGTGGCTGCGCTGTTAAGCTTCGTAGGGCTACCGACTGGGCTCATCGCGAAACAGCCTGCCACCCGGCGTGCGCCGGAAGCAGGCCATCGAATGACAATGGTCTCATTAGCGAATTCGATTGGACCGCGCAATAGGAATTTGTACGTAGCAGCAAGGATTCCGGTTAGCGCTCGCCTCGTGCTCGGCACTTTCACCGCGGCCACGCTGCACCATTCGTCCGTCTCGTTCCGGCGTGAGCAACCTGTCGCCGCTCGGGCGTCTTCATGCAAACTGAAGTGGCCACTCTGGCCACCGGCGCACTGGCGCACTGGCGCACTGGCGCACTGGCGCAACGCGATATCGGCCGTCCTGCGGCCTTGTCGACCGCGTCGGACCGGATCAGCGACCCCGAACTAACGCTTCCGTCGCCGGACCGAGATGAGAGCCGCCAGCGCAACGGAGAACACGCCGACCGTACCCGGTTCAGGGACTGGGATCAGATCCTGCCTGATCGAGGCCAACTGAAACTGATCCGACGTGTTTGCGTCAGACGTATCTGTATTGAAATTAATGTCCTTATAGAGCGTGAGTTCCGACCCATTCGGATTCGAAAACATCGGCGAGTTTGCAAAACTTGTTGAATTGGGACCAATCCCCCCATCGACGCTCGCCACCTGGCCGATCCCGGAGACTGAAATGGTCTCGTCGGTGCTTATGCCGCTGCCGCCTCGTATGGCGGGCGCCGAACCCGAGAGGCCAAGGCCAATCTTATCGATCGTGCTCAGTGGCGTAGCACCGGGCGTCGCATTTGCCACGAGAAATGTGACGTCGAAGTCCAGAGTGGCGCCGCCATTAACAGTCACTAATGGCTGTCCCGAAAGGTTCGTAACCGTGACGCCGAAATTACTGCCATCCTGTTCCAGGACCGCGTCGCTCAGGTTGTAGGTAACGCCGCTCGGCGTGCTCCCGCCGGACAAACCGGGACCATTCAGCGCAGAGACATCGAAGATCGCGCCGTCGATCGTCAGGCAGGCGCCGACGACCAGCGCCGTCGAAGTGCCGCTCGTGCTGCACGTCAGCTGCGCCGACGCGCGCGTCGAATACCCCGCCGCCAGCAGCGCCGAGGCCGCCCCACACAGGATCAGACGAAGCATCCGCCGCACTGTCTCAATCCCTTAGTTGCCTGCCGTCGGCGCCACCCCGAAACGACGCGGCGCATCGCCTCGGCCGACCGCCGATCTCGGTATCACTATCGAATTTGATCTCGCGGCGCAACCGGAATCTGCCCAAAGAATAAAACCACGTCCGCCGGCGCGCTCCGTCAGGGTTTCAGCAGCCCAACCAGCCGCTCCGCCTCGTCCACGATCGGGTCGGCGATCGCCGCCGCCCGCGCCGCGCCCTCGCGCAGCACCGCGTCGATCGCCGCCGGATCGTCCAGCCACCGCCGCGTCTGCTCCGCGATCGGCGCCAGGTGCGCGATCAGGCGCTCGGCCAACGCCTCCTTGAACGCGCCGAACCCTTTGCCGCCGTGCTCGCGCAGCACCTCCGCCAGGTCGGTGCCGGCCAGCGCCGCATAGATGCCGACCAGGTTGCGCGCCTCCGCCCGCCCCTCCAGCTCCGCCGGCGTCTCCGGCAGCGGCGCCGGGTCGGTCTTCGCGCGGCGGATTTTCAGCGCGATCGCGTCGGCATCGTCGGTCAGGTTGATGCGGCTCTGCTCCGACGGGTCGGACTTGCTCATCTTCTTGGTGCCGTCGCGCAGGCTCATCACCCGCGCCGCCACGCCCAGGATCACCGGCTCGATCGTCGGGAAAAACGCCGTGCCGTAGTCGTGGTTGAATTTCTGCGCGATGTCGTTGGCGAGTTCCAGGTGCTGGCGCTGGTCGTCGCCCACCGGCACCCGCGTCGCGTGATAGGCCAGGATGTCGGCCGCCATCAGGTTCGGATAGACGAACAGGCCGGTGGACACGTTCTCCCGGTCTTTTCCGGCCTTGTCCTTGAACTGCGTCATCCGGTTGAGCCAGCCCATCCGCGCGACGCAGTTGAAAATCCAGGCCAGCCGCGCATGCGCCGGCACCGCCGACTGGTTGAACAGGATGTGGCGTTTGGCGTCGATGCCGCAGGCCAGCAGGCTCGCCGTCATCTCGCGCGTCTGCTGCGCGAGCAGCTTCGGCTCTTGCCAGGTCGTGATGGCATGCAGATCGACCACGCAATAGATGCACTCGTGCCCGTCCTGCAAAGCGACCCAGTTCCGCATGGCGCCGAGGTAGTTGCCGAGCTGCGGGACGCCGGAGGGCTGGATGCCGGAAAACACGCGGTGCATGGGACGCCTGGATCGGTGAGGGAGGGCGCCGTTGTCCGGTCCGCGGCCGCGCCGGTCAACCCTGCACCGCGGCGGCGCGGCGGCGGCGGGCGAGGCGGTGCAGCACGTCGCCGACGCTGAACGCGCCGAACGCCTGCCCGGCCACGCCGTAGGCCGCCATGCCGGCGGTGACCAGCAAGGCCAGGCCGATCCAGCGCAGGCCGTGGCCGCCGCCGGTGTCGAGTGCCGCATAGACGGTGCGCTGAATCTCCCACAGCGCCGCGACCATCACCGCCGACGCCGCCAGCATGCGCGGCACCCGCCGGCGCAGCGCCGCGTCGGCCGATAAATGCCCGCGCCGGCGCAGGATCGCCGCCAGCGCGCCCACGTTCGCCCAGGCCGCCAGCGACGAGGCGAGCGGCGGGCCGAGATGCTGCAGCGGGTGCATGAAGGCGAGGTTGAGCGCCAGGTTGAGCGCCACCGCCGTCAGGCCGATCTTCACCGGCATGGCGGTGTCGCCGCGGGCGAAGAACGCCGGCACCAGCACTTTGACCAGCACGAAGGCCGGCAGCCCGCTGCCGTAGGCGGCGAGCGCCTGCGCCGATTTCAGCACCTCCTCCGGCCGGAACGCGCCGCGGCCGAACAGCACCGCGATGATCGGCTCGTCGCACACGATCAAGGCCAGCGCCGCCGGCAGCGTCAGCAGCAGCGCGTATTCGATCGCCCGGTTGAGCGTGGCGACCGCCTCGCGCGGCGCGCTGCCGGCGACCTGCCGCGACAGGGTCGGCAGCAGCGCCGTGCCGACCGCCGCCCCGATGGTGCCGAGCGGCAGCTGGTTCACCCGGTCGGCGTAGTAGAGCACGGAAACCGTGCCCGGCGGCAGCAGGCTGCCGATGATGACATCGACCGACAGGTTGAGCTGCGTCACGCCGGCGCCGAGCAGCCCCGGCATCATCCGCCGCAGCATCTGGCGCACGCGCGGGGTCAGGCGCGGGCGCGGCAGCGGCAGCGTCATTCCCGCCCGCCGCGCCGCCCACACCACCAGCCCGAGCTGCAGCACGCCGGAGACCGAGACGCCGAGCGCCAGCGCATGCCCCGCGGTCGGCACCACGCCGACCAGGCCCAGCATGAAGGCGATCGAGACGATGTTGTAAACGATCGGCGCCGCGGCGGCGGCGGCGAAGCGATCGATCCCGTTCAGCACGCCGGAGACCAGCGCGGTCAGGCAGATCAGCGGCATGTAGGGGAAGGCGATCCGGCTCAGGGTCACCGCCAGGTGGAATTTCGCAGGGATGTCGGCAAACCCCGGCGCGATCACCGCCAGCACCTGCGGCATGAAGATTTCCGCCAGCAGCGTCAGCCCGAGCAGCCAGAACGCCATCACCGAGGCCGCCTGCCCGGCGAAGGCGGCGGCCTCCTGGCGGCCCTCGCTGGTCAGGATGGATGCGAAGGCGGGGACGAAGGCGGCGTTGAACGCGCCCTCGCCGAACAGGCGGCGGAACAGATTGGGCAGGCGGTTGGCGACGAAGAAGGCGTCCGCGACCGGCCCGGCGCCCAGCAGCGCCGCGATCAGGATGTCGCGCGCGAAGCCGAGGATGCGGCTGGCCATGGTCCAGCCGCCGACGGTGAGAATGCCGCGGATCATGCGCCCCCTTAAACCACCCGGCCGGCGCCGGGCTACTCGTCGCGCAGCCGGCGCGCCAACAACGCCGCGATGGCCTGCGCCAGCGTGATGCGCCCCGCCAGCACGGCGGCCACGGCGGCGCAGACCGGCACCGCGACGCCGAGCTTGAGCGCGCGCGCGACCAGGGCCGGGGCGGTGGCCACGCCCTCGGTTACACCGCTGCGCGCGGCCAGAATGTCGGCCGGCCGCGCGCCCCGCCCCAACGCCAGCCCGAAACTGTAGTTGCGGCTGCGCTCGGAGGTGCAGGTGAGCAGCAGGTCGCCCATGCCAGAGAGGCCGCCGACCGTCTCCGCCCGCCCGCCGAGCGCCGCGGCGAGTCGCGCCAGTTCGGCCAGCCCGCGGGTGATCAGCGCGGCGCGGGCGTTCTCGCCCAGTCCGGCGCCGATCACTGCGCCGGCGGCGATGGCGATGACGTTCTTCGCCGCCCCGCCGATTTGCGCGCCGACCGGGTCGTCGTTGCCGTAGAGCCGGAACGGTGGGGTCGCCAGCGCGGCGATGGCCTCGCCGCGCAGCATTTCCGTCTCCGCGGCGAGCACGACCGCGGTGGGCAGGCCGGCGGCGACTTCGGCGGCAAAGCTCGGGCCGGTGAGCACCGCGGCCGGGCGGCCCGGCTGCACCTCAGCAAGGATGTCCAGCGGCAATGCCAGCGTGCCCGTCTCGATGCCTTTGGCACAGCAGACCAGCGGGCCGCCCGGCGGCAGCGCGGCGGCGATGCCGCGCAGATGCTGCAACGGCACCGCCAGCAGCACGAGGTCGGAGGCGGGCAGGGTGCCGGTGACCGCGATCTCGGGCGGCAGCTTCGCGGTCGGCAGCCGCTCGCCCGCGCGCGCCGGGTCGCGCGCCCACAGCGTCACCTTCCGCCCGGCGCGGTACGCCTGCAACGCCAGCGCGCAGCCCCACGCGCCGGCGCCGATGACGGCGACGTTGGCCGGGACAGGGCGGGAGGGCGCGGCGACGGACATCGGCACGGGCGGCGTAGCCCAGCCGCGCGGCAGGGGAAAGCGGCGCCTCAGGCCGCGGGCGCGGCGCCGCGGTTCACCGCCGTCAGCTTCGCCTGTCCGCTCGGCGCGGCGCCGGCCGGGGCAAACATGCTCAACCCGAACCAGGCACGGAAAGCGGAGACGTCGCGGCGCGATCCGTCCAGGCGCAGCCGGTCCTCGCGGACCGCTCGCTCGATCGGGACATGGCCGAGCCAGATCTCGGTCAGCGCCCGCAGGCTCGCGGACACGTACAGGTCCACCGCGAAGCCCGGGTCGCGGTAGCAGAGATCGACATGGCCACTCTCGAACACCAGCCAGTAGCGGCGCCGGCCGTTCGCCACGCCGGATAGCTGGAACTCGGTGACGTGCCTGCGCTCGCCGGGTTTGACGTGGGCGACGACGTTGCGGCGGATGTCCCACATCAGCAGGTCGGGGTCGAGGTTGACCGGCTCCACCACCTTCTGACGCAGCCACCGCTGCGCCCAGACGCCCATCGTTTCGACCACCGCGAACAGCTCGCGCCCCGATGGCGTCAGGTGATACTCCCAGCCGCGACCGCCGCCGCGCCGGCGCTCGATGATGCCGGCGAATTGCAGTTCCTTCAGCCGGCGCGCCAGCAGCGACGACGACATGCGCGGCACCCCGCGCTGCAGCTCGTTGAAGCGGACGCTGCCGCACAACAGCTCGCGGATCAGCAGCGGCGTCCAGCGTTCGGCAAAGACCTCGGCGGCGAGGGCCACCGGGCAGAACTGGCCGTATCCCCGCTGCTCGCTCATGCCGAACCGTAGCACCCGCCGCCGCCGGCGGGGAACTTCAGATTTGGAAGTTGTCGTCACCCCGGGCCGGACGGCAGGGTTTGCATGCACCCAAACGGGAGGTCTGGCGATGTTAGGACAACTCGACCTGCCGACGCTGGCGGAGGTCATCGGGCCACGCTTCGCCGAGGGCGCCGCCGAGCGCGACGAAGGCGACGTGTTCGTCAACGAGCACTACGACGTGCTGAAGCAGCACAAGGTCTTTTCCGCGCTGGTTCCCACAGAGCTCGGCGGCGGCGGCGCAAGCCACGGCACCATGTGCGGCTTCCTGCGCCGGCTTGCACATTATTGTCCGTCCACCGCGCTGTCGCTGTCGATGCACCAGCATCTCGTGGCGGCGGCGGTGTACAACCACCGCAACGGCCGGCCGGGACGCAAGCTGCTGGAGCGCGTCGCCGCCTCGGAAACCGTGCTGATCTCGACCGGCGCCAACGACTGGATGGAATCGAGCGGTGCGATGCGCCGCGTCGAAGGCGGCTTCCGGGTCAGTGCGAAAAAGCCGTTCGGCAGCGGTTCGCCCAAGGGCGGCGTGCTGGCGACTTCGGCCCCGTTCGAGGACCCGCAGGCGGGCTGGCAGGTTCTGCACTTCCCGGTGCCGTTCTCCGCCGCGGGCGTGTCGCTCGCCGATGACTGGCACACGCTCGGCATGCGCGCCACCGGCTCGCGCACCGTCATTCTCGATGACGTGTTCGTGCCGGACGAAGCGATCACGCTGCGGCGCCCGCGCGGGCGCTTCCATCCTGCGTGGAACGTGATCCTGACCGTGGCGATGCCGCTCATCATGTCGGTCTATGCCGGCGTGGCGGAGGCCGCAGCCGCGATCGGCCGCGAACAGGCGATGAAGCGCCGCGACGATCCGGCAGTGCCGTATCTGCTCGGCGAACTCGCCAACCACCTGACGACGGTGCAGCTCGCGACGGACGACATGGTCCGCCTGGCCAACGACCTCGATTTCGCGATGAGCGTCGATCTGAGCAGTGCGATCCTGGTGCGCAAGACGATCGTGGCAGAGGCCGCGCTGGCGACCGTGGAGAAGGCGTTGGAAGTTGCCGGTGGCGCCGGCTTCTACCGCCGGCTGGGGCTGGAGCGGCTGCTGCGCGACGCGCACGGGGCGCAATTCCATCCGCTCCCGGCCAAGCGGCAGCAGCGGTTCACCGGCCGCGTCGCGCTGGGTCTCGATCCGATCGCGGACGCCGCCTGACCCCAGCAGGTCATTCTTTGGCGAGGCGGAGCATCGCGGTCCCCGCGCCCGCCTCACGATCGCCCAGCCGCTCCAGCAGCGCGGCGAGGATCGGGCGCACCTCCTGCGCGAAGCGGAACGGCGGGTTGACCACCAGCATGCCGCAGCCGTTCAGCCGCGCCGGATCGAGCGGCGCGCGCAGCAGCAACTCCGCGGCGACGATGTCGCGCACGCCGCTCGCCTGCATCGCCGCGTGAAGCGCCCGCACCGGCGCGCGATGTTTCACCGGATACCAGGCGGCGAACACGCCCGCCGAGAATTTTGCAACCGACTTGCATAATTGGCCGGCGAGGCGATCGAGCTCGTCCGGCGCCTCATACGGTGGGTCGATCAGCACCAAGCCGCGCCGTTCCGCCGGCGGCAGCAGCCCGCCGAGCGCCTCCCAGGCATCGCGCAGATGCACCGCGACCTGCCGGTCGTGGACAAAGTTTTTGCGCAGCTCGGCATGATCGTCGGGATGCAGTTCGCAGCACACCAGCCGGTCCTGCGCGCGCAGCAGGCGCCGCGCAATGATCGGCGAGCCGGGATAGAGGCCGAGCTCCCGCACCAGCCCGACATATTTCGCCAGCGGCGGCGGCGGGTCGTCGAGCAGTCGCGCGATCCCCTGCCGCCATTCGCCGGTGCGTTCGGCGGGGCCGGCGGTGAGGTCGTAGCGTCCCGCGCCGGCATGCGTGTCCAGCACCATCATCGCCGTCGGCTTGCGTTGCAGCGCGCCGATCAGCCAGAGCAGCAGCGCGTGCTTGAAGCAGTCGGCGAAATTGCCGGCGTGGAAGGCGTGGCGATAGTTCACGCGGACAGCGTCTCCAGCGGCCAGCGCGGCCGCGGCGCGTGATCCAGCGCGTCGGACAGGCCGAGCCGCAGCCGCTCGATGCCGCACCACGCCACCATCACGGCATTGTCGCCGCACAGCCGCAGCGGCGGCGCAACGAGAAAAAAACCGCGCCGCTCGGCGGCGTGCGCCAGTGCGGCGCGCAGCGCAGCGTTGGCAGCGACGCCGCCGGCCACCACCAGCGGGCGCGCGCCGTGCTTCGCCGCAAAAATCGCCATCGCGTTGTCGGCGCGATCCGCCATGACGTCGGCGACCGCCTGCTGAAAGCTCGCGGCGATGTCGGCGGCGTCCTGCGCCGGCAGCGGTCCCGACGGAAACCGCGCGACCAGATGCGCCACCGCGGTCTTCAGTCCCGAGAAACTGAAGTCGCAGCCAGGCTTTTTGAACAACGGCCGCGGCAGCGCGAACCGCGCCGCATCGCCGCTCGTGGCCAATCGCTCCAAGGCCGGGCCGCCCGGCCAGCCGAGGCCCAGCAGTTTTGCTACCTTGTCGAACGCCTCGCCGACGGCGTCGTCGATGGTGCCGCCGAGCCGCACGTGCCGCCCGACGCCCTCGACCGCGACGCACTGGCAATGCCCGCCGGAGACCAGCAGCAGCAGGTACGGGAACGCCACCCCGCCCGCCACCAGGCCGGGCAGCCGCACCGTCAGCGCATGCGCCTCCAGGTGGTTGACCGCGACGAAGGGCACGCGCCCGGCCATCGCGACGCCCTTCGCGAAGGAGCTGCCGACGATCAGCCCGCCGATCAGCCCCGGCCCCGAAGTCGCCGCCACGCCGCCCAGCGCGCCCGCGTCGGCACGGTCGAGCACATCGCGCACCAGCCGCGGCAAATGGTCGAGATGCGCGCGCGCCGCGATCTCCGGCACCACGCCGCCATAGCGCGCGTGCTCCTGCTGGCTCAGCAGCGCTTCGGCCAGCACGCGCCCGTCCGGCGCCAGCACGGCACAGGCGGTCTCGTCGCAGGACGTCTCGATGCCGAGCACGGGGCCGGCTGGGTCGGTCATGGGCGCCTTCATCTGCGGGGCGGGGTGTTCTAGGCTCCCGGCATGGACGCTGCCCAGCATCGCACGCTGCGCTTCGGCACGCGCGGCTCGCCGCTGGCGCTGGTGCAGACCCGCGCGGTGCTCGCCCGGCTGCGCGAGGCCGCGCCGGCGCACGACTTCGCCGAACAGGTCATCGCCACCACCGGCGACAAGGTGCAGGACCGAAGCCTCGCCGAGATCGGCGGCAAAGGGCTGTTCGCCAAAGAGATCCACGAGGCGCTGGCGGACGGCCGCGTCGATGCCGCGGTGCATTCGCTGAAGGACCTGGAGACCGCGCTGCCGCCGGGCATCGTGCTCGCCGCCGTGCTGCCGCGCGAGGATGCGCGCGACGCGCTGATCCTCGGCCCCGGCTGCGCCGCGCCCGACCCCGCCGACCCGCTCGCCGCCCTGCCGCGCGGCGCCGTCGTCGGCACCGCTGCGGTGCGGCGGCAGGCGCAGTTGCTGCACGCGCGGCCGGACCTGAAGGTGACGCTGCTGCGCGGCAACGTGCAGACGCGGCTGGCGCGGCTGCACGCGGGCGAGGTTTCGGCGACGCTGCTGGCGCTGGCCGGGCTGCGCCGGCTCGGGCTGGAGGCGGCGGCGAGCATCGTGCTGGAGCCGGAGACCATGCTGCCCGCCGCCGGCCAGGGCATCATCGGCGTCACCGCGCGGGCCGATGACGGGCCGGTGCGCGCGCTGCTCGCCGGCCTCGCCGACAAGGCGGCGACGCTGGCCGCGACCGCCGAGCGGGCGCTGCTCGGCGCGCTGGACGGTTCCTGCCGCACGCCGATCGGCGCGCATGCGTTGCTGGCGCCGGACGGCAGCCTGCACCTGACCGCCCTGGTGGCGCGCCCCGACGGTTCTTTCCTGCTGCGCCGCAGCCTCGCCGGCGCGGCGAGCGAGGCGGCGGCGCTGGGCCGCGAACTGGCGCGCAGCCTGCGCGCCGACAGCCCCGGGGACCTGTTTGCGTGACCTCGTGCTGGTGACGCGGCCGGAGCCGGGCGCGAGCGAAACCGCCTCCCGCCTCGTCACTCTGGGCCGCCGCGCGCTGGTGGCGCCGATGCTGGCCATCGTGCCGCGCCCGCTCGCGCCCGCCGGACGGACGCAGGCAGTGCTGGTGACCAGCGGCAACGCGCTCGCCGCCCTGCCCGCGACGCTGCGCGGCGCAAAATTGCTCGCGGTCGGCGACGCCACCGCTGCGCGCGCCCGCGCCGCGGGTTTTTCCGATGTCCACAGCGCCGGCCGCGATGCCACGGCGCTCGCGGCGCTGGCGGCAGCACTTTGCCGCCCCGCCGACGGCGCGCTGCTGCTGGCGAGCGGCGCCGGCCAGGGCGGCGCACTGGCTGCGGCGCTGCGGGCGCGCGGGTTCCGCGTGCAGCGCCGCGTCGCCTACGCCGCCGAGCCGGTGGCGGCGCTGCCCGACGCGGCGGCGGCGGCGTTGCGCGCGGGGACGGTGGCGGCGGCGCTGTTCTTTTCGGCGGCGACCGCTCGCGTTTTCGTGACGCGGCTGCGGTGTGCGCTGCCCGCTGCGGTCGTGGCCGAGGTGACGGCGCTGGCGTTGTCGTCCGCGGCCGGCCGGGCGCTGCTCCCCTTGCCGTGGCGCGCCATCCGTGTTGCATCGCACCCAAACCAGGACGAGCTGCTGACCCTGCTATCATGAGCGAGACCGATCTGACCGCGCCGCCGCCGCCCGCGCCGCGACCCGGCGCCGCCGCCCGAGGCCGAGCCGGCGCCGGACGCAAAGCGGGCCCGCCGCGGCGGGACGGCGGTGACGGTGCTGGCGCTGCTGGCCGTGCTGCTGTTCGCGGTGCTGTTCGGCGCCGTCGCTTGGCTGTGGGACCGCCAGCAGCAGCTGAGCGCGGCCCAGGCCGCGCAGCCGGCGGTGGCGCCGGAGCAGGTGGCCGCGTTGCAGCACCGGCTCGACGCGCTGGCGCAGCAGGTCGCCGCCCTGCAACAGCGCCCGGCGCCCGCGCCCGCAGCCGCGCCGGTCGATCTGAAACCGCTGGAGGCGCGCATCGCCGCGCTGGAACAGCGCCGGCCGGCGTCCGCACCCGATCTCGGCACGCTGGAACAAAAGCTCGACCGCGTCGCCGCCGCGGCGCAGGCCGCAACAGGCGCCGAGTCCGACGTGAGCGGACGGCTCGCCGAGCTCGAACGGCGGCTCGGCGCGGCCGAGCAGCAGGCGAGCCGGCTCGCCGGCAAGGCCGCGCAGGCGCAGCGGATCGAGCAGGCGCAGGTGGCGCTGGATGCCGGCGAGAAGCTCGGCGACATTCCTGGCGCCCCGCCCGCGCTCGCCCGCTTCGCCGACGAAAAACCGCCGACCGAGATCGAGCTGCGCCTCGCCTTCCCCGCCGCCGCTGCGGCAGCGGAACGGGCGAGCCGGCCGTCCACGGCGGGAAAATCGTTCGGCGAGCGGATGTGGCTGCGCGCGCAGGCGCTGGTCACGGTGCGGCAGGGCGACCGCGTGCTGCTCGGCGCGCCGGCCGCGCAAGTGCTGGGCCAGGCGCAGGCGCGGCTCGACGCCGGCGATCTTGCCGGCGCGGTGGCGGCGCTCGATGCGCTGGACGGGACGGCGGCGCAGGCGATGGCACCGTGGCGGCAGCGGGCGCAGGCGCTGCTCGATGCGCGCGCGGCGCTGGCCCGGATGGCGCGCGGCTGATGCGCCGGGTGCTGCTCTGGGTCGTGGTCGCCGCGCTGGTGGTGGCGCTGGCCTGGTGGGTCGCAGGGCTGCCGGGGACCGTGACGGTCGGCCTGTACGGCACCACGGTCACGCTGGCGACCTCGCTGGCGCTGGTCGGCGCCGCGCTGATCGTGCTTTGCCTCGTGCTGCTGCTGCGGCTGCTCGGCTGGATCGTCGCCACGCCGCGCCGGCTGCGGGCCCGGGGCGCGCGGCGGCGCCGCGAGGCCGGCGACCGCGCGGTGACGCGCACGCTGGTGGCGCTGGCGGCCGGCGAGGACGGCAATGCGCGGCGGGAGGCGATGCGCGCGCGGCGGCTGCTCGGCGACACGCCGCAGACGCTGCTGCTGGCCGCCGAGGCCGGGCGGCTGGCGCAGCGCGAAGACGAGGCGACCGGCCTCTACAAGCAGCTCGCCGCCCGCGACGACGCCGCCCTGCTGGGCTTGCGCGGCCTGTTCCGCCAGGCGGTGACGCGCGAGTCCTGGGACGAGGCGGCGGCGATCGCGCGGCGGGCCGAGGCGGTGCATCCCGGCGGCGCCTGGCTGCGCGAGGAGCGGGCGCAGCTTGCCGTGCGCACCGGCAACTGGACGCAGGCGCTGCAACTGGCGCCGCCCGACGCGCCGCGTGCCGCCTACGCCACCGCCGCCGCCGAGGCCGAGGCCGATGCGACGACGGCGCTGCGGCTGGCCAAGCGGGCGTGGCAGGACCATCCGGGCTTCGCCCCGGCGGCGCTGGCCTATGCGAAACGGCTGCGCGCGGCGGGGCACGAGGGGCGCGCGCTGCAAGTGATCCGCGAGGCCTGGCGCGACGGCCCGCAGCCCGACCTCGCCGCGTTCGCGCTGGCGCCGATCGAGGACAAGCTGGCGCGCATGCGCGAGGCCGGCCGCATCGCTGCCGCCCAGCCCGCGCATCCCGAGAGCCACCTGCTGCTTGCTCGCACGGCGCTCGATGCCGGGCTGACCGGCGAGGCGCGGCGCCATCTGGAGGCGGCACGGGCGGCGGGGCTGAACCAGCGCCGGGTGTGGCTGCTGCAGGCCGACCTGGAAGCGCAGGAGGGCGGCGAGAGCGAAGCCGGCCGCGCGGCGCAGCGGGAGGCGCTGCGCCGCGCCGCCGCGGCCGAGCCGGACCCGGCATGGCGCTGCGATGCCTGCGGCGCGGAGCAGGCCGGCTGGCTGCCGGTCTGCCCGGTGTGCCACGAAGCCGGCCGCGTGCGCTGGGGCATGCCGCGGCTCGCGCTGCCGGCGGCATGACCGCCGGAAGCTGCGAAAATCTCGTTGCGACACTGCGACACGCGCTTTAGCGTGACCGTCCCGTAATGGGGGAACGCAATCAGGGGAGGCCGTAATGGCAGGCGGTGGAGCAGGAACAGGAGCAGGCAAGCCGGCGGCAGGCAAGGGGGCGGCAGGCAAGCCAGGGGCGGGAGGCAAGGCGCCGGGGGCGTCGGGAGCGGGCGCGGCAGCGACTGCGGGGGCAGCCAAGCCGCCGGGCAAGCCGGGCAAGCCGGGCAAATAGGCATGGCGGCGGCGCGGCCGACGCCGCGCCGCCGTTGCTCAGAGCGCCAGGCGCAGCCGGGTGCCGACCTCGCCGACGAGGCCGCGCCGGAACGCCAGCACGCAGGCGACGAAGATCACGCCCTGCGTCACCGTCACCCAGTCGCCGAACGGCGCCAGATAGGTCTCCAACGCGCCGAACAGCAGCGCGCCGACCACCGGGCCGAAAATCGTGCCGATGCCGCCGATCAGCGTGATCAGCACCACCTCGCCCGACATCGACCAATGCACGTCGGTCAGCGTGGCGATGCCGAACACCTGCGACTTGGTGGCGCCCGCGACCCCGGCCAGCGCCGCCGACAGCACGAACACAAGCAGCTTGTAGTCATCGACGCGGTAGCCGAGCGAGATCGCGCGCGGCTCGTTCTCGCGGATCGCCTGCAGCACCTGGCCGAACGGCGAGTGGATGATGCGGTGGATCAGCAGGAAGCCGCCGAGGAACACCGCCGCGACCAGCCAGTAGAGCGACATGTCCGCCTGCATCGAGAGCACGCCGAACAGCTTTGCGCGCGGCACCTGCTGGATGCCGTCCTCGCCGCCGGTGAACGCCGCCTCGGTGCAGAAGAAATACACCATCTCGGCCAGCGCCAGCGTGATCATGGCGAAGTAGATGCCCTGGCGGCGGATGGCGAGCCAGCCGAACACGAGACCGAGCGCGGCCCCCGTCAGCCCGCCGAGGATGATCACGAATTCCGCATCCAGGCCCCAGTGCTTCGCGGTCCAGGCGCCGATATAGCTGCCCATGCCGAAATACGCGGCCTGCCCGAACGACAGCAGCCCGACATAACCCGGCAGCAGGTTGAAGGCGCAGGCGAACAGCGCGAAGCACAGCACCTTCATCAGGAACACCGGGTACAGCACCGCCGGCCCGATGATGATGGCCGCCACCATCACCACGAACGCCGCCGCCTGCGCGCGCGGAATGCCCAGCGTCATGCCGCCTGTCCCTGCCGAGCCTGCCTCATGTCTTGACGAAATAACAGCCGCCCTCGGCCAGCGGACGCCAGGCCTGGTCGGCCGGCGTGACCTGCGCGGTCTTGTAGTAGTCCCAGGGGCCGTGACTCTCGGCGGGCTTCTTCACCTCGAACAGGTAGCTCGGCACGATCAGCAGCCCGTCCTCGCGGATGTGGGCCTTGTCCGAAGCAGTCGTCGTCGGTCGGCGTCGCCTTCATGCGGTTGACGATGCCCGCTCCGCTCTTCTTCGCCTCCGCGATGCCCATGTCGGCCACCGCTTTCAGGAAATGCAGCGTCGCGGCGTAGCAGCCGGCATGGATCATGTTCGGCCAGTTGTTCGGCGTCTTCGGCCGCACGCGCTCGGTGAAGGCGCGGGTGCGGTCGTTGAGGTCCCAGTAGAAGCTCTCCGTCAGCGTCAGGCCCTGAGCGGTCTGCAATCCCAGCGCATGCACGTCGGTGATGAACATCAGCAGCGCCGCGATGCGCGCCTGCAGCCCGAACTCCTTGGCCTGCTTGATGCTGTTGACCGTGTCGGCGCCGGCGTTGCACAGGCCGAGCACCTTCGCCCCGCTCGCCTGCGCCTGGAGGAGAAACGCGGAGAAATCCGAGGTGCCGGGGAACGGATAGGCCGAGGCGCCGAGCACCTTGCCGCCGGCCGCCTGGATGAACGACGTGGCGTCGCGCTGCAACTGATGGCCGAACACGTAGTCGGCGGTGATGAAATACCAGGTGTCGCCGCCGGCGCGCACCGTGGCCCCGCCGGTCGATTTCGCCAGCATGTAGGTGTCGTACGACCAGTGCACGATGCAGGGCGCGCACTGCTTGCCGGTGAGGTCGGCGGTGGCGGCGCCGACATTGAGATAGGCGCTGGTCCTTCTCCTTCGCCACCGCGCCGACCGCGAGCCCGACCGACGACGTGGGCACGTCCAGGATCATGTCCACGCCCTGCGTGTCGTACCACTGCCGCGCGATGCCGGCGCCGAGGTCGGGCTTGTTTTGGTGGTCGGCGAAGATCACATCGACATCGAAGCCGTGCGCGCCGAACTCCTGCACCGCCTGCTTCGCGCAGACCACTGAGGTGGGGCCGCCGGTGTTGCGGTACGGTCCCGACTGGTCGTTAAGCACGCCGATGCGGATTTTCGGTGCCTGCGCGCGCACGCGCGCGGCGGGCAGCGCAGCGGCGGCGGCAGCGCCGCCGAGCACCGCGCGACGGGACAGGGTCATCGCCGCGCCCCGCTCAGCTCTTGACCAGCGGGCAGCCGCCGTCCTTGAGCGGCCGGAACGCCTGGTCCGCCGGGATGGTGGCGCGGAGATTGTAGTAGTCCCAGGGCTTCTTGCTCTCGGCCGGCGTCTTCACCTGGAACAGATAGGCCGGGTGCAGCTTGCGCCCGTCCACGCGGATGCTGCCCTTGCCGAAGCAGTCGTCGTCGGTCGGCGTCGCCTTCATGCGCGCGACGGTGGCCGCGCCGTCCTTCTTCGCCTCGGCAATCCCCATCGCGCTCGCCACCTTGAGGTAGTCGAGCGCCGCGGAATAATCGCCGGCCTGGCCCATGCCGGCGCGCACGTTCGGCACCTTCGCCCACAGCCGCTCGGAGAAGGCACGCGTGCGGTCGTTGAGGTCCCAGTAGAACGACGAGGAGATCACCAGCCCCTGCGCGGTCGCCAACCCCAGGCTATGCACGTCCGAGATGAACACCAGCAGCCCGGCCAGCGTCTGCTTGATGCCGAACTCCTTGGCCTGCTTGATGCTGTTGATGGTGTCGGCACCGGCATTGGCGAAGCCGATCACTTTGGCGCCGCTCGCCTGCGCCTGCAGCAGGAAGCTGGAGAAGTCGCTGGTGCCGGGGAACGGGTAGGCCGAGCTGCCGAGCACTTTTCCGCCGGCGCTGAGCACGAACTGGCTGGTGTCGCGCTGCAGGGCATGGCCGAAGGCGTAGTCGGCGGTGATGAAATACCAGGACGTGCCGCCGGTCTTGACCAGCGCGCTGCCGGTCGCGTGCGCCAGCATCCAGGTGTCGTACGACCAGTGGATCGTGTTGGCGTTGCACGCCTTGCCCGTCAGGTCCGACGTGCCGGGGTTGCTCGGCAGGAAGACCTTGTTCTTCTCCTTCGCCACGCCCGAGACCGCCAGCGCGACGCCGGAGTTGGGCACGTCGAGGATGACATCGACGCCGTCGCGGTCGAACCATTGCCGCGCGATGCCGGCACCGATATCGGGCTTGTTCTGGTGGTCGGCCTGGATCACCTCGACCGTGATGCCTTTCGCCGCGGCGCCGAAATCGGCGACCGCAAGACGGGCGCAGTCGGTGGCGAGCGGCCCGCCAATGTCCTTGTAGGGGCCTGAAAGATCGGTCAGCACGCCGAATTTCAGCGTCGGTCCGGCGGCACGCGCGCGCCGCAGCGGCAGCGCTGCGGCGGCGGCCGCGCCGGCGGCGCTCGCGATCAGGTCTCGGCGGGTGGGATTCATCGTTCGTCTCCTCTCGATCAGGGTCCCGGGTCAGACACCCAGGTACGCGTGCAGCTTGTCCATGTTGGCATCCAGGTCGGCATTGCGGATCATGTCCGCGATCCGACCGTTCTCGACCACGTAATGCCGGTCGGCGACCGTCGCGGCAAAACGGAAATTCTGCTCGACCAGCAGCACGGTGAAGCCGCGCGCCTTGATCTCGCGGATGGTGCGGCCGATCTGCTGCACGATCACCGGCGCCAGCCCCTCGGTCGGCTCGTCCAGCATCAGCAGCCGCGCGCCGGTGCGCAGGATGCGCGCGATCGCCAGCATCTGCTGCTCGCCGCCCGACAGCCGCGTGCCCTGGCTGCGCGCGCGCTCCTTCAGGTTCGGGAACAGCACGTGCAGCGCCGCCACGTCCAGCCCGCCCGGCGCGATCACCGGCGGCAGCACGAGATTCTCCGCCACCGACAGCGAGGCAAAGATGCCGCGCTCCTCGGGACAGAAGGCGATGCCGGCGCGCGCGATCGTGTCGGGGCGCAGCCCGACGGTCTCGGCGCCGCGATACCTGACGCTGCCGGTGCGCCGCGACACCAGGCCGATGATCGCCTTCAGCGTCGTGGTTTTTCCCGCGCCGTTGCGGCCGAGCAACGTCACCACCTCACCCTCGGCCACGTCGAAATCGACGCCGTGCAGGATGTGGCTCTCGCCGTACCAGGCGTTGAGGTCGCGCACCAGCAGCATCGGCGGCCCCGGATCGGCCGCGCCGTCACGCATGCGCGGCACTCCCGGCCTCGCTGCCGAGATAGGCGGCGATGACCTCTTCGTTGCGCGAGACGCTGGCGTAGTCGCCCTCGGCCAGCACGCGCCCGCGCGTCAGCACGGTGATGCGGTCGCACAGTCCTTCCACGACCGAAAGGTTGTGCTCGACCATCAGGATGGTGCGCCCGGTCCGGACGCGGCGGATCAGGGCGACGATGCGCTCCACGTCGGCGTGCGCCATGCCGGCGGTGGGTTCGTCGAGCAGCAGCATCTCCGGATCGAGCGCGAGCGTGGTCGCGATCTCCAGCGCTCGCTTGCGGCCGTAGGAAAGCTGCACCGCCGGGACCGCGGCGAAGTCGCCCAGCCCGACTTCGTCGAGCAGCGCCAGCGCGCGGGCGTTGAAGACGTCGAGTGCCGATTCGGAGCGCCAGAAATCGAAGCTGCCGCCGCGCGCCCGTTGCAGTGCGATGCGCACGTTCTGCAGCGCCGTCAGGTGCGAAAACACCGCCGAGATCTGGAAGCTACGCACCAGGCCGAGCCGCGCCACCGCGGCGGGTTTCAATCCGGTAATGTCGCGGCCCTTGAAGCGGATGCTGCCGCGGCTGGGCGGCAGGAATTTCGTCAGCAGGTTGAAGCAGGTGGTCTTGCCGGCGCCGTTCGGCCCGATCAGGGCGTGGATCGTGCCCGCCGCGACCCGCAGATCGACGTCGTTGACCGCGACGAAGCCGCGGAACTCCTTTGTCAGCCCGCTGGTCTCCAGGATGGCTTCGGACACCCCGGACGCCCTCCCCGGAAATTGCCGTCCGCGCGGTGCTTTGCACATGCCGGACGCTGGCACAAGCCCGACCGGCGCACGGCGCATGGCTATGGCGAGGCGCGCTGCTCCACCGGCCCGCCGTCGTGCAGCGCGAATGCCGTGCCGATCAACCCGACATGGCTGAACGCCTGCGGGAAATTGCCGACCAGGCCGCCGCGGTGCGGGTCGTACTCCTCGGCCAGCAGTCCGACATCGTTGCGCACGGCAAGCAGCCGGCGGAACAGCGCCTCGGCGTCGTCGCGCCGGCCTTGCAGGGCATAGTTGTCGGCGAGCCAAAAACTGCACGCGAGAAAGGCGCCCTCGCCGGCCGGCAGCCCGTCGGCGCCGCGCCCGGTGTCGTAGCGCAGCACGAAGCCGTCCGACATCAGCTCGCGCTCGACGGCGGCGACGGTGCCGAGCACGCGCGGATCGTCGGCGGGCAGGAAGTTGACCAGCGGGATCATCAGCGTGCTGGCGTCGAGGTCCTTCGAGCCGAAGCTCTGGACGAAGCTGTTGCGCTCGGCGTCAAAACCGTCGCGGCAGATGATGGCGTGCATCTCGGCGTGCAGCTTGCGCCAGCGGTCGAGCGGCGCCGGCAGGCCGAAATGTTCGGCGCTGCGGATGGCGCGGTCGAACGCCACCCAGGCCATCACACGCGACAGCGTGAACGGCCGGCGTCCGCCGCGCACTTCCCAGATGCCCTCGTCGGGCAGCTGCCAGATCTGTTCCAGGTGATCGAGCAGGCCGCACTGCAAATCCCAGCTTGCCGGCGGCGCCACCAGCCCGCCCTCGCGCGCCTGGTGCAGCGCGTCCATCACCTCGCCATAGACGTCGAGCTGCAATTGCGCGTGGGCGGCGTTGCCGATGCGCACCGGCCGCGAACCCTGGTAGCCGGCGAGCCAGTCCGCCTCCCACTCGCGCAGGTGCCGCTCGCCGCCGAGGCCGTACATGATCTGGATCTGGTCCGGCCGTCCGGCCACCGAGCGGTGCAGCCAGTCGCGCCAGGCCTGCGCCTCCTCGAAATAGCCGGCGTGCATGAAGGCGAGCAGCGTCAGCGTCGCGTCGCGCAGCCAGCAGTAGCGGTAGTCCCAGTTGCGCGGCCCGCCGATCTGCTCGGGCAGGCTGGTGGTGGGGGCGGCGACGATGCCGCCGGTCGGGTGATAGGTCAGCGCCTTCAGCGTGATCAGGCTGCGCAGCACCGCCTCGCGGTGCGGGCCGCGGTAGCGGCAGCGGCGGCTCCAGCGCGTCCAGAACTGCCGCGTCTCGGCCAGCACCGCGCGCGCATCGAGCGGTTTGGGCGGCCGCAGGTGGCTCGGGCCGTGGGTCAGCACGAAGGGAACCGTCTGCCCCTCGTGGACCGTGAAGTCGGCGAACGTGATGAAATCCTCGCCCGCCAGCGGGACCGGGGTGCGCAGCACCGCCATCTCCGGCCCGGCGACCGCGCTGATGCCGCCACCGTCCGGCAACTGCGTGACCCAGGGCACCGCGGCGCCGAAGTCGAAGCGCAGCGCCAGCGCCATGCGCATGTCGAGCTTGCCGCGCCGTCCCTCGACCAGCCGCACGATCGAGGAGGCGTGATTGCCGACCGGCATGAAGTCGGTCACCGCCGCCTCGCCGGCTTCGGTCGCGAACACCGTCTCCAGCACCACCGAGCCGTCGAGGTAGTGCCGGCGGACGTTTGCGTCCGGATCGGCCGGGGCGAGGCGCCAGCTGCCGTTGTCGGGCGTGCCGAGCAGGGCGCAGAGGCAGGCGGCGCTGTCGAAGCGCGGCCAGCACAGCCAGTCGATCGCGCCGGCGCGGCTCACCAGGGCGGCGGTGGCGCAGTCGCCGATCAGTGCATAATCCGCGATCGGCGCCGGCCCGCTGCCGAGGAACTCCCGCGCCTTCCCCATCCGCTCAGCCGACCCGCCCGGCCGCGCGACCGCTGTTGGTCGGGCAGGAACACGGCGCGCCGACTGCGGCCGGGGCGGCGAGCGGGCAGACATAGGCGCCGGCGTGGCAGGCCGGGCCGCCGGCATTCTCCGGACCGCCATAGCCATTGCCGGGCGGCGGGCCGGCATAGCCCGACGGCGGGCCGTAGGCCGCGGGCGGCGGGGCATAGACCACCGCCGGCGGCGCATAGACCACCGGCGGCGGGTAGTAGTAGAAGGGCGCGACCGCCGGGAAGCCGAAGAACACCCCGCCGCGCCACCAGGCGTGCGCGGGCGCGGCAAGCGCCGCCAGTGCCACCAGGGCGGCCAGCAGCCGAGCGGCAAGCGGATGTCTCATGGTCACACCGTCCACGCGTGTTGAACCAGCGTGCCGCACAGCATAGGCCGTCCGGGCGAATGGCGCACCTGCCAAGAATGCGGCTTTGCCGACGGCGGACAACCTTGACTTCCGGCCGGCGTTTCCGGATATGGGCGATGCGGCGTTCCGACACGGCGCGCATTCGGTGCGCCGTCCTGGCGCATTCCCGCTCCCGCGCCGCAGTGGAAGCACATCCGATTTGACCGACACCGTCCCGATGCAAGAGAGCGCATCTGCCGCCCCGGCGGATGCTCCGGCGCTGCCGGAACCGACCGCGGCCGAACCGGCCGCCGAAACCGCGCCGCCGGCCGACGGCTTTGCCGCCCTCGGCCTGTCGCCGGAGCTGCTGCGCGCCGTCGCCGAGATGGGCTATCGCGAGCCGACGCCGATCCAGGTGCAGGCGATCCCGACGGTGCTGATGGGCCGCGACGTGCTGGGCGTCGCGCAGACCGGCACCGGCAAGACCGCCGGCTTCACCCTGCCGATGCTCGACATCCTCTCGGGCTCGCGCGCCCGCGCCCGCATGCCGCGCAGCCTGATCCTGGAGCCGACGCGGGAACTCGCGCTGCAGGTCGCCGAGAACTTCGTCAAATACGGCAAGTATCTGCGGCTGACGCACGCGCTCATCATCGGCGGCGAGAGCATGTCCGACCAGAAGGAGGTGCTGGCGCGCGGCGTCGATGTGCTGATCGCCACCCCCGGCCGGCTGCTCGACATGTTCGAGCGCGGCACGATCCTGTTGTCCGACGCGAAACTGCTGGTGATCGACGAGGCGGACCGGATGCTGGACATGGGGTTCATCCCCGATGTCGAGCGCATCGTCAGCCTGCTGCCGGCGAAGCGGCAGACGCTGTTTTTCTGTGCCACGATGGCGCCGGAGATCAAGCGGCTCGGCGATGCCTTCCTGCAGAACCCGAAAGAGATTTCAGTCTCGCGCCCGGCCAGCGTGGCGACCACGATCATCCAGAAATACACGCTGGTCGCCGAGCACGACAAACGCGAGGCGCTGCGCCGGCTGATCCGCAGCGAGGACGTGCAGAACGCGCTGATCTTCTGCAACCGCAAGCGCGACGTGGATGTGCTCTACAAGTCGCTCAGCCGCCACCATTTCTCGGTCGGCGCCTTGCACGGCGACATGGCCCAGCCGGTGCGCTTCGCGACCCTGGAGCGGTTCAAGGCCGGCGAGGTCCGCCTGCTCTGTTGCAGCGACGTGGCGGCGCGGGGGCTGGACATCGGCGGGCTGTCGCACGTGTTCAACTTCGACGTGCCGGTGCATACCGAGGACTACGTGCATCGCATCGGCCGCACCGGCCGCGCCGGGCGCGAGGGCCGCTCGTTCACGCTGGCGACGCCGGACGACCAGCTGGCGGTGGAGGCGATCGAGAAGCTGATCCACGGCTCGATCGAGCGCATGCAGATCGAGGGCCTCGATCCGGTAGAATGGAGCGAGGGTGGCGGGCGGCGCGGGCGTGGCCGCGGTCGCAGCCGGGTGGCTGCGCCGGCCAGGCCGAAGGCGGAGCCCAAGGCGAAGCCGGAAGCCAAGCCGCCGGCCCCGCGCGCGGCCAAGCCGAAGCCGGCGCCGGAACCGAGCCGCGCCGAACAGCCCCGCGTGGAGAAGCCGCGCGCCGAGAAGCCCCGCGTGGAGAAGCCGCGACGCGAACCGCCGCCACGGCCGCAGGACGAGCACGGCGGCGACGTGGTCGGGTTCGGCACGGATGTCCCGGCCTTCATGCTGGTGCCCGCCCGGCCGCGCCGCGGCCGAAGCACGGAGGCGGGCGAACCAGCGGAGGCCCAGGCATGAACGACGCCGCGAGCGCCGATGCGCGCCGCCTCGCCGCCTTCGACTGGACCGACCCGCTGCGCCTCGATGCGCAGCTCGACGAGCAGGAGCGCGCCATCCGCGACGCGGCGCACGCCTACTGCCAGGAAAAACTGTTCCCCCGCGTGCTGCTGGCGCACCGCCACGAGCGGTTCGACCGCGACATCATGACCGAGCTGGGCGCGCTCGGCTTTTTGGGCGCCACGCTGGACAGCCACGGCTGCGCCGGCGCGAACTATGTCAGCTACGGGCTGATCGCGCGCGAGATCGAGCGCGTCGATTCCGGCTATCGCAGCGCGTTTTCCGTGCAGTCCTCTCTGGTGATGTATCCGATCTGGGCGTTCGGCTCCGACGCGCAGAAGGACCGCTATCTGCCGCGCATGCGCACCGGCGAATGGGTCGGCTGCTTCGGGCTGACCGAGCCGGATGCCGGCTCCGATCCGGCCTCGATGCGCGCGCGGGCGAAGTCGGTCGCTGGCGGCTTCGTGCTGAACGGGTCGAAAACCTGGATCAGCAATTCGCCGATCGCCGATGTGTTCGTGGTCTGGGCCAAGGACGATGCCGGCGACATTCGCGGCTTCATCCTCGAAAAAGGCATGGCCGGGCTGTCGGCACCGAAGATCGAGGGAAAATTCAGCCTGCGCGCCAGCGTCACCGGCATGGTGATGATGCAGGACGTGTTGGTGCCGGCGGAAAACATGCTGCCGGGCGCAAAAGGCTTGCGCGGCCCGTTCTCCTGCCTGAACAACGCGCGCTACGGCATCGCCTGGGGCGCGCTCGGCGCGGCGGAGTTCTGCTGGCACGCGGCGCGCGACTACACGCTGGGCCGCATGATGTTCGGCCGGCCGCTGGCGGCGACCCAGCTGATCCAGAAGAAGCTTGCCGACATGCAGACCGAGATCGCGATCGGCCTGCAAGCGGTGCTGCGCCTCGGCCGGCTGCTCGACGAACACCGCGCGGCGCCGGAGATGATCAGCCTGTGCAAGCGCAATTCCTGCGGCAAGGCGCTGGACATCGCGCGCGCCGCGCGCGACATGCACGGCGGCAACGGCATCGCCGACGAGTACCACGTGATCCGCCACCTGCTGAACCTGGAGGCGGTGAACACCTACGAGGGCACGCATGACGTGCATGCGCTGATCCTTGGCCGCGCGCAGACCGGACTCTCCGCCTTCGGCGGCTGACGCGGCGCGCATCGCCCGCATCGGCGCCGCCGGCGACGGCGTCGCGATGCTGCCGGACGGAACCCGGCTGTTCGTGCCGTTCACGCTGCCGGGCGAATTTGTCCGCCTGCGCCGCACCGGCAGGCGCGGCGACGGGTTTGCGGCGGCGGTGGAAGCAATCGCGGCGCCAAGCGCCGAGCGTGCCGCGCCGCCCTGCCCGCATTTCGGCATCTGTGGCGGCTGCGCGCTGCAGCACTGGCAGGACGCGCCCTATAACGCCTGGAAGTCCGGCTTGCTGGCGGATGCGCTGCGGCGCGCGGGATACGATGCGGTGCCCGCGCCGATCGCGACGACGCCACCCGGATCGCGCCGGCGGATGGATTTCGCGGTGCGGCGCATGGGGTCGTCGCTGCGTCTCGGCCTGCACGTCGCGCGCGGGCGCGAGGTCGTGGACCTGCACGTCTGTCCTGTGCTGCATCCGGCGCTCGCGGCCCTGCTCGATCCGCTGCGCGCGCTGCTGGCGGCGTTGGATGGGCTGCGGCGCGAGGCGGCGGTGATCGCGAACCTGCTCGACACCGGCCCGGACCTGCTGCTGCGCACCGACGCGACGCTGACCGCCGGCGACCGCGCGCGCCTCGCCGATTTCGCGCGCACGCACGGCGTGGCGCGCATCGCCTGGGCACGCGGCGAGGCGGCGCCGGAGATCGCGGCACAACTGCGGCCCGCGACGGTGACTTTTGGCGGCATCGCGGTGTCGCCGCCGCCGGGCGCCTTCCTGCAAGCCTCCGCCGCCGGCGAAGCGGCGATCGTCGCCGCGGTGCTCGCCGGGCTGCCGGAGCGTCTGCCGCCGCGCGCCCGCATTGCAGAACTGTTCGCCGGCTGCGGCACGCTGACGTTCCCGCTCGCCACGCGCGCCCGCGTCGCTGCGTTCGAGGGCGACACAGCCGCCGCCGCCGCGCTGGCCGCCGCCGCAAACCACGCCGCACTTGCCGGCCGCGTGGCCGTGACGCGTCGCGACCTCGCCCGCCAGCCGCTGACGGAAGCGGAGTTTTCCGGGCTTGCCGCCGTAGTGCTTGACCCGCCGCATGCCGGCGCGGCGGCACAGGTGGCGCAGATCGCCGCGAGCGGGATCGCGCGTGTGATCTACGTCAGCTGCAATCCCGCCGCCCTGGCGCGCGACGCGGCGATGCTGCGCGCGTCCGGCTATCGTTTGCTGTCGGCACAGCCGATCGATCAGTTCCTGTGGTCGGCGCGGCTCGAATCCGTCGTGGTGTTCGCGCGCTGATCAGACGTGAAAACTCTCGCCGCAGCCGCAGCGGCCTTTCTCGTTCGGGTTGGTGAAGGTAAAGCCGGATGACAGCGCCTTCGTCTCGTAGTCCATCACCGTGCCGATCAGGAACAGGCTGGCCTTGCGATCGACCAGCACGGTGACGCCCTTGTCGGTGATGACCTCGTCGCCCGGCCCCGGCGCATCCACGAAATCCATCCGGTACGACAGGCCGGAACAGCCTTTCGTGCTGACGTCGATGCGCAGCGTCCTGCCTTGCTGCGCCTTGGCGTAGAGCCCGCGCAGCCGCTCCGCCGCGGCGTCGGTCAGCGACATCAGCGGCGGCAATGCGCGGCGCGCTCGCGTGGTCGGAGGTGTCATCGTCGTGCTCATCGTCATCGCCTCCGTCAGAACATGTTCAGGGCGAGGCGTGCGTCCTCGCTCATCCGGCTCGGATCCCAGGGCGGGTCCCACACCACGTCCACGCCGCAGCCGGCGACGCCGGGCACCGCCATCACCGCCTCGCGCACCTGGTCGGGCAGTTCCTGCGCGCTCGGGCAGCCCGGCGCGGTCAGCGACATCTCGACATGCACCTGCCCGTCATCGCCGATGTCGACCGCGTAGATCAGGCCGAGTTCGTAGATGTTCACCGGGATTTCCGGATCATACACGGTCGCGCACGCGGCGATCACCGCCTCTTCCGACGGCTTGCCCGCGACCTCGCCGTCCGGCGTCCAGGCGGTCGTGCCGGGTGCGGGCGTCATCTCGTCATTCACTGCCGGCCTCCCCCTTGCCGTCCAATGCCGCCACAAGCGCGTGCCACGCAAGCGTGGCGCACTTGACGCGGGATGGAAACTCATGGACCCCCGCCAGCGGCCGCAGCCGCTCGATCGCCGCGTCGTCGTCCGCGGCCTCGCCGGTGCGCGCCATGGTGCGAAACCGTGAGGCCAGATCGCGCACCTCCGCATCCGTGCGGCCCGCTACCGTCTCCGCCATCAGGTCGGCCGAGGCGACGCTGATGGCGCAGCCGCGCGCCTCGAACCCCGCCTCCGCGATATGGCCGGCGGCGTCGTGGCGCAGGAACACCTGCACGCGGTCGCCGCACATCGGGTTGTCGCCCTTGGCGCTGGCATCGAACGCGGCCAGCCGGGTGCCGTGCCGCGGCCGACGGCCGTGGTCGAGAATGACTTCCTGATAGAGATCGCGCAGATCGTCGAACATCACGCGAAAAACTCCCGCACCCGCGCGAGCGTGTCGGCCAGCGCGTCGATCTCCTCGTGCGTGGTATAGACGCCGAAGCTGGCGCGCGCCGTGCTGTCCACGCCGAAGCGGCGCATCAGCGGCTCGGCGCAATGGTGCCCGGCGCGCACCGCGATCCCCTGCCGATCCAGCAGCGTCGCCACGTCATGCGCGTGCGCGCCGTCGAGCGTGAAACTGACCACGCCGCCGCGGTCCTGCGCGCGCCCGAGCACGTGCACGCCCGCGATCGCGCCGAGCCGCGCCAGCGCGTGGTCGGTCAGGCTCGCCTCGTGCGCTGCGATCGCCTCGTAGCCGATCTGCTCGACAAAGCCGATCGCGGCACCCAGCCCGATCGCCTCGATGATCGCCGGAGTGCCGGCTTCGAATTTATGCGGCACCTCGGCCCAGGTGCTGCGCTCGAACGTCACCGAGGAGATCATCTCGCCGCCGCCGAGGAACGGCGGCATCGCGTCGAGCAGCTCGCGGCGGCCCCACAGCACGCCGATGCCGGTCGGACCGTACAGCTTGTGCCCGGTGAAGGCATAGAAATCGGCGTCCAGCGCCTGCACATCGACGCGCCGATGCACCACCGCCTGGCTGCCGTCGAACAGCACGCGCGCGCCGTGCGCGTGCGCGAGCGCCGCGATGCGTTCGGCCGGCGTGTAGGTGCCGAGCACGTTCGACATGTGCGTGACCGCGACCAGCCCGACGCTTCCATCCTCCAGCAGACGCTCGAACGCCGCCATGTCCAGTTCGCCCGCGTCGGTCACCGGCGCGACCCGCAGCTCGATGCCGTGGGCGTCGCGCAGCATCTGCCAGGGCACGAGGTTGCTGTGGTGCTCCATCTCGGAGATCAGCACCGCCTGGCCGGCGCGCAGCATGCCGCGCCCGAAACTGTGCGCGACGAGGTTGATCGCCTCGGTGCTGTTGCGCGTGAACACGATTTCGTGGCGGTCGGATGCGTTGAGCAGCCGCGCCACGGCATCGCGCGTGCCCTCGTAGGCGTCGGTGGTGCGCTCGCTCATCCAGTGCAGGCCGCGATGCACGTTGGCGTATTGCGTCTCCATCACCTGCACCATCGCCGCGATGACCGCGCGCGGTTTTTGCGCGCTGGCAGCACTGTCGAGGAACACCAAGTCCTTGCCGCGTACTTTCTGGCGACAGGATCGGAAATTCTTCGCGGATCGCCGCGACATCCAGCAGCGCGGGGCGTGTCGTGACGTTCATGCCGCTTCCCCTTCCCACCACCGCTCGACCGCCGCCTCCAGCGCCGCGCGGCCGGCCTCGTGCGCGATCGGGTCCAGCGCTTCGGTCAGGAACGCGCGCACCAGCATCGCCCGCGCCTCCGCCTCCGCGATGCCGCGGCTGCGGAGGTAGAAAAGCTGCTCGGGGTCGAGTTCGCCGACCGTGGCGCCGTGGCTGCACTTCACGTCGTCGGCGTAGATTTCCAGTTGCGGCTTGCTGTCCATCTCGGCGTCGGGGCTGAGCAGCAGCGCCTGGTTCATCTGGTAGCCGTCGGTTTTCTGGGCGTCGCGCGCCACCTCGATCTTGCCCTGGAACACGCCGCGCGCGCGCCCGGCGAGCACGTTCTTCACCGTCTGGCGCGACACGCAACCGGGTGCGTCGTGCGTCACCACGGTGGTGAAGTCGCCGTGCTGCGAGCCGCCGAGCAGTTGCGCGGCGTTCAGATGCGCCGCCGCACCGCGTCCGGCCAGCCGCGCATGCACTTCCAGACGCGCCAGCCGCGCGCCGAGCGTGAGCGCAAAACTGTCGTAGGTGCCGCCGGCGGCGATGTCGGCATACAGCGTCGAGACATGGAACGCCGCGCGGCTCTCGTCCTGCAGCCGCAGATGCGTCAGCGTCGCACCGGCGCCGACGTCGATCTCGAACACCGGGTTGTGCAGATAGGCGCCCTCGCCGAGTGCCACCTCGATCAGCGTCAGCCGCGCTCGCGCGCCGAGGCGCACCGCATGGCGCGGATGGAATGCCGCCGGCCGGTCGATCGACCCGCCAGTGCCGAGACTCGCCAGCACCAGCGTGCCGGCATTGGTACCCGGCGCCACCTCGATCGCGGCGCCGTCCTCGGCAAGCATCGTGTTCAGCGCCACCATCTGCTCGCGCTCCGGCCGCGCCAGCACGCCATAGGCCGGGCCGCCGACGCGCACCGACGCCAGCGACGGCACCAGCGAAAGATCATCGCGGAACCTGCCATCGACGAACACCAGCAGCGGCGCGTCGATCCGCGGCAGGCGCGCGATCAGCACCGCGCAATCGGCGACCGGCGTGAGCGGCTCGGCGAAGCGCGTCTCGGCGAGCGGGCGCAGGCTGGTGTAGTGCCACGCCTCGTCGCGCAGTCCCGGCAGGCCGTGCCGGCGGAACTCCGCGGCACCCGCGTCGCGCAATGCGGCATCGCCGGGCAGCCGCCCGCGCAGCCCCTCGTAGCGCGCCAGAAACGCCGCCGCGCCGTCGCGTAGCCAGGCCGGCTGAAGCTGCGTCACCGCGTTCATGCCGCGTCGGCCACGACCGAAGCGTAGCCGCCTTCTTCCAGCGCGCGCGCCAGTTCCGGCCCGCCGGAACGCACGATGCGCCCGCCCGCCAGCACATGCACGCGGTCCGGCACGATATGCTCCAGCAGCCGCTGGTAGTGCGTGATGACGAGCGCGGATTTGTCCGGCCCGCGCAGTGCGTTGACGCCGTCGGCGACGATGCGCAGTGCGTCGATGTCCAGCCCGCTGTCGGTCTCGTCGAGGATCGCCAGACGCGGGCGGAGGATCGCCATCTGCAGCACCTCGTTGCGCTTCTTCTCGCCGCCGGAAAAGCCGACATTGACGTTGCGCTTGAGCATGTCGTCCGGCATCGAGAGCCGCTTCGCCTCCGCGCGCGCCAGTTTCAGGAACTGCACCGCATCCAGCTCCGCCTCGCCGCGCGCGCGCCGCAGCGTGTTCAGCGCCGTGCGCAGGAAATTCGCGTTGCCGACGCCGGGCAGCTCGACCGGATACTGGAACGCGAGGAACAGGCCCGCCGCCGCGCGCTCCTCCGGCGCGATCGCCAGCAGGTCGCGCCCGTCGAACGCGGCGCTGCCGCCGGTCACCTCGTAGCCCTCGCGCCCGGCAAGCACGTAGGCGAGCGTGGATTTGCCGGAGCCGTTCGGCCCCATGATCGCATGCACCTCGCCGGTCGGCACGACCAGGTCGATCCCGTGCAGGATCGGCTTGCCGTCAACGGACGCGGACAATCCTCTGATTTCAAGCATCGCGTTCAGCCCACCGAGCCTTCGAGGCTCACCGCCAGCAGCTTTTGCGCCTCGACGGCGAACTCCATCGGCAGTTCCTTCAGCACTTCCTTGCAGAAGCCGTTGACGATCAGGTTGACCGCGTCCTCTTCGGAAAGCCCGCGCTGGCGGCAGTAGAACAGCTGGTCGTCGGCGATTTTCGACGTCGTCGCCTCGTGCTCGACTTTTGCCGTCGGGTTGCGGCTTTCGATATACGGCACGGTATGCGCGCCGCAGCGGTTGCCGATGAGGAGGCTGTCGCACTGCGTATGGTTCCGCGCGCCCGCCGCCTTCGGCATGATGCGCACCTGGCCGCGATAGGTGTTGTCCGACCGCCCGGCGCTGATGCCTTTGGAGACGATGGTGCTGCGCGTGTTGCGGCCGATATGGATCATCTTTGTTCCCGTGTCGGCCTGCTGGCGGTTGGTCGTCACCGCGACCGAGTAGAACTCGCCCACGCTGTCGTCGCCCTGCAGGATGCAACTCGGGTATTTCCAGGTGATCGCCGATCCGGTCTCCACCTGCGTCCAGCTGATCTTGCTGCGCGCACCGCGGCAGGCACCGCGCTTGGTGACGAAATTGTAGATGCCGCCGCGCCCTTCCGCATCGCCCGGATACCAGTTCTGCACCGTGCTGTATTTGATCTGCGCATCGTCCAGCGCGACCAGCTCCACCACCGCCGCGTGCAGCTGGTTCTCGTCGCGCTGCGGCGCGGTGCAGCCTTCCAGATACGAGACGTAGCTGCCGGCCTCGGCGATGATCAGCGTGCGCTCGAACTGGCCGGTGTTGCGGGCATTGATGCGGAAATACGTGGACAGCTCCATCGGACAGCGCACGCCCGGCGGCACATAGACAAAACTGCCGTCGGTGAACACGGCGGAGTTCAGCGCGGCAAAGAAATTGTCGCCCTGCGGCACCACGCTGCCGAGATACTTGCGCACCAGATCGGGATGTTCGCGCACCGCCTCGCTGATCGGGCAGAAGATCACGCCGGCCTTGGCGAGCGTGGCGCGGAACGTGGTCGCCACCGAGACGCTGTCGAACACCGCGTCCACCGCGACCGGCGCACGCTCCGTCTCGCCCGGCTCGACGCCGGCGAGGATCGCCCGCTCGGTGAGCGGAATGCCCAGCTTCTCGTAGGTCGCCAGCAACTGCGGATCGACCTCGTCAAGGCTCGCCGGCCCGCGCCGGCGCTTGGGGGCCGCGTAATAATGCAAGTCCTGATAATTAATGGGCGGGTGCTCGACATGCGCCCAGTGCGGCTCCGTCATCGCCTGCCACGCCGCGAACGCCTTCAGCCGCCAGTCCAGCAGCCATTCCGGCTCGTCCTTGCGGGCCGAGATCAGGCGGATGATGTCGGTGTTCAGCCCTTTGGGGGCCACGTCCATCTCGATGTCGGTGGTGAACCCCCACTTGTAGGGGTTCTGCGTGACCGCCTGGACGGTCTGCAGGGTGTCGGCGGTTTGCGACATGTCGGCTCCTTATTCGGCCGCGGCCGAGGCGGCCGCCGGTATGCGCAGCGCGCGCGGGATCGAGGCGGCCCGCATCTCGGCGAGCGTGATCCGGTCGAGCGCGCCGCGGATGGCGTCGTTCACCAGGTCCCAGCGGCCCTTGACGGCGCAGATGCTCTCCACGTCGCAGCCGCCGGCGCCGCCATCAACACAGGCGGCAAGCGCGATCGGGCCATCCACCACGGCGATCACGTCGCTGATCGCGATGCTGCCGAGCGGACGCGCCAGCCGGTAGCCGCCGCGGGCGCCGCGCTGGGAGGCGACCAGCCCGCCGCAGGTCAGCGCCTTCAGCACCTTCGCCACCGTCGGCTCCGGCACCCCGGTCGCGGCGGCGATCCCCGGCGAGGTCTGCACCGCATCCTCGCCGCTCCCACGCTCGCCCTCGGCCAGCCGGAGCAGCACGACCACGGCATAGTCGGTGAGCTTGGAAAGCCTCAGCATGGCGGATCGCGCCCCACGGGCTGCATATCCGGACCCCAGTGGTCCTGATTAGGTCGAAATGGGGCATTCGGCGCGGCAGGTCAAGCCCGCGTGCGCGATCGGTGCTAGGTTTCCCGCCATGTCGCGCCCGCGCCTGATGCTGCTGTCCGTCCTGCTGCTCGGCATCGCCGGGGCGGTGCTGGCCGCGCTCGGGGAGGGCATGGCGGCGCGCATCGTCTGGGGCGCGGCGGCGCTGCCGATCGCGCTCGACCTGTTGATCTCCTCGGGCCGCGCGCTGGCCGGCGGGGCGATCGGAGTGGACGTGATCGCCCTGCTGGCGATCGGCGCCGCGCTGGCGATGGGCGAAGCGTTCCCCGCCGCCCTGGTCGCCCTGATGGTCGCCGGCGGCAATGCGCTGGAGGCGTTCGCCGAGGGCCGCGCCCGGCGCGAGATGACCGCGCTGCTCGCCCGCGCCCCGCGCGTCGCGCATCGCGCCGCGGACGGGCAAATCACCGACATCGCCGTCGAGGCGATCCGGCCCGGCGACCGGCTGCTGGTCAAGCCCGGCGAGACGCTGCCGGTGGACGGAACTCTGGAGGACGGGGCGGCCTCGCTCGACGAAGCGGCGCTGACCGGGGAGCCGCTGCCGGTCGCCCGCGCCGCCGGCGAGGCACTGCGCAGCGGCGTGGTCAATGCCGGCGGGCCGCTGCTGATGCGCGCCAGCGCCTCCGCCGAGGCCAGCACCTACGCCGCCATCGTGCGCCTGGTCCGCGTCGCCGGGGCCGAGCGCCCGCCGATGGCGCGGCTGGCGGACCGCTGGGCGCTCGCCTTTCTTCCTGCAACGCTGCTGGTCGCCGGGCTGGCCTGGGGGATCTCGGGCGATCCGCGGCGGGCGCTGGCGGTGCTGGTGGTGGCCACACCCTGCCCGCTGATCCTGGCTGCGCCGGTGGCGCTGGTGTGCGGCATCTCGCGGGCGGCGAAACGCGGCGCGATCATCAAGGGCGGCGGCGCGCTGGAGCGGCTGGCGCGGGTGCGCACGGCGCTGTTCGACAAGACCGGCACGCTCACCTCCGGCACCCCGCATGTGGCGGCGATCGAGCCGATGCCGGGCTTCGCCGCCGACCAGGTGCTGCGGCTCGCCGCCGCCCTCGATCAGGTCTCGCAGCATGTCGTGGCGCGCGCCGTCGTCGCCGCCGGGGAGGCCGCCGGCCTGACGCTGCCGCTGCCGCAGGACGCGGTGGAGTTCCCTGGCGGCGGCGTGGCCGGCACGGTGGAAGGGCGGGCGGTGCTGGTCGGCAGCGGCGGCCTGCTGGCCGCACAGGGCTGCGCGCTGCCGGAGGCGGGAGCGGCCACCCGGCTGGCCGGCGCGGCGGCGGCGGCGGCCTGGGTCGCGGTGGACGGGCAGGTGGCCGGCGTGTTGCTGCTGTCCGACCGGCTGCGGCCGGAGACACCGCGGGCGCTGCGGGCGCTGCGCGCGGCCGGGGTGACGCGGCTGGTCATGGTCAGCGGCGACCGCGCCGCCTCGGCCGAGGCGATCGGCCGCGCGCTTGGCCTGGACGCGGTGCGGGCCGACCTGACGCCGGAGGGCAAGATCGCGGTGGTGCGGGCGGAGCACGCGGCCGGACCGACGCTGATGGTGGGCGACGGCATCAACGACGCGCCGGCGCTGGCGGCGGCCGATGTCGGGGTGGCCATGGGCGCGCGCGGCGCCGCGGCCGCGGCCGAGGCGGCCGACGTGGTGCTGCTGGTGGACCGGCTCGACGCGCTGGCGGCGGCGGTCGGCTCGGCGAGGCGGGCGCGGGCGATCGCGCTGCAATCGATCGCCGTGGGCATGGGCCTGTCGGCGCTCGCCATGCTGGCCGCGGCGTTCGGCTACCTGCCGCCGGTGTTCGGCGCGCTGCTCCAGGAGGCGATCGACGTCGTCGTGATCCTGAACGCGCTGCGCGTGCTGCGCGGCCCGGCCGGCCCGGGGCCGCTGCCCGAGGCGGCCGGCGTGCCGCGCATGCTGCAGGACCATAAGAAGCTGCGCCGCCTCGGCGCCCGCATGCGCCGGGTTGCCGACCAACTCGACGCCGCCGCGGCGCCGCCCGACGCGGACCTGCGCGCCATCGTCGCGGACCTGCACACGCTGCTGCTGCCGCACCAGCAGAACGAGGAGCGGCTGCTGTTCCCGGAACTGGCGCAGCGGCTGGGCGGGCGCGACCCGACCGGCACGCTGATCCGCATGCACGAGGAGATCGCCGAGCTTTCGGCGCGCCTCGCCGGCCTCGCCGAATCGCTCGACCCGCAGGCGACTTCGGGCGGCGAGCGGCGGGAGGTGCGGCGGCTGCTCTATGCGCTCGACGCGATCGTGGCGCTGCACCTGACCGCCGAGGAGGAGGTGCTGGAGCAGGCCGGCGGTGCGCCGGCGCCGTCGTGACGGGCAGACGTCGGTCCAGCCGTGTCGGCGCTTGCGGTTGACCGGCGTCATCCGGTCGCCGATGAACGCGGTGCCGCAGACCATCCGCGGATGATCAACCTGCCGATGCTGACGAGCTCCCGATGCGCGCCGCCGCCCGTGTCTGAAACGGTTGTCACGCCGCGCCCGGCGGCGAGCCTGCTGCTGCTGCGCGAGGCGGCGGAAGGGCCGGAGGTGCTGATGGGCCTGCGCGGCGCCGGGCACCGCTTCATGCCCAACCGCATGGTGTTCCCCGGCGGCGCCGTCGATGCCGCCGATCACGCCGCCCCCTGGGCCGCGCCGCTGCGGGCGGAGGTGCTGCGGCGGCTGGAGGTGGCGGCCGAACCCTCGCTCGCGCGCGCGCTCGGCATCGCCGCGGCGCGCGAGTTGGAGGAGGAGACCGGGCTCTCGCTCGGCCGGCCGCCGTGGCTCGACGGGCTGGATTATCTCTGCCGCGCCATCACGCCCGCGCCGCAGCCGGTCCGCTTCGACGCAAGGTTCTTCGTCGTCGATGCCGAAGTCGCCGCCGGCACGCTCGGCGGCTCGGGCGAGCTGGAGGGGTTGCGCTTCTACGCGGTGGACGAGGCGCTGACGCTCGACCTCGCGCTGGTCACGCGCGCGGTGCTGGGGCGGCTGATCGAGTGGCGGGCGCTGACGCCCGCCGCGCGCGCCGCCCGGCCGCACGGCCACGTGCTGATCGAGAAGCAGTGGCATACCGAGTAGCGGTCAGCGCAGCCGCCAGACCCCGCCATCGTCCGCCGTCGCGACGCCCTCGGCGGCGAGCTTGCGCAGATGCGCGGTCACGCTCGCCTCGGCGGCGCCGCGCAGGCGCGGGTCGAGCGGGACGTAGAGGCGCTCCACCAGCGCCGCGGCGGAGTGCGGCGCCGCGCGCAGGGCGGCGAGGATGGCCGCCTCGCGTTCCAGGCGGTGACGCAGCAGCGCCTCGGTGAACGGGCGCGGGTCGGTGATCGGCGGGCCGTGGCCGGGCAGAAACAGCAGGTCGTCACTGCGGGCCAGCAGCCGCCGCAGGCCGGCGATATAGGCCGCCATGTCGCCATCGGGCGGCATCACCACGGTGGTGGCGAAACTCATCACGTGGTCGCCGGTGCAGACCACGCCGTCCTCGCGCGCGAAGCACATGTGGTCGGACGCATGGCCGGGCGTGTGCAGCGCGGTCCAGATGCCGATGCGCGCGCCGTCGGGCAGGCCGCGCGCGGCGGCAAAAACCTCCGCGCCGGTCGCCGCCGCCAGCGCCGGCAGCGCGCCGAAATGGTCGGGATGGCCGTGGGTGAGGAAGATGCGCGCCACCTTGCCGGAAGCCGCCAGGATCGCCGCGACGTGGGAGGCATCGTCCGGGCCGGGGTCGAGCACCGTGGTGCCGGCCGCCCCTTCGATCAGGTAGGTGTTGGTGCCGTGACAGGTCAGCGGCCCCGGATTGGGGGCAACCAGCCGGCGGATGCCGGGGGCGACCGAAAACGCCTCGCCGCGCGGCGGCGCCGGCTCGGTGAGCAACGCCAACGGCGTCATGCCGCGGCCGCCCGTTCGGCACGGCTGCGCCGCTGCTCGCCGAGGAACGTCGAGAGCCCGGCCGCGACCACCAGCAGCGCACCCCCCATCGTCAGGGCCGCGGGCGTCTGCCCGAAGCAGAGATAGCCCAACACGGCCGCCCAGATCAGCGCGACATACTCGAACGGCGCCAGCGCCGCCATCGGTGCCAACGCGCAAGCGCGCGAGTGCAGCCAGTGCGCCAGCCCGTTGGTCAGGCCCAGCGCCAGCACGCACGCCACCACCAGCAGGTTCACGCCCGGCACCGGGAAGCCGAGCGGCAGCAGCAGCATTCCCACCGGCAGGTGCGCCGCCAGCAGCCAGAAGGCGAGGCACTCCGGCGTCTCGGTGGTGGCGAGCACGCGCGTCAGGTTGCGGCTGACCGCCATCAGGGTGACGCCGATCAGCAGCAGCGCCGCCGCCGGCCGCCACAGATCGCCGCCCGGCCGCATCATCACCAGCATGCCGAGGAAGCCCAGGCCGGTCGCCAGCCCGCGCCGCCAGCCGACGCGCTCGGCCAGCATCGGCCCGGCCAGCAGGATCATCAGCAGCGGCGCCGCGTAGCCCACCGCATAGCTGTCGGCCAGCCCCAGCGACCAGCTCCAGGCGACGTACCAGGTGAGTGAGGCGAGCGCGTGGATGACGCTGCGGAACGCGACCAGACGGCGCCGCACCGGCAGCAGTCCACGCAGCCCGTCCGGGCGGCGGAGCGCCACCACGGCGACCACGGTTGCCCCCACGACCGCCCGCCCGACCATCGCGCCCACCACGCCCATCACCGGCAGCGCGAACACCGTCGCCACGTCGCCGAGCGTGAGCAGCAGGAAGCAGAGATTTGCCAGCGCGATGCCGCGCACCGTGTCGGCGCCGCTGTCGCGCAGCTCACGCCGCATGGCTGGACCGTTGCTGAACCATCTGCCTCCGGCCGCGGCGCGCTGTCGCGGTTTCGGTCCACGTGCGGGCGTTGTCGCGACCGGCTGACCGACGCTTCTAGCGGATGCGCGATGCAGTGCCAATGCGGCGACCGCGCGAGATCATGAGGTGCCCGCCGGCACGGAAATTGCCAATGCGGAAATTGCGAATGCGTCTGGCGTCGCGTAGGCTGCCGGCGACGGTGCGACCAAGGGCCGCCGTCGCGGGAAACCAACCGAAGGGGGTGGGCATGAAACGAGCTGGGCTGAAACTGGCGGCGCTGCTGTTCGGGGTTGCGGTGCTGCCGCTGCTGCCGTCGGGCCGGGCGCTGGCCGAGACGGTGCGGATCGCGCACTCCACCTGGGTCGGCTACGGGCCGCTCTACATCGCCCGCGACAAGGGGTTCTTCAAGCAGAACGGCGTCGATGTCGAACTGATCGTCATGGAAGACCCCAAGGAACGCTTTCCGGCGATGATGGCGGATCGCATCCAGATGATCGCGAGCACCGTCGATACCGCGCTGCTCTACCTGAAGAAGCCGACCGACTTCCAGTACGTCGTCGCGATCGACGATTCCGACGGCGGCGACGGCATCGTCGCCAAGAAGGCCATCACCTCCATCGCCGACCTCAAGGGCAAGAAGGTCGCGGTGGACGACGGCTCGGTCTCCGACTTCTACCTCAATGTGCTGCTGGGCAAGGCCGGGCTGAAGGACTCCGACCTGAACACGGTCAACATGACCGCGGCCGACGCCGGCGGCGCCTTCGTCGCCGGACGCGTCGATGCCGCGGTGACGTGGGAACCTTGGCTGTCCCGCGGCAAGGCCACCAAGTTCGGCCATCTGCTGGTGGACAGCTCGACCTCGCCCGGCCTCATCACCGACGTGCTCATCGCCAAGACCGATTGGGTGAAGGCGCACAGCAGCGACGCCGCCGCCGTGGTGAAGTCGTGGAACGAGGCGGTCGCGTACTACGAAGCCCATCCCGACGAGTTGATCGCGATCATGGCGAAGGGCGTCGGCGGCTGGCTGAAGAATCCGAAGGACTTCAAGGAGACGCTGCCCGGCATCAAGTTCTACGACGCGGCCGCCAACAAGGCGTTCTTCGGCACCGCCGCGAAGCCGGGGCCGCTGGCCAACACGACGCAGGCCGCCATCGACATCTGGTCGGGCCACGGCAAGCTGCAAGTGAAGCCGACGCCCGCCGACCTGATCAACTACACGTACGTCAACCAGTAATGGCGTCGTTCCTCGACGCCTACACGGCACCGAAGAAGGACATCCCGCGGCGTGCTTACCTCACGGTGAGCACGTCCGTGGGCGTGCTGCTGCTCGCGCTGTGGTGCGCGCTGTCCTACGGCGCGCTGGTGCGCAGCGATTTTTTGCCGACGCCGGGCGCGGTGGTCGGCGCGGCGGTCAGCGGCATCGGCGACGGCTCGCTGCTGGAGAACACCACCGTCAGCGTCACCGAGATCATGGGCGGCTTCATCATCGCCTCGATCGTCGCCGTACCGCTCGGCATCCTCATGGGCAGTTTTAAAATCGTCGAGGCGGCGATCGAGCCGGTGACCAATTTCGTGCGCTACCTGCCGGTGTCCGCCCTCATACCGTTGTTGATTCTCTGGGTCGGCATCGATCTCGAGGAGAAAATAACCGTCATTTTCATCGGCACGTTCTTCCAGCAGCTCATCCTCATCGCCGACGTTTCGCGCGGCGTGTCCAAAGACCTGATCGACGTGTCGTACACGCTCGGCGCCACGCGGCGCACCGTGGTGCGGCGCGTGCTGATTCCGGCCACCATGCCCGGCGTGATGGACACGCTGCGCATCACGCTCGGCTGGGCCTGGACGTACCTGGTGGTGGCGGAACTCGTTGCCGCCAACAAGGGGCTTGGCTATTTCATCCTCAACTCGATGCGCGGCCTGTTCACCGACCAGATCTTCCTCGGCATCATGGTGATCGGGCTGCTCGGCCTGCTCACCGACCAGGCGTTCAAGCTGCTGCGCAACTGGATGATGCCGTGGGCGACAGCGACGTGATCGCGGCGGCGGCGGCGCTCAAGCCCGCCAAGCTGCGCATCGAGGACGTGGCGCTGCGCTTCACGCCCCGGCGCGGCGTGCCGGTGACCGCGCTCGACCGCATCTCGCTTGATGTGCGCGACAAGGAATTCTCCGTCATCGTCGGCCCGTCCGGCTGCGGCAAGACCAGCCTGCTGCGGCTGGTCGCCGGCCTGATCGAGCCGAGCGAAGGCGCGATCTGGCTGGACGACAAGCGCGTCACCGGGCCGGGCCGCGACCGCGGCATGGTTTTTCAATCCTACACGCTGTTCCCGTGGCTGGCGGTGCGCGAGAATGTCGAGTTCGGGCTAAAAGTTGCCGGCACGCCGCCGCAGCAGCGCCACGATATTGCCCGCCGCTTCATCGCCCAGGTCGGGCTGGAAGGCTTCGAGCGGCATTATCCGCGGCAGCTCTCGGGCGGCATGATGCAGCGCGTGGCGCTGGCGCGCGCGCTCGCCAACGATCCGGCGGTGCTGCTGATGGACGAGCCGTTCGGCGCGCTCGACAGCCAGACGCGCTCGCTGATGCAGGAGCTGCTGCTCGACATCTGGCAGCAGTCGAGCAAGACGGTGCTGTTCATCACCCACGACATCGACGAGTCGATCCTGCTCGGCGACCGCGTCTACGTGATGACGGCGCGGCCCGGCCGCATCAAGGAACTGGTCGAGATCGACCTGCCGCGCCCGCGCAGCGTCGATCTGCTGACCAGTGCCGCGTTCATGGCGCTGAAGCGCCATATCATGCGGCTGATCCACGAGGAGGCGGTGCGCAGCTTCGCCGCCGCCGGGCCGTGACGTTTGCCATCGCGGCGCGCTGCGCCCTCGCTACGACGTCACCGGCTCCGGCCGCGCGTCGGCGGCGGCCGGCCGTGCGGCTGTGCCCTCGGTCAGCATCTCCATCCGGCCGTTGATCTGCCCGCCGTCCTCGACCTGCAGCCGGCGGCAGCGCGCGGTGCCCATCACTTTCCCGGTGGCGCGCACCTGCAGGCTGCCGCGGGCGGTCAGCGTGCCGTCGATGATGCCGGCCACCTCGGCCTCCTCCACCTCGACCTCGCCCTTGAACACGCCGCCCGGCGAAATCGACAGTTCGGTGGCGTGGATCATCGTCGCCTCGACCGTGCCCTCGACCACCAGCCGTTCGGCGTCCTGCACCGTGCCCTGCACGCTGATGCCGCGGCCGACCACCAGGGTGCGGCGCTCGCCCGGCTCGCGGCCCGGCGCGCGGGAAACCGGTGCAACCACCGGGCGCGGCATGCTGCCGGGCAGCGGCTGCGGCGCAGGAGGCGTCGGGGTGGGCGCGAACGGGGCGCGGCTCATGGCAAGTGCCTCCTTGGGTGGGGCGGGACGGAACGGCGGCACGCCGAGCCCGGTGTCGGACGGCCGGGCCGACGGGCCCGCAGGCTCGGGGCGCAACGCGCCAGGGGTCACCGTGTCCGGCATCGACGGCCGGTCGGGGTCGGCTGGGTTCGGATCATCGGGCTTGCGGCGCTTGAACACGGCCCCTCCGCTGGGCTGGGGATGTTGGCTCGAACGATCATCGGCGGTGCCCTATCACAGCCAGGTGTGCCCGAACAATACGTCGCTGCCGCTTGTCTTTCATAAAGAACAATGTCGTATCAGCGACTTTCGTGCAGGACGTGCACCATCGCCGCGGTGCCGAGCACCGGCAGCAGCAGGTTGACGACGGGGACGATGCTGCCGAGCGCGATCAGCGCGCCCTGCGCGAGCACGGCGGGACGCTGCGCGCGATATTGCGCCGCCGCCTGCGGCCGGGCCATGCGCCGCATCGCCACCGCCACGAACAGCCCGCGCCCGACCGCCCACGCCGCGATCAGCCAGCCGAGCGGGGCTGCGATCGGCGCCAGCGGCGGGATCAGCGACAGCAGCAGCGCCAGCAGCTGCCAGGCGAACACGCGCAGGCCGAGCGCCAGCCCGTCCCACGCCTGCGCGAGCAGCGGCGCCGGCTCGGCCCGGGGCAGCCACGGATACCACCGCCGCTCGACCGCGGCGGCGACGCGATCGACGAACAGCAGGGCGATCACGGCGGCGACCGGCAGGAAGAAATAGAACGCCAGCACCGCCGCGCCGACGCCGCCCAGCAGCCCCGCCAGCACCGGATGGCCGGCCAGCGCCGCCGCGGCCCCGCGCGCCAGCAGCACCGCGAGGGCCAGGAACGCGGCCAGCGCCCACAGCACGCTGCGCCCTAGCACGCCGCGGAACGCCGGGTCGTCGAGCTGGGCGAAGGCACGCAGCGGCGGGGCGAGCAAGGACATCGCGGGCGGGGCCTCATCGGTTGCGGTGCGGCGGGGCGGGTGTTAGGCGGCGCGCGTCCCCGCGACCAGGGAGTTCCGGCATGGACCAGGCCGCCGCGCCGCCGCGTTTCGACATCCTCGGCATCGGCAACGCCATTGTCGATGTGGTCGCGCCGGTGCCGGAGGCGTTCGTCTCGCGCCACGCCATGCGCAAGGGCAGCATGACGCTGATCGACGCGGAGACGGCCGAGCGCATCTATGCCGCGATGCCGCCTGCCCAGGAGACCGGCGGCGGGTCGGTCGCCAACACCTGCGCGGTGGCGGCCGGGCTGGGCGCCCGCGTGGCCTATCTCGGGCGGGTGGCGGACGACCAGCTCGGCGCCGTGTTCCGCCACGACATCGCCGCCGCCGGCGTGCATTTCCCGACCGCGCCGTTGGTCGGCGGCGCGCCCACGGCACGCTGCCTGATCCTGGTCACGCCGGACGGCCAGCGCACCATGAACACGTTTCTCGGCGCCTGCGTCGCCTTCGGTGTGGCGCAGGTCGATGCCGAAGCGGTCGCGGCGGCATCGGTGGTGTATCTGGAAGGCTACCTGTTCGACGAACCGGCGGCGCAGGCGGCGTTCCGCCGTGCCGCGTCGCTCGCGCACGCGGCGGGGCGAAAAGTGGCGCTGACGCTGTCGGACTCGTTCTGCGTCGATCGCCACCGCGCCGCGTTCCGCGCGCTGGTGCGCGGCCATATCGACCTCCTGTTCGCCAACGAGGCGGAGCTGTGCAGCCTCTACCAACAGAACGAGCTGGCGGACGCGGTGGCGGCAGCGCGCGCCGAGGTGGCGCTCGCCGCCGTCACGCGCAGCGAGCAGGGCAGCTTCGTCGTGCGCGGGGCCGAAACCGTCGAGATCGCCGCCGCCCCGGCCCGCGTCGTGGACAGCACCGGCGCCGGCGACGCCTATGCCGCGGGGTTTTTGGCGGCGTTCACCGCCGGGCGCAGCCTGGCCGCGTGCGGGCGGCTCGGCAGCCTCGCGGCGGCGGAGGTGATCGGCCATTACGGCGCGCGGCTGCAGCGCGACCTGCGGCACGAGGCCGCCGCCCTGGCCTGAATGCCGGCTTCACCGTTTTGTGGGTGCAGCAGCAGAACCGCGCCGGTTGCGTGCCGTTTTCCTGCGTGATGCGCGCCCGGCGCGCGCAGTGCTCCGCCCCCACGCAGAAGGACACCCGCAGATGTGCAAGACGCTGCTCGCCTCGGCCGCCGTGCTCGGCATGGCCCTGGCAACGCCCGCCCTCAGCCCCGCCCGCGCCCAGGACAGCTCGGCGACCCCGCCGGCGGCCACGGGGGCGACGATGCCGCGGCCCATGCACACGCAGGCCAGCAACATCGGGCCCTCCGACACGCGCAGCGTGATCGCGCCGAGGCTGCCGGAGCCCAACCTGTCGATGAACGCCTCACCGGCGCAATTCCTGCAGGCGGCGCAGCAGGACGTTCGCCAGCACCGCGGCGGCGCCGCCGAGGCGGCGCTGGGCGACGCCGAGACCCGCCTGCTCAACCGCTCGGTGGCGCCGAGTGCCGCGAGCGAGCCCGACCGCTCGCCGGCGGTGCAGGACATCGAGCAGGCGCGCGACGCGCTGGCGCATCACGACTGGCAGAGCGCCGACCAGCACATTGCGGCGGCGCTGCAGCACGCGCAGATGGCCGAGTCCGGCAACGGCACGATGATGCCCCCCGGCCAGACCTCGGCGATGCCGCCGATGTCCGGCAGCGGCCCGGCCGTCGGCTCGTCCGGCATGGACCGCACGCCGCCTGCGGCGATGGCGCCGCCGAACGGCGGCATGACCGCGGGAACCCACTCGGTGCCCATGGGTGGAGTGCTGCCGCCCAACGGTGGCGTGATGACGCCCAACGGCGGCGTGATGGCGCCCAACGTGCCGTCGCAATAGCCTTCGGCCGCGCGCCGCTTGCCGCCCAACGGCGGCTGCGGCGCGAACTGCAATTGTGCCGTCTCCGGAAGCATCCGGCTGGCGACGCAACCATGACGGTTCCGGTGCGCTTGTTCTGCGGCATCGGCGCAGGTGCGCGCGATGGCCCCGACCACGTCACACTGACAGGGAGATTCCCATGCGGAAGACGCTTTTCGCCTCGGCGGCCGTGCTCGGCCTCGCCCTGGCGGCGCCCGCTCTCGCCCAGAGCATGACCCCGGAACAGTATCTCGGACAGGCGCTGCAGGCGGTCCACAACCACCACCGGATGTCGGCACTGATGGCGGTCAACAGCGCCGAGAACGAGATCCTGAGCAGCGGCGCCTCCGCCGAGAACAGCGGCGCGCGCGACGTGTCGCAGGCTGATCCACCGGTGATCCGCCAGACGGCGCGTGCGCGCGAGGCGATCCAGCAGCGCCACTGGCAGCAGGCGGAAACCTACCTCCGCGAAGCCATGTCGCATCCGAGCGCATCGTCCGCCGGCAACGGCGCCGCCGGCAGCACCGGCACGGTCGGCACGCAGTAACCGCGCCCCCGCGACGGCGGGCGGCCCGGCCCATGCCGATGCGGGGCGGGCCGCTCCGCCTCGGCAGCCGCCTTGACGTCGCAGGCGGGGCACCGAGCTCCTGGGGTGACGCAAAGAACGATGGAGGGTTCGCGTGTCGAGGACGGTTTCCGCGGCGGCCGTGCTGCTCGGCCTCAGCCTTGTGTTGCCCGCGTGCGCGGGCACGTCGGCGCAAAGCCTGAACCCGCCGGTCCGGTATCTGCAGCATGCCCAGGACGCCGCGCAGGCACACGACGCCGCGGCGGCGCTGGCGGCACTGAACGACGCCGAGAACGCCTGGCTCACGGCCAACGCGGCCTGGGGCAACCCGATCGTGCATCACGAGCGGCCGGCGCTGCGCGAGATCGGCGCGGCCCGCGTTTCGGTGCAGCAGGCGCGCTGGCGCGACGCGCAGCACTACATCGGTTCGGCCATGTCCAACGCCGCTTCGCCGGACGCGGGGTAGCGATGCCGCCGGCGCGACGCACGATCGTTGCATCGCGGCCTTGACCCGCCGCGGCAAGCGCGCATTTCCATTGCGGTGCGGCCATGCGAGGGAGATGACAGTGTCGCGATCCGTGGTTCTGGCGGCGATCCTGCTGGGCGGCAGCGTCGCCCTGGCAGGCTGCGCAAGCCTTGTGGCAGATCAGAGCAACACGCCGCGTCCCTACCTGGTGCAGGCGCTGCATGCGGTGCAGCAGCGCGACGCGCCGAGCGCGCTTGCCGACCTGAACAAGGCGGAGTCGCTGTGGATCGGCGCCAACGTGCCGTTCTCCGACGTGACGTTCGGCTTCGATCCCGACGCGATGCGCGAGATGGCGCGGGCGCGGCAGTCGGTGCAGATGGAGCGCTGGGGCGACGCCGAATACTACATCCGCACCGCGCTCACGCACCCCAGCGTGGTCACGCCGAACTAGGCCGGGCCGCTTCCCCCTCGCATCCGGCGCCGCGATCGCCTATGTGTGCGCCGCAGCATGCGACCGCACCGGCACCCCGCCCGAGGGGCGCCGGTGCGGCGTCTTGCGCCCGTTCCGCGCCGCAACCGCCAGGCCGCCATGCAGATCCGCAACGTCGCCATCATCGCCCACGTCGATCACGGCAAGACCACGCTGGTGGACCAGCTGCTGCGCCAGTCCGGCGCCTTCCGCGAGCACCAGGCGGTGGTCGAGCGCGCGCTCGACCGCAACGAGCTGGAACGCGAGCGCGGCATCACCATCCTGGCGAAATGCACCAGCGTGGTCTGGCGCGACACCCGCATCAACATCGTCGATACCCCCGGCCACGCCGATTTCGGCGGCGAGGTCGAGCGCATCCTGAACATGGTCGATGGCGCGCTGGTGCTGGTCGACGCCGCCGAGGGCGTGCTGCCGCAGACCAAGTTCGTGGTCGACAAGGCGCTGGCGCGCGGCCTGCGCCCGATCGTGGTGGTCAACAAGATCGACCGCCAGGACGCGCGGGCCGACGAGGTTCACGAAGAAGTGTTCGACCTGTTCGCCGCCCTCGGCGCCACCGACGCGCAGCTGGATTTCCCGATGCTCTACGCCTCCGGCCGGCAGGGCTGGGCGGATGCGGCGCTCGATGGCCCGCGCCGCGACCTTTCCGCGCTGTTCGACCTGATACTGCGCCACGTGCCGCCGCCTTCGGTCCTGCCGGAGGCGCCGTTCGCGATGGTGGCCTCCATCCTCGACTACGACCCCTATCTCGGCCGCGTGCTGACCGGGCGCATCGAGCAGGGCCGCGCGCGCATCAACATGCCGGTGCGCGTGCTGCGCGCCGACGGCCGCGCGGTGGAGAGCGGGCGGCTGACCAAGCTGCTGTCGTTCCGCGGCCTCGATCGCGTGCCGGTCGAGGCGGCGGAGGCCGGCGACATCGTCGCCGTCGCGGGGCTGGCCGAGGCGACCGTGCCGGACACCATCGGCGCGCCGGAACTGGCCGCACCCCTGCCGGCGATCCCGGTCGATCCGCCGACGCTCGCGATGACGTTTCGCATCAATGACGGGCCGCTCGCCGGGCGCGAGGGAAAAAAGGTCACCTCGCGGCAGATCCGCGAGCGGCTGCTGCGCGAGGGCGAGGGCAACGTCGCGATCCGCGTCACCGACAGCAGCGAGAGCGAGGCGTTCGAGGTCGCCGGCCGCGGCGAATTGCAGCTCGGCGTGCTGATCGAGCAGATGCGCCGCGAGGGCTTCGAACTCACCATCGGCCGCCCGCGCGTCATCACCCGCCGCAACGACGCCACCGACGAGCGCGAGGAGCCGCTGGAAGACGCGCTGATCGACGTGGACGAGCCGTATGCCGGCGTCGTGGTCGAGAAAATGAGCCGCCGCAAGGGCGAGTTGCGCGACATGCGCCCGTCGGGCGGCGGCAAGCTGCGGCTGACCTTCCTGATCCCGAGCCGCGGCCTGATCGGCTACCACGGCGAATTCCTGACCGACACGCGCGGCACCGGCGTGATGAACCGCCTGTTCGCCGGCTATGGCGCCTGGCGCGGGCCGATCGAGGGCCGCAGCCGCGGCTCGCTGATCTCGAATGCCGACGGCGAGGCGGTGCATTACGCGCTGTTCTACCTGCAGGAGCGCGGCGCGCTGTTCGTGCAGCCGGGCGAAAAAGTCTATGTCGGCATGATCGTGGGCGAGCACGCGCGCGGCGCCGATCTCGACGTGAATCCGATCAAGGAAAAGAAGCTCACCAACATCCGCGCCGCCGGCAAGGACGACGCGATGCTGCTGACGCCGCCGCGGCGCATGAGCCTGGAACAGGCGATCGCCTATGTCGAGGACGACGAACTGGTCGAGGTGACGCCGGCCGCGGTGCGGCTGCGCAAGCGCTTCCTCGATCCGCACCAGCGCAAGCGCGTCGAGCGGCGCGAGGCCGAAGCGGCGGCCTAGGAGTTTTGCGCCGGCACGCCGGCGGGGAGCGATGCCGGCAGGGCGAGGCCCGATCCGGGGCAGCTGCCGCCGGCACTGATACGAACCCGCCGAACTGCTGACCGCTCCGCACCCCTCCCCCGGCCCCTCCCGCAAGGGGAGGGGGGAAGAAAGCAAGGCAGGTGCTGTACCTTCTCCCCCTCCCTTGCGGGATGCTGGTGTTTCCGCCGATCCCGTTCATCCTTCCGACACTGTTCATCGTGCTGATCGGTCCCGCCGCACCGAAGCCCGCAGCAGCGAGGCAACCGCACATGAGCCGTCGCGCATCGATCCTGCTTCGCAGCCGGCTGGCCCCCGGCGCAGTTGCGGTGCCGCGTCTGGCGCTTGGCGTCGCGGCACTGCGCGACGGGCGGTTCCTCGACCGCGACCGCGCGGTCGGCTGGTGCGGCGTGCTGCTGGCCGTGGAGCTGGTGGCGGCGGCGTTCTTCGCGCTCGGGACGCACGGCGCGTTCACGCACGTGTCGGCGACGACCACCGATTTCAGCAGCTTCTACGCCGCCGGCCGGCTCGCGCTCGGCCAGGCGCCGGCGCTCGCCTACGACCAGGCGGCGCATTACGCGGCGCAGCAGGCGGCCACGCTGCCGGGCGTCGAGCACAACGTGTTCTTCTACCCGCCGGTATTCCTGCTGCTGTGCGCGCCGCTGGCGCTGCTGCCCTACATGGCGGCGCTCGTCGCCTTCGCCGCACTCGGCCTGGCGCTCTACCTGCCGGTCGCCGCCCGCATCCTGAAGTTGTCCGGTGCATCGGGGCTGTTGCCGCTGCTGGCGTTTCCGTCGGTCGTCTGGTCGGTGGGCATGGGGCAGAACGCGCTGTTCACCGCGGCGATTCTTGGCGGCGGCCTGCTGCTGCTGGACCGCCGGCCGTGGCTCGCCGGGATGGTGCTGGGCCTGCTCTGCTACAAGCCACATTTCGGCGTGCTGCTGCCGGTGGCACTGGCGGCGGGGCAGCACTGGCGCGCCTTTGCCGCGACGGCGCTGTCGGTCGCGCTGCTGGTCGGGCTGTCGGTCGCGCTGTTCGGCTGGCAGACATGGCACGCCTACCTGGTCGCGTTCGCCGGTTCCGGCAGCGTCTATACCAGCGGCAAGGTCAGCTTCGGCGCCTTCGTCACCCCGTTCGGCGCCGCGCTGCTGCTCGGCGCGCCGGTCTCGGTCGCGATTTTCGTGCAGGCCTGCGCGCTGGTGCTGGCCGCCGGCGTGGTGGTGCTGGTGTGGCGGGGCGCAGCGCCACTGGCGGCGCGGGCGAGCGTTCTGCTGGCGGCGACGCTGCTCGCCGTGCCTCTGGCGCTGTTCTACGACTTGATGCCACTGGCCCTCGGCATCTTCTGGCTGGCGCGGCAGGGGCGCCGCGACGGGTTCCTGCCGTGGGAGAAATCCGTGCTCGCCGCGGTCTATGCCGTGCCGCTGCTGTCGCGCTACATCGGGATCGGGCTGCACCTGCCGCTCGGGCCGCTCGCCAGCCTCGCGGTGCTGGCCTTCGGCGTGCTGCATGCGCGCGCCGGGACGCAATCGGATCGTGCCATGGTGCCGGCAGCCCACGGCCTGCCGGTGGGGAGGCTTGCCGGCCCGTGAGTCGCTACGCGCGAATGGCGGAGACACCCAGCAGCGCCCAGCCGAGCATGAGCAGCGTGCCGCCGACGGGCGCGAGCGGGCCGAGATGCAGCCCGCCCAGCGCCAGCGCATAGACCGCGCCGCAGAACGAAACCGTGCCGAGCGCGAACGCCGCCCCGGCGAATTGCGCCGGCAGTCCGCCGCGCCGCACCCACAGCCCGGTCGCAACCAGCGCCAGCGCGTGCCAGCCTTGCATCTGCACGGCGCGCCCGGCGATCGCCACCGCCGCCGGATCGGCGAGCAGATGCGCGGTCGCCGCCGCCATGCCGACCGCCAGCAGGCCCGCCAGCGATCCCAAGCCAATCCACACCCGGTCCATCCGATCACCCTCGTGAGAGCGCGACTGTTCCACCACGCGCGGCACCCGGTATAAACTTCCGACCCATGCCCCGCGGCGATCTGTTTCCCGAGATCGGACCATTCGAGACCGGCTACCTGCCGCTGACCGACGGCCACGTCATGTACTGGGAGCAGGTCGGCAACCCGCGCGGCATGCCGGCCCTGTTCCTGCACGGCGGCCCTGGCGCCGGTGCCGGTGCCGTGCATCGCCGCTTCTTCGACCCGTCGTTCTGGCGCGTCATCATCTTCGACCAGCGCGGCGCCGGCCGCTCGCGTCCGCTCGGCAGCCTGGAGGCCAACACCACCGACCATCTGGTCCACGACATCGAGACGCTGCGCCAGCATCTCGGCATCGACCGTTTCCTGCTGTTCGGCGGGTCGTGGGGATCGACACTCGCGCTCGCCTACGCGCAGGCCTATCCGCTGCGCGTCACCGGCTGCGTGCTGCGCGGCGTGTTCCTCGGCCGGCGCGAGGAGGTCGAGTGGTTCCTGCGCGGCCTCGGCACGCTGTTCCCCGACGCGCATGGGGCCTTCACCAGTTTCCTGCCCGAGCCGGAGCGCGCCGATGTGCTCGGCGCCTATCTGCGCCGCCTCACCGATCCCGACCCGGCGGTCCACATGCCGGCGGCGCGCGCCTGGTCGATCTACGAGGGTTCGTGCAGCACGCTGCTGCCCAGCCCCGACACCGTCACCAGCTTCGCGCAGGACCGCACTGCCCTCGGCCTGGCGCGGATCGAGGCGCACTATTTCGCCCACGACCTGTTCCTGCCGCCGGAGACCACTGCGGGCGGGCTGCTCGGCGGCATGCACCGGATCGCCCACGTGCCGGCCGAGATCGTGCAGGGCCGCTACGACGTGATCTGCCCGGCGCGCACCGCCTTCGACCTCGCCGCCGCCTGGCCGACGGCGCGGCTGACGCTGGTGCCCGATGCCGGACACTCGGCGCTGGAGCCGGGCATCCGCCGCGCCCTGGTCGCGGCGCTGGAACGCTTTCGCATCGGCCGCTGACCGGGGCGCCGCGCAGGGAGGAAAGAAAAATGAAAGTCGGCGTGATCGGCCTCGGCTCGATGGGCATGGGGGCCGCGCTCAACCTGCTGCGCAAGGGCCACGACGCCAGCGGCTGCGACCTGCGCGCCCCGTCGCGCGAGGAATTCGCCCGCGCCGGCGGCCGCGCCGTGGAGCGCCCCGCCGACCTGCCCGACGGTCTGGAGGCGCTCGTCGTCTTCGTCGTCAACGCCGCGCAGGCCGAGGACGTGCTGTTCGGCGCGGCGGGTTGCCTCGGCCGGCTCGCGCCCGCGGCGGTCGTGCTCGGCTGCACCACCGTGGCCCCGGAAGCGGCGCGCGCGTTCGGCGCACGGCTCGGCGCGCGCGGCTTTGCCATGCTCGACGCGCCGGTTTCCGGCGGCGCCGCGGCGGCGCGCGAGGGGCGCATGACGGTGATGGCCTCCGGCCCGGACGACGCCTTCGCCCGCGCGCAGCCGGTGCTCGACGCGATCGCCGGAAAAGTCTGGCGGCTCGGGCCGGCGCACGGGGCCGGCAGCACGGTCAAAATGGTCAACCAGTTGCTCGCCGGCGTCCACATCGCCGCCGCGGCCGAGGCGATGGCGCTCGGCATCCGCGCCGGCGCCGACCCGCAGACGCTGTTCGACGTCATCACCAGCTCGGCCGGCAATTCCTGGATGTTCCAGAACCGCATGCCGCACGTGCTGGCCGGCGACGACACGCCGCTCTCCTCGGTCAATATTTTCGTCAAGGACCTGGGCATCGTGCTGGACCAGGCGCGCGCGCTGACGTTCCCGCTGCCGCTCGCCGCCGCCGCGCACCAGCTTTTTCTCGCCGCCGCCGCCGCCGGGCACGGCACGCGCGACGATGCCTTCGTCATCCGCGTCTGGCAGATGCTCACCGGCATCAGCCTGCCGGAGCCGAAGCCATGACCGACCCGCAGGTCGAACTGGTCTGGGACGCGCAGTGCCGCACCGGCGAGAGCTGCACGTTCGACGCAGCGCGCAGCCAAGTGCTGTTCACCGACATCCCGGCAAAAGTCATCCACGCCTACACGCCCGCCGACGGCGCGAAGCAGACCTGGGCCATGCCTGACATCGTGCCGAGTTTTGGCCTCTGCCGCTCTGGCCGGCTGGTGGTGGCGCTGCGCGACCGCATCGTGCTGTTCAACCGTGTGACAGGCGCCGTGACGCCGCTCGCCGGGCCGGTCGATCAGCCGGCGCATGTGCGGCTGAACGACGGCAAAGTCGGGCCGGACGGCTGTTTCTGGGTCGGCGGCATCGACGAGAACCCCGACCGGCAGCCGGTCGCCTCGCTGTGGCGCGTGACGCCGGACGGGCAGGTCGAACGCAAGGCGGACGGCTATATCAACAGCAACGGCCTCGCCTGGTCGCCGGACGGATCGGTGATGTTCCACGCCGAAACGCGCCCCGGCTATATCGAGGCGTTCGACTTCGACGCCGCGACCGGCCGCGTTTCCAACCGCCGCCGCCTCGCGACATTGACCAACGAGGACGGCAGGCCGGACGGCGGCGCGACCGATGCGGAAGGCTGCTACTGGTCGGCCGGCAGTTCCGCCGCCTGCCTCAACCGTTTCTCGCCCGACGGCCGGCTGCTGGCGAAAATTCCGCTGCCGGTGCCGGCGCCGACCATGCCGGCCTTCGCCGGCAGCACGCTCTATGTCACCACCTTGCGCGATGGGCGCGATGCGGCGACGCTGGCGCGCCATCCGACGATGGGCGGGCTGTTCCGGCTCGCCGCCGGAGTGGCCGGCGCGCCGGTCGCGCTGTTCGCCGACACCTAGGAGCGCGACATGGCCGACAAACCGCAGAAACCCGTGCTGCTCACCGGCGCCTCCGGCGCGCTCGGGCGGCAGATCGCGCCCTGGCTCGGCGCGCGCGGCTGGACGCTGCGGCTGACCGACATCGCGCCCTTCCCCGACGCGCTGCCGCCGGGTGCGAGCTTCACCCGCGCCGACCTCAACGATGGCGTCGCCATCCTGCGGCTCGCCGAGGGATGCGGCATGATTCTGCATTTCGGCGGCGTCTCGGTGGAGCGGCCGTTCGAGGAGGTGCTCGGCCCCAACATCCGCGGCCTCTACCACATCTACGAGGCGGCGCGGCGCGAGGGCGCGCGCGTGCTGTTCGCCAGCTCGAACCACTCGATCGGCTTTCACGAGCGCAGCGTGCCGCTCGACGACGACTGCCAGTTCATGCCCGACGGCTACTACGGCTTGTCGAAGGTGTACGCCGAAGGGATGGGACGCCTCTACTGGTACAAGCACGGCGTGGAGAGCGTGCTGGTGCGCATCGGCTCCTGCTTCCCCGAGCCGACCGAGGAGCGGATGCTGTCCACGTGGTTGTCCTACGCCGATCTCTGCCGGCTGTGCGAGCGGGCGACGCTGGCGCCGCGCACCGGGTGCTGCGTGATCTGGGGCGCCTCCAACAACAGCCGGACTTTTTGGCGCCACGACGCGCGCGAGCTGATCGGCTGGCAGCCGCAGGACAGCGCCGACGCCTACGCCGAGCGCGTGCGCGGCAAGATCAGCGGCGATGCGATCGTGGAACGCTACCAGGGCGGCGCCTACACGCGCATGGACTACACCCGCACCGCGCCGCCGCCTGGAAAGCTGTTCGATCGCTGACGCGCCGCCCTGCCATGCGCCGGGCGCATGCAACACCGACTCGCCGATACGATAACGCTGCTTATTATATGCAGCGTGACCGAGAGCCCTAACGACCTGCTGTTCCTGCTGCATGACGTGGCGCGCCTGCTCCGCCACGAGGCGGACCGGCGTGCCGGCATGCACGGCATGACGCGCGCGCAATGGGTGATCCTGTTCTGGCTCGACCGGCAACCGGGCCTGTCGCAGAAAGAGCTTTCGGAAATCCTGGAAGTCGAGCCGATCACCGTGGCGCGGCTGATCGACCGGCTGGAGGCGCGCGGCATGGTGGAGCGCCGGCCGGACCCGCGCGACCGGCGCATCTGGCGGCTGCATCTGCTGCCGGCCGCCTGCCCGGTGCTGGCGGAACTGCACACCGAGCGCGCCGACATGCACCGCGTGGCGACCGCGCCGCTGGACCAGGCGACCGAGCGGACGATGATCGAAGGACTGACGCGCATGAAGGCCACTCTCGTCGGCGAATGCCGTCACCGGCCGCCCGAGCGCGACGCGGTCGCGAAGGCGGTGGCGTGATGTCCTCGGCAACCACCGCGCCGCGCGTCATCGCGGTCGGCGCGGAGCGCCGCGCGCGCACCAAACTGCTGCGCCCGCTGCTGATGCTCGGCGGCATCGCTGTCGTCGTCGTCGGCGCGACCTGGTTCTGGGTGCAGGGCGGGCGCTACGTCTCGATCGACGACGCCTATGTGCGAGCGGCGAAACTCGCCGTCTCCGACGACATCTCCGGCATCATCGGCAGCGTCGCCGTGCATGAAGGCCAGCACGTGGCGAAGGGCGACGTGCTGTTCCGGCTGCACGACCGGCAGGTGCGCATCGCGCTGGCCGGCGCCCGTGCCAATCTGGCACAGACCGCGCTCACGCTCGACGCCATGAAGCGCGACTACCGGCGCATGCTGGCCGATGCCGCGGCCAAGCAGGCGCAGGTGGAGTCCGACCAGGCGAACTTCGACCGCTACGACCGGCTGGTGAAGAGCGGCGGCGTCACCCGCGTCGAATACGACGATGCGCGCTTCAAGCTCGCCTCCGACAAAGCGGCGCTGGAAAGCCTCAAGGACCAGGCCGCGGTGCAGCTCGCGCGGCTCGGCAACGATGCTGATGCCGACGTGACGACGCTGCCGCAATACCAGCAGGTCGATGCGCAGGTCGCCGAGTACCAGCGCCAGCTCGACCACACTGTCGTCCACGCGCCGTTTGGCGGCATCGTCACCAACGTCGAATCGGCGCAACCTGGCATGTATCTCGCGGCCTCGCAGGCGGCGTTCGGCCTGGTGTCCGACAGCAATATCTGGATCGAGGCGAACCCCAAGGAGACCGAGCTGACCTGGGTGCAGCTCGGCGATCCGGTGGAGATCACCGTCGATACCTATCCCGGCCGCGTCTGGCACGGCACGGTCGAGAGCATCGCGCCCGCCTCGGCCTCGGAATTCTCCGTGCTGCCGGCTCAGAATTCCTCAGGCAACTGGGTCAAGGTGGTGCAGCGGCTGGCGGTGCGCATCCACATCGACCGCAAACCCGGCGATCCGCCGCTGAGCGCGGGGATGAGCGTGGAAGCCGACATCGACACCGGCCACACGCGACACCTCTCCGACCTGCTGCCGTGAACCCAGCCGGCGTTGAGGCCGATCGCGCGGTGCCGCACCGGGCGATCATCACCGTCTGCGCGATGATCGCGACCCTGATGCAGGCGCTGGATTCCACCATCGCCAATGTCGCGCTGCCGTACATGCAGGGCAGCCTGTCGGCGACTGCAGACCAGATCACCTGGGTGCTCACCTCCTATGTCGTCGCGGCGGCGATCATGACCGCGCCGGTCGGCTGGATGGCGGCGCGGTTCGGGCGAAAAAACCTGTTCGTGCTCTGCCTGGTCGGCTTCACCGCGGCGTCGATGCTGTGCGGCGTGGCGCAGTCGCTGTCGCAGATGGTGGTGTTCCGGCTGATCCAGGGCATGTTCGGCGCGGCGCTGGTGCCGCTGTCGCAGGCGCTGATACTCGACATCTATCCGGCGGCGCAGCGCGGCACGGCGATGGCGGTGTGGGGCATGGGCGTGATGGTCGGGCCGATCCTCGGCCCCACGCTCGGCGGCTACCTCACCGACGTGTACAACTGGCGCTACGTGTTCTACGTCAACCTGCCGTTCGGCGTGCTCGGCGTCGCGGGGTTGGTGCTGTTCATGCCGAAGACGCGCACCGACCCGAGCTTGCGCTTCGACTGGACCGGGTTCGGCGTGCTGGCGCTCGGCCTCGGCGCGCTGCAGATGATGCTCGACCGCGGCCAGGACAAGGACTGGTTTTCTTCGCGCGAGATCATCACCGAGGCGGTGCTGGCCGGGCTCGGCATCTATCTGTTCGTGGTCCACCTGTTCACCGCCGAGCGGCCGTTCATCGCCCCGCGCCTGTTCAAGGACATGAACTTCGCGGCCTCGCTGCTGATGATGTTCGCGGTCGGCGTGGTGCTGCTGGCGACGTCGGCGCTGCTGGCGCCGTGGCTGCAGACACTCGGCAACTATCCGGTGGCGACCGCGGGCCTGGTGATGGCGCCGCGCGGCATCGGCACGATGGCGTGCATGCTGATCGCCGGAAAGCTCGCGGCGCGCTTCGATCCGCGCAAGCTGATGGCGTTCGGGCTGCTGCTGCTGATCTGGTCGCTCTACGAGTCGACGATGTGGACGCCGGACATCGGCCGGTGGCCGATGATCGCCACGCTGGTGGTGCAGGGCGCGGCTTTGGGCTTCGTGTTCATCCCGCTGAACGTGGTGGCGTTCGCCACACTGCCGGCGCCGCTGCGCACCGAGGCGACGGCGCTGCTCGCGCTGTTCCGCAATGTCGGCAGCGCGATCGGCATTTCCGTCACTTTTGCGCTGCTCGCGCGCAACGCGCAGGTCGTCCACAGCGAACTCGGCGCCTTCGTCAACCCGTTCAACCGGGCATTGCAGGCGGGCGGGGCGGTGACGCAGTACCTCGATCCGGCGCACAGTCGCGGCGCGCAGTTGCTTGACGCCATCATCAACAACCAGGCGCAGATCATCGCCTATGTCGACGACTACAAGTTCATGATGCTGACCACGCTGCCGGCGCTGCTGCTGGTGTTTTTGATGCGCCGGCCGGGCGCGGCGCCGAAGGCCGCGGAGGGACACGCGGCGGTGATGGACTGACGCACGACTGCGTCGTAGGGCGGAAAAGCGCAGCGTAGTCCGCCATCTTCGCGGGCGCGCGGATCGAAAGCAGCGGAATGCGCTGCGCTTTTCCGCCCTACGACGCTTCCTCCATCAACGGCAGGATCTCCATCTGCGGCACTGTGACGATCCCCTTGTCGGTCAGCCGGATTTCAGGGATCACCGAGAGCGGGATCAGGTTGAACCCCATGAACGGCAGGCGGCAGCCGAGCGCGCGCCATGCCTGCTTCAACGCTGCCGTCGCCGCCGCCACCTCGGGCGCGCGCTGGTCCGACAGCAGCCCCGCGATCGGCAGCGGCACCGCGGCCAACACCGCGCCGTCGCGCACCACGGCGACACCGCCCTGGTGGCGCTTCACCTCGGCGAGTGCCGTCTGCATGTCCGCCTCGGTGCGGCCGGCGACGATGACGTTGTGCGCGTCGTGGCCGACGCTGCTGGCGACCGCGCCCGCCGTCAGCCCGAAATCTTTCAGCAACCCGTGCGCGACCGCGCCGCCGTGCCCGTGCCGCTCGATGACCGCGACGAAGCACAGCCCGTGCCGATCCAGATGCGTCGCCCAGTCCTTTGCCGCATCGAGCACGATCGTGTCGTGATACAGGATGATCCCCGGCACCTGCGCGCGGATTGCATGCACGCGCACTTTTCCACGCGGCAACGCCGGCGTCAGTCGCACGGACTCGGGAACATGCATCGTGCGGTACGCCGCCGCCGGATAGCGGTAGCGCGCCGCTGACAACTGCGCCTCCAGCACCGGCGTGATGCGCCGGTCGCGCACGACCAGTTCGCCGCCATACCACGTCGCCTGCGGCTGCAACGCGTCGTCGAGCAGCACCAGGTCGGCGCGCCGCCCGCCGCCAAAACCGCCGATCTCGCCGTCCATCGCGTAGCGCGTCGCCGGATGCAGCGAGCCCATGCTCCACGCCTGTTCGCGCGTCATGCCGGCGCGCACCGCCTGCCGCACCACCCAGTCCTGGCCAAAGAGAAACAGGTCGTCGGCGTCGCGGTCGTCGGTGCAGACGCAGATGCGTTTCGGGCTGGCGCCGAGTTCCGTCACCGCGCGGATCGCTTCCGGCAGGCTGTGCCACGGCGTCGTCGGCGGGCCGCCGCGCAAAAAGATCCAAAGCCCTGCCTCCAGCAGATCGTCGGCAATGTCGCGGTCGATCGCCTCGTGCGTGTCGGTGACGCCGCTCGCGGCATAGGCGGCGACGAAGTCCCGGCCGTAGATGTGCCCGCTCACCGGCCGCCCGCGCCGCAGTGCCGCCGCGAGGATCGCATGGCTGCGTTCGTCGCCCCGGCAGACCTGCACGAAATCCATCTTCTCGCCGAGCGCCACCGCTTCCGGCCAGGCGTCGAAAATGGCGCCGATCTTGTCCGCCGTCAGGTCGCCGCCCGCGGTCTCGAACGCCGCCGAGGTCGCCGGCACCGTGCTCGGGATGGTCAGAAAAATGTTGAGCGGGGCTGCGCGCGCGTCCTCCAGCATCCATTCGATGCCGGCGCGGTCGCAGACATTGCCGATCTCGTGGCTGTCGCAGAAAATCGTCGTGGTGCCGTTGCGCAGCGCCGCCTCGGCATAGGCGCAGGCGGTCATCATGCTGCTCTCGATGTGCAGATGCGGATCGACCAGGCCGGGGGCGAGGATCGCGCCGGCGCCGTCGAAGAACGCGGCCCCGCTGTCGCGCTTGCAGGTGCCGGCGGGCCGCACCGCGGCGATGCGCCCGCCGGCGATCCACACTTCGCGCGCCTCGGCGATGCGCTCGCTGTAGGTGGAAAGCGTGCGCACGCCGGTGATGACGTGCTCCGGCGCCACCCGCCCCGCGGCGACATCGGCGAGGCGGCGGGTCATGCTGTGCAGGGGGGCGACGGAAAAGCGGTTCATGGCGGATTTTCCTGCGGCGGCGCGGGGCGGCAACGCTAGCATGCGGCCTTCATAGCAGAGCAACTCTCGCGTCCGGGTGACAGGATGGGGGCAATCCAGCGTGCGGAGACGGGTGCGGCGAGCGGCGTCGCCGTGCTGACCGTCGATCTCGGTGCCATCGTGGCGAACTGGCGCAGGCTGGCCGAGCTTGCCCAGCCGGCGCGCTGCGCCGCGGTGGTGAAAGCCGACGCCTACGGGCTCGGGCTGGCGAGCGTCGCCCCGGCGCTGGCCGCCGCCGGCTGCCGGGAATTCTTCGTGGCCCATCTCGCCGAGGGGATCGCGCTGCGCCGCGTGCTCGGCGGCGGCCCGGAAATCCAGGTGCTGCACGGCCCCGCCCCGGGCAGCGAAGCCGCGTTCGCCGCGAACGCGCTGATCCCGGTGCTGAACAGCGCGGCGCAGGCCGAGGCGTGGGCGGCCAACGCCGCCGCGCTGCCCGCCAGCCTGCAACTCGATACCGGCATGGCGCGGCTCGGCGTGCCGCAATCCGAGGCCGCGGCGCTCGCCGCGCTGGCCGGCCTCGACGTGCGGCTGGTGCTGAGCCACCTCGCCTGCGCCGATGCGCCGGCGCATCCGGCCAACGCCGCGCAGCTGGCCGCCTTTTGCGAGCTGCGCAAGCTGTGGCCGCAGGCCGAGGCGAGCCTCGCCGCCTCGTTCGGCATTTTCCTCGGCCCCGCCTACCATTTTGATCTCGTGCGGCCGGGGGCGGCGCTCTACGGCATCGCGCCGACCGCGGGGCCGAACCCGATGCGCGCGGTGGTGCGGCTCCAGGCTCCGGTGCTGCAGACGCGCGACCTGCCGGCCGGCGCCGGCGTCGGCTACGGCCACACCTGGCACGCGACGGCGCCTGCGCGCGTCGCCACGCTCGGCATCGGCTATGCCGACGGGCTGCCGCGCAGCCTCTCCAACCGCGGCGCCGCCTGGCTCGGCGAGCGGCGCCTGCCGATCGTCGGGCGCGTGTCGATGGACAGCATCACCGTCGATGCCTCCGCCGTGCCGGCCGGTGCGCTGGCGCCGGGCACGCTGCTCGACCTGATCGGGCCGCATTGCGACGTGGACGCGCTGGCGGAAGCGGCCGGCAGCACCGGCTACGAACTGCTCACGCGCCTCGGCGACCGTTTTCTTCGCCGCCATCTCCCGCCGTGAGCCTCACAGCGCGCCGGTGTCGGCGAGCCAGTGCCGCAGCTCCGCCGGATCGACGCGCATGTCGCGGTTGGCGTGCGCGTTGCGCTCGGGCAGCGGCCAGGCGGGATCGTTGAACTCCGCCGCGTCCGAGGCGCCGTCGCGCGCCACCAGCGAGGCATAGTCCAGGCCCAGCGCGGCGGCGGCGATCGCATAGGCCCAGGTGCCGTAGTGCGGATGGAACACTTCCAGCACGTGCGTGCCGGGTGCGGCGAACAGAATGTTGGCCAGCCCGGCGCCGTGCGGCGCGACCACGTGCGTGGCATCGCGGAACGCCGCGATCTGCTCGGCAAAGGCGAGCCGGCCGGGAACGATCGTGGCGAAGCCGAGCGGCGCCAGCATCGCCTCGATCTCCGCATGGTTGGCGATGCGGCGCACGGGGGCGTCGGCGCGCGAGACCAGCAGGCGGCGCGGCATCTGGCGCGGCGCGAGCTCGAACAGCGCGCGCACGCTCGCCACTGCCCAGGACGCGCCCCAGTGTGCCGGGTGCAGCAGGTGCCGGCAGGTGGAGGCGACGAACAGCCGCCGCACGCGCAGCCGTGCCGGGGCGTCGGTCGCGCGCCATCCGCCCACGCCGATCCGCGCCACCGTGTCGCGCTGGTACTCGGTGCGCAGTGCCGGCCCGATCGCGGTCGCCGCCGACAGATCGACGCCGGCGCGGCGATACAGCAGCAGCCGGGACGCATGGTCGAACAGGAAATGGCAGAGATTCGGCGCGGGAAACTCGTCGTTGACCAGCACGGCCACATCGAGCGTGACCGTCGGCGGCGGCCGTCCGGCACGCGTCAGCTCGGCGAAGCGGCGCGCCAGCAGCGTCGGCACGCGGCCGACCGACAGCTCGGTCTGGATCGCGCGCCCGGCGCTGAACACGGCGACCGTGTCGTCGGCGACCAGCACCTCGGCGTCCGCGAGTTCGGCGATGCTGACCGCGTCACGCTGCCGCGGTTCCAGCAGCTCGCGCAGCCCGTTCGGCACGCCGTTGCCGTAGCGCCGCCACTGCAGTTTCGGGCGCTCCTCGCGCGGGAACAGGGTCTGCGTCGGCCAGGACACGGTCGGCGCGGGCGCGACCAGCGGGCCGGCGGCGGCGAGCAGCCCGGCCAGCTCCGCCGGCGCGACCACCGGCGCGTGCGGGCAGAGCGCGCGCTGGCGCACCGCCAGCTCGGCCGCGTCGCGCAGCCGGCCGGCGTCGCGAAACCCCTTGAGCAGCCGGGCGTACGGCTCACGCGAGACGTGCGCCGCCGGCTCGATCTGCACCGCCAGCGCCGCCAGCAGCCGCTCGGCGTCCGGCCGGTCGAGCCGCGCATAGACCGCACTCATGCGGAAATACACCCAGGTACTGGCCGATCGGGCGGAGGCAGGGCCACACCGATTCGAACAGCGCCGCCGAGCCTGCCCAGTCCTGCGTCCGCTCCCGCCGTTCCAGCGCCGCGAGCAAGGCGTCGCCCTGCTCCGCGGCGGCCACGACGGCGGCGGCCTCGGCCTCGGCCGGCGCGGCGGCGGGGACGCCCATCTGCGCGGCCAAGCCCTGCAGCAGCGAGGCGACGTGATCGCGGCGCAGGGTGCGAAATGCCTCCGCGGCCACCGCGGGCAGCCGGTCATCGGCGAACGGCGGCAGGCGGTAGAACACGCTCTCGAACAGCGCCACGGCCTGCGCCGCCGCGGCGTCGGAGCCGTCGAGCGAGAGCGCCTCGACCTGGTCGCGCAGTGCGCGGGCCGGCGCGCGGTCGGCCAGCACGGTCGCGACCAGCGCCGCGTCCATGTCAGCGCAGCCGGCCGCCGGTCGCCTTCGCGACGGAGGCCGCGATTCTGGCGCACAGCGCCTCGATCTCGGCGTCGGTGAGCGTGCGCTCGCGCGGTTGCAGCACGACCTCCACCCCGAGCGATTTTTCGCCTGTCGCCAGCTGCCCGCCGGCATAGAGGTCGAACAGCGACGCCGCCAGGATCAGCGTCCGCTCCGCGCCCCTGACCGCGCGCAGCACCGCCTCGGCCGGCACGTCCTCGGCCACCACGAAGGCGAAGTCGCGGCGCACCGGCATGAACGAAGGCAGGTCGGGCGGCGCTTTGCGGCGGCGCTTGGGATCGGGGATGGCATCGAGGAAAATCTCGAACGCGACCGCCGGGCCGGGCAGTTCCAGGGCCGCCAGCACGCGCGGATGCAGCGTCGCCGAACGTCGCCAGCGCCAGCTTCGGCCCCTGCCGCACCACGCCGGACTGGCCGGGATGATAGAAGCCGGGCGCGTCGGCGGTGACGCTCAGCGCCTCCATCGGCACGCCGAGCGCCGCCAGCGCCGCCCACACATCCGCTTTTGCGTCAAAAGCGTCGCACGGGCGGGCTGGTGCAATCCAGCTCCGCGGGGTTGTACCCGTCCGCAGCCCTGCGGCAAAACGCGGGTTGCGCCTCGGGTGCTACCCCGTGGAACGCAGGGCCGACCTCGAACAGCGCCAGGTCCGGCCAGCCGCGCGCGGCGTTGCGCCGGGCCGCCAGCGCCAGGGTCGCGACCGGAGTGGGGCGGAGCTGGTCGAGGTCGGCGGCGATCGGGTTGGCCAGCCGCAGCGCCGGGTCGGCGGGAGCCGAACAGCGCCGCCTGCGCGCTTGCCATGAAGCTGAAGGTGACGCACTCGACCAGCCCCCGTGCGGCCAGCACCCGCCGCGCCAGTGCCGTCCGCGCCTGGCGCGGCGTCAGCGTCGGCTGCGGCACCGGGCCGGGGACGGACATCGAGACCGGCGGCACCGCATCCAGGCCGCGCAGCCGCAGCACCTCCTCCACCAGATCGGCCTCCGGCTCGGCCAGCGCGCGGCCTGCGGCGACGGCGGCGAGGTCCAGGCCCGGCGCCGGGTCGAGCGGGGTCGCGGCGGCGATGTCGTTGCGCCAGGACGGGACGTTCACCGTCACCCGCCCGGCATCGCGCGCGGCCACGGTGAAGCCGAGACGCTCCAGCGACGCCACCGCCTCGTCCGCCGGCACGTCCAGGCCGCCCAGGCCGGCGAGGCGGGCGAAGCGCAGGCTGGCGTTGCGCTGCCAATGCGGTTCGGCGCCGGCGGATACGATCTCGCTCGCCGCGCCGCCGCAGAGGTCGAGGATCAGGCGCGTCGCGGCCTCGATCGCGGCGGGCATCAGCGCGGGGTCGATGCCGCGCTCGAAACGCTGCCGCGCGTCGGACGTGACCTGATGGCGCCGCCCGGTCAGCGCCACGCGCACCGGATCGAACAGCGCGCATTCGATGAACACCGTGCGCGTCGCCTCGTCGCAGCCGGTCGCCTCGCCGCCGATCACGCCGGCCATCGACTGCACGCCGGCCGCGTCGGCGATCACGCAATCCTCCGGCGCGACGGTGTAGTCCTTGCCGTTCAGCGCGCGGAACGTCTCGCCCGCGCCGGCGCCGCAGGGTCAGCACGTCGCCGGCAACCTTGTCGGCGTCGAACACGTGCAGCGGCCGGCCGAGATCGAAGGTGAAGAAATTCGTCACGTCGACCAGCGCATTGATCGGCCGCAGCCCGATCGCGGTCAGCCGGTCCTGCAGCCAGCTCGGGCTGGCGCCGTTGCGCGCGATGCGCAGCGTGCGGCCGAGCATCCAACGGGCAGGCCTCCGGCATCGTCGATCGCCCAGTGCAGCGGACTCGCGAAAGCTGCCGGCACGGCGGGCGCCGACCACGGCTTCAGCGTGCCGATCCCGGCGGCGGCCAGGTCGCGCGCGACGCCGCGCACCGACAGCGCATCGCCGCGATTGGGCGTGACGCTGATGTCGATCACCGGATCGTCGAGCCCGGCCCAGCGCGCGTAGGGCACGCCAACCGGCGCATCGTCGGGAAGCTCGACGATGCCGGCGTGGTCGTCGCCCAGGCCCATTTCGCGCGCGGAGAGCAGCATGCCGGCGCTCTGCACGCCGCGGATTTCTCCGACCTTCAAGGTGATGCCGGTGCCCGGAATGAAGCTGCCGGGCGCGGCGAACACGCCCTTCATGCCGGTGCGCGCGTTCGGCGCGCCGCAGACGACGGAGACCGACTCGCCGTCGCCGGTATCGACCATGCAGACGCGCAGCCGGTCGGCATTCGGGTGCGGCACCGCCTCGATCACGCGCGCGATGCGGAACGGCGCCAGCGCGGCGCCGCGATCCTCGCACGCCTTCCAGTTCAAGGCCGATGCGGGTCAGCGTGTCGGTGATCGCGTCGAGCGAGGCGTCGGTGTCGAGATGTTCGTGCAGCCAGGAGAGGGTGAACTTCATCGCTCACACCCCCTCGTGCAGCATCGCCGGTGCCAGCGGCGATGATCCGTAGTGACGCAGCCAGCGGATGTCGCTGTCGTAGAACGGGCGCAGATCGGGGATGCCGTGCTTGAGCATGGTCACGCGCTCCACGCCCATGCCGAAGGCGAACCCCTGCCACTCGCGCGGGTCGATGCCGCAATTCGCCAGCACTTTCGGATGCACCATGCCGCTGCCGAGAATCTCCAGCCAGTCGCCGCCGCCGCCCAATTCGCCGGTGCGGCGGTTCCAGCCGATATCGACTTCCATGCTCGGCTCGGTGAACGGGAAATAGCTGGCGCGGAAACGCACCGGCAGCGTGGCGATGCCGAAGAAACGTGCGCAGGAAGTCGATCAGGCAGCCTTTCAGATGGCCGAGCGTGAGGTCGCGGTCGATCACCAGCCCCTCGAACTGGTGGAACATCGGGGTGTGCGTCGCGTCGTGGTCGGCGCGATAGGTGCGGCCGATGACGATCGACGCGGATCGGCGGGGGCTGGCGCAGCATGGTGCGCACCTGCACCGGCGAGGTGTGCGTGCGCAGCACCGGCGGCGGCGCGTCGGGCGAGGCGGGCGGGAGATAGAACGTGTCGTGGTCGGCGCGCGCCGGATGATGCGCCGGGATATTCAGCGCGCCGAAATTGTGCCAGTCGCTTTCGATATCCGGACCCTCGGCGATCGCGAAGCCCATGGCGCCGAAAATCGCCGCCATTTCCTCCATGGTGCGGCTGATCGGATGGATCAGCCCGGCCGCGACGCGGGCGCGGCGGCAGCGTCGGGTCGATGCGCTCGGCGGCGAGGCGCGCATGCGAGTTCGGCTTCCTCCAGTTCGCGCCCTGCGGGCTTCGATCAGCGCCGCAGCGCGTCTTTCAGCCGGTTCAGCGCCGCGCCGCGCTCGCGCCGCTGCTCGGCGGGCACGCTGCCGAGTTGCTTGAGCAGCGCGGTGAGCGTGCCGCTCTTGCCGAGCACGCCGACGCGCACCGCGTCCCAGGCGCGCAGATCGGCCGCCGCGGCGCAGTGCCGCCGTCGGTTTCGCTGATCAGGGCTTGCAGATCGTCGCTCATGGTCCGGGTCCGTGCATGCAAAAGGGCTGCCCCCTGGCGCCGGGCAGCCCTTTGCGGTTCGATCGCGCGCGCCTTCGGGCGGCGGATCAGGCCAGGGCGGCCTGCACCTTCTTGACGATCTCGCCGAAGCTTGCCGGATCGTCGTAGGCGATGGCCGCCAGCACTTTGCGGTCCATCTCGATCCCGGCGCTCTTCAGCCCGTCGATAAATTGCGAGTAGGTCATGCCATGCTCGCGCACCGCGGCGTTGATGCGCTGGATCCAGAGCGCCGCGGAAATCGCGCTTCTTCGTCCGCCGGTCGCGATAGGCGTATTGCAGCGACTTCTCCAGCCGCTCCAGCGCGATGCGGTAGTTGGTCGATGAGCGGCCGAAGAAGCCCTTGGACTGCTCAAGGACCTTCTTGTGGCGGGCGTGCGTGGTGACGCCGCGCTTGACCCGTGCCATGTGCCTCTCTCCTCAACCGAGCCCGTACGGCGCCCACTGCTTGACGGTGATGGCGTCCTGCGGCGTGAGCGTCTGATGGCGGCGGTTCGTCCGCTTCATCTTCTGCGGGCGGTTGATCAGGCCGTGGCGCTTCTTGCCCGGGCCGGCGAGCACTTTGCCGGTGGCGGTGATCTTGAAACGCTTCTTGACCGACGACTTGGTCTTCAGCTTGGGCATTTCGGTCTCCTTCTCGGTGGCGAGCGCGCGACAGGCGCGCAGCCGTCGCGGCCGGGCATGCCCGAACAGGCCCGGCGCGCAAACGGAGGGCGGCTTATAGCGAGGACAGATCGCAGCGGCAAGCAGTGGCGCGGGCCGTTTTCAGGCCGCGCGCTTGGCCCCGCGCAACCGCTCGCGGACCGCGGCCGCGATGTAGCCGGAGCGCGACAGGCCCTCGGCCGCCGCCGCCGCGTCGAGACGGCCGAGCAGCGCCTCGTCCAGCGTGATGTTGGCGCGCACCGAGCGGCCCGGCACTTCGACCGGGACCAGGACCGACGTGATCGTACGGCCTGGTGCTTCGCTGAGCCAGTCAGGCATGACGCCCGGCGGCGAAGGCGGCGGCAACGGCAGGTCGTCCTCCGTCATTCCTTCGACATGCAGCGCGAGCGCCTCGGCGGCCATTTCCGCTGCTTCCGAAACGGTCTCGCCGGCGCTCACACAGCCGGGCAGGTCGGGGAAGACGACGCCAAAACCTTCGGCCGCTTCGCCTTCGTCCTGCACGATGAAGGCCGGGTAGTAGCGCATCGCCATCGTTCAGCCCTTTCGCAAGCTCAGCCCGCTTTGCCGTTCGATCGAGACGAGGTCCTTGACCGGGATGTCGCGCCCGCTATGCACCGCGACGGTGACGAGGCCCGGCCGCGACGGGTGCTGCCGAGGACGACCAGTGGGTCTGGTGAGCGTGCCAATGTGCGTTCCGGCACGTTCACCGCCGCCCATACTTCACCCCCGCCACCGCCAGCCAGACCAGCCCCGCCGCCCCCAGCGCCCCCATCGCGTCCAGCGGGCCGACCCGCTCGGCCAGCCAGCCGGCCAGCAGCATCCCCAGCGGCCAGGCACCGATCGCCGTCGTCACCAGCCCCATCACCCGCGACCGCGTGGCCTCCGGCGCCTCGGTCAGCGCGATCGTCACCTGCTCGTTGGAATAGACCGCCAGCCCCAGCCCGCCCGCCAGCAGCAGCCCCGCCGCCGCCCAGAACCACGGCGCCGCCGCGGTCAGCGCCAGCATCGCCAGGAACCACGCCGACCCGCCGAAAAACAGCCAGATCGGCCGCCCCGGCGGCATCCCGCGTACCGCCAGCGCCAGCCCGCCCAGCGTCGCCCCGGTCGGCTCCGCCGCTGCCAGCACGCCGACCAGCGCCGCCGAGACGCCGAACACGTCGCGCCCGGCCGGGGCGACCAACGCGGTGTAGGCGAAGCCGAACAGGTTCTGCGCCACCGTCACCGCCACCAGCGCCAGCAGCACCGAAGAGCGCCGCACCACCAGGACCGCCTCGGCCAGATCGGCCATCACCGAGGCGGGCGAGAGCGGCCGGCGCGGCTGCACATGGCGCACCAGCGCCGCCAGCGCCGCCGCGGCGAGGTTGAGCACCGCCGAGGCGGCAAACGTGCCGGCCAGGCCGAGAACCTCATAGGCGACGCCGCCGAGCAGCGGCCCGAGCGCGCGCGTCGCCGAACTGGTCAGGCTGTCGAGCGCAATGGCGCGCGCGGTGAGCGCGGGGGCGACGCTCTCGCCCACCAGGCGCCGCCGCGCCGACATGTCGGTGCCATAGACGAGGCCGCCGACCAGCCCGGCCGCGAACAGGTGCCACGGCAGCAGCACGCCGGCCCACGCCAGCAACGCCACCACCAAGGCGGCCAGGCCGCTGAGCAGCATGCCGCCGGCAACGATGGCGCGGCGATCAAAAGCGTCGGCCAGCACGCCGCTCAGCGCGCCGGTGAAAATCAGCGGCAGGCTGCGCGACGCCGCCACCGCCGCCACCGCCAGCTCCGACCCGGTGGCGTCGAGCGTGAACAGCGACGCCGCCAGCACCTCCAGCCAGCGCATCGCATTGCCCAGACCGCCCACCGCCCACAGCAGCAGGAAGTCGCGCGAGGCGAGGCCGGGGGTGGCTGTCGGCGGCGGGACGTTCATGCGCGGCACGGCACCCTCTCCCGCGCGCGGCGGGAGAGGGTCGGGGCGCGGGTCCTACTTGCCCCAGATCTTGCGATAGGCGTCCTGGTAGCCGTTCTGCGGGTCGTAGATGTCTTTCGGCCCGCCGTCGCGGCCGATATTCGCCTTGATGAACAGATGCGGGGGTGCGACGTAGCCGCTCGGCGGCGCGCCGGCGAAGGCGCGGTTCAGCTCGTCCACCTCCTGCCAGCCGTGCAGATGCAGCGGCTCGGCCACCGTGCCGATCTGGTACTCGCCGGAGCGGATGCGCTGGAACGCCGGGCCGGAGCCGTCGCCGGCCGAGATCGCGTGCGGTGCGCCGTCGCCGGCAATGCCCGCCGCCTGCAGCGCCGGCGCCATGAAGTCGAAGGTCAGGTCGTTGATCGACAGCCCGTAGGTCCACTTGGCGCCGTAGCGCTGCAGCAGCGAGGTGGTGAGCTGCGGCATGCGGTTGGCGGCGTCGGCCAGCGGCGTGTCCTGGATGCTGAGCAGCGTGCAGGTGCTGCACGCCTTGATCACCGCGGCCATCGCGTCCGACTTGGCGATCGCGATGGCATAGGCGCTGTCGGTGAAGATGATCGCGCCGGCCTTACCGTCGGAATCCGCGACCGCGTAGCTCGCCGCCGCCTTCGCGACTTCCAGCGGGTCGGTCGTGATGTTGGTGAAGATGCCGAATTTCGGCATCGGTCCCGGCTTCGGCCCGGAGTGCCAGCCGACCACTTTGATGCCTGCCTTGACCGCCGGCTCGATCGCGCTCGCCTGCTCGGCGGCGTCGATCGCATCGAGCACGATGCCGTCGGCGTGCAGCGCGATCGCCTGCGCGATGCCTTCGGCGCGCACGCTCACCGAGCCCTGGCCATCGATGCCGCGCGTCTCCCAGCCGATGACCTTCGCCGCCTCGTCGATGCCGGCCGCCACGCCGCGCGCGCCGCCGTTGCGCTGGTCGGTCGAAATCCACACGATCAGCTTGTGGCCGGCCGCCTTCGGCCCGCTGGTCGGGCCGGTCCAGGTCGTCACCGGCGCCGTCACCTGCTTGATGTACGCCTTCGCGTCCTGCACCGCGTCGGCGCGCGCGCTGCCGGCCAGCGCCAGCGCCGCCGCCCCGCCCAGCAGGGCCGCTCGCATCGTGTAAGCCATCCGTCGCTCTCCCCCTTGGTGGTTCATGCCGTGGTGTCGGTGACGCGCCGCACCGCCGAGCGGCGGCGCTGCGCATAGCCGGCAATGCCGATCGCCACGATCAGCGTCGCCCCGTTGAACAGCGGCTCGACGAAGAACGCCGCGCCGAACTGCTGAATTCCCGAAATGCCGACAGCGAGGATGAGCACGCCGATCAGCGTGCCCCACACGTTCACCCGCCCCGGCTTGATCGTCGTCGAGCCGAGGAACGCGCCGACCAGCGCCGGCAGCAGGTATTCCAGCCCGACGCTGGCCTGCCCGATGCGCAGCTTGGAAGCCAGCAGCACGCCGGCGAACGCAGTGAGCACCCCGGAGGCGACGAACACGCCGATGACATAGGCGCGCACCGGGATGCCGTTCAGCGCCGCCGCTTTCGGATTGGCGCCGATCGCATACATGTGCCGCCCGAGCGGCAGCCGCTCGGTGACCAGCCACAGCACGATCGCGATCGCGATGACGTAATAGGCGCCGATCGGCAGACCGAAAATCCAGGTGGCGTTGATGGCGATGAAGCCGTGCGCGAGCGGCCCCATGATCTGCCGCCCGCCGGTGTGCCAAATCGCGATCGCATACAGGATCGTGCCGGTGCCGAGCGTGGCGATGAAACTGTCGATCTGCGCCACTTCGACCAGCAGCCCGTTGATGACGCCGACGAAGGCGCCGGCGAGCAGCGTCACCGCCACCGCGATCGGCCACGCCACGCCGTACGTCACCTGCAGCGTGATCGCGAGCAGGTGCCACAGCACGATGCCATAGCCGACGGTGAGGTCGATGCGCCCGGCGATCATCGGCAGCATCGCCGACAGCGACAGCAGCGCGATCACCGCCTTGTCGCTCAGGATCGAGCGGGCGTTGAGCGCGGTCGGGAACGTGTCGGGCAGCAGGATGGAGAACAGCAGGATCAGCAGCAGCGTCAGGATCGGCAGCCCGTACACCGGCAGCAGCCGCCGCAGCCGCTCGCCCAGGCTCATGTGCGCGAGTTCGCCGGCGGTGGGTTCGAGCGCGTTGGACTGCAGCGACTGCATGGATCACCCGTGCGCGAAGGCGGCTTCAGGGCGGATGCTGGCGGAGGCCGCGGCCAGCAGCGCGTTCACCGACAGGTCGCGCGCGGCAAGTTCGGCGACCACCCGGCCGCGATCGAACACCAGCGCGCGATGGCAGACATTGGCGATCTCCTCGAAATCCGTCGATACGATCAGGATCGCCGCGCCCGCTTCCAGGGCGACGTTGAACAGCCGGTAGATTTCCGCTTTTGCGCCGACATCGACGCCGGCGGTCGGGTCCTCGAAGATGTAGAGCTTGCCGCGCAGATGGAGCCAGCGGCCGACCACCACCTTCTGCTGGTTGCCGCCCGAAAGCGCCTCCACCGCCATCGCCGGGTCGTTCGGGCGCAGGCCGACGCGGATGCCGAGCGCGGCCGCCGCCACCGACTCGCGGCCGGGCGCGATATAGGACAAATGCCGCAGCCCGGCGGCGGTCGGGTTGACGAACAGGTTCTCGCGCACCGAGAGGTTCGGCACGATCGAGCCGGCGGTGCGGTCGCCCCAGACCAGGTTGATGCCCGCCGCCATCGCCTGCCGCGGCGATTGCGGCGCCACCACTTCGCCGTCGAGCAGCATGCGCCCGGCGGTCGGCTGGGCGAGGCCGAACAGCGTGCGCCCGACCAGCTCCTGCCCGGCGCCGCGCAGCCCGACCAGGCCGACCACTTCGCCGGCGTGCACCGCGCAGTCGATCGGCCCGACCCAGTCGATGGCAAGGTGCTCCAGCGTCAGGCGCGCGGCGCCGTGGGTGGCGACGGCGCGGCGGAACACCTGGGAGGGTTCGCGCCCGACGATCAGGCGGATCGCCTCCTCCGGCGTCGCCTCGGCGACGGGGCGGTCGCCGACGACGCGGCCGTCGCGCAGCACCACCATGCGGTCGGCGATCTCGAACACCTCGTCGAGCCGGTGCGAGACGTAGATCATCGACACGCCGCTTGCCTTCAGCCGGCGCAGGCTGGCGAACAGCCGCGCCACCTCGTCGGCGGGCAGGCTGGCGGTGGGTTCGTCGAGCACCAGCAGCTCGGCGTCGGCGGCCAGCGCGCGGCTGATCGCGACCAGCGATTTCTCGGTGCGGCTGAGCGACTGCACGCGCGTGTCGGGGTCGATGTCGGCGCCGAGCGTCGCCAGCGCCCGCGCCGCCCGCGCCCGCGCCGCCCGCCAGTCCACCAGGCCGAGCCGGCGCGGATAGCCGAGCGCGAGGCAGGTGTTCTCGGCCACCGTCATCCACTCGATCAGGCCGAGGTCCTGGTGGATGAAGGCGATCGGCAGGCGGCGCAGCGCCGCCGTCACGTCCTGGCCGTGATAGGCGATGCTGCCGGCGTCGAGCGCATGCACGCCGGCCAGCGCCTTGATCAGCGTGGACTTGCCGGCGCCGTTCTCGCCGAGCAGGGCGACGATCTCGCCGCGGCCGACGGCGAGGCTCACGTCGTCGAGCGCGCGCGTGCCGCCGAACTGTTTTGACACGCCATGCACCGCCAGCAGCGGCGGCGCGTCGGCCCCGGTCGGGATGGCGGCTCGGGCTGGTGCGGCCACGCGGATGCTTCTCCCTCGGCGCCGGCTTCTGCGGCCGGCGCGCCCGCTTGCAGGGAAGCCCAGCCGGAAGGTGGGCGCAACCCCTATCGCATCAGCAGTATTTCGGTCCCTGCGTGTTCAGGAACAGCGAATAGAGCGAGGTCTGGCCGCAGATATAGAGCCGGTTGCGCTTGATGCCGCCGAACGTGACGTTGCCGACGATCTCGGGCACCGGGATTTTGCCGAGCAGCGTGCCGTCCGGGTGGTAGCACTCCACGCCGGCGGCGGTGGAGGTCCAGAGATTGCCGTGGATGTCGATGCGGAACCCGTCGAACAGCCCGGCGGTCGAGGTGGCGAACAGTTTTCCCTCGCCGACGCTGCGCCCGTCGGCGCGCACCGGGAAGACGCGGATCACCGGCGCGAAGGACGGGTCGTGCGTGGTGCCGCTGTCGGCGACGTAGAGCAGTTTTTCGTCGGGCGAAAAGGCGATGCCGTTCGGCTTTTTCATGTCGGTGATGACCGCCACCGGGTCGCCGCCGGCCGGGTCGATGCGATAGACGTAGCAGCCGTCCTGCTCCTGCGGCAGCTTGTCGCCCTCGTATTCGCTGTCGATGCCGTAGCTCGGGTCGGTGAACCAGATCGACCCGTCGGATTTCACCACCGCGTCATTCGGCGAATTCAGCCGCTTGCCGCGGTGCCGGTCGGCGAGGATGGTGCGGCTGCCGTCGAACTCGGTGCGTGACACCACGCGCCCGCGATGCTCGCAGGAAATCAGGCGGCCCTGGCGGTCGAGCGTGTGGCCGTTCTCGTTGAAGCAGGGCGTGCGGAACACCGAGACCGTGTTGTCGCACTCATCGAAGCGCAGCAGCCGGTCGTTGGGGATGTCGGAGACGATCAGGTAGCGCCCGGCCGGAAAATACGCCGGCCCCTCCATCCAGCGCGCGCCGGTCCACAGTTTTTCCAGTTTCGTGTGGCCGAAGATCAGCGGATTGAAGCGCGGGTCGAGCACGACATGCGGGTTCTCGTCCATGGCCGGTTCCTTCCCTCTGGTGCGGCCGAGCTTAGCCGATCCGTGGCCGGCCGCCAGACCCGCGGCCCGGCCGACTTGCCCAGCCCCCGGGGGCCGTGTTAGTATCGCTGTCATGCCGCCCGCCGCTTCTCCCGCCCTGGCCGACCGTTTTGCCCTTCTTGTCGAGGGGCTGCGCCGCGCCTCGCCGCCCGCGGCGCCGGGCCTGGGTCTCGCCGTGCCGCTGATGCTGCTGCTCTGGTCGCGGCTGCGCCGCACCGCGGAGCGGTTCGCCCGCCTCGCGGAAAAAGTCCGCGCCGGCACGCTGCCGCCGCCGCGCCGCCGCCTTCGCTCGCCCCGTCCGGCCCGGCCCCAGCCGCTCCGGCTGCCGCGCGGCTTCGCCTGGCTCGTGCGCCGGCTGCCGCAGGCCGCCTGCCGCCGCCTCGCAGTTGCAGCACCTGCTCGCCGATCCGGCGATGGCCGACCTGCTCGCCGCCGCACCGCAGGCCGGGCGGCTGCTGCGCCCGCTCTGCCAAATGCTGGGCGTCCGCCCGCCGCCGGCCGCGGAGCCTGTCCTCGGGCCGGGCCCGTCGTCCCGCCGCCGGTCCGGCCGGCGGCCCCGTCCCGCCCCGCCTGCCGTCCCCGGCCGCCGCCACCCGCGCGGCCCCGCATCCTCTCCCCGCCCGTCCCCGGCATCCCGCCCGTTCCAGCGTGACCGCGCGACGCCTCCGCGCGCCCTGACTGTTCCGACATAAAAACATACCGGCCGGCAAGAGAGAGACAAGGTGCAGGCGGGGCGCGAACGGCCGGCCTCGGTTGACAGGGCGCGGCAAATGCGAACAAATGCCTGACAATTGCCGCCCGAAGCGGCATGGAGGAGACGCAGGACGCGCATGACAGCACGCCTCGACAGCGACCGGACCGTGGCGGCCGGCGGCGGGGAGTTTGCCCACATCGTGCGGATGGAGGGCGTGCAGAAATATTTCGGCGCGGTGCATGCGCTGCGCGACATCAACCTGGCGATCGGCCGCAACGAGATCGTCGGCCTGATCGGCGACAACGGCGCCGGCAAATCGACGCTGATCAAGGTGCTGACCGGGGTATTTCCGCCCAGCGCCGGGCGCATCTTCGTGCGCGACCAGGAAATCGACCTCGCGCACCATTCGGTCGGGCTGGCGCACGCCATGTCGATCGAGACCGTCTATCAGGACAAGTCGCTGGGCGAGAAGCAGCCGCTGTGGCGCAACTTCTTCGTCGGCCGCCAGATCACCGACCGCTTCGGCTTCATCAAAATCCGCGAGCAGAAGCGGATCGCGCAGGACATCCTGCTCAACACCATCGGCTTCCGCGGCGCCGGCATCAGCGTCGATTCCACGGTCAAGCTGCTGTCCGGCGGCGAGCGGCAGGGCATCGCGATCGGGCGGGCGATGCACTTCAACTCCGACCTCATCATCCTCGACGAGCCGACCGTGGCACTGGCGGTCGCCGAGGTCCGCAAGGTGCTCGACTTCGTGCGGCGCATAAAACAATCGGGCCGTGCCTGCATCTACATCGAGCACAATCTCGCCCATGTGCATGACGTCGCGGACCGGCTGGTGGTGCTCGACCGCGGCCAGATCGTCGTCGATATCAACCCGCGTGAGATGTCGGTCGCCGAGCTGACCGAGTACCTCATCGACCTGCAGCACCGCTGAGGAACGCCGCGCATGTCCGACCGCGCCGGCCGCCCCAGCCTGTTCGCCCGCATCGAGGGCATGCCGATCATCGTCGTGTTCTCGCTGATGCTGGCGCTGTTCATGTACACGGCGCCGGAGGTGTTTTTGGCGCCGCAGATCTACACCACGCTGCTCTCCACCGCGCCGCCGCTGATCCTGCTCGCGATCGGGCTGACTTTCGTGATCGGCGCCGGCGAGATCGACCTGTCGTTCCCGGCGGTGATCGCGTTCTCCGGCTTCGTGTTCGCCGTGCTGTTCAAGCAATACCAGCTCGGCTGGCTCGCGGTGCTGGGCGGGCTGCTGTCGGGGATGCTGGTCGGCGTGGTCAACGGGCTGCTGATCGCGCGCATCGGCCTGCCGAGCTTCATCGCGACCCTGGGCACGCAGTTCTTCTGGTCGGGCATGGCGACGGTGCTGTCGGGCGGCAAGTCGTACGCGCTGCGCGGCGCCGAGGCGAGCAGCGTCTGGCAGCTCATCGTCGGCAATTTCGGCGATCCGAACTCGATCGCCTGGCAGGACCAGATCTCCATCCAGGCGGTCTGGACGGCGCTGATCGTGATCTTCCTTTGGTTCATCCTCAACCGCCACCGCTTCGGCGAGCACATCCTGTTCATCGGCAACTCCAACGACGTGGCGCGCGTCGTCGGCATCAATGTCGGGCGGGAGAAGATCAAGCTGTTCACGCTGATGGGCACGCTCGCCGCGGTGGCCGCGATGATGCTGACGCTGGAGAACAAGAACTATTTCGGCAATCAGGGCCAGGGCTATCTGCTGACCGCGATCGCCGCGGTGCTGATCGGCGGCACCTCGATCTTTGGCGGACGCGCCACCATCGTCGGCACCGTGTTCGGCTGCTTCATCATCTGGATGATCGAGGCCGGGCTGGTGGCATCGGGCCTGACCGGCGCCTGGGTGCGCACCGTGCAGGGGCTGATTTTCCTGATCGCGATCGTGTTCTACCTGCTGGTCGAGGAACCCGCGCGGCGGACCGAGCTGTTGCGCCGCTTCCGCGGGTCACGGGATTCCGGCCGGGCGGTCCCGGCCGGCGGGCGCGCGGCACCGGGCGGTGCCGGCACGCAGAAGGGCTGAGAAACGCCAATCGAGTGGAGGAGGAACCAGGATGAGCTGCACCAAACTGTTGCTGGCCGGCGCCGCCGTCGCGGCGCTCGCGGTCGGCGCCCCGGCGGCGCGCGCGGCCGATGCGCCGCCCGGCAAGGGGGTTACGATCTACATGCAGATGGGCGGCAACCCCGGCGAAGGTCCGGTGCTGGCGCGCCAGACCGGCGCCGCCGCGGCGGCCAAGGCGCTCGGCGTGGACAAGCTCAACGAGCAGTTCTCGCAATGGGCGCCGGAGAAGATGATCGAGCAGTTCAAGGAGGCGATGGCGGCCAAGCCGACCTGCATCGTCATCATGGGCCATCCCGGCTCGGATGCGTTCCACGACCTTGTCAAGCAGGCGGTCGAGGAAGGCATCGTCGTCACCGACGGCAACTCGCCGCTGACGCCGCTGCAAAAGGAGTTCGGGCCGAAGGGCTTCGGCTATGCCGGCGTCGATCTCTATGCCGGCGGCACGCTGACGGCCAATGCGATGATTGCCGCCGGGCACCTCAAGGCGGGCGACCAGGCGATGGTCTATGGCGTGTTCAGCCAGGCCGAGCGCGGCCTGTCGGAAAAGGGCCTGGCCGATACGCTGGAGAAGGCGGGGCTGAAGGTCGATCGGCTGGAGATCACGCAGGAAGCCAACTCCGATCCTTCGCTCGCGGTTCCGGTGCTGACCGCCTACGTGCAGTCGCATCCGGGGCTCAAGGCGATCGGCACGCAGCACGGCGGCGTCACCGGCATCCTCGCCGACGTGCTGAAGAAGGCCGGCAAGAAGCCGGGCGAGATCACCGTCGGCGGCATCGACCTGGTGCCGGCCACGATCGACGGGCTGAAGAGCGGCTACGTCTCCGCCACCCTGGACCAGCTGCTCTACCTGCAGGGCTTCTTCCCGGTGACGCAGTGCGTGCTGACGGCCAAGTACAAGATGCCGGGCCTGTCGCTGAACACCGGCGCCGGCGTGGTGACGCCGAAGACCATCGGCGGCCTGGTCGCGCTGATCGACGCCGGCATCCGCTGAACGGCTGACACGAAAAACGCGCCCCTCCCGGCGGGAGGGGCGCGTCGTGTCTCGGCGCCGCCCGGTTACGCGGCCGCGGGCGGCGGCTCGGGGTCGTGCGGGCGGTTGCGGCGCTCGGCCATGAACTGGTCGAACTCCGCCTTGTCCTTGGCGCGGCGCAGCCGCTCCAGGTAGGCGACGAACTCCTGCTGCTCCTCTTCGAGGCGGCGCAGCGTCTCGGCGCGGTAGTCGTCGAAGGCGGCGTTGCCGCTGCCCGGCGCGCGGTTCCACTTGCCCCGCCCGCCGCCGCACCAGCCGCCGTGCCCCTGCATGTTGTGCCACCGCCCCGCCCCGTTCGGGCCGCAGCCGCGCAGCCGGCCGCTGAAGATCAGGAACGCCAGAATGGCGAGCCCCAGCGGCCAGAACACCCAGAAGGCGAGGACCATGGCCGCAATCCAGCCGCCTCGGCCGAACTCGTCCATCTTCGCCGCGAGCACCATGAGACCCTCCCAGGTCAATGTAAATGGCATTTACATCCTGGGGTCGGGCCCTGGCGCTGTCAAGCCTGTCGGTCAGCGACGGTCCGGCGTGCCCGCCAGCCCGAGCGATTGCAGGTAGATCAGCAGCCCGGCCTCCAGCAGTTCCTCGGGTTCCATCGGCAGCTTGTGGCTGTGGCCGATGAACAGCGAGGCGATGCCGTGCGACATCGCCCAGACATGCAGTGCCACCATCAGCGCCGGCGGGCGGCGGCCGGCGGCGGTGGCGCAGGCGGCGTCGGCGGCGCGGCGCAGCACCGAGAAGGCGAGGTCGGCGGCCTGGCGCAGCGCCGGCTCCTCCAGCGGCAGGCCGGATTCGAACATCACGGCATAGGAGGCCGGGTCGCTGCGGGCGAAATCCAGGTATGCGCGGCCGCAATTCTCCAGCGCCGTGATCGGGTCGGGCCGGCCGTCGTTCCAGTTGCGCTCCATCTCCGCGGCGAAGCGGACGAAGCCGCGGCGGGCGAGCTCGGCGAGCAGGGCGGTGCGGTCGCGGAAGTGACGGTACGGCGCGGCCGGGCTGACGCCGGCGGCGCGGGCGAGTTCGACGAAGGCGAAGCCGGCCGGCCCGCGCTCCGCGATCAGCCGCAGCGCCGCCTCGACCAGCGCCTCGCGCAGGTTGCCGTGGTGGTAGGACTCGCGCTGGGCACGGTCCTGCTGGCGGTCGAAGGTCATGTGAAGCGTATTTACACGAAACGGGTCCGGCGCACAGCCGCACACGGGATCGTGCCCCGCCACGGCAACGTCTCTTTCATCCGCTTGCGGTTACCCTAACGATGCAGAAACGAAACCGGGTGCGGTGGCGATGGCGACCAGACAATGGACGCAACAATCCGGCGACTGGTTTTCGACGGCGAGCTGGCGCGACGCGACCACCGGCCAGCTCGCGGCCGCGCCGACGTCCGGCGACACCGCCGAAATCTTTACCGGGACCGTCAGCATCACCGCGGCGGACGCGGCCACGGCGGGCCACGGCACGCTCGACGGCATCACCGTCATGTTCACGCCGATCAGCGGCGACGCGACGCCGACGCTCGATGTCACGAACGAACAGTTCGGCAGCGGCATGTATGTCTTCACCGACGCCGCGCCGGGCCTGGGCGGCGCGCTGGTGGCGCGGGGAACGGTCGGGTTCGCGGGGACGCTGCAGGGCGATTTCTCCGGCGCCACCCTGACGCTCGACATCGAGGCGCAGAACGGCGCCGCCGTCTTCACCAACACCGGCACCCTCAAGGCGAGCGACGGTGGCACGCTGTCGGTGATCGGCACCGCCGACGCCGTGCTCGCCAACAGCGGATTGCTGCGGGCCAACAACGGCAGCACGCTCGCCATCGCCACCGCGGTCACCAGCACGAGCCTCGGCACGGTGGAGGCACTGGTCCAGGGCCTGCTGGACGTCGCCGGACCGTTCACCAACCAGGGCACCCTGTTCGCGAGCCAACTGGTGAGCGGTTTGTATGAGGCCGGCACCATCGACATCACCGGCTCGCTGACCAACGCGGGCGACATTTCCGACGCCTATTTCGGCGTCATCGCGGCGACCGGCGGCGTCGCCAACAGCGGCACCATCGACGATGCGGGCGGCGCGGTCACGCTCGGCGGCGGCGTGACCAACACCGACGCCATCATCGTCTCGGCCGGCTCGCTCGGCTTCACCGGCGCGGTCGGCAACGCCGGCACGATCACGGACGGCGGCGGCACGCTCGGCTTCGACGGCCCGGTCACCAACAGCGGCCTGCTCATCGACGAAGCCGGCACGCTGACCATCGCCGGCCGGCTCGCCGGCAGCGGCACGATCCAGCTCGCCGATCATGTCACGCTCGACGGCGCCGTCGCCGCCGGCCAGGTGATCGACTTCGGCAGCGCCACCGACGCCACGCTCGACCTCGGCGACCCGAGCCAGTTTGACGGCACGATCGCAGGCGTCAACGGCCACGACATCATCCAGCTCGGCACCGCCGCGACCGGCGCGAGCTACGACGCGACGACGCAGGTGCTGTCGGTGCTGGACGGCACCAGCCTGGTTGCCGCCTTCACCATCGAGGGCGGCGCCACGTCGCTGAATGTCGGGCCGGGCGCGCTGGGCGATGCGGTGCTGACGGCCGAGACGATCGGATCGCCGTCGGCGATGGAAAACTACATCGTCCAGAACGACTTCGCCACGTTTGACGGCGGGACGCCGCAGACGCATGCCTGGCCGACGCCGGATGCGACCATCTACTACACGTTCGAGCCGGGCTCGACGCTGACGACGGCCGACGAGAGCGGGTTCCTGCGCGGCATGTCGCTGTACCAGGACCTCGCCGACATCACGTTCGTGCAAGCCGAACTCCAGCCACCCTGCCGATCTGTTCATCACCACCAATGGCGGCGGCTCGGCGGAAACCACCTACAGCGTCACCGACACGGTCACCGGCGGCGTCACCCTGGCCGGCGCCACCGCGGCGACCATCAGCATCGACACGCAGATACAGGGCTGGACCGACCTGAACGATCTCGGCACCAACGACACCAGCGGCCAGGGCGGCTACGGCTTCCTCACCGTGCTGCACGAGCTCGGCCATGTCATCGGCTTCGGCCATTCCGGGCCGTACGACGACGGCCAGGCGACGTCGAACTTCCTCGCCGACCAGACGTCCTACACCGACACGCGCCAGTACAGCGTCATGTCGTACATCGAACTCGTCGCAGTCCGGCGCCGACTGGACGGCCGGCACCACCGCGATCGTGCCGCAGACGCCGATGCTGTACGACATCGGCGCGGCGCAGATGATCTACGGCGCCAACACCAGCGTCATCGGCGGCGACAACGTCTTCGGCTTCAACTCGAGCTTCGCCGCCGGCTCGGCGCTGTCGGTGTACAACTTCGCGGTCAACACCGTGCCGGTGGTGACGCTGTACGACGCCGGCCAGGGCAACACGCTCGACCTCTCCGGGTTCGGTGCCGCCTCCTATGTCAACCTCGATCCCGGCGCGTTCAGCAGCGCCGACGGGCTGACCGACAACATCGGCATCGCCGACGGCACCACGATCAACACCGCGGTCGGCGGCAGCGGCAACGACACGTTCGTGGTCAACGGACTCGCCGACACGATCGACGGCGGCGGCGGCGCCAACACCGTGGTGCTGAACGCCCCCTCGGCCGATTTCCGGGTGAGCGGCAGCGCCGGCACGGTCAGCGTCACCGACACGCTGAACGACGTCACCGACAGGCTGACCAACATCCAGATCCTGCAATTCGCCGGCGCGACCGAGCTGGCGCCGTGCTTCCTGCGCGGCACGCGCATCCTGACCGAGCGCGGCGAAATTCCCGTCGAGGCGCTGCGCGCGGGCGAGGACCGCGTCATCACGCGCGACGGCCGGCCCGCGCAAGTGGTCTGGATCGGCTGGCGCGAACTCGACGGGGCGCGGCACCCGAGGCCGCAGGACGTGATGCCGGTGCGCGTGCTTGCGGGCGCGCTGGCGCCGGGGCAGCCGCGCCGCGACCTGCGGCTCTCGCCCGACCACGCGCTGGCGCTCGGCGGCGTGCTGATCCCGGTGCGCTACCTGCTCAACGGTGCCACCGTCGTGCAGGAGGCGCGGCCGGGCCGCATCGCCTACTATCACGTCGAGCTGGACCGCCATGACATCCTGCTCGCCGAGGGTGCCGCCGCCGAATCCTACCTCGATACCGGCAACCGCGGCGCCTTCACCGACGGGCGCCGGCGCGACGCAACTCCATCCGCGCTTCGCCCCCGGCGATGCGGCGGCATTGCGCATCTGGGCCGAGGCCGGCTGTGCGCCGCTGGTCGTGGCGGGGCCGGCGCTGGCGCAGGCGCGGGCCGCCATCGCGGCGCGGGCACAGGCGCTCGGCTATCGGGTGACCCGCGACCCAGACCTGCACGCGACCGCGGACGGGCGCGCGCTGGCGCTGCGGCGGCGCGACCTCGTGTGGCAGGCGGCGCTGCCGCCGGGCGCGGAACATGTCCGCCTGCTGTCGCGCGTGGCCGTGCCGCTGCACCTCGTCGGCCCCGGCGGCGATCCGCGCCGGCTCGGCATCGCCGTCGCGGCGCTGCATCTCGACGGCGCCGCGCTGCCGCTCGACGATGCGCGGCTGGACGCCGGCTGGCACGCGCCCGAACCCGGCTTTTGCTGGACCGACGGCGCGGCGGCGATCGATGTGCGGCAGGCGCGCCGCCTCGCGCTGCGCATCGCCATGACCGCAACCTACTGGCTGGCCGCAGGACCGGCGGCTCCGCGGCGCGCCCGCGCCGCGTGATCCCGCCGCCGCTACCCCGCCCGGCGCACCTCGAAGCGGAACGGGCTGGCGGAGGCGGTGTGCGGGTCGAGCGACAGCCGGTGCTCCAGCGGCGGAAACGCCCGGCTGCGGCAATCCGGCCGGTCGCACAGCCGGCACGACAGGCCGATGCCGACCGCGGCCCGCTCCAGGTCGAGACCGTCGGCGTAGCCGATCTCCGCCGCGCGCGTCGATCGGCGCAGCCCATCGCGATGACATGCACCGGCGGCGGCTCGCCCGAAGCGCGCGGCGGCGCCGGTGACGGTGCGGGCGAAGCAGAGAAACGTCGCCGCCGTCCGGCAGCTCGCGCCACCTGCACGCGCAGCGTCCCCGGCGTGCGCGAACGCCGTATGCACCACCCAGCGCGGACACGACCCGCCATAGCGCGCGAACGGGAAGCCGGCGCCGGCGAACCGCTTCGAGACATTGCCCGCCGGATCGACGCGCAGGAAGAAGAACGGCACGCCGCGCGCGCCGGTCCGCTGCAGGGTGGAGAGCCGATGGCACGCCTGCTCGAAACTGACACGCCGAACCGCGCCGCCAGCGCGTCCACGTCATGCCGCAGCGTGCGCGCCGCCGCGGCGAACGTCGCGTACGGCATCAGCAGCGCGGCGGCGGTGTAGTTCAGCAGGCCGATGCGGATCAGCGCCGCCGCCTCGGGCGAGGACGGCGCGGCCGGTCGGCGGTGACCGCCTCCACCGCCTCGCGCGCCTCCAGCAGCGCGAGCTGGAACGCCATGTGGAAGCCGCGGCTCTCGCGCGGCAGCATTTCCGACAGCTGCCAGCGTGCGCGCCGCCGCGATCGTAGCGGCGCAGCGCGCCCTCCAGCGGCTGCCACGGTGACGGCGAGGCCGTGGCGGCGGCGCAGCCGCTCGGCGACGGCGTGGTTCATCTCGGCCGGCGCCGCCGCCAGCTCGGCCCCGAGCACCTCGGCGGCCTGCTCCAGCTTGGGGAAATGGTTGGCGTGGTCGTTGAAGAAGTCGCGCGCCTCCTCGTTCGGCAGCAGCAGCCGCCGGCCGGAGGGCAGCGCGATGCCGCCGGCATCCTCGCGCGCCACCCGCCAGGCGCGATAGAGCGCCAGCACCGCCCGCGCGGCCGTCGGGCTGCCGCCGGCCAGCGCCGCCACTTCGGCGTCCGGCACCGTCTCGGCGTCCAGCAGCGGGTCGGCAAAGGCTTCGCGCAGCTGCGCCTCGATCTGCCGCTCCTCGCTGCCCGACAGCGTCGCGAGATCGACCCGCAGCGTCTCGGCCAGCTTGATCAGCAGCGCGGCGGTGACGCCGCGCTGGTCGTGCTCGATCAGGTTGAGGTAGCTGGCGGAAATGCCCAGCCGCGTCGCCAGCGCCTGCTGCGTCAGCGCCCGCTCCAGCCGCAGCCGCCGCACCGTCCGGCCGATCAGCGGCTTGGCCATGCTTCACATCCTTTACGGATTTGCGCGGCCACGGGTGAATATCCTTACCGGATTGCGTGTCTGGGCGCATTTTCCCGATAAACTTCCGCGGTGCAATGTGAATTATTGACGCATCCCGACCGTCACGCGGAGGCTGCCCCATGCGTCCGATTCAAACCCCGACTTTCGCCCCCGACGGCTCGCCGAGCGGCGCGCCGATGGCCGATCCCGACCGTTTTGCCGGCATCCGGCGCGACTACACGGCGGACGATGTCGAACGCCTCGCCGGCAGCTTCCGGGTCCGCCACACGCTGGCCGAGATGGGCGCGCGGCGGCTGTGGCATTTGCTGCGCACGCGAACCATTCGTGCCGACGCTCGGCGCGCTCACCGGCAACCAGGCGGTGCAGCAGGTCAAGGCCGGGCTGCAGGCGATCTATCTCTCCGGCTGGCAGGTGGCGGCCGACGCCAACTCGGCCGGGCAGATGTATCCCGACCAGTCGCTCTATCCGGTGGACAGCGTGCCGGCGGTGGTGCGGCGGATCAACAACGCACTGCGCCGCTGCGACCAGATCGACCGCATGGAGGGCAACAGCGGCACCTATTGGATGGCGCCGATCGTGGCGGATGCGGAGGCCGGGTTCGGCGGCAGCCTGAACGCCTACGAGCTGATGCGCGCCATGATCGAGGCCGGCGCCGCCGGCGTGCATTTCGAGGACCAGCTGGCGAGCGAAAAGAAATGCGGCCATCTCGGCGGCAAAGTGCTGGTGCCGATCGGCCAGCACATCCGCACGCTGAACGCCGCCCGGCTGGCCGCCGACGTGGAGGGCGTGCCGACCGTGCTGCTCTGCCGCACCGACGCGCACAGCGCGCAGCTGCTCACCTCCGACATCGACGAGCGCGACCGTCCGTTCATCTCCGGCGAGCGCACCGCCGAAGGGTTTCTTCCGCATCCGCGACGGCATGGGCGTGGAGTATGCGATCGCCCGCAGCCTCGCCTACGCGCCCTATGCCGACCTGCTGTGGTGGGAGACCAGCGAGCCGGATCTGGCGGAAGCCGAGCGGTTCGCCGACGCGATCACCGCCGCTTCCCCGGCAAAATGCTGGCCTACAACTGCTCGCCGAGCTTCAACTGGCAGAAGAAGCTTTCGCCCGAGAAGATTGCGGACTTCCAGCGGACCATCGGGGCGATGGGCTACAAGTTCCAGTTCGTGACGCTGGCCGGCTTCCACAGCCTGAACCACGCCATGTTCCAGCTCGCCCGCGGCTACCGCCAGCGCGGCATGGCGGCGTATTCGGAACTGCAGCAGGCGGAGTTTTCCGCCGAGGCCGAGGGCTACACCGCCACGCGCCACCAGCGCGAGGTCGGCGTCAGCTATTTCGACGCGGTGGCGATGGCGGTGTCCGGCGGGCGGTCCTCGACCACGGCGTTCGCCGGCAGCACCGAGATGGACCAGTTCCACCAGCCGGCCGCGCCGGCGCCGCACCATGCGGACCACGACGACGGCCTGGTGCATGGCCATGCCTGGGCGACCAGCGCGCCGCAGTGGGAATAGCAAGCGGAGCTCGCCGCCCGGCCCGCAGGCGCCGGGCGGCGAGCCGCCGGCCTCAGTGCTCCCGGTCGATCTCGAACAGCGCCTGCGCGCGCGAGATGCCGAGATCGGCGAGCGTCCGGTCGTCCATCTGCATCACGTAGCGCCGCGTCTGCCGCAGCAACACCGCCTGCCGCCAGCGCGCCGCGACCGTGGCGGCGAACCGCCGCAACCCCGATTCCTGCCGCTCAGACCCCTGCCGCCGAACCGGCAGCACCAGACCGATGCTCGTCATCGCCGCCTCCTGTGCCATTCGATGAGCGCAACATGGCGTCGCGGCTGGAATTAGAAAAACGAATTGACTTGATGAGCGCCATCAGCGATGCTGATGTCCATGTCCCTCCCCGTCGGTCTCGATCCCGATCTGCTGCGCGCCTTCGCCTACATCGCGGAGGAAGGCAGTTTCACCCGCGCCGCCGACCGCGTCGGCCGCACGCAATCCGCGGTGTCCATGCAGATGCAGCGGCTGGAGGCAGCCCTCGGCCAGCGCGTGCTGATGCGCGGCAAGGGCGGGGCTGTGTCGCTGACGCCGCATGGCCAGTTCCTGCTGGAGCGGTCGCGCGAGCTGCTGGCGCTGAACGACGCGATCTGGAACACTTTTCGGGCACCGCAGCTGCACGGCACGGTGCGGCTGGGCACGCCCGACGACTACGCGCTGCGCTACCTGCCCGGCGTGCTGAAAAGATTCGCCGACACGCATCCGGCGGTCGAGGTCGATGTCACCTGTGCCAGTTCCTGCGACTGCGTCGAGAAGCTGCAGGCCGGCGAGCTCGACCTGACGCTGTGTTCGGAGGGCAACGAGCCGGCGCGCTGGCCGTCCGTGGAGCTGTGGCGCGGTCCGCTGCGCTGGATCACCTCGGCACGGCACTCGCCGCACCGGCTCGACCCGCTGCCGCTGGCGCTGGCCGCCGGCGACTGTTCCTGGCGGCGCGCGGCGTTGACGGCGCTGAACGCGGTCGGGCGGCGCTATCGCATCGCCTACACCTCGGCGACGCTGGCCGGCACGCACGCGCCGGTGCTGGCCGGGTTGGCGCTGACGGTCACGCCGGTGACGCTGCTGCCGGAGGGGCTGCGCGTGCTGCAGCCGGACGACGAGACGCTGCCCGATCTGCCCGAGACCGGCATCCTGCTGCTGCAGGCCCGCGAGCCGCGCCTGCCCGCCACCGAGGCGCTGGCCGACCACATAACCGAGACGTTCCGCGCCGAGCTGCGGCGGGGGTGAGCGTCGGCGCTGTTTAAGGCCAAGGATCGCCGGCGCCGGGATGGTGCTATGCTTCGCGTTGAAGGATCGGCTTCCCGGCTGACAACGACGGGACGGGAGATGCACCTCCGGCTCTCCAGCTACCGCGACTTGTGGCATTTCGCTTTGTGGGCAGTCGCGCTCCTCTTGCCCATGCCCGCGGTGCATGCCCAGGAAGCGTATCTTGGCCAGGCCGCCCTGGTGCGCAGTCTCATCCCGACGGTGGTCAACATCACCGCCCGAACCGGCATCGCCGACCGGCCGGAGACGGACCAGGCCGGCGCGAATGAGCCGGCCCCAGAATACGCGATCACGGTCAATGCCGGTTCCGGCTTCGTCATCGACCCGGCCGGCCGGATCGTCACCAACTGGCATGTCGTGGCGGACGCATTCGAGATCGTCGTCACCTTCTCGGACGGCACCCAGGTGCCCGCCAAGATCATCGGTGCCGCCCGAGTGGTCGATCTCGCCCTGCTAAAGGTAGAGGTCGGGCATCCGTTGCAAGCAGTGCGCTGGGCCGACAGCAGCAAGGTGGAAATCGGCGAGCCGGTGCTGGCAATGGGCAATGCGCTCGGCGTGGGCATGTCGGTCAGTGCCGGCATCATCAGCGCCCTTAACCGGAACATCGGCAACACTTTGGTGGACGACTTCATCCAGACCGATGCCGCGATCAATCACGGCAACTCCGGCGGCCCGCTGTTCGACCTGAGGGGCAGGGTGATCGGCGTGAACTCGGCGCTGATCTCGCCGACGGCGGCCAACGCGGGCCTGGGCTTCGCGATGCCTTCCAACGACGCGCAATACGCCATCCAGCACGTGATGAACGAGACCGGGGCCGAGCGGCCGGCCTGGCTCGGCGCGAAAATCCAAGCCCTCACACCAGAGATGGCGGAGGGGATTGGCGCGCCTCGGCTTCGCGGTCCGATCGTCGCGTGGGTCGGAAGAAGGCTCGCCGGCACAGCGGGCGGGGATGCACCCGGGCGACGTGATCCAGCGCTTCAACGGCGGGGCCGTCGGCGACGAGCGGGCGCTGCTGCGGAACATCACCAAGCAGAAACCCGGCGATCAGGTCACGTTCGGCATCTGGCGCAACGGCCAGGAGATCGAGGTGACGGCGACCCTCGGTGCCTGGCCCAAGAGTCTTTGGGAGATCAACGCCGCGCCGCCGCCGCCGCATGTGCGCCTGACCGTCTCGCCGGACCTGGGCCTGACCGTGACGCGGCTGACCGGTGGGGCGCGCCCGGACGAGGACCCGATCGGCCCCGATGTCCGGGGCGTGTTGGTGACAGGGGTGGGCCGGGGTGCGACGCCGCGCGACGGGGGCTCGCGCCGGGCGACCTGGTGATGCGGGTGGGGCCGAACCCGGTGCAGACGCCCGAGGAGCTGTGGCAGGAGATCGATCGGGCGCGCGGCGAGAACCGGGAATTCGGCACGTTCCTGGTGCTGCCGAAGAAGCCGGTCGCCGCAATCCAGTGGCCCGGCCCGAAATGGATCGCGCTGCGGATTGCAGTCAAATAGGCGCAACGGGCCGGAACGGCCGCGGGGCCGCGCGTACCAGATGCGGCCCGTCATGCCGCCCGGTATCACCAACGTCGCCCAGCAACAGATCGACCGGCTTCCGCGGCCATTGACCAAGGCGGCTGCTTCGCTAGCCTCCCCCCATGCCCGACGCCGCCGCCCTCATCCCCACCCTCCGCGACATCGTCGGCCCCGCCGGCCTGCTCACCGACCCCGCCGACACCGCCGCCTATACGACCGACTGGCGCGCCCTCTACCACGGAAGCACGCCGGCCGTGGTGCGCCCCGCCAGCACCGACCAACTCGCCGCCGTGGTGCGAAGCTGCGCCGCCGCCGGCGTCGGCATGGTGCCGCAGGGCGGCAATACCTCCATGTGCGGCGGCGCCGTGCCGTCCGAGGACGGGCGGCAGATCGTGATCTCGCTCGCCCGCCTCAACCGCGTGCGCGCCATCGACCCGGTCGATCTCACCCTCACCGTCGAGGCCGGCGTGACGCTGAAAGCCGCACAGGACGCCGCAGAAAACGCCGGCTGCCTGCTGCCGCTGTCGATCGCCGCCGAAGGCACCGCGCAGATCGGCGGCGTGCTCGCCACCAATGCCGGCGGCATCAACACCGTGCGCTACGGCAACGCCCGCGACCTCGTGCTCGGCATCGAGGCGGTGCTGCCCGACGGCGAGGTGCTGCACGCACTGCGCCGGCTGCGCAAGGACAACACCGGCTACTGCCTGCGCCAGCTGTTCGTCGGCAGCGAAGGCACGCTCGGCATCATCACCGCCGCGGTGCTGAAACTCGCGCCGCGCGCGGCGGAGACCGAGGTGGCGCTGTGCGCGCTCGCCTCGCCGGAGGCGGCGCTAAACCTGTTCACGCGGCTCCATCGCCAGGACCCGGCGGCGCTGGTCGCGTTCGAATACATGGGCGCCGCCGGCATCGGCTTCGTGCTGCGCCACATTCCCGGCGCCGCGCTGCCCTTCGCGACCGCCGCGCCGCATTACGCGCTGATCGAACTCGCCACCCCGCGCCGCAACGCCGGCCTGCGCGCGGCGCTGGAGGAGACGCTGGCCGCCGCGCTGGACGCCGGCGAGGTGACGGACGCGGTGATCGCCGAGAGCGGCGCGCAGCGCGCCGCGCTGTGGCGGCTGCGCGAGGAGCACGCCGAGGGACTGAAACGCGAATCGCCGGCGATCCGCAACGACGTCTCCGTGCCGGTCTCGCGCGTGCCGGAGCTGATCGCGCGCGCCAGTGCGGCGTGCGAGGCGCTGCTGCCGGGCGTGCGGGTGGTGGCGTTCGGCCATCTCGGCGACGGCAACATCCACTTCAACCTCGCCGCCCCGCTCGGCGCCGACCATGCGGGGTTCCTCGCCCGCAGCCACGACATCATGGACGCGGTCGGCGCAGTGGTGCGCGACCTCGACGGCAGTTTCTCCGCCGAGCACGGCGTCGGACGGCTGAAACCCTACATGATGCCGCTCTGGCGCGGCGGGGCCGAGCTGGCGACCATGCAGCGCATCAAGCAGGCGCTCGACCCGCGCGGGCTGATGAACCCAGGGAAAGTGCTGCCGGCCAGCCCGACCAGCGATAGCGGCAACGCCGCTTCTGCCGGCGAGAACGGCAGAATATGACCGCGCGAGGCGACTACGCGCATTGTCGGGGCGATGGGCGTCCGGTCCGGCACCGTGCGGATCGGCATAGCTGTGATCAACGGCAAACTCAGCCTGCTTCCGCGGCGCTGCCGCCCAGATAGGCGGCGCGCACCCGGCTGTCCTGCGCCAGTTCCTGGGCGGGTCCGGCAAGCGCGACCTGCCCGTTTTCCAGCACATAGGCGCGGTTGGCGATGCGCAGCGCCTGGCGCGCATTCTGCTCGACCACCAGGATCGACGTGCCTTGCCTGCGGATGTCGGCAATCAACCCGAAGATCGCGCGCACCAGCTTCGGCGCCAGCCCCATGGAGGGCTCGTCCAGCACCATCAGCCGCGGCCGCAGCATCAAGGCGCGCGCGATCGCCAGCATCTGCTGCTCGCCGCCGCTGAGCGTGCCGGCCAGCTGGCCGCGCCGCTCGCCAAGCCGCGGGAAGGTGCGATACAGCCCGGCCATGCGCTGTTCCAACTGCGCGGTGTGGTGGCGGATCAGATAGCCGCTGAGCCGCAGGTTCTCCTCGATCGTCAGCGCGCCGAACATGCGGCGGCCTTCCGGCACGTGGCCGAGGCCGAGCGCCACGATCTTGTGCGCGCGCATGTCGTTCAGCCGCTGTCCGGCCAGCACGATTTCGCCCGCGCGCGGGCGGATCAGCCCGGAAATCGCGCGCAATGTCGTGGTCTTTCCCGCCCCGTTGCTGCCCAGCAGCGCGACGATCTCGCCCTCGGCGACATCCAGCGAGATGCCGCGCAGCACCTCCACCTTGCCGTAGCCCGCATGCAGGTCGCGGATTTCTAGGAGTGCCACAGCGACGCCTCCGCAGCGGCATCGCCGGCCGCGTCGTCCTCCTCCGCGGTACCCAGATAGGCGTCGATCACCCGCGGATCGGCCTGGATCTGCGACGGCCTTCCCTCGGCGATGACGACGCCGTGATCCATGACGATGATGCGGTCCGACACGCCCATCACCAGCATCATGTCGTGCTCGATCAGCAGCACGGTCACGCCGTGGTCGCGGATGCGCAGGATCAGTTCCATCAGCGCGCGCTTCTCGGTGGGATTCGTCCCCGCCGCCGGCTCGTCCAGCAGCAGGAGGCGCGGGTCGCTGGCCAGGGCGCGCGCGATCTCCAGCCGGCGCTGGTCGCCATAGGACAGGTCGGCCGCGCGCTCGGCCGCCCGGTGCCTGAGGCCGACGAAATCGAGCGTGCGCAGTCCCTCCGCGGCGTGATCCGCCGCCTCGGCGCGCGCCGCCGGCAGCGCCAGCAACTCGGCGGCCAGCGAGGCGCGGAACCGATGGTCCATGCCGATCAGCACGTTCTCGAACGCCGACATGTCGGCAAACAGGCGGATGCCCTGGAACGTGCGCGCCATGCCGCGATGCACGATGCGGTGCGGCGCGCCGCCGACCAGCGATGCGCCGCGCCAGATCACACTGCCCCCGGTCGGGCGGATCACGCCGGTCAGGCAATTGAACACGGTGGTCTTGCCGGCGCCGTTCGGGCCGATAATGCTCAGGATCTCGCCGCTGCGCACCGTGAAGCTGACGCCGCCGACAGCCTGCACGCCGCCGAAGCGGCGTTCCATGCCCCGCACCTCCAGCAAGGTCCCGTCGGTGAACGCCGCCTGCGCGACGGATTGCTGCTTGCCGGCAGCCCATTCGCGCGGCGGCACCACGCGGCGCAGCCGGGCCGGCCATAGCCCTTCCGGCCGCAGCAGCATCAGCACCACCAGCCCGATCGCGAAGGCGAAGATGCGCCAGAGGTTGAGGAAGCGCAGCATCTCGGGCAGACCGGCCACGATGACCGCGCCCAGGATCACGCCCGGAATGCTGCCGCGGCCACCGAGCACGACGACGATGAGGATCGTGACGGACTGCAGATAGGTGAACCCGGTCGGGTCGATCGTTCCGAAGCGCGCGGCGAACAGGCTGCCGCCAAAACCGCCGATCAGCGCGCCGATGACGTAGGCCAGCAGCTTGACCCGCAGCGTGGGCACGCCCACTGCCTCGGCGGCGGATTCGTCCTCGCGGACACTGGTCCAGGCGCGGCCGAGACGGGACCGGCCGAGCCGGATCGCGAACACCAGCACGCCGACCAGGAACACCATTCCCAGTTCGTAGACGGCGCGCGGCGAGCTGATCTCGTAGCCGAACAGGCTGGGGCTGGCGATGCCATAGATGCCGTTCGGACCGCCCGTGATCTCGAGATTGGTGGCAATGATGCGCACGATCTCGCCGAACCCGAGCGTGACAATCGCCAGATAATCACTGCGCAGGCGGAGGGTGGGATAGCCGATGACGACGCCCGAGGCAGCGGCGAGCGCCAAGCTGAACGGCAGCGTTTCCCAGAACGAGAAATGCAGCAGCGTCTCCAGCAGCGCCGTCGTGTAGGCGCCGATTGCGAAGAACGCCGCGTAGCCCAGGTCGAGCAGCCCGGCATAGCCGACGACGACGTTCAGCCCGAGGCCCAGGATCGCGTAGGTGATTATGGTCAGGCCGACATCGACGATATAGTTGCTGGCGATGGCGGGGAGCCCCGCGGCCGCGGCGAGAAGCAACACGACGCCGGCAGGACGGCGCCAGCGCGACGGTTCCTGCCACCCGCTCACGGGTTACATTCTCTCGACAACGCGTTCGCCGAACAGGCCGGTCGGCTTGATGACCAGCACGCCGATCAGCACGCCGAAGACAAACACGTCCGTCCACTGCGAAGAGACATAGCCGGCGCCGAACGCCTCCAGCAGGCCGATCAGCAGGCCGCCGGCCATCGCCCCGGGAATGTTGCCGATGCCGCCGAGAACCGCCGCCGTGAAGGCGCGCAAGCCCAGCAGGAAGCCCATGAAGAAATTGATCTGCGTGTAGTAGAGGCCCTCCATGACGCCGGCCACGGCGGCCAGCACCGAGCCCAGCAGGAAGGTCAGCTGGATCATGCGCTCGACGTCGATGCCCATCAGGCGCGCGGCGTCCTGGTCGATCGCGAGCGCCCGCATGGCGGTGCCCATGAAGGTGTGGTGGACGAAGAAATACAGCGCCAGCATCAGCCCCAGGCTGACGACGATGATGCCGATCTGGGTGAAGCTGATCTGCACACCGTCGAGTGCGAGACCCGCCTCGCTCAGCAAATGCGGGTAGGTGTCGAAGCCGGGACCGTAGAGCAGCAGCACGCCGTTCTCCAGCGCCAGCGAGACGCCGAGCGCGGTGATCAGGATGGACAGCCGCGGTGCGCGCAGCAGCGGCTGATAGGCCACCCGCTCGATCACCACGCCGAGCACGCCGGTCACCGCCATCGAGGCCAGAAGGGCGACGGGCAGGGCCAATGCCATCGGCAAATGCGCCGCGGCGAGCACGGTCAGGCCGGTCCAGCCGACAAACGCGCCGACCATGAACAGATCGCCGTGGGCGAAGTTGATCAGCCGGATGATCCCATAGACCATCGTGTAGCCGAGAGCGACCAGCGCGTAGAAGGAGCCGATCGTCAGCCCTTCGACGACGAACTGGAAGAAGGTGCTCATGTCCGCGAGGCCGGTGCGCGGTGGCTGGCCGGTGCTACCTGCGGGCCAGCCACCGCGGCAGCGTCTATTTCATGGCCATCCATTGGCCGCTGGCGTCGAGACGCTCGTAGGGAACGAACTCGCCGTTGCGGACGATGATGGTGATGTACACCGCGTGGCTGCGGTCGCCCTTGGCGTTGAAGCCGATGGTTCCGGTTACCCCCTTGTAGTCGGTGATCTTGTGCAGGGCGACGATGATGTCGGCGGGCTTGTCCGATTTCGCGTTCTCGATCGCCTTCGCGGTGACGCCGACGGCGTCGTATTCATAGACCGAATAGGGGCCCGGGCCGTGCCCGTAGGCCTTGGTATAGTCGTCCACGAAGCCGTGCGCCCCGCTGAGGAACTGCGCCAGCGGCGCGGTGGTGATGATCATCCCGTTGGCCGCGGCGCCGGCCGTCTTCATCAGCGTCGGGTCGTTGGTGGCGTCGCCCCCCATGAACGTCATCTTGAGGCCCGCCTGCCGCGCTTCCTTCACCATCAGGCCGGCTTCCGAGAAGTAGCCGGTGAAGTAGATCACGTCGGGCGTCAGCGAAGCAACGCGGGTCAGCGTCGGCGAATAGTCCATCTGCCCGGGTGTGATGGCGTTGGCATAGACGACGTCCACGCCGTCCTGCTTCAGGGACGCCACGGTGTTCTGCGCCAGGCCCTTGGCATAGGTGGTGTTGTCGTCGATCACCGCCGCGCGCTTGGCGTGCAGGAAGTTCTTCATGAAGTTGGCGGCGAACGGCCCCTGCTCGTCGTCGCGCCCGATGGTGCGGAACACGTCGTCATAGCCCATCTCGGTCAGTCGCGGATTGGTCGAGGCGTCCATCACGTACGGGAGTCCGGCACGATGGAACGTGGACAGTTCCGGCAGTGCTGCGCTGGAGCAATAGCCGCCGGCCACCGCTGCAACATCTGCATCGACCAGTTTCTGTGCCGCCTGGACGGCCGTCTGCGCGTCGCAGGCATCGTCCTCCGGCGCCAGCTCGATCATCTTGCCGAGAACACCGCCGGCCTCGTTGATTTTTGCGACGGCGAGCTTCGCGCCGTCGAGGATGTCCGTGCCGGCATTGGCGTAGCTGCCCGACAGCGGCACGGGCACGCCGATCTTGATCGTGCCGCCCGCACTCCACGCCACTGCGGGTGCCATGCCGGCCAGCACGGCCGCTGCCGCAAGTGCCATGCGCCGCGAGGCGCCCCCAACGTCGTACTGCCAACCGGCCATGTCCGTTCCTCCCCTGTTCGGCGGTCGCTTTACGGTAGTTTGTCAGACCGGCCCGGCTTTCGCAATCTGCCTGCCGAAACGGTCAAAGGCGGAACAGACGCTCACCGCCGGCGACCGGCTCGCCGATTCCGGCAAGCCGAAGGCCGGGCCCTGTGCCTGCGGGACGTGAAACCCCGCGTTGCCGAGCCCCAGCTACGGGTTGCGGCGCAGCGCCGGGCCGCCGGCTTTGCGACAACGATGGAGTGCCGCGGCGGTCGGTGAGCGCCCGGCAGACCCGGCAGAAATGAGCTTCAGGGCTGCGGTAGGTGGAGGGTGAACGGGCGGCGGCGCGGCCACGCCATAAATTCTTTATGCGCCTCGACGTTATGCAATTCGATAACTGTTGTGTTCGGTCATGCGCGTTGGCGCGTTCGGAAAGGACTGCGTGCCCTCCTTGCGATTCCAGCGTGTCAGCCCCATTATGGTAAGCTGATCGGGCCCGCCACGGTGGCCGGCTTATGATGGGAGAATCGCAAATTGCCTCGCAAGGTCAGCTTGAACCGTCTGCTTCGGAATGCGCGTCTCGATCGCGGCCTGTCCGTGGCCGAAGTCGCGGCCCGCGTCGGCGTCAGCATGCCGGCGGTCTATCTGTGGGAGACCGGACGCAACACGCCGCGCGACGATAACCTGACCGCGCTTTGCAAGGTGCTGAAGCTGCCGGTGCGGGCGACCCGCGAGCTGGCCGCCAGCTGAGGCGGCGCCGGGGCGCCCGCGCGCCGGACCATCGCCGGTCGATTGCAACCGGCGCCGCCCCGTGCCACCTAGCCGCGCATGGCAAGGCAGGCCGTCGTGGACCGGCCGGAGAGGAGGCGTGGTGAGTCGAGCGATCCGAATCGCGGCGGCGCAGATGGGACCGACCCAGCGCGCCGATCCCCGCGCCCACACGCTCGCCAGGATCCTGGGCCTGCTGGACGCCGCAGCGGGGCGGGGTGCCAGCCTGGTGGTGTTCCCGGAACTTGCCTTCACGACGTTCTTTCCCCGCTGGCTGATCGAGGGCGACGCGCTCGATGCCTATTTCGAGCCGTCGATGCCCAATCCGTCGGTGCAGCCGCTGTTCGACCGCGCCCGCGCCAGGCGGATCGGGTTTTACGTGGGCTATGCCGAGCGCACGCCGGACGGGCGCCGCTTCAACGCGGCCATCCTCGTGCAGCCCGACGGCAGCGTGCTTGGACGCTACCGAAAAGTGCATCTGCCGGGCTCGGTCGAGCCGCGGCGAGGCGCGCGCTTCCAGCAGCTCGAAAAGCGTTATTTCGAGTACGGCGATGGCGGCTTCCCGGCGTTCCGCGCCGGGACGGCGTGGCACGACGCCGTCATGGGCATGATGATCTGCAACGACCGTCGCTGGCCCGAAGCATGGCGCGTACTCGGGCTGCAAGGCACGGAACTGGTGTGCCTGGGCTATAACTCCGCCGCCTACGATCCCAATGGCGGCGCATCGGAAGACGCCGCGCTGCGCAGCTTTCATTCCAAGCTTGTCGTGCAGGCCAATGCTTACATGAATGCCACCTGGGCCGTTGCCGTGGCGAAAGCCGGCGAAGAGGACGGGGCGGGGCTGATCGGCGGCTCCTGCATCGTCGATCCGAACGGCCGCATCGTTGCCGAAGCCGCGACGCTCGGCGACGAGGTGGTGGTCGCCGACTGCGACCTCGATCTGTGCCGCCAGGGCAAGGACAAGATGTTCAACTTCGCCGCCCATCGCCGCCCCGAGCACTACGGTCCGATCACCGAACGGGCCGGCGTGATCGAGCCTGCGGCGGCGTTATGACGGCGGAGCCGCTTATCATCGGCGTGCTGGGCGGGATGGGTCCGGCCGCGACGATCGACTTCCTCGCCAAGATCGTCGCCGCCACGCCGGCCTCCCGCGATCAGGACCATTTGCCCGTGGTCGTCTGGTCCGATCCCCGCATTCCCGACCGCACCGCCGCGCTGCTGCATCCCGACCGGCCGCAGCCGGACCGGGACATGTGCCGCGGCGCGCGGCAACTTGCGGCGATGGGCGCCGGCCTGATCGCCATCCCGTGCAACACCGCCCATCACTGGCACGCCGAGATCCAGCGCGCCGTGCGTGTTCCGGTGCTGCACATTGCCGACGCCGTTCTGGCCGAGCTGCCGCAGGCCGGGCTCAGCGACGGCGCCGGCATCGGCCTGCTCTGCACCTCGGGCACGCTGCGTGCCGGGTTCTATGCCACGCGGCTGTCCGGTGCGGGCTACCGCCTCTGCGTCCCCGACGGCTCCGCCCAGGCGGAGGTCGATGCAGCGATCGCCGCGGTGAAGGCGGGAAATCTCGATGCCGGCCGCGCGCTGGCGCAGGAAGCGGCGCGGAAACTTGCCGCGCAGGGAGCCGACGCGCTGCTGCTCGGCTGCACGGAACTGCCCTTGGTTTTGGACGCGTCGAATGCCGGGCTTTTCCTCATCGATGCCACGGCCGCGCTGGCGCGGGCCTGCGTGCGGCAGGCAACGGCCCATCGGTCGCCGATGGTCGGCAACAGCGCCGCCGCGCGCTGATTGCAGCTTCGCTTCGCGGCATGCGAGGCTCAGACGTGACCTTCGATCAGGGCGGCGGCAGGCGCGTTCGCCGGATCGACGCAGCGCAGGACATAGCCCTCGATCATCGGCACCCAGAGCGACCACATCCGTCGCAGTTCGGCGATCGGTGTTTCCGAGCAATCGACGCGCAGATCGATCGGCAGCAGCGGCACGCCGGGCCGCGCGACCTTCAGCGCCGCCGAGCGCAGCGGATAAGCCTCGCCGCCGGCCTGCAGCCCGGCTTCAAGGCCGATGATCAGGCGTTCGGCCAGCGAGCGGTCCGCGGCTGCCTGGAACGCCGCCATCATCGCGGGTGCTACACGTTCGTTGGCAAGGCCGTTGCCGACTGCAACGGCGCCGTGCGCGGTGAGTTCGCTCCGCGCCTGCGTGCATTCGGCGCCGGTGAACGCGACCGCCGCGCCGTTCCGATCGATGACGGCGAGCTGTCGCCAGGCCGCGTGCGGCGAGGCGCCGATCATCGCATCCAGCGTCTTGCGGGCGTCGTCGCCGTCGCGCAGCCGTTGGATGCCGAGCAGGCCAAGTCGTGGATCGGAGCGCGCTTGCGAGAGCACCACGCCGGCATCGGCCGCGACGAACTGCGCGCGGGCGCCGGCCGCCATCGACGACGTCGCCAGCGCGCAACCCATCTCGCCCGTACGCGGGCAAACCCCTGCGATTGAGAACGTCATATTGCCCGCTCCTGCGCTCGGCCTCTTGCCGATGCTTCAGCGATAGTACATGGTTTCCCAACAGGCGACAATGTCCCAGGGCGGCATGCTGACACGATCGGGTCTGAAGGTGCTGCGTGGCGGGCGGCTGCTGGATATCGCGGCGCGTGCGGCGCCCGCCACCGACATCCTGATTGCCCATGACACGATCGCCGAGCTCGGCCCGCCGGGGCTTGCTGCACCGCCCGATGCCGCGACGATCGACGCCACCGACCGGTTGTTGATGCCGGGGCTGGTCAACGCGCACACACATGGCCACGGCAATCTCGCCAAAGGTACCGGCGATCGCTGGACGCTCGAGACGCTGCTGAACGCCGGACCGTACCTCACCGGCAATCGTGCGCTGGAAGACAAGTACCTGTCGTGCCTGCTCGGCGGGCTGGACATGATCCGCTGCGGATGCACGGCCTGCTACGACCTGTTTTACGAATTCCCGCTGCCCAGCCTGGATGGCCTGCAAGCAGCCGCAAACGGCTACCGCGATGCCGGGCTGCGCGTGCTGCTCGCGCCAATGGTCGCCGACCACAGCTTTTACGACGCGATCCCCGGCCTGCTCGATGCGTTGCCGGCGGGACAACGCGAGGCGGTCGCGCGCTTTCGCCTCGCGCCGGCCGCGGAAACCCTGGGCGCACTCGAACGGGTCGTGAAACACTGGTCGTTCGATCCGCTTGAGGCGGGCATCGCCTTGGCGCCGACCATCCCGCTGCATTGCAGTGACGCATTCATGCTGGCCTGCCGTGACCTCGCGCGCGATGCCGGTCTCGGCATGCACATGCACCTGGCGGAATCGAAGGCACAGGCGGTGTCGGGCATGCGCCGCTATGGCATGACATTGACCGCGCATCTTGCCGCGATCGGCTTGCTCGGGCCGCACTTCACCGCCGCGCACGGCGTGTGGCTCGATGCCGACGACATTGCCCGGCTCGCCGATCACGGGGCCTCGGTTGCGCATAATCCGGGCAGCAATCTGCGCCTCGGTTCGGGGATCGCGCCGGCGCGGCAGATGCAGGCGAGCGGGCTGAATGTCGGGATCGGCACCGACGGCGCGCACTGCGCCGACAACCAGAACATGTTCGAGGCCATGCGCCTCGCCTCCTTCGTCAGCCGGGTGCAATCCTTCGATCCGCAGGACTGGCTGACGACGGCGGATGCGCTGCGGATGGCGACCGAGGGAAGCGCGCGCGCCCTGGGGATGGGCGATCGGATCGGCGCCATCGCGCCGGGCCGCAAGGCCGATATCGTGTTCCTCGATCTCGACCATCCGAACCTCGTGCCGCTGAACGATCCCGTCAACCAGCTCGTGCACACCGAGAATGGCGGCGCGGTCGACAGCGTGATGATCGGCGGCCGCATGGTGCTGCAGGGCGGCAAGTTCACCACCGTGGACATGCCGGACCTCCGCCGGAAAGTGGCCGCGCGGGTCGCGGCACTCGCCGAACTGAACCGCGAGACCAGGAGCCTGCTGCGCGCGGTGGAAAGCGTGGTCGAGCGGTTCTGCGTCGGACTCGCCCGCCAGCCGTATCACGTGGCGCACGCCGTATGCGGATGAACCAGGCGTCCGCCGTACGACTAGGCCGCGGCGAATTGGTGCTGCGGGGATTGAGCAAGCACTACCCGAACTTCGTCGCCGTCGATGGCATCGACCTCTCGGTGGCCTCGGGTGAATTCCTGACCCTGCTCGGGCCGAGCGGCTCCGGCAAGACGACAACGCTGATGATGGTCGCCGGCTTCACCCCGCCCTCGGATGGCGATGTCCTGCTCAATGGCCGCTCGATCACGGCGCTGGCGCCGGAGCGGCGGAACATGGGCGTGGTGTTCCAGAACTACGCGCTGTTTCCGCACATGACGGTGCAGGAGAATGTCGGCTTCCCGCTGCGCATGCGCCGGCAGCCGAAGCAGGCGATCGCCAAAAAGGTCGCTGCGGCGCTGGCGCTGGTGCGGCTGGACGATCTGGGCGAGCGGCTGCCCAAGCAGCTCTCCGGCGGACAGCAACAGCGTGTCGCCTTCGCCCGCGCCCTGGTGTTCGACCCCGACCTGCTGCTGATGGACGAACCGCTCGGCGCGCTCGACAAGAACCTGCGCGAACAGATGCAGTTCGAGCTGAAGCGCCTGCACGCCGAGCTCGGCGTGACAATCGTCTACGTCACGCACGATCAGGAAGAGGCGCTCACCATGTCCGACCGGATCGCCCTGATGAACCGAGGCAAGATCGCGCAGCTCGGAACGGCGGAAGAACTCTACGAGCGGCCGGCCAGCAGGTTCGTGGCGGAGTTCATCGGCGAATCGAACGTGATCGAGGGATGCATCGCCGAAGGTCCGAGCTTCGTCGCCGCGGGCGGCCTGCGCTTCCCGGTTGCGCCGGCGGCCGAAGCAGCGCCCCGCGGCCAGGCCGCGCTGATGGTGGTGCGACCGGAAAAGCTCTCGCTGGCGCCGTTGGCGGAGGCACCCGGGGCGCTGCCTGGCGTGATCTCCGGCATGGTCTATGTCGGCGACCGCACGCGCTATATCGTCGAGATGACAGGCGGCGTCCGGCTGATCGTCAAGGTGCAGAACCGCAACACCACCGGGCGCCTGAGTGCAGGCGAGCGGGTTGGCCTGCACCTCGATCCGGCCGACGCGCACCTGCTCGGAACCTGATACCGGACCCGCATCCGCGGGCAGCGAAAGGGGAGGACACATGAAGCGTCGTGATCTGCTGAGGGCAACCGCAACTGCCGGGATGCTGGCCGCACCGTTCCTGCATACCCGGCCGGCGCGCGCCGACAAGGGCGAACTGGTCGTGGTGGGCTGGGGCGGCGAATACGACCGTGCGGTGCGCGAACTCGTCGTGCCAGGCTTCACGAAAAGCACAGGCTACGGCGTGAAGTTCGACGCGCCGCCGGAGAATGCCAAGATCAAGGCCATGGTGCAGAGCGGCAATATCGGCTGGGACGTCATCATGACCGACATCCCCGCCGTCCTGACCCTGACCAAGGACGATCTGCTCGAACCGCTGGACTATGCCGCGCTCGACCGCCAGAGGATCGACAACATCCCAAAAGTGCTGCAGCAGCCCTATGCGCTCGGCCAGCGCATCTACTCCTTCAACATCGTCTATAACACCAACCTGCTGCCGAAGCCGAAGCATCCGCGCAACTGGGCCGAGGTATGGGATGGCAAGAATTTTCCCGGCGGCAGGACCTTCAATTTCCAGGGCGGCATCGAGCCGCAACTGGAAGTGGCGCTGCTCGCCGATGGCGTGCCGGAGGACAAGCTCTATCCCCTCGATGTCGAGCGCGCCTGGAAGATGTACGACAAGCTGCGCCCGCTGGTGAGCAAGTGGTACACCTCGCACGCCCAGGCGATCCAGCTCATCGGCGCGGGCGATGCCAGCGTCGGCTGCACCATCGGCCCGCGCGGGATCACCGCCAAGCGCGCCGGCGCGCCGATCGACGTGGATTACAACCAGGGCAAGCTCGCCTCGGACAACTGGTGCCTCATCAAGGGCGTGCGCGACAAGAAGATCGCGATGGAGTTCATCAATCAGGCGACCGCGCCGCACGCCCAGGCCGCGATCGCGCAGCGGGTGCCGTACGGTCCCAGCAACGGCGGGGCGTTCGCGTTTCTCTCCCCGGCGGAGGCGGCCGACCTGAACACCTCGCCCGACAACATCAAGCAGCAGTTCTGGCAGAACGTGGCTTGGTGGAGCAAGCCGGGCCCGGACGGGCAGACACCGCGCGAGGCGCAGGCGGCGCGCTTCGCCAAATGGATGCTGAACGGCTAGCCGCCGACCCATGAGTGCCGTCACCCGCCCCGCCGCCGGACGGCAGCGCGTCTGGCGGTCGGGGGAGGGGCTGCTGGTCCTTCCCGCGCTGCTGTTCTACTTTGCGATCTACATCTACCCGCTGTCGCGCGTCGCGTCCTGGAGCTTCTTCGAACACGGCCCCACCTTGAAGTTCTACCGCGAACTGTTCGGTGAGCCGGCCTATTTCCGCGCCCTCCGCAACACGCTGGAGATCAGTCTGCTGAGCACCGCGCTCTGTCTGTTGCTGGGCTATCCGCTCGCCTATGTCATGGCGACCACGTCGCCGCGTGCGCGGCGAGCGGTCATGGTCCTCATCCTCATCCCGTTCTGGACCAGCATCCTGGTCCGCACCTTCGCGTGGATCGTCATCCTGGGAACGCACGGGCTGCTCAACCGCATGCTGGTGGCGCTCGGCCTGACCGGCGCGCCGGTCAGGCTGCTGTTCAACATGACCGGCGTGCAGATCGGCATGGTGCATGTGCTGCTGCCCTTCATGGTGTTTCCGCTGTTCGCGGTGATGACGCGGATCGATCCCAACATCGTGCGGGTGGCGCGAAGCCTGGGTGCGGTGCCGCGGCGGGCGTTCCTGCACATCTTCCTGCCGCTCAGCCTGCCGGGGATCACCGCCGGTTCGGTGCTGGTGTTCCTGCTGGCGGTCGGCTTCTACATCACGCCGGCGCTGCTCGGCGGCCCCGGCCAGATCACGCTCGCGACGATGATCGACATGGAGATCAATACCTTCCTGAACTGGGGCCTCGCGGCAAGCCTGGGCGTGGTGCTGCTGGTGGTGGTCGGCGGCATCTTCGCGGTGTTCACCTGGCTGATGGGCGCCGGCCGCCTGACCGGCGAGGCGTGAGCATGCGCCGCATCGACCCCGCGCGGGCACTGCTGTGGCTGCTGTGCGGCCTGGTCATCCTGTTTCTGGTGGCGCCGATCGTGATCGTGATGATCACGTCGCTGAACGACAGCCCGTACATGGAATTTCCCCCCCGGCATCTGTCGCTGCGCTGGTACAGGAATTTCTTCGCCTCGGCGCAATGGCTGGACCCGGCGCTGCTCAGCCTGCGCGTCGCCCTGGTGGTGATGGTGTGCGCCACGGTGCTGGGCACAATGGCGGCGATCGGCATCGTCCGCGGCGAATTCCGCGGGCGCCGGGCGCTGGAAATGTTCTTCGTCTCGCCGATGGTGGTGCCGGTGGTGGTGCTGGCGCTCGGGCTGTTCTTCCTGTTCTCCGGCGCGCATCTGCTGGACCGGCCGATTGCGCTCTATCTCGGCCACACGCTGATTGCCACACCGCTGGCGATCGTGCTGGTGCGTGCCGGATTGCAGGCCAGCGATCCGTCGCTGCAACTCGCCGCGCGGAGCCTGGGTGCCGGCTACTGGCGGGCGCTGTTCAACGTGACGTTGCCCTCGATCCGCGAGTCGGTGGCCGCGGCCGCGGTGTTCACTTTCCTGATCTCGTTCGACGAGGTGGTGATCGCCATCTTCGTCGGCGGCCCCGATGCCACGACGCTGCCGAAGCGGATGTGGGAATCGATCCGCTTTGAAATCGATCCGACGCTGACCGCGATTTCGACCCTGCTCACGCTGCTCGCGATTGCCGTGCTGGTCAGCGCGGAACTGCTGCGGCGGCCGGGCCGGTAGGGGTCAACGCTCGGGGTGGTGATGCTATAAGGCAGGAACGCCCTGCCTCTCGCGCGCAACGGAACCGGAAGGCCGAAGACCATGCTGGACAGCGATTCCCTCGGGGTGACGGCGCGATGAGCCGGTCGATGGCCTCGCCGGGCCGCATCCTGGTGATCAACCCGAACTCCTCGGTGTCGGTGACGGCGGCGATCGACGCGGCGGTGCAGCCGCTGCGCGTGGCCGGCGGGCCGACGATCACGGTCGATCGCCTGCGCGAAGGCCCGCCGAGCATCGGCACGCAACGCGACGCCGAAAGCGTGGTCATGCCGCTCGTCGCATGGGCGCGCCGCGACGATGCCGATGCCTTCGTGATCGCCTGCTTCAGCGACCCCGGCCTGCATGCGGTGCGGGAGGCGGCGGGCGGCCGGCCGGTCATGGGCATCGCGGAGTGCGGGCTGCTGCGCGCGCTCACGCTCGGCGAGCGGGTCGGCATCATCGCGCTCTCCGCCGATTCCGTGCGGCGGCAGCAGCGCTATGTGCGGCAGATGGGGCTGGCGGCGCGCTACGCCGGCAGCTGTCCGGTCGATGCCAGCGCCGAGGACACCGCCGGCGACGGCATCCGCGACCGCCTGGCACAGGCCGGGCGGCGCCTCGTGGCCGAGTGCGGGGCGGATGTGCTGGTGCTGGGGTGCGCGGGCATGGCGGGGCATCGCCGCGCCCTGGCGGACATCACCGGGCGCCCGGTCGTGGAACCGACGCAGCAGGCGGTGACGGCGGCGCTCGGCGCGCTGCTGCTGGCCGATTCGTAGGCGCGGGAGGCATTGCATGTCCGCCACCGACCGAGCGGCGATCTTCGGGTCCTTCGTGCTGGCCGACGTGGAGGGCGCGCCGACGGTGCTGCGCGACCGCTGGGTCGTCACCGAAGGCAGCCGCATCGCGGCCATCACCGCGTCCCGGCCGGACGCCGCCGACATTGTGCTCGACGCGCCCGGCCGTTTCGTGCTGCCGGGACTGCTGAACCTGCACAACCACTGCTTCAGCGAGGCGATCGCGCGCACGCACACCGAGGACGGCGCCGCGCGCAGGAACGGCCGCAGCATCGTCTATACGGTGCTGCTGCCGCTGAGCCGGCGCGGCCTCGACATCCTGACGCGCGAGGAGCGGCTGGCGATCGCCCGGCTGGGCATCCTGCAACTCCTCAAGGGCGGCTGTGCCACGGTGATGGAGCCGTTCCGCAACGGCATCGCGGAGATGTTCGACGCGGCGCTGGAGATGGGGCTGCGCTTCTACGGCGCGCCGTACGTGTTCTCCGCCGCCGATCCGCGGGCGCGCGACGACGGGTCGGTGGACTACCGCGAGGCGGATGACGGCGCCGCCGATCTGGCCGTCTGGGACAGGCTGCATGCGGCCTGGGAGGGCCGGGGGGACGGGCGCATCCGGCTGGCGATGAGCCCGCACGCGACCGACACCTGCGGCCCCGACCTGCTGCGCGCCGCCGCCGCGCGGGCGCGCGCGCTCGGCGTGCCGATCACCACGCACCTGGCGCAGAGCGCCGGCGAGGTCGCGACCATCCGTGCCCGCCACGGCCGCACGCCGGCGGAGTATCTCGACTGGCTCGGCGTGCTCGGTCCCGACCTGCTGGCCGCGCACGGCATTGCCTGCACGCCGGACGACCTGCACCTGTTCGCGCGGCGGGGCGCCACGATGGTGAACTGCCCGCGCGTGTTCGCCCGCGCCGGCATCACCGCGTCCTTCGCCTATTTCGCCGCGCATGGCGTGCGCACGCTGGTCGGCACGGACGGCTACAACATGGACCTGCTCGGCGAGATCAATGCCGCCGCCATCATCTCGAAAATCGTGACCGCGGACGCGACGGTGGCGACGGCGCCGCAACTGATCGCCGCCGTCACCCGGCAGGCCGCCGCTGCGATCGGCCGGCCCGATCTGGGCGTCATCCGGCCGGGCGCCGCGGCCGACCTGACGGTGATCGACCTGAGCCATCCGCATCTGCAGCCGCTGTCCGACCCGTGCCGTGCGCTGGTCTGGCTCGCCAATCGCGGCAACATCGACGCGGTGATGGTGGACGGCAAGCTGCTGGTCGCGGGCGGGCGCTATCGCCACGGCGACGAGGCGGCGATCACCGCGGCCGGCGCCGCGGCGGTGCAGCGCATCTGGGACTTGCCGGAAGCGCAGGCCGCGTTCGCCAACTGACCTGGACGGTCGCGGGCCTACTGCCACGGCGGCAGGCTGGGCGGCACGATCGCATCCGCCTCCCGCCCCGCCCAGTCGCGCGACGGCGCGTCCCGCAGCATGCGTTGCTGACCCTCGACGACGGCCGCGAGCGCGCCGGCGTGATCCATCGTCAGCACGCGGCCATGCTCCATGACCTTTGCGCCGTGGACATAGACCGACTGCACCGCGCGATCGGCGGCGGTGAACACCAGCGAGCGCAGCGGGTCGCGCGCCGGCCGCATCCAGACATTGGCGATATCGACCAGCACGAGATCCGCCTTCATGCCCGGCGCCAGCCGCCCGAGATCCGGCCGGCCGAGCGCGTCCGCCCCGCCCACCGTGGCGGCATGGAAGATCGCCCCGGTATCCGCCGCGGCGATATCGCGTGCCGCGACGCGCGCCAGCACGACCGCGAGCCGCATCTCCTCGATCAGGTTGTGCGGCGCGACATCGGTGCCGAGGCCGAGATTGACGCCGGCAGCGCCGATAGCGCCCGAAATCCTCCAGCGTCTGCCCGTAGCGTCCGAACGGCGAGGGGCAATGCGCGACATGCGTGCCGGTGTCCGCCAGCGCCGGCAGGTCCGTGCGCGTGTGCCAGCGCACCCAGGAATGTTCATCGAGGAAGATGGCGTGGCCGAGGATGGTCCGCGGCGCGAGCAGGCCGAGGTCGCGCGCGAACTGGATCGGCGTCTTGCCGTGGCGGCCGACCATCTCCTGGAACTCGTTCACGCTCTGCGCACAATGCACGGTGAGCGGCAGGTCGTGCTCCTGCGCGGCGGCGAAGCTGTCGCGCAGCAATTCGGGCGTGCAGGTGTCGATCTGCGCCGGATACACGATGCCGGAGAGGCGACCGCTCGCGTGCCGCACGGCCTGCTCGATCAACCGCAGCGCGGCATCGAGGCCGCGCCGGCCGGCAACTTCGTCCCAGCGGTATTTGAGCTGCCAGCCATTGTCCATGTGCCAGCGTGCCGACGCATAGCCGGGTGCCAGGAACACGCGCAGCCCGCTTTGCGCCGCGAGATCGAGCCAGCCTTCGTCGTTGCTGGACAGGTCGGCGACGGTGGTGACGCCGGACAGCAGCATTTCGCAATACGCCACCTGCTTGCCGGCCTGGCGGGCGGCGAGGTCGGGCCGGAAGGCGATCGCGCGTTCATAGAGACCGCTCATGGACATGGCGGGGACGCCGTGATCCTCGCGCACGCCGCGATAGAACGGCTCGGTGTTCGGATGCGAATGGATGTCGATCAGCCCGGGCATCACCATCAGCTCGCGCCCGTCGATCGTCGTGTCCGCATGTCCGGCGTAGTGCCGGCCAACGAACGTCACCGCATCGCCCGCGAACGCCAGATCGCCATCCATCAGGTAGGCATGCCGGCGATTCGCGCTGTCCCACGCAACGATGACCGCGGCGTTGCGGATGCAGGTGACATGCGACATGGGGCTGCTCCTGGCACGACGCGCGGCGAGTGTGACAAGGACGAGACGAGCTGTCCACGCTTCGCATGGACGCGCGCCGTTGCGGGACCGGCGCGGGAACCGGCGGCCCGGCGCGCAGCTTGTCGCGCGAAAAAATTCTGTCTAGCCTTCAAGTTCCGCGACGGCATGGGGTCCGGCGCCAAGGCCGCGATCGCGGTGCCACACGCCGGCGGGCCGCGGCTTGCGCTTTCCAGACGTGTCGGAGCAAGGACGAGGATGATGGTCCCGGACAGGGGTTCTCGCTCATCGCGGACGCGCGCTGCCGCGGCGCCCGGTCGGCACGGCAGGGCATAGCCGGCGCGCCATGGTCGGGTTCGTCGCCAACAGAATACTCGGCCTCGTCGGCATTCTGTTCGCCATGTCGGTGCTCGTCTTCGGCATCATCCACATCCTGCCCGGCAACGTCGCCTATGCGATCCTCGGCGAATATGCGACGCCGGCCGCGGTCGCCACGCTGGCGGCGCAGCTGCATCTCAACGATCCGCTGGTCGTGCAGTACTGGCACTGGCTGAGCGCCATGCTGCGCGGCGATTTCGGCCAGTCCATCGTGATGGAACGGCCGGCGGGGGCGGTGATCGCCGGCGCGCTCGGCCGTTCCGCCGTCCTGGCGGGCCTCAGCTTCGCCCTGGTGGCGACGAGCGGCGTGCTGCTCGGCATCTTCGCTGCGACCCACAAGGGCCGCATGTCGGACCGCACCCTGACCCTGATCCAGTTCCTGTTCATCGCGGTGCCCGACTTCTTCTGGTCGATCCTCGTCATCATCGTGTTCGCCTCCTGGCTGCACTGGCTGCCCGCAACCGGCTATCAGCCCCTCGCCGAGGCCGGCTTCTGGGCGTGGCTGTCGCACCTCGTCTTGCCGGTGACCGTGCTGGCGACGGGGCTGGTCGCGCATGTCTCGCGCATGACCCGGTCCTCGATGCTCGAAGTGCTGGACAGCCGCTATGTCATGGCCGCGCGCGCCAAGGGCCTGCCGGAATGGCTGGTGCTGTGCCGCCACGCCCTGCCCAACGCGCTGCTGCCCACCATCACCATCCTGGCGATCGACGTCGGCATCCTGATCGGCGGCGCGGTGGTGGTGGAGACGGTGTTCGCCTATCCCGGGCTCGGGCGGCTGCTCATCTTTGCCATCGAGCATCACGACCTGCCCCTGCTGCAGGCCGGCATGATGGTGGTGACGGCGATCTATGCGCTGGCCAATCTCATCGCCGACCTGAGCTACGCCTTCCTCAATCCGCGCATCCGCTTCGGGCAGGCGGTTTCGTGAGCGACGCGGCGATCCCGCGTCTTCGCCGGCGGGCGCCGCCTCGGGCCGTCGTGATCGGGGCGGCGGTGGTCGGGACGATCATCGTCCTGGCGCTGCTCGGCAGCTGGATCGCGCCGTACGATCCCACCGCCTTCGCCGTCCGCGAGCGGCTCTCGCCGCCCTCGCTCGACCATCCGTTCGGCACTGACGAGTTCGGTCGCGACGTGTTTTCCCGCGTGCTGGCCGGCGCGCATTACTCCCTGGCGATCGGGTTCGGGGCCACCGCCATCAGCCTCATGCTGGGCGTGCCGCTCGGGCTCGTGGCCGCCTTCCATCGCGGCTTCGTGGAAGAGATCATCATGCGCGCGGTCGATCTGCTCATCGCGTTGCCGCCGATCCTGTTCGGCCTGCTGATCCTCGCCGTCACGCCGCCGACCCTGTGGAAGACGATCGTGACGGTCGGCATCGTCTACGTGCCGATCATGACGCGCCTCACGCGGTCGGTCGCGCTCGGATTGCTGCAGGAGGATTTCGTCCAGGCGGCGCGCGCCAGGGCCGAGGGGGCGGCGTCCATCCTGGTGCGCGAGATCCTGCCCAATGCCTGGCCGCCGATCATCGTGGAATCGGGCCTGCGCGTGACTTTCGCGGTCCTGCTGGGCTCGTCGCTCTCCTTTCTCGGGCTCGGCGCCCAGCCGCCGAGCAGCGAATGGGGGCTGATGATCGCCGAGAGCCGCCAGTTCATCGACCAGGCGCCCTGGATCGGCCTCGCTCCGGGGCTGTGCCTGTGCGTGCTGCTGGTCGCGGTCAACCTGCTCGGCGAGGGGCTGCGCGAATGGCTCGATCCGCGCCGCACCGGTCGCACCAGTGGCTGAACCCGAACCGGTTTTGGCTCTCGAGCAGCTGTCGGTCAGCTATCCCACGCCGCGGGGCTGGCTGCGTGCGCTCGACAATGTGTCGCTCGCGATCCCCGCCGGCCGGGCGATCGGGCTGGTCGGCGAATCGGGGTCGGGCAAATCGACGTTGGTGCTGGCGGTGCTCGGCCTGCTCGGCAATGCGGTGCGTGTCGAGGCGGCGCGCGCGACCTTCTCCGCGCTTGACCTGTTGCGCCACGCCAGGGCGCTTCGCGGCAAGCGGATCGGCGTCGTGTTCCAGGATCCCAGCGCCGCCCTCAACCCCGCCCTGACCGTCGGCCTGCAGGTGGCGGAGCCGATGCTGACGCATCTTCGCCTGGGACACGCGCAAGCCTTCGCCCGCGCGACCGCGCTGCTGGCCGAGATGGGCATCCCGCGCGCGCCTCAGGTGATGCGCGCCTATCCGCACCAGCTTTCCGGCGGCATGAAGCAGCGCGTCATGATCGCGACCGCCCTGGCCGCCGAGCCCGAACTGCTGCTGCTCGACGAACCCACCACGGCGCTCGACGTCACCGTGGAGGCGCAAATCCTCGACCTCCTGGAACAGCTGCGCGCCAGGCGCGGCCTGTCGTTGCTGCTGGTGAGCCACAATCTCGGCATCGTCGAGCAGATCTGCGACGGCGTGACCGTGCTCTATGCCGGGCGTACCGTCGAATCCGGCCCGACCAGGGAGGTGCTGGCCAGGCCCCTGCATCCCTATACGCGCGGTCTGCTCGCCGCGCTGCCGCGGATCGGCCGCGGCATCGGCCGGCGGCTGATCGCGATCCCCGGCGGATTGCCCGACCTGATCGACCAGGATGCCGGCTGCAATTTCCGGCCCCGCTGCGCCTTCGCGGCCCCCGGCTGCGAGGCGCCGCAGGTCATGGCCGTCACCGCGGGACGCGCGGTTCGCTGCCACCGCGCGGCTGACGTGGCGCATGCGCCGCTGCCGCTCCCGGACGCCGCGGCCGGCCGGCAGGACGCAAGCGGCGAGACGATATTGCTCGCGGCCGAGCACCTGTCGCGGGCGTTTCGCGCCGGCGGCTGGCTGGCTCGCCGGCCGCTGGCGGCAAGGGTTCTGCGCCTGCGTCCGGCGCAGACGGTGCAGGCCGTGGACGATGTCTCGCTCGCGATCCGGCCGGGCGAGGTGCTCGGGCTGGTGGGCGAATCCGGCAGCGGGAAATCGACGCTCGGCCGGCTGCTGCTGCGGCTCATCGACGCCGATGCCGGCCGGCTCGCCTTCGACGGGACGGCGGTGCCGGCGCGGCCCGATATCGCCTTCCGCCGCCGCGCCCAGATCGTCTTCCAGAACCCGGACTCCTCGCTCAATCCGCGCCAGACCGTGGACGCCATCCTGCGCCGGCCGTTGCGGCGCTTCGGCGTGACGCAGGGCAAGGCCACCGCGCGCGAGGTGGAACGGCTGCTGCGCATGGTCCGGCTGCCGGTCGAGTATCGGGCGCGCTACCCCCACGAGCTCTCCGGCGGCGAGAAGCAGCGCGTCGGCATCGCCCGCGCGCTCGCGACGCGGCCGCAGTTCCTGGTCTGCGACGAGGCCGTCTCGGCGCTCGACGTGTCGGTCCAGGCGGTGGTGCTGAACCTGCTGAGCGACCTGCGCGGCGAACTCGGCATCGCCTATCTGTTCATCAGCCACGACATCGGCGTGATCGCCCATATCGCCGACCGGATCGCGGTGATGTACCGCGGCAGCATCATCGAGGAAGGGCCGGCCCGCGACGTCCTGCGGCCACCCTATCATCCCTATACCGAGGCGCTGCTCTCGGCGGTTCCGATCGTCGGGGCGCGCGAGCGCGACGCCGGACGCGTGCGGCTCGCCGGCGACATCGCCGACGAACCTGCTGCGGCGGGCTGCCGCTTCGCCGCCCGCTGTCCGCGCAAGCTCGGCGCGATCTGCGATACCGTTCCGCCGCCCTGGCGAGAGGCGGCGGCGCGGCACCGCATCGCCTGCCACATCCCGCTTGCCGAGCTGTCGGCGGTGCCGCTGCTCGTCGAGCCGGATGAGCAGCACGGTTCAAGTTGACGCTGCCGGCCGGACAAGTATGGTTCCACCATCGCGCCGGAGGCTCGTGACGACCAACGCGAAGCACAGGGAGAATGCGGCATGAAGCTCACGCGTCGGGGCCTGCTGGGAAGCGCCGCGCTGCTCGCGGCCGAGCCGGTCTGGTCGTCGTCGGCCAGGGCCGCTTCCGGAACGCTCGGCGTGGCGATCAGCACCTCGATCGTCGCCCTCGATCCCATGAAGACCACGAGCGGCGACGAATACATCTACACCAACCTGGTGTTCAACGGCCTGACCCGCATCCGCGAGGACCTGACCACCCAGCCCGACCTGGCGGAGACCTGGACGCATTCGGACGATCTCAAGCGCTGGACGTTCCACCTGCGCCGGGGCGTGAAGTTCCACAACGGCCGCGAACTGGTGGCCGACGACGTCGTCGCCTTCTTCAAGCGGATCACCGACCCGGCCAGCGCGGCGCCCTCGCGCAGCAACTACACGATGATCGCGAACGTCGCGGCGCCGGACCCCTACACGGTGACGTTCGATCTTTCGTACCCGTACGGCGGCTTCGCCGACATCCTGGCGGACCGTCAGGCGAAGATCACGCCGCGCGACCTCGTCGCCGACCTGTCGCGCCACCCGATCGGCACCGGGCCGTTCATGTTCCAGAGCTACACGCCCGGGGACCGGATGATCCTGGTCAGGAATCCCGATTATTTCGAGAACGGCCTTCCCAAGCTCGACGGCGTGGTGATCCGCGTCATCCCCGAGCCGAGCGTGAAGGTCGCCGCACTCAGATCCGGCGACATCGACATCATCTGGAACCTGCCGCTCGACGAAGTGAAGACGCTCTCCGCCGATCCGGGCCTGCGCGTCGAGAGCGTCGCGACCGGCTCCTGGGACGCGGCGATCATGAACAACCTGATCCCGCCGTTCAACGACGTGCGCGTCCGGCGCGCGTTCCAGCTTGCGGTGGACAAGCGCGACGTGGTCGATCTCACGCTGTTCGGCGAGGGCGCGCCCACCATCAGCCCGATCCCGCCGACATCGCCCTTCTTCGCCAGGGACATCGTCATTCCCAAGGCCGATCCGGCGGCGGCGCGCAAGCTGCTGGCGCGAAGCCGGCCATCCGAACGGGCTGAGCATATCCCTGATCCTGCCGGAAGGGCGCACCCAGCGGGAACGCCTCGGCGTCACCTTGCAGCAGCTTGCCAAGCCGGCCGGCTTCGACATCTCCGTCAGGCGCATCCCGATGTCGAGCTACGGCAGCGAGGTGTCCGGCAAGGCGCCGTTCTACATCGACGGCTATTTCGCCCGCCCGACCGTCGATACCAGCACCTATCCGTTCCTGCATTCCGGCGGAAGCTGGAACGAGACGCTATGGCACTACAAGAATGCCGGCGTCGATGCCGGGCTCGACGCGGCGCGGCAGACCGCCGACGCGGACAAGCAGAAGGCCGCGTACCTCGCCATGCAGCATGCCCTGAACGACGATCCGGCAGGCTTCTTCGCCTATTCCGTCAACTACGCCTGCGCCTACCGCAAGTCCGTGCAGAACGTGAAGACCCATCCGATGATGTGGTTCGACCTGCGCTATGCCACCAAGACCTGACCCGGCCCGCCGCTACGCGCAGACATCCAGCGCGGTCAGCACCAGCACTTTCGCGCATTCCTCCATCTCGCCGATCGACACGAAGGTCTCCTCGGGCGACGACGCATCGTAGCTGGCGGCCGGCCCGTAATTGACGCAGGGGATGCCCGCGTCCCACAGCCAGGAGGTGTCGCAGGCGGAATAGGACGTGGGCAGGATCGCGCCGATCTGGCGCGGCGGCCGGCCCGTCACCGTCTGGTAGCTGCGCGCGACGGCAAGCACGATCGCGGAATCGACGGGAACATCGACCGGCGGCATCACCAGCCGGCGCCGTCCCTTGAAATACTCCGGCGGCGGAACCTCGATCTCGTAGCGGAGCTGCGGATCGGCCTCGCGCAGCCTGTCGAGATGGGCGCGCAGGTCGCGCACGATCGTCGCGACGGTCTGGCCGGGCACGAAATGCACGTCCACGATGATGGTGCAGAGATCGGGGATGTAGGGCGCGTCGTAAAGGATGTAGCTCTCGCCCCGGCCGCCGATGATGCTGCCGACATTGAGGCGCGGCAGGGCGGGGAGGTCCGGGCGCGGCGCGTAGGTGAAGGCGATGGTGTCGAGCGCCGCGATCACGTTCGCCATCTTGCGGATCGCGTGGACCGTGCCGTCGAGACGGCTCATGTGCCCGGTCCGGCCGATCACATGGATGGCGAAATGCGCGATCCCGCCATGCACGGTGGCGATGTTGCCCGCGCCGAACGGCTCGGTGATCAGCGCCATGTCGGTGCGCAGGCCGCGCCGCATGAGATGGTGCATGCCCTCGCCGCCCTGGGTTTCCCCGACGACGAAGGCCAGCACGAGATCGCCCTTGAGCCTGGCGCCGCCCTTGCGGACGGCTTCCGCCGCGACGATGAGGGTGGCGAGGCCGCCCTTCATGTTCTGGATGCCGTGACCATGCAGCCGGTCGCCCTGCACCCAGGCCGTCCACGGGTCCCGGTTCCAGCCGCGCGACAGCGAATTGATGTCGAGATGGCCGTTGAGCATCAGGCTTTTTCCGCCGCCCGCCCCGCTTAACGTGGCGATCACCTGGAACCGGCCGGGCTCGACTTCATCGAGTTCCACCGCGTAGCCTCTGGCGCCGAGCCATTCGGCGAGGTAGCGCGCAAGCGGCGTCTCGTCGCCCTTGAAGCTCGGAAACCTGACGAGCTCGCTGCCGATTTCGACCAGGTCCCGACGATCGACCAGGTCCAGGCTCGCTTGCGCGTGAGCGTTCATGGCTGCCTCGGCCGGGTGGGGAGGAGCGCCGCCTCGCTCGGCGGCAGCGGCGCCGCGGCCGGATCGTTGGCGCGCACGACGTAAGGCTCGGCCTCCGGCTCGTATTCCCGCCACAGCCGCCGCAGCTCGGCGATCGGGTCGGCGTGGCTGTCCACGCGCAAATCCACATAGGCGAAGCTTTCGCGGTGCGCGACGAGAACCGCCGCCGAGAGCACCGGCACGAATTCGCCGCCGGCGGCCTCGCCGGCCGCCAGGGCCTCGATCAGGCGCTCGGCCAGGGGCCGCGCGGGATCGGCCTCGAAGGCGCGCGCCATCGCCGCCGGCACCTGCGCCGAGCGCACGATGTTGGCGATCGCCACGCAGTCCCTGCCATGCACCTCGCCGCTCCTTGCGTGGTCCACACGGGAGCCGGTGAAGGCGGCCGTGCCGCCGTCGCGGTCGATGACGGCGAGCTGGCGCCAGTCGCGATGCGGCGCAACCGCGAGGACGCCCGCGAGCACCGTCCTGGCATCATGGCCGCGCGCCAGCAGGTCGAGCGCCAGCGGCCCCAGGCGCGGGTCGGTGCGATGCTGCGTCAGCACCGCGCCGATGCCGGCGCGCGCATGCGAGCAGCGCGAGCCGACCGCGACCGACGAGGTGGTGACGGCGCAGCCGAGCATGCCGGTGCGGGCGCAGCGCCCGACGAGCGAGAAGGTCATGCCCGGTCTCCGAGATCGGCGGTGATATCGACCTCCATCAGCAGTTCGGGACTCGCCAGGCCCTTGATCACGACCGCGCTGAAGGCCGGCGTGACCCCTTTGAGGCGGCGCATGACCACCTCCGCCGCGGCGGCCAGGAAGGCGCGGTCGGTGACGAACAGCGTCGCCTTGGCGACGTCCGACAGCCGCGCCCCGGCATCGCCGAGCAGGATCTCGACATTGTCCATGGCCTGCTCGGACTGCGCGGCGGCATCGCCCGCCCCGTGCATCGCCTCGTCGAGGCCGCCGCCGGTCTGGCCGCGCAGGATCACGCGGCTGCCGGCGCGCACGGCCATGCAGAAGTCGCAGTCGAGCGACTGGCTTTCGGTGCCGTATTTCGCGCGGCTCGAATGGTAGCGGCGGAAGCGCCCATGCGGGCCGCCCTGCTTGCGCAGCACCTGCGCGTCGATCTCGAACAGGGTTTCCGGCCGCGCGAAGCCGGTGGTGATGATGCCGGTCGATACCGGATAGACGCCCCGCAGATGCCTGCCGAGCACCGGATAGACGGCCGTGCGATAGGCGCGGTCGTTGATATAGACCGTGATCTTGCACACCTCGTCGAGGCCGGAGCCCGCCTCCGACAGCAGCGTCGCGAGGTTGGTCAGCGCGAGGTCCGCCTGCTCGGCGGCATCCTGCGGGCGCCGGCCGAGCCCCGCCATGCGGCGCCCGTCGAGCGCCACGCCGGTCTGGCCGCCGATGAACACCTCCCGCTCGCCGCCGCCGATCACCGCCTCGGCGTCGATCTGCACCATCTGCTCCGGCAGCGGCAGGCCGGCGACGACGAGGTCCGTGCTGGCGGGACGCACATCCCGCAGCCGCCGCCCGATCGCATCGTGGACCGGCTTGCGGTGGGCCGGATCGACGACGCAGACGGTGAGCTTGGCGATGCCGGCGAGCGCGCCGCCGGCCGCCGCGAGCGCGGCCTCGATGGTGTCGAGCGCCGCCTCGGCCTGGGCGGCGGGGTCGCCCAGCCCGGCGACCGAGCCGTCAGGCTTCAGGGCGCTGCCGCCGCTGAGGAAAACCCGCTCGCCGGCGCGCACGGCCGCCGCGGCCGGCGCGGGCAGGCGCCCGCCCGGAAGGAACGGCGCGGCATCGAAAGGCATAACGCGGTCAAGCCCCATCTGGCGGGTTCCTATCGCGAGAGAAAGGCGGCGGCGGCCAGCGCATGGGTACGCAGCACGTGCAGGTAGTCCTCGACATCGACCCATTCGTCGGGCTTGGCCATGTTGTTCGGTGCGCAGCCGTAGATGTAGGCGGGCACGCCGGCATTGCGCCAATGCTTGGCGTCGGAGCCGCCGAGGCTGACCGTGGGGACCGGGACACGCCCGGTCAGGCCGGAGACGGCGTCGCGCAGGATGCCCACCATGCGGTGCCCCGGATCGCTGAAGGTCGGTTCGCCCGAATGCGTCAGCACTTGCGTGACGCGCGCCTGCGGATGCCGGCGCAGGATCGTCGCGATCTCGCCCATCACCTGCGCCCGCGTCATCTGCAGCGGCAGGCGGATGTCCACTTCCAGCCGGCAATGGCCGGGGAGCATGTTGATCTTCAGGCCGCCCCGGATCACGCCGGGCGAGACGGTGACGCGGTTGAGGATGTCGCCGGCACCCTGGCCGACCGCCGCGTCCATCGCCGCGCGCGAGGCCTCGACCGCCGCGCGCACCGCGTCCGACTGCGCCGGCCGCAGCTCTTCCAGCCGGTAGAGGTCGCGCACGAGTTCGCTGGCGATGCGGATCGCGTTGTCGCTGAGATAGGTGTAGGCGGCGTGGGCACCCGGCGTATCGACCTCGAAGACCAGCCGCAGCGTGCCCTTTTCGCCGAAGCGGATGGTGCCGGCGCTCGGCTCGCCGTTCAGCAGGCAGTCGCCGCGGCACTCGTCCGGAAAACTGTCCAGCAGCCATTTCGCGCCGAACGTGCCGCCGGTCTCCTCGTCGGAGACGCAGGTGAGCGTGAGGCGGCCGCCGAGTTGGTCGCGCAGGCGGTTCAGGTAGATGGCGGTCCAGACCGAGGCGGCGGTGCCGCATTTCATGTCGGTGACGCCGCGGCCATGCACCTTGCCGTCCGTCACCGCACCGCTCCAGGGATCGCGCGACCAGGTTTCGGCCGGCCCGGCGGGAAACACATCGATATGCCCGTTGAGGACCAGATGCGGACCCTGGCCGCCGAAACTGCCGACGATGTTCGGCAGATCGGGCCTGGCGGCGCGCATCTCGGCGGGGAAGCCTTCGGCCTTGAGATGATCGAGCAGGAAGCCCGCCGCCGCGCGTGTGTCGCCCGGCGGATTGGGGCTCGGGATCGCGACGAAGCGGGAGAGGAACCGGATGATCGCGTCCCGGTCCCGCTCGATCCACGCCAGAATCGCGTCGCGCAGGTCGGTTCCCATCACATCCTCTCCGGTAGGCCTCCTGGGCGAGAACGACGGCGCGACGGACGAATTCGAACTTGCGCCCGGCTGACACCGATGCCGGCTTGTGGCACATCCCTTTTGCAAGCGTAAGTCGGCACGTCCCAGCGGAACAACCGGATCATGGACAGTCCCTCCCACGCCGATCGCCTCGGCGCCTTCATCGCGGCAACCGGTTTCGCCGAACTGCCCGACGCGATCGTCGAGAAGACCAAGCGCCACATCCTTGACACCTTCGGCGCGGGCCTGGCCGGCTCGACCTCCGATGAAGCGTCGCGGGCGCGCGCCATGATCGGGGCAACCGGCGCAACCGGCGGCGATGTCCTGTGGGGCCGGCCGGAGCATGCCGCGCCGCGCGACGCCGCCCTTGTGAACGGCATCGCCGCGCATGCCTTCGAGCTCGATGATTCGGGCGGCTGCGACCATTCCGGCGCCGTCGTGCTGCCGGCTGCGGTGGCGGCGCTCGGGCTGTCGGAGGAAAAAGTGTCGGGCGGCGACCTCATCGCCGCCGTCGTGCTCGGCTACGATATCGGCCGGCGCGTGATGGAGGCGTTCGGCGGCTATGAGCCCCACAACAGCGCCGGCTGGCATTCGACCGGCACCTGCGGCACGTTCGGCGCGGCCGCGGCGGCCGCGCGCATCCTCCGGCTGGACGCGCGCCAATGTCGCAACGCGATCGGGATCGCCGCCAGCTTTTCCGGCGGGCTTTGGTCGTTCATCCATGACGGATCGCAGACCAAGCGCATCCATGCCGGACGCGCGGCGGAGGGCGGCCTGACCGCCGCGCTGCTGGCGCGACAGGGGATGACGGGTCCGGCCCGCATCTTCGACGATGTGTGGGGCGGGTTCCTGCGCGCCTATGCCCATCACCCGACGGATGCCGGGGCGCTGGTGCGCGAACTCGGCGCCAGCTGGAGAATGGAAAAAGCGGTCATCAAGCCCTATGCCTCGTGCCGCGGCACGCATTCGGCCATCGATGCGATCGGCAAGCTGATGGCGGCGCAGCGCCTGACCGCCGACTCGATTGCCGCCGTGCGGCTGCGGATGAGCCCGTTCCTGCATGGCATGTGCGGCGGGCGCGACGTCTCGGGCATGCCGGCGGCGCAGATGAGCCTGCCGTACGCCGTGGCGGCGCGCATGGTGCTCGGCGGCGCGGGTCTTTCGGCCTACGCCGCCGACCGACGCAGCGACCCGCGGCTGCGGGCGGCCATGGACAGGATCGAGCTGAGCACCGACGAGGGCATGGCGCCCAACGACGAGCCTTATGTCACGGTCGTGGCGGCCGACGGACGCCAATGGGACGAGCGCGTCCTGGTCGCGCTCGGCGCGCCGGGCAACCCTCTCGACGACGCGGCGTTGCTCGGCAAGTTCCGTGAGCTCGCCGGGTTGGCGTTGAGTGCCGACGCGACGCATCGGCTGACGGACACGGTGCTCGGTCTCGACCGGGTGGCCGATGTTCGCTCGCTGCCCGCGATGCTCGCCGCGTGACCTGCAACCCGTTTTCCGTCTCTGTGGTTGCCGTCGTCATCGGCAACATCGCGATCGACGAGACCTTTCGGGTGCCGCACCTGCCGCAGCCCGGCGAGACGCTGCTCGCACACGCGGGCGCCACCGATCTCGGCGGCAAGGGCGCCAACCAGGCGGTGGTGCTGGCGCGCTGCGGCGTGGCCACGCGCCTGGTGGCGCGCATCGGCCGCGATGGCACATCCGCGCGCCTGCGGGCGCTGCTGGCCGCCGAGCCGCTCGACATCTCCCGCCTGATCGAGACCGACGCGCCGGCCGACCGTTCGATCGTGCTGCTGACCGATGCGGGGGAGAACGCGATCGTCTCCGCCATCGTCCCTGCCCCGCCGTTCGCGCCGGCCGATCTGCTTGCCGCGGTGGCGGGCTGCGCCGCCGGCGATCTGCTGCTGCTGCAGGGCAACCTGACCGAGCCGGTGACCGTCGAGGCGTTGCGGCTCGGACGCGCGCGCGGCCTGCGCGCCGTGTTCAATCCCGCGCCGACCTCGCCGGGCTTCGCCGCGCTCTGGGCGCTCGTGGAACTCGCGGTGCTGAACGTGTTCGAGGCGCGGCACCTCACCGGCACGGCTGATCCCGCGGCGGCGGCGCGGGCGATCCACGCCGCCGGCGCGGCGCGGGTCGCGGTCACGCTCGGCGCCGGCGGCGCGCTGCTCTGCGATGCGGGCGGGATCACGCAGGTCGCCGCGGCGCCGGCGGCGGTGCGCGATACCACCGGCGCCGGCGACACGTTTCTCGCCGTGCTGGCCGCCGCATTGCTCGTGCGCGGGGTGGCGGCCGAGGCGGCGCTGGCCGCCGCCTGCCGCGCCGCCGCGCTCACGGTCGGCCGCGCCGGCACGCTCGCCGCCTTCCCGACGGTCGCGGAACTCGCGGCGATCCTGCGTGATGCCGGCCGGTCATAGCGGCCGGCGCGGTCGCCATCGGGTTTCCCGTTTCAGGCCCCGCCGTCGGGCGCCGCCACCGAGGCGCGGACGATCAGCTTCACCGGCAGGCGCTCGACCGAAGCGGTGAAGTCCGACGCGGTCACCAGTTCGACCGCGCGGCGTCCGATGCGCGCGACCGGCTGGCGTACCGCGGTCAGCGGCGGGTCGAACAGATCGAGCGGACTGACGTCGTCGAACGCGACCACGGAAAGCCGCCGCGGCACGTCGATGCGGCGTTCGCGCAGCACCGCCAGCAGCCCCAGCACGATCTCGTCGCTCGACGCGAACACCGCGGTCGGGCGCGGCTCGGCCGCGAGCAGCGCCGCCGCCGCCGCCATGCCGTGCGCGACGCTGTACGGCCCGTGCAGGATCGCGGTGACCGCGGCGGGCGGGCCGTGCTCGAACACCGCGCGCTGCAATCCGCCGAGCCGCTCGCGCGCGCTCATCACGTCGTCCGGCCCGCCGATGAAGCCGATGCGCCGGTGCCCGGCGGCGAGCAGGTGCCGGCCGGCCAGCCAGCCGCCGCGGCGGTTGTCGCAGAACACTTTCGGCACCTTGGTGCCGGGCACGTCCTCGTCGATCAGCACCACGCGCTCGCAGTCGTGGATGGCGCGCACCAGCGCGTCCTGCGCGCCGTGGTTGGTGACGAAGATCACGCCGTCCAGCCGCGCCCGCCGCATCCGCTCCAGATAGGCGAGTTCGCGCCCCGGCCGGTTCAGCGTCGCGTGCAGGTCGAGCGCCAGCCCGGCCGCGTCGGCGGCTTCCTCCACCGCGGCGGCGAGTTGCGCGAAGAACGGGTTGGCGATGTCGGGCACCACCAGCCCGATGGTTTCCGCCCGTCCCAGCGACAGCCGCCGCGCGTGCGGATTGGGCCGGTAGTCGAGCTGGCGGATGGCGGCGTCGATGCGCGCGGCGGTCTCGGGCGGCAGCGACAGCAGGCGGTTGAGGTAGCGCGACACCGCCGCGGCCGAGACGCCCGCCGCCGCGGCAACGTCGCGCAGCCGCGCCGGCGCCTTGTTCACGCCGCCGCGCTCAGCCGATCCGCCCGGCAAGCCACAGCACCAGGTTGCACCAGAGCGGCAGGTAGCCGGGCCAGGCGAGGAACGGCGGCGGTCCCCAGTGCGGGCCGCAATCGGAGGCGAACACGGCGCTGCGCCCGCCGCCGACGCGCCGCAGCGCGATCAGCGGGTCGCCGCCGATGCGCGCCACCACCTGCACATCGGGGCGCGCCCGCGCCCGGTTCCAGCCGAGCAGCGCCGGCCAGCCGGCGAGGCCGGCGGCGACCGGATGGGCCGGATCGACGGTTTCCGGCACCACGCCCTCGGGGTGCTCCTGGCGGTCGTCGGTGGCGGAAAGGGCGACCGGCAGCACCTTGTCCACTTCCGTGCCGTGATACGCCGCCTTGCCTTCGATGCCCTGGAAGGTCAGGTAGCCGCCCACCATCAGCAGCCCGCCGCCGCCGCGCACCCATTCCGCGAGCGCCAGCAGCCGGTTGCCGGACCGTTCCGAGCGGCCAAACGTGCGGTCGGGCAGCAGCAGCGTGTTGGCGCCGATATCGCTCAGGATCACCGCGTCGAAGGCACGCAGGCCGGCGACCGAATCGGGAAAGGCGTTGGCCGCGACATGCGAGGGCTGATAGCTCACGTCGATGCCGCCGCCGCGCAGCGCCGCCAGCATGGCGTCGCCGCCCTCGTGGTAGGAGGAGGTGGTGAAGCTGTCGAAGCCTTTCGTGTGGATGCTGTGCGTCATCCACGATTCGCCGGCCACCAGCACCCGCACCGCGCCACCCGTCTCGCTCATCGCGCGTCTCTCCTGTCGTTCGTGATGTCACGCGCACCAGCGGCGGATCGCCAGCGCCATGACCGTCGTCGTTGCCACCAGATCGGCGAGCGGCACCATCTCGTTCGGCTGGTGCGCCTGCGTCGGATCGCCGGGGCCGAACATGATCGTGGGCGTCTGTCCCATGTCGGTCGGCAGCCCCATGTCGCTGTGCGCGCCCAGCCCCCAGAGCCGCGGCGTGTGCCCGGCCGCCGTCAGCGCATCCTGCATCGCACCGATGAACGGATGATCGGTCGGCACTTCGGCGCAGTCGGCATCGAGGGTCCAGGCGATCCGCGCCGGGTGCGCGGCCAGATACGGGTCGGCGGCGCAGACGCGCGCGAGGTGCGCCTCCACCTCCCGCTTGACGTTGCCGCCGAGGCCGAATTCGTCCTTCTCCCAGGGCAGGTACTGCACGTCGATGACGATCTCGGCCGCGCCCGCCATCGAACTCGGGTGCTCGCCGGCGCGCAGCTGCGTGGCGATCACCTGGTTGGGCAGCTCCATGAGCGGATGGTTCTTGCGCGGGTCGAGCGCCCAGCGCCGGTTCAGCACGTCGATGCCGTCGAGCACCTGGCGCAGCAGCGTCACCGCGTCCACCGGCCCGCCCGCGTCCCAGGCGTTCGGCTTCAGCTCGGCATGGCCGCCGATGCCGTCGATCAGGATGCGGCCCCACAGGATGCCGTGGCAGATCGGCGAGATCGCGAGGGCGGTCGATTCCGGCAGGATCGCCGCATCCGCCCGCCAGCCGCGATCGACCAGCGCCAGCGCGCCCATCCCCCCGATCTCCTCGTCCACCACGGTCGCGAACACGATGTCGCCGGCAAGCGGGAGACCGAGTTCGCGCAGCACCGCGACGGCCTCCAGCATGCAGGCGACGCCGCCCTTCATGTCCACGGCGCCGCGGCCGTAGAGCTTGCCGTCCTCGACGGTGGCGACGAACGGATCGGTGCGCCAGTGCCCGGCCGCGCCCGGCGGCACCACGTCGATATGGCCGGTGAGCATCACCGAACGCCCGCCGCCGCCGCCCGCGAGCCGTCCGGCGAGGATCGGCCGTCCCGCGAAGCTACGCCCTTCATGCGCGCCCGGCCGGCCCCGGTATTTCGCGAACAGCGCGGGCCCGTCCGGGTCCCACAGATCGGTGCGGAAGCCGAGCTCGTGCAGCCGCGCTTGCAGGTAGAGCTGGCAGTCGCGCTCCGCCGGCCCCGCCTTGGCCGGATCGACCGGCACGATCGAGGGGAAGCCGATCAGCTCCGTCAGCGTGCGCACGATCCGCCCCGCCTGCCGCGCCACGCCCGCGATGATGGTCCGGTCGATGTCGTCCACGATGCGTCCTCCTTCACGCGCGCTGCCGGCGCAGCAGCCGGTCGGCCTGCAGACTGGCCAGCAGCAGCAGGCCCACCAGGCCGGTCTGCCAGATGCTGTTCACGTCGCCGAGCTGCAGCCCGGTTTTCAGCGATTGCAGGAACAGCACCGCCAGCAGCGTGCCGGCCGGCGTCCCGGAACCGCCGGCGATGCTCACCCCGCCGAGCAGCGCGGCGGTCAGCGAATCGAGTTCCAGGTTGACGCCGATGTCGGGGCGCGCGCTCTGCAGCCAGGAGCCGGCCACCATCGCGGCCAGCCCGGCGAGCGCGCCGCTCGCCGATATAGACGGTCAGCCGCAGCCGCCCGACCGGAATGCCGACCAGCCGCGCCGCCTGCTCGTTGCGGCCGGTGGCATAGGTCCAGGGACCGGCCGGGGTTGCCGTCAGCGCGAACTGGGCGACGGCATAGACCGGCAGGGCGGCGAGCAGGAAGCTGACCGGGAACGGGCCGAGCAGGCCGCGCCCGAACGGCGCCAGCGCCGCCGGGATGCCCCGTTGCGGGCTGCCGCCGGTCAGCGCCAGCGCCAGCCCGCCATAGGCGTAGAGCGTGCCCAGCGTGACGATCAGCGGCTCCAGCCGCAGCCGCGTCACCAGCAGCCCGTTCCCCAGCCCCAGCAGCGCGCCGCCGCCGATCGCCGCGATTGCCGCCACCGCCGGTCCGCCGCCGCCCAGCCAGGCCATGAACAGCCCGCTCAGGCTGACCATGCCGCCCACCGACAGGTCGATCCCGCCGCCGCCCGCCGCCACCACCAGCGCCTGCCCGAGCGTCACCAGCGCCAGGATCGAGGAGAACTGCAGGATGCTGGTCACCGTGGACGCCTGGAAGAACGCCGGCGTCGCCACCGAGAAGGCCGCCAGCATCACCGCCCACAGCAGGCCGAGGCCGGCCAGACGTTGCGCGGCGGCACTCATGCCGCGCGCCAGCCGCGCCGGCCCAGCTTTCCGGCGGCTTCGATCGACAGCACCAGGATCAGCAGCGCGCCCTCGATCACGCTGGTCCACAGCGAGGGCAGGCCGAGCAGCACCATGCCGTTCTGGATCACCCGCAGCAGCACCACACCCAGCGCCGTGCCGACCAGGCTCGCCTCGCCGCCGCTGATCGAGCAGCCGCCGAGCACGGCGGCGACGATCGCGTCCAGCGCCAGCGTGCCGCCGGTGGTCATCTCGACGTTGCGGTACTGCGCGACATAGACCGTCGCGGCGATGCCGTTCAGCGCGCCGGCGGCGACATAGACCAGCGCTTTCGTCCGCGCGACATCGATGCCGGCCCGCCGCGCCGCGTCCTCGCGCCCGCCGACGGCAAGCAGCCGCGGCCCGGCCGGCGTGCGGCGCAGCACCAGCCAGACGATGCCGTACAGCGCCACGATCCCGACCAGCACCGGCGGGATGCCGAGCAGGCTGGCGTTCAGCAGCGGATCGAGCGTCCGCGGCAGGCCGGACAGCCACTGGCCGCCCAGCAGCAGATACAGCGCCGCGCGCCAGATGCCCCACAGCCCGAGCGTGGCGACGATCGGCGGCATCTGCCCGGCCACCACCGCCAGCGCCGCCGCGCCGCCCAGCAGCAGCCCGACCGCCGGCCCGGCCAGCGCCGCCAGCACGGCCGGCGCGCCGGCCCGCAGCGCCTTGCCGACGGCGATCGAGGCAACGCCCATCGCCACGCCCGCCGACACGTCGATGCCGCCCGCCGCCAGCACCAGCATCTCGCCCAGCGCCACCAGTGCGAGGTCGATGCAGCGCCGCGCCACCGCCAGCAGATTGCCGGCGGTGGCGAAATACGGCGAGGCAGCGGCGAAGCCCGCGCACGCCGCGACCAGGGCGACGGCGATCGCGGCCTCGCGCGAGCGGCGCGGCATCACTCGGTCAGAAGTTGAACTGGTCCACGTTCGCCTTGGTGAACACCGCCGGCGGCCCGAGCAGCAGCACGCCGGTTTTCGCATCGAAGCCGATCGTGTGGTCCATTCCCGGCACGGCGTTCGCGGCCGCGAACGGCTTGTGTTCGATCAGTTGCTTGCCGGCCCACACGGTCAGGTAGCCGAGTGCCGCCGGGTCCCACAGCACGGTGAAGCCGAAGGCGCCGCTCTTCAGGTAGCTGCGCGCGGTGTTGGGGCTGCAATAGCCGGTGCCGACGACGCTGCCGATCTTGCCCGCGCTCTCGATCGCCTGGCCGACGCCGGGGCAGGTGGTCGATGCCACCGCGATCAGCCCTTTCAGGTCGGGGTGCGCGGTCATCAGGTCGGCGGCGATCTGCGCCGCCTGCTCGGCCGATCCGCCGGCGAAGCGCGGTTCCAGCAGCTTGAGCTTCGGGTATTTGTCCGCCGCCCGCTGCTTCATGAAGCCGATCCAGGTGTTGAGGTTGGTCGCGGTCGCCGCCCCCGACACGATGCCGACAGTGGCGTCGGGGCCGATGCGTTTCACCAGTTCGTCGATGATGGTGAAGCCCAGCCCCTCGTCGGACGCCTGCGCGACATAGACCGGCCGGCCGCTTTTCGGCGCGTCGCTGTCGCTGGTGAAGATGATGATGCCTTTTGCGCGCGCGGCAGCCATCACCGGGTCAAGCGAACTCGCGTCGAGCACGCTGACGGCGATCGCCTTGACGCCCTGGCCGATCAGGTTGTTGACGATCTGCAGCTGATCGACCGGGTTGGCATCGACCGGGCCGGTGTAGATGAAGTCCACGCCGAGCGCCGCGCCCGCCTTCTTGCCGCCGGCCTCCATCGCATTGAAGTAGGGGATGCCGACGATCTGCGGCACGAACGCGACTTGCTCCTTGCTCTGCGCCAGCGCCGTCGCGGCGACGGCGGCGAGCAGGGCGGCGGCGCCCATCACACGGACGGTGCGGCGCAGCGGGATTTTTCGGCCAGGCATCACGCGATCCTCCTCTCGGTTGCTGACAGGATGTTTGGCGGCGCGGCAGCGTCCGACTGCTCGATGGTGCGCAGGCTCGGATGCGCGCCGGTGATCAGGGCGACGATCTCCTCGTGCGTGGTGGCGTGCGGCGCCAGGTCGGCGACCTTGCGGCCGCGGCGCAGCACCACGACGCGGTCGGCGACTTCGAACACCTCGGCGATGTTGTGGCTGATCAGCACCACGCCCTTGCCCTGGTCGCGGAGCTGGCGCACCAGCGCGAGGACTTTTCGCGTCTCGCCGACCGCCAGCGCCGCGGTCGGCTCGTCCATGATGACCAGTTCGGCGGCCAGGTTGAGCGCGCGGCTGATCGCCACCGCCTGCCGCTGGCCGCCGGACAGCACGCTGACCTTGGCGGCGGGATCGGCGATATGGGCGTCGAGGCCGTCGAGCAGGCGGCGGACCCGTGCGCGCATCCGCGCGCGCTGCAGGATCGGCACGCCGAGCACGCGCACGCTCGCCTCGCAGCCGAGGAACACGTTCTCGGTCACGCTCAGATTGTCGGCCAGCGCGAGGTCCTGGTAGATCGTTGCGATGCCAAGACGCACGGCATCGCGCGGGGAGGCGAGTTCGACCGCGCGTCCGCGAACGCGCAGCACGCCGCCGGTCGGGCGGTGGGCGCCGGAGATCACCTTCGCCAGCGTTGACTTGCCGGCCCCGTTATCGCCGACCAGCGCCACCACTTCGCCGCTGTGGACGGCGAAATCGACGCCGTCGAGGGCGGTGACCGCCCCGAACCGGACGGACAGATGCTCGCCGCGGACGATTTCCCCTGCCTGGACGCTCATCCTTCCGCCGGGCGCTAAACCGGTTAACCGTCCCCCGGTCAGCCTCCCGTGTCAAGCGGCGGGTCGCCGCTCCCGCGTGCCGCCGCCCGCGCGCAGGCGCCTACTGTTTTGCCTCCGCCTGCGCCGCGGCGACCATCATGTCCAGCCGTTGCTCCAGCGCCCGCGCCACCACCATGACGGTCGGGTCGTCCGGCGCCCGCTGCGCCGTCGCCGCCGAGGCACTCGCCTGCCCGGCCACCATCGGTCCGGTGCAGCTGGCGGCCAGCAGCGCCACCAGGGCCGAGAGTACAAGGCGCACCGTCCCGCGGCGCACCGCCAACGATATCGACATCGAACGCCTCCGTCTCAAAACAGAGACGAGGCTACGGAAACATTGCTCAAGTTTGGTTAATGACACCCGCCTCGGTTCGCCGCCCCCGGCTTGCCGCGCGCCCTTGGATCGGCTCTACCCGCGGGCATGGACGCAGACACGGCCCACGCCGCCGCCGCGCGCGCCGGCGGCGCGGCATGGGGCATCCTGATCGCCATCACCTTCGCCCGCTTCGCCTTCGGCTACCAGTTGCAGACCGTCGCGAGCCTCGGCCCGGACCTCACCGCCGCGTTCCACCTCTCCTTCGCCGCCCTCGGCTCGCTGGTCGGCGCCTATATGCTGCCCGGCATCGTCGCCGCGCTGGCCTTCGGCTTCCTCGCGCAGGCGGTGGGCGACCGGGCGCTGCTCGGCGGCGGGATGGCGCTGATGGCGCTCGGCAGCGCCGCCACGGCGTTCGCCGCCGGGCCGGCGGGGATCGGCGCGGCGCGGGTGCTCGCCGGCAGCGGCGCGGTGGCGCTGACCGTCATGCAGACGAAAGTCATCGCCGACCGCTTCCGCGGCCGGGCCTTCCTGCTGACGCTCGGGCTGATGCTCGGGGCGTTTCCGATCGGCATCGGCTGCGCCCAGCTCTCCCAGGCGCCGATCGCGCACGCCTTCGGCTGGCGGGCGGCGTTCCTGGCCGGCGCGGTGCCGGCGGCCCTGGGCGGCGCGCTGCTGCTGGCGACCTGGCGCGACGGCGGGCGGGCCGGGCGGCGGCGGCTCGGCTGGCCGACGCGGCACGAGTGCCTGCTGGTGCTGCTCGCCGGCCTGATCTGGACCTTTTACAACGCCGCGTTCAGTGCCTTCCTGACCTACACGCCGTCGCTGATGGCGCTGCAGGCGGCGCCGGCCTGGCTCACCGACGCGGTGATGAACGCGGCGACCTGGGGCAACCTGCCGGCCATCCTGTGCGGCGGCGCCGTCGCCGCGCGGTTCGGGCCGAACCGGGTGTTCGTGCTCGGCACGCTGGTCACGCTGGTGTCGGTCGCGGCGATCGGGCTGGGCAGCGCACCGCTGCTCTGGGGCACGCTGTTCGGCACCGTCGGCGCGCTGCATGCCGGCGTCATCGTCGGCGCCGGCACGCTCTCGGCGCGGGCGGAAAACCGCGCGGTCGGCATGGCGCTGTTCTACACCACGTATTATCTCGGCGGCACGCTGTTCCCCGCCGTGTGCGGCTGGTTCGCCGACCGCGCCGGCTCGCCGGGCGCGGCGCTGGTGTGCGGCGGCGTGATCTCGGCGCTGGCGCTGCCGGCCTGGTTCGCCCACCAGCGCCTCGCCGCGACGCCGGGATAGCCGGCCCTGCACCCGCCGGACGCGGGTGCAGGGGGTCGCGGATCAGCCGGCCGGCGCCGGCGCCGCGTCGGTGAAGCCGACCACCGCCTTGAACCGCCCGTCATCGGCCAGCTCGGCAAAGTCGGTGCCGCCGATATAGAGCGGCGCGTCCGGCGCGCCGCCCGCTTCCCAGCTGAAGCGGACGCGACCGTTATGCGCCTCGATCCCGCTCGCCAGGTGCAGCCGGTAGCCGGGAAAATGCTCCTGCGCGCGCGCGATCATGGCGTCGATCGCGTCGTGGCCGCGGCCGTTGCGCGCCGCATCGACGTAGCTGCCGTCCGCCGCCCAGGTCGCCGCCACCAGTTCGCGCCGCCGCCGCGCGTCGCGCTCGTTCCACGCCGAGATGTAGCGCACGACGGTCTCGTTCACGTTGCTCATCGCCTTGTTCTCCGCTGTCGCGTCCGGCCCCCTCGGCCGTCCGCTCGACGCGGCGGAGAATGCCAAGCCCGCGCGCGGCAAAGCGATTACGTCGCAGGTCATGGCGCGTGAATCAACTCCGCTTCGCCGCCGAGCCGCCGCACGATGGCATCGGTCGCGTCGTCGGCCGCGAAAAACAGTTCGACGGCCAGCTCCGACAGCGTCACGTCGAGCGGCGTGCCGAACACCGTCGTCGTGCTGAAGAACGCGAGCGTGCCGGAAGCCGTCGCGAGGCGCAGCGGCACCAGCACCGCGGCGGGCGAGGGCGGCGGCGCGTCGTGCTCCGGCGCGGGATAGGCCAGGAGTTCGCGCAGCAGCGCGCCGAGCGTCGCATCCGCCGAAACCTCGACCTGCCGCCGCAGCCGCGCCAGCAGATGCGCGCGCCACTCGGCAAGGTTTTCGATGCGCGGCGCCAGCCCCTGCGGATGCAGGCTGAGCCGCAGCGCATTCACCGGCGGCGCCAGCAGCTCCGCCGCGACGCCGCATAGAGCTGCGGCAGCGCGCGGTTGGAGGCGACGATCTGCCAGTGCCGGTCGAGCGCGAACGCCGGATACGGCTTTTGCCGGTCGAGCACCACCGCGACGGCGCCGCGCGCGGCCTCCAGCGCGGGATCGTCCAGCGCCCGCTCGGCGAACATCGGCGCGAACCCGGCGGCGAGCAGCAGCGCGTTGCGCTCGCGCATCGGCACCTCCAGCCGCTCGGCCAGCCGCAGCACCATGTCGCGGCTGGGCGAGGATCGGCCGGTTTCCAGAAAACTGAGATGCCGCGTGGAAATCTCGGCGTCGCAGGCGAGGTCGAGCTGGCTCAGCCGCCGCCGCTGGCGCCATTCGCGCAGCAACTCGCCCACGGGTCGGATGGCGCCCATCGGGGCAGGGTAGCGCGGGCGGCGCGGCGGGGCGATGACGTGGGAGGTAATGGGAGCGCAGGCGCGGGTGCTGAAACTCGTGAGAGATGGTCTTGTTGCGCGTGCCGACCGCGGGGTGTCCGCTCTCCGACCCGGAGCGGTCAGTCTTGGCCCCGACGCGCGCTCGTCAAGCGCATATGGGCATTCGTGATGAAAGAGTCGGTCGAGCACGCATCATTGCGCCAAGGTGAGATCTGAAGCGCTGGCAGAATCTTCAATTTCGAGTCCATGAGCGCCGACGAAGAGCGCACGCTCCACTTTTGGTCGACGGGCTGAAAACGCCTACTTCGCGCGGTCCTACTCTGCTGCTGGCTAGCATAGCTTGCGCAGGTTCAATGACACGAGAGCAGACACGAATTGACTACCATGGCAGCTTTCAGATCCTGCACTTCGTGAGATCTTCGCGGCGCAGACAGCCGCACTGGCACTGGAACTCGCCATGAAAGCTGTGATTCGCGACAACGCATTGCAGAAACGGCGACCTCTGCATACCTTGGTGTTACCAGCGGTCCGGCAGCTGATTCACGACCGTCGGAGATTGTGGTCCGAGGCGCAGCTTCTAGATCTCGCGGGGGCGGATCAAGGCCGCCTTATCGACGCAAAATATATCTTGCTTTGGGCAGGACGGTATCCGGCTCCAAACAAGGAGCAGCCCAGCACAAAGACATGATCGCGGAAGAACAGCCATACGAGGAGGTGGTCGGCACCTTGGGGCGTTTCAAACTTCGAACCGCTCTGAGTTTCACTTCAGAGGGACGATTTCGAGAGGATTTTTCAGCCGGTGCGCACGGCATTTTGGGGGCTTATTCAGGATATCGACGACGATGGTTTTCTAATCAGTAAGTGACGGTACGAGCGGAGCGAACAGGTTTCCCAACATTGAACGGCGGGTTCTGCCGGCCCCACGTGATCATTCGGCTTGGTGGAGTGGATGACAGCTTCCCACCCAAGGGAGACCACTCCGAGTAGGGCAAGCCCGCGTAGGGCGGGAAAGCGCAGCGCGTCCCACCATCACACGCCGAGCGCGCGGCGGAATGCGCTGCGCTTTCCCGCCCTACTTGCTTGCTGCGGCGAAGGCGGACTTGATGCGCGCCGCGATGATGCCCTTCGTCGCATCGTCAACCGGCATGGTGCGCAACAACGTGGCGAGCTTTCTGCGACTGACGAGGCCGGCGCGGATAATGGCCTGATTGAACTCGGCTGTCCTGCTCGCGGCCCGCCGCGTATTTCGACAAAACGAGGTCGTGCGCATCGAGGCAAAGCCCGGTCGCGCCGCCCGTGTTCGGATTGCTGATGCGGATAATAACCAACGCGGCCAACCTGCTTGACCGTCATGACCGGGCTTGTCCCGGTCATCCACGCGGTTCGGCCCGCACAAATCTTGGCCGTGTGGTAACGGCAATTGGCCCGGAAGCGCCGGTGCCCCGGCCACGGCAAGGCTGGCGGTATACCGGATAATCTTTCCCAATCATGCCGTAATTAGCATCACCGGCACTGCCGTCTTCTCTTCTCCTGCCCGCTTCAGGTGGGCGCGGAGTTGGGCGGCCTGTCAAAGCTGGCGTTTCGCCAGCGCTTCGCGCAGCACCTTCTCGACGCGGGCATTGTAGCCGCGCCCGGTCGCCCGGACGCCCTCGACCACATCGGCCGCAAGCCGGAACCCGATATGCACCTTCGGCTGCTCGACCGGCGGACGGCCGCCCCGGTTCTTTTTCCATGCCTCGTATTGTTCGGGGAACCCCTCCTTGAAGGGCCGCGCGCGCGCAAACTGCTCCTCGGTCCATTCCGGGTTTTCGTCAAAATCGGGTGGCGGCGGTTCAAGCTTCTTCGTCATAGCGCTTTACCTCTCTCGGGTTTGCCTTTCGCAGCGAGATCGCCCGCAGCACATCGCCGCGCATGGTGAACACCAGCATGTGCAGCCGGCCACCGATCGATCCGAGGGCCTGTATCCGGTCCTCGCCGTAGTCGTAGCGGTCATCGGACACATAGATGGCCGCGTCGAAATCCATGCGCTCTGCATCGGCCAGGGAAAGCCCGTGTTTCTGCCGATTGGCGGCGTCCTTGTCTGGGTCGAACTCAATCTTCACGGGTTATTGTAGCAACAAGAACCACCTCCCGCAAGCCTTCTGTTGCTGCATAAACCGGCGAGCGCCATGCGGATGGGCGCGGCCGCACGCACACCGACCGCACGCACGGCAGTCTGGTGCGGCGGCGAGGTCGCTGCGTCCGTCGCGGTAGGTGTGCGGAATGACTGCTCCCCGCCCACAGCAGGCCACCCCTCGGCAAGCGCCGGCTTCGGGCTGCCGTCGCTGTCCTGCCAGCGGCGCAGATTGTCCCGCGCCCTGTCCAGCAAGGCCGGGTCGGCCAGCAGCTTCCGCGCGACAAGCCGGTGCATCGCAAGGCTGCGTTCATCCACGCGGCTATGGTCGGTGTAAGTCGGCTTCATTGGCGCACAATAACGCGCCGCCCCGAAAAATCCCGATTGCCCAGGACCGGCCAGGTGTGTTCCTGTTGCGTTCATGGACGCCGCCGCCCCCGCCCCGGCCCAGACCTTCGCCCGCCTGATCGCCGGGCTGTGCCGCGCCGTCGCCGTGGCGGCGGCGAAGAACCCGCTCGCCGCACCGCTGCTGCTGCTGCTCTGGCCGCGGCTGCATCGCCTCAGCCGCCGCATCGCCGCCCTGGCCGCCCGGATCGAGGCCGGGACCGCGGGCCGCCGTCCGCCATCGCCCCGGCCGGCCGCCCCGCGGCCCCGCCCGCCCTATGCCCGCCTGCCGCGCCGCTTCGCCTGGCTGCCGCGACTGGTGCCGGAGGCGGCAGCTTCCGGGTCGCAGTTGCAGCATCTGCTGGCAGAGCCGCAGACGGCGGCCCTGCTCGCCGCCCCGCAGATGGGCCGCCTGCTGCGCCCGCTCTGCCGCATGCTGGGGGTGCGCCCGCCGCCCGCGCTGACGCTGCCGCCGACGCCGTCCCGCCGCACCGCCACACGCCGGGCGCTCCCCATCGCGCCATCCCCCGACCCGAGGCACCCGCGCTCCGTCCCGGCACGGCGCGCCCGTCCGCGCGCCTGCGGCCCGCCCGTCGCGGGATGAGCGCCGTGTCGGCCGCTGCCGCCGCGATCGTTCCGGTTCACCAATATCCTGCGCGCCACCGCGGCGGCGGCTACCCCAGCAGCCGCCCGATCACCCGCGCCGTATAATCCACCACCGGGATGATGCGGCCGTAGTTGATGCGCGTCGGGCCGATCACGCCGATCGCGCCGACGATCCGCCCGCCGGCGTTGCGCGCCGGCGCCACCACCATCGACACGCCGGTGGTGCCGAACAGCTCGCTCTCGGCGCCGATGAAGATGCGCACGCCCTCGCTCTGCTCGGCCAGCTCCAGCAGCCGCAGCATGGTCTCGTGCGCCTCCAGCCGCTCGAACAGCCGCCGGATCGCCGACAGATTCTCGATCTGCGTCACGTCGGACAGCAGCTTGCGCCTGGCCGCGCACGATCAGCGAGCCGCCGCGCCCCTCGCCGGTCCAGGTCGCCAGCCCGGCCGCCACCACCTGGGCGGCCAGCGCGTCCAGCTCGGACCGGTCGGCCACCATCTCCTCGGCCACGCGGCGGCGCAGCTCCGCCAGCCCGCGCCCGCCGGCAAGCCGCGCATTGAGGTAGTTGCTGGCCTGCTGCAAGGCCGAGGGCGGGACACCGGGCGGGATCTCGAGCACCCGGTTCTCGACCTGCCCCTCGGCGTTCACCAGCACCACCAGCGCGCGGCCGGAGCCGAGCGGGACGAACTCGATATGCCGCAGCTCCCCCTCGCCCTTCGGCGCCAGCACCAGCCCGGCGGCCGAGGACAGGCCGGACAGCAGGCTCGACGCCTCGCCCAGCGTATCCTCCAGGCTGCGCCCGGAGGCGCCGAGCGCCGCGCTGATCGCGTCGCGGTCCTCCTCGCTGAGGTCGCCGAACTGCAGCAGCCCATCGACGAACAGCCGCAGCCCGTGCTCGGTGGGCAGGCGGCCGGCGGAGGTGTGGGGGGCGAACAGCAGGCCCACTTCGGTCAGGTCGGCCATCACGTTGCGGATGGTGGCCGGCGAGAGGTTGAGCGGCAGGCGGCGCGACAGCGTGCGGCTGCCGACCGGCTCGCCGGTCTCGACATACTGCTCGACGATCTCGCGCAGCACCGCGGCCGAGCGCGCGTCCAGCCCGGGCGGCAGCGGGGTCGGCCGCAGGGAGAAGGCGGGGCGTGGCGGAACTTGTCGGTCCATCTAACCTCGTATCAGACGCCTTCGCGGGCGGGCGGCGCAAGTCTTGCGGAAGCGGCGGCGCAACGCCATAGCGGGCTGGTCCAACCGACGGAAATTGCCGCCATGCGCCCCTCCGGACGCGCCGCCGACGCGCTGCGCGATGTTTCGCTCACTCCCGGCTTCGCCCGCCACGCCGAAGGCTCCTGCCTGATCCGCATGGGCGGCACGGAGGTGCTGTGCGCCGCCAGCGTCGAGGGGCGGGTGCCGGCTTTCCTGCGCAATTCCGGCCAGGGCTGGGTGACGGCGGAATACGGCATGCTGCCGCGCGCCACCCACACCCGCGGCGAGCGCGAGGCGGCGCGCGGCAAGCAATCGGGCCGGACGCAGGAAATCCAGCGGCTGATCGGGCGCAGCCTGCGCGCGGTGGTCAATCGGGCGGCGCTCGGCGAGATGACGATCACGCTCGACTGCGACGTGCTGAACGCCGACGGCGGCACGCGCTGCGCCGCCATCACCGGCGCGTTCGTGGCGCTGGCGCTGGCGGTGCGGCACCTGCAGCGCATGAACGTGCTGAAGGCGTCCCCGCTGACCGGGCAGGTCGCGGCGGTGTCGTGCGGGCTGGCGGGCGGGGAGGCGGTGCTCGATCTCGACTACGCCGAGGATTCGTCGGCCGACGCGGACGCCAATTTCGTGCTGACCGATGCCGGCGGCATCGTCGAGGTGCAGGCCACCGCCGAGCGCACTCCGTTCACCGAGGCCCAGTTCGCGTCGCTGCTGGCGCTGGCGCGGGTGGGCACGGCCCGCCTGTTCGCGGCCCAGCGTGCGGCGCTGGAGGGCGGCTGATGGCGCGGCGCCTGCCGGACGGGGCGCGGCTGGTGATCGCGACGCACAATGCCGGAAAGCTGCGCGAGATCGCCGCCCTGGTGGCGCCGCACGGCGTCGCTGCGGTCGGCGCCGGCGCGCTCGGCCTGGCGGAGCCGGAGGAGACCGCGCCGGATTTCTGTCGGCAACGCACGGCTGAAGGCGCTGGCGGCGGCGCGGGCGAGCGGCCTGCCTTCGCTGGCCGACGATTCCGGGTTCTGCGTCGCCGCGCTGGGCGGCGCGCCCGGCGTGGTCTCGGCGCGCTGGGCGGGCGCGGCGCGGGATTTCGGCGCCGCGATGGCGCGGGTGCGGCGCGAGGTGGGCGAGGCGGCCGACCGGCGCGCCTGGTTCGTCTGCGCGCTCTGCCTCGGCTGGCCGGACGGGCAAACGGACAGTTTCTTTGCCCGCGTCGATGGCGGCCTCGCCTGGCCGCCGCGCGGCGAGAACGGGTTCGGCTACGACCCGATATTCGTCCCCGCCGGCTGCACGCTGACGTTCGGCGAAATGACGCACGAAGCGAAGGAAGCGATCAGCCACCGCGCGCGTGCGTTCGCGCAGTTCGCGGCGGCGTGCCTCGGTCAGCCGGCCAGCCGATAGACGCGCGCGGCGGTGTCGCGATACAGCTTGCGCCGTTCCCCATCACTCGCGCCCGCCACGACGCGATCGAGAATCTCCACCCAGGTCGGATAGCGGTGCGTCAGTTCCGCGACCGTCCAGTCGCTGCCGTACATCACCCGGTCGAAGCCGAAACACTCGATGACGCGCGCGACGTAGGGCATTACTTGCGCCGGCGTCCAGTGCGCGTGGTCGGCCTCGGTGATCACGCCGGAGAGTTTCACCACCACGTTCGGCAGCCGCGCCAGCTCGGCGATCTGGCTCCACCACGGCTCGCGCAGGTCGTGGCGGATGTCCGGCTTGCCGATGTGGTCGAGCACGAACTGCACGTCCGGGCAGCACCGCACCAGTTCCAGCGCATACGCCATCGCCCAATGCTTGATGCAGATGTCGAACACCAGGCCGTGCTGTCCCACCCGCCGCACGCCGTCGATGAAGCCGGGTTCGAGGCAGATGCCAGGATCAAGTTCGCCCTGGATCAGCCGCCGGATGCCGCGCAGCGTGCGGAAATCGGGCCAGCGCGGCGAGGTCGTCCTCGACCGCCGCGCCCTTCTCCACCGGCGCATGCGCGACCATGCCGGTGAGTCGCTTGTCCTTATCAGCGAGTTCCTGCACGAAGGCGGCTTCGTCGATGTGCAGGCCGGGTGCCACATCGACCTCGGCGAACACGATCTGGTCCACCTGCACATGCGCCCGCGCCGCGTCGAAATCGGCGAGCAGAAACGTGCGGTTGAGACGCGGGACGCCGCTCAGCCAGGGATAGCGGAGCCGGCCGATGTCGTAGAGATGGACATGGCTGTCGATGACGGCGAAGTCGGGCATGGCGTCGCTCCTCGCATCGGGCGGAACAGCAGGTCGGGGCCGAGCTCGGCCAGGTTGCGGGCGCCGCACAGGCCCATCGCCCGGTCGATCTCGCGGCGAAAGATGTCGAGCACGTGGGCGACGCCCGCTTCGCCCGCGACCGCCACGCCCCACAGCGCCGGGCGGGCGATCAGGCAGGCACGGGCGCCGAGCGCGAGTGCGGTCACCACGTCGGCGCCGCGCCGCACGCCGCCGTCCACCAGCACGGGGATGCGCCCGGCAACGGCGTCGAGCACCAAGGGCAGCGCCTCCACCGTCGAGACCGCGCCGTCGAGCTGCCGTCCGCCGTGGTTGGAGACGATCAGGCCATCGACGCCGCGCGCCACCGCCTCGGCCGCCTCGGCCGGGTGCAGCACGCCTTTCAGCAGCAGCTTGCCGCGCCAGAGCCGGCGCAGCGCGTCCACGTCGTCCCAGCGCATCGCCGGGTCGAGCAGCCCGGCCATGCGCGCGGCGATCGTGCCGATGTCGGCGGCCTCGCCCGGCCGGACATAGTTGCCGAAGGTGATGCGCGGCAGCTCGCGGCGCATGCGCGCGAGCCAGCGCAGCTTGAACGCCATCGCGGCCATATCGGCGGCGCCGAAGCGCGGCGGGATGGCAAAGCCGTTGCGCAGGTCGCGCTCGCGGTTGCCGAGCAGCTGGTTGTCGATGGTCAGCACCAGCGCGTCGTAGCCGGCGGCTTGTGCGCGCTCGGTCAGTTCGCGGGTGAAGCCGCGGTCGGTGTAGATGAACACCTGCATCCAGCGCGGCGCGGCGCCGGTCTCCGCCAGCTGCTCCAGCGTGCAGACCGAGCCGTGGCTGAGGCAGTAGGCGGTGCCGGCGGCGGCGGCGGCGCGGGCGGCGGCGCGTTCGGCGTCCGGCCAGAACAGCCCGGCCAGCCCGGTCGGCCCGAGCAGCACCGGCAAGGCGAGGCGATGGCCGAACAGGTCGAGCGACAGGTCGCGCGTCGCAGCGCCGTTCAGCGGGCGCGGCAGCAGCGCCTGCTCGGCGAAGGCGGCCTCGTTGCGGCGCAGCGTGCGCTCGTCCTCGGCGCCGCCGTCGGCGAAGTCGAACACCGGCCGCGGCAGCGCGGCGCGGGCGAGGCGGCGCATCGCCGCGACGCTGTGGCCCTCGCTCCGCCATCGCTCGGGCACGGCGGCGCCTCAGCCGGGGGTGGGCGCGTGGGCAGGCAGCAGGCCCTCGTGCTTCAGCTCGGCCCAGAAATCCGCCGGGATCGGATGGCTGATCAGGGCGACGTTGCGCTCCACCTCGGCGGGCTTGACCGCGCCGGGCACCATCGCGGCGACCGACTTGTGGCCGAGCGGGAATTGCAGTGCCGCGGCGGGCAGCGGGACGGCATGGCGGCGGCACACCGCCTCGATGCGCGCGACGCGCTGCATGATCTCCGGCGGCGCGTCGCGATAATTGTATTTCGCACCGGCGACCGCGCCGCTCGCCAGGATGCCGGAGTTGTAGGGCCCGGCGGTGAGGATGCCGATGCCTTTGGCCGCGCACAGCGGCAGCAGGTCGTCCAGCGCCGTGTGCTCCAGCAGCGTGTAGCGGCCGGCGAGCATGAAGCAGTCGAAGTCGCCGTGCGCGGCGAAGCGCAGCAGCGGCGCGGTCTCGTTGACGCCGACGCCGATCGCGCCGACCACGCCCTGCGTGCGCAATTCGTGCAGCGCGCGATAGGCGCCCTCGATCGCCTCGCGGAACCGCTGCTCGTAGGCGTCGCCGTGCGTCCAGACATCGACATCGTGGATGTGCAGCACGTCGATGCGCTCGACGCCGAGGCGCTGGAACGACTGCTCGACCGCGCGCATCGCGCCGTCATAGGAGTAGTCGAAGACGAAGCGCATGTTCAGCCCGCCCGCGAAGCCGGAGCGTTCGATGCGCTCCGGCGCCTCCGGCCGCAGGTAGCGGCCCACCTTCGTGCAAAGCACGAAATCGTGCGGCAGGCGGCGCAGCACGTGGCCGAAGCGGTGTTCCGAGAGGCCGTTGCCGTAGAGCGGCGCGGTGTCGAACAGCCGCACGCCGCAGTCATAGGCGGCGGCGACCGTGGCGAGCGCCTGCTCCTCCGGCAGCCGGGCGTAGAAATCGCCGAGCGGTGCGCCGCCGAAACCGAGCACGGTGACGTTCAGCTCCGACTTGCCGAGCCGGCGCGTCGTTCGCGGGTCCATGCCGGTCCCTCCCTGGTTTTCGGCCGCTGATGCTAACCGATGCGCGCCGCCGGTGGCGAGGCGGCCGCCGGGATGGCCCGCGCGGCAAGCGGCCCAGGCTTGCACCGGACGCAAGCGCCGGCTACAGGCAGACGCGGCAACCGGCCGCCCAGGGCGCAGCGCAGCGCCCGGCATGGCGGTTGCGGGAGGGAAAACGCCATGAGGAAGCTGCTGAAGCTGCTGGCCGGGGCGGCGCTGCTCGCCGCGGCGGCCACCGTCGCGCCGGCGCGCGCGGACGACATCCACATCATCGTGGTCAGCCACGGCCAGGCCAACGACCCGTTCTGGTCGGTGGTCAAGAACGGCGTGACCAAGGCGGCGGCAGACCAGAAGGTGACGGTGGATTACCGCGCGCCGGAAACCTTCGACATGGTCAAGATGGCGCAGTTGATCGATGCCGCGGTGAACCAGCGGCCGGCCGGGCTGGTCGTGTCGATCCCCGACGCCTCGGCACTCGGCCCGTCGATCAAGCGGGCGGTGGCGGCCGGCATCCCGGTGATCTCGATGAACTCCGGCTCCGACGTCTCGCACAAACTCGGCGCGCTGCTGCATGTCGGGCAGGACGAGTTCACCGCCGGAAAAATCGCCGGCGCGAAGCTGGCCGAGATGGGCGGCAAGAACGCCATCTGCGTCAACCACGAGGTCGGCAACGTCTCGCTCGACCTGCGCTGCAAGGGCTTTGCCGCGGGTTTTGGCGGCAAGGTGAAGGTGCTGCCGACCAGCAATGATCCGACCGACATCACGGCGAAGACCAAGGCGGCATTGTCCTCCGACCCGACAATCGACACGGTGATGGCGCTGAACGCCGGCCTCGCCGGCGAGGCGACGCTGGCGGCGGTGAAGCAGATCGGCATGATCGGCAAGATCCGGCTGGCCAGCTTCGACTTGTCGGCAAACTACCTCAAGGCGGTGGCCGACGGCGAGGCGACGTTCTGCATCGACCAGCAGCAGTTCTTGCAGGGCTACCTGCCGGTGACGTTCCTTGCGCTGTATGCGCGGTATGGGCTGATGCCGGGCGGCGACGTGGCGTCGGGGCCGAACCTGATCACCAAGGACAAGGCCGCGAAGGCGATCGAACTGTCCGCCCACGGCATCCGCTGATCCGCCGGCGGGGCGTGCGCGCCCCGTCCCTTCTCGCCACAGCGAAGGGGAAAACGCCATGAGCACCACCGCCGCCGCCCGCCGGCTCGACGAACGGCTGCGGCGCACGCCGGTGCTGGTGCGCGCGATGCGCCGTCCCGAACTGGGGGCGGTCGCCGGGCTGATCCTGGTGATCGCATTCTTCGCCGTCTATGCCGACAAGTCGATGTTCACGCTGGGCGGCGTGATGACGGTGATGGCGCCGGCGTCGGAACTCGGCATCCTCGCGGTCGCGGCGGCGCTGCTGATGATCGGCGGCGAGTTCGATTTGTCGATCGGCTCGATGGTGGCGCTGGCGGGGCTGATCCTCGGCGTCAGCCTGGTCGTGCTGCATCTGCCGTTCGCGCTCGCGCTGCTGCTGACGCTGGTGGGCGCGGCGGCGCTGGGCGCGGTGAACGGCACCATCGTGATCCGCACCAAGCTGCCGAGCTTCATCGTCACTCTCGCGTTCCTCTTCATCTATCGCGGCCTGTCGCTGGTCGGGTTGAAATGGGCGACCGGCGGATCGACGCAGTTGCGCGGCATCGCCGACGCCGCCGGCGGCGGACTGCTGCCCGGCCTGTTCTCCGGGCTGGCGTTCCATCCCGCCTTCGCCTGGATGGCCGCGCACGGCATGATCCAGAAATTTCCCTCCGGCGAACCGACGGTGCAGGGTGTGCCGGTGTCGGTCCTGTGGTTCGTCGGCTTCGCGCTGCTGGCGACCTGGGTGCTGCTGGCGACGCGCAGCGGCAACTGGATTTTCGCCGCCGGCGGCGACCCCAATGCCGCGCGCAATTCCGGCGTGCCGGTGGCGCGGGTGAAGACGGCGCTGTTCATGCTCACCGCCGTGTCCGCGGCACTGATGGCGACATTGCAGGTGATGGACACCGGCTCCACCGACGCGCTGCGCGGCGAGCAGAAGGAGTTCGAGGCGGTGATCGCCGCGGTCATCGGCGGCTGCCTGCTGACCGGCGGCTACGGCTCGGCGATCGGCGCGTTCCTCGGCGCGATCATTTTCGGCATGGTGTCGATCGGCCTGACCTACACGCATTTCGACAGCGACTGGTTCAAGGTGTTCCTCGGCGGCATGCTGCTGCTGGCGGTGCTGTTCAACAGTTTCATTCGCCGCAAGGTGACCGGGGAGCGTTGAGCGATGCCGGACGCTCCGCTGATCGAGGTGCGCGATGTCGTGAAAACTTTCGGGTCGGTGATCGCGCTCGCCGGCGTGTCGATGACGGTGCGGCGCGGCGAGGTGCTGTGCCTGCTGGGCGACAACGGCGCCGGCAAATCGACGTTGATAAAAACGCTGGCGGGCGTGCATCGGCCGAGTTCGGGCGAGTTTCTGGTGGACGGCAAGGCGGTGGTGTTCCGCTCGCCGCGCGATGCGCTGGATGCCGGGATCGCCACGGTCTATCAGGATCTGGCGATGATCCCGCTGATGTCGGTGACGCGCAACTTCTTCATGGGCCGCGAGCCGACGCGCGGCGTGTGGCCGTTCCGCCGGCTGGACTTTACGCGCGCACAGCTGGTGACGCGCGAGGAGATGCACCGCATCGGCATCGACGTGCGCGATCCGCACCAGGCGGTCGGCACGCTGTCGGGCGGCGAGCGGCAATGCGTGGCGATCGCGCGCGCCGTCTATTTCGGCGCGCAGGTGCTGATCCTCGACGAGCCGACGTCTGCGCTTGGCGTGGCGCAGACATCGATGGTGCTGAAATACATCCATCTCGTGCGCGGCAGGGGTCTGGGCGTGATCTTCATCACCCACAACGTCCGCCACGCGCATGTGGTCGGCGACCGCTTCACCGTGCTGAACCGCGGCCGGACGCTCGGCACCTACGACAAGTCGGAGATCGCCATCGAGGAGTTGCAGAATTTGATGGCGGGCGGCAAGGAGCTGGCGGAACTGTCCGGCGCGCTGGGCGGGACGGTCTAGCCGCGCAGTGCCTCGTCGAGATCGCGGATCAGGTCGTCCGCCGTCTCCAGCCCGATCGACAGCCGCACCACGTCGGGCCCGGCGCCGGCTGCGCGCTGCTGCTCCTCGGTAAGCTGGCGGTGCGTGGTGCTGGCCGGATGCAGGATCAGGCTGCGCGTGTCGCCGATATTGGCGAGATGCGAAAACAGCCGCACCCGCTCCATCAGTTTTGTCCCCGCCGCATAGCCGCCCTTCAGCCCGAAGGTGAACACCGCGCCGGGGCCGCGCGGCAGGTATTTGCGCGCCAGCTCGCGGAACGGGCTGTCGGCCAGACCGGCATAGGACACCCAGGCAACGTCCTTGTGCCCGGCAAGGAATTCCGCCACGGCCTGCGCGTTGGCGACGTGGCGCTCCATGCGCAGCGGCAGCGTCTCGATGCCGGTGAGGATCAGGTAGGCGTTCATCGGCGCCAGCGTCGGCCCGAAATCGCGCAGCGCCACCGCGCGCGCCTTGGTGGTGAACGCGAAGTCGCCAAAATTCTCGTAGAAGCGCAGTCCGTGATAGGCCGGCTCCGGCTCGGTCAGCGCCGGGAAACGCCCGCCCTGCGTCCAGTCGAATTTTCCCGACTCGACGATGACGCCGCCGAGCGCATTGCCGTGCCCGCCGAGGAATTTCGTCAGCGAGTGCAGCACGAGGTCCGCGCCCCACTCGATCGGCCGGCACAGATACGGCGAGGCCAGCGTGTTGTCCACGACGAGCGGGATGCCGGCATCGTGCGCGATCGCGGCCACGGCTTCGAGATCGACCACGACGCCGCCGGGGTTGGCGAGGCTTTCGACAAAAATCGCCTTGCAGCGCGGCGTCAGTGCCGTCGCGAAAATTCTCCGGCCGGGTCGGATCGACGAAATGGCAGGTCCAGCCGAGTTTCGGGAAGGACTGGCCGAACTGGGTCAGCGAGCCGCCGTAGAGGTTGCGCGAGGCGACGAATTCGTCGCCCGGTTGCAGCAGCGTGAAGAACGTCAGGAACTGCGCCGCATGGCCCGACGCGGCGGCGATCGCGGCGCGTCCGCCTTCGAGTGCCGCGACCCGCTCCTCCAGCACCGCAACCGTCGGGTTCGACAGCCGCGTATAGACATGGCCAAAACTGTGCAGGTTGAACAGCGAGGCGGCCTGATCCACGTCGTCGAACACGAACGACGTGGTCTGGTAGATCGGCGTCGAGCGCGCGCCGGTCGCCAGATCGGGCGCGGCGCCGGCGTGGATCGCCAGCGTCTCGAACCCGAGATCGTCGCTGCGCAGCGGCGGCGGGCGCTCGCGCGCGGGGCGCGGCTGCGGCGGCTCCGGCGCGCGGTTGCGCACCAGGCCGGAGTTCACGCCATACCACGACAATTCGCCGCCGAGCCGGCCGAACTCGATCTTCACGCAGCGGCCCATGACCACCTCGATCCCGGCGGCCTCGGCGCGCGCGGCGGCTTCGTCGTTGCGGATGCCGAGCTGCATCCACACGATTTTCGCGCCGATCGCGATCGCATCATCGACGATCGGGCCGACCTGGTCGGAGGCGCGAAAGATGTCCACCAGATCGACGCGCTCGGGAATGTCGCGCAGCGAGGCATACACGGTCGCGCCGAGCAGCGTCTGGCCGGCGAGGCCGGGGTTGACGGGGATCGTGCGGTAGCCCTTGCCTTGCAGATAGCGCATGACGAACGTGCTGGGCCGGTTCCAGTTGGCCGAGGCGCCGACCACGGCGATGGTGCGCACGCGTTGCAGGATGCTGCGCAGCTTGGCGTCGGGGTAGGCGAGCGGGGCGGTCGGCATCGTGCAGTCCTCCGGCCAGGCTTGGTGATTCGCGCCCGCATCTGGCACCGGCGCCGGCCGCGGGGCAAGCCGGCGTCCGGGCGAGCGGGTTTTCGATTGCCGCCCGGACCGACGGGCCGTATCGTCCGCCGCCTTCCCCGGACAACCGACGGGTTCCGGCGCTTCCGGCTGCGGGGGCTGCACCTGGAGGCACCGCGTGACCCTGTTCGGCGATTTCTTGCGCGACGACCACCGGCGCACCCACAAATGGTATCAGTATTTCCCGGCGTACGAGTCGCACCTGCAGCGATTCCGCAACCGGCACCTGACGCTGTTCGAGATCGGCGTCGGCGAGGGCGGGTCGCTTGAGCAATGGCGCGGCTATCTCGGGCCGTTCGCCGTCATCGTCGGCATCGACATCAACCCGGCCTGCAAGCAGTTGGAGGACGAGGCGGTCCACATCCGCATCGGCAGCCAGGACGACACCGCGTTCCTGGCCGACATCCTTGCCGAGTTCGGCGATCCCGACATCGTCATCGACGACGGCAGCCATCAGCAGGCGCACGTGAAGGCGACGTTCGACGCGCTGTTTCCGCATGTCGCGAAGAACGGCGTGTACATGGTCGAGGATCTGCACGCCGCGTACTGGCCCAACCACGGCGGCGGCATCCGTCGCAAAAGCTCCTTCATCGAGGTGGCGAAGGGTTGCATCGACGAGATGCACGCCGAACACGTCTGGGTCGAGGTGCCGAGCGACGTGCAGCCGCGCACGAAGCTCGGCGACCGCACGCGGTCGATCCATTTCTACGACAGCCTCGTCGTGTTCGAGGTCGGCGAGTATCGCACCAAACGCCATCGCCTGACCGGAGACGCCGCGATGTTCCGCGCCGACTGGACGCCCACGGACGGGAAGCCGGAGACGCCGAGGCGCGCCCCCCGCCCGGCCGCCGCGACCCCGCCTTCGCCCGACGGCCCGCTGCAGGCGCGCATCCGGTCGCTGGAGGCGGAACTCGCCCAGGTCCGCGCCTCCACGTCCTGGCGGGTCACGGAGCCGCTGCGCGTCCTCGGGCGCATGCTGAAGCGATAGGGCGGCAAAACTTGCCACCCCGCGAGCCGCGGCGGTATCACGGCCGGCGGCATGGGGAGCGGTTTTTGCCCTTGTTTGGCTTCGTGACATGACCGCGGCATCGGCGCCGCCTGCGCGCACCCTGGGCCTCGACCTCGTCCGGGTGCTCGCCGCGCTGGGCGTGGTGGTCTGCCATCTGGCCGCGATCTTCCCGCCGATGTACGGCCTCGCGCCGCCGGTGCCGGTGATGCTGGCAGGCTATTTCGGCGTCGAGCTGTTCTTCGCGTTGAGCGGTTTCCTGATCGGCCGGCTGCTGTTCGAGATCGCCGAAACCGACCCCTCGCCGCGCGGCTGGTTCATCTTCATGGTGCGGCGCTGGATGCGCACGCTGCCGTTGTACTATGTCTGGCTCGGCGTGCTGCTGGTCGCGATCCCGCCGCGCGCGCATCTGCTCGCGCACCTGGTCGGCTACGCCACGATGACGCAGAACCTGGCCTGGCCGATGCCGGCGGACGAGTGGTTCAACGAGACCTGGTCGCTGACCATCGAGGAGTGGTTCTATCTGCTGTTCAGCGCCACGCTGATCGGCGCCGTCGCGATCGCGCGGTCGCAGCGCGCGATCTGGTTCGTGATCGGCGCGTTCCTTGCGCTGCCCCTGCTCGCCCGCGTGCTGAGCCCGGCGCCGGCGGATTTCGAGCGCGACATGTATCACATTGCGGTCCTGCGGCTCGACGCCATCGCCTACGGGGTGGCGCTGGCGCGGCTGAGCATGCGCGGCTCCCGCCTGTTCCGCTATCCGCTGCCGGCCGGGCTGCTCGGCGCGGCGCTGCTGGCGTGCTTCTGGGTCCAGAACTGCACCGGCGTGTGGTTCGGGCTGCGGCGGATGGTGTATTTCAACATCCAGTTCGTCGGCATTTCGCTGGGCTGCTGCCTCCTGCTCGCCGGCCTGCAGGCGGTGCGCGGCCGTGGCGGCGTGCTGGAGCGGGCGATCGCGGCCGGCAGCCGCATCTCGTACGGCCTCTACATCATGCACCTCGCCATCATCAACCAGGTGCTGGTGTTCGCGGCGGCGCACGGCTACGGCCGCTGGTTCGCGACCATCGTGACGCTGCCGCTGATCTTTGCCCTGCCCTACCTGTCGTACCGCTTCTTCGAGGGGCCGATCCTGGCGTGGCGCCCGCGGCAATCGCGGTTCCCCGCGCCGGCGCGCCGGCGCGCCGAGGCCGCCGTCGCGGCCGTGGCCGCCGAGAACATCGCGGCCCAGGGCTGAGCGGGCGGACGCGATGGCGGCCAACCCGAGCGCGACCGCCTCCGCCATCCTGGACGGCTACCCCGCCTGGGTCGCCGCGCACGACACGCCGAGCGACGCCGACCGCGCCGACATCCGCGCCCATTTGGCGATCCTCGGCTACCGGCCGGCCATCTCGCTGCTGCTGCCGCTCGGCTTCGGCGAGCCGGGCGGCGGGCGGGACACGCTCGCCGCCGTGCTGGCGCAGCTCTACCCGAACTGGGAGCTGCTGGTCGCCGGCCAGGCGGCGGCGGACGAGGACGCCATCGCCGTGGCGGCGCGCCGCGACAAGCGCGTCCGGCGGGTCGCCATGCAGCCGCACGACGACCTGGCCGACGCCGTCAACGCCGCACTGGCGGAGGCGGACGGTGAATTCGCCGCCGTGCTGCTGCCCGGCGACCGGCTGGCCGAGCGCGCGCTCTACGAGGTGGCGGTGGCGCTCGGCACGCATCCCGAGGCCGCGCTGCTCTACACCGACGAGGACCGCATCGACGCGGATTGCGCACGGACGGCGCCGTGGTTCAAGACCGGATGGGATCCCGACCTGCTGCTGGCCGAGGACTGCATCGGCGCGCTCGCGGTCTGGCGGCTCGCGGTGCTGCGTGCGGCCGGCGGGCTGCGGCGGGGCTTCGGCGGGGCCGCCGGGTATGATCTGGCGCTGCGCGCGACCGCTGACATGCTGCCCGACCGCATCCGCCACCTGCCCGCGGTGCTGTGCCATCGCCCGGCCGGCGCCGGCTTCTCTCTGCGCGACCGCATGCTCGGCGCGGACGCCGAGGCGGCACGGCTTGCGGTGCGTGAGCGGCTCGGCCCGGCGGCTGGCATCGCGCCGGCGCCGCTGTGGCCGGCGGCGAACCGCATCAAGCTGGCCGCTGCCGGACCCGCTGCCGCCGGTCTCCGTGATCGTGCCGACGCGCGACCGCGCCGATCTGCTGACCGCCTGCGCCGCCGGCGTGCTGCATCGCACCGACTATCCGGCGCTGGAACTGCTGATCGTCGATAACGACAGCCGCGAGACAGGCGACCGAGGCCGCCTTGCGCACGCTCGCCGCCGATGCGCGCGTGCGCATCCTGCGCCAGCCCGGCCGGTTCAACTTCGCCGCCCTCAACAACGCCGCCGTGGCCGAGGCGCGCGGCGAGATCGTCGTGCTGCTCAACAACGACGTGGACGTGGCCGAGCCCGGCTGGCTGCGCGAGATGGCGAGCCACGCGCTGCGCCCGGATGTCGGCGCGGTCGGCGCGAAACTGCTGTTCGCCGACGGCACGCTGCAGCACGGCGGCATCGTGTTCGGCCCCGGCCTCGCGGCCACGTCGCTGCTGCGCCGCGCCGCGCGCACCGACCCCGGCTATCGCGGGCAGGGCGCGCTCGTTCGCACCATGCTCGCCGTCACCGGCGCCTGCCTGGCGATGCGCAAATCCGTCTATCTGGAAGTGGACGGCATGAACACGACGCATTTCGCGATCGCGTTCAACGACCTCGATCTGTGCCTGCGGCTGGGCGAACTCGGCTACCGCGTGGTGTGGACGCCGTTCGCCGAGCTGTTCCATTTGGAAAGCCAGACCCGCGGCGTGCCCGACACGCCGGAGAAGCAGGCGCAGGAACAGCGCGAGGTCGAGCACCTGTGGTATGGCTGGCATCACGTGTTTGCGTCCGACCCGTATCACAACGTCAACCTGAGCTGCGACTGGCGGACGCCGCTGCATCTCTGCGCGCCGCGCCGCCGCATGCCGTGGCGGACGGTGCCGTGACGGACGCGCCGGAGGAATTGCAGCGCATGGACGCCCAGGTCGATCGCCCGCCCGGACACGCCGACGCCGTCGCCCCGCTGCTCGCGCCCGCGCTCGACCCGATGTTCCGCCGGCCGACGCGCGGCGGCGTCGAAAGCGCCTGGATCGGCCACATCCCGTTCGCGCACTGGATCGTCGCCGCGACACGGCCGCGCCTGCTGGTCGAACTCGGCACGCACAACGGCGTCTCCTACGCCGCGTTCTGCGATGCCGTGCTGGCGGCGCGGCTCGACGCACGCTGCTTCGCCGTCGATACCTGGGAGGGCGACGCGCACGCCGGATTCTACGGCGACACCGTCTATGCCGATCTGCGGCGCTTCCACGACCGGCGTTACGCGGGATTCTCCGAGCTGCTGCGCTGCACGTTCGATGCGGCGCTGGGCTACATGGCGGACGGCTCGATCGACCTGCTGCACATCGACGGCTGCCACTCCTATGCCGAGGTGCGGCACGACTTCGAAAGCTGGCAGCCGAAACTGTCCGATCGCGCGGTGGTGCTGTTCCACGACACCAACGTGCGCGAGCGCGGCTTCGGCGTCTGGCGGCTGTTCGCGGAACTGCGCGAGCGTTTTGCGGGCTTCGAGTTCCTGCACGCGCACGGCCTCGGCGTGCTGGCGGTCGGAGCTGCCGTGCCGGACGCCGTCGCGTCGCTGTGCGCGCTGGACGATCCGGCGCGGATCGCGGCCTTGCGCGAACGGTTCAGCCTGCTCGGCGAGCGCTGGGAGGTCGAGGAGCGCGCGCGGGTCGCGGGCGCCGCCGTAGAGATCGCCGCCGAGGCGTCGCGCATGCGCGCGCGCGCGGCGCAGCGGGCCGGCGAGGCGCGCGCCGCCGCCAGCGAGGCGCTGGCCGAACGCGACCGGCTGCGCGTAGATCTCGCCGCACGGGTGCAGGAACTCGACGCCGCCTCGGCCGCCGGCCGCATCGCCGCCAGGGAGGCGGCGCGGCTGCGGCTGCAGCTGCATCGCCTCCCCGCCTTGACCGATCAGGCCGCCGCTTATGCCCGCTTGCAACGGTCCCTGCCGTGGCGAGCCACGGCACCGCTGCGCGCGATCAACGCCCGCGTGCCGCCGCGGCTGCGGCGCGGGCTGGGCCGGGCCGCGCTGCTGGCGCAATGGATGGCGACGCTGCAAGGGCGCGCGCGGATGCACTACGACAGGCGGCTGCGCCACGAGCGCGCGCTGCTTGCCGGGAGCGCGCTGTTCGACGCCGCCTGGTACTGCGAGCGCTATCCCGACGTGACCGCGTCCGGCCTTGACCCCATTGCGCATTACCTGCTGCACGGACGCCGCGAGCGGCGCCATCCGGGGCCGCACTTCGATGCCGTCTGGTATCTGGAGCACTCGCCCGATGTCGCGGCGTCGGACCTCGATCCGCTGGTGCATTACCTGCGCTCCGGCGCCGCCGAAGGCCGGGCGACCCGCGCGCCGGAAGATGCAGTGGCGGACGCGGCGCCGGCCGCGCCGCACGCGGCCCGCCGCGTGGTTTGCATCTCCGGTGAGCCGGACACCCCGGGGCATGTCTACCGCGTCCGGCGCTTCGCCGAGGCGGCCGGGCAGACCGGCGCGGTGACGAGCTGGCTGCGGGTCGGCGAAATCGCTGCACGGCGCGACGAGATTGTCGCCGCCGACGTGCTGGTGATCTGGCGCGCGACCTGGCCGCAGGTGACGGAGGCGGTCGCCGCGGCGCGTGCCGGCGGGGCCGCCGTGCTGTACGACCTCGACGACCTGATGCTCGATCCGGACCTTGCGACGCCCGAACTGCTCGATGCGCTGCGCACCGAAGGGGTGTCGGAGGAGGATGCGCGCGGCCATTACCGGCGCATCCACGAGGCGGTGATGAACGCCGATTTCTGTGTTGCCAGCACCGAAGAACTCGCCTGGCACATGCGCCGCACGGGCCGCCCGGTGCTGGTGCTGCCGAACGGTTTCGACGAGGCGACGCACCGCACCGCAAGCCGCGCCGCGCGGCAACGCCGACAGCGCGACGCCGACCCGGTGCTGCGCATCGGCTATGCCGGCGGCTCGCGCACGCACCAGCGCGATTTTGCCGTGGTTGCCGACACGCTGGCGCGCCTGCTCCGCGAACGGCCGGACTGTCGCCTGGTGCTGTTCAAAAGTCCTGTCGACGGACTGCCGATCGTCGATCCATCGGAGTTTTTCGAGCTCGCCGCCGTCGCCGCGCAGATCGAATGGCGCGACACCGTGCCGCTCGACCGGCTGCCGGAAGAGCTGGCACGATTCGATGTCAACCTCGCGCCGCTGCTCGCCGGCAACCCGTTCTGCGAGACCAAGAGCGAACTGAAATACTTCGAGGCGGCACTGGCCGATGTCTGCACCGTCGCCTCGCCGACCGGCCCGTTCCGGCGCGCCATCGCGCACGGCGAGACCGGCTTCCTCGCCGCCACGCCGGACGAATGGCACGCGGCGATCGCGGCGCTGCTCGACGATGCGCCGCTGCGCCGGCGCATGGCGGGCGCGGCGCGGCGCGACGTGCTCTGGCGTTTCGGGCCGGAACGGCGGCGCGAACTGGTCGCCTCGCTGCTGCAGCAGGTTGCCGGCGGGCGCGAGGCGGCGCGCGAATTCGCGCTGGCGGCGCAGCTCGCGACGCGGCCACCGCCGCCCGCGCCGGCGCTGCCACAAGGCGAGGTGATGTTCGAGCGCGACCGGCTGGGCGACGCCGAGGTGACGGTGATCGTGCCGCTCTACAACTATGCGCACTATGTCACCGAGGCGCTGGAATCGGTCGCGGCGCAGACACTGCGGATGCTTGATCTCGTCATCATCGACGACGCCTCCACCGACGCCTCGCGCGCGGTGGCGCTGCAATGGGCGGAGGCGCACGCACCGCGCTTCAACCGCGTCATGGTGATCGCCAATGCCGCCAATGCGGGCCTCGGCGCCACGCGCAACGCCGGCTTCGCGGCGGCGGAGACGCCGTATGTGCTGCCGCTCGATGCCGACAACCGGCTGCTGCCGGAATGCTGCGAACGCCTGCTGCGCGAGGCACGGCAGAGCGGTGCGGCCTTCGTCTATCCGGTGCTCCGCGAATTCGGCGAATCGACAAAGCTCGCCAACATTTTTTCCTACGTGCCGGCGCGGCTGATCGGCGTGCCGTATATCGACGCGATGGCGCTGGTCGCCACCGCCGCCTGGGCCGCCGTCGGCGGCTACGGCGAAACGCGGCTGGGCTGGGAGGATTACGAGTTCTGGTGCCGCATGGCCGAACGCGGGCTGTTCGGGCAGCAGGCGGCAGGCGCGCCGCTGGCGGAATACCGCGTGCATCGCGATTCGCTGTTGCTCGCCGTGACCGAGGCCAAGGACAACAAGCCGCGCGTGACGGCCGAAATTGCGCGGCTGCATCCGTGGCTGGCGCTGGTGGACGCGGGAAAAGCCTAGTGGCGCAGTTCCACTTCGTCGCCGACTACGAAAAGCTGGTCGCCGAGCTGGTCGCCACGCTGCCGCTGGACGAGGCGATGGCGCGCGCGGTCGGCGGCGACTACGAGCGCAACGGGCAAATCCAGTGCGCCGCCTTGCGCCATCTCGGCCTGCGCGACGGGCAGTCGCTGATCGATCTCGGCTGCGGCAGCGGCCGGCTCGCTTCGGCGCTCGGGCGCAGCGCGCGCATCGACTATCTCGGCATCGACATCGTGCAGGCGCTGCTCGACTACGCAGCGAAAAAGTCGCCGCCGCAGTACCGCTTCATCCGCAACCGCACGCTGCACGTCCCCGCCCCCGACGCCAGCGCCGACATGGTCGCAGCGTTCAGCGTGTTCACGCATCTGCTGCACACCGAGACGTTTCTGTACCTTGAGGACATCAGGCGCGTGCTGCGGCCGGGCGGATGCGTGGTGTTCTCGTTCCTGGAGTTCGCGTGGCCGGAGCATCGGCCGGTGTTCGCGGCGACGGTGGAGGCGCAGCGCCACGACACGCTGCCGCACCTCAACCAGTTCATCGAGCGCAGCGTGATCGATCTCTGGAGCGAACAGCTCGGCTTCGTGCGCGAACGCTACATCGACGGCGACGACGCGCCGTGGCCCGACGCGCCGTCGCTGTGGCAATCCATCGCCGTGCTGCGCCGCACGTAGCGGTCAGGCGACCTCACTGAGCGGCTGCGATGCCTGTCGCGTCAGCAGCTCGCGATACGGGCCGTGCCGGCGTTGCAGCTCGGCCGGCGTGCCGTCCTGCACGATGCGCCCGTTCTGCATCACCACGATGCGGTCGAAGTCCTGCAGCGTGGACAGCCGGTGCGCCACCGCGATCACGGTGCGTCCCACCATCAGCCGGTCCAGCGCCCGCTGCACCGCCATCTCCGATTCCGAATCCAGCGCCGAGGTCGCCTCGTCGAGCACCAGCACCGGCGCGTTGCGCAGGAACGCGCGCGCGATCGCCAGGCGTTGCCGCTGTCCGCCCGAAAGTTTCACGCCGCGGTCGCCGACCGGCGTGTCCCAGCCGCCCGGCAGCGCGTCGATGAAATCGCGGCAGCCCGCGGCCTCGGCCGCCGCCCGCACCTCCTCGTCGCTGGCGTCCGGGCGGCCGTAGCGGATGTTGTCGCGCACCGAGCGGCAGAACAGCATCACGTCCTGCGGCACCACCGCGATCGTGTCGGCCAGGCTCGATTGCGTCAGTTGCGTGATGTCCTGCCCGTCCAGCAGCACCAGCCCCTGCTGCGGCGTGCGCAGCCGTTGCAGCAGCGCCAGCGCGGTGGTTTTGCCGGAGCCGGAGCGGCCGACGATGCCGACGCGCGTGCCGGCCGGGATGTGCAGATTGAAATCGCGCAGCACGGCAGAACCGTCGGGATAGGCGAACGCGACGTTGCGGAACGCCACCTCGCCGCGCGGCGTGCCGAGCGCGCGCGCCTGCGGGTCCTCGATGCACTCGTGCGGCAGCATCAGTGTGGCCACCGCCTCGCCGACGCGCGCCACGTGCTGCACGCTGTCCACCAGCGCCACCGCGAGGTCGCGCGTGCCGTGCAGGATGGTGAAGCCGAGCGTGCAGACCAGCACCACATCGCCCGGCGTCGCGCGGTGCTGCTGCCACAGCAGGATCGACCAGCCGAGCAGCCCGCCGGTCAGCACGGCGGTGCTGACCGCATGCACCAGCCGCAGCTTTTCCAGATAGCGCAGGCTCTGCCCGCGCGTGGTCATCTCGCGATCGACCTTGCGCGCGAACCGCTCGCGCTCGCGCAGCGTGGCGCCGAACGCGCGCACCAGCGGCATGTTGTTGATGACATCGACCAGTTCGCCGTCCACCGAGGCGGCCTCGGCGGCATAGGCATGGTGCAGCTTGCCGCCGCGCGCGGCGATCTTGACGATGACGAGAGCCAGCGTCGCCGACACCGCCACCAGCGCCAGCGCCATCGTCGGACTGACCAGCCCGAGCATGGCGATGGAAAACACCACCGCCAGGCAGGGCGGCAGCGTGTTCCAGAAGAACGTGTTTTCCACCATGAACACCGCGTTGGCGGTGGCGGAAATGCGGCTCGCCAGCATGCCCGGCAGGCGGTCGGCGAAATACGCCGGCGCGTGGCCGGTCAGGTGGCGGAACAGGTCGCGGCGGATGTCGCCGGTGACGCGCACCAGCGCGTGCGTCGCCACCCAGCCGCCCAGCCGCCAGGACAGGTTGTCGGCGGCGATCAGCCCGGCCAGCACGGCGAAGGCGATCCACACCGCGCCGCTTCCGGTCAGCGCATCGACCAGGTTGCGCACGGCGTATTGCGAGCCGACCGAGCAGGCGACCGCCACCACCACCGACAGCGCCATCACCGCGTGCGCCGGCAGATGTCGCCGCACGTAGCCGAGCATGAACGGGATCGGGGCGGCGGGGCAGGCGAGCTGGTCCGGCCGCGGCACGACCGCCGGCAGCGGCCCGGCGGCGCCGCGGTCGGAAGGCTCGAGGAGACGCAGCCGAGGCGGCTCGGCACCGCCGTCCTTGCGAGGGCGCGAAACGCCCGGAGGATCTTGAATCATTCGTTCCGTTCCAATCGAGCGAGAATGCCCTGTCTCGCGATAAGAACGCCGAGTCTTTGTCAGCAATAGGGCAGACACCGCCATATTGCTGACGCCCTTGGCGGATACTTCGTGTCTAGTCAGCATTAACGGGGTGCATGGAAGTGCGGATCGCGCAAGTCTCACCATTATTTGAAGCGGTGCCACCAAAACTATACGGCGGCACGGAGCGCGTCGTCTCCTTCCTCACCGAGGAACTGGTCGCGATGGGCCATGAAGTGACGCTGTTCGCGAGCGGCAATTCGGTCACTGCGGCGCGGCTGGTCAGCGCCTGGCCGCGGGCGCTGCGGCTCGATCCCGACCTGCGCGACCCGCTGGCGCCGCACGTGATCCAGCTCGAGACGGTCGGCCGCCGCGCCGCCGAGTTCGACGTGATGCACTTCCACACCGACTACCAGGCGATGCCGCTCGCCAGCCGCCAGCGCACGCCGTTCCTGACCACGCTGCACGGCCGGCTCGACCTGCCGGAGCTGAAGCAGGCGCTGGAGTGTTTTCCCGACACCGCGCTGGTCTCGATCTCCGACGCGCAGCGCGCGCCGCTGCCGGGCGTGAACTGGATCGGCACGGTGCTGCACGGCCTGCCCGAGCGGCTGCTGATGCCCCAGCCGGTGGCGCCGTCCTACCTCGCCTTCCTCGGCCGCATCTGCCCCGAGAAGCGTCCCGACCGCGCCGTCGCCATCGCCCGTGCCGCGGGAATGACGCTGCTGCTCGCGGCAAAAGTGGACCGGGTGGACGAGGCGTATTTCGCCGAAAACATCCGCCCGCTGCTCGACGGCGAGCAGGCGCGGCTGATCGGCGAGATCGACGAGGCGGCAAAGCCGGGCTTTCTCTCCGGCGCGCGGGCGCTGCTGATGCCGATCGACTGGCCGGAGCCGTTCGGGCTGGTGATGATCGAGGCGATGGCCTGCGGCACGCCGGTGATCGCCTATGCCCACGGCTCGGTGCCGGAGGTGATCGAGGACGGGCTGACCGGCTTCATCGTGCGCGACGAGGCCGAGGCGGTCGCGGCGGTCGGCCGGCTGCATCGGCTCGACCGCGCCCGCATCCGCCGCCGCTTCGAGGAGCGGTTCACGGCGCGGCGCATGGCCGAGGACTACCTGGCGCTCTACCGCAGCCTGGCGCGGCCGGCGCAGCGGCCGAAACTGCAACTGGTCGGCTGAAACGGTCGCGCCGCGTCAGTCGATCGCGACCAGCACCCTTCCGTCTTCGACCTTGACCGGATAGGTCCTGAGATCGACGCAGACCGGCGCGCCCTTCGCCGCGCCGGTGGTGTAGTCGAAGCGGCCGTTGTGCTTGGGACACTCGATGATGGTGCCCATCACCAGCCCGTCGGCGAGATGCACGCGCTCGTGCGTGCAGAGGCCGTCGGTGGCGAAGCAGCGCCCGTCCGGCGCGCGGTAGATCGCGAAGGTGCGGCCGGCGTGATCGAACCGCATCACGTCCTCGGGCTCGATCGCGTCGGCGGCGCAGGCGTCGGTCCAGCGTGGCTCGGCCATGGTACGGCTCTCGCGGTGCGGCTATTCGGCCGCCGCGCGGGCGCCGGCAGGCAGGGTGCGCACCACCGAGTAGCCCGGCTCGCGCAGCTGGCGCAGCACCGTCGGGACGATCTCGCGATACGCGGCAAAAATGCCCGGATAGGGCGGCGGCGTGTCGGCCTTGATCGCCTCGTGCAGCTTCGGCAGCGCGTGATACGGCACCATCGGGAACATGTGGTGTTCGATGTGGTAGTTCATGTTCCAGTAGAGGAAGCGGAACAGCGGGTTCATGTAGATCGTGCGGCTGTTCAGCCGATGATCGAGCACGTCCTCGGCCAGTCCGGTGTGCTGCGTCAGCCCGAACAGCAGTTGCAGCCAGGCGCCGTAGAATGTCGGCAACCCGACGAACATCAGCGGCAGGATGCTGCCGATCGCCACCGCCCAGGCGATCACGGCGGCGAACAGCACCACCCAGATGCGGGCAACGAAAAACACCTTCGGCCGCTCCGTCTCGGGGATGAAATCCGCCTCCTCCGCCGACATTCTGCCCGCGGCGTGGCGCAGCAGCCGGGCGAACGCCTGCACGCCCGACTTGAGCGCAAAGACGTTGAGCAGGAGACCAAAAATGTCCGGCGGGCGCGGCACGATGATTTCCGGGTCGCGGCCGACGATGATGGTGTCGGTGTGGTGGCGCGTGTGGCTCCAGCGCCAGACCGTCGGCTCGCGCAGGATCATGAAGCAGGCGAGGTGATAGACCGCATCGTTCAGCCAGCGGGTGCGGAACGCGGTGCCATGGCCGCATTCGTGCCAGCGGCTGTCGGTGGTCGAGCCGTAGAGCACGCCATAGACCGCGAAGGCCGGCACCGCCCACCACGTGCCCCAGGCGAACCACGCCGCCACCCCGGAGAGCACCAGCGCGCCGAGCCAGATCGCGGTGTCGCGCAGCGCCGGGCCGTCGCGGCGCTGCATCAGCTCCTTGAGCTGCCTGCGCGGCACCAGGCTGCGATACCATTCCGCCGACGCCAGCCCCGAAGCGACCGCGTGCTCCGTCTCCTTGCCCAGCAGGCTGTAGTCCCGCCCCGTCGCGCGCGCCGCCATCGGCGTCCTCCCGCCGTCCGGCTGCAACCTAGCGTGGCGGCGCCGCCGCCTCAACGCCCGCCCTCGTCGCGCCCACGCAGGCGCCGGCCGCGCGCGAGTTCGGTGACGATGCCGTGCAGCGTGCGCAGCTCCTGCTCGGTCACCTCGCCGCGCTGGAACAGGTGGCGGATGTTGCGCACCATCCCCGGCCGCTTCGGCGCGTTGCGCAAAAAACCGCAGGCGTCGAGCTCGTCCGTCAGATGCGCGAGAAAATTTTCCAGTTCTGCCTTCGTGGCAACGCGCGTCTCGTTGGTCATCAGACACCGCGGCAACGTCGCGTCGGCGGCGAGCCACCACTCATAGGCCACCACCAGCACCGCCTGCGCGAGATTAAGACTCATGAAGGCGGGATCAAGCGGAAAGCGCACCAGCGCGTCGGCGTGCGCCATGTCGTCGTTGTCGAGGCCGGCGCGCTCCGGCCCGAACAGCACGCCGGCGCGCAAGTCCCGCGCGGCGATCTCGCGCAGTTCGGCGGCGGCGCCGCGCGCGGTCAGCAGCGGCTTGACGATATGGCGCGGGCGCGGGCAGGTGGCGAACACGCGATGCAGGTCGGCGACCGCGTCGGCGACCGTGGGATGCAGGGTGACGGCGTCGAGGATCGCATCGGCGCCGGAACTGGCGCGCCACGCTTTTTCCGCCGGCCAGCCGTCGCGCGGGGCGACCAGGCGCAGATGGAACAGCCCGCCATTGGCCATCGCCCGCGCCGCGGTGCCGATGTTTTCCGCCAGTTGCGGGCGCACCAGGATGACGACCGGGCTGCCGGGCGCGGCGACGAGTTTCGCGCCGCCGTCGCGGCCGGTCATGCCGTCAGGCCCGGCGCCAGGTGGTGCCGCGCGGGCCGTCCTCCAGCAGCACGCCCTGCGCCGCCAGATCGGCGCGGATCGTGTCGGCGCGGGCGAAGTCGCGCGTCTTGCGCGCCGCCAGCCGTGCCGCAATGGCCGCCTCGATCGCGGCGTCGTCGGCGCCGCCGTGGAACCAGGCGTCCGGTTGGAGTTGCAGCAACCCGAGCGCGTCGCCCGCGCCGCGCAGGGCGGCGGCGGAGGCCGCATCGCCGGTGAGCGCGGCGTCGGCGAGGCGGTGCAGTTCGGCGATGGCGAGCGGCGTGTTGAGGTCGTCGCACAGCGCCTCGGTCACCGAATCCGGCACCGGGCCGGCGGCGGACGGCGCGCGTTCCAGCGCGCGATACCAGCGATCGAGGTCCTTTCGCGATTCGGCCAGCAGCGTCTCGGAAAAATCCAGCGTGGCGCGATAGTGCGTGCGCAGCAGCGCCAGCCGCACCGCCTCGCCCGGCGCGCGCGCCAGCACGTCACGCACGGTCAGGAAATTGCCCAGGCTCTTCGACATCTTCTCGCCGCCGATCAGCAGCATGCCGTTGTGCATCCAGTACCGCGCGAACCGGCTGCCGGGAAACGCGCAGCAGGACTGGGCGCGCTCGTTCTCGTGGTGCGGGAACAGCAGATCCTGCCCGCCGCCGTGGATGTCGAAATCCTCGCCGAGATAGCGCCACGACATTGCGCTGCACTCGATGTGCCAGCCGGGCCGGCCGCGCCCCCACGGGCTGTCCCAGCCGGGCAGCTCCGGCGGCGACGGTTTCCAGAGCACGAAATCGCCGGGATCGCGCTTGTACGGCGCCACGTCCACGCGCGCACCGGCCAGCAGCTCCGCCGGCGAGCGGCCGGAGAGATGGCCGTACTCGGCAAAGCTCGCGACCGCGAACAGCACGTGCCCGTCGGCGGCGTAGGCGTGGCCGCCTGCGATCAGCCGCGCGATGAGCGCGATCATCTCGGGGATGTGCGCGGTCGCGCGCGGTTCCTCGTCGGGCGGCAGCGCGCCGAGTTCCGCCATGTCGGCATGGAAATCGGCGGTGGTGCGCGCGGTGATGGCGGCGATCGGCTCGCCGGTCTCGGCGGCGCGGGCGTTGATCTTGTCGTCCACGTCGGTGATGTTGCGCACATAGGTGACGCGCGGAAAGCGCCGGCGCAGCAGCCGCACCAGCACGTCGAACACCACCACCGGCCGCGCATTGCCCAGATGCGCAAGGTCATACACCGTCGGCCCGCAGACATAGACGCGCACATGCGCGGGATCGAGCGGCACGAAAGTCTCGCGCCGCCGGGTCAGGCTGTTATGCAGGCGCAACTCGGGCATCGCTCCGTCCGCTTGGTCAGGCAAGCCTTTCTCGGGCGGGCGCCGGGGTTTGACAAGCAGGGCCGGATGGTTCCGACCGCACACCCTTGACTTTCCGGCGCCCCCGGTTCCTACGGGTGCCGCATGACCCTCGCCCGCGCCGGTGCGCTCCTGATCGGCCTTGGCGGCGCGCTGGCGATTGCGCTGGTCGGCTGGGGCGGCGCGCGGGCCATCAGTCACAACGTCTGGCGTGCCGGCTGGGTGCTGCCGGTGTGCGTGGCGATCCACGCCGGGCAGTTGCTGCTCTCGGCGGTGGCGTGGCGGCGGGCGAGCGGCGGCGAGGCGCCGAGGCTGTGGTCGTGGTTCGGCATCCGCTGGATCCGCGAATCGGTGAACTCGCTGCTGCCGGTCGCGCAGCTCGGCGGCACGCTGGTGGGCGTGCGGCTGCTGACCCAGCACGGCCGCGCCGCCAGCCCCGCGACCGCCGCCGCGACGCTCGACGTGACGCTGGAATCGGTCTCGCAACTGGTCTTCACGCTCGCCGGCATCGCGGCCCTGGCGGCGATCGGCGGCGACGGCGCCGGGCGGCCATGGCTCGGCGGCGCGGTGCTGCTGATGGCCTGCGCCTCGTGCGGCTTCCTGCTCGCCCAGCGTGCCGGGCTGATGCGGCTGATCGAGGCGCTCGCCGTCCGCATGAGCCGGCTGATCCCGGCCCTGCCGCAAGGCATGCTGCGCGGGCTGCACGCCGAGCTGATGCAGCGCCAGCGCGACCCGGCCGCGCTCGCCTCGGCGGCGGCGCTGCATCTGCTCGCCTGGCTGCTGGGGGTGGTGGAGACGTGGCTGGCGCTGCTGGCGATGGGCGACCCGACGAGTCTGCCCGCGGCGCTGGTGATCGAGAGCCTGGGCATGGCCGCGCGCAGCGCCGGGTTCGCGGTGCCGGGCTCGCTCGGCGTGCAGGAGGGCGGGTTCGTGCTCGCCGGCGGCCTGGTCGGCCTGCCGCCCGACGCGGCGCTGGCGCTGTCACTGGTCAAGCGCGCGCGCGAGTTGCTGGTCGGTGTCCCCGGGCTGGTCGCCTGGCAGTGGGCGGAGGGCCGCCACCTGGTCCGCCGCGCCGCCGTCCGCCCGGCGCGGAACGCCCTGCCGTTCAGAACAGCGCGTTGAACAGCGTCTTCGGCTTCTGGTTGATCACCGGCGTGTTGCCGGTCTCGGGGCTGCGGCCGAGCGCCGAGTTCTCGCGCAGCCGCTCGGCCTCCTTCTGCGGATCGACCACCACGCCCGGCGGGGCCGGCGTCTTCCAGAACATCAGCCGGTCGGTGAGCGAACGGTCGGAGGCTTCTTTCGCCGCCTCGGCGTCCACCTCCTCGCGGATGTTTTGCGGCGCCGCCGGCCCGGCGGCGGCAATCAGCGCCTGCTGTCCCGGGCTGTCGGCGCCGTCCGACTGCGACGCCAGTGCCTCCTGCGGCACCAGCGCGGATTCGGCCGCCGCGGTCGGCGACTGCTCCTGCGGACGCGGCGCCCCCGGCACCGGCGGGCGGAGCGTGAAATCCGGCGGCACCGACAGCGGCGCCCGCGTGGTCACCACGAACTCGTCGGGGGTTTCGCGGATGAGGCCGAAATTCCGCTGCAGCTCATCGCGCGCGCAGGCCGCGAGCACCACGGCACAGCCGGCCAGACAGACGATGGGAAAGCGCAAGTGACGCATGGCGGGGTTTCTTAGCCCCGGTCTTCGGCGCCCGCAAGGCGGCCATCGTGATGGCGCATGCCGTCGAGGATCAGCGCGGCCACGCCGCAGACGATGGCGGCGTCGGCGATGTTGAACACGTACCAGGACCAGCCGAAGGCGTGGGCGTGGATGAAATCCACCACCGCGCCGAAGCGCAGCCGGTCGATGACGTTGCCGATGGCGCCGCCGGCGATGGCGCCGAGCGCCACCGCGACCAGAGGGCGCTGCGCGCGGCGCAGCCAGACGCCGAGCAGGGCGACGATGGCGAGCGCGCCCGCCACCAGCAGCGGCGCCGACCACGGGCCGGCGGAGTCGAGCAGCCCGAACGTGACGCCGCGGTTCCACACCATCGTCAGGTTCAGCACCGGCAGCACGCGGACGCTGCCGAGGTCGGGCAGGCGCAGCACGTCCAGCACCCACCACTTGCTCGCCTGGTCCGCCGCCAGCACCACGGCGGCCGCGGCGATGCCGAGACCGGTCAGGCCGTTGCGGCTCACTCCGCCGCCGCCCGGCAGACCAGTCCCAACTCGACCGCATCGGCGCAGCGCAGGCAGAGCGCGGGATGCGCCGCGACGCTCCCCACTTCCGTCAGCACGCGCCAGCAGCGGGCGCATTTCTCGCCCGGCGCGCGCGCGAACACCACCGCAACCTCCGCCACGTCCGGGTGACGGAACGCGCCCTCCGGCGGCGGCGCGGTGGACACCGTCAGGTCCGACACGATCGCCAGTTCCGCCCATTCGGCCGGCGACAGCAGATCGGCCGACGACGCCGGCAGGTGCAGCACCAGCGCGGCCTGCAGCGAGGCGCCGATCTCGCCCTCGGCACGCGCGCGTTCCAGGCAGGCGGTGACGACGCGGCGGATGTCGCGGATCGTCGTCCAACGCAGCGCCAGCGCCTCGTCCTGCCAGCGCGCCGGCAGTTCCGGGAAATCGTGCAGATGCACGCAGGCATCTTCGCCGAAGCGGGCCATCCACGCCTCGTCGGCGGTGAACGCCAGCACCGGCGCGAGCCAGGTGGTCAGGCAGCGGTGCAGATGATCGAGCACGGTACGCACGGCGCGGCGGCGAACACTGTCCGGCCGGTCGCAATACAGCACGTCCTTGCGGACATCGAAGTAGAAGGCGGAGAGGTCGGCGGCGCAGAACGCATGCAGCGCGGGATACACGCCGGTCCAGTCGTGGGTTTCCACGGCGGCCCTGATCTGCGCGTCGAACTCGCCGAGCCGGTGCAGCACCCAGCGTTCCAGCTCCGGCATCTCCGCTTCCGGCAGCACCTCCGACGGCGCGAAGCCGGCCAGACTGCCGAGCAGCCAGCGCAGCGTGTTGCGCAGCCGGCGGTAAAGTTCCGCCTGCTGCTTGAGGATGTCGGGACCGATGCGCATGTCCTCGGCGGTGTCCGACGACATCACCCAGAGGCGGAGGATGTCGGCGCCGTACTGCTTCTCGACCTCCTGCGGCGCCACCACGTTGCCGAGCGACTTCGACATCTTGCGGCCCTGCTCGTCCATGACGAAGCCGTGCGTCAGCACCGCCCGGAACGGCGCACGCCCGCGCGTCCCCACCGACTCCAGCAGCGAGGAATGGAACCAGCCGCGATGCTGGTCGGAGCCTTCGAGATACAGATCCGCCGGCCAGGGCAGGCCGCGATCCTCGAGAACGAAAGCGTGGGTCGAGCCGCTCTCGAACCACACATCGACGATGTCGCGCACCTGCTCGTAGTCGGTCGGGATCGCGGCCGGGGCCGAGGAAGCGTTCCGGCGGCGAGGCGTACCAGGCATCCGCGCCCTCGTCGCGGAACGCGGCAACGATGCGCTGCACGACAGCGGGATCGCGCAGCGGCTCGCCGGTGGCGCGATGCACGAACACCGCGATCGGCACGCCCCAGGCGCGCTGGCGGCTGACGCACCAGTCCGGCCGCGCCGCCACCATCGCGCCGATGCGGTTGCGGCCGGCATCCGGCACGAAATCGGTCTCCGCGATCGCCTGCAATGCGCGGGCGCGGATTTGCTCCGGCCCGTCCATGCGGATGAACCATTGCGGCGTGGCGCGGAAGATCAGCGGCGCCTTCGAGCGCCAGGAATGCGGGTAGGAATGCACGATCTGCCCGCGCGCCAGCAGCATCTTTTCCGCATCCAGCGCGGCGCTGACCGGCGTCTGCCGCCTTATAGACGTGCACGCCGGCAAACAGAGAAACCCAGGCGTTGAACGTGCCGTCCGGCCCGACCGTGTCGGGCACGTCCAGGCCGTGCGCCTGGCCGACGGCAAAATCCTCCTCGCCGTGGCCGGGCGCGATGTGGACGAAGCCGGTGCCGGCCTCGGTCGTCACGTGCCCGCCGGACAACATCGGCACGTCGAACTCATAGCCGCGCCCGCGGAGCGGGTGCGCGCAGATCATGCCGACCAGATCGGCGCCTTTCTCGATGCGCAGGACGTGGTGCGTGGCGATCCCGCTCGCCGCGCAGACCTGCGGCAGCAGCGCGAGTGCAACGAGAAGGGTCTCGCCGTGGCGCGCGCGGCTGTCCTTCTCGACCTGATCGACGCGCACCACGGCGTAGTCGATGTCCGGCCCGCAGGCGATGGCGCGGTTGCCGGGGATGGTCCAGGGCGTCGTCGTCCAGATCGCCACCGAGGCGCCGACCAGATCACGGTCGGCGGCGCGGATCACCGGGAACCGGACAAAAATCGTCTGGCTGGTGTGGTCGTGATATTCGATCTCCGCTTCCGCCAGCGCGGTCTTTTCCACCGGCGACCACATCACCGGCCGCAGCCCGCGATACAGCGCCCCGTTCAGCAGGAATTTGCCGATCTCGTTCGCGATCGCCGCCTCCGAGGCGAAATCCATCGTGGCGTAGCGATGTTCCCAGTCGCCGAGCACGCCGAGCCGCTGGAATTCCAGCGACTGCACGCCCATCCAGCGCTGCGCGTAGGCGCGGCACTCGGCGCGGAACTGCAGCACCGGCACGGCATCCTTGTCGCGGCCGGATTTCCGGTACTCCTCCTCGACCCGCCACTCGATCGGCAAGCCGTGGCAGTCCCAGCCGGGGATGTAGTCGGCGTCGTAGCCGGCCATCTGGCGGGCGCGGTTCACCACGTCCTTCAGGATCTTGTTGAGCGCGGTGCCGATATGCAGGTGGCCGTTGGCGTAGGGCGGGCCGTCGTGCAGGATGAATTTCTGCCGCCCGTGCGACTGTTCGCGCAGCCGCTTGAACAGCTCGATCTGCCGCCAGCGCGCCAGCAGTTCCGGCTCCCGCTTCGGCAGCTCGCCGCGCATCGGGAAGCTCGTGGTGGGCAGGAACACCGTGTCGCGATAGTCGGTCCGCTCGCTCATGGGCGCCTCTATGCGGAGCCGGACGGTAGCCGGTCAAGCAGCGCCCGGGCCGCCGCCGCGTCGCGGCCGATCTGCGCGCGCAGCTCGTCGAACCCGGCAAAGCGCCGCTCCGGGCGCAGGAAGGCGTGCAGCGCCACCGCCAGCTCGGCGCCGTAGAGGTCGGCCGCGAAATCGAACAGATGCACCTCCAGCCGGCTTTCCGTGCCCGCGCTGACGGTCGGGCGGCGGCCGATATTGGCCACGCCTTGCCGCAGCGAGCCGTCTGGCAGCCGCGCCGTCACCGCATAGACGCCGCGCGCCGGCTCCAGGTGCCGCCCGAGCGGGACGTTGGCGGTGGGGAAGCCGATGGTGCGTCCGCGGGCATCGCCGTGCTGCACTTCGCCCACGATCGCCCAGGGCCGGCCGAGCAGCGCCGTGGCGCGTTCCGGGTAGCCGTCCTGCAAGGCGCGGCGGATCAGGCTGGACGAAATCGGCCCGCTGGCGTCGCCGAACGACGTGGCGATGGTGAGCCCGATGCCCAGCGCCTCGGCGCGCGCGGCGAGGAACGCGGCGTCGCCGCCGCGGCGATGGCCGAAGGCGAAATCCGGACCGCAAACCAGGTGTTTCGCGCCGATCCCGGCATGCAGCACGTCACGGATGAAATGCTCGGCGGTGATCTCGCTGAACGCGGCATCGAAAGAAAGTTCGTAGAGCAGCTCGACGCCGAGTGCCGCCAGCGCCGCCGCCCGCTCGGCGGCGAGCGTGAGGCGGAACGGCGGGTCGTCGGGGCGGAAGAATTCGCGCGGGTGCGGCTCGAAAGTCAGCACGGCGCGCGGCGCGTCGGGGCGGGCGGCGTGGGCGGTGCGCAGCACATGGGCGTGGCCGAGATGCACGCCGTCGAAATTGCCCAGCGCCACCGTGCCGCCGCGCGCGGACCCCGGCAGGCCGCGCCAGTCGTGAAAGACCTGCACGCTCAGCCGCGCGAGGGCGGGATGACGACCGCCTCGCCCTCGATCACCGGCTTGCCGCCGACGGTGCAGACGGTGCGCAACGTGGCGCGCTTCTTCGCGGCGTCGAGCGCCGTCACCTCGACCGTCGCGGTCACGGTGTCGCCGATCTTCACCGGCGCGCGGAAGCGCAGCGTCTGGCTGAGATAGACCGTGCCGGGGCCGGGCAGCCGCGTGCCCAGCACCGCGCTGATCAGGCCGGCCGAGAGCATGCCGTGGGCCACGCGCTGCTTGAAAATGCTGTTGGCCGCCGCCTCGGCATTGATGTGGACCGGGTTGGTGTCGGTGCTGACCGCCGCGAACAGCAGGATGTCGGCCTCGGTGATGGTTTTCCCGGTGCTGGCGGTGTCGCCCGGCTTGAGGTCCTCGAAGCAGATGCCGTCGCTCATGGCCGCGCTCCTGTGCAGTGCAGCACGCTTGTCCGACGCCGGCGCGGCTGCGTCCAGCCTCTTGCGTGCGCGGGGAGGGAGGCGGAGAAGGCGCGCCGGCAGAAGGAGTGCCCGATGGCGGAGGCGACCCTGGCCGGGAAGGTCGCGCTGGTGACCGGCGCGAGCCGCGGCATCGGCCGGTCGGTTGCGATCGAGCTGGCGCGGCGGGGCGCGCAGGTGGTCATCACCGCGCGCACGCAAGGCGGGCTGGAGGAGACCGACGATGCCATCCGCGCCGTGGGCGGGGCGGCGACGCTGCTGCCGCTCGACCTGATGGAGGGCGAGGCGCTGGACCGGCTCGGCCCCAGCCTGTTCGAGCGGTTCCGCCGGCTCGATATTCTGGTCGGCAACGCCGCGGCGCTGGGGCTGCTGACGCCGGTGCCGCACATCCTGGATCGCGACTGGGCGGAGGTCGTCGGCGTGAACCTCTCCGCCGGGCTGCGGCTGATCCGCAGCTGCGCGCCGCTGCTGCTGGCCGCCGAGGCCGGGCGGGCGGTGTTCGTGACCAGCCTGATCGTGCGCCGCCCGACCGCCTACTGGGGCGCCTATGGCGCGACCAAAGCGGCGCTGGAGCATCTGGTGCTGGCCTGGGCGGAGGAGACGCGGCGCACCCGCCTGCGCGTCAACCTGTTCGACCCCGGCGTGGTCGCGACCAGGCTGCGCGCCGCCGCCATGCCCGGCGAGGATGCTTCGACGCTGCCGCGCCCGGACCAGGTCGCGCCGGCGCTCGCCGATCTGTGCGCGGCGGCGGAGACGCGGCACGGCGAGGTGGTGCGGTTAGCAGGCTGAGCCGCGCACCTCTCCCCCCTTCCCCTTGCGGGAGGGGGCAGGGGGAGGGGTGTCGCCGATTGGCGGCCGATTGACGCACCTTCCGGCTTGCCCAGCCCGCCGCGGGTCGTGTTAGTATCGCTGTCATGCCGCCCGCCGCGTCCCCCGCCCTGGCCGACCGTTTTGCCCATCTTGTCGAGGGGCTGCGCGGCGTCCTCGCCGCCCGCGGCGCCGGACTCGGGCTCGCCCTGCCGCTGATGCTGCTGCTCTGGTCGCGGCTGCGCCGCACCGCGGAGCGGTTCGCCCGCCTCGCGCGCAAAAGTCCACGCCGGCACGCTGCCGCCGCCGCGCCGCCGCCTGCGCTCGCCCCGTCCGGCCCGGCCCCAGCCGCTCCGGCTGCCGCGCGGCGTCGCCTGGCTGCTGCGCCGGCTGCCGCAGGCCGCCTCCGCCGCCTCGCAGTTGCAGCACCTGCTCGCCGATCCGGCGATGGCCGACCTGCTCGCCGCCGCGCCCCAGGCCGGGCGGCTGCTCCGCCCGCTCTGCCAAATGCTGGGCGTCCGCCCGCCGCCCCCCGCGCAGCACCCTCCGCCGCCAGTCCGGCCGGCGGCTCCGTCCCGCCCCGCCTGCCGACCCCGGCCGCCGCCGCGCGCGCAGCCCCGCATCCTCTCCCCGCCCGTCCCCGGCATCCCGCCCGTTCCCGCCTGACCGCGCGGCGCCCCCGCACGGCCAGAATGTTCCGGAATAAAAACATGTGCGCCGGATGTGTCTGCCTGCCAGCCGGCCTCGGTGATCGTGCCATCCCCGGCCATGCCGGGAAGCGTATCGTACCCGGTCAAAGGCGGCAGGCGATGCGCGGATCGGCGCCGGTCCTGTGCCGCCGACTGGTCCTCCGCCTGGGCACGCCACCCCGCAGCTTGTCAGCCGCCGGTGGCGAAGCCCGGATAGAGCGTCATCCCGCCATCGACGAACAGCGTTGCGCCGGTGACGTAGTCGGCCGCCTCGGACGCGAGCCAGACGGCGGCCTGCGCGACATCGTCCGGCTCGCCGATGCGCTTGTAGGGCACGAGTGTCATCAGCTCGGCATAGGCGGCGTCGGTGTCCCACGCCGCCTTGTTGATCGGGGTGCGGATCGCGCCGGGTGCGATGCTGTTGACGCGGATGAAGTGCGGCCCCAGCTCCTGCGCGACGCTTCGCATCAGCATCATGATGCCGCCTTTCGACGCGGCATAGTTGGCATGGCCGGCCCAGGGGATCACCTGATGCACCGAACTCATGCAGATGATCTTGCCGGCCGCGCATGAGACTTCGGGCACCACGCCGCGCCGCTTGAACTCGCGCGTCGCGGCGCGCATGCACAGGAACTGGCCGGTCAGATTCACCCCGATCACGGTGTTCCACTGCTCCAGGGTCATCTCGTCGAACACCGAATCCCGCTGCAAGCCGGCATTGCTGACGACAATGTGCAGCGTGCCGAAATGCCCGATGGCGGCGGCGAACATGCGCTCCACCTCGGCCTCGCTGCTGACATCCGCCTTGACCGCGATGGCCCGCCGGCCGAGCAACTCGATTTCGCGCACCACGTCGTCGGCGGTCTCCGGATGCGTGACGTAGTTGACCGCGACATCCGCTCCGGCGCGTGCCAGACCGAGCGCAACCGCCCGGCCAATCCCGGAATTGGCGCCGGTCACCAGCGCCGGCTGGCCGGCTAGCACCGGGAAGGAGCGGGCGTGCGGCAGTCGTTCGTCATCCGGCAGCGCCGGGGCGGTCGGCGCCTTGGAACCGGAATGACGATCGCTCATGGCGCGCGGCTCCGTCACGGCGGCCGGGATCGGCCGCATCTTCGTCGCACAACGATCCGCGCCCCGTCCCGTTCCCTCAGCCGTTCGTCGCCACGGTGCCCAGGACCAGTTCGTGGATGCGCGCCGGGTCGGACTGCTCCATGACGCGGCGGGCGAAGCGCGCGCAGTCGTCCATTTTGGCGGCGCGCACCGCCTGCTTCACCCGCGGCACCGCCGAGGCGTTCATGCTGAAGCTGCGCAAACCCAGCCCCAGCAGCAGCGGCAGCAGCCGCGGGTTGCTCGCCATCTCGCCGCACACCGAGACCGGCATGCGCATGCGCAGCGCCGCCTCGGTGGCGAACTGCACCAGCCGCAGCACCGCCGGATGCAGCGGGTCGTAGAGATGCGCCACCTCGGTCTCGGCGCGATCGACGGCGAGGGTGTACATCGCCAGGTCGTTGGTGCCGATGGCGAAGAAATCCGCCTCCAGCGCCAGCGCATCGGCCGACAGCGCCGCCCCCGGCGTCTCGATCATGATGCCGAGCGGCGGCAGCGGGTCCGGCAGCCGTTCGCCGCGGCGGCGCAGGCGGCGCACCACGCGCTCGTAGATCTCGCGGGCGGCGCGCACCTCGGCGACCGTGGTGACCATCGGCAGCAGCACCCGCACCGGCCCCGCCAGCGCGGCACGCAGAATCGCCGCCAGCTGCACCTCGAGCAGCGCCGGCTGGCGCAGCAGCAGGCGGATGCCGCGCAGGCCGAGCGCCGGGTTGGCATCCGCGGCCGGCGAGACCAGCCCCTCGCTGTGCAGCGACTCGATGTCCTTCTCGCCGCCCCAGTCGAGCACGCGGATGGTCACCGGGTCGCCCGCCATCGCCTCGACGATGGCACGGTAGCTGTCCGCCTGCGCCGCCTCGTCGGGCAGGTCTTCGCGGTTGATGAACAGGAACTCGGTGCGCAGCAGGCCGATGCCGGCCGCCCCCGCCTGGGCGATCAGCGGCAGCTCGGCGGGAATTTCCAGGTTGGCCTGCAGCTCCACCGCCGCGCCGTCGGCGGTCTCGGCGGGCAGGCGGCGCAGGCGGGCGAGTTTTTGCTGCTCGCGCGCGAACGACGTCACCGCGCGCCGCGCACTCGCCAGCGTCGCCGCTGCCGGATGGATCACGACGCGGCCCACGCCGCCGTCCACCACCACCTGGTCGCCCGGCCGCACCGCCTGCAGCAGCCCCATGACCCCGAGCACCGCCGGCACGCCGAGCGCGCGCAGCATGATCGCGGTATGGCCCTCGGCCCCGCCCTCCTCGGTCGCCACCCCGGCGAGCCGCGAGGGATCGAGCAGCGCCGCGTCCGCGGGCCGCAGGTATTCGCACACCAGCACCGCGCCTTCCGGCAGACCGGCAAAGCTGCGGAACGGCGCGCGCGTGAGGTTGCGGATCAGCCGCCGGCCGATCTCGCGCACCTCCTCGGCGCGGCGGCGGCGCCCGCCGGGGTCGTCGTCGGGCGGCAGCGCCAGGATCGTCGCGGCGATCGCCTCCATCTCGTCGGCAACCGCGGTTTCGGCGCTGACCAGACCCTCGGCGATGCGGCGGCGGATGCCGCGTATCAGGCGCGACGGCCCGATCATCTGCAGATAGGCGTCGATCAGCGGCGCAATCTCGGCCTGGCTGTCCTCCGGCAGCACGACCAGGCGGGCGCGCAGTTTTCCCAGTTGCTTGCGCGACTGCGCGATGGCGGCATCGAGGCGCACAGTCTCGCCCGCCGCTTCCTCGGCAGCAATGGTGCGGCGCCGCACCTCGGCCGGCGGCTCGGCGGCGCCGAAGGCGGGGCCGATCGCGATGCCGGGGGAGACCGGGATGCCGGCAAGCCGCCGCTCGGGCCGCGACGCCTCGGCGGCCGCCCGTTTTTGGCGCGCCGGACGCGGCGCGGCGGGCGGCGCGATCGGGGGCGTCCGCTCACTCGTGCTCATTGAAGCCGGACTCGACGAGGGTGGCGAGCGCGTCGAGTGCCTCCTTCGCGTCCCAGCCTTCGGCGCGCAGTTCGATCGCGGATCCCTGGCCGGCCCCGAGCATCATCAAACCCATGATAGACCGCGCCGCGACGGATTGCCCGTCTTTCAGCACCTCGACCGAGGCGCCGAACCGCTCCGCCAACGCGACGAATTTCGCCGCGGCACGCGCGTGCAGGCCGCGCAGATTGGGAATCGTGACGGTGCGGCTCAGGACCGGCGCGGCAGTCGGGTTGCCGGGCGATCCCCCGGCCTCGCTCATCCGGCCGCGCCGCGCAGCTTCGTGCCGTTGACGGGGGGCACTGCCGCCGGGGCGGCGGCGGGCTCCGCGGTGCCGTTCAGTCCGTCCTCCGCCAGCCGGCAATGCGGCAGCACGTGGGAGGCGGCGGCGATGTATTTGCGCCCGGCGGTCTGTGCGCAATCGACCGCATCGGCGAGCGGCTGCTGCGACCGGACTTTCGCGAGCTTGACCAGCATCGGCAGGTTGACGCCGGCGATCACCTCGACGTTGTGGCGGTCCATCTGGGAGATGGCGAGGTTGCTGGGCGTGCCGCCGAACATGTCGGTCAGCAGCACCACGCCGTCGCCGGTATCGACGGTGTCGATGCAGTTGTGGATTTCGGTGCGTCGTCGTTCCATGTCGTCGTCGGGGCCGATGCAGACGGTACAGACGTTCCGTTGCGAGCCGACGACGTGTTCCATCGCCGCCCGCAATTCCTCGGCGAGACGACCATGCGTGACAAGCACAAGACCGATCATGACGGGTTTCTCAGGCCTCCTGCGCCAGCTCGGAGGGCGCGCGCGGGGTCGCGGCGCCTGTGCGGGCGAGTTCTCGATGGGTGGTGGTCACGCGCCAGCCTGCCTCGCTGAGCCTTGCCGCCAGTCTCTCGACAATGTGAACCGAACGGTGGCGTCCTCCCGTGCATCCGATCGCTACGGTAGCATATTTCTTGCCCTCTTCGACGAAGCGAGGCAAGACCAGCCCGAGCAGATCGACCAGGCGAGCGAAGAACGCCGAAAAGTCCGGATCGGCCTCCACGTAGCTTCCGACCGCCGCGTCGAGGCCGGTGCGCGGCTGCAAGGCCGCTACATAGTGCGGGTTGCGCAGGAATCGTGCATCGAAAACCATGTCGGCCTCGCGGGGCAGCCCGGCGACGAATGAAAACGATACCAGCGCGACCGCCAGCCCGGCGCGCGGCGCGGCGGTGGCCGGCGCACCATAGCGGTGCTCGATCAGGCTGCGCAGCGCCGGGGGCGGCAGGTCGGTGGTGTCGATCACCAGGTCGGCGGCCTCGTGCAGCAGAGCGGTCACCTCCTGCTCGGCGGCGATGCCGTCGCTGACGCGCCCCTCCGGCGCCAGCGGATGCCGCCGCCGCGTCTCGGTGTAGCGGCGCAGCAACACGGTCTCGTCGGCCCAGGCGAACAGCAGTTCCGGCCGCAGGCCGGGGCTGGCGCGCAGCCGCGCCAGCGTCGCCAGCACCCCCGGCGCGTCGAAGCCGCGCGAGCGCGCATCGACGCCCACGGCGAGACGGCGCGCGACACCGGGATCGGCGCGGCCGACCAGCGCTTCGATCATCGGCAGCGGCGGGTTGTCCACCGCCTCGAACCCGACATCCTCCAGCGCCCGCAGAATGGAGGACTTGCCGGCCCCGGACAGGCCGCTGACCAGCACCACCTGGCGCGGCGCCGCGGCGGCACTCATGCGAACGCCCCGGCGACCTGGCCGACGCGGCCGGCGGCGCAATCCAGCGCGAGCGCGACCGCCGCGGCGGCCGACGGCGCGGCGGCGTCGAGCCGCAGCAGCGGCAGGTCCGCCCGGTCGTAGCGCGCCGGCGCCGGCAGGCGCGCGCCGGCGGCGCCCAGCGCCACCGCGAGCGCCAGACGCACCGGCGCGACGTAGGGCAGCCGGACGATGCCGAGGCCGCGCACCTCCAGCAATCCGGCCAGCCCCTCGGCCGGCCGCGCCAGCCCGTCGGCGATCTCCACCCGGTCGTCCGCCACCAGCACGAATCCGCGGTCCAGCAGCCGCAGCACCAGATCGGACTTGCCGGCGCCCGGGGGCCCCAGCAGCAATACTCCCGCCCCATCCCTCGCGGCGCAGCTTCCATGCACCTGCATGAGGCGAGAATGTGGCGTGTGCCAAGAGGCAATGGAAGGGGTCTTTCCAGGGGGCGTGATGCGCTACCCCGGCGAAGCGGCGTCCGAAGCCGCACGGGCGGGAGCTTCACGCGGCGGGCCGCCGAGCAGGTGGCCTAGCGGCGTGAGTGCCGGGATACGGTCGGCCACGATTTTTGTGATCGCCAGCAGCGGCACCGAGAGGAACGCCCCCGGCACGCCCCACAGCCAGTTCCAGAAGAACAGCGACAGGATCACCAGCACCGGGTTGAGCGTGAACCGCCGCGCCAGCAGCATCGGCGTGACCGTCTCGCCCTCGACGGTGTGGATCGCGAGGTAGATCGCGGGCGGGATCAGTGCCTGCCAGATCTCCGGTTTGCTGAACAGGCCGACAAAGAAGAAAATCACGATGCCGGTGAACGGGCCGAGGATCGGGACATAGTTCAGCAGGAACGCCAGCGTGCCCCACAGCAGCGGGTCCGGCATGCCCTGCACCCACATCTGCACGCCGTTGGCCGTCCCCACCAGCAGGTTCATCGCCGTGATGGTCAGCAGCCAGCCGGAGACGTTGCGCTCGATCTCGGTCGCGATCTCCACCACCTGCCGCTTCTCGCCGAAGGTCGGCAGGATTTCCACCAGCCGGCGCAGCAGCAAATCGCCGGACGACAGCAGGAAGAACAGCATGATCGCCATGGTGAACAGCTGGCCCATGGCGGCGCGCGTGCCCTGCAGCACGAACAGCCCGACGCCGCTGAACCCGCTCTGCGACTGCACCGTCACGGTCTGCTGCCCCTGCGGCGGTGCCGGCTGCATGGCGTGCTCGACCTGCTCCATGCCGTGCCGCAGGAAGTTGATCGGCCCGCGGATGAAGCCGAGCCGCTGCTGCAGCTGCTGCAGGCTGTCGGGCGCCTTGCCGACCCAGTTGGACGCCGGCAGGGCGAGCGCGTACACCACCGCCAGCATCACGACGAACAGCAGGAGGATGAGCAGCAGCGAGGCCAGCATCGCCGGCAGCCGCACCTGGTCGGTCAGCACGCGCTTGACCGGCGCCAGCAGCAGCGTGAACACGATGGCGAACAGCAGCGGCAGCAGGATGCCGGCGGCGAAATAGAGCGTGTAGAACACCGCCAGCATCGCGAGCGTGACCAGCGCGATCGTGGCCGCCCCTGGATGCGCGTGCGCGACCTCCTGCCGCGCCACCTCGACCGAATGGTCGTCTTGCCGCCCGGCATCATCGGCGCGGCCCGGTGGCGGTGCGGCGGTGGTCATGCCGGCCGAACGTGCCCCGACACGCGACGTTCCCGCTCAGGCCGCACGCGGCAGGCGCACGACGAAGCGGGCGCCGGCCACGCGTCCGCTCGGCGTCGCGGCGGTTCTCGGCCGCGATGCGCCCGCCGAGCGCCTCACGATCTGCCGGCTGATCGACAGCCCGAGGCCGGAATGGTGGCCGAACTGCTCGCCCTGCGGACGCTCGGTGTAAAACCGGTCGAAAATGTGCTCGAGCTTGCGCCTCGAGGGATGCCCGGCCCCTCGTCATCGACGGTGATCTCGACCACCGGCCCGGCCTCGCGCGCCGCAAGGCAGATGCGCCCGCCGCCCGGCGAGAACGACACCGCGTTGCCGATCAGGTTGCGCAGCACCTGCACCACGCGGCTCTCCACGCCCTGCACCACGCAGCGCCCCTCCGGCGGCGCCACCTCGATGCGCGGGGCGCATTCGTCGCGCGTCGTCTCGTGGATTTCGGCGAGCGTGTGCAGGATCGGCGCCAGATCGACCGGCTCGAGCGCCGCGCGCGACAGCTCCGCGTCGATGCGCGAGGCGTCGCTGATGTCGCTGATCAGCCGATCGAGCCGCGCCACGTCTGCGCCGATGATGCCGAGCAGGTGGCGCTGCTTGACCGCATCGTCGATGCGCCGCAGCGTCTCGATGGCGCTGCGGATCGAGGTCAGCGGGTTTTTGATTTCGTGCGCGACATCGGCGGCGAACCGCTCGATCGCATCCATGCGGTCCCACAGCGCGCGGGCCGAGGCGGCCAGCGCGTCGGCGAGTTCGCCCACCTCGTCCTGGCGTTGCAGCAGCACGGCAGGCACCGCGCCGGCGCGCCCGCGGCCCTCGCGCATCTGCTCGGCCACCCGCGCCAGCCGCAGGATCGGCCGCGCGATGGTCAGCGAGAGATACCATGACAGCATCACGGTCAGGCCCAGCGCCAGCGCGAACAGGCCGAGGATCGACAGCCGCACCGCCAGCAGGCTGTCGTCCACCTCGCGCGCCTCGCGCGTCAGCAGCACGATGCCGACCGTCTGGTGGTTGCGCAGCACCGGCTCGGACACCGTGACCAGCAGCCGGTCGTCCTGCGTGCGCCTGATGTAGGGCGGCATCTCCTTGCCCTGGCTGGCGCCGGTCAGCTTCAGCTGCTCGCGGACGTCCGGCTGCCAGTCCGGCCCGGCGGCCGAGGGGCCGGTGTCCAGCACCGGACCCTGGCCCTCGTGCGGCAGCCAGGCCAGCACGCGGTCATAGACGTGGCCGATGGTGCCGAGCACCTCGCCGCGATCGACCGCGGGCGGCAGCGGTTCGGTGACCACCGCGCCGCCGGCGCCCTCGCGCACGCGGCTGTCGGCGATCAGCTGGCCTTCCGGGTCATAGACGCGCGCCTGCGCGCTCGGCGTCGGCTCGGTCAGGCGGCGCAGCAGCGGGCGGGCGAGGTCGGGGGCGAGATGCGGCTTGCCGGCGTCGTCCTCGCGCACGGCGCTCTGGCCGAGCGCGCCGGCATAGATGCTGGCCTGCTCGCGCAGCGCCGTCACCTCGGCGTGCGAGCAGCCCGTTCTGGTACTGGTCGAGGTAGAGCAGGGCGGCCAGCAGCAGCGCCAGCGGCACCAGATTGACCAGCAGGATGCGCCGCAGCAGCGAGGACAGGCGCCGCGACGAGGCCGGGCGCGGCGGCGCCTCCTGCAGTGCGACGGGGAGTGTCCCGCTGTCGGGCATGAGGCGCCTCCTCAGGCGTCCTTGTAGCGGTAGCCGATGCCGTAAAGCGTCTCGATCTGGTTGAAGCCGTCGTCGGCCGCGCGGAATTTCTTGCGCACGCGCTTGATGTGGCTGTCGATGGTGCGGTCGTCCACGTAGATGTTCTCGCCATAGGCGGCGTCGATCAGCTGGTCGCGGGACTTCACCATGCCCGGCCGCGCCGCCAGCGCCTTGACCAGCAGAAACTCGGTGACGGTGAGCTGGATGTCGCGCCCGCGCCAGTTGCACTGGTGCTTGGTCTCGTCGAGCACCAGGTCGCCGCGCACGATCACGCCGGCGGGGGTGGCGCCGGAGCCTTCGGCGCGGCCGCTCTCGTTGCGGCGCAGCAGGGCGCGGATGCGCTCCAGCAGCAGGCGCTGGCTGAACGGCTTGGTGATGTAGTCGTCGGCGCCGAGGCGCAGGCCCATCACCTCGTCCACCTCCTCGTCCTTCGAGGTCAGGAAGATCACCGGCAGCGAGCTGCGCTGGCGCAGGCGCTGCAGCAGCTCCATGCCGTCCATGCGCGGCATCTTGATGTCGAGCACGGCGAGATCGACCGGCCGCGCGATCATGCCCTGCAACGCGCTCTCGCCGTCCGTGTAGGTGCGGACCGGGAATCCCTCCTGCTCCAGCGTCATCGACACGCTGGTGAGGATGTTGCGGTCGTCATCGACCAGGGCGATGGTCTGCTTCATCAGGCATCTCCTTGTGGCCGCGCGCTGCTGCCCGTCATATGGCGCGCGACTATGGCGCAACGAGGATGGAAGGTGAACAAATCATGGCCGAGCCGACCGAGGCACCGGCCTGGACGGCGCGAAAATTGCTGCGGGCGGCGCGGGCGGGAACCCTGGCGAGCAGCGCCGACGGGCAGCCCTTTGCCAGCCTGGTGACGCCGGCCTGCGCTGCCGATTTGTCCGTTCTGATGCTGCTGTCAAATTTGTCCGAGCACACGCGGCACCTGCGGGCGGAACCGCGCTGCGCGGTCATGGTCGCGGGCGCGGCGGAGGGGCCGAACCCGCAGACGGCGCCGCGCGTGACGGTGACCGGGCTGGCCGAGATGGTCGAAGATGCGGCGCTGAAGGCGCGCTGGCTGGCGGTGCATCCCTATGGCGCGCTTTATGCCGACTTCGCCGACTTCCACCTCTGGCGCATCGCCCCGCTTGGCGCGCTGTTCGTCGGCGGGTTCGCGCGGGCGAACCGGCTGCGGCGCGCCGACCTCACGCCGGACCCGCAAGCGGTCGCCGCGATCGCGGCGGCCGAGGCGGACATCATCGCGCACTGCAACGCCGACCATGCCGACGCGATGGCGGCCCTCGGCCGGCACGAAGGCGGGGTTGCGGGCGCGTGGCGCATGGTGGCGGCGGACGTGGACGGCTGCGACCTGGCCCGCGACGAGCGGACGGTGCGGCTGGCCTGGGCCGCGCCGGCCAGCGAGCCGCTTCAGGTCCGGGCGGAACTGATGCGGCTGACGCGGGCGGCACGGGGCGGTCCCGCGTCCGCTTGATGGTGCCTACGCGGCGGCGCCGCAATGCGCCTCGATGACGGTAGCCGTCCGGGTCGATGACGAAGGCGGCGTAGTAGTCCGGACCGTAATCGCCGCGCAGGCCCGGCTTGCCGTTGTCGCGGCCAGCGGCGCCGAGGGCGGCGGCGTGGAAGGCATCGACGCTGGCGCGGGTCGGCGCGGCGAAGCAGATGTGCAGGCCGGAACGCGGATCGGCCGGCACCGGCCGGTCGGTGGCGCTGACCCAGAGCATCGGCGCGTCGCTGCCGTAGCCCAGCGATTCCTCCGAACTGAACAGCCGCGCATAGCCGAGCGGCGTCAGCACCGCGTCGTAGAACCGCCCCGCCGCCCCGAGATCGCGGACGCCGATGGATACGTGATCGAGCATGATTTGCCTCCCACCTAACCTGATTAACGGTTAGAGACTGCCGGACCGGCGCCTTGTTGTCAACCCCGTTGGAGGTTAGAACTCGGGCATGACCAGACCTCCGGCGGCCGAGGCGGTGCGGCTGCTCCTGCGCGGACCGCAAGACGACCTCGCGCTCGGCTTCGTCAACACGAAGTTCTGGCGCGGCACCGCCTCGCCGACCGAAACGCTGCGGGCTCCGGCCGAGTTCTGGGCGTGGTGCGAGGGCACGCGGCTGTGGGATGCCGAGGCGCTGCGCCGCATGGGGGCATGGCGGCAGGCGCGCCCGGCGGCGGACACTGCATTGTTTGCCGATGTCATCGCGCTGCGGGAGGCACTGTTCCGCAGCTTTTCCGCAGCAATTGAGGGTTCGGCGCCGGCGCCGGCCGACCTAGGCGCGCTCAACGCGGCGCTCGCGGCGGCCCCGGCTCGCGCCTTGCTGCGTGGCGCGGCGGGCGGCCTGCTGTGGCAGTTGCCGGCAGGGGCGGAGCCGGACCCGGTCCTGGCGCTCGCCCCGGTGCTCTGGTCGGCCGGCGATCTGCTGGCCGGGCCGCGGCTCGGCCGCGTGCGGCAATGCGCCAATCCGCAGTGCCGCTGGATGTTCCTCGACGAAAGCAAGGGCGGCAACCGCCGCTGGTGCTCGATGGCGGCTTGCGGCAACCGGGCGAAGGCGCACCGCCACTACGCCAAGCGGCGAGGGACGGCGTAGCGGCCGGCCCGAAAACTCAGGCTCGGCGCAGCGCCGCGCTCACGCCAGTGGCCGCCCCGCCAGCCGTTCCAGGATGCGCAGCGGCGCCTGCTCCGGCTGCGCCATCGCCGCCACCGGGACGTAAAACGTCTGTTCGAGCGCGCAATGCCCGGCCATCGCGGCGTGCAGGACCGCGTCGGTGAAGCAGAGCCAGACCGTGCCGGCCGGGAACGACACCGCGGTTGCCGGCCCATGCGCCTGGTAGTCCTCGTCCAGCTTGGCCGCGTCGTGCAGCCCGAGCATCAGGAAGTCGTAAGCGGCCCGCCGTCCCTTGGTGAGCTGCAGCCGCTGCATGAGCCAGCCCTGCCCGGGCAGCGGGCCGCGCACGCGCGGGAAGAATTTGGCGGCAAACTCGGAAAACGGTTCGCCCACGCGCCAGTCGCGCGGCGCCCCGTCGGACGCCGCGTTGGCGAACAGGCGCAGGATGCGCCGGCCGCGCATCGGGCGGGTCGGGAACGCGTCCACGTGCAGCCGCGCATCGTCCTTGCGCGGCGCGGAACTGCGTCCGGCGATCTCGGCCGGGCGGAAGCTGGTGCGTGCCCGCTCCAGCGATGCGGCGTAGCGCGGCAGCAGCGCGCGGACCAGCGCCTCCGCCTGGTCGCCGAACCGGCCGAGCATGCCGGCCAGCCGCGCCCGCTCCTCGCCGGCCAGCGCGGTGCCGTGGACGGCGCCGGTCGCGGGGTCGCGGCTGATGTTCTTGCGCGTCCGATCCAGCGCCTCGGCGCCCAGCAGCGCGCGCTCCACCGCCAGCAGCGAAAACGCGAGCAGCGGCAGCGCCAGCACCTGCCCGGCCTCCAGCGCGGCCAGCGCCGCGCTCTGCTCCGCCGGCTCGAACGGCCCCTCCCAGCGGTCGAGCGGCAGTTGCAGCGTCACCTCGCGATCCATGTCCCCGTCCTCCGCCCGTTTCCGCGCTGCCGTGGCGCCGGCGCCGGCGCCATGCAAGCAGAGCGGTTGCCCGGCGCGCCGGAACAGGCCAATCTGATTGTGCATGGATCCGGCAGCTTCGGAAATATTGAGTCTTCCCGGCGGCCCGGCACGCGTCGAATGGCGGCGCAGCCGGCGCGCGCGGCGGGTCAGCCTGCGCATCGATCCGCGCGGCGGCGCGGTGGTGGTGACGCTGCCGCCGCGGACCGGACGGACGGCCGGCGTGGCGCTGCTGATGAACCACGCCGAGTGGGTCGCGAAACGGCTGGCGGCGCTGCCCGGCCCGGTGCCCTTCGCCGACGGCGCCGTGGTGCCGCTGCACGGCGTCGAGCATCGCATCCGTCACGCAGCCGGAATGCGCGGCGGCGTGCGTGTGGAGGGAGGCGAGATCCTGGTGTCCGGCCAGGTTTCGTTCCTGCCCCGCCGCGTCGCCGATTTCTTCCGCGCCGAGGCGCGGCGCCGCTTTTCCGCCCTGGTTGCGCAGAAGGCGGAACTGGCGCAACTCACGCCGCGGCGCATTACGGTCAAGGACACGCGCAGCCGCTGGGGCAGTTGTGCGGCCAGCCGCAACCTCGCGTTCAGCTGGCGCCTGGTGATGGCGCCGCCGCACGTGCAGGAGTATGTCGCCGCGCACGAAGTGGCGCATCTGCGGCACATGAACCACGGGCGGCATTTCTGGGCGCTGGTGAGCGAACTGACGCCGCACACCGACGCGGCGGTCGCCTGGCTGCACAGCCACGGCCCACGGCTGCTGCGGATCGGCTGACCGCGTTCAGGCGGACCAGCCCAGCGGATTGCCAGGCTTGCCGTCCACCATGTTCGGCCTGGGATAGCTGCGCGCAAGGAAGCCGCGTTCGAGGTAGATCACCGACGAAACGAGTTGGGACGCGAACACCAGGCCATGCTCGGCGAGGAAATGCGTCAGCGGGATGTGCGCCACCTCGGCCGCCGGCCGCCCGATGATCTCGACGCAGATCGCGGTCGGCGCGAAACGGTCCCACGGCCAGTGGCGCAGGATGTGTTCCTCGCCGCCCTCGATGTCGAGATTGACCAGATCGACGCGCGGCAGTCCGGCGCGCAGCAATGCTTCGGCAATCGTGATCGTCGGCACCTCGATGCATCGGCTCGGGCGGAACGTCTGCCCGTCGCGCGTGTTCACCGGCTCGCTCGGCGCGAGGCAGTTCCAGCGCGGCTCCTGCTCGAACATCCAGTAGTTTAGCTTCTCCTTGCCGCCGCCGATGTCGATGGCGACCTCCAGGCAAATGTCGCGCGGTCGATACCTCTTGAACTTCGCCGCCGTGCCGGGCATCGGATCGATGTCGAGTTCCCACCATCCGAGCTCGGCGAGCTTCTTCGTGTTCGACCATGCCAGCGGATCGTGCGCGCCGATATCGACATAGACACCGCTGAACGCGTAGCCGAAGAACGTGTTGAGCACGAGATCCTCGCCCTCCTGCGAATAAGACCGCCGCCAATTGGGCCGCAGGAAGCTGGGGACGCGGCGCGCAATGGTCTTTATGTCAAACATTTTCACAAACCTCGTGCTGGACGCCGCAACAGCCGTGCTCAACGCAGCGTAGGCGATCGGACGACACGGTGCTGTCACTTGGGAGTGACGCACATACTTGCGCCAAGCCCGAACTTTCCTGCCAAGAAATGCGTCCTACAGCTTGCAACTAAGCAGTTGGCGGCAGTCGCGTCGACGCGACGCACCGCCTGCGGCGGGCATGCTGGTCGAGGAGATGCCGCTGCGTGACCTGGCACCCCAAGGGACATATCGGCGCGCGGCGCAAACGCAATCACGATGGCGGTTGGTCATGTTCGAGACGATGATCCTGGGCGCCGGACCGGGCGGCACCGGTCCGCTCGCCTGGGCGGCGGCAAGCGGCGCGCTGGGTGCGTGGCTGGACCGTGGCGTTGCCATCGTCGATCGGCAGGACGCGATGGGCGGCACGGTCGGGTGCTATGCACTTAATGCCGATACGCTCGGCGGAACGTTCCTCGAATGCCTGAACGGACCGGACCCGGAACCGGCGCTCGTCGCCCTGCATGACGACCCGGCGGCACGGGCGTTGAAGGCGTATCGTGGCGCCTTGCCGCCGCTCGCGCTGGTCGGGCGCTTTCTCGCGCGGCTGGGCGAGATGCTGGCGGCCGAGGTCGAGCGCCACGCGCGCAGTTGCTTCCTGGCGGGGATGCACGTGCTGGGCTTGCGACTGTGTCGCGACGGCAGCGTCGCGGCCGAGCTGATGGACCGGCAAGGCCACCTGCACTGGCTGCGCGCTGCCAGTGCGGTGGTGGCACTCGGCGGGCACCAGTCGGCTGGCTGGCAGGCGCCCGAACTGCATCCGGGCATCTGGCTCAATCGCTGGCGGCACCAGATCGTGCCGAGCGATTGCCTGCTGGCCGCCGGCGGGACAACGCCGGTCGCCGCGAGGCTCGCGCATTGCCGGCAGCCGCAAGCGGTGATCCTCGGCGGATCGCACAGCGCCCTTTCCGCCGCGTGGACACTGCTGGAGCGCATGCCCGAGGTGTCGTTCGAACGCGCGGGCCTGCACATCCTCTATCGCAACGCGCCGCGCGTGTTCTATCCGTCGCGCGCCGATGCGGCAGACGACGGCTACGGCTTTTCCGAAGCGGATGTCTGTCCGGCGACCGGCCGCGTGCATCGCCTCGGCGGCCTGCGCGGCGACGGGCGCGCATTGTGGCGGCGCATGCACGGGCTGGGCGAGGCAGGCGCGGAGGAGCGGGTCGTCGCCGTGCCGCTCGCCTCGCTGGATGCGCAGGCGCTGCACGGACTGCTGGACGCGGCGGATTTGATCGTGCCGGCGCTCGGCTATCGGCTGACGACCGTGCCGGTCTATGCCGCCGACGGTCGGCGCATCCCGCTTGCGCGCAGCGGCGCGGCGGTCGACGCGGATGCGCACCTGCGCGTCCAGGGCGGCGGCGCGCTGCCGAACGTGTTCGGCATCGGGCTGGGAAGCGGCTTCCGCCCGTGGGGGAAGATGGCCGGCGAGCCGGGCTTCCACGGACAGCAGAACAGCCTTTGGCTGTACCAGCACGGGCTCGGCGCATTGATCCACGACGGCGTGCGGCGCTGGGCGGCACAGCGGCGCGAGCGGGCCGGCGAGTTGGCGCTGCGGCGCGCGCTCGAACTGGCCGCGCTGTGCCTGCCGCCCGGTGCGCGAGTGCCCGGCATCACCTGAGCCCCGCTCGCGGTCACTTCCAGCTGGCGAGGTAGAAGCGCGGCAGTTCGTCGGCGGACGGGCGGAAATCGAGGCTGCTCGTCATTCCGTAGGTGGCCGCGTAGGTGTGCAGCGGCAGCCACAGCGCCTGCGCGGTGATCATGTGGATCGCCCGCGCGTAGAGCAGGCGCCGCAAATCGACATCGTCGCTGCGGCCCGCCTCGGCGATCAGCGCCTGCAACTCCGGCAGGCGGGCGTAGTCCAGCGGCCCGCCGCCAAAGAACTGCGGCAGGATCGCCGCCACGTCGTTGATCGAGTAGCTGCCCCACGAACCGAGGAACAGCGGCGCACGTCCCGCCTCGGCGCGGGCGAGCGCCGCGTCGGTCGGCAACTGCACCAGCTCGGCGGCGATGCCCACCGCCTGCAGGTCGCCGCGCACCGCACGGCCCACCTCCGGCAGCACGTAGGACACCAGTTCGGTCGCGAACCCACCGTCATGCCCCGCCGCGGCGAGCAGCGCGCGCGCCCGTGCCGGATCGTACGGGTGGCGCACCGCGGCGGCGGCGTCGCAGCCGAACTGGGTCGGATAGCAGGGCGTGTCGGGCACCCGTGCCGCCACCACGCCGAGCCGCCGCGCGATCGCGTCGCGGTCGATGGCATGGCAGATCGCCTGCCGCACGTTCGCCTCCGTCAGCGGATTGCCGGCGCCGCTGCGTCCGGCGGCGTCGATCGAGAGGTAGCCGAGCCGCATCGAATCGCCGCGCAGCGCCGTCAGCCCCTTCGCCTGCGCCACCGCCGCGAACGCCCCCGGCCCGATTTCCCAGATCCAATCCGCCCGGTCGGCCAGCAATCGGGTCAACTCGTCGAGCGGCGTCGCCACCGCGCGGATGGCGATGCGGCCGATCGCGGGGCGGGATTTCGGGCCGTCGGCGAAATAGCCGGGAAAGCGTTCGAGCAGGATGCGGCCGTCCGCGTCCGAAGCGACCAGGCGATACGGCCCGGTGCCGACCGGCGCCGCCGCGAAGTTTTGCGGGCCGACGCGCTCGCGATAGGCGCGCGGCAGGATCGGCAGCACCATCGCAAGATATTCCAGCGCCGCCGGGAACGGCTCGCGCAGCTTCAGGCGCACCGTCGTCGCATCCGCCGCCTCCGCCCCGGCGAGCCAGCCGAACAGGGACGGGACGGCGATGCCGTTGCCGGCCAGGACGGTTGCGACGGTGTAGGCGACATCCTCCGGCCCGCACGGCGAGCCGTCGTGGAACCGCAGGTCCGGCCGCAGCGTGAACCGCAGCGTGGTGTTGCCCTCCTGCCGCCATGCGGTGGCGAGCAGTGGGCGAATTTGGAACGTCTGCGGATCGCGATCGACCAGGCAGTCCCAGACATGGTGCGCCAGCACGAACCCGGTGCGGAGCTGGTTGCGGTACGGGTCGAGATCGGGAATGGCGTCGCGCCAGGCGACGCGCAGCGTGCGCTCCGGCGTGCCGGCGCGGGCGGCGGGCACGCCCGCGGACGCCAGCGCCGCGCCCAGCAGGCTGCGCCGCCGCAGCATCGGGGTTCAGGCGAACGTGGCGTTGGAAGCGCCGCCGTCGATCAGCAGGTTGTGGCCGACGACGTAGCCGGCATGCGCGCTGCACAGGAACGCGCAGGCGGCGCCGAACTCGTCCGGGTCGCCGACGCGCCCGGTCGGGTTGCCACGGCCCCGCTCGGCGAGCACGGCGTCGGCGTCGCGCCCGCTCTTCGCCGCCTCCGCCGCGGCGATGCCGCGCAGCCGGTCGGTCAGGAAGGCGCCCGGCAGCAGATTGTTGATGGCGACGTTGTGGCGGGCGACCTGGCGCGACATGCCGGCGATGAAGCCGGTCAGGCCGGTGCGCGCGCCGTTGCTGAGGCCGAGCTGCGCGATCGGCGACAGCACGGCGGCCGAGGTGATGTTGACGACGCGCCCGAACCGGCGCGCGACCATGCCGTCGATCACGGCGCGGATCAGCAGGATCGGCGTCAGCATGTTGGCGTCCAGTGCGCGCAGCCAGTGCTCGCGATCCCAGTCGCGGAAATCGCCGGGCGGCGGGCCGCCGGCGTTGTTGACCAGGATGTCCGGGTCGGGGCAGGCGGCGAGCGCCGCTTGCCGGCCGGAAGCGGTGGTGATGTCGCCGGCGACGGCGGTGACGGGGGCGCCGGTCGCGGCACGGATGTCGGCGGCGGTGCGTTCCAGCGTCTCGGCGGTGCGGGCGATGATGGTGACCGCGACGCCCTCGCGCGCCAGCGCCATTGCGCAGGCCCGCCCGAGCCCCTTGCTGGCGGCGCAGACCAGCGCCCGCCGCCCCGTGATCCCCAGGTCCATCTTTCGCGCTCCTCCGCCCGCCCGTGGGCAATCCTGGCTTGCCATCGCAGTGCCGCGCAGTGCAAGGGTAGGGCCAATGGGAAACGCGGATTGGTGTGCCCCGCATGTGCCGGGGCTGGTGACCGGGCTTGTCGCCGAGGCTCGCCTTGCGGCGCGGCTGGGCGAGGCCGAGGCCGGCGGCGGGCTGCCGGCCGGCGCCGAGGCGGCGGCCGAACGCTGCGTGGCGCGGGGCGCCACGGCGCTCGTCAGTTTTGGTCTGTGCGGCGGGCTGGACCCGGCGCTGGAGGCGGGCGCGCTGCTGGTGCCGCGCGTGGTGACGGATGCCGGCGGCACATATCCGACCGATGCGGCGCTTGCCGCCGCCTTCGGCGGCTGGTCGTGCGCCACGCTGGCGGCGGCGGCGGCGCCGGTCGCGCGGCGCGAGGCCAAGGCCGGGCTGTTCGCGGCCAGCGGCGCCGCCGGCGTGGACCTGGAAAGCGGCGCCGTCGCGCGCGTGGCAGCGCGGCACGCGCTGCCGTTCGCCGTGCTGCGCGCGGTGTGCGACCCGGCATCCCTGGACCTGCCGCCGCTCGCGCTGGTGGCACTGGACGATCAGGGCGCGCTGCGCGCCCGACGCATAGCCGCGACGCTGCTCGCCTCGCCCGGTCAGATCGGCGGGCTGCTGGTGCTTGCGCGCGCCGCGGCGGCGGCGCGGACGGCGCTAGTCGGCCGCGTCCACGACATCCTCCGCGGCAGCGGCGCTGTCCGCGCCGCCGCCGCCGCCATGGCGTAGCCGCGCCATCACGTCCTGCACGTGGCGGCTGAACACGTATTCGGCCGGGCGCTGGCGATCGAGCGGAATTTCCGGCGCCATCGGCCCCTCGGTGCGCGGGCCGCGCAGCGCCGCCGCGACAATTTTCCAGGGCTTGCGCACCGCATCGACCACCGCCGTCGCCTCGTAGCCGCTATGCACCATGCAGTCGGCGCATTTCTCGTAGTTGCCGGTGCCGTAGCGGTCCCAGTCGGTCGTTTCCATCAGCTCCTTGAAGCTGCCGGCATAACCCTCGCCGAGCAGATAGCAGGGCCGCTGCCAGCCGAACACGTTGCGCGTCGGCTTGCCCCAGGGCGTGCAGAGATAGCGCTGGTTGCCGGCCAGAAAGTCGAGGAACAGCGCCGACTGGTTGAACTTCCAGCCGTGCCCGCGGCCGCGGCGGAAGATGTCGCGGAACAGCTGCTTCGCCTTGCGCCGGTTGAGGAAGTGCTCGCGGTCCGGCGCGCGCTCGTAGGCGTAGCCCGGGGAGATCATCACCCCGTCGATGCCGAGCGCGGTCACGTCGTCGAGGAATCCCGCGACCCGCGCGGGATCGGCGCCGTCGAACAGCGTGGTGTTGATGCAGACGCGAAAGCCGCGCGCCTTCGCCGCCTGGAGCGCGCGCGCGGCACGCTCGAACACGCCTTGCCGGTCCACCGCGCGGTCGTGCATCTCCCGGTCGCCGTCGAGATGCACGTCCCAGGCGAAGTTGCGGTGCGGCTTGTACTGGTCGAGCTTTTTTTCCAGCAGCAGGGCGTTGGTGCAGAGATAGACGAATTTTCCGCGCGCCAGGATGCCTGCGGTGATCTGCGGCATTTCCTTGTGCAGCAGCGGCTCGCCGCCGGCGATCGCGACCACCGGCGCGCCGCATTCATCGACCGCCCGCAGGCAGTCGGCGACCGAGAGGCGCTGGTTGAGGATTTCCGGCGGGTAGTCGATCTTGCCGCAGCCGGGGCAGGCAAGGTTGCAGCGGAACAGCGGCTCCAGCATCAAGACGAGCGGATAGCGCCGCCGGCCCAGCAGGTGCTGCTTGACGACATAGGCTCCGACGCGCAGCGCCTGGTTCAGCGGAACGGCCATCTCAAATTCCTTTCTTGCAATCGTCAGGCGACGTCGGCGACTTCGGGCGGCAGGCGGAACCGCACGTCCTCGGCCACGCCGTCCAGCGCCAAGACTTCGACCTCGCCGAACCGGCGCAGGCCGTCGATGACGCCCTGCACCAGCGTCTCCGGCGCCGAGGCGCCGGCGGTCAGCCCGACCGCGCCGACTCCGTCAAACCACCCCGGCTGCAATGCGGTCGCGTCGTCGATCAGGTAGCTCGGCTTGCCGAGGTCGCGGCCGATCTCGCACAGCCGGTTGGAGTTGGAGCTGTTGCGGCTGCCCACCACCAGGATCACGTCCACCACAGCCGCCAGTTCGCGCACCGCCTGCTGGCGATTCTGCGTGGCGTAGCAGATGTCGCGGACGTCCGGTCCGATGATGTCCGGGAAACGCTGCTTGAGCGCGGCGATGACGTGGCGCGTGTCATCGACGGAAAGCGTGGTCTGGGTGATATAGGCCATCCGGTCGGGCGTGCCAGGTTGCAGTGTCGTCACGTCCTCGGGTGTCTGCACCAGATGCACCGTGCCCGGCACCTGGCCGATGGTGCCCTCCACCTCGGCATGGCCGGCATGGCCGACCAGCACGATCTCGCGTCCCTGGGCGGCATAGCGGCGGCCCTGGTTGTGAACTTTTGCCACCAGCGGGCAGGTGGCGTCGATCACCGGCAGGTCGCGCTCGCGGGCCAGTTCCTCGACCCGCCTGGCAACGCCGTGGGCGCTGAACACGGTCATGCCGCCGGCCGGGATCTCGGCGAGTTCATCCACGAACACGGCGCCGCGGCGGCGCAAATCCTCGACGACGTGACGGTTGTGCACGATCTCGTGACGGACGTAGATCGGCGGGCCGAATTTCCTCAGCGCCCGCTCCACGATCTCGATCGCGCGCTCCACCCCGGCGCAGAAGCCGCGCGGCTGGGCCAGGATCACCCGCAACATGCTCTCCTCCAATGCTCGACCGATCCGCCCGCGGGCAACCGCGCAGCATGGCGATATGTCGTCCGTAACGCCGGCCGCAATGCTTTGACGCCCCCGGCGGCGCATCGTGTGGCCGAGGGCGCGCCGGATATGGCAGGAATCCCACAGAAGCGGTAGCCTGCGCCCGGATGGCGGCCGTGCAGGCGCCGCTGCGCGGGCGGGGAAGGCGGCGTATGGCGTCACAGTTGAGCGCAACGACCGGACGGCAGACCCTGCCGGTCGCGATGGCGCGGGTGGCCGGCGAGGTCGAAGCGGCGCTCGACGACCTGCTGGCGCGGCCGGCCGGGGCGGAGGCGCGGCTGGCCGAGGCGATGCGCTACGCGACCCTGGGCGGCGGCAAGCGGCTGCGCGCCTTCCTGGCGGTCGAGACGGCGGCGCTGTTCAAGGTAGACCGGCGCTGCGCCGCCCGTGTCGGGGCCGCGATCGAGATGCTGCACGCCTATTCCCTGGTGCATGACGACCTGCCGGCGATGGACGACGACGACCTCCGCCGTGGCAAGCCGAGCACCCACATCGCATTCGACGAGGCAACGGCGATCCTCGCCGGGGACGCATTGCAGGCCCGCGCGTTCGAGGTGCTGGCGGAACCCGACACGCACTCCAATCCTGAGGCGCGCTGCGAGTTGGTGGCCGCGCTGGGGCTGGCGGCGGGAGCGCGCGGGATGGCAGGCGGGCAGATGATCGACATGCTGGCGGAGGGAGAGGCCCTCACGGTGGAGCAGATCGTCCGCCTGCAGGCGCTCAAGACCGGGCGGCTGATCCAGTTCAGCGCCGAGGCCGGCGCCATCCTCGGCCGTGCCGCGCCGATGCAGCGGATGATGCTGGCCGCCTATGGCCGCGACCTGGGGGCGGCGTTCCAGATCGCCGACGACCTGCTGGACGCCGAAGGCACCACCGAGGAGACCGGCAAGACCGCCGGCAAGGACGCCGCGGCGGGCAAGGCGACGCTGGTGGCGGTGCTGGGGACCGAGCGGGCGCGGGCCCAGGCCGACCTGCTGGCGGCGCAGGCGGCGGCGCATCTGAACAGTTTCGGCCCGCGGGCGGCGCTGCTGCGCGACCTCGCCGCCTTTGTCGTGGCGCGCCGGCAATGAGGCGGCGCGCGCTGCTTCTGCTGCTGGCCGGCACCGCCGTCCCCGCCGCGTGGGCGGCCGAGGGGCCGGCGGCGCCGGTCGCCGAACTCGACGACGCGCTGCTGCGGATCATGCGGCTCGGCCACGGCGCGGCGTTCGCCGAGCGGGCGGCGGCGCTTCGCCCGGTGGTCGAGAAAGCGTTCGATCTGCCCGAAATCCTGCAAGTGTCGGTGGGCCTGTCCTGGCCGTCGATCGCCCCGGCGGAGAAAGCAAAACTGCTGGACGTGTTCACGCGCTACACGGTCGCCAGCTACGTCGCCAATTTCGACAGCTATAACGGGCAGCATTTCGAGATCATGCCGAACACGCGCAGCGTCGGCCGCGACCTGGTGGTCGGCACAAAACTGGTCCCGCGCTCCGGGGACGCGACGCGCATCGACTACCAGATGCGCCGGACGGGGGCGGGATGGCAGGTCGTGGACGTGTTGGTGGACGGCTCTATCAGCCGCGTCGCCGTGCAGCGGTCGGATTTCCGCGGTCTGCTGGCGCATGGCGGCCCGGAGCGGCTGATCGCCTCGCTGGAGCGCAAGGTGGCGAACCTGCAGTCGGGACTGTCCTGAGCGGATGACGGCGCTGGCTTTCCTCGCTGCATTGCTCATGCTGGCCGGCCTGGCGCTGAGCTGGACCGGGGTTGTGCTGGTCCGCCGGTTCCGCGCCGCGCCCAGGTTGGCGCCGCGGGAACTGCCGGGGATCAGCGTGCTGAAGCCGCTCTACGGCGACGAGCCGCTGCTGGAGGAGGCGCTGGCCAGCGCCTGCGCGCAGGACTACCCGTGCTTCCAGGTGGTGTTCGGCGTGCAGGACCCGGCCGACCCGGCGCTGGAGGCGGTGCGCCGCGTGCGGGCGCGCTTCCCCGCCTGCGACATCGCGGTGGTGGTGGATGACAGCGCGCTTGGCAGCAACCGCAAAGTCGCGAACCTGATCAACATGCTGCCGGTGGCGCGGCATGACGCGTTGGTGATCGCCGACAGCGACGTCCACGCCGCGCCCGATTACCTGCGCCACATCGCCGCGGCGCTGGAGCAGCCGGGGACCGGGCTGGTGACGACGCTCTATGTCGGGCGGCCGGCGAGCCGCACACTGGCGGCGCGGCTCGGTGCCAGCGCGATCGCGCACGGGTTCCTGCCCGGCGCCTTGCTGGGGCGGGCGTTGGGGCGGGAAGACGCGCTCGGTGCGACGGTCGGCCTGCGGCGGGAGACGCTGGCGGCGATCGGCGGCTTTGCCGCGCTGCGCGACCACCTGGCCGACGACAACCTGCTTGGCCGCAAGGTGCGGGCGCTGGGGCTGGCGGTCCGGCTCGCCGCCACCGTGCCGGCGACGACCGTGGCGGAGGCCGGGGTCGTCGAGCTGTTCCGCCATGAACTGCGCTGGGGGCGGACCATCCGCGCCGTCGCGCCGCTGTGGTTCGCGGCCTCCGCCGTGCAGTATCCGCTCGCCTGGGCGCTGCTGGCCGTGGCAGTGTCGGGCGACGCGGCCTGGGCGGCCGGGCTGTTCCTGGCGGGATGGCTGCTGCGGGCGGGAGCGGCGCGGGCGATCGACCGGGCGCTCGGGCAGGAGTCCGCGACCCTCTGGCACCTGCCGTTGCGCGACCTCATGTCGATGGCGGTGCTGGTGGCGAGCTACATGGGCGACCGGGTGGAGTGGCGCGGGCGCCATATGCAGGCCGGCGCGGCGCTCGCGCCCAAACCGTTGGGGACCGAACGGGCATGATGAAAACGCTGTTTCTGCAGCCGCCGTCCTTCGATGGCTTCGACGGGGGCGCCGGCTCGCGCTACCAGGCCAGGCGGGAAATCCGCAGTTTCTGGTATCCGACCTGGCTCGCGCAGCCGGCGGCGCTGGTGCCAGGCAGCCGGCTGATCGACGCGCCGCCGAGCGGGACGACCTTGCCGAGCGTGCTGGCGGAAGCGCGCGCCTACGATCTGTGCGTGATCCACACCTCCAGCCCGTCCTTCGCGGCCGATGTGCGGGTGGCGCAGGCGCTGAAGGATGCCAACCCGGCACTCATCATCGGCTTCGTCGGCGCGAAAGTGGCGGTGCAGCCGGAGGAGAGTTTGCTCCAGGGCGCGCCGATCGACTTCGTGGCCGGCAACGAGTTCGACTTCACCATCAGGGAGGTGGCGGAGGGCCGCGACTTCGCCGCCATCGACGGCATCACCTGGCGCGGCCGGGACGGCGCGATCGTCCACAACCGCGAGCGCGCGATGCTGGAGGACATGGATCAACTGCCGTTCGTGACCGAGGTGTACAAGCGCGACCTGCGCGTGGAAGACTATTTCATCGGCTATTTGCTGCATCCGTACGTGTCGCTCTACACCGGCCGCGGCTGCAAGAGCCGCTGCACATTTTGCCTCTGGCCGCAGACGGTCGGCGGGCATCGCTACCGCGTCCGCTCGCCGGGCCACGTCGCCGAGGAAATCCGGCTGGCGAAGTCATATTTCCCGCAGGTGAAAGAGTTTTTCTTCGACGACGACACGTTCACCGACAACTTGCCGCGCGCCGAGGCGATCGCGAGGGAGCTGGGCAGGCTCGGCGTCACCTGGAGCTGCAACGCGAAGGCCAATGTCCCGCGCGAGACGCTGAAAGTGCTGCGCGACAACGGGCTGCGGCTGCTGCTGGTCGGCTACGAGAGCGGCAACCAGCAGATCCTCCACAACATCAAGAAGGGCATGCGCATCGAGGTGGCGAAGCGGTTTACGAAAGACTGCCACGACCTCGGCATAAAGATCCATGGCACCTTCATCCTCGGCCTGCCCGGCGAGACGCGCGAGACGATCGAGGAGACCATCCGCTTTGCGATCGAGGTGAACCCGCACACGCTGCAAGTGTCGCTCGCCGCGCCCTATCCCGGCACGTTCCTGCACAAGCAGGCGGTGGAGAACGGCTGGCTCGATGCGGCGCACGCCGAACTGGTGGACGACCACGGCATCCAGATCGCGCCGCTGCATTACCCGCACCTGCCGCACACGGAAATCTTTGATTCCGTCGAGACGTTCTACCGGCGCTTCTACTTCCGTGCGCCGAAAATCGCCTCGATCCTGGGCGAGATGGTGCGCAGCCCGCAGATGATGCGGCGGCGTTTGCGCGAGGGCGTCGAATTCTTCCATTTCCTGCGGGAGCGGCAGACCGCCGCCTGATGCCGGATCGGCGCGTCATCCTGACGGCCGACGATTTCGGGCTGTCGGATTCGGTGAACGAGGGCATCGAGCGCGCGCACCGCGACGGCGTGCTGACGCATGCGAGCCTGATGGTGGCCGGCGCGGCGGCGGAGGACGCTGTGCGCCGCGCGCGCCGGATGCCGAGGCTGCGCGTCGGGCTGCATGTGGTGGTGGTCGAGGGCCGGGCGGTGCTGCCGGCCGCCGACATCCCGGCGCTGGTCGATGCGCGCGGCTGGTTTTCCTCCGATCAGCGAAGACTCGGCCTGCGCTATTTTTTTTCGCTCCCGGCGCGCCGGCAACTGGAAGCGGAGATCACCGCGCAGTTCGCCGCCTACGCCGCGACCGGCCTCGTGCTCGACCATGCCGACGCGCACAAGCACATGCACCTGCATCCGACTGTCGGGCGGCTGCTGCTGCGGATCGGGCAAACGTTCGGGCTGCCGCGCATCCGCGTCCCGGCCGAGCCGCCGCGCGTCCTGGCGGCGTGCGGCGGGCGGGCGGGCGTCGGTGCGCGGGCGTTGCACGCCTGGTGCGGCGTGCTGCGCCGGCAGGCGCGCGCGGCCGGCGTCGCGGCCCCGGACGCCGTATTCGGCCTGACATGGAGCGGCCACATGACCGAGCACCGGCTGCTGCGGTTGCTGGCCAACCTTCCCGACGGATCAAACGAAATCTATTTCCACCCGGCCGCCCGACGCGATGCGGCACTGGCAGCGCTGATGCCCGACTACGAGCACGAAGCCGAACTGGCGGCGCTGCTGAGCCCGGCTACGCGAGCGGCGGTGGGAGAGGCCGCCGCGGCGGGCGCAGGCTGAGCAGCAGCGTCGGCTCGAACACCAGGGTCGCGATCACGGTGTCGGCGAGACTGATCAGCAGCAACTCGCCCATGCTCGCCGTGCCGGGATGGCCGGAGAGCGCCAGCGAGCCGAACGCGGTGCCGGTGGTGAGCGCTGAGAAAAAGATCGCCCGCGCCGTGGCCGAGCCCAGAAAACTGCGCGCGCCCTTGCGCCAGTTCATCACGAAATAGACGTTGAACGAGACCCCCACGCCGAGCAGCAGCGGCAGCGCGATGATGTTGGCGAAATTCAGCCGCGTGCCGATCACTTTCAGCACCACCACGGTGAGCAGCGACGACAGCAGCAGCGGCGCCATCACCAGCGCCACGTCGCGCGCCCGGCGCAGCGAGATGGCGAGGATGACGGCGATCGCGCCGAGCGCGTACAGCGCCGCGGTGCGGAACGCGTCGATGATCGTCTGCGCGCTGGCGACAATGGTGACGGCCGCGCCACCGGCATCCGGCGCAATCCGGCGGACCTGGTCCACCAGCGCATGCAGCCCGCCGCTGTCGCGCGTCTGGGGCGTACCGACCACCTGCACCCGCGCCCGTCCATCGGGCAGCAGCCAGTCGCGGCGGATGTCCGGCGGCACGTCCGCCACCGTCACCGGATGCGCGTCGAGCGCCGTCCGCAGCCGGTCGAGCTCGGGCGGCAGGAAGCGCACCAGCGCCGCGTTCATCGCCATCAGCGCCGCATCAGGCGCCGCGGCCAGCCGTGACAGGTCCTCGCCGATCGCGCGCAGCGGCGAGTCGGGCGGCAGATGCGACGCGGCACGGGCGATCTGGGCCGCGGTGGTCCGCGCCGCCAGCCGCAAACCGTCCGGCGTCACCGGCGCCGGCGCGCTGCCCGGCGTCAGCGTCGCGGCCAGGATGTTGGACGCGTCGGCGATCTCGGCGAGCTTCGCCTCCTGATCGTTGGGCACGAAGCTCGACAGCGTCAGCACGCTGTCCACCAGCGTCAACCCGCCCAGCCGTTTCGCCAGCTCGTCCGCCGCCGCAAGCGAGGGGCGGAGGATGTCGATCGTGTAAGGGTCGGTGATCGGCGAGTTCATCAGATCGCGCAGCGTGCGCATCGACTCGGTGTTCGGGTCTTTTGTGTGCAGCGGATCGGCGTCGAACCCCAGCGTCGGCAGCAGCGCGGCGCCGGCGATCGCAAGTGCGGCGAACGCGACGAACAGCGGCCGGCGCACGCGGAACAGTCTTGGCTCGGCCGCGGCGCCCCAGCCGAAGCCGATCGGCACGCTCTCCGGCCTCGCGCGGAACAGTTCGATCGCGGCGGGCAGGAACAGCATGGTGCAGGCGAACGCGATCACCATGCCGACGCCCGCGATCAGCCCCAGCTCCGCCACGCCGGCAAAATTCGTCGGCACGAACGCGAGAAAGCCGCAGGCGGTCGCGGCGGCGGCGACCATCACCTCCGGACCGACGGTGAACGCCACCTGTTCCAGCGCGGCCGCGGGATCGTGCAATTCGCGCAGGGCGGCGCGGAAGCGGACGGTGAACTGCACCGCGAAATCGACCGCGATGCCGATGAACAGGATGGTGAACGCGACCGAGATCAGGTTGAGCGTGCCGACCGCCGCCGCCGCGAACGCGACGGTGAGCGCGAGCCCCAGCCACAGCGTCAGCAGCATCGGCACGATCAGGCGCCAGGATCGCACGGCCAGCACCAGCCAGAGCGTGATCAGCACCAGGCTGCCGATCGTGCCGAGGACCATGCCGTGCGCGACCGTGCCGAACTCCTCGTCGGCCAGCGCCACGCTGCCGGTGATGCGCACGCGCGCGCTGCCGTCGCGCACGAACGGCAATTGCGCGATCGCCGTCCGCATCGCCGCGGTCGCCGCTCCACCCGGCTCGAAGGAGGAAAAGTCGAGCTTCACTTTTGCCAGCACGAAGCGGTACTGGCCGGCTTTTGCGGCGAGGCTGCCGGTCAGCAGCTGCTCCCACGACAGCGGCTGCGCATGCCCCGCAGCGGCGGCCGACAGCGACACCTCGAAACCGCGCAGCGGTGCGGCGAACGACGCGAGATCGGCCTGGCCGCGCTCCGCCCCGGTCGCCAGCAGGCCAAGGGCGGCGAACAGGCCGCGCGCGCTCGGGTCGGCGACCAGCTGCCCGAGGAAAGGCTGCGCGTCGATGATGCGGTTGAGCAGGTCGTCGAGCTGTTTCGCGTCGAGGAACATCAGCCCGTTGCGCGCCAGATAGGGCGAGGCGTCGGGCCGGCGCACGTCGATGAAATGCGCCGGATCGGCCTGCAGCACGGCAGCAAGATCGGCCGCCGTCTGGTTCGCCTCCTCCGGCAGTCTGGCATCGACCACGGCGACCAGCAGGTCGTTGAATTGCGGGAAATCGCGATCCCAGGCGATCTGACGCTGCCGCCACGGGAGCGTGGACGAGAACAGCGTGTCGGTGTCGGTGGTGACGCCGAGATGAGTCGCGCCGTACCAGGCGGACAGCGCCGTCACCAGCAGCCCGGCGAGCACCACCGGCAGCGCACGGCGCCGCGCGTGCCGGACCAGGGCGGCAAGCAGACTAGGCAGGGACATGCGGCGGGGCGAACCGGCTCAGGGACGACGAATGACCGTCACGGGATAGTCGTTCGACGGGAACTGGTCCATGCCCGGCAGACCATCCGGCGCCGCATGTCCGGCCTCGGTGATCACAAGGCCATGCGCCGTCCGGGCGGCACGGCCGGCCGCGCCGGTGACCGGGGATCAGGCCTGCGGATGCGGCCGCTTGATCGCCGTGGCCGCATGGTGGGTCTTGCGGTGGCGCGGATGCGCGCTGGCCAGGTGGCCGTGGCGCTTCTTGGGGTGGTGCGACGCGGGCGTCGTCGTGGCCGCGGCACCGGAAGCGGCCAGCGCGACGGGGACGGCGGCACCCAGGGATGCGAGCAGCGAGCGGCGGGTGATGGTCACGGGAATGGCTCCGCAGGAGGTGGCGATGGCTTCAGGGATTTGCGCAGCATCGTCGTCTAGGCGACTGAAACAACTATGAACAGGCTGCCCCCGTTTCGCAACCGCTAATTCGCTGCCTCACAGCAGGCCGAGCGCGCGCAGCTCCTGGCGCAGTGCGGCCGGCATGGCCTCGGCGCCGCTGGCCGCGACGGCGGCGGTAAGGTCGGGCGGCGCCGCCGCTTGCGGCAGGTATCGCCACCCCTGGAACGGCCGCGTCGCGCGGGGAACCACGGGCACCAGCGTCGAGTCGAGCAGCAGCGCGGCGCGCGCGGTGCCGTCCGGCGCCGTCGCCGGGACGATGTCGAGCAGGCGCTGGCGGACCAGCATCACGCCGCCGATCACCCAATAGATGGAGCCGCCATCCAGCACCTCCGCGGCGCGGCGCGGGCGGTTGCGCGTGAGGTGGCGCAGCGGCGGCGTGGCGCGGACGCGCGCGACCTGCAGTTCCTGCAGGTGCGCGATGTCGCGGACGCCGACCGCCAGCTTCGTCAGGTGCAGCACATGCCCGGTCTGCCCAACCGCGCCGCCGTCGGCAAGAGCGGGAGGCAGTGGCCGGCGGGCGATTGGTTGCTTGGCCGCAGCGGGATGTTCTTGCCATAACAAAGTCACAAACCGGCCGCTGCCATGAATTCGGTTCAATGCTGCCGCCCCGTCCAAAGAAAGCGTGGCGAAGCCCCGGCGTTCTGGCTTAACTGCCGCGATTCGGCCGAGTTGGCCCGCGCGGGGCGGCGCCATCCGGGCGCCGGCGTGAACCTGAAGGACACCATCACATGGACCATGAGCGCGAGGCCGCGGAAGCCGAGCCTCCATCCAGCGGGGCCGCCCTGGCGCGGCCCGTCTTCCCCACGACCGTCAAGGAACGCGAGCGCACCGCGGGCTTCCCGCAATCCGAGCGCGCGCGCGCCTTCCGCCGCCGCCACTTCCCGCAGGCCACCGGCGAGGAGTGGAACGACTGGCGCTGGCAGCTGCGCCATCGCATCCGCGACCTCGCGGGGCTGGAGCGCATCTTCAGCCTCAGCGACGACGAGCGCGACGCAGTGGCGCGGCAGACCGGGCCGTTGCCGGTCGGCATCACGCCCTACTACGCCAGCCTGTTCGGCGACCACGATCCGTCGCAACCGCTGCGCCGGACGCACATTCCGGTCGGGGACGAATATTTGCGCATGCCGGGCGAGTCGGACGATCCGCTCGGCGAGGACCACGACGCGGCAGTGCCGGGCCTGGTGCATCGCTATCCCGACCGCGTGCTGTTCCTGACCACCGGGTTCTGCAGCACCTATTGCCGCTATTGCACGCGCAGCCGCATGGTCGGCGGCGGCGGCGAATACACGTTCAGCCTCGCGCAATGGCAGCGCGCGATCGACTACATCGCGGCACACCCGCAGATCCGCGACGTGCTGCTCTCCGGCGGCGATCCGCTGACGATCGCCACCGACAAGCTGGAATGGCTGCTGAGCCGCCTGCGCGCCATCCCGCATGTCGAGTTCCTGCGCATCGGCACCAAAGTGCCGCTGGTGCTGCCGCAGCGCGTCACCCGCGACCTGGTGCGCATGTTGCGCCGCTATCATCCGCTGTGGATGAGCCTGCACGTCACGCACCCCGACGAGCTGACCCCGGAGGTTGCCGAGAGCACGGCGCGGCTGGCGGATGCCGGCATCCCGCTCGGCAGCCAGACCGTGCTGCTGCGCGGCATCAACGACGACATCGGCACGATGCGCACGCTGATGCACGGGCTGCTGAAGCTGCGCGTCAAACCCTACTATCTCTATCAATGCGACCCGATCACCGGCTCGGCGCATTTTCGCACGCCGGTCGAGACCGGGCTTGCCATCATCCAAGGCCTGCGCGGCCACACCACCGGCTATGCGGTGCCGCACTTTGTCATCGACGCGCCCGGCGGCGGAGGCAAAATCCCGTTGTTGCCGGAGTACGTGGTCGGACGCGACGGCGGCGACCTGCTGCTGCGCAACTTTGAAGGCCACACCTATCGCTATCCCGATCCGGACGCGGGATGCGCGTCGGCCTGACCTACGACGCCGTCGCCGACTGGGCCGCCGAGGGGCTCGATCCCGAGCAGCTCGCGGAGTTCGATGCGGAGGCGACGGTCGCGGCGATCGCCGAACGTCTCGCCGCGCGCGGCCATGCGGTCGATCGCATCGGCCGCGCGCAGGCACTGCTGGCGCGGCTGCATGCGGGCGCGCGCTGGGACATCGTGTTCAACATCTGCGAGGGGCTGCGCGGACCGGGACGGGAGGCGCTGGTGCCGGCGCTGCTGGAAGCGTACGACATCCCCGTCACGTTCAGCGATTCGCTGGTGCTCGCGCTGTGCCTGCACAAGGGCCTGACCAAGCGCGTGGCGCGCGACGCGGGCGTGCCGACCGCGGATTTTTGCGTGCTCGACCGCGCGGAGGCCGTCGCCGATCTGGCGTTTCCGGTGTTCGTCAAGCCGGTCGCCGAAGGCACCGGAAAGGGCGTCGGCCCCGGCAGCGTGTGTCGGACGGCGGCGGAACTGCGCGCCGCCGCGGCGCGGCTGATCGCTCGTTTCGCGCAGCCGGTGCTGGCGGAGCGCTTTCTTCCCGGACGCGAGTTCACCGTCGGCATCGTCGGCACCGGCGACGCCGCGAGCGCAATCGGCGTGATGGAGATCGACAGCGCCGCGACTTACGGCTTCGCCACCAAGAAGGACTACGCTGCGGTGCAGTATCGTCTCGCCGAGGATGAAGAGGGGCGTCGCGCCGGCGAGGTGGCGCTGGCGGCGTGGCGCGTGCTCGGCTGCCGCGACGCGGGACGGGTCGATCTGCGCAGCGATGCTGCCGGGCAGCCGATGTTTCTGGAAGTCAACCCGCTGGCCGGGCTGCATCCGGTGGATTCCGATCTCGTCATCCTAGCGCGGCTGGCGGGGCGCGACCATGCGTGGCTGATCGACCGCATCATGGCGGAGGCCTGCACGCGCAGCGGCCTCGCCTGGTAGTCGGCGCAGCGCGGGCATTCGCGCACCGGAACGTTCGCGATCGCGCGGCACGGCCACCGACAGCGACATCGGATTCGCTGTCGAAGGGACGCTGGTTGTCGGCAGCAGCGGCACCGGTGAAGGCAACGTAACAGCCGCTGGAGGCAGCAACACCGGCAATGGGCGCTGTTCGCCGGCGAGACTGGGCCGCGGCGGCGCGCCTAGTCCATCTGCCCTTCCAGCTTCGCGATCTCGGCGTCGCTGAAGCCGAAATGGTGCGCAACCTCGTGGACCACGACGTTGCGCACCAGCCGGTACAAATCCTCGCCGGTCTCGATCCATTCCAGCAGGATCGGCTGGCGGTAGAGGAAAATCAGGTTCGGCGGGCGCGCGATGTCGTCCACGCTGCGCTGCGTCAGCGGCGTGCCGCTGTAGAGGCCGGTCAGGTCCCACGCCCGACTCGATGCCGAGGTCATCGAGCGTGGCGTCGTCGGGCATGTCCTCGATCGCCACGCCCACGTCGCCGACATGGCGGCGTAGCCGCTCGGGGATCGCCGCCAGCGCGCGCTCGGCCAGCGCGGCGATGTCGTCGGCACTCGGCGGCGCGGCGAAGCCGCGAACATGCGGCGTGTCGGTCATCCCGGCTGTCCCTGGCGCCGTCGATCCGAGGCTCGCCGCGGCACCCGCACGGTCATAGGTCGCCTTCCGGACATGTCCCGATCACGCTAAACGCCGTTCATGCGCTCCGCCAGATGGTGCAAGGTAATGCCGCGCAACCCGCCGCGGAAGGCCGCTTCGGCCTCGCCGAAGGCCTCGGTCAGCACCGCCTGCGTGCGGTCCCCGTGACTGCCCTGGCCGGCGGGCGCGTGCAGCGACAGCAGTGGGCGGTCGGCGGGACGGTTGACCGCGAGCCACACGTCCTCCAGCGTGATCGAAGCCGCCGGGCGCGCCAAAGCTGCGCCGCCGGCACCGCGGCGCACGCGCAGCAACCCAGCGCGGGCCAGCTGGCCGCTGATCCGCCGCACCACCACCGGGTTGGTATGCACCCGTGCTGCCAGCCAGAAACTGGTCGCCGATCCGCCCGCCGCCGCCGGCGCATGCTCGCAGCGCGCGGCCGCCAGCAGCAGCAGGATATGCGTCGCGACGGCGAAGCGGGCAGGCACCATATCCGCACCTAATGCGGCGGCCAGCCCCCGGTTCCGCAACGTCTTGGAGAACACGCACGGTGGAAACCCCGTCCTTCCCCGAACGCAGCCTCGCCGTGCGGCGGGCGGTGGCGCGGCTGTGCGGCCGGCTCGGCTGGGCGCCGCTGCACGAGGTCACGCTGCCGAACTTCCGCCGCGCCGACATTTTCGCACTCCGCGCCGACGGCGGCCTCGTGTGCATCGAGGTGAAGTCCGGCCCGCGCGATTTCCTGACCGATGCGAAATGGCCCGAATACCGCGACTTCAGCGATGCGCTCTATTTCGCGGTGGACGACGCCTTCCCGCTTGCGCTGCTGCCCGACGCGGCCGGGCTGATCGTCGCCTGCGACGGCGCCGCAGAGATTCTACGCGAGGCGCCCGCGCATCCGCTCGCACCGGCGCGGCGGCGCAGCCTGCTCCACCGCTTCGCGAGCCTCGCGGCGCTGCGCCTCGCCGCCCTGGAGGACCCGGCCGGTGCCGCCGACCTGCGCGCCGCGTTGCGGGTGGAGTAGCGTCGGTCAGACCGGCTCGGGCAGCCGTTCCGCGCGCAGCACGCGCCCGCCCCAGTTGCCCAGCAGGGCGGCGATCACGCCGTCGTCGCCGAGCGCGTCGGCGCCGGTCGCCAGCAATTCGGGCCGCAGCGCCTGCAGCAGGATCGCCGGGGCGTCGTCGCCCGCCGCCACCACCAGATCGACCTGGGACAGCGCCGCGACCTGCGCCGCCCGCTCGTCCTGCGGCAGCAGCGGCCGATCGGCGCCCTTGCGCCGGCGCACCGTCGCATCGCCCGCCACCGCCACCACCAACCGGTCGCAGGCGGCGCGCGCCTGGGCCAGCAGATGCGCATGGCCGGGGCGCAGCGGGTCGAAGCTGCCCTGCGCCAAGCCGGTGCTCAGGCCGCGCCGCCGCCAGCGTTCGACCTGTTCGGCCGCGGTCTCCGGCGAGACGATTTTACGCAGCACGCCGCCCTCCGGCGACAGCGCGTCGAGGAAGTCGCGCTCGCGCACCACCGCCGTGCCGACGCGCCCCATCGCGATCGCGCCGGCCAGCGCCGCAAGCCGTGCGGCGACCGGCAGCTCGGCCCCGCTCGCCAGCGCCGCGCCGAGTGTGGCGATGGCGGTGTCGCCGACGCCGGACATGTCGAACACCTCGGTCGCCTCGCCGCGCAGCTGCCGCACGCCCGCGCCGTCCACCAGCGTCATGCCCTCGCCGCCGCGTCCCACCAGCACGGCGCCGAAGCCGTGCGCGCGGCGCAGCACAGCGGCGGCGGCGGCGACCCCCGCCGCATCGTCGGTCGCCAGCCCGGTGGCGCGCGCCAGGTCGCGGCGGGTCGGCAGCATGATGTCGGCACCGGCATAGGCGGCGAGGTCGCCGCCATGCACGCCGGCGATCACCCGCCGCCCGGCCTGCCGCGCCGCCGCGATCAGCCGTGCCGGGGTATCGCCGGCCAGAACGCCCTTGTGATAGTCGGACAGGAGGGTGACCGACGTCGCCGCGATGGCGTCGGCGGCGATACGCAGCATGCGCTCGGCGAGTTTCGGATGGAGCGGCGCCGTGCTCTCGCGATCGACGCGCAGCAATTGCTGGCCCTGCGCCACCATGCGGATTTTGGTCGTGGTGGTGCGCCCGCCCTGCACCAGCAGCCACGGCTCCACCCCCGGCTGGCCGCCGATCAGGCCGGTCAGGTCCGATCCCGCCTGGTCGTCGCCGACCACCGAGACGAACGCCACCGCGGCCCCGAGCGCACCCAGGTTGCGCACCACGTTGCCAGCGCCGCCCGGCATCGCCAGCTCGCGCTCCACCGACAGCACCGGCACCGGCGCCTCCGGGCTGACGCGCTCGACCTGGCCGCAGACATACCGGTCGAGCATGACATCGCCGACCACCAGCACGCTGCCGCGCGCCAGCCGCCGTGCCGCCGCCATCAGCTCCGCCGGTTCGGGTTCCGCCGCCGCGCCGTCCGCTGCCTCGTTCACGCCCGCAAGAACCCCATGCGATCCGCCTCCAGCACCACGCAGGTCAGCACGCCGCCCATGACGGCGCCGGTATCGACGCCGATCCGGTTCGGCCGCACCACCACATCATGCTCCGGCGTATGCCCATGCACCACCACGAAAGGCGAATCACCTTGCCAGGACAAGAACGGCTCGCGGATCCACATCATGTCGTGCGGCGACTGCCGCTCCAGCGGCACGCCCGGCCGCAGCCCCGCATGCACGAACAGATAGCCGCCGGCGACGTGGCGCAGCGACAGGCCGCGCACGAAGGCGACCTGCTCGGGCGGGATGGCCCGCGCCCAGTCGCGCGGGCGTGACCGGCGGGACAGCCCCCAACTGGCCAGCGTGTCGGCCCCGCCGTTGGCGAGCCACTGCATCACCGCCTCGTCGTCGCCGCTGTCCAGTGCGGTGAGCAGCATCGCCTCGTGGTTGCCCATCAGGTTGACCATTGCCGGCGCCCGCGGCGGCCAGGGCGACATCAGCCGGTTCAGCACGGCGGCGCTCGCTTCGCCGCGGTCGATATAGTCGCCGAGGTGCAGCAGCGTCGCCTCGGCGATCGGGCGCGCCGCCAGATCGGCGGCGATCAGCTGGTGCATCATCGCCAGACGGTCGTCGCATCCGTGGACATCGCCGACGGCATAGACGCGCTGATCGGGGGGCAGCGTTGCGGGCGCTAACGAGAGGGTAATCATGGGTCGGCAGCCTAGCGCCCTCTCCTGCGCGGTTCGAGCCGCGGCTGAACACATATTGCGAGGAATCGCGCCGGCATGCAGGCAAAACGCCTCGGGTTGGGATGGTGACGGTCGCGGCACCGAGCCCGGACAGCGTGCGCAACGCGTCGGCGTGGTCGTTCGTTGCCGACGCCGTTGGGGCCTTTCCCGGCTCCGCGGAGCGCCTGCTGCGCGACGCGGCCGAGCGCGCCGCGCGCAACCCGCAGGGACGGATGGCGCTGGTGCTGCACCTGTCGCAGCTGCGCCCGCCGGCGCCCCGCCGGCACCACGAGCGCATCGCGCGCGCCATCCTGCAGGAGGCGGCGCAGCGCCGCGAGGGTCAGCTGTTCGCGCTGCGCAACGGCGACCTCGTGCTGATCTGCCGCATGGCGCCGGACGTGCTGGTGCTGCCCGAAATGCTGGGTCGGCTGCTGCACCTCGATGTGCCGGACTCGGCCGCGATCGTCTCGGCATGGCGGCTGGAGCAGTCGGCCGACCTGCTGCTCGCCTACGCCACCACGCGTCTGGCCGACCGCACCGTGGGGCCTGCCGTCCAACCGGCGCCGCCGGCCGCGGTCTCGCCGCTGGCGCTCGATACGCTGGAAGCGGCGCTCCGGCAGGCACGCTGGCCGGACATCACCCACCGCCAGACCGGCGTCCTGCTGGCTGCTTCCAGCTTCCCGCAGGCAGGGCTGCAGCCGCTGTTCCGCGAGCTCACCGTCACGCTCGCCGCACTGGACCCGCCGGCGGAGGCAGCCGGCGCGGTGAGCGACGATCCCTACTTGGCCGGCCAGTTCGCCCCGCGCCTCGATGCGGGCCTGCTGGCGGCGCTGGCGGATGCGCTGGGCAAGGGCGGACCGCTCGATGCCGCCGACCCGCTCGCCCCGAGGCTGCACCTGAACCTGGCCGTGCCGAGCCTGGTCTCGCCGGCGTTTTTCGGCTTCGCGCAACGCTGCCGGGACACCGGAAAAGCGCTCGGCGTCGAGATCACGCTGGCGGCGGCGAGCGCCGACCCAGCGGCGTTCGCGCAGGCGCGGCGCGCGGCGCAAGCTGCCGGCTGCACGCTGGTGCTGGACGGCGTGTCCCACCTCGCGCTGCTGCTGACGCGCCCGTGGGCGCTGCGGCCCGACCTGGTGAAGCTCGACTGGTCGCCGCTGCTGGCCGACCTGCCCCGCGCCGAGCAGACGGCGCTGGAAGCGGCGCTGCAGGCGATCGGGCCGGCCCGGCTGATGCTGCAGGGCGCCGACGACGAGGCGGCGCTGCGCTGGGGCTTCGCGCACGGCATCCGCCGCTTTCAGGGTCGCCACGTCGATCTCATGCTGGCCGCCGAGCGCATGCTGTCCTGTCCCGCGGCGGCCGGCTGCACGCTGCGCCAATGCGTCGAGCGCGCCGCCGCGACCGGCCCGGTCGGCCGGCAGTTCTGCCGCCGTCCCGACCTGCTCGATGCGGGCGTGCCGCCACTGGTCGCGAACGCAGCCCCGCCGTGAGCAGCGTGTTTGCCAAGTCGCGGGAGAACGATGCCGCGGCCCTGATCGCCCGCGTCGCCTCCTCGGCGGCGTCCGGCGTGGCACGGCGCGCCCTGGTGCTGCGCCTGTCGCGCCTGCCCCCCACCTTGACGCGCCCGCATCATCTGCGGCTGGCGCGGGCCGCGCTCGACCCGCTGCTTGACGCCGACCGGGCGGAGGCGTTCGACCTGCCCAACGCCGACACGGCCGTGCTGTGGCGCGGCGAGGGCGGGCCCGCATTGCAGGCGAGCCTCGACGCGGTTGCCGAGCTGTTTTTCGGCGCCGACGCGGCGACGGCGGACCCAGCCGGGCTCTGCGTCGTGCTTGACCTGCCGGAGCAGGCCGAGACCCTGCTGTGCCTTGCCCGCGCCAGCCACGTGCCGGCCGGCACCGCCGCCCCGCCCGACCCGCGCACGCCGCTCGACGCCGCCGGCCTGGCGGCGCTGGAGGCCGCACTGGCTGGCGCCGACGTGTCCCGCTTCGCCCGCCGGCGGCTGATCTGCGCGCCCGGCGCCGACGGGGCGTTCCACGTGTGCTGGGAAAAGCGGCTGCTGTCGGTGGCGGAACTGGAGGCGGCGCTGGCCCCGGGGCGGACGACGCGCACCGAGCCGTGGCTGTTCCGGAGGCTGACAGCCACGCTGGAACGGCGGATGCTGGCGTCGCTGTCGGTCCGCGGCGAGTTGCAGGGTGCGCTGCCGTTCGCGCTCGACCTGACCGTGGTCAGCATTCTCGGGCCGGAGTTTTTGCGCTTCGATGCCGCCCTGCCGGCGGCGCTGCGCGGGCGTGTCGTGCTCGACCTGCGGGCGCCGGACATCCTTTCCGACCTGTCCGCCTTCCGTTTCGCGCGCGACTTCGCGCACGCCCGCGGCTACCGGCTGCTGCTGCACGACCCCGGCCCGGAACTGCTCGACGTCGTGCCGCCGAACCGGCTCGGGGTCGATCTGCTGCGGCTCCGCTGGTCGCCGGCCCTGGCTGACAGCGCCGGCGACGCGTTTGGTTTCGAGCAATCCCGCCTAGTGCTGGCAGGCGCCGACACGCCAGAGGCGATCGCGTGGGGCCAGCGTCACGGTGTTTCGCTGTTCCAGGGGCGCGCGGTGGTGCCGCGGCCGACACGGCGGACGGTCAGGCGGCGCTGACGGGTTCGTGATGCGGCGACGCGGGACGCGCGGCGTCAGCCAGCGGGAACGTGACCGGCGGGCGGTCATCCGTCACCCGCGGCCTGCGCTTTGGGCCGGAAAGCTTGACGGTTCTCGCATTGCACACGCCCCGCATCGACCTGCCGCTGCCACGCGCCAAAGCGACGCGCGGCAGCGGCGACGGACGCAGCGAAAGCTCTCGTTCCGTGCTTGGCTGGTCGTCTTCCCCCGCCGTCGCTGCCGGCATCATCGCGCTGGCCGCGGCCATCGCCGTCTGCGCCGCCTGCAACCGTTCGTTCGAGCTGGACGAGGGCTACACGTATCTGATCCTCAACGGCCACCCGCGGCTGGCCTGGCCCGCGGGAGTGTTCACACGGCCCGAGATCGCGCACTGGTTCGCCGGCACGAGTTCGTTCGCGCACATCTCCGGCGATCTGACGGCCTACGACGTCCATCCGCCGCTGTGGTTCTACGTCGAGGAAATCTGGCGCCGCGTGATCGGTCCGGGCCTGCTGGCGGCGCGGTTCCTGTCGGTCGCGCTGATGGTGTGCAGCCTCGTGCTGGTTGCGCGCGTGGCGCTGCTGTGCCGCGCGCCGGTGGCGCTGACCCTGGCGATCACCGCCTTCTCCTACGCCGTGCTCTACACCGGCGCCACAGTGCGGATGTATCCGTTCGCCAACGCGCTGCTGCTGCTGGGCGTGCTGGCGCTGCTGCATATGCTGCAGCCGCCCGACCGGCCGCCGCAAAGATCGCAGTCGCTGCTCTGGGCGGCGCTGGCCGGGTTGGCGTTTGGCCTCGGCACCGCGACGCATCTCTTCGTCGTGTTTCCGGCCCTGACGATGGGCCTGGTCGCTTCGGTCGCCCTGGCGGCCCGCCGGCGCTACGCCGAGACGCTGATCGCCGCCGCCGCGGCCGCGCCGCCGGTCATTTGGGCTGCGTCCTACTACCTGGTGCAGAAGACGCACGACTGGCAGTTCGCGCCGTTTCGCGTCGCCGGCATGGCGGTGCGCATCGCCCAGCGCTACGCCGCGGCGCTGTTCGGCGGCACGCCGCTCTACGTGCCGTCCCGCCTGGAGCTCGCGGTGACGGCGCTGCTGGGTGCGCTGCTGCTGGCCGCCTTGGCGGTCGCGGCGCTCGGCCTGCGCCGGCTGCTGCGCGACCCAGCGGGCTGCATCGTGCTGGCCGGCACGCTGGCGATGCCGGCGGCGCTGTTCGCGGTCGGCGCGGCGGTCGGCAAGGAGACGGTGGAGCTCCGCTACCTGATCTACGGCCTGCCGTTCCTGGCGATGTTTTTCGCGCGCGGCTGGCGCGAGCAGCGGATGGTGCCGCAATCGGTCTGCGCCCTGCTCGCCGTCGCGTTCGTGAGCGCGCAGCTGGTCGGGGCGTTCGCGATGCCGTTCGCCCACATGACCGAGCAGGCCGCCCGCCCCGCCGTCGCGCAGATCGGCCTGTTGTGGCAGAAAGGCTCGATCCTGCTGCTGCCGCAGGCGTCCGACACCTCGGGCATGACGCTGGACTACGCGTTCGAGGCGCCGCCCGACTGGCCGATGAAGCTGATCCGTCAGGACGAACCTGCCTCCGCGGTGCTAGGGGCGGTCGCCGGGCGCCCGCGCGCCTTCATCGTCATGATTGCCGATGCCGCCGGCACGAAGGCGATCGCCCGGACCCGTGCGATCCTGCAGCAGGCCGGCTGGCGTTCAGCCGGCTCGCCCGGCGCGGACGACACCCGCCTCGGCTATCCGTGGGAGGAGCTGCTGCCGCCGCGCTGACGCCGGCTGGCTATGCCGCCCGAGGCCGGCCGGGCACGGCCTGGCCGCTGAGTTCCGCCCCGGCGGTGCGCGACATCAGCAGCGAGACCGGGGCGCCGAGCAGCGAAATGGCGCTCACCACCAGGAACCCGGCCGAGAAATCGTCCAGGCCTGGACGTTGGTGCCCCGACACCGCCATCGCCGCCTCCAGCGCCGTCGCGCCGACGGTGACGCCGAGCGTGAGCGAGACCTGCTGCAGCGTGGCGTAGAGACTGGTCGCCGCACTCATCCGCGCATGCGCGATGTCGCCGTAGGCGATCGTGTTGTAGGCGGTGAACTGCAACGAGCGGACCAGCCCGCCCACCAGCAGCACGGCATACATCGCGGCCAGCGGCCAGGAGGGGCGAAAGGCGGCGCAGAGTGCAAGCGTGGCGGAAGAAAGGATGCCGTTGACCAGCAGCGTGTCGCGGAAACCGAAGCGGCGCAGCGTCATCGTGGCGGCCGGCTTCATGACGATCGCGCCGGCGGCGTTGGCGAAGGTGACCAGGCCGCTCTGCAGCGCCGACATGCCGAAGCCGAGCTGCAGCATCAGCGGCAGCAGGAACGGCACCGCCCCGACGCCGATGCGGAACAGCGAGCCGCCGAGCACCGAAACGTTGAAGGTTGGAACGCGCATCAGCGTGAAGTCGAGCACCGGCGCAGGATGCCGCCGTGCGTGCAGCGCATAGAGCAGTGCGGCGGCGGCGCCGAACGCGAGGGCCGATGCGGCGAAGGATGGCGGCAATCCGCCGCGCCCCGTGGCCTCGACGCCGAACAGCAGGCCCGACAGCGACAGCGCCGACAGCACCAGGCCGAGGCCGTCGAGCCGCGCCGCGCCCGGCTCGCGCGTGTTCGGCACAAACCGGGTCACCAGCACGATGCCGACCACGCCGATCGGCACGTTGATGTCGAAAATCCAGCGCCACGATGCGTAGGTGACGAGCAAGCCGCCGAGCGGCGGCCCCAGCACCGGGCCGATCAGCGCCGGCGTGGACAGCCACGCCATCGCCGCCACCAGCTCGTGCTTGGCGGCGGTGCGCAACAGCACAAGGCGGCCGACCGGCACCATCATCGCCCCGCCCGCGCCCTGCAGGATGCGGGACGCGACCAGGAACCACAACGTGTCGGCCCGGCCGCACAGCACCGAGCCCAGGGTGAACACCGCAATCGCGGCACGGAACACGCTGCGCGCGCCGAACCGGTCGGCCATCCAGCCGCTCATCGGGATGAACACACTGAGGCTCAGCAAGTAGGAGGTGAGGGCCACGTTCATGTGGATCGCATCGGTGCCGAAGGCGCGCGCCATCGTCGGCAGCGCGGTCGCGATGACGGTGCCGTCGAGGGTCTGCATGAACAGCGCGCAGGCGACGATCAGCGCCGTCAGCCGCGTGCTGCCGCGCGGCTGTCCCCAAACCTCGGCCGCCGGCAGCGGCGGCTCGGCGACTCTGTTCATTGCCCCCGCGACGCCGGAATCAGGGCAGCAGCACCGTGCTGCCGGTGGTGCGCCGCGCCTCCAGCGCCCGATGCGCCTCGGCTGCGTCGCGCAGCGGGAACGTCTGGTTGACGCGGATCTTGACCGCGCCGGCCAGCACGACATCGAACAACTCCCGCGCCGCGGTCTCCAGGTCGCGCCGCTTGGCGGTGTAGGTGGCAAGGCTCGGGCGGGTGAGGAACAGGCTGCCCTTGGCCGCGAGCAGGCCGACATCGACCGCGCCGACCGGCCCGGACGCGCTGCCGTAGCTCACCATCATGCCGAGCGGGGCGAGGCTGTCGAGGCTCGCCATGAACGTGTCCTTGCCGATGCTGTCGTACGCCACCGGCAGCATGGCGCCGCCGGTGATGCGCTTCACCTCCGCCGAGATGTCGGCGTTGCCGACCAGCACGTGCGCGGCGCCGTGGGCGCGGGCGAGTTCCGCCTTCTGCTCGGTGGAGACGACGCCGATGACGGTGGCGCCGAGATGCTTCGCCCATTGGCAGAGGATGAGGCCGACACCGCCGGCAGCGGCATGCACCAGGATCGGGTCGCCCGGCTGCACGCGGTAGGTACGGCGCAACAGGTATTGCGCCGTCATCCCCTGCAGCATCATCGCCGCCGCGGTCCGGAAGTCGATGCCGTCCGGGAGCTTGACCACCCGGTCGGCGGCGATCACGCGCTGCACCGCGTAGGCACCGATCGGGCCGGTGGCATAGGCGACCCGGTCGCCGACCGCGAGGCCGGCCACGCCCTCGCCCACGGCGGCGACCGTGCCGGCCGCTTCCATGCCGATTGTGGCCGGCAGCGGCGATTTGTAGAGGCCGGTGCGGAAATAGACGTCGATGTAGTTGAGCCCGATCGCCTCGTGGCGAACCAGCACTTCGCCGGGGCCGGGATCGGGCAGCGGCACGTCCTCCCAGCGCATGACCTCGGGACCGCCGTTGGCGTGGATGCGGATGGCCTTCGTCATGAGTGTTCCGTCATGTTGTTGGCAGGTGCGAGAGGCGGCGAGGACCGCACGAACAGCGTCAGGGCGCGCGCCTCGAGGTCCAGCAGGGCGCGCTTGGTCGCCGGCCCGTCGCCGCCGGAGTAGCCGCCGAGGCCGCCGGCGGCGACCACGCGGTGGCAGGGGATCAGGATGGGGATGGGGTTGGCGCCACTGGCCATGCCGACCGAACGCGCCGAGCCGCCCGCCATGCGGGCGATCTCGCCATAACTGCGGGTCTCGCCGTGCGGGATGGCACGCAGCGCTGCCCAGACCCGAAGCTGGTACGGCGTGCCGGCCGGGGCAAGCGGCAAGTCGAAGCCGGCCGGGGCGCCATCGAAATACGCGTCGAGCTGATCGCGGGCGCGGCAGAGCAGCGGCGTTTCCGTCTGGTCGCGCCCCCAGCCCCAGTCGAGTGCCACGATGCATCCCGCCTCCTCCGACACGGCGAGGTCTCCGAGCGGGGAATGGAGCGAGAGCTGCGGCACGGGGGCGGATGCCAGACCCGGACGAAGCCGCTGTCAAGCAGAGCCCTGGCGGGCGCGCAGCTGCACCGCGAGCGCCGCCGGGTCAGTCACCGGCAGCCCGCAGACGCCGGCGCGGCAGACATAGGCGGCGTTGCCGCCGTCCGCCGGTGCCGGCTTGCCATGCGCCGGATGCAGCGGCGGCAGGGCATCGGCGCTGCCCGCACGCAGCAGGCATGCGGCAGGGTCGGGCGCGGTCAGCACCGCGTCGCACAGCGACCGGGCCGCATCGGTGCCGGGCGGTCCGGTGACCACCACCACCGCCCCCTCCTCCAGCAGATCTGCCGCCGCGAGCAGGGTCGGACAGGCGCTCAGCCGGTCGCCCAGGCCGCCGAAGGCACGGAGGATTTTTTCGGCCCGCTGCCGCCAGTGCGGCGCGCCGGTGAGGTGGTGCAGCCGGGAAAACACCTCCGCCATCAGCCCGTTGCCGGAGGGCGTGACATTGTCGCCCGCTGAGCGTGGTCGGGCCCCGGGGCCGAACGGCAGGTCCGCGGCATCGGCGGCCGTGGTGAAATAGCCGGAGGAGTCGGCGCCGAACCATTGCTCGACGCAGTCCGCGAGCGCGATGGCATCGGCGAGATAGGATTTTTCGCCGGTCGCCTCGAACAGCGCCAGGGCGGCGCGCGCCATGCTTGCCTGATCGTCCAGCAGCCCGGCAGCGGTGATCCGCCCGAGCCGCCAGACGTGCTGGATGCGGCCGTCCGGCGCCGTCATCCCGGCGCGGATGAAGCCGTAGGCAGCCGCCGCGCGGGCCAGCCAGTCCGGCTGCGCGAACACCGCGGCGGCGCGGCACAGCGCGGCGATGGCCAGGCCGTTCCAGTCCGCCAGCACCTTGTCGTCGCGCGCCGGGCGCGGACGCGCCGCCCGCAGCTGCAGCAGCCGGACGCGAGCGCCGGCAAGGCGGGCCTCGGTCGCGGCATCGGCTTGCGGCGCGACGCGGCGCAGGATGGTCCGCCCCTCCCAGTTGCCGCCCGGCGTCACGTCATAGGCGGCCTTGAACAGCGCGCCATCGGCGCCGAGCGCCGCGTCGATCTCGGCTTCGGTCCAGACATAGAAGCGGCCTTCCTCGCCCTCGCTGTCGGCGTCCTCGGAGGCGGCGAACGCGGCACGGCCCTGGCACTGCTCGGCCGACATGTCGCGGGTGAGCCACAGCACCGTCTCGGCGGCACGCTCGGCGAACAGTTTTTCCGGTGCCGCGGCATGGGCAAGCGCCAGCAGGTCGAGAAGCTGGGCGTTGTCGTAGAGCATCTTCTCGAAGTGCGGCACGAGCCATTCGGCGTCGGTCGAATAGCGGGAAAAGCCGCCGCCGAGATGATCGTAGATGCCGCCGTCCGACATGCGGCGCAGCAGCAGGCGCGTCGCGTCCGTCCCGGCGGGATCGCCGGTGCGCCAGGTGGTCTGCCAGAGGAAGCGGAAAATCGGCGCGTTGGGAAATTTCGGCGCGCCGCGCAGCCCGCCCAGCTCGGGGTCGGTGGCGCCCAGCAGCGCGGCGGCGGCGCGACTGAGCGTCACCGGGCCGGGCATATCGCCAGGCCGGTCGGCGGCCAGCTGCGCCATCGCCTTGCGCAGCCCGCCGGCGTTCTGGCGCACCGCGTCGCGCTGGCTGCGAAAGGCCTCGGCGACACCGCGCAGCACCTGCGGGAACGACGGGCGGCCCCAGCGCGGCGTCGGCGGGAAATACGTGCCGCCCCAGAACGGGTCGCCGTCCGGCGTGAGGAACATGGTCAGCGGCCAGCCGCCCTGCTCGCCGAGCGCGTGCAGTGCCGCCATGTAGAGCTGGTCGATGTCCGGCCGCTCCTCCCGATCGACCTTGATGCACACGTAGAACTCGTTCATCAGTGCGGCGATGGCGGGGTCTTCGAACAATTCGTGGGCCATGACGTGACACCAGTGGCAGGCGGCATAGCCCACCGAGAGCAGGATCGGGCGGTCGGCGGCGCGCGCCTCCTGCAACGCCGCATTGCTCCACGGACGCCAGGCGACCGGATTGTCGGCGTGCTGCAGCAGATAGGGCGAGGTCTCGTGCCGCAGCCTGTTGTCCGCGCCCGCCATGCCCAGCCTCCTTGCGTCGTGCCGCCCGCGTTGGCACATAGGGTGCGCATCTGCCGCGCGCGAGGCCGGCGGAACGCCTTGATCCGACAACATGACGGCGCCGGGCGTCCTGCGGGTCAGCGGCTCCGTGCGGAGTTTGCCCATGCCGCGACGGCCGGAGGATCCGCCCCTCCACTACGACGCCCACCTCTTCGTCTGCTGCAATCGACGTCCCGACGGGCATCCGCGTGGATCGTGCGCGCAGAAGGGCTCGGAGCGGCTGCGCGACTACATGAAGGCGCGCGCGAAGGAACTGGGGCTGCGCCGCGTGCGGGTGAACCTGGCCGGCTGCCTCGATCGCTGCGAGCTGGGGCCGTGCGTGGTGATCTATCCCGAGGGCGTGTGGTACCGCATCGGTTCGACGGCGGATGTCGATGCCGTGCTGGAACGGCATGTGGCGGACGGCGGGCGGGTGCCGGAGCTGATGCTGCCGGACGGCACTGCGGAGCGGTGATGGCGGACGCCGACACCATTTTTGCCGCGGCCTCGGGCGCCGGCCGGGCGGCGGTGACGGTGCTGCGGATCAGCGGACCGCGGACGTCGGGCCTGATCGGCCGGCTGTGCCGGCGTCTGCCGCCGCCTCGGCGCGCGGCGCTGCGGACGCTGCGGGACGGGTCCGGAGAGGTGCTCGACCGGGCGCTGGTGGTGTGGTTTCCGGGGCCGGGCAGCTACACCGGCGAGGACAGCGCGGAGCTGCATCTGCATGGCGGTCCGGCGGTCGTGGACGGGGTCGCCGAACGGCTTGCTACCCTCGGCGCGCGACCGGCGGAGGCCGGCGAGTTCACCCGGCGGGCGTTCCTGAACGAACGCATGGACCTGTTGCAGGCCGAATCGGTGGCCGATCTCGTCGCGGCGGAGACCTCGGCGCAACGCCGGCAGGCGCTGCAGCAACTCGGCGGCGCGCTCGGCGCCCTGTACCGGGGATGGTCCGATCGGTTGCTGCGGCTGCTGGCGCAGCAGGAGGCGCTGATCGATTTTCCCGATGAGGACCTTCCCAAGGAAACGGAAGCAGCGATGCTTGCCGAGATCGGCAGCCTGCGGCGCGAGGTGGCGGCCCATCTGGACGATGACCGGCGCGGCGAGCGGCTGCGCGAGGGTCTGGTGTTCGCGGTCGCCGGAGCGCCCAATGTCGGCAAATCCACCTTGGTCAATACGCTGGCCGGGCGCGACGTGGCGATCGTTTCAGCGACGCCCGGGACCACGCGCGACGTGCTGGAGGCGCGCGTGGTGCTCGGCGGGGTCCCGGTGACGCTGCTCGACACCGCCGGGCTGCGCGAGAGCGGCGATGCTATCGAAGCCGAGGGGATCAGGCGCGCGCGCGCGCGGTCGGAAGCGGCCGATCTGCTGGTGGTGGTGCGGGACGCGGACACGCAGGCCGCGGCGCCGGTGGCGGGGGTGCGGACGCTGCTGGTGATGAACAAGGCAGACCTCGGCGGTCCCCCGGTGGCGGCCGATCTGCGGGTGAGCGCCCTGACCGGGCTGGGCATGGACCGGTTGCGCGCCGTGCTGGCGGACATCGCGGCGGAGTTGACGGACGCGGCCGGACCCCCGCCGCTCACCCGGGCGCGGCACCGCGCGGCGCTGGCGGAGGCGGCGGTGCTGCTGGAACAGGCGCAGGCGGCCGATTGGCCGGAGCTGCGCGGCGAGGATTTGCGGACGGCGCTGCGCTGCCTGGGTCGGATCACCGGAAGCGTGGCGGCCGAAGACGTTCTGGATTCCGTGTTCGCGCAGTTCTGCGTCGGGAAATGAGCGAGGGCCGACAGATGGATGAGGTCTGCGACGTCCTGGTGATCGGCGGCGGGCATGCCGGCTGCGAGGCGGCGGCGGCGGCGGCGCGCATGGGGGCGCGCACGATCCTGCTCACGCACCGGCGCACAACGCTTGGCGAGATGTCCTGCAACCCTGCCATCGGCGGGATCGGCAAAGGCCATCTGGTGCGCGAGATTGACGCCCTGGATGGGCTGATGGCGCGGGCGGCCGATGCGGCGGGCATTCATTTCAAGCTGCTCAACCGCAGCAAGGGGCCGGCGGTGCGCGGCCCGCGGGCCCAGGCCGACCGCGCCTTGTACCGGCAGGCCATCCAGGGCCTGCTGGCCGAACAACCCGGACTGACCATTCGCGAGGGCGAGGCGGCCGCTCTGGCGCTCGATGCCGGGGGCGAGGTGTCTGCGGTGATGCTTGCGGATGGCATGCGCCTGCGTTGCGGCGCGGCTGTGTTGGCGGCCGGGACGTTCCTGCGCGGGCGGATTCATGTCGGCGCCCACAGCCTGCCCTCCGGTCGTGTCGGCGAGGCACCATCGGTCGCGCTGGCGGAGCTTCTGCAGAGCCTGGGGCTGCCGCTCGGACGGCTGAAGACCGGAACGCCGCCGCGCCTGGAACGCGCCGGCATTGCGTGGGAATCCCTCGAGGAAGACCCGGGCGATCCGGTTCCCGAGCCGTTCAGCACGCTGACGCAGGCGATCACGACGCCGCAGATCAGCTGCCGCGTGACCGGCACGACCGCGGCAACCCATGCCCTGATCCGCGCCAACCTGCATCTCTCCGCGGCGTATGGCGGGCAGATCGCCGGGCGTGGGCCGCGCTACTGCCCTTCGGTCGAGGACAAGGTGGTGCGCTTCCCGGCGCGGGCGCGGCATCAGATTTTCCTCGAGCCGGAGGGGATCGACGATCCGCTGGTGTACCCGAACGGCATCTCCACGAGCCTGCCGGCGGAGGTGCAGGCGGCACTGGTCGCCACCATTCCGGGGCTCGAGCACGCGCGGATCGTTCGGCCGGGTTATGCGGTCGAGTATGATTATGTCGATCCGCGCGCGCTGCACCGCTCGCTCGAGGTTCGCGCAGTGCCGCGGCTGTTCCTGGCCGGCCAGATCAATGGGACGACGGGATACGAGGAGGCGGCGGCGCAGGGGCTGCTGGCCGGCGTCAACGCGGCCCGACGTTGCAGCGGTGCGGAGCCGGTCACGCTTGACCGAGCCGACGGCTATATCGGCGTGCTCGTCGACGACCTGGTCACGCACGGCGTGACGGAGCCGTATCGGATGTTTACCTCGCGGGCGGAGTACCGTCTGTCGCTGCGGGCCGACAATGCCGATCTCCGGTTGACTGCGACCGGGATCGGCTGGGGATGCGTCGGCCCCTCCCGGGCCGGGGCGTTTGGCGCGTTTCGGGACGAATTGGCCTCGGCACGGCAACGCGCCCTGGCCGAGCAGGCGGCGGCTGCAGCCATGTCGCACCTGGGAATCGCTGCCGCTGCGGGGCAGCGCCGCAGCCTGTTCGAGCTGCTGGGGCTGGCGGACGTGCATCCCGATCAGGTGGCCAGCCTATTCCCGTGGGTGGCCGCCCTGTCCCCGCGCGTTCTCACGCTGCTTCAGGCCGACGCTCGCTATGCGGGGTATCTGCCGCGTCAGGAAGCGGAAATTCGCGGGTTTCGCCGCTTTGAAGGGGTCGCGCTCGGGGCGTCGCTGGATTACGCGGACGTGCGCGGGCTGTCCGCCGAAATTCGGACGCGCCTTGCCACCGCGCGGCCGGCATCGCTCGGCGAGGCCGCACGGCTGGAGGGCATGACGCCAGCCGCGCTTGCCGCGCTCGGCGCGCATCTTCGCCGTCTGACGCCGTCGCAACGTTTCACGTGAAACAGGACGGATTCGCCTTTCCGCCCGAGACGGAGAGGCGGCTTCGGGAGTTCACGCGGCTGCTGTTGCGGTGGAATCTCCGCATCAACCTGATCGGAGCAGCGGATGCGGCAGCGATCTGGCAACGGCATGTGTTGGACTCCGCCCAACTTGCGTCGCTGCTCCCGACCGAAGCCTCTCGCCTGATCGATCTTGGGTCGGGCGCCGGCTTCCCCGGCCTCGTGCTGGCTATCATGACCGGCCACAGCGTCCAGCTGGTGGAGGCGGACGCGCGCAAAGCCGCGTTTCTCAGCGAGGCCGCCCGGCTAACCGGCACGAACGCAACGGTGCATGTCGCCCGCGCCGAGTCGCTTCGCCTTCAGCCGGCGGACGTGGTCACGGCGCGGGCGCTGGCGCCGCTGCCGCGGCTGCTGGCGCTCGCGGCACCGCTGCTGGCACCCGACGGCGTCTGTCTGTTCCCCAAGGGCCGAACGGTCGCCGATGAATTGACGGCAGCCCGGCGGCAGTGGCACATGCAGGTTGAGCGCTTTCCCAGCCGCACTATGCCTTCCGCAACAATCCTGCGACTTTGTGAGATCCGCCCTGTCAGACCGACCGGATGAGCCACGTATCATCGCGATTGCCAATCAGAAGGGCGGCGTTGGCAAGACGACCACCGCGATCAATCTCGCCACCGCCCTCGCCGCGAGCGGTCAGCCCGTCCTGCTGATCGATCTCGACCCCCAAGGCAATGCCTCCACGGGCCTCGGGCTCAGCCGCAGCGACCGGCGAGACGGGACGTACCGGCTGCTCACCGAACCGATCGCCCTGACCGCCGTCCAGCGCCCGACCTTTGTTCCAGGCCTCAGCATCATCCCGTCCGATCGGGACCTGGTCGGTGCCGAAATTGAACTCGTCAACGAACCTCGACGCGAGTTCCGCCTGCGCGATGCGCTGCGCCGTCGCGATCCGGCTATCGGGTGTCCGGCCTTCGTCCTGATCGATTGCCCCCCGAGCCTTGGCCTGCTGACGCTGAATGGCCTCACCGCCGCCCACTCGCTGCTGGTGCCGCTGCAGTGCGAATTCTTCGCGCTCGAAGGCATCAGCCAGTTGCTGCATACCGTCGATCTCGTGCGCCGCAACCTCAATCCCGCCCTCGCGCTGCAGGGGATCGTGCTGACCATGCATGACCGTCGCAACAACCTCTCCGACCTGGTCGCCGCGGACGCCCGTGGGTTCTTCGGCGACCAGGTCTATCAGACCGTCATCCCACGCAACATCCGCGTCTCCGAGGCGCCGAGCCACGGCAAGCCCGTGCTGCTCTACGACTATCGCTCGCCGGGCGCGCAAGCCTATGTTCGGCTGGCAACCGAGCTGTTGCGGCGCGAGAAGCGACCGCAACACGCGGCGGCGGCGCCAGGGTGAGCGCCAAGACACCCGCGCCGCGCCTCGGGCGCGGCTTGGCCGCCCTGCTGGGCGATGCGGCCGGCCCCGCTCGCGGCGACGGCCCAGGTGTGCGCACGCTTGCCATCGACGTGCTGGAGCCAAGTCCTTACCAGCCCCGCCGCCCGGTCAACGACGCCTCGCTCGAGGAACTCGTAGCCTCGATCCGGGCGCGCGGGATTCTCCAGCCGCTGCTCGCGCGCCCGCATCCGCAGGCCGCCGGGCGCTATCAGATCGTCGCCGGCGAGCGGCGTTGGCGGGCCGCCCAGGCGGCCGGTCTGCACGACGTGCCGGTCCTCGTCCGCGCATTGGCCGACGCCGAGGCCATGGCCGCCGCGCTGGTGGAGAACTTGCAGCGGCAGGACCTGAACCCTCTCGAAGAGGCGGAAGGCTATCGCCGCCTTCTCGACGAGTTCGCGTTGTCGCAGGAAGCGCTCGGGGAGGCCGTTGGAAAGTCGCGCAGCCACGTCGCCAACACATTGCGCCTGCTGCATCTGCCGCCGCGCGTGCAGGCGGAACTTCGGGCGGGGGGCCTGACCGCCGGCCACGCCCGCGCCCTGCTCGCCCACCCCGATCCCGAGAAGGCCGCCTTGCAGGTGATCGCCCGCGGCCTCAACGTGCGGCAGACCGAGGCGCTTGCCGCGCAGCCGAACGAACGCGCAGCACCGGGCGCCGATCCCGCTGCCCGCAAGGATCCGGACATCGCGGCGCTCGAACGCACGCTGGCCAAACGGCTCGGACTCGCGGTCACGATCGACCCGCAGGGCAAGGGCGGCAGCATCCGCATCCGCTACCGCTCGCTCGACCAGCTGGACGGGCTCGTGACCCTCCTCACCCGCGACTGAGCCGGCGCAGGCCGCTCAGCCGCGGCGCAGCGCGGCCGCACGCAGCGCAAGGCTCAGCACGGCATTCCGGCAAATCGTCTCGGCCGGCGCGCCGGTGCGTTTGCAGGCGCTCTCGTCGCGCCACAACGCACCGGCAGCGGCCATCAGCCGCGGTGCCGGCCACAGCTGCAGCGCCCTCAGGAAATCCGGCTCGCGCCGAAAGAACAGCGGTGGCCGCACCGCCTTGACCGCCTCGGCAGGCGCCGCGCCAGCCTGCATCGCGATGCGCGCCCGATGCAGCCGCTGGACGTGGCCAAGCGCTGCGCGGAGCACCGCAACCGGCGCCGCGCCTTCCGCGACCGCCAGCGCAAGGGCCCGATCCGCCCGCGCGACATCCCCGGCCATCGCCGCGAACACTGCGTCCTCAAGGGAGACCGCCGCGACGTCGCCGACGCACGCCTCCGCTGCCGCGAGATCGGCCATGCCGCCCGGCCCGACGAACAGCGCCAGCTTCTCGATCTCGCTGCGCGTGGCGGCCAGGTCAGCGCCCAGGCGGGTCTCCAACCACCCCAGCGCCGCCGTATCCGTCGCGACGCCCTGCGCTTGCAGGCGCTCGCGGATTTCGCGCCCGAGCCCGTCCCGCTCGGGCGCGTAGCAGCCGATCGCTGCCGCGTCCGGGGCCCGCTCGACGGCGGCGCGCAATCGCGAGCGCGACGGCAACCCCGGCGCCTCGACGATCAGCAGCGCCGCACCGGTGCCGGCCAGCGCCGCCTCGACCTCGCCCGCCCAGGCATCCGTCGCCTCGCGCACCCGCACCACCCGTCGGCCGCCCGACAGCGGTGCGGTCGTCATCTCCTCGGCCAGCTGGCCCCGAACATCGCGCGCCAGCTCCACCACCCGGAACGGGTCTGCTGCATCGCCGGCGACCTGGCGCACCAGGCGCAGCGCCCGATCCGTGATCAATCCCGCGTCGTCGCCGTACAGCAGCACGACCCGCGCCGCTCCCGGGTCCCTCAGGAACGCCTCGGTCCGGCGCGGTTCGAGCTTCACGCGGTTCAGCGTGCCGCCAGCGCGGCCTGCCGGTCGAAATAGATCGCGAGCTGCCGGGCGATCTCGTCGGCGACCGCCTCCGCGATCCGCTTTTGCACGACCTCCGTCTCCAGGTCGGCCGCGAACAGCTGCTGGTCGAACTCGTCCAGCCCGTCCACGGAGCGCGCGGTTCCGCTGGTCAGCGTGCTGCGGCCCGGGTCCTCGGCGATCAACTGGTAGCTGGCCGTCCCGACGAAGCGGACACGCGAGTTGGAGGTGTCCGCCTGGATCCCGATCGGCTCGCCACTGACCGAGAACGTCACGTTGAGATCATAGCGGTGCGCCGGCACCAGGCCGCTGCGCTCAAAACGCTCCTGCAGCGCCAGGCGCAGCAGCTGACCCGTCCGCTCCGGGATCAGCCCCACCGAAATTTGCGCCAGCCCGCTCGCGGCCGGTCCCGCCGCGCCGCCCGGCGCAGCGGCGTACAGCGGATGAAATCCGCAGCCGCCAAGCGATGGTGCGACGAGCAGCAGCAGCGCCAGACACCGGCCGACCGGATCGAACCGCTCCACCGCGACTACCCCGCAAGCACGAAGTTGACCACCCGGTCCGGCACGTAGATCTGCCTGACGATGCGCCGGCCGGCGAGCACGCGCGCCACATTCGGCTCCGCCGCCGCGGCTGCGATCACCTCCGGTTCCGCCCGCCCGGGCGGCAACGCCACCGTCCCGCGCAACTTGCCCATGACCTGGATCGCGATCGTCACCGTCTCAGCGGCCGTCAGCGCCGGATCGGCCTCCGGCCAGGGCAACTCGGCCACCAGCCGAGCTTCGCCGCCGCCGAGCCGCGCATGCATCTCTTCGGCCAGATGCGGCATCATCGGCGCGATCAGCCGCGCCAGCGTGCGCAGCCCCTCCTGGCGCGCCCATGCCAGCCCGTCCGCGTCGGCCCCGTGGCTCTGCTGCCGCTCGGCCTCGGCCAGCGCGTTGGCGAACTCGTGCAGCCGGGCCACGGCCACGTTGAACCCAAAACCGTCCAGCGCCTCGGTCACGCCGGCGATGGTCCGGTGCGTCGCCCGCCGCAGCCCGCTCGCGGCCGAGCCGAGCACCAGCGGCTCCGGGGTCGGCGACGGCATCGCACAAAACCCCTCCACCAGGCGGAACAGCCGCTGCGTGAAGCGCCACGCGCCGGCCACCCCCGCCTCGGTCCACTCCATGTCCCGCTCCGGCGGATTGTCGGAGAGGATGAACCAGCGCGCCGTGTCGGCCCCGTAGCGCGCGATGATCGCGCCCGGATCGACCGTGTTGCGTCTGGATTTCGACATCGCCTCGACGCGACCGACCGCGACCGCGCTGTGGTCCAGCCGCCGCATGGCGGTTCCGTCCGGCCGAAGCTCCACTTCCTCGGGATACAGCCATTGCCCGTCCGCGGCGCGGTAGCTCTGGTGTGTCACCATCCCTTGCGTGAACAGGCCGGAAAACGGCTCCTCGACGGCCAGGTGCCCGGTCGCCGCCATGGCGCGGGTGAAGAACCGCGCATACAGCAGATGCAGGATTGCGTGCTCGATGCCACCGATATACTGATCGACCGGCAGCCAGTGATCGGCCGCCGCCCGCGCCACCGGCTCGACGGCACGCGGGCTGCAGAAGCGCGCGAAATACCAGGCGCTGTCAACGAAGGTGTCGAACGTGTCGGTCTCCCGCTCGGCAGCGGCGCCGCAGGACGGACAGGCCACGTGCTTCCAGCGCGGATGATGGTCGAGCGGATTGCCCGGACGGTCGAACGTCACGTCCCGCGGCAGCCGCACCGGCAGGTCGGCCGCCGGCACCGGCACGACGCCGCAGGCGGCGCAGTGGATCACCGGGATCGGGCAACCCCAGTAACGCTGCCGGCTGACCCCCCAGTCCCGCAGCCGCCAGTTCACCACCCCCTCGCCGACGCCCAGCCGCACCAGTTCCGCAATCGCGCGCGCCTTGGCCGCCTCAGTCTCCAGCCCGTCCAGGAACACTGAGTTGATGATCCGCCCCGGCCCGTCATAGGCCCGATCGCCGATCGCGAAATGCTCCGCCGTCTCGCCGGGCGGCAGCACCACCGGCACCACCTTCAGGCCATAGGCCCGCGCGAACTCGAGGTCCCGCTGGTCGTGGCCGGGGCAGCCGAAGATCGCGCCGGTGCCGTACTCCATCAGCACGAAATTGGCGATCCAGACCGGGAACGTAGTCTCCGGACGGAACGGATGGCGGACCCGCAGCGCGGTGTCGTAGCCGCGCTTCTCCGCCGTCTCGATCGCGGCCTCGCTGGTGCCCATGCGGCGGCATTCGGCGACGAACGAAGCCGCCGCCGGGTCGCGCGCCGCGACGCGGGCCGCCAGCGGATGCTCGGGGGCGATGGCCAGGAACGACATGCCGAACAGCGTGTCCGGCCGCGTCGTATACACCTCGACCGCGGCGATGTCGGCTTCCGGAGCGGTCAGAGCAAACCGCAGCCGCGCGCCCTCGCTGCGGCCGATCCAGCGCGCCTGCATCACCCGCACCCGTTCGGGCCAGCGATCGAGGCCGTCGAGCGCGGCCAGCAGTTCCGGCGCATAGCGCGTGATCCGCAAAAACCACTGCGCGAGCGACCGCTTCTCGACCGGCGCGCCGGAGCGCCAGCCGCGCCCCTCGATCACCTGCTCGTTCGCCAGCACCGTCTGATCGACCGGGTCCCAGTTCACCCAGCTCTCGCGCCGCTCCACCAGCCCGGCGCGCAGCAGGTCGAGAAACAGTTTCTGCTGCTGGCCGTAATACTCCGGGTCGCAGGTGGCGAACTCGCGCCGCCAGTCGAGCGACAGGCCCATGCGCTGCAGCTCGGCGCGCATCGCCGCGATGTTGTCGGCGGTCCAGTTCGCCGGGTGGATGCCGCGCTCCCGCGCCGCGTTTTCCGCCGGCAGTCCGAACGCGTCCCACCCCATCGGGTGCAGCACGGAAAACCCGCGCGCGCGCTTGTAGCGCGCCACCACGTCGCCGAGCGTGTAGTTGCGCACGTGCCCCATGTGGATTTTTCCACTCGGGTACGGGAACATTTCCAGGACGTAGTATTTCGGCCGGCCATCGGACGGCACGTCCGCCACGGCGAAGCAGCCGCGCTCCGCCCAGGCGCGCTGCCAACGCGGCTCGGCGTGCCGGAAGTCGTAGGCGGGGGCGTCGGGGCGCACTTGCTGGGCGGAGGCGGATATCATCGGTGCGGCGGGGCTCGGCTGGGGCTCGGCCTTGTATCGGTCAGAACCGCGCCGTCCGCAACCGGACTCGCCGCCGGCTCATTGGCTCGAGGCGGATTGCGCCCGCAGTTCGCGCGCCTTCGCCAGCACCTTGTTCTCGATGTCGGTCGCGGTACCGGGCGCGACCGGCGCATCGACCCAGTTGCCGCCCTGCTGCACCTGGCGGAAGATCGAAACTTTGATGCCGTCGGCGCGCAATTGCCGGCCGAGGATATAAGCGTTCGCCTTGAACCGCTCGCCGCTCGCCGCCGGCGGGGTGTACCAGTCGGTGATGATGACGCCGCCGAACGGGTCGGCCGAAGCGAGCGGCATGAACGACAGCGTGTCCAGCGCGCCGCGCCACAGATAGGCGTTGACGCCGAGCCCCTGGGTGTCGCTGCTGGCACGACCGGTTGGCCCGCTGCCGAACAGCGAGCCGTTGCCGCTGAACAGCGTGCTCTGCTTGGTCTCCCACGGCGGCTGGGTCACCACGCTCCGCAACGAACCCTCCGGCGGCGGCCCGCCCCCGCAGCCGGCAGCGCCGAACGCCGTCAAGGCAAGCAGCACGCAACCACCTACGCCGCCGCTGCGAAGTGTCGCGGCGCCCGCCAGGCCGATCCAGAACCTGCGCCCCATATACCCTCGTTGTCATGCGTCGATTGCGGCAGTTCCTACATCACGCCGCCGCGAAGGCCAAGCGTCCGAGCACACGAACAGCAAGGGCGGGGGTCGCCCCCCGCCCTTCCCTCCGCGCCGAACCGACGAACCTGTTACCAGGTGAAGAAGGTGCCGATGCCCAGGGCCGACGGATGCTGCCCCCCGAACGTCGCGCCGGGGGTGCCCTTCCCGACGTTCTGGAACACCCAGTTGCCTTCGTCCACCGAGCCGGTGGTGGCGTCGAGATACAGCACCACGCCCGGACCGACGGTGTAGCTGGCGCCGAGGCCAAAGCCGTTGATGTGCCCGTTTCCGCCGAGCGGTCCACCGTAATCAGCCTCGTCGTACGAGACGTGATAGTAGCCGCCGCCGAACTTGATCGGCCCGTTGGCGTAGCCGGCGGCCACCGCGAACGCCGTGGTGCCCTTGGCGCCGACCGGCAGGGGCCCGTCCGGGTTGCCGTTGTCGGTGTAGTTCACGTTGAACTTGCCGACGAGGACGCTGCCTTCCAGTTCGAACCCGGCGATCAGGATCTGCGCGCCGACGTTGCCGTAGCTGACGTCCTGCGCCACCTGCACGCCGCCGGCGTTCTCCGCACCGGAGAACACGTAGCCGCCGTTCACCTTCGCGCCGACCACGCCGAAGGTCCCGGCATACTTGGCCGCAAGCTCGACGCGGTTCTTGCTGAGCAGACCGACGTCGCCAGGTGCCTGGTTCTGCGTCAGGCCGCCGGAGTAGTTCGCGGAGACGGCGGTCGGCTCCCAGGACACCGCCCCGTTGAACCCGCCCCATGTCGGCGTGGTGTACACGACCTTCTGCGTGGCGACGTCGTTGTCCGGCGCGTCGGCCATGACATAGACCATGCCGGTCGGATACCAGCTGAAGAACATGCCGGTGCCGAAGTCGTCCGGCGTGCCGACGGCGTTCGCGACCAGCGCGCCGTTCGGGATGCCGAACTGGATTTTGCCGAAGGTGGCGCTCGACACGTAGGTTTCGTACTCATGGAACCATGGGACCGGCGAATTTGCGTCGCCGCCCGACCCACCGCCCTGCGGTGAGCTGGTCATCCGGATTTCCGCCTGGGCACCGAAATGGATGCCGCTCGGCGAGGCATAGTCGAAGCCGGGATACAGGAAGAAATAGGAGAGGAAATTCGGCTGGGCCGGCCGCGCCCAGCCCGGCGTGTCCTTCAGGAACTCGTTCTGGAAGAATATCGCCGAGAACGTGCGCCCGCCGAGGTTCACCTGCACCGAGCCGGGAGCCGCGCCGTTCAGCGAGGGACCGTTCCAGCCGGCCAGGTCGGTTTCGCTGGTCACCGGGAACACCGCGGCCGGCTGATCGTCGGCTCGCGCCGGCGCCGCCGACATTACGACCGAAACCGCCCCCAAGGCGATGCCGGCCAGCAGAAGGTTACGCATGCACTCCTCCTCGTTGTCATTGTGCCGGCGGCGCCGGCACTTTCGGAGACCGGCGCCGCAACCCGGACCGCCAGACCCGGACGGGCCTGCGATCACGGGCGTGCGGCGTCACGTCCTGGACGATTTGTGGATTGGTTTTCGTTAACCCGCAACGGTCGCCCGGCCGTGAGAGTGGCCTTCCCGAAACACTGTGACAACTATGTCACTCTGGACCGCGGCGCCGACGATCATTGCAGGGCGGAAATCGCGCCCGCGCCCCGGCAGAGGCGCCGCGGCAGCTTCCGTATGGTGCCGCCGTCCACGCCTCCCAGCGCCGCCGCGCCGCCGCTGCGGCGCGCCGCCAGCGCCCAGCGCAGCGGCCCGAGCGCGGGCGCGCCGAAGTGGCTCGCGGTGGGGAAGGCGGGCGAGAGGAACGCCAGCGCCGCGCCGGCGCGGGACGCGCGGATCAGGTCGGCGGCACCGTGCACCGAGCTGGTCAAGGCAAGCAGCTGCCGCCGCGCGCACGGCGGGCGGCGGCCGGCGCGCAGGTGCAGGCCGGCGTGCAGCGCCGCCGCCAGCCGCCAGTCGCCGGCCACCGCCAGCGCCAGCCGTCGCGCCCGGCAGACCGCAGCAATGCTCCGGCCGAGTTCGGCGCGCCCGGCCAGCCCGTCATCGCGCAGCACCACCCCGGCCAGCCCGCGCGGCAGGCGCCGCACCGACGCCAGCGGGTCGGGCTGGCGGGCGGCATCGGTGAACAGCCACAGCACCGGCAGGCGGTCGCTCCCCCGCCGCCGCGCCTTGACCGCACGCGCCCAGCCGACCAGCCTCGCATCCATGCCCGAGCCGTTCCCGTCCGGCGCTGCCGCCGCCATCGCCGCCAATCTCGCCGCCGTGCGCGCGCGCATCGCAGCCGCGGCGCGCCGCGCCGGCCGCGCCGCCGAGGATGTCACCCTGGTCGCGGTTTGCAAGACGCACCCGGCCGGTGCCGTCCGCGCCGCCATCGCCGCCGGCCAACTGCGGTTCGGCGAGAACCGGGTGCAGGAGGCCGCGGCGAAATTCCCGAAGCTGCAGGCCGACCATCCCGCCCTGCGTCTGCACCTGATCGGCGGCCTGCAGACCAACAAGGCGCGCGACGCGGTGCGGCTCGTTGACGTGATCGAGACGCTGGACCGGCCGCGGCTGGCCGACGCGCTCGCCGACGCGGCGCAGCGCGAGGGGCGGCTGCCGACCGTGCTCGTCGAGGTCAACACCGGCGACGAGCCGCAGAAATCCGGCGTCGCCCGCGATGCGGCGGACGCTTTTGTCGCCGCCTGCCAGGACCGTTTTGGCGCCACGCTGGCCGGGCTGATGTGCGTCCCGCCGGCCGATGCCGACCCGGCGCCGCATTTCGCCTGGCTCGCCGCCTGTGCCGCCCGGCACGGGCTTGCCGTGCTGTCGATGGGCATGTCCGCCGACTTCGAGCTTGCGATTGCGTACGGCGCGACGCATGTGCGGATCGGCAGCGCGATTTTCGGCGCGCGCCCGCCGCCGGCACGCTAGCGGCCCGCCCGCGCTCTGCTTGCACCGCAGCATGGCGCGGCGTATGCACCCGCCCCCGTGACCCCTGCCGCCGCCATCATGCCCGCGAGGCGCAGCGCAGGCGCCCGAGGCGCGCCGTGACCGTCGCCGAAGCGGCCGCGGGCAACCGGCCGGCCTCGCTGCGGGTCGGCGTGCTGCTCGGCGTGCTCGGCGTGGTGTACGGCGATATCGGCACCAGCCCGCTCTACGCGTTCAAGGCCAGCCTCGACCATTTCAGCGACACGGGCATCACCACCTGGGAGGTGTTCGGCATCCTGTCGCTGACGTTCTGGTCGCTGATCCTGATCGTCACGATCAAATACGTCATGCTGGTGATGCGCGCCGACAACCACGGCGAGGGCGGCATCCTCGCGCTGATGGCGCTCGCCCAGCGCGTTGCCTCCGGCCCGCGGCTGCGCCAAGCGCTGGTGCTGGCCGGCATCGGCGGCGCCTGCCTGTTCTTCGGCGACGGCCTGATCACGCCGGCGATCTCCGTGCTGTCAGCGATCGAGGGCCTGGAGATCGCGGCACCGCCGCTCAAGCAGTTCGTGCTGCCGATCGCGGTGGCGGTGATCGTGCTGCTGTTCGCCGTGCAGTATCGCGGCACACGCACGGTCGGGCGCCTGTTCGGGCCGGTGATGGTGCTCTGGTTCGCCGCCATCGGCCTGCTCGGCGCGATCGAGATTGCCCGCGACCCGCGCGTGCTGCTGGCGATCTCGCCCGGCTACGCGATCGCGCTGGTGGCGCATTACCGCTGGCTCGCCTTCATCGCGCTCGGCTCGGTGGTGCTCTGCGTCACCGGGGCGGAGGCGCTGTATGCCGACATGGGGCATTTCGGCGCCGAGCCGATCCGGCGCACCTGGACCGCCTTCGTGCTGCCCTGCCTCGTGCTGAACTATTTCGGCCAGGGCGCGCTGGTGCTCGCCCACCCGGCGGCGCTGAAGAACCCGTTCTTCCTGCTCGGCCCCGACTGGCTGCGGCTGCCGATGGTGATCCTGGCCACGCTGGCGACCGTGATCGCGAGCCAGGCGGTGATCTCCGGCGCCTATTCGATCGCGCGGCAGTGCATGCAGCTCGGCTTCCTCCCCCGCATGACGGTCCGCCACACCAGCGCCACCGAGGAAGGCCAGATCTACGTCCCCCAGATCAACGCCGCCCTGCTGGTCGGCGTGCTGGCGCTGGTGCTGGCGTTCAAGACCAGCGACAACCTGGCGGCCGCCTATGGCATCGCGGTGACCGGCACGTTCATCTGCACCGGCGTGCTGGCGGCCGAAGTGTTCCGCCGCCAGTTCCACTGGTCGCCGCTCGCCAGCTACGGCGTGTTCGGCCTGCTGCTGCTGGTCGATGTGACGTTCTTCGCCGCCAACCTGCTGAAAGTGCCGGAGGGCGGCTACGTGCCGCTGGTGCTCGGCCTGGCGCTGCTGGGCCTGATGACGTCGTGGAAGCGCGGGCGCGATCTGCTGCTGGCGCGCTGGCGGATGGACAGCCTGCCGCTGGCTTCCTTCCTCGCCCGCCTGCCGCAGTCGCGCACCGTGCGGGTGCCCGGCATGGCGGTGTTTTTGACCGGCAACCCCGATTACGTGCCCGCCGCCCTGCTGCACAACCTCAAGCACAACAAGGTGCTGCACGAAAAAGTCCTGTTCGTCACGGTCAACAACGTGGACGTCCCGGAGGTGCCGGCGGTCGAGCGCAGTTCGGTCGCCGAACTCGCCCCTTTCATCCACCGCGTCACCGTCCGCTACGGCTTCATGGAAAGCCCGAACCTGCCGCGCGATCTCGCCGCGCTGCGCGAGAAAGGCGTGGACTACGACCCGATGCAGACCAGCTACTTCCTCAACCGCGAGACGCTGGTGCCGGCGATGGTGCCGAAACTGCCGTTCTGGCGGCTGTGGCTGTTTTTGGTGATGGCGCGCAACGCGGTCTCGGCGACCGAGTTCTTCCGCATCCCCAGCGACCGCGTGGTCGAGCTGGGGGTGCGGGTGGCGATCTGAGGCCCGGCCGCTAGATCCGTCGCGCCCCGGCGATGGCGTGATACAGCCACAGCACGACGATGGCGCCGATGATCGCGACGATCATGCTGTAGAGGTTGAATCCGGTGACGCCGGCGGCGCCAAAAGCGCTGAAGATGAAGCCGCCGACAACGGCGCCGACGACGCCGAGAATGACGTCGAGAAAGATCCCCTCGCCGGCATTGTTGACGATCCTGCTGGCGATGAAGCCAGCGATCAGTCCCAGGACGATCCATCCAATAATCGACATCGTTTTGCCCTTCCTGTGCGCGGCGTTCCGCGGAGCCGCATCGCCGGCATGCGCGGGTCAACGCCGCCGGAGCTGAGCCGTTGCACGCCTGCCGGAACGGCGGTTCCGGCCCGCAGACGCCGACCCGATTATTAAATCAAATTGCTTTAATAATCGGGCCGCCATGCCGCGCCAGCTTGCACCATTTATCCAGGTCTGTTGCAAAAATGCCCCTGCCGCCTGCGCGGAGGTCCGGCGTCACGGCATCTTCATGCCCGGCATGGCGTCGCCGCCCGGCGGCATGGTGGCACCGGGCGCGGCCACCGCGACCGTCACCGTCAGCGGCGGCGCTTTAGCGAAGGTCAGCGTCAGCGGGAACCGGTCGCCCTCGGCGAGCTTGTGCGCCAGGCCGGTGAGCATGATGTGCAGGCCGCCGGGTTTCAGCATCACATTCCGGCCGGCGGGCAGGTCGATCGCGTCCAGCATGCGCATGCGCGCGATGCCGTGGTCGTCAAAGCTCTCGTGCAGCATCGCCATGCCGGCCGCCGGCGTTTTGACGCCGATCAGCCGGTCGCCGCCGCCCTGGTCGCGCAGCGTGAGATAGACCGCAGCGCTGCGGCCCATGCCCGCGGTCGCGCGCGCCCAGGCGTGCTCCGCCGTCACCGATTGCGCCTGCGCCGCCGCCACGGACGCCAGCAGCAGCGCGCCGACGAGACCAACAGTGCGTCGCGAAAGCATCATCCGGCAGCCATGTGTTTTGCGATATCGGCGGCCATCTGCTGCGCCGTGTCGTTGGCGGCGATCGGTGCCACGAAACGCCCGTCCGGCGCCATCAGGTAGATGATGGAACTGTGGTCCATCGTGTAGTCGCCCGACCCGTCACCGGCGCTGCGCTTGGCGTAATAGACGCGGTATTCGTGAGCGACCGCGGCGATCTGCTGCGGCGTTCCGGTCAGGCCGAGGATGCGCGGGCTGAACGCGGCGGTGTACGCCCCCACCACTTTGGGCGTGTCGCGCCCGGGATCGACGGTGATGAACAGCGGCTGCAGCCGGTCGGCCCGCTTGCCGAGTTTTTCGAGCGCGCCGGCCATTGCGGTCAGCGTGGTCGGGCAGACATCGGGGCAGAACGTGTAGCCGAAATAGACGAGCAGAAAATGACCGCGGAAATCGCGGTCGCTCACCTCGTGGCCGGCGCCGTCGGTGAGCTTGAACGGCCCGCCGATGCCGCCGATCTGCCGCACCGCGTCGTGCGACAGCAGCAGCCAGCCGCCCGCACCGACCAGCAGGACAAGAAGCAAGGCCGCCACCGGCAGCAGCCGCGCCCGCAGTTTCGGGTTCATCGATCGCTCCGCCGTTTGCGTGGCGGAGCCAAGGGGAGTCGAACGCCAGACCTCCTGAATGCCATTCAGGTCAGACTCGCCAGCAATACCGCGTGTCCGCAGCCGGCGTGCTGCGAAGTGACGGAACACTGCCGCATATCGTGCTCTCCCACTGAAAGCCGTCGCAAATCCGGAACCTTGGCGCATATCTCGTGCGGACACGGTCCGGACACGGGGGCGAGTGTAATGGCCGAGCGGTTGACGGACAAGACGGTGCGGGACCTTCCGGCTCCGGCCAGCGGCCCCGCGTGGACCGTCAAGCAGGCCCGCATCCGCGCGGGGGAGCTGCGTCGGCAGATCGACGGCGGCGAGGACCCGCTGGCCGCACGGGACCAGGATCGCGCCGGGCGTTCCATGGCCGATCTATGGGCGGCAGTTGAGGCGGACCACCTGCTGGACGGAGCGTATCAGGCCACCCCGGGCGACCGTTTGCCGGCCAGCCGCACCGTCGTGCCGCTGAGCAGCGAGTCCGAGGGATTGAGGATGACCTGGTCGGTCGCTGTCAGGCCGGACAGCACTTCCACCCGATCGCCATAGTCGCGGCCGATGGTGATGGGCACCAGCAGCGCGTGACCGTCGCGCAGCACACCGACGCGGAGCCCCTCGCTACGGAACAGCAGGGCGTTGGCGGGGACGGTGATCGACTGCGCCCGCCCCGGCAGCGTGAAATGAACGAACACATAGGCGCCGGGCAGCAACTTGCCCTCGGCGTTGTCTACATCCACCTCGACCAGCAGCGTGCGCGAGGCAGGGTTGATCGCGTCGTTAGTGCGCACCAGCCTGCCGTGGAAGACTTCGCCCGGATATTCCTGCAGCGTCACCGTTGCTGCGGCGCCGGCGTGCATCGCAGGAAAATCGACTTCCGGGACCGCGACGAACATGCGCAGCGTCCCGGTCGCTGTCATGTGGAACAGCTCGGTGGCCGGCCCGCCGGCCCCGGCATTGATCAGCGCTCCGACATCGGTGTTCCGCGCAGTGATCACGCCGTCGAACGGCGCGACCACGCGCTCGAAGCCGGTCAGCTCTTTCAGCCGCTCCACCTCCGCCTGCTGCGCCTGCACATCGGCGCGCGCCACGTTGACGGCGGCGGCGCTGCCGGCGAGCGTCAGCCGATCCTGATCGCCCTGCTGACGGCTGGCCCAGCCCTGGCGCACCAGAACCGAGGAGCGGGCACTCGTCACCTTGGCAAGCTCCATGCTGGCCTGCGCCTGCGCCTGCGCCGCCTGCATCTGCACCAGCTGGTCGCGCGCCTGGCGCAACTGCTGGTCGAGCTCGGGCGTCTCGATCACCGCCAGCAGGTCGCCCTGCCGGACATGCGCGCCGATGTCGAAATACCAGCGCTTCAGGTAGCCGCTGGTGCGAGCGTAGATCGGCGTGTCGGTGTAGGCCACGGTCTGGCCTGGCAGGGCCAGCGCCTGGTCGGGCGCATCGGCCTGCGGATGGACGACATCGACGATGGGTACGGCAGCGTCGCTGGTTTCGGCGGCGAGCGTGGCCTCGCCTTCCGCGCGGCTGCGCAAGCCGCCATAAATCCCGGCGCCGAGCAGGGCAACCCCGATCGCAGCCGCCAGCATGGCCGCCCTCCCACGGCGCTTCACCCGCGATGGCGGCAGGGCGGCGTCACGCCCTGCCAGATCCTGTATGTCCTTTGTGTCGAGCATCATCTCATCAAGCTCCTCATGCCGCGTCGGTCGGGATGTCCGGTCCTGCCACACGCCTGGGCGGATGTCTCGCGTGCAACAGCGAAAACACCGATGGTACGAACACCAGCGTGGCGATTGTCGCCAACAACAGGCCGCCGATGACGGCGCGGCCGAGCGGTGCGTTCTGCTCGCCGCCATCGCCAAGGCCAAGCGCCATCGGCACCATGCCGATGATCATCGCTAGCGCCGTCATCAGCACTGGACGGAAGCGGGTGAAGCCGGCCTCGATCGCCGCCCGCACGGAATCGCCATGTTCGGCCAGCCGCTCGCGGGCGAACGAGACCATCAGGATGCTGTTGGCGGTGGCGACACCCATGCACATGATGGCGCCCATCAGCGCCGGCACGCTCAGCGTCGTGCCGGTGAAGAACAGGCACAGCACGATTCCCGCCAGCGCTGCCGGCAGCGCCGTGACGATAATGAACGGGTCAAGCCACGACTGGAAGTTCACCACGATCAGCAGGTAGACCAGCAGGATCGAGAAGCCGAGGCCGGCCGCCAGACTGACATAGGCGCCGCGCATGGTTTCGAGCTGGCCGCGGACGGTGACGAAACTGCCGCGCGGCAGGTGGCCACGGTTGGCACCGACGATGTGCGCAATGTCGCGGCCGACCCCGCCGAGGTCGCGCCCCTGAACGTTGGCGTACACGTCGATTACCCGCCGGATGTTGTAGTGGTCGACCGCCGCCATCTCCTGCGACCGCGTGATAGTGGCGACATTGGCCAGGATGGTCGGCCCGGTCGCCGCGGGGCCGGTGACCGGAATATTCTGCAGATCGCCCAACGACTGGATGTCGTACTGTGGCGCCTGGGCGGCGACGTTGTAGTTGACGCCGTTTTTCCAGTTCAGGAAGAACAGCGGCGCGGTCTGGAAACTTCCGCTCAGCGTGTCCAGCACGCTGCTCGCCACGTCGCGCTCGGTCAGGCCGCTCTGCTGTGCCTTGGTGCGGTCGACATCGACCAGGAAATCCGGATAGTCGAACTGCTGCTGGATACGCGCGTCGACCACGCCGGGCACCGATCTTACCTGGCTAAGAATGGTATCGGCGACGCCGCGGTTGGCGGCGATGTCGGCCCCATCGATCTGGATGTCGATCGGCGACGGCGCGCCGAAATTCAGGATCTGCGTGATCATGTCTGCGGGCAGGGAATAGAACGTTACGCCGGGGAATTTGCGCGCCAGCTCCTGGCGGATCACCGCGACATAGCCCGCGGTCGGCCGGTGATCGGGTTTGAGCGACACCATGATGTCGGCGTCCGCGGCACCGACGACGCCCGATGCGGTGTGGGTCAGGTTGATGGTGCTGTAGGGCAGGCCGATGTTGTCGAGGATGGTGTCCATTTCGCGTGGCGGGATGGACTGTCGGATAACGTCCTCGACGAGGTCGGCGAGCCGCGCGGTCTCCTCGACGCGCGTGCCGGCTTTCGCACGCATATGCAGGATGAACTGCCCGCTGTCGGTGTTGGGGAAGAAGTCCTGGCCGAGCGATGGCACCAGCGCGAAGACGGACACGCAGCAAAGCAGGAAGCCAGGTATGAACACGGCGCGGCGACTGACCAGCAGGGTCAGCGTGTCGCGATAGGTATGCCGCAGTTGCTCGAAACGGCGTTCGAAGCCCCGCTGGAACCGGACCAGCGGATTGCGCGAACGCACGGCGCCGTGCGGCTTCGCCCGCAGCAGGTACATCGCCATCGTCGGCACCAGCGTGCGGGAGAGCACGTACGAGGCGAGAATGGCGAACATCACCGCCTCCGCCAGCGGCACGAACAGGTAGCGCGCGACCCCGCCGAGCAGGAACATCGGTGCGAACACGATGCAGATGCACAGCGTCGAGACCAGCGCCGGAACCGCGATCTGCGATGCGCCGTTCAGGATCGCGTCGCGCAGTGGCTGTCGTGCCTCCAGGTAGCGCTCCATGTTCTCGATCGTGACCGTCGCGTCGTCCACCAGGATGCCGACCGCAAGTGCGAGTCCGCCCAGCGTCATGATGTTGATGGTCTGGCCGAGCAAGCTCAGCGCCATCACGGAGGTGAGGATCGACAGTGGGATGGAGACGGCGATGATGATGGTGCTGCGCCAACTGCCGAGGAACAGCAGGATCATCAGCGCGGTGAGACATGCCGCGATCACCGCCTCGCGGATCACGCCAGCGACGGCCGCCTTGACGAAGATCGACTGGTCTGCGAGCGGCTGGATTTTCAACTGCGGCGGCAACGTCTGCGCGACGCGCGGAATCATGGCGCGAATGCCGTTGACCACGTCGATGGTGGAGGCGTTGCCGGCTTTCAGGATGCTGACCAGCACGCCGCGCTGCCCGTTCTGGCGTACGATGTTGGTCTGCGGCGCGAACCCGTCGCTGACGGTCGCCACGTCGCGCAGGTAGATCGTGGCGTTGCCGACCATCTTGATCGGCAGGTCGTTGAGCTGCTGGATCGTGCGCGAGGTGGCGTTCGTGCGCACGTCATATTCGAATTGCGAGATCTTTGCGGTGCCGGACGGCAGCACGAGATATTGCGCCGCCACGGAGCTCAGCACGTCGGCCGGCGACAGGCCCTTGGCCTGCAACAGGGCCGGGGTGAAGTTGATCATCACCTGCCGCTGCTTGCCGCCGTAGGGATACGGGATCACCGACCCCGGCACGGTGACCAACTGGGTGCGAAGGAAGTTCAGCCCGAGATCGTTGAGCTGTTGTTCCGACAATCCCTGGCCGGACAGGCCGAGTTGCAGGATCGGTACGCTGGAGGCGCTGAAGTTGAGGATCAGCGGCGGTTGCGTGCCGGGCGGCAGGTTTCGCAGCTGCGCCTGCGACGCGGCGGTGACCTGGGCGTTGGCGGTGTCGATGCTGGCGCCCGGTTGCAAGAAGATCTTGATGATCGACTGGCCGTTGTAACTGGTCGATTCGATGTGCTGGATGTTGTCGACCAGCGTCGTCAGCGAGCGTTCGTAGACAGTGGTGAGCCGGCCTTCAACTTCCTCGGCGTTGAGGCCGGTGTACTGCCAGCCCACCGCGATCACGGGTATGTTGATGTTCGGAAAGATATCGGTTGGTGTCGCCAGGATCACCAGCGGGCTGAGGATCAGGATCAGCAGCGCCAGCACGACAAAGGTGTAGGGACGATCAAGCGCAATCCGGACGATCCACATGCTCGGGAGCTCCTTGCGATCGGATAAGCCCGAGCCACCGGGCATGCGTTCAACTCAGCGGAAAAGATGAAGTCCAGATCGATCGGTCTCTTTGCGATGCTGCACTGCAGCAACGGGCAATATGGTCGTCCACCCCGGATCGTTGACTGCCGCCCGCGCCATGGCAGGACTGCCTTTACCGCGGGAATGGATACACAATTTCGTGTGTCGACCCTGCCGCGTACGGTGCCAAAGCCGTGCAGGTACGCTGTCCATCTTCGATCCGGCGGGACGGTCGTCCGCTAGACTTGGCGCCATGCCGGTTTGCCGGTAGGGACGGGCCCGACGGCGAACACGGCGTTGACGCCAGGCGCGTTCCCGCTGCGCTGGAGCGCCGTCGAAGTGCGGCGTGCGGGCGGCGTGCTTGACGAAACCGCCGGCGGTCACGGGCAGCGCGTCTTGCGTGCCCCGATCTCATAGCGTTCGGCCGAACTCGAGTTCTGTCTCCTCCTATACCGGGACGATGTCCGGCCGGTTCTTGGGGAATTGTGCTATGATGGTTGGATCTAGGTTCAGGGTCTCGGCAACCATGTCCGGCGGGCTGTGCGCCAGCCAATCGGACAGCGAGACCTCCTCGAATCGGTCCGCCCGGAAGACTTCGATGAAGATCAGGTCCGTGTCGCCGGTGTTCTCGACGTAGTGTCCGAGCGCTTTCTTCACGTAGCCGATATCACCCGCATGAAAGTCTGAGGTGATCGCCGCCGGCCCGGTGTTGAAGACGGTCACGCGCGCGGAACCCCTGAGAAAGTACGTCCACTCGTCGGCATTAGGGTGCCAGTGCATCTCTCGCAGGCCACCTGGCTTCACCGTCACCTGCGTCGCCGCAATCGTTTTCGAAACGCGAAAGTTGGTGCTATCGGCAATCCGGATCGTCCCGTTCTTCATCTCCCTGTACGGCGGCATGTCGCCGAGCCTGAACACGAAGGAGTTCGGCGGCTTGCCCGCCGCGGCAGCCATCTGGGCCTCGGCCGTCTGCAGCGGGGGGGCGGTCCGGTTGCTCTGGTAGATCCACTTGTTGTGCACTGGGACGTTCTTGAGCGCATCGACAGGCACGCCGAAATTCTTGGCAAGAACCTCCGGCGGGGTATGAGCGATCCAATCCGTCAGCAACAAGGTATTGAACTCGGAGGATGCGCCGTTATCGAAGGCCAGGACGAATTCCGCGCCGTCCGGACCCAGGCCCTCCAGTGAGTGGGGATAACCGGCAGGAAAATACCACAGATCGCCTGCCTTCACATCCGCGACCTCCGGACGTCCGTCCGTGTCGAGGATCGTGATGCGGCAGTTCCCGTAGGTCATGATGGCCCACTCCGCCTGCTGGTGCCAATGGAGCTCCCGAACCCCGCTTGGCCCGAGCCGCATATTGACGCCCGCGATCGTGGTCGAGATCTTGAAGTCATCCTGGGTGATCTGGCGTGCCCACCCACCGTTCTGAATTCGCTTGGGTGCAAGGTTGAACGAGGCCCAGAACTGGGGCATTCCGTTCACGTCGGTCGCCGGCGGATTGAGGAAAGTGGGCTCGTTGCCGGCGAGACCGGGATCTTGCGGCCCGGGATCTGTCAGCGCCTTGGGGTTGGTGGCGTTGACCGCTCCTTCGGGCGGCTGATCGGGGTTGCCGAACGTCCCGGCTGCCCGCGCCACTGCCGCTGCAGTCGCGATGCCGCCGGCGGCGCCTGCAGCCAGGATACCGCGTCGGGACAAGTTACTCATAACTTTTTACCTCCTTCAGATTTGCCGGGCGAGGCAGATCTCAGCGCCTGGCTGCCAAACGTCACGAGTCTGCGCACTGACACTGCATCTCCACTTGGGATGCTGGAGTGAAACCAAGAGCTGGCTGCACTCGGGATCGCGCAGATGTTTGGGGGGAAAGCATCCCGATCGCGCCTGGCGCGTGGGTCGGTCGAGGCTGGCAACGCGGCGCGTCCGGGTCGCCGAAACAGGCTGCCCGTGCCACGGTAGCGGCGGTCGCAATTCCTCCGGCGGCGGTGTATGAGAGCGTGTTGTCGCGAGCAAACGGCGCCATCGCCTGTGCCTCCATTGCCAATTGATGCCATCTGACCAATGGTGCTGACGAAAGCTTCCGATGCCAGCGACCGACTTCCACCTGCCCCGGATATAAGGACGGCAGGTCGGTACGGATAATTCGAATTCGGCATCACCACATGAGCGCCCCGCATCCGCCGGTGTTGGCGTGGGTCGCTGTCACTCCGCTGGCTGCGCCATCGCCGACCCGCCATGGCCGCGCACGCGCTCCAGCCAGCGCGCCAAGCGTTCCATGTAGAGGTAGATCACCGGCGTGGTGAACAGCGTCAGCACCTGGGAGACCACGAGGCCGCCGACCATTGCGTAGCCGAGTGGCCGGCGCAGTTCCGATCCGGTGCCCGAACCCAGCATCAGCGGCAACCCGCCCAGCAACGCGCACATCGTGGTCATCAGGATCGGCCGGAAGCGCATCCGGCACGCCTCGTGAATGGACTCCTCGGGCGACAATCCGCGATGCCGTTCGGCCTCCAGCGCGAAGTCGACCAGCATGATACCGTTCTTCTTGACGATGCCGATCAGCAGGATGATGCCGATGATGCCCATCACATCGAGGCCAAAGCCGAACACCAGCAGCACCAGCAAGGCACCAAGACCGGCCGACGGCAATGTGGAAATGATGGTCAGCGGATGGATCGTGTTTTCGTACAGCATGCCCAGAATGATGTAGACCGCGATCAGCGCCGCGAGGATCAGGATGGGCGTGCTGGACAGCGAGGCCTGAAACGCCTGCGCGTTGCCCTGGAAGCTGGCCTGAATCGTCGGCGGCACGTGCAGCGTCGCCATCGCGGCGTTGATGGCCGTCACCGCCGGGCCGAGCGGCGCGTTGCCCTTCAGGTTGAAGCTGAGTGTCACCGACGGGAACTGTCCCTGGTGATTGACCGAAAGCGGCGCCACGGTCGGCTGCTGCGTGACCAGTTCGCTCAGCGGCACCATTCCGGCGGTCTGCGACCGCACATAGATCCGCTGCAGCGCATTCGGTCCAAGCTGGAATCCGGGATTCACTTCCATGATGACGAAATACTGGTTGAGGCTCGTGTAAAGCTGAGAGATCGGCCGCTGCCCGAAGGCGTCGTACAGCACGTTGTCGATGCTGGCGGCGGTGATGCCCAGGCGCGAGGCGGCGTCGCGATTGATCGCCATCGCGAGTTGCGGTGCGGCGGATTGCTGATCGCTGGTTAGGTCGATCACCTGCGCCAACTTCGACAAGGCGTTCTGCACGATCGGCGCCCAGCGGTTGAGTTCGCTGAAATCCACGTCGGTCAGCGTGTACTGATATTGCGTCGCGGTCAGCCGGCCGCCGATGTTGATGTCCTGCACCGGCTGCATGAACAGGTGAACGCCGACCACGCCGTCCATCGCCCGGTTGAGGCGGGCCATTACCTGCGCGATCGGCGCGCGCTCGGACACCGGCTTCAGCGCGATGAAGATGCGCCCCTGGTTCTCCGTCGAGGTGGCACCGCCGGCACCGATATAGGCGCCGGCCGACAGCACCGCGGGATCCTTCAGGACCAGCCCGATCACCCGCTGCTGCACCGCTTCCATCCCGGCCGGCGAGATGTCCTCCGCCGCCTCGGTGATGCCGAGGATCAGGCCGGTATCCTGCTCCGGAAAGAAGCCTTTCGGAATCGCCATGAACAGCCATCCGGTCACCGCCACCGTGCCCAGCATCACCACGAGCGTGGCGAAGCGCTGCCGCAGTGCGACCACAAGCGCCCGGTCATAGCCTGCCAGCAGCGCATCGAAACACCGCTCCAGGGCGCGCGACAGCCGGCCCTGCCGGTCCGGATGTTCGCGCCGCAGCAGCCGGCCGCCCATCATTGGGGTCAGTGTCAGGGACACCAGCGCGGAGACGGCAATGGCGACCGTCACGGTGACGGCGAATTCCTGGAACATCCGCCCGACCATGCCGCTCATCAGCAACAGCGGGATGAACACCGCCACCAACGAAATTGAAATCGACAGGATGGTGAAGCCGATTTCGCCGGCCCCGTCCAATGCCGCGCGCATCGGTGGCTTGCCCATCTCGATATGGCGGGCAATGTTTTCCACCATCACGATGGCGTCGTCGACGACGAAGCCGACCGCGATCGACAGCCCCATCAGCGACAGATTGTCCAGGCTGTAGCCGAACACATACATCACACCGAAGGTGCCGACGATCGACACCGGCACCGCGATGGCCGGAATAATCGTCGCCCAGACGCTGCGCAGGAACAGGAAGATCACGCCGACGACCAGCCCGATCGTCAGCAGCAAGGTGGTTTGCACATCGGCCACCGACGCGCGGATGGTGGTTGTGCGGTCGGAGATCACCGAGAGCTTGATCGTGGGCGGGATCGACGCTTCCAACTGCGGCAACGCCGCTTGGATCGCCTGCACGGTGCTGATCACGTTTGCGCCCGGCAGACGCTGGATCGCCAGGATGATGCCGGGATGCAAGTTGACCCAGCCCTTCAGGGTCTCGTCCTGCGGCCCGCTGATCGCGTTGCCGACATCGGACACCCGGATCGGCCCGCCGTTGCGATAGGCGATGATCTGATGGTCCCAGGCGGACGGGGTAAGGATCTGATCGTCGGTCTGCAGCGTGGTGGCGCGGCTTTTGCCGTACAGGCTGCCCTTCGGCTGATCGACGCTGACATTGGTCAGCGCCGTGCGCACGTCCTCCAGGTCGAGACGGTTGGCGGCAAGCTGCGCCGGATTGAACTGCACGCGAATGGCCGGGTGCTGTTCGCCGCCGATGCTGACCAGGCCGACACCGGGTACCTGCGACAGCTTCTGTGCCAGGATGCTCTCGGCATAGTCGTCCACGGTGGTGATCGGCAACGTGTCGGAGGTGAGTCCGAGCACCAGGATGGGGGCGTCCGCAGGATTGGTCTCATGATATGTCGGCGGTGTCGGCATGTTTTTCGGCAGTTGGCCGGCCGCCGCGTTGATTGCCGTCTGCACGAACTGTGCGGCGGCGTTGATGTCGTCGTTCAGAGCGAATTGCAGTGTGATCTGGGTGTAGCCAATTGAACTGGTTGAGGTCATTTGCGTGAGATACGGAATTTCGCCGAACTGCTTCTCCAGCGGCGTGGCGACAGCGGAGGCCATTGTCTGCGGGTCGGCGCCGGGCAATTGCGCGGTGACCGCAATGGTCGGAAAGGCGACGTTCGGCAGTGCAGCGACCGGCAGCAACTGATACGCGGTGCCGCCCAGCAGAACGATCGCGACCATCAAAAGCGCCGTTGCGATCGGCCGCTTGATGAAGGGGCCTGAGAGGCTCATCACAGCATTCCCGCGCTGGCTTCAGAGGAGTTCTGCACGTGCGGATCGGTCGGTGACACTTCGGCAACCCTGGCGCCGTTGCTCAGACGATACTGGCCTTCGGTCACCACGTGGTCGTTCGGCCGCAGCCCGCGGTCGATCACGGCGCGGCCGTCCAGCGTCTCCGCCACGTTCACGGGGCGCTGGCGGACGGTGCCGTCCGGCAAAACCACGAAGACGAAGGCCCCGTCCTGTCCCTGCTGAAGTGCGCTCAACGGCAGGTTGACGGCGCCGTGGTGGACCCCGACGATCAGCCGGACATTGACGAACTCGCCCGGCCAGAGTGCGCGGCTGGCATTGGGGAAGGTCGCCTTGAGCTGCGCGGTGCCTGAACTCTGGCTGATAGTGTTGTTCACCAGCAGCAAGGTGCCTTCGTCGAGCTTGGTGCGATCGTCCTGGCCGTATGCGATGGCCGACAGGGTGGCTTTGGCCATCGCCGCCTGCACCGCCGGCACGTCGTCCTGCGGCAGCGTGAACACGACCGAGATCGGCTGGATCTGCGTGATCGTCACGATCGGCGTGGCGGTGCTCGGCTGCACGATGTTGCCGAGGTCGACGCGGCGGATGCCGGTGACGCCGTCGATCGGCGACGTGATGGTGGTGTAGCCGAGCTGCGTCCGGGCGTTGAAGATGGCGGCCTGGTCGCTGGCGACGGCAGCCTGCTGCTGGCTGACCGCGGCCTTCTGGTCGGTCACCTGCTGATCGGACGCGAACCCCGGCTTCAGCAGCGGAAGATACCGGTTGAGATTGGCCTGCGCGTTGGCCAGGTGCGCCTGATCGCGCGTCAAGGCTGCTTCGGCCTGCTGCAGCGCCGCCTGGTAGGGACGCGGATCGAGCTGGGCGATCAGGCTGCCGGGATGTACCACCTGGCCCTCGACGAAGCCGATCCGCTCTATGGTCCCGGTGACCTGGGCGTGCATGTCCACGACATTGTACGGCATCACCGTGCCGATGCCGGACATAACGACCGGGAAGTCGGACACCGCGACCTTGGCGGCGACGACGGGAATTGGCGGTGCCGGCATTGGCGGTTGCTGCGGCGGTTGGGCAGCGTCGAGCCGCCATGCCGCCAGTCCGGCAAGACCGATCGCGGCGCTCACGCCGATCGTTACGGTGAATTTCGCCATATGCGTTATCTCCTGGACGGGGTCATCGCGCGGCTGCGCGCGCCGGCCGGTGCGACGCGGCAAGCGCCACGGCGACCAGTTCGGCCAGGTAGGCACCGCCCAGGCGCACGAGCGCCGGCGACAGACCGTCGGTGCCTTCCGGGCGTTCGAGCACGCTGCCCTGGGCGTCCAAACTCGCCGCGCGGAACCAGCGGAGCAATTCGGCCAGTGCCGGCGCATGGCACAGCGGGTCGGCCACCTCCCACACCAGCCGCAGCCGAGTGGTGCGCCGGGCCGGGGCATCCGCCAGCGGTTTGAGGGGCACCAGCACGCTGCCGCAGGTCAGCACGCCGGCCCAGGAGGGCGCATCCCGCGCGAAGGCAATCTGCAAGGCCGTGCCTTCGGCGCCGCAGACGCCAGCCAGCACAAGGCTTTCGGCAGCGATCCCGGCCTGATCGAGCAGCCGGACCGCCAGCGCCGCCGCTGCGTCGGCCGCAGGGCCGTCAGGCACCTGCATTGTGGCGATCTGCGCCGCCGGAATAGCCGGGCTCCAGGCCCTCGCCAGCATGATGGCGGCCTCCGCGGTACCCGGCGGATGCAGCAGCAGCGCCTTGGCGACTGGTGCGCCTCGTGGCATGGCAAAGGCACGAACGTGTTCCACGGGTTGCCTCGTGTGCTGGTGGCAGCGGGCAAGGTGAGCGGTGCGCGGACGGGCAGCCAATGCAGCGTTCTCACGGGGACATGCCGGCGGGTCATGGGGCCCGGGTGCTGGCATGGCGCCGGAAGCTGCGCCAACATGCCGCCCCCAGCTTCAGCAAGCTTCGGCAGGGAGACCCGCATGAACTGGCGGACGCTCGACCTCAACCTGCTCGTGGTATTCAATGCCGTGGCGCAGGAGCGCAGTGCGACGCGCGCGGCGGCAAAGCTCAACCTGACCCAGCCTGCGATCAGCCACGCCCTGACCCGGCTGCGCGGCGCGCTCCGCGACGAACTGTTCGTGCGTACCCCGGACGGCATGGAGCCCACACCCTACGCCGAGCGGTTGGCAGGCCCGGTTCGCGCCGCGCTGGAGAGCCTGCATACCGCGCTCGATGGTGCTGCCCCGTTCGAGCCGGCCACAGCCGAGCGCGGCTTCACGGTCGCTGTAAACAATCGTGCGGCCCTTGTCCTTGCCGCCCCGCTCGCGGCCGCGACTGCAGCCGAGGCGCCGGGGATAGGGCTGGACCTACGCCCGAGCGGCACGCTCGACCTGGCGGACCGTCTGGACCGCGGCGAGCTCGACCTTGCCATCGGCAGTCTCGCAGCGCCCGGGGAGCGGTTCTCCGACCGGCGGCTGTTCGAGGACGGCTTTGCCGCCCTGGTGCGCCATGGCCACGCCGCAGCCGTCGGCGGGACCCTCGATCTCGACGCACTCGCCGCCTATCCGCATCTCGCTTTGTCCTCCACCGGCGAGGAAACCGCCTTCGTGGATGCGGAGCTTGCCCGCCACGGGCTGGCGCGTCGCATCGCGCTGCGCGCACCGCTGCTCGCCGCAGCGGCCACGCTGGCGCAGTCGGACATGGTTGCCGTCGTCAGCGAGAGTACCGCCCGAGCGTTCGCGCGCGCCGCACCATTGGAGGTGCTGCAACTACCCTTTGCGTCGCCGCGGCTGGCGATGGCCATGCTGTGGCACCGCAGGTTCGACGACGTACCCGCGCATCGTTGGCTGCGTGGCGTGGTGCTGCGCGTCGCGCGCACGCTGTAGGCACGCCGCCAAGACCTGAACGACAACGTGGTCGAGGACATCGCGCCGGGCGGGCGGCGAGATCTGCCGCCCCCTCGGACGAGCGGCGCTATGGCCGGTCGGGCATCGGCCTGACGAGGACCGGAATGGACTTGGCCGACGGTGTCTTGCTGAGCGGATCGCAGTGGCTGACCGGCATGAGCTCGTTCGTCTCGGGATAGTAGGATGCGATGGAGCCGCGCGGGATCTCATAAGCGCGAACTTTGAAGCCCCCGACCGTTCGACGCCTTGCCGGGTCAGCCAGCAACTCCAGTTCGACGAGGGTATTCTCCATGATCTGTCGCTCGGCCATATCGTCACCGTTCATGAAGGCAACCATTCGCCCCCCAAAGACGCCACGATACCGGTCATCAAGGCTGTAGATTGTCGTATTGTATTGGTCGTGGCTACGGATCGTTGTCAAAATGAGGGCGTTTGGATCGGGAACCGCCGGGTCCCCGTCAAGCCCTTGCGCAACGAGAAAGTTGGCTCTCCCGTTAGTGGTGTTCCATACCCGCTCTCGCGGTCCGTTGTAGAGATGAAAGCCACCAGGCTGGCGAATGCGGGCGTTGAAGTCCCAAAACAGCTTCGGATAGACCGCCTCGATCTTGCTACGAATCAGGTCGTAGTTTCCCTCCAAGGCGTCCCAGTCGATGCCGCTGTCGGGCAGCATGGCGCGCGCCATGCCGCAGATGATCGAGACTTCCGACTTGAGATGCGGTGAGGGCGGCGTGACGAGCCCACCGGACGCATGCACCATTGACATGCTGTCCTCTACCGTAACGCTCTGGCGGCCACTTGCCTGAACGTCGATGTCACTGCGTGCCAGGCAAGGAAGGATCAAAGCGTCCTGCCCATGCACGACGTGTCCGCGGTTGAGCTTCGTGTTGATGCCGACTGTCAGCTTGAGCCGTCGCATGGCAGAGCGCACGTTTTCGGTGTCTGGTGTGGCGGCTACGAAGTTGCCGCCGAGCCCGATGAAGACTTCGGCGCGGCCGTCTATCATTGCCTGGAGGGCGTCGACGACGGCATGCCCATGATCTTGTGGAGGACGAAAGCCAAAAACTTTCTCAATCTGCCCCAACAGCTCGGCGCTTGGTGTTTCCGTGATGCCGACCGTTCGATCTCCCTGAACGTTGGAGTGGCCCCGCACGGGACAGATGCCTGCGCCGGGTCTGCCGAAATTGCCCCGCATCAGCAGCAAATTGGCGATCTGCTGGACATTGTGCGTGCCTCGGCGGTGCTGGGTGATCCCCATGCCGTAAACGATGATGCAGGACTTCGCCTCGATATAGATGCGAGCGATCCGCTCGATCTGGGCACGCTCGAGTCCCGACACTCGAAGAATATTGTCCCATGACATGCTTCGAATGTCTTCCGCGAGCGGCTCGAAGCCCGTCGTGTGTTCCTCAATGAACCGCAGGTCCAGCACGGCCGGGCGACCGGCCGCGATCGCTTCGTCGTGCGCCGCAAGCACCAGTTTCATGATGCCCTTCAAGACGGCGACGTCACCGCCGACCTTGACCTGGCAATACTCGCTGGCGATCCGGGTCGAGCTGAGCGTCACCATCTCGACAGGAGCTTGCGGCGCCGCAAATCGCTCAAGCGCCCGCTCACGCAACGGGTTGATGGCGACGATCGGCACGCCGCGGCGCGAAGCATTTCGCAAGGAGGTCATCATCCTGGGACTGTTGGTCCCGGGGTTCTGACCAATTACAAAGATTGCGTCCGTCTGATCGAAATCTTCCAGCAGGACGGTTCCCTTCCCAATTCCGATGCTCATGGGCAAGCCGACGCTCGTGGCCTCATGGCACATATTCGAGCAATCGGGAAAATTGTTCGTGCCGAAGCGGCGCACGAAAATCTGATAGACAAAGGCAGCTTCGTTTGAAGCACGGCCCGAGGTATAGAACTCGGCCCGATTTGGGCTCTCAAGCGCATTGAGGTGGGCCGCGACCATCGCGAACGCATCGTCCCAGGCGGTCGGGACATAATGATCGGTGGCACGATCGTAGCGCATCGGCTCCGTGAGACGTCCCTGCTCTTCCAGCCAGTAGTCGCTGTGTGCCGCCAACTCCGTGACGGTGTGCGTGGCGAAGAAGTCTCGGGTGACCTGCCGCTTCGTCAGCTCGAACGACACGGCCTTGGCACCGTTCTCGCAGAACTCGAAGGAGCTGGTATGCTTGGGATCCGGCCAGGCGCATCCCGGACAGTCAAAACCGTCCGGCTGGTTCATTGAAAGCAGCGCTTCCGAGCCTTTCAGTACCGATGCTCTGCTCACGCAGGGCCCGAGCCGTTGCGCGGAGCGCGCCCCATCCACCCGCAGGGCTTTCATACGGCTCAAAGACGGCGCCCCCTGCTGGCTCGATCACACGAGGGTCAGCCTGGTCGTCCTTGGAGGGAATCGTAGGATCGGCCATTGTCCCGTCTCCCGTTAGCGTGAGAATCAGATCACGCCCGTGTCGGGGAAGCCCCTTCCGAATCAGCCTGACCTCATCCCGCGCTAGGCGTAAGCCTAGGCCCTCTGGGTTGCGCCGCCTGTCCGGTCGAAATTGGGGGCGGCTCCACGCGTTCGTGCGGCCTCGACTGCGGACACGGCGCGAACATTTTCTCCGAAAATTCCCGCCCCGGACACCGGAGCCACAAAAACCCTAGTGATTTCCAGCGCTTGGTGGTGGAGCCAAGGGGAGTCGAACCCCTGACCTCCTGAATGCCATTCAGGCGCTCTCCCAACTGAGCTATGGCCCCGCCGTCCGGCGCGCGCGCCGCGCATATAGGCCGCCGGCGGCAAGCGGATCAAGGGGGCGGCCCGCCCCGGCCGCCGCCGGTCAGGCCGCCTGCTGCAGCGCCGGGTGCGGGCGAAATGCGGCCTCGGTCTTGTCGCGCAGCTCGGCCACCGTGACGCCCGGCGCGAGCTCGACGAGAACCAGCCCCTCCGCCGTCACGTCGAACACACCGAGATCGGTGACGACGAGGTTGACCACCCGCGTGCCGGTCAGCGGGAGCGTGCAGTGGCGCAGCAGTTTCGGCTTGCCGCCGGCGGTGTGCTCCATCAGCACCACCACCCGCCCCACGCCGGCGACCAGGTCCATCGCCCCGCCCATCCCCTTCACCATTTTTCCGGGGATCATCCAGTTGGCGAGGTCACCGTGCTCGGAGACCTGCAAGGCGCCGAGGATGGACAGGTCGATATGCCCGCCGCGCACCATGCCGAAGCTGGCGGCGCTGTCGAAGAAGCTGGTGGTAGGCAGCGCGGTCACCGTCTGCTTGCCGGCGTTGATGAGGTCGGCATCCTCCTCGCCCTCGAACGGGAACGGCCCCATGCCCAGCATGCCGTTCTCGCTGTGCAGCTGGATCGCCACACCGGGCGGGATGTGGTTGGCGACCAGCGTGGGAATGCCGATGCCGAGATTGACGTAGAACCCGTCCCGCAATTCGCGCGCGGCGCGCGCCGCCATGTCGTCCCTGCTCCAGGCCATTGCCCGCTCTCCCTCGGCTCAGGCGCGCTTGCGCACGGTGCGCTGCTCGATCCGCTTGTTCACGTTGACCAGCGCGGTGATGCGTTTGACGAACAGGCCGGGCGTGTGAATGTGGTCCGGCTCGATCTCGCCCGGTTCGACCAGCATCTCCACCTCCGCCACCGTCATTTTCGCCGCCGTCGCCATGATCGGATTAAAATTGCGCGCGGTCTTGCGATAGACGAGGTTGCCCTCGGTATCGCCCTTCCAGGCATGCACGATGGCGAGGTCGGCGAACAGGCTGCGTTCCATCAGGTAGGAGACGCCGTCGAAGGTGCGGAGGTCCTTCCCCTCGGCGATCAGCGTGCCGACACCGGTGCGGGTGTAGAAGGCGGGGATGCCGGCGCCGCCGGCGCGGATGCGTTCGGCGAGCGTGCCCTGCGGGTTGAATTCGATTTGCAGCTCGCCGGCGAGATATTGGCGCGCGAAGGTCTGGTTCTCGCCGACATAGGAGCTGATCATTTTGCGGACCTGCCGGGTTTGCAGCAGCAGGCCGAGGCCGGCGTCGTCGATGCCGGCGTTGTTGGAGATCACGGTCAGCTCGCGTACGCCGGAGTCGCGGACGGCCTCGATCAGCGCGGTGGGGATGCCGCAGAGGCCGAAACCGCCCGACATGATCGTCATGCCATCCCGCAGCTCGCCCGCCAGCGCCGCCGCCGCATCGGGATAGACCTTATCCACCGCCACCGTCGCGCCCTCGCCCCTCTTGTCGCGAGGGAAGCTGCCACCGTAGGCGGGGGGATGCAATGTGGGGGCTGCGGCGGTCGACGGCCGAGCTACGCGAGGCGGCGCCCGACGGCTACGATTTCGGCTCGGTTTCGGCGCGATTGCAATCGCGCTATTTACAACAGATTGCCGCACCGTCCGAATGAGTCAGAGCAGGAGCATGGTGGCGATTCGCCAGCACACCATGGGTTCGCCACCACCGGCGGCAGCAGAAGGCTAAGCACACCCGCCCCTCGGCGCGCATCCGCCCCGCCCGCAGCCTCAGGCGGCGGCATCGGGTCGGTCAACATTGCAACCGCGGCGCACATCGAGACGCCGCGCGGGTCGATCACTGCTATGCGCGGGCCGAGGCGGACACGTGCGAAGCCCCCGACCATCGGCCCTGCAGAGCGTTCTACGCCTCAAGGGCCATAGGGTCCGCCTAGCGGGCGCTCACCCCGTAGGTCGCCACCAGACCCTTGATGATATTCGTTTGCTTTTCCGCTTTCAGAGTTTCGGTAATCTTTTTCAGCTCGTTAAGCAGGATGAATTGCTTGACATAGGCTGGATTGGCCCTGCGCTCCCCGTCATCCGGAAAGTCCTTTTTCAGCTTCTCCAGCGCAGTCTCGGTTTTTTCAAGTTGGGTCTGGATCTGGGCCAACTGCTTCTTGATTTTGTCGTTGTCCTTTTGCCCAGTGGGCGTCGTGGACGACTTTTCCCCCTCAGAGTCGGTATACGCAGTGCCGGGCTGGCCCTTCACGGAGGCATTCTTGTAGCCCTGCTTTTTCAGGAGCTCCCACACGGAGCGAGCAAAGGATTCATAGTCATAATCGGACCCAGGAGGCGCGATTCCGCCGGCCGCGGTGAAGCATCCGCTGAGCCAGACCGTTCCGGAGAAATCCTTGCTGAGGCGCTTCTTCTTGTCGCCCGACGTCAGCAGATCGACGATCTGTTGCGGCGTGCGCTTGCCCAGCTTTGTCCCGATGATCGTGCCGTTGACTTCGAGCCGGCTGCCATGGGCGGCAAGAATGACGTAGCCGGTGGTGAGATCGCCGAATTCGGCGTCATCCGGTTCCTCGACCGTGGTGCCGAACTTCTTGGCCTGCGCCTTTGCGGCTTTGTCGATGACCTTGTCACCCGTCTGCAGGTTGACGACGGAATTCGCCTGATTCTGCGACTCCGTCACGACGGAGGCGAAGTCCTTGCGGATCACCACGGTGTCGTCGATTTTCGCCGGCTTGCCCTTGCGCGGTAGGATTCCGCTCACGGTCATCGCAAGATTGCCCTTGTCGTCAATGCCCGCGCGCACCGAGAGCTCATTCGACGTGCCCTTGATTTCTTTCTGATAATCACTGATCGTTGTCAGCGCTTCCGGCAGCCCCGGAAGCTTGATGCCTTGCAAATCCAGAACGCCTTCGTCCTTGCAGTAAGCAACGATCGCCGTGTTCAGCTCCGCGGCAATGTTCTTCACGTCCGACAGGTTCTTCGGCTTGTTGCTGCCCTTGCTCGGGTAGATGAACGTTTTGAGTGTCATTTCCCCACCCCTCCGTGTGCAGACCGAGACGCTATCGCGTACCGTAGGTCTCGGCAACGAATTTCAGCAGGTGCACGTTTTGACGCGAGACTTCACCGGCGCGGCACCGGCGCGGGCCGCTCCGCCGCCGGCGGGCGCGACAGTATCGCTGCCCGACGTCATCGCCCCGCTGCTGGGGGCGGCGGTGAACATCTCCTTCCGTCAAGCGTCCCGATGCCACCGCCGGCCCGGGAGAGAGCAGCGCGCAGATCGGACGGGAAGATCGAGGCGGGCGCGCCACTGCCCACCGTGCATTTCGGCGACCGCAACGCGCTTCGGCTTGGGGGTGCAGGACGCCCCGGTCAGTTCCCCCGAGGACGTGACCGACCGTCTGGCAAAGGCCCGTGAGCAGGGGCGCGCGACAGTGCCGATGCTGGGGCGCGGCCAGAGCCGGCTGCAATGGCTGGCAATCCCGCTCGGCGAGCTTTAGCCGCCCGGCATCCGCACCCCCGACCGGTTCACGGCGTCGCCTGCGCCACCGCGGGCGCCACCGGCCGCGGCAGCAGCACGTATTCCCGCCCCTCGGCGCGCATCTTCCCCGCCCGCGCCTCCGCGTCCGGGCCCCAGCCGAAGAAGATGTCGGCCCGCACCGGCCCCTTGATCGCCCCGCCAAGGTCCTGCGCCAGCATCAGCCGCTGCAGCTTCGCGCCGGTCAGCGGGTCGGTCGTGGCGATGAACACCGGCGCGCCCAGCGGGATGAACGCACGGTCCACCGCAATCGACCGGCCCGGCGCCAGCGGCACGCCCAGCGCCCCCGGCGGCCCCTCGTCGGGCCGCAGCGTCGTCACCTCGCGGAAGAACACATAGGACGGGTTCTGCTCCATCACCTCGGCCGCCTGCTCCTTGTGGCTCTCCAGCCAGGCGCGGATCGAGGCCAGCGATACCTGGTCGAGCGTCATCTGCCCGCGATCGACCAGCACGCGGCCGATCGGCACGTAGGGCCGGCCGTTCTGCCCGGCATAGGTCACGCGCACGACATGACCGTCCGGCAGATCGATCCGCCCCGACCCCTGCACCTGCAGCACGAACGCGTCCACCGGGTCGGCGAGCCACAGCAGCCCCAGCCGCCTTCGCGCCAGCACCCCGGAGTCGATCTGCGCGCGGTCGTAGTACGGCACCAGCCGGCCGTCCTGCACCCGCCCGGCGACGGCGCGGCCTTTCAGGTCATCCGCGAATGCGCCGAGGTCCACCTGCACCAGGTCCGGCGGCCGGCCGAGCAGCGCATAGTGAAAAACGCCGCCCGGCGTGCGGCGGCCCTGCACCTCCGGGTCGAAATAGCCGGTGAACAGGGCGTCGCTGCGCGTCGCAGCCGGCGCCGTTCCATCGGCCACCGCGTAGGGCTGGAAATACGCCTCGAAGAACGTCCGCGCCGCCGCGTCGTCGCCCGGCACCACCTGCGCCGCCGCCGCGCAGGCCGGCTGCCATTGCTGCGGCCGGCCGCCGAGCACCGCGGCTTGCCCCGCGCCGCCCAGCGGCTGCGCCGAGGCCGCATCGGCGAGCTGCCGGCACCCGGCCAGGAAGACCGGCAGCGCCTCGGCCGGATGGTCCTGCCCCCAGCCCGGCAGAGCGGCGAAGGACGCGGCCGTCAGCGACAGTTGCGGCTTGGCCGCCGCGGTGGGCGGCGCCACCCGCGGCGGCACGCAGCCGGCGAGCGCGGACAGCAACAGGGCGGCGGCGAAGCGGGCCAAGGGCCCGACATCGGCGAGGCGGGCCTTCGGCCCGACGAAACGGCGCATCCTTCTAGGCGCTGCGCGCGGCGACCAGCCGCCAGGTCGGATCGGCCGAGGCGAGATCGCGCTCGAACGTCCATTGATCGACCATCTCGGTCACCGCGTCCGTGCCGTGCAGCACCGCGCCGTCCCGCCCGGTGGTCAGGCTCACCTGGTCGCTGACGAAGCGCACGGCGATGTCGGCGACGTTGCCGCGCAGATCGGCCGCCTCGATGGTGGCCGACTGGATGGCGCGCAGCTCGGTGCGCTGCGTCTCGCCGCCGGTCTCGCGCGCCGTGATCGCGGCCTCGAAGGCGCGAAACGTGTCCGGCGACAGCAGCGGCTGCAGCGCCTCGCGCTTGCCGGCGGCGAAGGCGGCGACGATCATGCGGAACGCCGACTCCGCCCCGTCGAGGAAGCGCACCGCGGAAAAACCGCGATCGAGCCGCTGCATCCGCGCCAGCGCCTGGCCGGCGGGGCTGGCCGGGTCCGGCAGCGGGCGGGAAGGTGCCGGCCGCTCCGCCACGCCCTCGATCACCGGCCCCTCCGCGGCGCGCGGCACCGGGCGCGGCGGCGCCTCGGTGCGCTCGAAACCCTGGCGCCGGCCGAGGATGCTGCGCAGGCGCAGCACCAGGAACGCGGCAATCATGCCGAACAGAACCAGATCGACCGGGAAGCCGCTGGCACCCATTTCTCGCTCTCCATCTCGCCGCGCGGCCGATCGGCGCCGCGCGACCGTACCGACATAGGCGCACCGGCGGCGCCAAACAACAAGACCGGCCCGGTTGCGGTCCGGACGACACGGGCTTAATTCCGCGGCCATGATCCTGCTGCGGCACGGCCAGAGCGAATTCAACGTCGTCTTCACCGCCACCCGCCGCGACCCCGGCATCATCGACCCGCGCCTGACCGCGCTCGGCCACGCGCAGGCGGAACACGCGGCCGAGGCGCTGGCCGGCGCCGGGCTGCGGCGCATCATCGTCTCGCCGTACACGCGGGCGCTGCAGACCGCGGCGCCGATCGCACGGCGGCTTGGCGTTCCGGTGCATGTCAACCCGATCGTGCGGGAACGTTTCGCCTTCGCCTGCGACATCGGCACGCAGCGGAGCGCGCTGGCGCGCGCCTGGCCGGAGCACGATTTCGCCGCCATCGACGAAATCTGGTGGCCGGCGGTCGAGGAACCGGCGCCCGAGGTCGCCGCGCGCGCCGCCCGCTTCCGCGCCGAGATGGCGGCGCTGCCCGACTGGGCCGACACGCTGGTGGTCAGCCACTGGGGTTTTGTGCTCTCGCTCACCGGAACCAGCATCGCCAACGGCGACTGGCTGCGCTGCGACCCGGCGGCGCCGCCGCCGCAACGGGTGGTCTGGCACGCCTGATCGCTTCCGCCGGAAGCGGGGCTGTGCTACCGGCGCGCCACAGTTGCACAGCGGAGAGCATCGATGTCCCAGTCGGCCCCCTCGTCCGCCGGCGCGCAGCAGGGCGCCCAGCCGCCTGTGCCGCCGCTGGCGGTCAACCTGCAATACGTCAAGGACCTCTCGTTCGAGGTGCCGGGCGCGCCAACGATCTACACCACGCTGCGCAGCGCGCCGCGCGTCGATATCAACCTCGACGTGCAGGTGCGCCGGCTGCATGAGGGCCAGACGACCTTCGAAGTGACGCTGGCGATCCGCGCCGAGGCGCGCGAGGCGCAGGGCAACGGCGCCGGCCAGACGCCCCCGGAGGGCGGCGTGCGCGTGTTCATGGCGGAGCTGGCCTATGCCGGCATTTTTACGCTCACCGGCGTGCCGGACAATGCCGTCGAGCCGGTGCTGCTGGTCGAGTGCCCGCGGCTGCTGTTCCCGTTCGCCCGCACGATCCTCGCCGACGTGACGCGCGACGGCGGTTTTCCGCCGGTGATGCTGCAGCCGATCGATTTTGTCGCGCTGTGGCAGAGCCGGCGCGCCCAGGCGGCGGCGCAGGCCGGCGCCAGCGTCGGCGCCGCGGTCGCCTGAGGTTCGCTACGCTTTGGCCCAGAGCGGGTCTTTCAGCCGCGCGACGAAGCCGGCGTGCGCCGCCAGTTCCGCCGCGCTCGGCACGATCAGGCGCGGGGTGCGCGGGGCGGCCGCGTAGGCAACCGCCGGCCGCCCCGCACCCGCGGCGCTCGCCAGCTTCAGGCCGCGCTGCCGTCCGCCGGTGAGTTCGACATAGACCTGCGCCAGCAGCCGGCAATCGAGCAGCGCATTGTGCGTCGTGCGCTCGGAGAGGTCGATCGCCAGGCGGCGGCACAGCGCATCGAGGCTGTTCGGCAATCCGGGAAACCGCGCCTTCGCCAGCGCCAGCGTATCGACCATGCGCGCGCGGTCCAGCGCGGCGCGGCCGATCAGTGAAAACTCGGCGTCGAGGAAGGCGAAGTCGAACGGCGCATTGTGCGCCACCAGCTTGCCCTCGCCGAGGAATTCCAGCAGCGCCCCGGCGATCTCGGCGAAGCGCGGCTTTCCCGCCAGCCGGTCGAGCGTGATGCCGTGGACGCGCACGACGTCGTCGGGGATGTCGCGCTCGGGGTGGATCAGCGCGTGGAAATGTTTTCCGGTGGGCAGGTCGTTGACCAGCTCCAGCGCCGCGACCTCGATGACGCGATGGCCGAACAGCGGGTCCAGCCCGGTGGTCTCGGTGTCGAACAGCACTGAGCGGGTCATCGCGTCCCCATATGCGCACGGATCAGGCGGCGGACTGCGCGCAGCGCGTGGTGCCGCGACAGGCCGGTGCGCACCACGACGTCGGCGCGGCGGCGTTTTTCGGCATCCGGCATCTGCCGCGCCAGCACCGCCGCCACCTGCTCGGGGTTCATGCCCCGGCGGCGGCGCACGCGATGGCGCTGCACGTCGGCGGGCGCGCTGACCACGACCACCTGATCGACGCGCCCGACCCCGCCCGCCTCGAACAGCAGCGGGATGTCGAGCACCGCCGCGCGCGCGCCGGCGCGGCGGGCGCGGGCGAGGAAGGCACGCTCGGCCCGGCGCACCTGCGGGTGCAGGATCGCCTCCAGCCGGCGCAGCGCATCCGGGTCGGCGAGCACCGCGGCGCGCAGCGCGTCGCGATCCAGTTCCAGCCGGCCGGCGCGGGTGGCGACGGTGCCGGGGAAGGCGCGGGCGATCGCCGGCAACGCCGCGCCGCCGGGGGCTTGCAGAAGATGCACGCAGGCATCGGCGTCGAACACCGGCAGCCCGGCGCGCCGGAACGCCGCGGCGGCGGTCGATTTGCCCATGCCGATCCCGCCGGTCAGGCCGATCACCTTCATGGGCGCAGCAAGCACGGCCGTCCCGCGCCGCGCAAGCAACGCCGCCCGCGGGCCTTCATGGATCTGCCCCGAGAAGAGCATCCGCGCGCTCGCCCGCGCACTGGATCGCGACTTCGCCCTGGCGCCGGCGCGGATTGCCCTCTGAGCAGCTCGTGCTTCTGCCCTCAATGCTGTCGCAGGATCTGACTGAGGAAAAGCTTCAGCCGGTCGGTCTGCGGATGCTCGAACATCGCCGCGGGCGTGCCGCTCTCGACGATCTCGCCGCGGTCCATGAACACGACCCGGTTCGCCACCTGCCGTGCAAAACCCATCTCGTGCGTCACGCACACCATCGTCATGCCGGTCTCGGCAAGCCCCACCATCGTGTCGAGCACTTCCTTGATCATCTCGGGGTCGAGCGCCGAGGTCGGCTCGTCGAACAGCATGATTTTCGGGCGCATGCACAGCGCCCGCGCGATCGCCACCCGCTGCTGCTGCCCGCCCGAGAGCTGGCCCGGATATTTCTTCGCCTGTTCGGGGATGCGCACGCGCATCAAATATTCCATCGCCAAAGCCTCGGCCTCCGCCTTCGGCATTTTTCGCACCCAGATCGGCGCGAGGGTACAATTCTCCAGGATGGTCAGATGCGGGAACAGATTAAAACTCTGGAACACCATGCCGACCTCGCGGCGGATCGTGTCCAGGCTGCGCAGATCGTCGGTCAGCTCGGTGCCATCGACGACGATGCGGCCTTGCTGATGGCTCTCCAGCCGGTTGATGCAGCGGATCATGGTGGATTTGCCGGAGCCGGACGGCCCGCACACCACCACCCGCTCGCCGCGCCCGACCGTGAGGGTCACGTCGCGCAGCGCCTGCATCGCGCCGTACCACTTGTTGACGCGATCGAGCAGGATCGCCGGCTGGTCGTCTGCCGGCGGCGGCGGCGGCAAGGCTGCACTCATAGCGGTCTGCCCTCTCGGCGGTGGCGCGCGCGGCCGAACGCGCGCTTCGGGATCGAGGCGCCGGCGGCGGACACGCCGGTCAGCAGGATGGCGGGAATGCGGCCGGGCATGGATGACCTTCCGGATGCGAACCGCGCCACGCCGGCGGCGCGCCAATCGCCGCAGATTGCCGGGACATGGCCTTGTTGCAAAGCCGTCAGCCGAGGCGCGCCCGGCCAATAACGGTTGAACGTGCGTTTAATGCCCCGGCCCTGGCGTTCCGGCGGTCACGGACTAGAGTGGCGGTTTCCGAGAGAGGGCCCGATGCGCGCCACCAGCTCCGCGTTCAAGCAGAATGCCGCAAGCGCGATGGCGGATGCCGGGCTGCAGAAGGCGCTCGCCCGCACCCGCCCGCAATTCCCCGCCAAGCGCGCCGCCGCGGTGGCCGCCCTGCCGGAATTCGAGGCGCTGCGCGAGACCGGCAAGCGCATCAAGGACCACACGCTCGCGCATCTCGACTTCTACCTCGAAACCTTCGCCGCCAACGTGGAGCGGGCGGGCGGGCAGGTGCATTGGTGCGCGGACGCGCAAGCGGCGCGCGACGCCGTGCTCGCCATCTGCCGCGGCGCCGATGCCCGCACCGCGACCAAGGGCAAGTCGATGGCGAGCGAGGAGATCGGGCTGAACGAGCACCTCGCCGCCAACGGCGTGACGCCGGTGGAGACCGATCTCGGCGAATACATCCTGCAACTGCGCCACGAGCCGCCCAGCCACATCATCGCCCCCGCCTTCCACCTCAACCGCGAGGACTGGGAGGCGCAATTCCGAAAAAGCCATGCGGAACTGCCGGCCGACCGCGTCTTCCACGAGCGCCGCGACATCCTGACCGAGGCGCGCACAAGGCTGCGGGAAAAATTCCTGGCCGCCGACGTGGGCATCACCGGGGCGAACTTCCTGGTCGCCGAGACTGGCAGCAGCGTGATCGTCACCAACGAGGGCAACGGCGACCTGACGCAGACGCTGCCGCGCGTGCATATCGTGCTCGCCGGCATCGAAAAAGTGGTGCCGACGATCGAGGACACGATGACCCTCCTGCGCCTGCTGGCGCGCTCGGCCACCGGGCAGGAGTTTTCGGTGTACACCACGTTCTCGACCGGCCCGCGCCGTGCCGACGATCCCGACGGGCCGGCGGAATACCATGTCGTGCTCTACGACAACGGCCGCTCGGCGATGGTGGGGACCGAGTTCCAGGACATGCTGCGCTGCATCCGCTGCGCCGCCTGCCTGAACCATTGCCCGGTCTATGCCACGGTCGGCGGGCACGCCTATGGCTGGGTGTATTCGGGGCCGATGGGCGCCGTGCTGACGCCGGCGCTGATCGGCATCGACCAGGCCGGCCACCTGCCCAACGCCAGCACGTTCTGCGGCAAGTGCGAAAGCGTCTGCCCGATGAAAATCCCGCTGCCCAACATGATGCGGCACTGGCGGGAACGCGAGTTCGAGCGCCACCTGTCGCCCGCCGCGGCGCGGCGCGGCCTGGCGTTCTGGGGCTGGTTCGTGCGCCGGCCCGCCGCGTATCGGCTGGCGACGCGCGCGGCGATGGCGGGGCTCGGCTTGCTCGGCCGCCGCCGCGGAAAATTCCGCCGGCTGCCGCTGGCCGGCGGCTGGACCGCGGGGCGCGACCTGCCGGCACCCGAGGGCGACACGTTCTTCGCCCGCTACGCGCGCGCGCAGCGGCAGGGCCGCGCATGAGCCGCGAGGCGATTCTCGGCGCGATCCGCCGCGGGCTGCGGCGCGGGAAGCTGGCGGAGGACGAGGCGATGGCGCTGCGGGCGCGGCTGGCGGCGCATCCGCGCCACCTGATCCCGGCGCGCAGCCGGCTGCCGCGTCCGCAACAGGTCGCCTTGTTCATCGCCAACCTCGAACGCGAATTCGCCACCGCCGCACGCGTGCCGTCGCCAGGAGGCGGTGCCCGGCGCGGTCGCCGACTACCTCGCCGCGCAGAACCTGCCGCCCGCCTTCGTCATGGCGCCGCACCCCGACCTGCGGGCGCTGCCGTGGGCGGAGCGGCCGTTGCTGGCGTGGCGGGAGGGTCGCGCCGAGGCCGACGACGCCGTCAGCCTGCAGCACGGTTTTGCCGGCATCGCCGAGACCGGCACGCTGCTGCTGCCGGGCGGCCCGGAGCGCCCGACCACGCTGAACCTGCTGTGCGAGACCGAAATCGTGGTGCTGCACGCGAGCCGCATCGTCGGCGCCTACGAGGAGGCGTGGGATTTGTTGCGCGCCGAGCGGGTCCGCGACGGGTTGCTGCCGCGCAACGTCATGCTCGTCACCGGCCCGTCGCGCTCGGCCGACATCGAGTCGGTGCTGGAACTCGGCGCGCACGGGCCGCGGCGGCTGCATGTCGTGCTGGTGGACGACGACCCGGCCGCGCTGCCCTGACCGATGCCGCGCCGTGCGCTGACCGAGCAGGACCGCGCCGACTGGGCCCGCTTCGCCCACGGCATCGCCGCGCTGCCCGGCCATGATGGGCCCGACGCGCCCGCCGAGACCATGCCGACCCCGCTCGCGATGCCGATGCCGATGCCGCCGCCGCCGCCGCTGCCGCGTCCGCCGGCGCCGCCGCTCGGGATCGGCGAGGCGCCTGCGGGATTGGACGGCGGCACCTGGAACCGGTTTCGTTCGGGCCGCATCGCGCCGACGCGCACGCTCGACCTGCACGGCCGCACCACGCAGCGCGCCTTCCATGCGCTGGACGCGTTCCTGCACGCCGCGCACGGCGACCGGGTGCGCTGCGTCGAAATCATCACCGGCCGCGGCTCCGGCGAGGCGGGCGGAGCAATCCGACGGGAGTTTCCGATGTGGCTCAACCTGCCGGGGCTGCGCCCGCTGGTGCTTGCCGCCGCGCACCCGCACGCGGCGAACCAAGGCGCGGTGCGGCTGCTGCTGCGCCGGCCGCGGTGACGCCGTTCGGGGCACGGCTGCGCGTGCTGCGCGCCGCCGACGCCATGACGCTGCGGGCGCTGGCGGCGCGGCTGGAGGTTTCGCCCGCCTATCTCTCGGCGCTGGAGCACGGCAAGCGCGGCGCACCGAGTGCCGGCCTGGTGCATCAGGTCTGCGAGGCGTTCGGGCTGATCTGGGACGAGGCGGAGGAACTGGCGCGGCTGGCCCGGCTGTCGCATCCACGCGTCACGGTCGATACCGCGGGGCTGACGCCGGAGCAGACCGCGCTTGCCAACCGCATCGCGCAGGACATCCGGCGCCTGCCGCCGGAGACCGTGGCGGCGCTGCTGGCGCTGCTGGACGCGACCGTGCTGCAGCCGCGACCGCGACGTTTCGCGGCGCGCGGACGATGAACGCGGATGCGCTAGATGAGCACGCCGTGCTGGCGCAAAAATCCCAGTAACGGCAGCAGCGGCAGGCCGAGGATGGCGGCGTGCTCGCCCGCGATCGCATCGAACAATTGCACGCCGAGCCCCTCCAGCCGGTACGCGCCGACGGTTGCCGTCAGGATGTCGCCTTCCGCCGCCAGATAGGCGTCGAGGAACGCGTCGCCAAAATTCCGCATGGTCAGGCGCGGCCGTGCGACGTGGTGCCAGACGTGCCGGCCACCGCGCACGCATTGCACCGCGGTGACAAGTTCATGCGTCCGGCCGCGCAACGCGCACAGATGCCGCCGCGCTTCGGCGAGGTCGGGCGGCTTGTCGAACCAGCGGTCGCCGCAGACGAGCAGCTGGTCGCAGCCGATCACCAGCGCCTCGGGATCGCGATGCGCGACGCGCTCGGCCTTCATCGCCGCCAGCATCAGCGCGGTGTCGTCCGCCGAGGCACCATCGGCGCGCGCGCTCTGCTTGGCCGCCGCCTCATCGACCGCGGCCACCTGCACAGCAAACGAAAGTCCGGCGCGTTCCAGCACGATGCGGCGGCTGACCGAGGCGCTGGCAAGCACGAGGTGCGGCGTGTCGGCCTGCAAGTTCACTGCGCCGCCGCCGCGGCCTTGCGCCGGCGGGTGTGCCAGGCTTCCATCAGTTGCAGCACGGTCGCCGCGGTTTCCTCGATCGAACGGCGGGTCACGTCGATCACCGGCCAGCCGTGGCGCGCGCACAGCCGCCGCGCCCACAGCAGTTCCGCTTTCACCGTCTCCAGATCGACGTATTCGCCGCTGTCGTGGCGCATCGATCCCTCGGCACCGCTGATCAGGCGCAGGCGATGGCGGCGGATCTCGATCAGGGCTTGGGCATCCAGCGTCAGCCCGATCACCGGGCACAGCACCGCATCGAGCGCCGCCGGCTGCGGCAGGCTGGGCACCAGCGGAATGTTCGCCGCCTTGACGCCGCGATTGGCGAGATAGAAGCTGGTCGGCGTCTTTGACGAGCGCGATACGCCGACCAGCACCACGTCGGCCTCGGCGATGCCCGCCTGCTGCTGCCCGTCGTCATGGGCGAGCACGAAATGCATGGCGTCGATGCGGCGGAAATAGTCGGCGTCCAGCACGTATTGCCGGCCCGGCCGCGACATCGCCGTCTCGCCGAACTGTTCCTGCAGCATCGCCAGCACCGGGTCGAGCACATGCACCACCGGCAGGCCGAGCCGATGGCACGCGGTTTCCAGCTCGGCCCGCAGCCCTTTCTCGACCAGGGTGGACAGCACCGGGCCGGCCTCCGCCTCGATGCCCTCCAGCACCCGATGCAACTGGAAACGGGTGCGGATCAGGCTCCAGCGGTGCTGCACGATCTGCGCGTGCTCGAACTGCGCCACCGTCGCCCGCGCGATCGAGTTCAGCGTCTCGCCGGTCGCATCGGAGACCAGGTGCAGGTTGATCCGGTTCGGCATGCCGGGCTGAGGATAACGGGGATAACGGGGATCGCCAGCCCCATCGGCGGCGTTTCCGCCGGTGAACGGGGATTGACGGGCCGGTCCGCGGCCCGGTGCCCAAAACGCCCGAGGTCGCCCGCAGAACGGGGACGGCTCGGCGATTCCCGCTTCAGACAGGCACCGGCCGTTGCCCTCACCTGTGGACAGCTTGGCGGATGATCCAGGGCGGATCGGGGTACCCGGATTTCCACAGCCCCATCATCTGCTTCAACCAGATTCTTTTTTGTCTTTTCTGGTAGGAAGCGGGGCGACGAGGAAGCAGGATCGGGACATGACGAAGCGGCTGTTGCGGGCGCTGGCGGGCGAGGCGGTGTGGCCGCCGCCCGTCTGGCTGATGCGCCAGGCGGGCCGCTACCTGCCGGAATACCGCGAGCTGCGGGCACAGGCAGCGGATTTCGTGGCGCTCTGCACCACGCCGGCACTGGCCACGGAGGTGACGCTGCAGCCGCTGCGCCGCTTCGGCATGGATGCCGCCATCCTGTTCAGCGATATTCTGATGGTTCCCTGGGCGCTGGGGCAGGGATTGCGCTTCGCCGAGGGCGAGGGGCCGCTGCTGCCGCCGCTGCGCGACGAGGCGGCGCTGCTTGCGCTCGACCTGGACCGCCTGCCGGGGGCGCTGGCGCCGGTGCTGGAGACGGTCGCGGCGGGTCCGGGCCGAGGTCGGCGAATGCCACGCTGATCGGCTTTGCCGGCGCGCCGTTCACGGTCGCCTGCTACATGGTCGAGGGTCGCGGCGAGAGGGATTTTCCGGCTGCCCGCACGCTCGCATGGCGCGACCCCGGCCTGTTCGGGCGGCTGATGGCACTGCTGACCGAGGCAACGATCCGTTCGCTCACGTTGCAGATCGATGCCGGCGCGGAGGCAGTGATGCTGTTCGACAGCTGGGCCGGCCTGCTGGCGCCGAGCCAGTTTCGCGCCCACGTCCTGGCGCCGGCCGCCCGCATCGTCGCGGCGCTGCGCCGGCGCCACCCGGACGTGCCGGTGATCGGGTTTCCCCGCATGGCTGGGCTGCTGCTCGGCGAGTACGCCGCGGCGACGCGGGTGCAGGGGCTGGGCATCGACACCGCCGGCGACCTGGAGGCCGCCGCGGCATTGGTGCCGTCTGAGATGGCGTTGCAGGGCAATCTCGACCCGCTGGCGCTGGCGGTGGGCGGGACCGCGATGGCGCAGGAGACCCAGGCGATCCTGGAGGCGATGCGCGGGCGGCCGTTCGTGTTCAATCTCGGCCACGGCATCGTGCCTGCGACCCCGCCCGCCCATGTCGCCGAGCTGGTGCGGCTGGTCCAGGCGGCTTGACCTTGGCCCCGCCCTGGCCACCTTGGCCGCCATGACACGTCGTCGCACCGCCATCGTGCTGTTCAATCTCGGCGGTCCGGACCGGCTGGAGTCGGTGCGGCCGTTCCTGGTCAACCTGTTTACCGATCCGGCCATCCTGCGCGTGCCGCCGTTCATCCGGCCGTTCCTGGCGCGCCGCATCGCGCACGCCCGCGTCGCGCCGGCAACCGAGAACTACAAGCTGCTCGGGGGCGGCTCGCCGCTGCTGGGGCTGACCGAGCAGCAGGCACGAGCACTGGAAGCGGCGTTGCCGGAACGCGAGGCGCGCTGCTTCATCGCCATGCGCTACTGGCACCCGTTCAGCCTGGAAGCGGCGCGCGCGGTGAAGACATGGGACCCGGACGAGGTCGTGCTGCTGCCGCTGTATCCGCAGTTCTCCACGACCACGACCGGCAGCAGCCTGATCGCGTGGCGGGACGCCGCGGTGCGGGTCGGGCTGGTCAAGCCGGTGACCACGATCTGCTGCTATCCCGATGATCACGACTTCGTCGCTGCCACCGCGGCGATCGTGCGCCTTCACTACGAGCAGGCCCGCGCGGCGCTCGCGCCCGAACAGCCGTTGCGTGTCTTGTTCTCGGCGCACGGATTGCCCGAAGTGATCGTGCAAGCGGGCGATCCCTACCAGGACCAGATCGAGCGCACGGTCGCTGCGGTGGTGGCGGACCTTGATCTGCCGGGCCTGGATCACGTGGTCTGCTACCAGTCGCGCGCGACGCCGCAGCAATGGATCACGCCATCGACGGACAGCGAAATCGAACGCGCGGCGAGGGATGGCGCTGCCGTGCTGGTGGTGCCGATCGCCTTCGTCTCGGAGCACACCGAGACGCTGGTGGAACTCGACGTGGACTATCGCCGGCTGGCCGAGCGCGTGGGTGTGCCCGGCTATGTCCGCGTGCCGACGCAGAACACGGATGCGGCTTTCATTGCCGCACTTGCCGGGCTGGTGCGCCGGGCGCTGGCGAGCGGCCCTGGCCTGCATTGCCTCGGCGGCGGCGGCATCTGCGCGGCGTCGCACCGCGACTGTCCCCACCGGCGCGCCGGCCGAGTCACGGCAGCGGCGGCATGACCCCGCAGGCACTGATGGCGCGGCGGCAGGCACCGCTGCGGCTGGTCATCTTCGATTGCGACGGTGTGCTGGTGGACAGCGAGCCGGTCTCCAACCGCATCCTTGCCAACGACCTGAGCGCGCGGGGCTGGCTGATGACGACGGCGGACGCCACCCGCTTGTTCGTCGGCACCTCCCTTGCCGACATGGTGCCGGCGGTCGAGGCGCGGATCGGCACGAAACTGCCGTCGGACTGGCAGGCGGACCTGCAGGCGCTCATCGTCACCGCACTCGCCGGGGAAGCGGTCGCCATTCCCGACGCGGTCGAGGCGCTGCGTGCGGTCGATGCGATGGGGATGGCCTGGCGCGTCGCCTCGAACTCCTCGCACGAGGAGATGGCGGCGAAATTCCGCCGGCTCGGCATCGACCTGCTGGTCGCGGGCCGGGTGTTCAGTTTCACCGACGTGAAGCGGGGCAAGCCGGCGCCGGACCTGTTTCTCGCCGCGGCGGCCTCCGCCGGCGCAGCCCCCGCCGAGTGCGTGGTGATCGAGGACACCGTGACCGGCGTGCAGGCCGCCGTTGCCGCCGGCATGGACTGCCTCGGCTTCGCACCGCACGGCGACGGCGCGGCCCTGCGCGCGGCCGGCGCGGTGCCGTTCCGTGCCATGCGGGAGCTGCCGGCGCTGCTGCGCGCGGCATGGCGGCGCGCGGCATGACCGTCGCCGCGCTGGCGCCGCTCTATCTCTGGCTGAAGGCCGGCCATGTCGTCAGCATGGTCGCCTGGATGGCGGGCATGTTCTATCTGCCGCGGCTGTTCGTCTATCACTGCGAGGCACCGCGCGGGTCGGCCGAGAGCGAGCGGTTCAAGGTGATGGAACGCCGCCTGCTCAAGCAGATCATCAACCCGGCGATGCTGGCGACGTTCGGGTTCGGCATCCTGCTGGTGCTGACGCCGGGCGTGGTCGACTGGGCGGCCGGGTGGTGGCACGTCAAGCTCGCCGCCATCGTCCTGATGACGGCGGTGCATGGCATGCTGGCGCGCAGCCGGCGCGACTTCCTGCACGACCGCAACGCCAAGCCGGCCCGCTACTTCCGCATCATCAACGAAGTGCCGACGCTGCTGCTCGTGGTGATCGTGGTCATGGTGATCGTGAAACCGTTCTGAGCCGGGTGGTCACCTTGAACACCTCTTGAACCCGGCGGTCCGCTTGCTACCTCTTGCTTGACGCCGCGCGGCCGTCTGGCTAGCGTGGCGTTGGGACACTGGTGGCCTGTCCGGCCATCCCTTCGTCGTGTTCCGTTCTGTTCCCAATCCTGTCGGGACAGTGCCGGCGCCGCCCGCGGTGCTATTCGCGAGGCAGCCGGCCGCCGAGCATCAGGGCAGATGGGCTTGCGATCCAGGCGAGCCGCCAGATGCCCGATCGGCGTTCCGGTTACGTTCTCGACCACCACCCCCTCCCCCGAGGCGTTTCCCAATGCACCTCGCCGAACTCAAGGCAAAATCCCCGGCGGACCTGCTCAGCTTCGCCGAATCGCTACAGATCGAGAACGCATCGTCGCTGCGCAAGCAGGACATGATGTTCGCGATCCTGAAGAACCTCGCCGAGAACGAGCAGGCGATCAACGGCGAAGGCACGCTGGAAATCCTGCCCGACGGTTTTGGCTTTTTGCGCAGCGCCGAGAGCAATTTCCTGCCCGGCCCCGACGACATCTATGTCTCGCCCTCGCAGGTGCGGCGCTTCGGCCTGCGCACCGGCGACAGCGTCGAGGGGCAGATCCGCGCGCCGAAAGAGGGCGAGCGGTATTTCGCGCTGCTCAAGGTCAACACGATCAACTTCGAGCCGCCGGAGGCGGTGCGCCACCGCATCAACTTCGACAACCTGACGCCGCTCTATCCCGACCGGCGGCTGAAGATGGAAGTGGAGAACTTCCAGTCGGTGGCGAAGGGGCCGAACAAGGACCTGACGCCGCGGGTGATCGACCTGATCGCGCCGATCGGCAAGGGCCAGCGTGCATTGATCGTGGCGCCGCCGCGCACCGGCAAGACGGTGATGCTGCAGAACATCGCCACCGCCATCGCCAACAACCATCCCGACGTGTTCCTGATCGTGCTGCTGATCGACGAGCGGCCGGAGGAAGTCACCGACATGGCGCGCACGGTGAAGGGCGAGGTGATCGCCTCGACCTTCGACGAGCCGGCGACGCGGCACGTGCAGGTGACCGAGATGGTGCTGGAGAAGGCCAAGCGCCTGGTCGAGCACAAGCGCGACGTGGTGATCCTGCTCGACAGCATCACGCGGCTGGCGCGCGCCTACAACACGGTGGTGCCGAGCGTCGGGAAAGGTGCTGACCGGCGGCGTCGATGCCAACGCGCTGCAGCGGCCGAAGCGTTTCTTCGGCGCGGCGCGCAACATCGAGGAAGGCGGGTCGCTGACCATCATCGCGACCGCGCTGATCGACACCGGCAGCCGCATGGACGAAGTGATCTTCGAGGAATTCAAGGGCACCGGCAATTCCGAGATCATCCTCGACCGCAAGCTCTCCGACAAGCGCACCTTCCCGGCGATCGACATCACCAAGTCGGGCACGCGCAAGGAAGAGCTGCTGGTCGATCGCGGCACGCTGTCGAAGATGTGGGTGCTGCGCCGCATCCTGAACCCGATGGGCACGATGGACGCGATGGATTTTCTGCTGGACAAGCTGAAATACAGCAAGACCAACCAGGATTTCTTCGACGCGATGAATACCTGAGCGCGCTGCTCAGGCGTTCTCGCTCGTCACCAGCCACACGGCACCGGGCAGCACCACGCGTCCGTCCTCGGCGGCGTATGGCGCAAGCGCGGCCTCGATCTCGCGCAGGGCAGCGCTTCGCACCGGCTCCGGCTGGTCCGCGAGCAGCCGGGCGGCGGCGCCGATATGGCCCGCCTGCGCAACCGCCCCGGCGAGGCCTTTGCCGCCGGCGATGTCGAGCGCCACGTCGAGCGGCGTGAACCGCGGCGGCGCCCAGCCGGCGCCGGCGAGCAGGCCGGTCACCCGCTCGGGATCGGCGAAGGCGAACGGGCCGGGATCGTCCGGTCCCGGCCGCGGCAGCGGCGGCACATGGACCTGGGCGGCACGCAACGGCACCGCCATCCACGGATTCTCCAACAGCCCGCGCCAGCAGGCGAAGACAAGGCGCCCGCCCGGCCTGGCGGCGCGCCGCAGATTGGCGAACGCGGCCCTGGGGTCGCCGAAGAACATCACGCCGAAGCGCGAGAACATCACGTCGAACGCGTCCGCCGGGAAAGCGTGTGTGGCGGCGTCGGCGAGGAGCCAAGTGACGTTTGCGGCGTCGCCGCCCCGCGCCTTGGCGACGGCCAGGATCGGCGCGGAGACGTCGAGGCCGGTCACCCGGCCGTCCGGCACCGCTTTCGCCAGCGCCAGCGTCGTTGCCCCGCAGCCGCAGCCGATGTCGAGCACCACCGCATCGGCCGACGGCGCGGCATGAACGATCGCCGCCTCGGCGACCGGGGCGAGCATGGTCTCGATGCCCGCCTGCTGCGCCACCCAGCGCATCCCGCCCTCGCCGTTCCAGTAGGCGATCTGGTCGGCATGCATCTGGCTCGGCTCGGACATCGCACGCACCCGTCGAAGGACGCGCCGAGATACGGCAGGAACGCCAGGGCGGACAAGCCGAGGTCGTGACGCAGTTTGAAAAACCACGCTGCCGGTTTTTCCCTCTTCCCCGCAAAGAGCGGGGGAGGGGGCTTTTCACGGTCGTCCGAGTTGAGACTGCGACACGACCCGGCCGGGTCGTGTCGTACCTTGAAAATGGACGCGGCCCGGCCGGCTTGCCCAGCCCGCCGGGGGCCGTGTTAGTATCGCTGTCATGCCGCTCGCCGCTTCCCCCGCCCTGGCCGACCGCTTCGCCTCTCTGGTCGAGGGCCTGCGCCGCGCCATCGCCGCCCGCGGCGCCGGCCTGGGGCTCGCCCTGCCGCTGATGCTGCTGCTCTGGTCGCGGCTGCGCCGCACCGCGGAGCGGTTCGCCCGCCTCGCGGCAAAAGTCCATGCCGGCACGCTGCCGCCGCCGCGCCGCCGCCTCCGCTCCCCCCGCCCGGCCCGGCCCCAGCCGCTCCGGCTGCCGCGCGGCGTCGCCTGGCTGCTGCGCCGGCTGCCGCAGGCCGCCTCCGCCGCCTCGCAGTTGCAGCACCTGCTCGCCGATCCGGCGATGGCCGAGTTGCTCGCCGCAGCACCCCAGGCCGGGCGGCTGCTCCGCCCGCTCTGCCAAATGCTGGGCGTCCGCCCGCCGCCCGCGCAGCACCCTCCGCCGCCCGTCCGGCCTGCGGCTCCGTCCCGCCCCGCCTGCCGCCCCCGGCCGCCGCCGCCCGCGCGGCCCCGCGTCTTTCCCCCGCCCGTCCCCGGCATCCCGCCCGTTCCCGCCTGACCACGCGGCGCCCCCGCACGCCCACAATGTTCCGACAGAGAAACATACTAGCCTGCCAAGAAGGGAGCAGGCGGTTTGCGGTCGTTCGAGTTGAAACTGCGTCACTGCCCAAGCCGAGCCGGTGATTGCGGACATAAGGATGTCCTTATATACCTCGCCGCCTTCCCAGCAGGAGCCGCCACCATGCCGGATACCGCCATCGCCCATGACTACAAGGTCAAGGACATTGCGCTCGCCGACTGGGGCCGCAAGGAGATCGCCATGGCCGAGGACGAGATGCCCGGCCTGATGGCGGTGCGCGCCGAATACGGCAAGGACAAGCCGCTCCGGGGCGCGCGCATCGCCGGCTGCCTGCACATGACCATCCAGACCGCGGTGCTGATCGAGACGCTGCAACATCTCGGCGCGACGGTGCGCTGGTCGTCCTGCAACATCTTTTCCACCCAGGACCACGCCGCCGCCGCCATCGCCGCCGCCGGCACGCCCGTGTTCGCCTGGAAGGGCATGGACGAGGAGGAATTCTGGTGGTGCATCGAGCAGACCATCAAGGGGCCGGACGGCTGGACGCCGAACATGATCCTCGATGACGGCGGCGACCTGACGCTGCTGATGCACGACAAGCACGCCGACATGCTCGACGCCGTGCGCGGCATTTCGGAGGAGACCACGACCGGCGTGCATCGGCTGCGCGAGATGGCGAAGGCCGGAACGCTGCGCGTGCCCGCGATCAACGTCAACGACAGTGTCACGAAAAGCAAGTTCGACAACCTCTACGGCTGCCGCGAAAGCCTGGTCGATGCCATCCGCCGCGGCACCGACGTGATGATGGCCGGAAAAGTCGCGGTGGTGAACGGGTTCGGCGACGTGGGCAAAGGCTCGGCCGCCAGCCTGCGCAATGCCGGCTGCCGCGTCATGGTCACCGAGGTCGATCCGATCTGTGCCTTGCAGGCCGCGATGGAGGGCTACGAGGTGACGACGATGGACGATGCCGCGCCGGTCGCCGACATCTTCGTCACCGCGACGGGCAATGTCGATGTCATCACCATCGACCACATGCGGCGCATGAAAAACCGTGCCATCGTCTGCAACATCGGCCATTTCGACGCGGAGATCCAGATCGCCGCGCTGCGCAACCATCGCTGGGAGAACGTCAAGCCACAGGTGGACGAGGTGGTGTTCCCCGACGGCAAGCGGCTGATCGTGCTGTCCGAGGGAAGGCTGGTCAATCTCGGCAACGCCACCGGCCACCCGAGCTTCGTGATGAGCGCCAGCTTCACCAACCAGGTGCTGGCGCAGATCGAGCTGTGGACCGCGCCGCAGGGAAAATACCAGCGTCAGGTCTATACGCTGCCAAAGACGCTCGACGAGAAGGTGGCGGCGCTGCATCTGGCCAAGGTGGGCGCCAAGCTGACCCGGCTCAGTCCGAAACAAGCCGAGTACATCGGCGTTGCGCCGGGCGGACCGTTCAAGCACGAGCAGTACCGCTATTGATTCCATTCGACGGCACGGCGGCCGGCACAATGCCGGTCGCCGCGCTTTGCCGGACATTCACGAAGGCCGTTTCACCGCGGGTTAACGACTGCGTGACCTCATCCGCTGGTCACGAAGGTTTCTCTGACGGCTTGCCCGGACCGCGATAGAAGGGCTGCGGGGGACGCCGATCCCCCGCTCCGCGCAACGCGGTATCCGAAGGTGCTCCTGCATGACCGATCCGGTGATCCGGCCTGATGTGACGCAGGCCCAGACCGAGGCGGTGCGCCGCGTGGTGGCGGCGACCCGCGACCATACGATGCTCGCCGACCTGCTGTTCCTGGAGCGGTGGGAGATGATGCCGATCCACGGCCCGGCGGCGGCACTGCGCGTGGCGCAGATCCGCCGCGCCAATCCGATCCTCGCCGAACAGGTCCGCGCCGAGGTCGCCCGCGCCCGCGGTGCCTAGAACAGGGCGCCCGCCGTTCGCAGGGCCTCGACCTCCGCGGCCGAAAACCCGGCCTCGCGCAGCACCTCCGGCCCGTGCTCGCCGATGCGCGGCGGCTGCCGCCGCAGCACGTTGCGCGCGCGGTTCGCGCCGAACTCCAGCGGCAACGCCGGCAGGCCGGCCCGCGCGCCGCCGTCTCCGCCGAGTGCGGCCAGCGCCGTCTCCAGCAGGCCGCCGCCGGCCAGGAGCTGCGCGTCGTCGAGCAGGTCGAGCGGGTGGCGGACCGGCGCGTGCGGCACCGATGCGGCCTCGCAGCGCGCGACGATGTCGCCGGCCGGGAGCGCGCCCAGCCGCTCGGCGAGGCGCGGGATCAGCCACGCGCGCTCCGCCGCGCGGGCGGCGTTGCCGGCGAGCCGCGGATCGGCCAGCAGGTCGGGCAGGTCGAACGCCGGGGCGAAGCGCTGCCACTGCGCATCGCTGGTGACGCCGACGAACACCTGCGCGCCGTCTTCGGCCTCGAACACGTCGTAGATGCCCCAGGGGCTGCGGCGCGCCGGCATCGGCGGCATTTTTCCGCCGGTCAGCACGCTGCCGGCAATGTGCGAGCCGACCAGGAAGGCCGCGCTCTCGAACAGGGCGCTGCCGACGCGCTGGCCGGCGCCGGTGCGGTCACGCTCGCGCAGCGCCGCCAGCACGCCGACCACGCCGAACACGGCGCCCAGGATGTCGATGACCGAGGCGCCGACCCGCAACGGCCGGCCCGGCGGGCCGGTCATGGTGGCAAGGCCGGTCTGCATCTGCACCACCTCGTCGAGCGCGCCGCGCCCTTCGCTCGGACCGGCGAGGTATCCTTTCAGCGCCAGGTAGATCAGCCTGGGGTTCAGCCTCTCCAGCACGTCCCAGCCGCAGCCGAGCCGCTCCATCGTGCCCGGCCCGAAATTCTCCAGCAGGACGTCGGCCCGCGCCGCCAGCCGGTGCAGCGCCGCCTGCCCCTCCGGCCGCTTGAGGTCGAGGGCGAGGCTGCGCTTGTTGCGGTTGAAGGTGGCGAAAAACCCGGCGCCGAAACCGGGCAGGCGGCGGGTCGGATCGCCCTCCGGCGGCTCGATCTTCACCACGTCGGCGCCGAGATCGGCGAGGATCAGGCCGGCGCACGGCCCCATGATGGTGTGCCCGAGATCGAGCACGGTGAGGCCGGCGAGCGGCGCCGCCCCGGTCACGCCGCGCGCCGGAACGCGGCCAGCGGCCCGGAGCGCAGCACCGCACTCGGCAGGCGGTGGCCGACGATGCGCTCGGCGAGCCGCCCGGCCTCGACCAGCGCGGCAAGATCGACCCCGGTGGCGATACCGAGTTCGTCGCACAGCAGCACCAGTTCCTCGGTGGCGATGTTGCCCGGCGCGCCGGGCTGGCCGGCGAACGGGCAGCCGCCGAGGCCGCCCACCGCCGCGTCGAACCGCGAAACCCCGAGGCGCAGCCCGGCATGGGCGTTGGCGATGCCCAGCCCGCGGGTGTCGTGCAGGTGCAGCGACAGCCGCAGATCCGGCCAGCGGTCGCGCACCGCGCCGACCGCGCGCTCGATGCGCGCCGGCGTCGCCCAGCCCATGGTGTCGGCGAGCGACAGGTCGCGTGGCGAAACGCCCGCCTCGGCGGCGATCGCCAGTCCGTCCGCGACGGTCGCCATAACCGCCTCGGGGGTTATGTCGCCCGAATAGTTGCAGCCGAACGCCGCCATCACCAGCAGCCTGGTGACCGGCACGCCGGCGGCCAGGTGGGCCGCGGTCTGCCGCCGCATCGCCGCGATCTGGCCGGCGCGGTCGCGGTTGAGGTTTTTGCGCGAAAACGCCTCCGAGGCGCTGAGCGAGATCGAGCCGACCAGCGCGAGCCGTCCGCGGAACGCCAGCGCCCGGTCCAGCCCGGCCTGGTTGAACCAGAGCGCCGTATAGGCCACGCCGGGACGCGGCGCGAAGCCGGCGGCCACCGCCTCGGCGTCCGCCCAGCCAGGCACCAGTTTCGCGCTGACGAAGGAGGCGACCTGGATCGTGCGCAGGCCGGTGGCAGAGAGCGCGTCGATCAGCGCGATTTTCGCCTCGGTCGCGATCGGCCCGGGCTCGATCTGAAAACCCTCGCGCGGTCCCTCCTCGGCGATTTCGACCCGGTCGGGAAGCTCGGTCATGGCGCTCACCCTGGCATGCCCGGTTGGCAAACGCCCACTCTCGCCCCGGCTGCCTGGCCGCGCTAGGGTCGGCCCATGCCGTCAGCCCCGCAAAAAACGCCCCGTGTCGGCCTGTTCGTCACCTGCCTGGTCGATCTGTATCGCCCGACCGTCGGCTTTGCCGCCTTAAAACTGCTGCAACGCGCGGGGTGCCAGGTCGAGGTGCCGCGGGCGCAGACCTGCTGCGGCCAGCCGGCCTACAACAGCGGCGACCGCGCCACCGCCCGCGACATCGCGCGCGGCGTGCTCGATGCGTTCGGCGGCTTCGACTATGTCGTGGTGCCGTCGGGAAGCTGCGGCGGGATGCTGCGCGAGCACCTGCCGCACCTGTTCGACGACGACCCGAACCTGAAGCCGCGCGCCGCGGCCCTGGGCGCGAAAACCTATGAACTGGTCAGCTTCCTCGTCGATGTCATGGGCATGGCGTCGGTCGAGGCCGCCTGCGCCGGCACCGCGACCTATCAGGACAGTTGCGCCGGGCTGCGCGAGCTCGGCGTGAAGGCGCAGCCGCGCCGCCTGCTCGGCAGCGTTGCCGGGCTGGCGCTGAAGGAGATGGCGGAGCCGGAGGTCTGCTGCGGCTTCGGCGGCACGTTCTGCGTCAAATATCCGGCGATCTCGACGCGCATGGTGGCCGACAAGACGCGCGACATCGCGGCGACCGGCGCCGACCTGCTGCTCGCCGGCGATCTCGGCTGCCTGCTCAACATGGCCGGGCGGCTGGCCCGCGAAGGCAGCGCCGTGAAAGTGCGGCACGTCGCCGAAGTGCTGGCCGGCATGACCGACGACGTGCCGCCGATCGGCGAGGCGCGCCGCTGACCGCCACCGCGTCCTGTGCTATGGGAGCCGTATGAACGTCACCCTGCGCGTGCCGACGAGCATCGAGGAGTTCCTCGCCTGGGAGGAACGGCAGGAGCTGCGCTACGAGTTCGACGGGGTGCGGGCGATTGCGATGGTGGGCGGAACCTCGGCGCATGAGCGCATTGCGCTGAACATTGCATTCGCGCTGCAACACCGACTGCGACCCGGCTGCCACGCCTACGTCAACGGCATGAAGCTGCGGCTGGCCGACAGCATCCGCTACCCCGATGTCATGGTCGTCTGCACGCGGGTTGACAACGACGCCACCCTCGTAACCGATCCCGTCGTCGTGTTCGAGGTGCTGTCCGACAGCACCAGCCGCATCGACCGGCTGGTCAAGACCCGCGAGTATGGCGCCGCACCCTCGATCGCGCGCTACGTCATCGTCGAGCAGACCGGCATCGGCGCGATGGTGTTCGAGCGGCCGGACTGGCGCGGGCAGCCGCTCATCGGCGCGGACACGGTGCTGGCGCTGCCGGAGATCGGCGCCGAACTGCGGCTCGGCGACTGCTATGCCGGCCTGGAACTCGACCCCGAGTCGGGCTGACCGTCATGCCATCGCCGCCGTCACCGCCGCGCGCAGCGCCGGCAGCACTTCGGCGGCGAACCAGGGATTGCGGTTCTCCCATGCCACCGTGCGCCAGGACGGATGCGGCAGCGGGAACCGCTCCGGCAGCAACCGGCGAAAATCCTGCACTCGCTCGGTCATGCTTCCCGGCCCGAGCGCGAACGCCTGCGCGTGGGAGCCGACCAGCAGCGTCAGCCGCAGCCCCGCCAGCAGCGGCACCAGCAGCGGATGCCAGTGCGCGGCGCAGCCGGCGCGCGGCGGTGCATCGCCGCCGTTCGGCAGCCGCCCCGGATAGCAGAGGCCGGTTGCGATGATGGCGATGCGGCGCTCGTCGTAGAACGCCGCACGATCCATCCCCAGCCACAGCCGCAGCCGGTCGCCGGAGGCGTCGTCCCACGGGATGCCGCTGGCATGCACTTTCGTGCCCGGCGCCTGACCCACGATCAGCAGCCGCGCGGTCGCCGAGACGCGCAGCACCGGCCGCGGTCCAAGCGGCAGGCCGGTGCAGCGCGTGCAGGCGCGCGCCGCGGCGGCCATCCCGGCCAGCGCCGCGTCGGGATCAGTCATCGCCGTCCCACTGCGCCAGCAGGCCGGCGACGAATTCCGGCACCACCCGGGTCGCCGGGCCGCGATGCGCCTCGTCGAACAGCGCCGCACCGTCCGACGGCTCCAGGTTCAGCTCGACCGTGCGTGCCCGGCCCCGCAGTTCGGCGACGAAGCCGGCCGCCGGATAGACGCTCCCCGACGTGCCGATCGCGACGAACAGGCCGCAGCGCGCCAGCGCCGCGCCGATCCGCGCCATGTGCAGCGGCATCTCGCCGAACCACACCACGTCCGGCCGCATCCGCCCGGCCTGTCCGCAGGCGGCGCACGCAGTCGTGATCTCCAGCGCCGCGGTCCAGGGCTGCGTGGCGCGGCAGCGCGTGCAGCGGGCGCGCAGCAATTCGCCGTGCATGTGCAGCAGGTTGCGGCTGCCGGCGCGCTCGTGCAGGTCGTCGATGTTCTGCGTGGCCAGCAGGAACTCGCCCGGCCAGCGCCGTTCCAGCTCGGCCAGCGCCCGATGCGCGGCGTTCGGCGCCACTTCGGGATCGACCAGCTGGGCGCGGCGGGCGTTGTAGAACGCCTGCACCCGCGCCGGATCGCGCGCGAACGCCTCCGGCGTCGCCACATCCTCCGGGCGCACGCGCGCCCAGATGCCGTCGGCGTCGCGGAACGTGGCGAGGCCGGACTCGCGGCTGATCCCGGCCCCGGTGAGCACGACGATGGCGGGCGGCGCTGGCATGGCACGCAGATATCCGCCGCGGCACCGCGGGTCGAGGGCGCCCTTGCCCGCGGACGCCGCGCGGGCGATATGACGTGCCGCCCGCACGTCCCGAGAGGCCCCATGATCCGCTATGTTGTCGCCGCCCTGCTCGCGCTGCTGCCGTTCGCCGCACGGGCGCAGACCGAGCAGCAGGCATTGGTCGATCGCTCGACGCTGACCGTGCAGGACATGTTCACCGGCCGGAACGCCGCCGATCCGCTGACGCTGCTGCGCCAGTCCAAGGGTGCCCTGATCTGCCCGCGCGTGTTCAAGGCCGGCTTCATCGTCGGCGGCTCGGGCGGCGGCTGCGTGCTGGTCTCGCGCGGCCCGGCCGGCTGGAGCAGCCCGGCCTTCTACACCATCGGCAGCGGCAGCGTCGGCCTGCAGGCCGGAATACAGGACAGCCAGGTGGTATTCCTGGTGCTGACCGAGAAGGGATTCCACGCCATCCTGAACAGCCAGTTCAAGATCGGCGCCGACGCCTCGGTCGCGGTCGCCACCTTCGGCGGCGGCGTGGAAGGCTCGACCACCGCCGCGCTGCGCGCCGACATCGTCGCCTTCGCCAGGTCGCGCGGCCTGTTCGCCGGGATTTCGCTGCAAGGCAGCATCATCTCCTCCGATACCGGCTGGGACCAGGTGTATTACGGCGCGCCGCTGGCGGCGCAGCAGATCGTGCTGCAGGGCCAGGGCAACAACCCGGGCGCGCAGCCGCTGCGCGAGATGCTGTTCAAGTTCAGCGGTTAGGATGATGGCCGACGGCGTCCCGTTCTGGCAGGCCAAGCGCCTCGACGAGATGACCGAGGCGGAGTGGGAATCGCTGTGCGACGGTTGCGGACGCTGCTGCCTGCACAAGCTGCGCCACGACGACACCGGCGAGCTGTCGTTCACCAACGTCGCCTGCCGGCTGCTCGACCTGCATAGCTGCCGTTGCAGCGACTATGCCGATCGGCGGCTTCGCGTGCCGGATTGCGTGCGGCTGACGCCGCAGGAACTGCTGCAGATCGACTGGCTGCCGCCGTCCTGCGCCTATCGCGTTCTGGCCGAGGGCGGCGCGCTGGCGTGGTGGCACCCGCTGGTGTCGGGCGATCCCGACACGGTGCATACCGCCGGCGTCTCGGTGCGCGGGCGCGCGGTGGTCAGCGAGAAGCGCGCCGGGCCGCTGGAGAACCATGTGGCGGAATGGCCCGGCCGGCCGCCGCGGCCGCGGCGCCGGTCCGCGGCAAAGACGGAGGCGACGACATGATGCGCGACGCGCTTTACGGCGGGGTCAATGCCGCAGTGCTGACGCCGTTCCGCGACGACCTCTCGGTCGATCTCGACCGCATGGCGGCGCATTGCCGCTGGCTGCTGGCCAACGGCTGCAACGGCTTGGCCATCCTCGGCACCACCGGGGAGGCCAACAGCCTCGGCATTGCCGAGCGCATCGCGGTGATGGAGGGGCTGGTGGCGCGCGGCATCCCCGCCCGCGTGCTGCTGCCCGGCACCGGCACGACGGCGATCCCGGACACGGTGGCGCTGACCGTGCGCGCGGCCGAACTCGGCTGCCGCGGGGCGCTGCTGCTGCCGCCGTTCTTCTACAAGAACCCGTCCGAGGACGGGCTGTTCGCCTATTACGGCGAGGTGGCGCGGCGCGTGCCGGCCGGGATCGCGCTCTACTTCTACCATTTTCCGGCGCAGTCGGCGGTGCCGATCACCACCGGGCTGATCGCGCGCCTGCTGCGCGAATTCCCCGGCCGCTTCAAGGGGGTCAAGGACTCCAGCGGCGATTTCGCCAACACCGCATCCTATGTGCGGCAGTTCGCGCGCGAAGGCTTCGAGGTCTATTGCGGCGACGACGGGGCGCTGCACGCGCTGCTGCAGGAGGGCGGGGCCGGCTGCATCACCGCGGCCACCAATGTCGGCAGCGCGGTGAGCGCCATCGTCTATGCCAACTGGGACCGCGCGGTCGGCGCCGAGGCGCAGGCGACGCTGGCGGCGATCCGCAAGGCCGTCACCTCGGTCGCGCTGATCCCGGCGCTGAAGGCGCTGATGGCGCGGCATACCGGGCAAGCCGCCTGGCGCACCATCCGCCCGCCGCATTTGCCCCTGGACGCGGCGGCCGAGGCAAAACTGTTCGCTGCGTTCGACGCCGCCGGCGTGCGGCTGGCGCCGGTCGCCGCCTGAACACGCACTTCTGAAGGTCAGCTCCCGGCCTCGTTAACCGTCTGGCCACCCTATCCGCCCCATGTTCCATGCGGACTGCGGGAGGCGGTGATGCAGGCACGGTCGGCGGTCGATCCCCTGGCGCTGTGGCGCGGCATTGACGACGCGGTCGGGCGGGAGGCTGCCCGCGCGCCGGCCAGGGTGGCCTCCCCGCCCGTCGCGGCCGAAGCGAAGCGCGCGAAGCCGGCCCGTCCCGTGCCCCCGGCGCAACGTCCGGCGCAGGTGCTGGAACCGGCCTGATCCGCCTGCGATAGCCCGTCCTCGGCGCGCTGACCGGGTTGGCCGGGCGCCGCCGAATCCAGGCGCCGCTGCGCCGCCCCCTTCTGTGCAAGTCCGGACCGGGCGCTTATCATGCGCTGCGCCACGGGCGCCCGCGCACGGCCGGGCCGCAGGAGGGAACCATGCAGCATCGCAAAATGACGATGGCCGTCATCATCGGCAATCGCGGCTTCTTCCCCGGCCACCTGGCCAAGTCCGGCCGTACCGAGATGATCGCGGCGCTGGAGCGCGCCGGCATGGACTGCGTGGTGCTCGGCGAGGATGCGAGCAAGCACGGCGCCGTCGAGACGCACGACGAGGCCAAACGCTGCGCCGCGCTGTTCCAGGAGCACCGGCACCGCATCGACGGCGTGATCGTGTCGCTGCCCAATTTCGGCGACGAGCGCGGTGTGGCCGACACGCTGCGGCTGGCGAGGCTCGATGTGCCGGTGCTGGTGCAGGCCACGCCCGACACGCCGGACCGCATGGGCATCACGCACCGGCGCGACAGTTTTTGCGGAAAAATGTCGGCGTGCAACAACCTGCGCCAGTACGGCATCCCGTACTCGCTGACGCAGCTGCACACCGTCCGCCCGGACTCCGATGGCTTCCGCGCCGATCTCGACTGGTTCGCCGCGGTCTGCCGCATCGTCAACGGATTGCGCAACCTGCGCGTCGGCTGCATCGGCGCCCGCCCCGCCGCCTTCAACACCGTGCGCTACAGCGAAAAACTGCTGGAGGCGAGCGGCATCTCCACCGAGACGGTCGATCTCTCCGACATCATCGGCCGCATCCAGCGGCTCAAGGACGACGATGACGGCGTGCAGCGCAAGCTCGCGCAGATCAAGGAATACGTGAGCACGAAAGGCGTGCCCGACGCCTCGCTGGTCAAGATGGCCAAGCTCGGCTTCGTGATCGAGGACTGGATGCGCGCGACCGACGTGAAAGTCAGCGCCATTCAGTGCTGGACGGCGATGGAGGAATTTTTCGGCGTCGTGCCCTGCACGGTGATGAGCATGATGAGCAACGAGCTGCTGGCCAGCGCCTGCGAGGCCGACATCTGCGGCACCGTCAGCATGCACGCGCTGGCCCTGGCCTCCGAGACGCCGAGCGCGCTGCTCGACTGGAACAACAACTACGGCGAGGACCCCGACAAGGCGGTGTGCTTCCATTGCAGCAACCTGCCGAAGCATTTCTTCGCCGACGACCGCATGGACTACCAGGAGATCATCGCCGGCACGGTCGGCAAGGAGAACACGTTCGGCACGATGGTCGGGCACGTGAAGGCCGGGCCGATGAGTTTTGTCCGCTTCTCCACCGACGATGTCGCCGGGCGCATCCGCGGCTATGTCGGCGAGGGCGCGTTCACCTCCGATCCGCTGACCACGTTCGGCGGCGCCGGCGTGGTGCGCATCGGCGGGCTGCAAGCCCTGCTGCGCCACATCTGCGAGAACGGGTTCGAGCACCATGTCGCGGCGAATTTCTCGACCTCGGCGCACGCGGTGCATGAGGCGGCGACGCGCTATCTCGGCTGGCAGATGCACTGGCACCGCGGCTGACGCGGCGGGGGCGGCCATGACCATCGTTGCGGGCGTCGATTTCGGCACGCTCAGCGTGCGGGTTTCGATCGTGGACAGTGCGCGCGGGCTGCTCGCCTCGGCGGTCGCAGAGTATCCGCTGCACCGCCGGCAGGATGACCCCGATTTCGCCACGCAGTCGCACGACGACCACATGGCCGGCCTGGTCGGCGCGACGCGGCAGGCGGTGGCGGCGGCTGGCGTGCGCGGCGCGGACGTGGCGGCGATCGCGCTCGACACCACCGGATCGAGCGTCATCCCCGTCGGCGCGGGCATGCAGCCGCTCGGCGACTACTATCTCTGGTGCGACCACCGCGCCAAGGGCGAGGCGGCCGAGATCACCGAGGCGGCGCACCGCGAGGGGCTGGCCGCGATCGAATGGAGCGGCGGCGTCTATTCCGCGGAATGGGGGTTTGCCAAGCTGCTGCACTGGCTGCGCCACAATCCCGACAAGCGCGGCGCCTTCGTCAGTGCTTTCGAGCATTGCGACATGGTGGCGGCGACGCTGGCCGGCATCGCCGATCCGCGCCAGGTCAAGCGCAGCGTCTGCGCGATGGGCCACAAATGGCTGTGGAACCGCGCGCTCGGCGGCCTGCCGCCCGAAGCGTTCCTGGCCAAGGTCGATCCGCTGCTGGCCGGCGTGCGCGGAAAACTTGACGGGGTGTACGCGACCTCCGACGAGATTGCCGGGCATCTGGCGCCGGACTGGGCGGAACGGCTCGGTCTGCCGGCCGGCATCCCGATCCCGGTCGGCGCGTTCGACGCCCATTGGGACGCGATCGGCGCGGGGGCGCGGCAGGGCGACGTGGTCAATGTCGTCGGCACCTCGACCTGCATCATCGCCTATGCCGCCGAGGCGCAACTCGTGCCCGGCGTGTGCGGCGTGGTGCCGGGCAGCGTGCATCCGCATTTCACCGGCATCGAGGCCGGCCTGTCCGCCACCGGCGACATCTTTTCCGCCATCGCCCGCCGTGCCGGCACCACGGTCGCCGAACTCAGCCGCGGGCTGGAGGCGTATCGCGCCGGGCAGACCGGGCTGCTGCGCATGACCTGGGACAACGGCGACCGCACCGTGCTGGTCAATGCCAATCTCGGCGGCATCACCATCGGCTGGAACCTGCAGCACACCGCGCAGGACGAGCTGTTCGCCGCGATCGAGGGCACGGCCTGCCACACGCGCGTCATCCTCGACCGCATGGCGGAATACGGCGCGCCGTCGCAGCGCGTCATCAACGGCGGCGGCGTGCCGCAGAACAACCCGGTGCTGAACCAGGTGTACGCCAATGTGCTGAACCGGCCGGTGCTGGTGCCGGCGGGAAAAGTGACGGGTCTCGGCGCGGCGATTTTTGCGTTCCTTGCCGCCGGCGCATTTCCGTCCGTGGAGGCGGCGCAGGATGCGGTCTGCCCGCGCTACACGGTGTTCGAGCCGCAGCCGGAGGCGCGCACGGCGTGCGATGCGCTGTACGGCCTGTTCCGCCGCGTCTATTTCGATTTCGGCAAGCCGGCGCCGGGCACGATCTTCAGCGACGTGCTGCCGACGCTGATCCGGGTGGCGCGCGGTTAGCACCGGGCTTGTCGCCGCGCTGGCCATACCAGGCGCCCGGCCCGTGCTTGCGCTCGTAGTGGTAGGCCAGGATGTGCGGCTCCAGCGGCGGCGCGGCGGCGTCGATGGCGAGCGTCGCGCTGGCGATGCGCGCCATCTCTTCGAGGATCACGGCATTGCTCGCCGCCTCCGCCGCGGAACGGCCCCAGGTGAACGGGCCGTGGCCGTTCACCAGCACCATCGGCCGCGCCAGCGGGTCGCTGTCGGCGAAGCGGCGCACGATCGCATGGCCGGTCTCGCCCTCGTAGTCGCGCCGCACCTGCTCCGGTGTCAGCGGTTCGGTGCAGGGCACCGGCCCGAAACAGTAGTCGGCATGGGTGGTGCCGAAGCAGGGGAGTTCCCGCCGCGCCTGCGCCCAGGCGACGGCGTGCGCGGAATGCGTGTGCGCGACCCCGCCGATGGCCGCGAAGGCACGATAAAGAACGGTGTGCGTGCGCGTGTCGGTGGACGGGTTGAGGTCGCCCTCCACCACTTCGTCGTTCAGGCCGACCACCACCATGTTCGCCGGCGTCAGCGCCGCGTACGGCACGCCGGAGGGCTTTATCACGATGACGCCGCGCTCGCGGTCGATGCCGCTGACATTGCCCCAGGTGTAGAGCACGACGCCGCGACGGTGCAGTTCCAGATTGGCCTCGCAGACACGCTCGCGCAGTTCCTTGAGCAGCATGGGTCCGTCTCCTCGCCTCGCGTCCTTGCGGCGAGGTCAGTGAAGCATCCCGGCTGCCTCATGGCCAGTTTGCAGGCCGGTCGCGCCGGTCTAGGGTCGCCGGGACCGGCGGAGGGGGCGATGAGCGGCCGAGACGGGCTGGCAGACAAGTTTCGGGGCGAATTCGGGGGCGAGCCGCGCCTCTATCGCGCGCCCGGCCGGGTCAACCTGATCGGCGAGCACACCGACTACAACGACGGTTTTGTGCTGCCGGCGGCGCTGGAACTTTCGACCTGCGTGGCGGCGGCGGCGCGTGCCGACCGGCGGCTGCGCGTCCGTTCGCTGCGCGGCGGCGACGTCGCGACGTTCGACCTGGACGAGCCGGAGCCGCAGCCGCTTCACGACTGGAGCGACTACGTGCGCGGCGTCGCGATCATGCTCGAGCGCGCCGGCGCACGGCTGCGCGGGGCGGACCTGCTGATCGCGGGCGACGTGCCGATCGGCGCCGGCCTCAGTTCCTCGGCGGCGCTGGAAGTTTCCGTGGGCTATGCGCTGCTCGACTGTTCGGAGCGGGCGGTTGACCGCACCTCGCTCGCGCTCGCCTGCCAGCGCGCGGAGAACGCGTTCGTCGGCATGCGTTGCGGCATCATGGACCAGTTCATCGCCTGCCACGGCGCCGCGGGGCACGCGCTGCTGCTCGATTGCCGCAGCCTCGATTTCCGTCTTGTCCCGATCGACCAAGCGGTGCGGCTGGTGGTCTGCAACTCGATGGTGCATCACCAGCATGCCGGCGGCGAATACAATCTGCGGCGGCAGGAGTGCGAGCGCGGCGTCGCGCTGCTGGCGCCGCTGCTGCCCGGCATACGCGCGCTGCGCGACGTGAGCGCGGCCCAGCTTGCCGCGCATGCCGACGCGCTGCCGGAACTGACATTCCGCCGCTGCCGCCACATCGTCACCGAGAACGACCGCGTGCTGCGCGCCGCCGCGGCATTGGAGGCGGGCGAGGTGGCAGCGTTCGGTGAACTGATGAACGAGTCGCATCGCAGCATGCGCGACGACTACGAGATCAGCTGTCCCGAACTTGACGTGCTGGTCGAGCTTGCCTGGCGGGCGGAAGGCGTGCTCGGCTCGCGCATGACCGGCGGCGGTTTTGGCGGCAGCACGGTGAGCCTGGTGCGCGCCGATGCGGTCGAGCGGTTTCGCGACAACGTCGCGTCCGGCTACGTCGCCGCCACCGGCCTGACACCCGACATTTTTGTCTGCGCGCCGGGCGAGGGCGTCGGCGCCGCGCCGGCATAGGGAGGTTGCGCCGCGATGGACGTTCTGGTGGTTGGCGGCGCCGGCTATATCGGCAGCACGGTGGCGGCGCAGTTGTTGCAGGCGGGGCGCGGCGTCGTCGTGCTCGACGACCTCAGCCGCGGCCATCGCCGGGCGGTGCCGCCGGGTGCGGAGCTGGTGGCGGCCGATGTCGGCGACGCCGCCGCGCTGGACGCGGTGTTCGCCTCGCGCCGCTTCGATGTGGTGATGCATTTTGCCGCGCTGATCGAGGCCGGCAAGTCGATGAAAGTCCCCGAACGCTATTTCCGCAACAACACCGCCAACACGCTCACGCTGCTGCAGGCGATGCTGCGCCACGGCGTCGGCCGCCTGGTGTTTTCTTCCACCGCGGCGCTGTTCGGCAATCCCGAGCGCGTGCCGGTCGCCGAGGACGACCGGCAACTGCCCACCAACGCCTACGGCGAATCGAAACTGCTGGTGGAGCGCATGCTGGACTGGCTGCATCGCGCGCACGGGCTGCGCTTCGCCTGCCTGCGCTACTTCAACGCCGCCGGCGCGCGCGACCCCGACCACGGCGAGGACCACCGGCCGGAATCGCACCTGATCCCGCTGGTGCTGCAAGTGGCACTCGGACGGCGCGAGTCGGTGGCGATGTTCGGCACCGACTATGCCACGCCGGACGGCACCTGCGTGCGCGACTACATCCATGTCGATGACCTCGCGCACGCGCATCTGCTGGCGATGGCCGCTCTCGGCGAACGCGAGCGGCTGCACTACAATCTCGGCAACGGCGAGGGTTTTTCCGTGCGTCAGGTGATCGAGGCGGCACGCGCGGTCACCGGCCACGCCATCCCCGCCGTGACGGCGCCGCGGCGCGTGGGCGATCCGGCGGTGCTGATCGCGTCCGCTTCGCGCATCCGCGCCGAACTGGGCTGGCAGCCGCGCATCCCGGCGCTGCGCGACATCATCGCCAGCGCCTGGGACTGGCACCGCCGCCACCCGCACGGCTACGACGGCTGAACGGCACATGACCCCGCTCGCGGGCAGCTCTCACCGCCGCTTAAACCCGCTCACCGGCGAGTGGGTGCTGGTCTCGCCGCATCGCACGCAGCGGCCGTGGCAAGGCCAGACCGAGCGTCCGCCGCCGGCGGTCGCCATTGCCTACGATCCGGAGTGCTACCTCTGTCCCGGCAACCGCCGCGCCCACGGCGACGTCAACCCGCATTACGACCACGTTTTTGTCTTTCCCAACGATTTTGCGGCGCTGCAGGCGGACGCAGCCGGGCCGCGCCACGATCAGGGCGGGCTGCTCGTGGCGGAGGCGCAGAGCGGCATCTGCCGCGTGATCTGCTTCTCGCCCCGCCACGACCTGACGCTCGCCCGCATGCCGGTCGCCGACATCGCGCGCGTCGTGCAGGTGTGGACCGGGCAGTATCGCGAACTCGGCGCGCTGCCGACGATCGGCTCGGTGCAGATTTTTGAAAACCGCGGCGCGATGATGGGCGCGAGCAACCCGCATCCGCACGGCCAGATCTGGGCCAGCCGCAGCCTGCCCAACGAGGCGGCCAAGGAACTCGCAGCGCAGAGCGCGTATCACGCCGAGCACGGCAGCTGCCTGCTCTGCGACTACCTGGCGCTGGAACAGGCCGCCGGCGAGCGCGTGGTGTGCGGGAACGCGCATTTCGTGGCACTCGTGCCGTTCTGGGCGGTCTGGCCGTTCGAGACGCTGCTGCTGCCGCGGCGGCATGTTCGCGCAATGGACGAGATGGACGCGGCAGAAACCACCGCGCTCGCCGACATCCTGCGCCAGCTCACGATCCGCTACGACAACCTGTTCGAGGTCGCGTTTCCCTACTCGATGGGCTTTCACCAGCTTCCGACCGACGGCGCGCCGCATCCCGCCTGGCACCTGCACGCGCATTTCTATCCGCCGCTGCTGCGCTCGGCGAGCGTGCGAAAGTTCATGGTCGGCTTCGAGCTGCTGGCCTCGCCGCAGCGCGACATCACGCCGGAAGCTGCGGCCGAACGGCTGCGCGAAGTGCCCGCGACGCACTACCTCAGCCGTGCAGGATCGCCACCGTCTTGAGCGCGGTGAAGGCGTACAGCGCCTCAAAACCTTTCTCGCGGCCGTGGCCCGACAGTTTCACGCCGCCGAACGGCAGCTCGACGCCGCCGCCGGCGCCATAATTGTTCACGAACACCTGCCCCGATTTCAGCGCGCGCGCGAGCCGCAGCTGCCGCCCGCCGTCGCGCGTCCACACCCCGGCGACCAGGCCGTAGCGCGTTCCGTTGGCGATGCGGATGGCCTCCGCCTCGTCGCGGAACGGGATCACCACCTGCACCGGCCCGAAAATCTCCTCCTGCGCCAGGCGATGCTCGGGCGGCACGTCGCCGAACAGCGTCGGGCGCACATAGAACCCGCCATTGGGCGCCTGCGGCACGATCGTGCCCGCGGCGGCGGCGGCGCAGCCGTCGTTGCGCGCCAGTTCCAGGTAGCCGGTCACGATCTCGCGCTGCCGCGCCGAGACCAGCGGGCCGACATCGAAGCCGCCCAGCGCCGGCCCGACGCGCAGCGCCTGGTAGCGCTCCGCCATGCGGCCCAGCACCGCGTCGTACACCGGCCGCTCGACCAGGATGCGGCTGGCCGCCGAGCAGGTCTGGCCGGCGTTCTGCAGCCCGGCATTGACCAGGAACGGCAGCGCCGCGTCCAGGTCGGCGTCGGCGAACACCAGTTGCGGCGACTTGCCGCCGAGTTCCAGCGTCACCGGCACCGCGTTGCGCGCCGCCGCCGCCTGCACCAGCGCGCCGGTCGCCGCCGAGCCGGTGAACGAGAGGTGATCGATCCCCGCGTGCCCGGCCAGCGCCGCCCCGGCCTCCTCGCCCAGGCCGGTGACCAGGTTCAGCGCGCCCGCCGGCAGGTCCGCCTCGGCGGCGATGCGGGCGAAGGCGAGCGCCGTCAGGCACGCCTCCTCGGCCGGCTTCAGCACCGTGGCGTTGCCGGCGGCGAGCGCGCCGACCACGCTGCGGCCGATGATCTGCATCGGGTAGTTCCACGGGATGATGTGGCCGGTGACCCCGTGCGGCTCGCGCAGCGTCAGCACCGTGTAGCCGCGCTGGTAGGGGATGGTCTCGCCGTGCAGCTTGTCGGCGGCGCCGGCGTAGAACTCCAGGTAGCGCGCCAGCGCCAGCGCGTCGGCCCGCGCCTCGCGCAGCGGCTTGCCGACATCGAGCGCCTCCAGCCGCGCCAGTTCGTCGGTCCGCTCGGCGACGAGGCGCGCCATGCGCAGCAGGACACGCCCGCGCTCGGCGGCCGAAAGCGCGCCCCAGGCGCCCTCGCTCGCCGCCCGCGCCGCCGCCACCGCGCGGTCGATGTCGGAGGCGCCGCCGCGCGCGATCCGCGCCAGTTCGGTGCCGTCGGAGGGATTGGTCAGCGGCAGCGTGTCGCCCCGGTCGGCCGCAATCCAGTCGCCGTCAATGAAATGGGCCGGGTTCGCAAATCCGGAGTTGGCGACCGCATCGCTGTCCATGACTGGCCTCGCGCAAGACAAGAGTGTGCCGGCAGGCAGAGGAAGCTGCCCGCCGGCAGGCCGTCACGTCAACCGGTCGGCCGCGCCTAGGCGGCGCGCATCAGCACTTTCCCGCCGTCCCAGATGCCGAGACAAACGCGCTCGCCGCCGCGCACCAGCAGCAGGTAGGGGTCGAGCACGGCGCGTTCCTGCACCAGTTCGCCCAGGATCAGCGCCGAACCCGCCACCTGCTTCTGCAGGCTGCGCGCGGTCTCGGCGATCTCGTCCGGCACCGCGAGGCGGTCGAGCGCCGCGGTCGGCACCCACCGCTCCTCCCAGTGCGAGCCGGCGCGCAGCCGCAGCAGGCCGGAGGCGAACAGCAGCGGCAGCAGGCACAGCCACGCGAAGCTGACCGCACAAGGCAGCGAGGGCGAGACGTCCTTCAGCCCCTGCGCCAGCCCGCTGGTCGCCGCCATGCCGATGAACGGCAGCAGCAGCCCGGCCAGCAGCAGCCCCTGATGCCGATACCAGAAGTTCGGGCCGAATTTCTGCACCTGTGCGCGCTTGTGCGCGGCGAGCGCCGCGAGCGGCACCGGGGCGATCCCGCTCTCCGCCAGCGCCTCGGCGAGCGGGCTGAGGCGTGCAACCGAAGTAGCCGAGTCGAAGGGCATGGTGGGTTCCTCCCTGCCAACTTACCGACGGATAAGAGTCCGCCAGATGGCTTCCGGTTCACACTCACGTTGCGGTGATCGTGCGAACCTGTCGCCGCCGCGCGTGACGGCGGGAGGGTCTGGAACGAATCACGTTGCGGGCCCATGATGGTCGGCCACGCGGATGGACAGGTCGAGAGCCGGCGCGGTGCCAGATTTTCGTGCTTACCCGGCGGCGATTGCGCGCGTGCTCGTTGCGGGCGCTTCTGCTGCTGATGCTGGCCGGCTCGGTTGCCACGATGTGGGTGCTGCTGGCGCAGCAATGGCACGACGGGCCGTACCGGGTCTCGTCGGTGTCCCACCGGATGCCGGAACTCGACTACGAGCTGTTCTGGGCCGCCGGAAAAATGGCGGAAGCCGGCCGGGCGGCGCAGCTCTACGACGGGCCGGGTTTCCTGGCGTGGCGGGAGCAGCTGTTCGGGGCGGGTCTGTTCCGGCTGGACTGGATCTATCCGCCGCCGATGATCGCGGTGGCGATGGCGTTCTGCCGCATGCCGCTGCTTGCCGGATACGTCGTCTGGGGCGTGCTGGTGTGCGGCGCGTCGGTCTGGGTGCTGCGCGGCGCCGGCCTGTCGTGGCGGGTCGTGCTGTTCGGCCTGTTCGGCCCGCCGGCATGGCGCGGCATCACCTCCGGCCAATACGCGCCGCTGGCCGCCTCCCTGGTCGTGGCCGGTCTGCTGCAGGCGCGCCGCGCCCCGCTGCGCGCCGGCCTGCTGATCGTGCTGGCGACGCTCAAGCCGCATCTCGGCATCCTGGTTCCGGTCGTATGGCTGGCGCAGCGGCGCTGGACGGCGTTCGCCACCGCGACCGCGGGCACGCTGGTCCTGGCGGCCGGCAGCACGGCGTTGTTCGGCGCCGCGATCTGGCCCGCTTTCCTGCACGGCAGCAGCGCCTCCGCCCGCGCGCTGCTGGAGCGCGCGTCGCCCGAGGGATATGCCGGCGGCGCCGCCTCCGTGTTCTGGATGGTGCGCAGTCTCGGCGCCACGATCGCGTTCGGCTATGCCGCGCAGTTGCTGGCTGCGCTGCTGGCGGTCGCCCTGGTGTGGCTGGCGGCGCGGCGCGGCGGCGACACCGCTGCCGCAGGCGTCGCCGTGTGCCTGACCCTGCTGGTCTCGCCCTATCTCTATTATTCCGACATGGTCGGCTACTCGATCGTGGTCGCCATGCTGGCCGAGCGCCATCCCGCTGCCGTGCTGCCGATATTTTTGTGGTTGTTCCCCGGCATCAGCGAAAGCCTGGCCGTGCTGACCGGCGTGCAGGTGCTGCCGCTGTTCGCCGGACTTGCCGCCGCCCTGGCGTGGCGGGAGTTCGCCGCCGAACTGCCGCGCCGGGAGGACATGGGCGCATGATGCGCCGCGCATATCCGCGCGCCATCGCGCGGGGGCTGCTCGCGGGCCTGCTGCTGGTTGGTCTGGCGGGAGCCATCGCGACGCTGGCGTTGCACCTGTGGGCGCAATGGCACGACGGGCCGTACCGCGTGTCGTCGCTCACCCACACGATGCCGGAGGGCGACTATTCGCTGCTTTGGTCCGCCGGCAGGATGGCGGCGTCCGGTCAGGGAGCGGAGGTGTATGACGGGCCAAAACTGCTGATCGGGCGAGAGGCGCTGTTCGGCCCCGGCTGGTCGCGGCTCGACTGGATGTATCCCCCGCCGATGCTCGCGCTGGGGATGGCGGTGTCGGCCATTCCGCTCCTGCCCGGCTACGCGATGTGGCTGCTGCTGATGTGCGCCGCGTCGATCTGGGCCTTGCGCGGCGCCGGACTGTCGTGGCGGGTCGTGCTGTTCGGCCTGTTCGGGCCGCCGACCTGGCTGTGCCTCGCGCTCGGCCAATATGCGCCGCTGGCCGCGTCGTTCGTCGTGGCTGGGCTGCTGCAGGCGCGCCGCAGCCCGATCCGCGCCGGGCTGCAGGTCGCCCTGGCGACGCTGAAGCCGCATCTCGGTGTGCTGGTTCCCGTCGTCTGGCTCGCACAGCGACGGTGGAAGGCGTTTGCCGCGGCGGGCGTCGGCACGCTGGTGCTCGCCGGTGCCAGCACCGCGCTGCTCGGCATCGGCATCTGGCCGGCGTTCCTGCACGGCATCGGCGTGTCCGGTTCCATGCTCCTGGCAGGCTATTTCCGCAACGGCTATCCGCTGTGGGCGGCCTCCGTGTTCTGGATGGCGCGCAGTTTCGGTGCGTCGATCGCACTCGGCTACGCCGCACAGGTCCTGGCAGCTTTCGCGGTGGTCGGCGCCGTCTGGTTCGCGGCGCGGCGCGGCAGCGCGCGCGCTGCCGCCGCGGTCGCGGCGTGTATGATGCCGCTCGTCTCGCCCTATCTCTACACGTTCGACCTGGTCGGCTACTCGATCGTCGTCGCCATGCTCGCCGAGCAACGCGGCTTCGACGCGCTGCCGATCGTCCTCTGGCTGTGTCCCGGCGTCAGCGAGCTTTTCGCGTACACGACCGGCATGGCAGTGCTGCCGGTGTGCGTCGTGCTGGTGGCGGTCCTGGCGTGGCGGGAATTCGATGGGCGTTTGCCCGCGGGCGACGCGGCGGCGGCGCGGACAGAGCCCGCCGCACCACCGCCATCGCTCCGTTCGGCCGTTTAGGCGGCAACCCGCGCCGGCTGCACGGCGCCGCGCAGCCATTGCCACGCGGCGGAGTCGAGGCCGAGGCGCACCAGGGCCGCCATGCTGACGGTGACGTGCGCCCACCAGACATACTGGCGCAGCAGCCAGCCCGCCGGCGCGACCGAGGGCAGGAAGGCGGGCGCGTCCCAGACCAGGAACACGGTCGCGACCGCATTCGCCCACAGCAGGCCGCGGACGCGGCCGGGTGCCGCGCCGCGCGCCAGCGCCAGCAGGCCCGGTGCCTCCAGCAGCAGCACCACGGCGCGATATTCGATGTTCGGGTGGGCAAAAAAACAGCCGGCGGTCAGCGCCGCCCCGATCGTCAGGAACAGGCGCATCGGCTCGGGCAGCGCGGCGAACGCGCGCGCGAAATCGCGCTGCATTGCGAGCCGGATCGCCACCGCCGCCGCGAGGATCACCAGACCGGCCAGCACGCTCAGCGGAATCGCACGGCCGAGCGCCTCGCGCAGCCCCGGATGGCGCGCCATCACGCCCGGCAGCAGGACGACGGCAAGGTGCGCACCGCCGAACGGCAGGTTGGCCGCGCCCCACATCTTCTCGAAGTAGAAGACGGTGGCGTTGCCGAGCGCGCGCTGCGTCTCGGCGCCGAACCGCCATGCGAACGCGCCGGCCGCGCCGGCCGAAACGACAGCGATGGCCAGCAGGGTGCGGACGCGCTCGCGCAGCGCCACGACGAGCAGCACCAGCGGATAGAATTTCAGCGCCGCCGCCGCCAGGATCACGCCATATCCGGCCACGCGCCACGGCAACGACCGCAGCAGCAGCCGCGCCGCGATCACGCACATCGCGAAGATCAGCAGGTCGGTGTTGCCGCGTTCCAGCGCGAAAATGCTCGCCGTGGACACCATCGTCAGGCTCAGCACGGCGTGGTCGATGACACGGAACCGCGGCAGCGGCAGCGCGAACAGCGCCGCCAGGAACAGAACATCCAGCGCCAGCCCGAACGGCACGGCGCAGGCGGAACTCGCAGGAATGAAATCGAGCCGCAGCCACAGCGGCGAATAATCCTGCAGCCGGCCGAGCGGGTCGCACGGGTTGACGCTGTACACGTCGATGCCGCGCCGCCAGCATTCCAGTTGTGCCAGGACGAAGCGCGTGTCGATGAACGGCCGGCCCCCCGTCATGTCGCCGCCCGCGTGGACCCAGTGAACCCCGACGGCGCGCAGCAGCGCCTCGTAGGCCGGGCGGTCCCACAGGAACAGCGCGACGAACGCGGCAAACACGGCAACCGCTGCGAGCGGCGGCACACGGTCCAGGAATTTTGGCCGCAGGCCGCTCACGACCTCCGGCATCGCGGCGTCATTCCGCCGCCTCGCGCGCGACCGCCGCCGGCGCCGTCCGCAGCACCGCCGCCGCCATCCGGCCGAGCCGCAGCGTCAGTACCAGCGTCGCCACCAGGCCCGCCGCCAGCAGCAGCGTGCGCACCGGCCGGCCCGCTGCGGCGTGGGCATCGAGGCCGGCGCCCGCCAGCACGCCGATCATCACGTAGCCGAACAGCGCCGGCAGGCAGGCCAGCGTGCCCAGCAGATAGTCCCGCCCCGACACCGACGACAGCCCGAGCGCGTAGCTGGTGAGCGAGAACGGCATCACCGGCGAGACGCGCAGCAGCATCACCAGCCGCCATCCCTCCTGCGCCACACGTCCGTCGAAATCCTGCAACCGCCGGCGCCGGCGCAGTATCCGCGCGATCGCCGGCCGCCACATCGAGCGGGCGAGCACGAAGGCGAGCCAGGCGCCGGCAAGCGTGCTCAGCGCCGCCAGCGCAAATCCGGTCAGCGGGCCATACAGCGCGCCGGCCGCCACGCCGAGCAGCGCCGCCGGCAGAATCCCGCTCAACGCCACCAGGACCTGGAGCCCGAAAAACACCAGCGAGCCGGCAACCCCGAGGCCACGGACGAGGTGCAGCAGCGCCTGCAGATCGGCGAGCAGCGTCTGCGGCATCAGCCGCGCCGCCGCCGCGCCCGCGATCAGCAGCGCCAGCAGCGCCGCCGCCGGCACGAATTTCCGCCACGCGCCGGGCGCAAGCGTCATACCAGCCGCTCCTGCAAATGGGCGAGCCGGCGTTCCTCGTCGCGGCTGAACACCGCGGCGCGGCCGAGGCCCGAGCGTTGCAGGCGGAACTGCACGGCGGTGCGCAGCACGCCGATGCCATAGACCACGCTGCGGCGGAAATCGATCGACGACGCCTCGGCAAAGTATTTCGTCGGGCAGGAGATCTCGCCGATGCGGAAGCCGAAGTAGATCGCCTGCGCCAGCATCTGGTTGTCGAACACGAAATCGTCCGAGCAGGCGAGCAGCGGCAGCTGTTCCAGCACCGTTCGGCTCCACGCGCGATAGCCGGTATGGTACTCCGACAGCTTGTGGCCGAGCAGCAGGTTCTGCAAGAACGTCAGCACGCGGTTGGCGACGTATTTGTAGCGCGGCATGCCGCCGGCCAGCGCGCCGACGCCGAGGATGCGCGAGCCGAGCACGACGTCGAACTGCTCGGAGGCGATCATGGAGGCCATCGCCGCGACCAGTCTCGGGGTGTACTGGTAGTCGGGATGCAGCATCACCACGATGTCGGCGCCGCGGGCCAGCGCCGCGCGGTAGCAGGTCTTCTGGTTGGCGCCGTAGCCGCGATTGGCGTCGTGGGCGAGGGTGAAAATGCCGAGCTGCCGCGCCACCGCGATGGTGCGGTCGGCACTGGCGTCGTCGGTGAGAATGACGTCATCGACGATATCCCGGGGGATTTCGGCGAACGTCCGGGCCAGCGTTTTTTCGGCATTGTAGGCCGGCAGGACCACGCAGATTTTCTTGTTCGATAGCATCGAACCGGTTTCCATTTGCGCATCGGTCGATTCCCGCAATAGACCGGGGTCGCGGTTTTCGCCACATCGGCACGACGAACGGTTGAGCCATGTCGGCTTCGGCCCTAGCTTCGCGCCATGCACGCCCCCGCCCCCGTCCTGGCCGAACCCGACCCTTCGGTGGCGGAGCTGCTGGCCGCGCGCCCGCATCTGGCCATGCACGCGATGGACGGATTGCTAATGGAGGACGTGGCGCTGAACGCCGTCGCCGATGCGCTCGGCACCCCGGTCTGGGCGTACGGCGCGGGGGTGTTGCGGCGGCGGCTGGCCGAGCTGCAGCGCGCGCTGGCGGGGCTGGCGCACGTGCATTACGCGGTGAAGGCGAACGACCACCTCGCGGTGCTGCGCGTGCTCGCCGCCGGCGGCGCCGGCGCGGATGTGGTCAGCGGCGGCGAACTGGCGCGCGCACTGCGCGCCGGCATCGCGCCCGCGCGCATCGTGTTCTCCGGCGTCGGCAAGACCGCGGACGAAATCCGCGCCGCGCTGGCCGCGGACATCGCGCAGCTCAACGTCGAGAGCGCCGCCGAACTGGAAGCGATCTCGGCCATTGCGTCCGGCATGGGGCGCGAGGCAAAACTGGCGCTGCGCATCAATCCCGACGTGGACGCCGGGACGCACGCAAAAATCACCACCGGGCGCGCGGAGAACAAGTTCGGCATCCGCTATGCCGATGCGGCGTCGCTCTATGCCCGCGCGGCGACGCTGCCGGGCCTGCGCCCGGTCGGGCTGGCGCTGCATATCGGCAGCCAGGTGCTGGCGCTCGCCCCGTATCGCGCCGCCTTCGCCCGCGCCGCGGCACTGGTGCGCGACCTGCGCACCGCCGGCCATGACGTCAGCCGCATGGATTGCGGCGGCGGGCTCGGCATCCCCTACCGCGACGAGCTTTCCGTCACGCCCGACGCTTTTGCCGGCGCGCTGCGCGCCGCGTTCGGGGCCTTGGACCTGGAGCTGATGGTCGAGCCGGGGCGCTGGCTGGTCGGCCCGGCGGGCGTGCTGCTGGCGACCGTGCTGCTGACCAAGGAAGAAGAGCGGTTTGTGGTGCTCGATGCCGCCATGACCGAGCTGATCCGGCCGGCCATGTACGATGCCTGGCACGCGATCGTGCCGCTCTCGCCGGTGCGGGCGCGGCAGGCGGCGGCGCCGGCCGATGTCGTCGGGCCGGTGTGCGAGACCGCCGACACGTTTGCGCGCGCCCGGAACTTGCCGAAACTGCACGCCGGCGACCGGGTCGCGCTGCTGGATGCCGGCGCCTACGGGGCGGTGATGAGTTCCACCTATAACGCCCGGCCGCTGGCCCCGATCGTGCTGATCGACGGCGCGCGCTGGGCGACCATCCGGCCGCGCCAGGCCGTCGAGGAACTCTGGCGCCACGAAAGCGTCCCAGACTTCCTGGCATGACCCGCTTTCTGGCATGATCCGCGCAGCTTCGGGCGAGCCCACGCGATGAGCGAGCAACCGCCGGCCGACACCCAAGCGACCCTGCCGAGGCGGCTGCTTCGGCGACGCCGGCAGGCGCGGGCGGTGCTGCTGTTCGAGCGTCTTTGGCCGGCGCTGTGGCCGCCGCTCGGGCTGCTCGGCGGCTTTCTCTGCGTTGCCCTGCTCGACCTGCCGCCGCTGCTGCCGCCGCTGTTGCATGCGCTGCTGCTGCTGGCGCTGGCGGGCGCGGTGATCTTCACGCTGCTGCGCGGCCTGCGCCGGCTGCGCCTGCCCGACGCGGCCGAAGGCGACCGGCGGCTGGAGCGCGACTCCGGCCTGCGCCACCGGCCGCTCTCGGTGCTGGCCGACCGGCCGGCGCTGCCGGGCGCGGAGGCGCTGTGGCGCGTGCATGTGGCGCGGGCGGTGGCGCAGGTCGGGCGGCTGCGCGTCGGCCTGCCGCGTCCCGGCCTGGCGGCGATCGACATGCGGGCGCTGCGCGGCGGGCTGGTGGTGGCGCTGGTGGCGTGCCTGGTGATCGCCGGCCCCGACGCGCCGGACCGGCTGCGCCGCGCGCTCACCGTCGGCTTCGTGCCGCCCCCGCCGGCGGCGGCGACCGAGTTGCAGGCCTGGATCACGCCGCCCGGCTACACCGACCTCGCGCCGGTGTTCCTCCGCCCCGAGGGCGGCGCGGTCTCGGTGCCCGCCGGCTCGCACCTGACCGTCAGCGTCTCCGGCGGGCACGGGCGGCCGGCGCTGACGCTGGCCGGACGGGCGCTGCCGTTCCAGCCGCTCGACGCCGCCAGTTTCCAGGCCGACGAGGACTTGTCCGGCGGCGGCAGGCTGATCGTGCATCGCGGCGGCGCGGAGCTGGCCGCCTGGGACCTCACCGTGGTCGCCGACCGCGCGCCGATCGTGACCTGGCCCGAGCCGCCGGGGGCGGCGCGCGGCAGCCGGATCGCGCCGCGCACCCGGCTGCCCTGGCAGGTCGCGCACGAATACGGCGTGGTGGCGTTGCAGGCGGAACTGACGCTGAAGGACCGCCCGCAAGCGCCGAAACTGGTCGTGACGATCCCGCTGCCCGGCGGCGCGCCGAAGCAGGCCAAGGGCGCGCAATTGCAGGATTTGACGCCGCATCCCTGGGCCGGCCTGCCCGTGATCGCGCGGCTGGTGGCGCGTGACGCACCGGGACTGGTCGGCACCAGCCCTGATGCCGTCTTCACGCTGCCGGAGCGGCAGTTCGCCAACCCGACGGCGCGCGCCATCATCGCGGTGCGCAAGGCGCTGACGCTGCACCCGCAGGCACGCGCGCCGGCGGTCGCCGACCTCGACGGCATCGGCGAACTCACAAAAGTCTGGCAGAGCGATCCCGGCGGCTACCTCAACCTGCGCACGGCGCGCGACCGGCTGTTCGACGATCGGGACGAGGCCGCGGTGCCGGCGGTGCAGGCGCAGCTCTGGCAGCTGGCGCTGCGGCTGGAGGAAGGGCTGACCGATCGCACGGCGCGCACCCTGGAACAGGCGCGGCAGGCGCTGCGCGACGCCATGAACGCCGAGAAGCGCGGCGAGAAGGTGCCGCCGAAGGAGATCGAGAAGCGCATCGAGGCGCTGGAACAGGCGATCCAGCAGCATCTGCAGGCGCTGGCCGAGCAGCTCCGGCGCGACCCGGACGCGCAGTTGGCCGATCCGCAGAGCCAGCAGATGAACGCCGAGGACGCGCAAAAACTCGCCGAGCAGATGAAGCAGGCGATCGAGCAGGGCAGGATGCAGGACGCCGAGCAGCAGATGGCGCAGCTGGAAAAGATGCTCGACGCGCTGGAGCATGCCCGGCCGATGCACCGCGACGCCGAGGCGCGGCACCGCGCGCAGCAGCGCCAGCAGGGCCAGCAGCAGCTCAATGCCGTGCAGGACATGGTGCAGCGGGAGGGCGGCCTGCTCGACCATGCGCAGTCCCGCGACGCGGCGCCGGCCGAGCCGCCGCCGGGCGTCAAGCCCCCTGGGGCACCGGACGACGCTGCTGCGCGGCAGCGCGACGTGCGGGTGCAGCAGGCGCTGCGGCGGGCGCTCGGCGAGCTGATGCAGCAATACGGCGACCTGATGGGAAAGATCCCGCCCAATCTCGGCGACGCCGACCAGGCGATGCGCGGGGCGGCGCAGGACTTCGCCGATGGCCAGGACGGGTCGGCGGCGGAGGACGTGCAGCAGGCGATCGAGGCGCTGCAGAAGGGCGGCCAGGCGATGAGCGAGCAGATGGCGCAGGCGTTCGGCGGCCAGCAGGACGGCGATCAGCAGGGGGATGGACCTGGCATCGCCTTGGGCAACGGGCAGGACGGCGACCCGAACGGCCAGGGGGAAGGCAATCGGCCGTGGCGCGGCCGGCCGAGTTTCGGCCGCAGCGGCGACCAGGACACCGATCCGTTCGGCCGGCGGCCCCAGGAAGGTGCCAACGGGGCCGACGAAAGCTCCGACGTGACGCTGCCCGAGCAGATGGAGCAGGCGCGCACCCGCGCCATCCAGGAGGAACTGCGCCGCCGCGCCGGCGAACGCAGCCGCCCGCAGCAGGAACTGGACTACATCGACCGGCTGCTCAAGCAGTTCTGAGCGACCACCCATTTATGCAACTTGGTTGCATAAATGGCCGGCCGGTGTCAGCCGGTGGCTTTGCGCGGCGCGCGCCAACTCACCGCGGCCGCCGTGCCTGCGTCCTCCGCGCGCCAGCCGAGCGCCAGCGCCTGCGCGATCAGGCGGCGATAGACACGCTCGCGCACCGGGCCGGCAGTGACCAGGGGCGCGCAGCTTGCAGCGTCCCATACGCCGCGCGCGAAGTCGGCGTGCGCCAGCACCGCCGTGCCGCCATTGCCAAAAGCGGCGCGGTTGCCGGTGTCGAGATAGCTTTCCACCGGCAGTCCCTCGGCCAGCAGCACCGAATGCTGAGGCAATTCGACGTGGTAATAGGCGACACGAGCCGTCGGCACCTGCGCCACCGTGGCGCCGTTCAGCAGGTAGCGGATGGGGATCAGCACGCAGTCCACGAACACCGCATGATCGGGCGACAGGCGCAGCGCGCGCGCGGGCCGGCCGAGGCCGAAGGCATGCGGCGCGATGCGTACCGGCCAGACCGCCTCCCGCCGAGGGTGGTGAGAGCAGTCGATACGGCGGTGGCCGATCCACACCACCGGCGCCGTGCCGTCACTGGCAAGCCGGGCGAGATCGCCGACCGCGAGCGCCTCGACCGCAACCTCGCCCCGCTCCGTCGCGATGCGCGTGCCGGCGGCGAAGCAGGCGGCCTCGGCGAACACCGCCGTGCCGCCGTGGCCGTCCGGTGTGACCGCGAGGCGTTCGCCGGTCAGGTCGGGCAATCTTGCGAGTTGCAAATCGTACGTGGCGCCGCTCTCGGCGACGCTCAGCACGCGGGTCGTGTCATTGATCGTGGCGGAACCGCCGGACGCGAAACCGACGCTCGCGAAGTCGAGCAGGTCGTTTTGCGACACGCCGGCCACATCGAAGCCCAGGATCGGCACGTTCGGCATGGTGGTGCCGGAAATGACCAGGATGCCGCCGTCGGTGCTGCTCGATGTGACAAAGCGGATCGAACCGCTGACGACGGCACCCGCATCGAGCGCCAGCATGCCGTTCGCCGCGATGGTCTCGCCGGTCGCCGAACCCCCGTTTGCGATCTCGAGCACGCTGCCGGAGTCGACATGCGCGCCGGAGTCGCTGCCGCCCGACAGCACGAACTCGACGCCGTCGCTGAACAAGTTGCCCAGTTCAACATGGCCGCCTGCGGACACCACCAGCACGGCGGGCGTCGCGCCAGAGCCGAAAAACTCGGGCGCGAAGGAGGACCCGCCGTTCGCGACGACCTCGGTCCCACCGGCTTGGATCTGGTCGAGGCCAACCGATCCGCCCGAGAGCACGATCTCCTCGCCGCCGGAATGGATGATCGAACCGCCAGCGCTCATGCCGGCGGAAACCGCGAACACGCTGCCGCCGCTGACCACGAAACCGATCAGGCCGTCTCCCGACGAGGCCGCGAGGTCAACATCGGCCGGGATGATCACGGGAGCGGCGACCGGAACCGGGGCGAGGCTGACGATCCCGCCCCGGATCAGTGCCTCCGGAAGCAGTGAGGTAAAGGTGATCATGGAGACCGCCGAGAGAACACCCTGACCGCTGACCGTCACGCCCATGCGCGTTCTCCGTCCCGCCAGCCGATGCGCCGGCGTTGCCACGGCGCGCGCCAGCATACTGCGGCGGGTGCGCCGGTGTCCTCCGCACGCCAGCCGAGCGCCAGCGCCTGCGCGATCAGGCGGCGATAGACGCGCTCGCGCACGGGCCCGGCGGTGACCAGCGGCGCGCAGCTTGCGGCGGCCCACACGCCGCGTGCGAAATCCGGGTGCGCCAGCACCGCCGTGCCGCCATTGGCGAAGGCGGCGCGGTTGCCGGTGTCGAGATAGCTTTCCACCGGCAGTCCCTCGGCCAGCAGCACCGAATGCCGAGGCAATTCGACGTGGTAATAGGCGACATGAGCCGTCGGCACCTGCGCCACGGTGGCGCCGTTCAGCAGGTAGCGGATGGGAATCAGCACGCCGTCCACGAAGACGGCGTGGTCCGGCGAGAGCAGCAACGCGCGCGCCGGCCGGCCGAGGCCGAAGGCATCCGGGGCGATGACCACCGGCCAGACCGCTTCGGGGTGCGGATGCCGTTCGCAATCGACGTGGCGATGGCCGATCCACACCACCGGCGCCGCGCCGCCATCGGCCAGACGCACGCGAATGCCTGGCGCGAGCAATTCCACCGCGACCGCGCCGTCCTCAGTCGCGATGGGCGTGCCCGCGGCGAAGCACGCCGCGATGATTTCCGTACCACCGTGCCCGTCCGGTTCCGCCGCCACCTGTTCCTCGCCGGGCACGGAGGGCAGGCGGATCAGGTAGAAATCGGCGACAGTGGTTCCGCCTTCCACCACTTGCAGCTGCTGATCGTTGATGCTGGCCGTGCCGTTCGGGTCGTAGGCGATGTTCGGAAGATCGATCGTGTCGTCCTGAGAATGGCCGCTCACATCGAACCCGCCGATCAGCATGGCCGGGATTAGCGTGCCGGACACGATCAGCTCGCTGTAGCCGCTGCCGCCCAGCGTGCCGTGCCCGAAACGGATATTGCCATTGATGATCGCGCCCGGGTCCACCTCCATGACGCTGCCCGGCCCGATGATCTCGCCATTCGCAGTGCCGCCGGCGACGACCTCCAGGAAGCTGCCGTCCTCGATGTTCGCGCTCGAACTCGGTGCCGCCCGACAGCACGAACTCCGCGCCCGCGCTGAACAGCTGCGCGCCGCTGACGCGGCCACCGCTCGTCACGACGAGCACCGCCGGCGTACCGGCCGATCCGGTCAGCTCCGGCGAGAACGACGAGCCGCCGGCTCCGACGACTTCGCTGCCGCCAGGGCGGATCTGATCGAGGCCGGCCGATCCGCCGGCCGCCACCAGCTCCTCGCCGCCCGGCATGATCACGGTGCCGCCTGCGGTTGTGCCGAACACGTCCAGCACTTCGCCGCCACTGACCACATCGCCGGTCACGCTGCTGCCCGCCGGCAAAAGCACCGGCAACGGGCCGACAAGGACCGGACCGGTATAGGACCTAAGGGCGTTCTCGAGTGTGGCGAGAAAGAGGCCAGCAGAGACTTGCATGTAACCGCTCATGGCCAAGCCTCCGCCGCTGACCGTGCCGTCGCTCTTACGGCAAAGGATCGGTCCGGCAAACTATCATTCGTGTCACGCGGCCGGGTGGCTGTCGGTTCACGCCGCCTCGGCCCGGATCGCGTCGCCGAGCGTGCCCTGGAATGGCAACGCGGGCCAGGAATGGGCTTGGCCGGCGCCGCGTAGGGAGCAAGCGATGTCACAGCATCGTCGGCTCTTGCGGTGGATCGTGGTGATCGTGACCATCCGGGTCAAGATCATCGTCCGTCCGGGTCGTGTCGCACCTTGAAAATCGAGGCGGACCGGCAGGCTTGCCCAGCCCGCCGCCGGTCATGTTAGTATCACTGCCATGCCGCCCGCCGCTTCCCCCGCCCTGGCCGACCGTTTTGCCCATCTGGTCGAGGGGCTGCGCCGCGCCATCGCCGCCCGCGGCGCCGAAATCGGGCTCGCCCTGCCGCTGATGCTGCTGCTCTGGTCGCGGCTGCGCCGCACCGCGGAGCGGTTCGCCCGCCTCGCGGAAAAAGTCCGCGCAGGCACGCTGCCGCCGCCGCGCCGCCGCCCGCGCTCTCCCCGCCCGGCCCAACCTCCGCCGCCCCGGCTGCCGCGCGGCTTCGCCTGGCTGCTGCGCCGGCTGCCGCAGGCCGCCGCCGCCGCCTCGCAGTTGCAGCACCTGCTCGCCGATCCCGCGATGGCCGACCTGCTCGCCGCCGCGCCGCAGGCCGGGCGGCTGCTCCGCCCGCTCTGCCAAATGCTGGGCGTCCGCCCGCCGCCGGCGCGGAGCCTGTCCTCGGGCCGGAAGCAGGCCGGTCCCGTGGGCCCGCCACCGCCGGTCCGGCCGACCGCCACGTCCCGCCCCGCCTGCCGCCCCCGCCCGCCGCCGCGCGCGCGGCCCCGCGTCCTCTCCCCGCCCGTCCCCGGCATCCCGCCCATTCCCGCCTGACCGCGCGGCGCCCCCGCACGCCCACAATGTTCCGACATAGAAACATACCAGCCTGCGAAGGGAGAGCAGGCGTTTTGCGGTCGTTCGAGTTGAAACTGAAACGGCGTCACTGCCTCCGTCCGCGGTAGGGGCGGCGCCGGCCCTGCGAGGGGCTGGCGCTCTCCCTGGCGCCGCTACGCCGCCTCCGCCCGGATCGCCTCGCCCAGCGTGCCGAAAATGCGGTCGATGTGCGGCCGCTCGGCGATCAGCGGCGGCGACAGCGCGATGATGTCGCCGGTGGTGCGGATCAGCACGCCGGCGTCGAAGCAGCGATGGAACACGCGCCCCGCCCGGTCGGCCGGCTTGCCGGCGCGCGGCTGCAGCTCGATGCCGGCGACCAGCCCGAAATTGCGGATGTCGATGACGTTCGGCAGCCCCTTCAGGCTGTGCGCCGCGTCCTCGAAATACCCCTCCATCGCGCGCGCGCGCGCCGGCAAATCCTCCGCCACGTGCAGGTCGATCGCGGCGACCGCGGCGGCGGCGGCGAGCGGATGGCCGGAATACGTGTAGCCGTGGAACAGCTCTATTCCTGCCGGCGCGTTGTCCACGATGGCGCGGAAAATGCGGTCGTGGACGGCCACGGCGCCCATCGGCACCGCGGCGTTGGTCAGCCCCTTCGCCATCGTCAGGATGTCCGGCGCGACGCCCACGCGCTCGCTGCCGAAGAACGTGCCGAGCCGGCCGAAGCCGGTGATGACCTCGTCGAAGATCAGCAGGATGCCGTGCTTGTCGCAAAGCTCGCGCAGGCGTTGCAGGTAGCCCACCGGCGGCACCAGCACGCCGGTCGATCCGGCCAGCGGCTCGACCATCACGGCGGCGATGGTGTCGCCGTGCAGCGCCACCATGCCGTCCAGCGCGTCCGCCAGATGCGCGCCCCAGGTCGGCTGGCCGCGGGTGAAGGCGGTGTGCTGCGGCGCGTGCGTGTGCGGCAGGTGATCGACATAGGGCAGCTGCGCGCCGAACTGTTTGCGGTTGCCGCCGATGCCGCCGACCGAGATGCCGCCGAAGCCGACGCCGTGATAGCCGCGCTCCCGCCCGATCAGCCGCACGCGCTGGCCCTCGCCGCGCGCGCGATGATAGGCCAGCGCGATCTTCAGCGCCGTGTCGGCGCTCTCCGAGCCGGAGTTGGTGAAGAACACGTGGTCCAGCCCCTGCGGCGTGTGGTCCGCGATTTTCGCCGCCGCCTGGAAGGCGACCGGGTGGCCGAGCTGGAAGGTCGGGGCGAAATCCAGCGTCGCCGCCTGGCGCTGGATCGCCTCGGTGATCTCGCGGCGGCCGTGGCCGGCGTTGACGCACCACAGGCCCGCGGTGCCGTCGATGACATCCCGCCCGTCGGTCGTGTAGTAGGTCATGCCCTCGGCGCGCGCGAGCATCCGGGGGGTCGATTTGTAGGCCCGGTTGGCGGTGAACGGCATCCAGAACGCTTCGAGATTGTTCGGGCGGGCGGCGATCTCGTTCATGTCCGGCTCCCTGGGCTGACTGGCCGGTCAGGTTCGCGCGTTCCCGCGCACGCGGCAAGGGAGGGGGACTTCATGGCGGACGGGACGCTCTATCTCGGCAACCGGCGCTATTCGTCATGGAGCCTGCGCGGCTGGCTGGCGGTGCGGCTGGCCGGGCTGGACGTGGACGAGCAGGTGATCCCGCTCACCGGCGGGGGCGACACGCCGGCGGTGAAGGTGGCGAGCCCCAGCGGCCTCGTGCCATACTTGGTGCATCGCGGCGTCATGGTGTGGGAGACGATCGCGATCGGCGAGTATTGCGCCGAGCTGGCGCCCGCGCTGTGGCCCGCGGATCGCGCCGCGCGCGCCCATGCCCGCGCCATCGCCGCCGAGATGCACGCCGGCTTCCGCGACTTGCGCGAGAGCATGCCGATGAATCTCGGCCGCGTCATCCCCGGCGCCGGGCGCAACGCGGGCAGCCTGCGCGACATCGCGCATATCGAGGCGGTCTGGCGCGACACAAGCGCGCGGTTCGGCGCCGGCGGGCCGTTCCTGTTCGGCGCGGCGTTCACGCTGGCGGACGCCATGTACGCGCCGGTGGCCACGCGCATTCTCACCTACCGGCCGGAGGTCGCCGCCGACACCGCAGCCTACTGCGCTTCGGTGCGCGGTTTCGCGCCGATCGCCGAATGGTACGCGGCGGCCGGGCGCGAGCCGGAGGCGTGGCTGCTGGCGAAATACGAGGCCGTCACCGCGCCCTGACCGGATCGCGGGGCGGCGTGGCGGGCCGCCATAGTCGCGGTGCGCGCCGGCAGCTAGGGTCGCACGCGTGACGAATCCTCCCTCCGTCGCGATCGTCCTGCCGCCGCGCGAGGCGTTCGCCCCCGAGGCCAGCGGGGCGCTCGGCCTGATCGCCCGCCGGCACGCGCGCTGGTGCGGCCCGTTCCGCGCGACGGTGCTCGGCGCGCCGCCGCCCACCCCGCCGTTCGGCGACGTGGCGTTCCTGCCGGTCAGGCCGGCCTGGTGGCCGGGCGGGGCGCTGCGCCGCTACGGCGCCGGCGTGCTGCGCGCGCTGCGCACGCTCGCCCCCGACCTCGTCGAAGTCCACAACCGCCCCGACCTCGCGCTGCTGCTGGCCGACTGCCTGCCGCGCACGCCGGTCTCGCTGATCCTGAACAACGATCCGCAAGGCATGCGGCGGGCCACCTCGCCCGCCGAGCGCGCCCGGCTGCTGGCGCGTCTGGCCGCCGTCGCCACCGCATCGAGCTTCCTGGCGGTCCGCCTGCGCGAGGGCATCGCCGCGCCGGCCGCGCAGCCGGTCGTGCTGCCGAACTGCCTCGACCTGCGCGAGGTGCCGCCGCCCGCCGGCCAGCGTGAGCGGCTGATCGTGTTTGCCGGCCGCGTGATCACCGACAAGGGCGCCGACGGCTTCGTCGCGGCCTGCGCCCGCGCGCTGCCGGCGCTGCCGGGCTGGCGCGCCGAGATGATCGGCGGCGACCGCTTCGGCCCCGACAACCCGGAGACGCGGTTCCTGCGCGCGCTGCGCCCGCGCGCCGAGGCGGCCGGGGTGGCGATGCTCGGCTACCGTCCGCACGCAGAGGTGCTGGCCGCCATGTCGCGCGCGGCGATCGTGGCGGTGCCGAGCCGCTGGCAGGAGCCGTTCGGGCTGACCGCGGTGGAGGCCATGGCGTGCGGCGCGGCCCTGCTCTGCTCCAACCGCGGCGGACTGGCCGAAGTGGCCGGCGATGCCGCCGTGGCGGTCGATCCGGACGACCCGCGCCAGTTCGCCGAGGCGATCGTCGCGCTGGCGAACGACCCCGCCCGCCGCGCCGCGCTCGCCGCTTCCGGGCTGCAGCGTGCGCGCCGGTTCGACCTGGCCGCAATCGGCCCGGCGCTGGACCGCTTCCGCCAGCAGGCGACCGAGCGATTTTTTCGCGACGCCATGGCGCCTATATGACGGGGGACGGCCGAGCGGCCGGAGAGAGCGGAGTGATCTGATGCCCGACAGCCAAGCGCCCACCCAGGACCTCGTGCCCGTGACCGTGCTGACCGGCTATCTCGGCGCGGGCAAGACGACGTTGCTCAACCGCATCCTGTCGGAACAGCACGGCCGCAAATACGCCGTCGTGATCAACGAGTTCGGCGAGCTGGGCGTGGACAACGACCTCGTCGTGGACAGCGACGAGGAAGTGTTCGAGATGAACAACGGCTGCATCTGCTGCACCGTGCGCGGCGACCTGATCCGCATCGTCGGCGGGCTGATGAAGCGGCGCGGGAAGTTCGACGGCATCATCATCGAGACCACCGGGCTGGCCAATCCCGCGCCGGTGGCGCAGACGTTCTTCGTCGATGAGACGGTGCGGTCGAAGACGCGGCTGGATGCCGTCGTCACCGTGGTGGATGCGAAGCACCTGCCGCAGCGGCTGGCCGACAGCCGCGAGGCGGCGGACCAGATCGCGTTCGCCGACGTGATCGTGCTGAACAAGACCGACCTCGTCAGCGCGGAGGAACTTGCGGAGGTGGAGAAGCGGATCCGCGACATCAACCCGTTCGCCACCATCCACCCCGCGGTGCGCGGCAACGTGGCGGTGACGTCGCTGCTGGAGCAGGGCGCCTTCGACCTCGAACGGGTGCTGGCGCACACGCCGGAGTTTCTCGACGACGACACGCACGAGCACAACGACGACGTGGCCTCGATGAGCTTCGAGGTCGAGCGGCCGATCGACCCGGAGCAGTTCAACGCCTGGATCGGCGCGCTGCTCGCGGCCGAGGGGCAGAACCTGCTCCGCACCAAGGGGATTCTGGCGTATCCGGGCGAGGACCGGCGGTTCGCGTTCCAGGCGGTTCACATGATGGCCGACGGCGACTTCGTGGGTCCGTGGCGCGAGGGCGAACCGCGCCGCAGCCGCATCGTGTTCATCGGCCGCAAGCTGAACCGGCCGCAACTGCGACGGGGGTTCGAGTCGTGTCAGGTGACGGGGTGACGGCCGTACCCGATCCGCGACCATGAGCCAGACGCCCTCGCTCGACCACCTGCTCGACACCCGCGGCGTGCGGCAGGATTTTGGTGCGTTCGTGGTGGCGGCTGCGTTCGATCGCGACGGGATGGCGGCGTTCGCGCTCGGCGACGGCACGCTGCGGCTGCTGCGCGACGGCGACTGGCACAGCGTTGCCGCACACGACGGCGCGGCGCTGGCGCTCGCCGCCGATGCGCGCGCCGAGGGGTTTGTCTCCGGCGGCGATGACGGGCGCTTCGTGCGCACCGCGCGCGACGGCACGGCCGCCGAGATCGCCGGCTTCGGCCTGAAATGGGTGGAGCACGTCGCCAGCTTCGCCGATGCGAAATCCTCCGTGCTGGCCTGCGCCGTCGGCAAGCAGGTGCATCTGTTCGACGCGGCGGGCGAGACGATCAAGACGCTGACGCACGCCGCCTCGGTCAGCGGCATCGTGTTCGATGCGAAGGGCAAGCGCGTCGCGACCAGCCACTACAACGGCGCCAGCCTGTGGTTCGTCGCGTCGAAATCCGACAACCCGCGCGTGCTGGAATGGAAGGGCAGCCATATCGGCATCGCGCTCAGCCCGGACGGCGACAGCGTGGTCACCGCGATGCAGGAGAACGCGCTGCACGGCTGGCGACTTTCCGACGGCCAGCACATGCGCATGAGCGGCTATCCGTCGAAGACGCAGTCGCTGTCGTTCACCCGCAGCGGCAAGTGGCTGGCGACGTCGGGGGCGGAGGCGATCGTGCTGTGGCCGTTCACCGGCGGCGGGCCGATGGGCAAGACGCCGACCGAACTCGCCGGCGCCGACGGCGTGCTCTGCACGCAGGTCGCCTGCCACCCGCAACACGAAGCCGTTGCGGCCGGATTCTCCGACGGGCATGGTGGTGCTGGCGGACATCCCCGGCGGGCGCATCCTGCCGGTGGCGGCGCCCGGGCGCGGGCCGGTCTCGGCGCTGGCGTGGAGCGCCGACGGCGCAAGGCTGGCGTTCGGCAGCGAGAGCGGATTCGCCGCGGTCGTGGATTTCGCGAAAGCGTAGCGGCGGGCCGCGCTATTCCCCGACCGCCGCGCCCGCCGGCCGGCGCGGATCGCTGGCGCCGTAGATGCGGCCGGCCTGCACGCGCGGCGCGATCGCCGCATCGTTGCCGGAGGACGGCGCGCGGGCCTCGGTCAGCGCGCTGCCCGCCGCGATCATCTCCGCCGCGCCCCACGGCGTCTGCGCGTCGATCGCGTAGCCCATGCCGCGCAGCGCCGTTTCGGTGTCCGGCGACAGCGCGCGCGGCTCGACGAAAATCTCGTCGGGCAGCCATTGGTGGTGGAAGCGCGGCGCATCCACCGCCTCCTGCGGGGGCAGGCCGAACGCGATCACGTTCAGCGCGGTCTCCAGCACGACGGTGATGATGCGCCCGCCGCCCGGCGAGCCGAGCACCAGCGCAACGCGGCCGTCGCGCAGCACGATCGTCGGCGCCATCGACGACAGCGGGCGTTTGCCCGGCGCGATCGCATTCGCCTCGCCCTGCACCAGCCCGAACATGTTCGCCACCCCGGGCTTGGCGGTGAAATCGTCCATCTCGTCATTGAGGAAAAAACCCGCGCCGGGCGCCATCACGCCGGCGCCGAATGCGCCGTTCAGCGTGTAGGTCACCGCAACCGCATTGCCCGCCGCATCCAGCACGGAGAAATGCGTCGTCTCCGCCTGCTCGTGCGGCGGCGTGCCGGCGGGGAGGTCGCGCGACGGCGTGGCGCGCGGCCCGATCTGCGCCCGCAGCGCGGCGGCGTAGTGCGGCGACAGCAGCCGCGCGATCGGGTTGCGCACGAAGGCCGGATCGCCGAGCTCGCTGTTGCGGTCGTAATAGGCCCGCCGCATCGCCTCGACCATCACATGCACCGTCTGCGCGGAGTGGAACCCCATCGCGCGCAGATCGTAGCCGTCGAGGATGCCGAGGATTTCGCACAGCGTCACGCCGCCGGACGAGGGCGGGGCCGCCGACAGGAACAGCCAGCCGCGATAGACGCAGCGCAGCGGCGGCGATTCGGTCACCGTGTAGTGCGTGAAATCCGCCGCCGCGATGATGCCGCCGCCGGCGCGCGCCGCCGCCGCGACCGCGTCCGGGATGGCGCCGCGATAGAATGCGTCGGGACCGTGCGCGGCGATGGCGGCGAGCGTGTCGGCGAGCGCCGGCTGCACCAGAATGTCGCCGGCACCGAGCGGCGCGCCGTCCGGGTGGAAGAACACGCGCGCCGCCTCGGGATCGGCGCGCAGACGGCCGGCCGAGCGCGCGAGCAATTCGGCGTTGCTGCGCCCGACCGCAAAACCCTCGCGGGCGAGCCGGATCGCCGCCGCCATGACGCGCGCACGCGGCATGGTGCCGTATTCCCGCAGCGCCGTGTCGAGGCCGAGCACCGTCCCCGGCACGCCGACCGCACCCCAGCCGAACAGGCTGGCGCCCGGCACCACATGGCCCGCGCCGTCGAGGTACATGTCGCGCGTCGCGGCACCCGGCGCCTGCTCGCGGAAATTGACAAAAACGTCGCGTCCGCCGGCGAGATGCAGCGTCGCAAAACCGCCGCCGCCGATATTGCCGCAGCACGGATCGACCACCGCCAGCGCATAGCCCACGGCCACCGCCGCATCGACCGCGTTGCCGCCCGCGCGCAGGATCGCCGCGCCGGCCTCGGAGGCGAGGCGAGCGGCGGAGACGACCATGAACCGCGTGCCCTCGACCGCCGGCGGCGAGGCCGCGCGGGCCGCGCCGGCGGCGAGCAGCAGCGCCAGCGCGAGCAGCGTGCGGATCAGGGCGCGACCTGCGTGACGCCGATCATGTCGCCTTCGCGCACGATCGCCGCGAGCCGCGCCTCGCCCCAGTCCGCGGTGGCGGCGGGGCGCAGCGGCAGCACCATCCAGCGATAATCCGCGGTGCTGTCCACGACGCGCACCTGCACGCCGTCGGGCAGCACGGTGCCGAACTCGGCGAGCAGGCCGCGCGGGTCGCGCACCGCGCGGGCGCGATAGGCGGCGGACTTGAACCAGAACGGCGGGTAGCCGAGCACCGCGCGCGGATAGCAGCTGCACAGCGTACACACGACGAGGTGGTGCAGGTCCGCGGTGTTCTCCAGCACGCCGAGCGGCGGCGCGCCGCGCATCGGGATGCCGAGCGCCTCCGCCGCGCGCGTGCCGTCGGCGAGCAGCAGCGCGCGATACGCGGCATCGACCCAGGCGCGCGCCACCATGCGCGCCCCCTGCCCCGGCGAGGCGGCGTCGGTGACGGCGATGCGCTCGGCGATCTCCGCCGGCGAGGCGATGGCTTTCTCCGCCAGCAGCGTCTGCACCGCGCGCAGCAGGCGTTCGTCGGCATCGTCGCGCATCGCTACGCCTCCTCCAGCCAATGCCCGAACACTTCCACCAGCACATCGTCGCCGGCGCGCGCATCGTGCCAGATCGCGTGCGGCTCGAAGCGCACGTGATACAGCGGCCGGCGCTCCGCCGGACGGGCGAAGGCGAGGTCTTCGGGATTGGGAAAATCGCCGAGATGCCGCACCACCGTGCCGGTGCGGCCGCGCAGGTAATGCGGCGTGCGGATGTGGCAGGGGCCGCGCGTCTCCGGCCAGTCGTCGCGCACGCGCACGCGCTGTCCCGGCGCCAGCATCACGGCGCGTCCTGCAACGCCGCGCGCAGCTCGTCCTCGGAAAACACGCCTTTGCGCAGCAGCGTCGCCGCGATCGCGCGAATCCAGCGCTGGTAGTAGGAGAGGGCGTGATACTCCGCCTCCGGCAGCGCCTCGATGCCGCGGCGCAGTTCATCGACCGTCATCACGCCCTTCAGCCCGAGCACCTGGCGCAGCGCATCGACCTCGCGGTCGAAATCGGTGAGCGCGTGCGGCGAGGCATCGACCCGCTCGCAGAGGAAGCGGCTGACGCCGCCGAGGTCGTGCATGGCGCGCGGCCGATCCTCGGGCAGCCCCTGGGGTGCTGGCTGGTTCATCCGCCGACGATAGCGTGCCGCCACTGCGTCCGTCACCGGGTCAGTTCACCGCCTCGCCGGGGAGTGTGCCCCAGAACTGCGTGCGGCGCAGATAGCCGCGATAGTCCTCGACCTGCACCTCGCACCAGTCGGACCCTGCGGCACAGGCGCGCAGGCGGCCGACCACGCCGGGCTTGAGCCGTGCCACGGCGGCGGAGGCGTCGTCGGGGGCGCGGCGCAGCACCGCCTCGGCGTCCTTCACCACGAAGCTGCGGCGGCCCACCAGCGTCGCCTGGTGGACCCAGCCCTTGATCCCGTCCTCATCCTCCACCAGCCGCCAGACCTCGACCTCGCGCAGGATTTCCACCGGCAGGTTGCGGCGGTGGTACTGCCATTCGATCGGGAAGCGGGTGCCCGGCCCCACCCGCATGTTCACGTCGTCGGAGCGCAATGCCGCGAAACGCGGCAGCTTCAGGCCGGTGACGCTGCCCTTGTCCGCCGCGACCGGCTCCCTGGCGGGTGGCGGCGCCGGGGGTGGGGCCAGCGGCTGCCGGGCCGGTGCCGGGCGCTCGGCCACCGGTTTGGCGGGCGCGTGGACCACCGGGGTCGCCCTGGTCCGCGCCTTGCGGGCCTGGCCGTCCTTGTGAACCGGCGTCACGGGCGCGGCGTGGGGTCTTGCCGGCGCGGCGGTGGTGGAGTCGCCGGTGGTGCCGGGCTTGGGCAGTTGCAGCGTGCCGTTCTGCGCCAGCGCCGGGACGGCGAGCAGCAGCAGGAGCAGGGGCAGCGCAGTCAGGCGCGGGAGGATCATGTCCGCCTGCGTGCCAATCACGCCGCCCCAAGGTCAAGCGCCGCGAGCCACCTACAGTGAAACAATCTGCCCGCCCGCCACCGCGGCGAGGAACGTCGCCACTCCGGCCACTTCGACGCCTTGCAGCAATGCGCCGGCCGCAACGCTTGCCACGCGCAGCCCGGCCTCGCAGGCGATCAGTCGCACGCCCAGCTCCATCGCCGCCTCGCGCAACTCGGCCAGCCCGGCGACGCCGGCCGCACGCACCGCTTCGTCGCGGTCGGCGAACGAAGAGAAATCGGCGAGCAGGGCGCGGCAGCCCTGGTTGGTGGCGAACAGCACCACCGGACGGCCGAGCGCGGCGGCGCCGGCGGCGAGCACGAAGGCGTAATGCGCCCGCTCGTGCCCGCCCGAGATCAGCAGCAGCCCGAGCGGTTCAGCCGCCACAGCACGGACATTCCGGGTCGCGCCGCAGTCGGATGGTGCGGAACCGGACGGACAGCGCGTCCCAGATCAGCAGCCGCCCGGCCAGGCTCTCGCCGATGCCGAGGATTTCCTTCAGCACCTCGGTCGCCTGCAGCGTGCCCATCACCCCGGTGACGGCGCCGAGCACGCCCGCCTCGCTGCACGACGGCACCAAGTCGGGCGGCGGCGGTGCGGGATAGAGGCAGCGGTAGCACGGCAGGTCCGACCCGGCGTGGGGCTTGAACGTCGCGAGCTGTCCCTCGAAGCGCAGCACCGCGGCGGACACCAGCGTGCGCCGCGCCGCCACGCAGGCGTCGGCGACCAGGAAGCGGGTGGCGAAATTATCGGTGCCGTCGCAGACCAGGTCGTAGGCCCCGACCAGCGCCGCGACATTGTCCGCGCCGAGCCGCGTGCGGTGCGCCTCGACCGTCACCTCCGGGTTGATGCGGCGCGCCGCGGCGGCGGCGGATTCGGTTTTCGCGTGGCCGAGATTGTCCGTGCCGTGGGCGATCTGCCGCTGCAGGTTGGACAGTTCCACGACGTCGTCGTCCACGATGCCGAGCGTGCCGACCCCGGCGGCGGCCAGATACAGCAGCAGCGGGCTGCCCAGGCCGCCGGCGCCGACCACCAGCACGCGCGCCGTCCGCAGCCGCGCCTGCCCGGCGCCGCCGACTTCCGCCAGCAGGATGTGGCGCGAGTAGCGGCTGATCTCCGCTTCCGAGAAATCCAGGTCCATGAAGCGCATATGGGTCCCGGCGTGGGCCGGACAACGCTGCGGGCGCCCGACGCAGGACGCCGCCCTCGCATGCCCGGCCGGAAACGGCAAGCCGCCGCCGCAGAGCAGGATCAGTCCAGATCCGTGTCCTCGTTCAGCGTGCTCACCTCCCGCACGCCGTCGATGTCGCTCAGCGTGGCGATGAGGTGCGAGATCGGCCGCTTCCCCTTCACCTGCATGCGCAGCGTGACGGTGCCTTTTGGCGCCAGGCGGCGGCGGCGCGACGCCTTCGCGGTCGGCCAGGTCCTCGACCGCCTCGCCGCGGTCGTCGGCGTGGCCGTCCCGGTCCACCCGCACATGGTCGATGGCGAAGCGAAGCTCGGTGCAGCGGATCAGGATGAGGCGCAGCAGGTCCCTTCCGTCCTCGTAGGAAATGCGGATATCCGCCGCCAGCCGGCGCGGTCGCGGCAGCCGGCGCTCCAGGTGCGGAAAGCCGAGCATGATGACGAAATGGCCGGCCGTCGTCGCCACCGCGAGGACGGGCAGCCCCGCGCCGCACGCCATGCCGAGTGCCGCCGTGAGCCAGACCGACGCTGCCGTGGTCAGCCCGCGCACCACGTCGCGGCGCATGAAGATGACGCCGCCGCCGATGAAGCCGATGCCGGACACGATCTGTGCCGCGACCCGCGACGGGTCGAGCACGACCCGGTCGTTCGCCAGGATGTTCATGAAGCCGTATTTCGAGACCAGCATGATCAGCGCGGCGGCGACGCCGACCAGCGTGTGGGTCCGCAAGCCGGCGCTCTTCTGGCGCAGCTCCCGTTCCACGCCGACCAGCGCGGACAGGACGAAGGCGAGCGTCAGCTCGCCGAGCTGCAGCCATCCCTGTCCGGTGAAGTCCAGCCAGCCGGACAACCCGCCCTCACGCCACCGCGACGGCCGCCCGCGCGAACACCGGCGGTACCGCGCGCAGCTCCTCCAGCGGGATGTGGCAGTGGATGAGATGGCCCGGTGCGGCCTCGCGCAGCGGCGGCGGCGTGTCGTCGCAGACGCGGCCGAGCTTGCGCGGGCAGCGGGTGGCGAAACGGCAGCCTTTGGGCACGTTCAGCGGGCTCGGGATTTCGCCTTCGAGACGGATGCGTGAGGTCTTGATCGTCGGGTCGGGCACCGGCGCGGCCGACAGCAGCGCCTCGGTATAGGGATGGTACGGCGGCTCGAACAAAGCGGCGACCGGGCCGGCCTCCATCACCCGGCCGAGATACATCACCACGACCTCGTCGGCGAGGTAGCGCACCAGGCCGAGGTCGTGGCTGATGAACACCAGCGTGGTGCGGTTCTCCTGCTGGATGCGCAGCAGCAGGTTGATCACCGCCGCCTGCACCGAGACGTCGAGGGCGGACACCGGCTCGTCGGCGATCAGCAGCTCCGGGTTGCCGGCGAAGGCGCGGGCGATGGCGATGCGCTGCTTCTGCCCGCCCGACAATTGCCGCGGCAGCGCATGGCGCAGCGAGGCCGGCAGCCGCACCATCTCCAAGCAGCGCGGTGACTTTCGCCTCGACCGTGCGGCGGTCGCGCGCGATGCCGAACTTGCGCAGTGCGCGCGCCAGCGGCCAGCCGACCGGGTGCGACGGGTTGAGCGTGCCTTCCGGCTGCTGGAACACCATTTGCACCGCGGCGACCAGTTTTGCTGCGCGGCGGCGCACCGGGCGGGTCGCCACTTCCTGCCCCAGCACGCGCAGGCTGCCGCTGCTGGCGGCGTCCAGGCCCGCCAGCACTTTCGCGAACGTCGATTTGCCGGAGCCGGATTCGCCGACGATCGCCAGCACGTGTCCGCGCCTGGCTTCCAGCGTGAGTTCGTCGTTGGCGACCAGCCGCCGCCGTCCGACCGGAAAGACCCGCGACAGATCCTGCGCCGCCATCACCGTCGCGTCCTCGGCGGACCAGAAATTCGGCAGCGCCAGCGGCGCCGGCGGCGGCGGCGGCGGCAGCTCCGCCCAGCGGGCGCAACGCACCGTATGGCCCGGCTCGGCCGGCAGCAATTGTATCACCGCGGCGTCGCAGGTGCCGCGCTCGGCGTGCGCGCAGCGGGTGAGGAAGCCGCAGGTCGGCGGCGCGCGGCCGGCGGCGGGCACCAGCCCGGGGATCGGCACCAGCGGCGCGCTGCGCTTGTCCGCCCCCGGCCGCGGCAGCGAGGCCAGCAGGCCGCGCGTGTAGGGATGGCGCGGCCGGCCGAACAGCGAAGCGGCCGACGCCTCCTCGACCAGTTTTCCGGCGTACATGACGCCGATGCGCTCGCAGACCTGCGCGATCACGCCGAGATTGTGCGAGATGTAGAACAGCGCCGTGCCGTATTTCGCGCGCAGCTCGTTGAGCAGGTCGAGCACCGCCGCCTCGACCGTGACATCCAGGCCGGTGGTCGGCTCGTCGAGCAGCAGCAGGGCGGGATTGGCGAGCAGCGCCATCGCGATCACCACACGCTGCTTCTGCCCGCCGGAGAGCTGATGCGGATAGCGGCGCATCACGCTGTCGGCGTCGGGCAGATGCACGTCGGCCAGCACGCGCGCGGCACGATCGCGCGCCTCGGCGACGGAAACCTGCCCGTGCGCCATCGGCACTTCGACGAGCTGCCGGCCGATCGTCATCGACGGATTGAGCGCGGTCGCCGGCTCCTGATAGACGATCGCCATGCGTGCGCCGCGGACGCGCCGCAACTCTTCCTTGCCGGCCTGCACGAGATCGCGCCCCTCGAACAGGATTTTTCCCCGTGTCACCGCGCCGTTGCGGCCCATGTAGCCCATCACCGCGAGGATCAGCGTCGATTTGCCGCAGCCGGACTCGCCGACCAGGCCGAAACTCTCGCCCGGCGCGATGTCGAGGGAAAAATCCTGCACCGCGGCGACGGTGCCGCGGGCGGTGGTGTATTCGACGCGCAGGTCGCTGATGGCGAGCAGCGACATGCCTCAATCCGCCTGCGACAGTTCGGTCAGCCCGTCGGCGAGCAGGTTGAAGCCGAGGATCAGGCTGACCAGTGCCGCCGTCGGATACAGCGCCATGTGCGGAAACACGGTGAGCATCGACGTCGCCTGCTTGATCATGCCGCCCCAGTCCGGGTTGGGCGGCGGCAGGCCGAGGCCGAGGAAACCGAGCGTGCCGATGGTGATGGTGGTGTAGCCGAGGCGCAGGCAGAAATCGGTGATCAGCGGCCCGCGGCAGTTCGGCAGCAGCTCCACCAGCATCACGAACACGTCGCTTTCGCGGCGCAGGTAGGCGGCGGCGACGAATTCCTGGTGCATCAGCGACATCGTCAGGCTGCGCACGATGCGCGAGATGCCGGGCGCCGAGGCCGCCACCACCGCGACCACGATGTTCACCGCCGACGGGCCGATATTGGCGATCAGGATGACGTAGAGCACGATGACGGGAAACGACAGGATGACGTCCGAGGCCCGGCTGACCGCCATATCGACCCAGCCGCGGTAGTAGCCCGCCAGCAGCCCCATCGCCGTGCCGACCGTGTAGGCGGCGAGCACCGCGACCGGCGCCACCGCCAGCACCGTGCGCGCGCCCCAGACGATGCGCGCGAGCAGGTCGCGCCCGAGCGGATCGACGCCGAGCAGGTGCTTCGCATTGCTGCCGGGATGCGCCATCGCCAGGTAGTCCTGCGCGTTCGGCGGCTGCAGCGGCAGGATCGGCGCCAGCAGCGCGAGCACGACCCAGAACAGCACCAGGCCGAGCCCGACCATCGCCACTTTCGAATTCGGCAGGCGCCGCAGCAGGCCCGGCGTCGGCCGCCCGGCGATTTCCAGCGCGCTGACGGGTTCGTTGGTGACCGCGGACATCAGCGCCGCGCCTGCGGATCGAGCAGCCGATAGCCCACGTCGCTCAGCAACTGCGTCGTGGTGGCGACGAACAGCGCGATCAGGGTCGCCGCCTCGATCAGGCTCACGTCGCCGAACAGCGAGGCCTCCAGCAGCATCCGCCCGAAGCCGGGATAGGCGAACACCAGCTCGGTCACCACCACGCCGCTGATCAGCCAGTTGATCTGCAGCAGGATGACGGTGAACGGCGCGATCATGGCGTTGCGCAGCGCGTGCCGCAGGATCACCTGCCGCCGCGGCAATCCCTTCAGCACCGCGGTGCGGACATAGGGTTTCTGCATCACCTCGGCCATCGAGGTGCGCACCATGCGCGCGACATAGCCGGAATCGTAGATCGCCAGCACCGCGACCGGCAGCGCGAGCTGGGAGGCGATCGACCAGCCGGTATCGCCGGCGAGCGGGCTGGTGCCGGGCAGCCAGCCGAGGCCGACCACGAACACCGCGACCAGCAGCACGCCGAGCGCGAATTCCGGGATCGACGTCATCACGATGGAAACCGTGCTCAGACTTCGATCGACCCAGCTTCCCGCGCGCATGCCGGCGAGCACGCCGAGGATGAGCGAGAGCGGGATGATGACCGCGAAGGCGAGGCCGGCGAGAATGGCGGTGTTGCCGAGCCGGTTCCACAGCACGTCGTTGACCGGCGCCTTGAACAGCGTCGAGTAGCCGAAATTGCCGAAATACTGCTTGCCGCGCGGGTCGGTGAAGTCGAGGCCGAGCGAGGGGTCCTGCAACGGGTCCGGCTCCAGCCCCGTCAGCACGCCGACCCAGCGCACGTAGCGCACCAGCAGCGGGTCGTTCAGGTGCAGTTTCTTGTAGAGCAGATCGACCTGTTCCTGCAGCGCGAAGGCGCCGAGCGTTTTTCGGGCGACGTTGCCGGGCGAGAACTCGGTGACCACGAACACCAGGAACGACGCGACGATCAGCGTCGCCAGCATTTCCACGACGCGCTTGAGGAGGTAGCGGGTCATGCGTCCCGTTCCCTCTCCGCCCCGCCGGGGCGGAGAGGGCTAGCGTGAGGTGGGGCGGCCCACACCCGCGCGATGCCGCATTGTGAGTCCCCCGCCTCACCCCGGCGCTCTCCGCCGCCAGGGGCGGAGAGGGAGTTTTGCGCGCGGGATGCGAGGGCGGGGGTCATGCGCGCCGCTCCTGCGCCCGACTACGACTTCTGCAGCGCCAGCAGGTTGCCGAAGAAGTAGTTGGACGGGTGGATCGAGGCGCCCTGTACCACCTTGTCGTAGAAGGTGAAGTTGTTGCGGAACAGCGGCTGCGCGATCGGCCCGTCCTCGTGCATGATCTGCTCGAGCTGCCCGAGCATGTCGCGCCGCTGCGCCATGTCGAGCGTGCCTTCGGCCTTGGTCAGGATCTCGTCGAATTTCGCATTGCTGTAGCTGCTCTCGTTCCACGGCACGCCGGTGCGGTAGCCGAGGCCCATGATCATCATGGCGAGCGGACGGTGATACCAGATGGTCGAGCCGAACGGCACTTTTGTCCAGACGTCCCAGTACTCGGCACCGGGCATCACGTTCAGCTTCACGCGGATGCCGACCTTCTTCCACTGCTCCACGGCCGCCTGCGCCTGCGCCACCCCCCAGGCCAGATCGTTCGGCACGTAGAGCGTGGTGTCGATGCCGTTCGGATAGCCGGCCTCGGCAAGCAGCTTCTTCGCCTCCTCGGGATGGTAGCCCATCGGCGTGATCGGCTTGGTGTCCGGCTGCGCCGGCGAGCAGTGCGTGTGGTCGCCGGGAATGCCGATGCCGCGCACCGCCACTTCCACGATCGGCTTGGCATCCAGCGACAGCTTCATAGCGCGGCGCACGCGCGCGTCGTCGAACGGCTTCACCGTCTCCTTGAAACGCATCACGATCGTCTCGGCGCTCTTCACCTGATAGATCTTCAGGTGCGGCATGGCGTTGAGCGCGTCGTACTGCGCCGGGTCGGCGAAGATCAGCCCGTGCAGCTGGCGCGACGCCAGCGCCGCGATCGCCGCCGCGGGATCGTCGCCGGTGTCGACCTCCTCGATGCTGTCGAGATAGGCGGGCTCGCCCCAGTACGACTTCACCTTGCGCACGACAGCGAGCTTTCCGGTATCGTCATGCGTCAGCTCGAACGGCCCGGTGCCTTGCGAGCCGGGCTTGGAACACGCCCTTCTCGTCGGGGTACAGCATCGCCGCCGGATAGTGGAACAGGTGCTCCGGCACCGAGACCTGCGGCTCCTTGCAGTTCAGCCGCACGGTATGGTCGTCCACCTTCTCGATCGCGTTGGCGTCCCACAGCACCGTCGTGGGCTTGCCGTCCGCCCCCTTCACTTCCTTGAGCAGATAGCCCTTGACCAGCCCGACGAAGGACGAGCCGACGGCGGCGTCGGTGAGCTGCTTGAGGTTCCACACCACGTCGTCGGCAGTGAAGTCATGGCCGTTGCGCCACTTCACGCCCTTGCGCACGTTCAGCGTCCAGGTCTTCAGGTCCGGGCTGACCGACCAGCCTTCGAGCAGATAGGGGTGGGTGATGTTGTGCGCGTCGGTGAAGCTCAGATACTCCACCACCTGCCGCGAGACGTTGCTGTCGTAGCCGCCCCAGGAATAGGTGTGCGGGTTTTTCAGGTCCTTGATGCGCGTGCCGACGCGCAGCGTGCCGCCCATCGGCATGTCCGCGGCGCGCGCCCGCGCCACCGGCGCCAGCCCCGCCATCTTCATCGCCGCCGGCGCGGCAATGCCCAGCAGCGTCGCGAAACGCACGAACTCGCGGCGGTTCATCCGGCCGTCGGCAAGCTGCTTGCGCAGCTTGTCCAAATGCGGCATCTTGTTCTCGTCCGACATCGCCATTCTCCCCGCTTGTTGCGCCGGCATTTCGCGGGCGCGGCATTGCCTGTGCGTCGCTCCCGTGGCGGCACATTCGCGGCGTTCGTCACGCGGCGTCAAGATGCCGCGGATTAAAGCATCGCCAGCGGTTGCGGCCCGGTCGGCGGCGGGAAGGCGCGGTCGATCGCGGCGCGGTCCGCGGCGTCGAGCGCCAGCGCCGCGGCGGCGGCGTTGTCGCGCACATGCGCCGGGTCGCTCGACTTCGGGATCGAAATGACGCCCGGATGCAGCAGGCTCCAGGCGATCGCGACCTGCGCCGGGGTGGCGCCGTGGCGGCGCGCCACCTCGGCCAGCGCGGGCGCGCGCAGCAGTTTGCCGCCCTGGCCGACCGGCGAGTAGGCCATGACCGGGATGCCGCGCGCGGCGCACCAGGGCAGCAGATCGGATTCGATGCCGCGCACGCCGGGGTTGTAGAGCACCTGGTTGGCGGCGCAGGCCGCGCCGCCCGGCAGCCCGGCCAGCTCCGCCATGTCGCCGGCGTCGAGGTTGGAGACGCCCCAGGCGGCGATCTTGCCGGCCTGGCACAGCGCCGCCATGCCGGCGACGGTGTCGGCGAGCGGGACGCTGCCGCGCCAGTGCAGCAAATAGAGGTCGATGCGCGCGATGCGCAGCCGCCGCAGGCTGCGCTCGCAGGCGGCGGTCGAGGCGTTTGCCGCCGGCGTTCTGCGGCAGCACCTTGCTGACGATGAAGGCGCCGTCGCGGCGGCCGGCGATGGCGTCGGCGACCACCTCCTCCGCGCCGCCGTCGGCGTACATCTCGGCGGTGTCGATCAGCGTCATGCCGAGATCGAGGCCGAGCCGCAGCGCATCGGCCTCGGCGGCGCGGCTGGCGCGCGACTCGCCCATGTGCCAGGTGCCCTGGCCGAGCGCCGGCACTCTGCGTCCGTCCGGGAACGTCACCTCGCGCATCGTCGCCTCCTCTGCGCTGCTAGTCTGCCGCCTGCTCGGCAAGGCGCAGGACGCGCAGGAAATTGCCGCCCCACAGCGCCGCCAGCGCGCCGGCATCGTAGCCGCGGGCGGCCAGTTCGGCGGTGATGCCGGGGCTTTCGGCGGCGTCATGCCAGCCGGAAAAACCGCCGCCGCCGTCGAAATCCGACGAGATGCCGACATGGCCGACGCCGATGCGCGCGACCGCGTGATCGACATGATCGGCGAAGTCGGCGCAGCTGACGGTCTCGGCCTTGCCGCCGAGGCGCAGGAATGCCGGCACCGCGGTGATCTGCACCACGCCGCCGACGTCGCGCAGCGCGTCGAGCTGGCCATCGTCAAGGTTGCGCGGATGGTCGGCGAGCGCGCGCGCGCAGGAATGCGTGGCCACGATCGGCGTGCGCGAGGCCGCGGCGGCGGCCAGCATGGCGGCGCGCGAGGCGTGCGACACGTCCACCAGCATCCCGAGCCGGTTCATCTCGGCGACGGCGGCGCGGCCGAAGGCGGAGAGCCCGCCATGCTCCTCCGCCGCGTCGCCGAGGTCGGGCCGGGGGGCCGCGGAATCGGCGATGTCATTGTGGCCGTTATGGGTCAGCGTGAGGTAGCGCGCCCCGCGCCCGGCGAGGCGGCCGAGCCGGGCGAGGTCGCTGCCGATGGCGTAGCCGTTCTCGACCGCTTGGATGATGGCGGTGGCGCCGTCCTGCCAGGCGCGTTCGATGGCATCGGCGGTGCGGCAGAGCCGGGCCTGGCCGGTGGCCATGGCGGCGATGGCGTCGAGCATGGCCAGCGCGCGGTCGAAGGCGGCCTGGTGGCCCTCGTTGGTGCGGCGGCCCTGCGGGACGTAGGCGGCGAAGCAGCCGGCGGCGAGGTGGCCGCGGCGCATTTTCGGCAGATCGGCGCGGCGCGTGGTTTCGGCGGCGAACGGCGGGCCGTCGGGCCAGGGAATGTCGATATGGGTGTCGAGCGTGAGCAGGCTGCGATGCAGCGTCAGCGGATCGGTCATCGCGCCACGGTCGAGGGAGGCGGGCGATGCGTCAAGCCCGACCTGCGGGCGGCTGACGCGTCCGGCGGGCCGTGCTATCCAGCCGGGCGGGCGGTTCCCGTAGCTCAGCCGGATAGAGCACAGGATTCCTAATCCTGGGGCCGTGGGTTCGAATCCCGCCGGGAACGCCAACAGAAACGACACAGCGGAACGCAACGGGACGAAAAAGGCCGCAGAAATGCGGCCTTTTTTCGTTGCGAGCTTGGAGTCCGTCGCGCTACGGTTCCAGGCCAGCGGGACGCGACTGGACGCGGCCTTGTAGCGCCTTCGGTGATGCCCCACCGAAGCCGATGATGCCCGAACCAAGGAGGCTGCCATGCGCATCCGACTGACGGAAACCGCCATCCGCAAGCACGCTCGGGAGGCTGCCGAGGGCGCGACCCGCATTGAGCTGGCGGACGCGACGCTGCCCGGATTGCGGCTGCGCCTGTCGCCCGGCGGCGCAGCGACATGGGTGCTGGGCATGCGGGATCGCGAGGGCAGGGCGCGCCGCTTCACGCTCGGCGAGTTCCCGGCGCTGGGCATCGCCGATGCCCGCGAGCGTGCCAGGGACGCCCGCCAGGCGATCCGGCACGACGGCATCGATCCTATCGCCCAGCGGCGCCAGGAGCGCGCTCAGGGCGCTGCAGCGGCCCGCGGCGAGGGCACGCTGCGGGCAGTGCTGGACGCCTATGGCGAGGACTGTGGGAGGCGCCCTGCGGTCATGGGCGCCGGGGAGGCCACGGATCGAGCGCGTGTTCCGCGAGCTGTTGGCCGAGCCGACCGCGAAGCTGACGGTCGCCGGGCTGCTGCTGGCGGCGGATCGCTACCCGTCGAAAGCCTCGGCCGCCTTTGCGGTGCGCACGCTGCGGCCGGTGCTGAAATGGGCGGCGCTGCGGGAGCTGGTGCCGGCCGCCGTCGCGCTGATCCAGCGGCGCGATGAGGTTCGGCGCCGCGATCGCGTCCTGTCGCGCGACGAGCTGCGGCTGGTGCTCCCGGTGCTGCGAGCCTCGCCGCGCCCGCACGCGGCGGCGCTGCGGTTCATGCTGTTGACGCTCGGCCGGCGCGAGGAAGTCTGCTCGGCCCGCTGGGCGGAGGTGGACCTGGCGGCCGGGACATGGACGATCCCGGCCGGGCGGTCGAAGAACCGGCAGGCGCATGTGGTGCCGCTCTCGCGCCAGGCGCGTGAGCTGCTGGCGGCGGTGCGGCAGGCCGAGCTGGCGCGGCAGGCGCGGGCCGCGGCGCCGGCGGGGGTATCGGCGCCGGGCATCGCGCCGGCCGGCCTGGTGTTCCGCACCGGCGCCGGCGGCCGGCTGGGGAGCTGGGACCGCGAGACGAAGGCGGTCCACCACGCGAGCGGCACCACCGGCTGGCATCAGACACGATCTTCGCCGCACCGGCGCGACCATGCTCGGCGAAATGGGCGAACTGCCGGACATCATCGAAGCCGCGCTCAACCACGTCTCGATCCGCTCGCCGCTGGCCGCAACCTACAACCGCAGCCGCTACCGGCCGCAGGTGGCGGCGGCGCTGCAGCGGCTCGCCGATGCCCTGGACGGCATCGAAGCCGGCGCCGCGGAAGTGGTGCCGATCGGCCGGGCGGTGGCGTGATGGCCCGCGCTACCGCGAATGCGGGTCCCCGCCGGCGCCGGGGAAGGCCGCCGCTCTACGATGACACCGAGCTGCTCGCCGAAATGGCATTGCGTCACGTTTCCGGCTTGGCGCGATCGGAACAGGCCGCGTTCGACCAGGTGGCGAGATTGGTCCGGTGGCCGTCCGCGGCGGACCAACAAAAGGCCCGCGATCGCGTGACGGACATCTACGCGCTCGAACGACGCCAGCTCGAGGGAACGGCGAGGAAACGCCTGCAATCGGGCGATCGGCCACATGGCCGTGATGAGCGCCTTGGCCGCACGCTCCTGACCGCCGACTGCGGAAAGCTGGATGATCCGCGAACGCGCAGGGCTAAGGATATCATCGAGAAGGCTAAGGCCGTCATCGTCTCATGCGAGTTTCTCGGAAATGTCTTGTATCGCGAAGTTCTTGTTGGAAAGCCGAGCAAAGATTTGATGAGTTTATTTGACACGCTCGGCGCTATCCTTGGACAGCATTTTGCGGATCGCCAAGCCTGCCTTTCCAGAAGAAATCCCAAACTGGCATCCGTGAGCCGATGCTCCAGTGGATCGCCGACGATCTCCGTAAGGTGCCGGCACGGAAATTGGCTGATGCCGCCGCTAGGGTAAAAAATCGGAATTCTTCCTCGTAGGGCGGCCCGGAACGATCGGCACATACCCGCAGCGTGTCACTGTGACGGAGTGGCTTTATTTCCGCCAACACTGAATGTGCAACCGCGGCTGACGCCGGCGACGGCATCCCCAGCGACCACACCGGCCTTCCGACCATCCACGGAAGAGAGCCGGTTTCCGTGACCGTCAAGGACGCGGAGGCGTATTTCGGGCTGCACCGCTCGCGCATCTACGACCTGGCCGGAGGGCGGCTCGAAACTCGCAAGGCCGGGCGGCAGACCCTGATCCGGGTCGCGTCGCTCCACCGCTACGTGGACTTGTTCGCCGGCGCCGATCCGGCCCAAGCAGGCACGGCGCCGGCCGCGCGGCCCGGGGGCGCAGCTGATGACCGCTCCGATCTCGCTGTCGTCTGCCGAGCGGTGGCGTGCCCCTGCCGCCGCGCTCGATGCCGCGCGGGGCCGGGGCTTCCCCGACGACTGGACCAAGGCGCTGCTGCTGGCGAGCGTCAGGATCGGCCGGGTTCCCGTCCAGTTGCTGCCGGCGTCCGAGCCGCCGCTGACGGAAGAG
>CAWAZU010000027.1:0-22228 GCA_963786445.1 uncultured Pseudomonadota bacterium
TGTCGGGGTGGGCCGGCGGCAGCTCGGCCCGAGTGCGCGCCGTCGGCCAACCCTCTGCTCGGGCTTGCGGGGGTGATGGCAGACGAACGGGTTCTATTTCTTCGCCACCATGAATGTTTCTTACCCGGCGCCGATCTCCCTGAACAGCGCGCCCCACTCTGCCTTGATGGCCGCCTGATAGTCGCTGTCGAAAACCTCATCGAGCCGCGCGAGCGCCTTGTTAATGAGGTCGCATGCGATCCCGCCCATCGGTGCGAGGGTTTGCGGCCATGCAACCGAGATAGTGATAGACAGCCGGTTGGGCCTGCTTTCTTTTCTCCCCGCACCCAAGCCCCGAAAAGTGGGAGCATCGCGAGGTCGAATTCGCGCAGGGGGTTTCCATCGCTCTCTTTTGCGCTACAGATATGCGTGTATCCGCGGTGTGAGGCTTGGCGCGGGGTATCCTCGGGTCATGCTGATCGCTCAGGTTGTGCAGCTCCGCTAAGGCCGTGAGCACGTCGGGCATAAGACTTGTGACGCGCCGCAGATGGAGGGCTGCATCAGCAAGCAACGCCGCGCGCTGCGCATGCGCGCTGGTGCGGAACAGGACCGGGCGCCCCGGTGCCGCAGCACGTCGCCGCCGACTACGGCGAACCAGGCCGGCCGCGGGTTGTCGAACCGCTTGGTGCGCCCGACCGCAATCAGCGCGCTGCCGAAGGCGGGATCGTAGTTGACGGCGCCGCCGGTCAAGCCGGCCTGCCTCAAGCGTTTTGCCACCCCTGGCCGATCGCCGAGGATTTCCTCCACTGCCACCCATCCCCCGCTGCAGCTGTGGTTCTCTGCCAACATGGAGAGACGACGGGCCTTTGGTTCTAGCGAGGTGAGCGGGGCCGCGTCCGATAGCGCGAGGGCAAGGACTTCGGACGGCAGTTCATCGGGAGCGATGCTGGTCACGGTGCTATTTCCTACTGTATTGTGGGTTTGGTAAGTTGAGCGTGAGCGTGAGCGTGAGCGTGAGCGTGAGCGTGATGAGCGGAGCGGAGCGGGAGCGTGAGCGGGCGAGCGCGTCGTCTCCCCTTAGTCCCCCCATTTTGGTCGTTACGTCGTTACGGCCGCCCGCAACCCGCAGAAAACAGCCAAATTCTCCGTAATTACCGAGTGCGGCGCCGGATGTGCCCCCCAGTCTCGTTACGCCAAAAAATGACTGATTTCCGCGGCTGTCCGGGTGCCTGTAACGACGTAACGACTAGATGAGGGGGGTGAACAGGGAAGGCCGCCCACGGCGCCCCGCAGGTGCGCAGCACCAGTTATGGGGTGCTGTAGTAGATGGGAGTTGGCGCATCACGGCCGGTAGCTCCGCCACACTGCCCGGATCGGCGGCACCTCGTAGCCGCGTGTTGGCACGCCGTTGACCCGGCGGAGCGTGGGCTGCACACCGAACCCGCGGAGCAGGCGGGCGACGCGGAGCTTCACGCTGCCCGCGTCGCGCATGTCGGCGAAGCCGCTATCGTCCTTCGCCAGCAGCCACCCTGCCAATTCGTCGGACGGCACGAACCGACAGGCCACCGCGGGTCGCTGCACGCCCGGGCGACCCGCAAGCGGCCGAACCGTCTTCCGTCCACCCCTAACCCATGCGCGCCATTCCGCTACCACCGCGGCACGCTTCTCCCTGACGAACTCGACCACCTGCCGTAGCGCCCACTCGTTGCCCTTGTCGCCGTCCGCACCGGCCGCACACAGCACTTCCGCAGCGCGCTGCGCGCGCGCAAGCCACTCGGCGCCGGCGAGCTTCGCCAGCCCGAGCAAGGGCCGCCAGTTGTCGGCATCACGGTCGTTGAGCGGGGCCGGGATTTCGCCGTCTGGAACGCCTGCCGTCATCGCCGCGCCGATCGCATCGGCATGCGCCATCAGGTGCGGCGTGATCTTTTTCCGCAGATCGGCAAGCTGGCGCAGCCCGACGCGCTGCGCCCGCCGATCTCGGGGCTGCCGGTGCAGTTCGATGCGTATGGACCGATCCTCGATGGTCGATGGCAGCGCACCGATGCCGGCCAGCGCCACCGCTCCGAACGTGGGGAAGCTGACCGGCTCGAAACTGCGCAAGCCCTGCGCTTGCACCTCAACTGTCCGCACCACATGGCCGGTGCGAGCATACCCTGAATTCACGATGCCGGTCAGATCCCGGTTCTTCGCGAACAACTGGTCAGCTTCGTCGATCAAGAGAGTAGGCCGATATTTCCCGATGGTGCGGAAGACCGCGGCCTCACTCACGTCGGTAGCCATGAGGGGCCGGCGCACGAGTTGCGAGACGCTTTCGAGTAACAGGCTTTTGCCGCACCGCTTTGCCGGCGCATGGATATGCAGTCGCGGGTAGATGTCCGGTCCGGCTGCCGGATCGCCTGGGGGGTAGACGCCCCAGGTGCCCATCGCCCATAGGGCGCAGGCGTCTGCGACTTCGGCGGCGCAAAAGACCCGTTGCCGGATCACGCTCACGCTCGCCCTCAGCGCATTGCCGAGCGGTGCCGGCGAAGTGCTCGGTTCTGGATCGTCGGCGCATGGTGCCTCCACTGCGGCGTCGTCGCCCGCTGTATCGCTGGCACCGCGTGCCTTCAGCATCTTCCGGCGGAGCAAGTCGCCGTCGAGGCCAGTTGCCTTTGCGATGGCGCCGGCCAGCGGCTTGAAGGTCGTCTCGGGAAGCGCCGACTGCACGATGTCCGCCGCGAGCGCATCCGCTGCGCCAATTGCGCCTTGCAGCAGCGTCGCAGCGCGCGCGGTCAAGGCAGCATAAAGCGCGTCGGGATCGGCCGCGGCCGCGGACACGGGTGCGGTATCAGCCGGTGCTGCTGTCGCGGGCGGGATGGCTACGGCGGTCATCACGCACCCCCGGCCACGCCGCCGGCGGAGAATGCCTTGACGATGTGGCTTGGCGCAGCGGTTGCCGTCGCGATTGCCGCCGCTTCCTGCCGGCGCGTCCAGTCGATGACCTGGTCTAAATGCTCCCGCCAGTCGCCATCGCCCCACTGGCCATTGATGACCGGCAGGACCAGCTCGCGCACATCCTCATCGCGCCAGCCGGCCTGCATGCAGCGTGCGGTGACCGCGACGAGCGTAGCGTGCCGGTTGCCGGGTTGGCCGTCGGACGGCGCCACGGCCTCGCGCAGCAACGTCCGCACCGCTGGAGTTAGCAGCCCGCCACTGCGACCAAGCAGCACGCGCAGTCGGGCCGTGGGGACGATGGCCGTCGCGCTGGTGACGGTGCCCGCGCGCCGTCCTGCGCCCGCCCCTCGGCCCTTGCCACCGGCCCACGGATCGACAACCTGCGGCTCTGCCTTCACGCGCGAGACGAAGCTGCGGAACTCATAGGCGCTGTCCGTCAGCGACACGATGCGCGTCTGCCGCGGCTCGCGCTTCAAGTGCCAGAAGCCCGGCAGCCGCATCACGCGGCTCCTATCCTGCACCGCGGGGTCGGTGCCGAGCCGAGAAACCAGCGCCAGTTGCGCGTCGCGGAACTCCGCGACCGGGCAGCCAGTGATCCGCCAGTAGGCATGCAGCTTGGGGGTGTCGCAGTCCAGGCCGCCACTCTCCACGAGGGCCGTAGGCGTCAGTCCCGTCTTGGCGAGGAAGGTTTGCAGCCGTGCGACCGCGGCGCGGTTGTCGGCGTCCACGAACAGCGCGCGGATGCGGGTGACGTTCGCCATGCGCTGGCCTTGGCCGTCCAGCTCGTTGATGACGGCGAAGACGCCGGCGCCCATGCCCTGCATGTAGGTCAGCAGCGTGGCCGGACGGCACGACTTGCCGTTCTTGGCCCGGTCGTTGCTCTGGCGGATACCGCGGTCCAACGCGCCGTAGGCTTTCACGGACAGGCGGCGGTCGTCACCGCGATCATCGACGGTGCGGAAACCGAACAGCGCGTCGGGGTTTGGGTCGAGTGCGGACAGAAACCGCTGCGCCTGAGCGGTGTCGGGTGGAGGGAGGGGCTGCATGGTGGCGTCCTTTCTGACGCCCGGCCACTGGAAACTGTCGCTCTGCGCTGCTATGTCGCCTGACGACGGCACGTCATCCGGCCCGACATGGGCAACGCGAACGCCGCTCGGTGTGGGCCGGGCGGCGTTCTGCTAGGCAGCGGCCTTTGCGAGCCGCGCCTCGATGAAGGCGATCAGGTCGCCCGTCCGGTAGCCGACGCGCCGCGGGCCGATCTTGACCGGCCGCGGGCCGTAGCCGTCCCGGTCCCAACGTTCGAGCGTCGAGACCGCAACGTCAAGGAATTGCGCCGCGTCCGTTCGCGAGCGGAGACGGTGCGACTCGGCCTCGCCGAAATCCGGCCGCGAGGAGGGGTGCTGATGTGTCATGCCGGCCTCGTATGGTTAGTGCCAGCAATCCATTCATCACAGTTCCACTCAGGAAAAAATAGCCCGTAATTCCCAATTCGTTATGGATCGTCAGCGATGCGCCTCCGAGCTGCACGAAGGCGGTCCTTCGCACTGGCTAGCTTGATCTTCTCGGAGACGACCATCGCTCCGGCGATTAAGTCCTCCCACTCTCGCAATGCTCTTGCGGCATCTCCGGCGAGGGTTCTGATCAGCCGGGCACGGCCATCATCGAGCGTGGTGTCTAATGGTGGCCGGCCGTGCCCAACTGGCAGAGCCCGCTTCCGCTCATAGCTGCGGGGCATCACCCGCGCCTCATCGTCGCGACGTTCGCCGTCGAGTGCCCGGCCAGGGCGGCGACGTGATCGGCCCAGCGTGCGAGCGCGGCGCGTTTCTGCTCGCGGTAGGCACTCCGGTTGTAGATGCCGGCCACCCCACGCTTGGCAGCGCCGCTGTGATGGTTGACCAGCGCCTCGATTACGTGCGGCTCGGCCAGCCCAAGGTCGTTCAACCGTGTGACGAAAGTTCGGCGCAGGTCGTGCAGCGTCCACGGCGCGACCTTCGCTTCGTCCGCTGTTGGCTCCCGGCCGTGCGCCTTCGCGAACGCCTTCGCCAGCCGCGCGTCGAGTCGCTCCTTGCAGCGTGACCATCCCGAGAAGCCCGTCTCCCGCTTTCCGAACACGGCGTCGCGCGGCCGAGTGGCGTCCTGACCACCCTCCGCGGCGATCGTGCGGCGGGGCGGCAACTGCGCGACTGCCAGCGCTGGCAGCGGCAGCTCATGTGACAGCCCGTTCTTCGCGCGTGCGCCCGGCAGGGTCCATAGGTCGCCCTCCAGCTCCGACCAGCGCATCCGCCCAACTTCATCGCGCCGGCAGCCTGTGAGCATGAGCAGACGGACGATGCGGTCATGGTGGTCCCCGTCGCCCGTGGCGCGCCAGATGGCCGCCAGTTCTGCATCGGCCAGCACTCGCTCGCGGCTGGCCTCGGCCATCGGCTTGGCCGTGAGCGCGACAGGGTTGGCGTCCTGCAAGCCCGCCATGACGGCCCATGTCCACATCGCCGACAGGCTGGATCGCACCCGGTTCGCCGTCACGCCACCCGACCGCTCGGCGATGCCTGCCAGCAGCCTGGCAATCTCGCGCCGGTCCACTTCGGCCGCGATATGGCCGTGCAGGGGCTTGGCGTGCTTCACCCGCTCAGTCCCGCGCAGATGCCGCTCCGTCTCGGCGAAGGCGCGTGGGCGCATGCGCTTCTCCGCGGCTGCAAGATAGCCTTCGACCAGCTCGCCGACGCGCACCGCTTCCCGCGCCTGCTTGCGCGCGGCTTGCTGGTCGCCTTGCGGGTCGCCGCCGAGCCGAACCTGCGCAAGCAGGTCGCGTGCCTTGGCGCGCGCCGCTTCCAGCCTTACCCCGTCGGGATCGCCGAGCGACAACCGCCGTTGCGCGCCGGCCTTGGTCCGATACTGCACGACATAGCGCCGCGCGCCGGACGCGAGGCACCGCAGGCCGAACCCGTGCGGTTCATCGGCCCAATAGAACGCCTCGGTGCGGCCAGGCGGACAGGCAAGCCGCGCGATCGTCGCCCGCGTGAATTTCGTCGTGTCGTTCATACCACCCCCACCGCTCGCCGACTGGAAGCACCCTGGAAGCAACCGCGCCGACTGGAAGCAAAGGCTCACGACGGCGTAGGGCGGCTTTGACTGGTGCGCTGCCACTATATGCCGCACTCGGCCTAGGGTTTCAAGGGTTACTGATGGCAAACGAGTGCTTCCAACGCTTCAGACCGAATGGCGGGCGCAGTCTGGGGGACTGGGGGTCGTGGGTTCGAATCCCGCCGCTCCGACCAATAAGATTCTGAAACACACAAATATTTTGATGCCACGGTGTCCGGGGCGGGAATTTCCCGATAAAATGTCCGCACTGTGTCCGCAGTCGAGGGATCGGCGGACACGAAAAGGGGTGCGCCCGCATAGGCGTCAAAATACCGCCGGACCCGACGCGCATCGGGGTGATTCTGGCGGAAGATGCGGACCACAGCATCTCTCCCGGCGGACCAGTTCCACGACCTGCCGCGCCGTCTTCCCCCGGAGAGGCCGGGCCACAAGCACATCATTGGCTGGCGGGCGCCGCACGGTCAGTTGGGCGACTGCCTTTGGTCCTGCACCGGCCGATCCAGGCGAAGCATTTGGGCCAGCCGGCGGCCGAGTTCCTCAGCGGCGATCCACGGGAAAAGCATGCGGACCTCGCGGCCATTTGGCTCGCGCACCGTCAGCAGCAGCTGAAGGCCGTTGGGCGATAGGCGCAGCTCCGCCTGGTCGGGGCAGACAAGCCCTTCAGTCGGGATGACGAACTGCGAAGGCGCGTTGCCGCTGGTCATGTTTGCCCCTGGTTGTCCGATCGGCACGTTGTCACGATCGGGGATCGACATGAAGCGGCTCTACCCAGCGCCGATCCTGGCGGTTGATCGACGACGGCGTGCGGCGCCAAGCTGCGGGGCGCGGAACCAGCAGCTTCGGTGCGCCGCCGAGGAACGCGAGCGCGTTGACGTGCGCGCCGATCCAGTCGGCGAGCCCCTCGCTCCAGCGGGCCTCCGCGTAGGTGTAGTTCGACGCACCGAGCACGGCGACGAAGATGTGCGCCCGCCGTTCCTCGCCGGTTGCCGCGTCGAACACCGGCACGGTGTCGCCGGCATAGTCCACGAACAGCTTCTCGCCGGCGACATGGGTCTGGCGCATCGTCGCGCTGACGCCGCGCCGCCACGCGATATACAGATCGCAGAACCGGCTGTAGCCATAGCCCTCCGGCTGGCCCGCCCGGTATTCCTCCCAGAGCAACAGCAGCGTCACGCCGGGACGGCGCAGTTCGCCATGGATCCGGGCCCAATCCGGCGGCGGCCGCAGCTTCTCCGACGCGATGATGCCCGGCGGCGTGAACAGCTTGCGCTCAAGTGCCGTGTCGTCGAACTCCGGCGGCACCGGCCAGGTGATGCCCACCACGCCAGCCCGCCGCAGATACTCGGCAACCGTGTAGCGACTGACGCCCACGGCCGCGGCGATCTGCCGGGCGCTATGCCCACAGACGTGCTTGAAACGAAGAACCTCTCGGACCTGACGCATCGGCAGTCTCTCGGCTGGCATGACGCTTCCCCTGGTGTGGGGAAGCAGCCTGCCGTCGGTGCATGACTGCCCTCAGGTCGCGCCGATTACCCCTCAAGGGTGGCTGGCTTGCCTCGGAATGGCTGGCTGCGTATTCCGACGGAAGCCAGCCGGGTATTCCGATGGAAGCCGGCCGGTGATTCCGACGGAAGCCAGCCACCCATTCCGAGGCAAACCAGCCAGCCCTGAGTAGGGCGGCGCGGCTCGTGTACGCGGCGGCGGCACAGTGAGCACGCCTAAGGAACGATGATACGCAAGCTGCCGCCAGCCCGATCCATCGCGCGTCTGACGGCGGCGCGGCACGACCGGCTGACCCGCGAAGAATCGGTGATCGTCGCTGCCGCCGAGCGCGCCGTGCCGCCGCTGGCAGCGGCGCGCGACCTGGCGGATCGGTTCCACGCCAGGCTGCGAAATGGCGCCGCACATGCCTTGCCCCAGTCGATCGCCGACGCCAGCACCGGCATGCTCGCGTCGTTCGCCCGTGGCGTCGCCGCAGACCGCGCCGCAATCATCGCAGCACTCCCCCGCACCACGGTTGAACGAGACACCTCGTAAGCGGACGATTTCCGCCCTGGAGGTGTGTCATGGATGATCGCGATTCAGGCAGGGTGCGGCCGGGCGCCGCGGAGCGACCGCCAGAGTCTGGCGCAGCGGCGCCCGGCCGCGGCGGTCGGATGTCCCGGCAGCGCAAGACTGCGGCGGTGCTGCGGCTGCTGCGGGGCGAGGACCTGGAGACGGTCTCCCGCGCGCTCGGCGTCACGGCCGCGACGCTGACGACCTGGCGTGATGCTTTCCTTGCCGCCGGGGAGGTCGCCCTCGCCACCCGGCCGGAGAGCGGCGAGGCGCTGGAGAACGACCGGCTGAAGGCGAAGCTTGGCGAGGTGATAATCGAGCGTGACCTGCTGCACGAGAAGATCGCCATCCTGGAATCGTTGGCCGCCCTTTAGCCCGCCGGAGGCGACGGCCATGAGCGGCGCCGTCTCGCCGGTGACCGGCCGCCCCTATGGCCTCGCCATGGTCTGCCGGGCCTGGCGCATGCCGCGCGCGACCATCTACCGGCACCGGGCTCCGCCGCGGCTGGAACCACCACCGCGCCCCGGGCCGGTCGGACCGATGCCGGACGCGCCGCTGCTCGATGCGATCCGCGCCGTCCTGGCCGACAGCCCCTTTCACGGCGAAGGGCACCGCAAGGTGTGGGCGCGGTTGCGCGTCCGCGGCGTGCGGACCTCCAGACGCCGGGTGCTACGGCTGATGGGCGAGAACGACCTGCTCGCCCCGTCGCGTGTCGGCGCGCCGCGCGGTCCGCGCAGCCATGACGGCACCATCATCCCGGCGACGATCGACACGATGTGGGGCACCGATCTGACCACGACGATCACCGGCGAGGGCCAGGCGGCGGTGTTCATCGCCGTCGACCACTTCACCGCCGAGTGCGTCGGCATCCACGCCGACCGCCACGCGACCCGCTTTGAGGCGCTGGAGCCGATCCGTCAGGGCGTGCGACAGCACTTCGGCGGTTTCGCCAGGGACGTTGCGCGCGGCCTGAGCGTGCGGCACGACCACGGCTCGCAATACATGTCCGATGCGTTCCAGAGCGAACTGCGCTTCCTCGGCATCGACAGTTCGCCTGCCTTCGTCCGCGCCCCCGAAGGCAACGGCTGCGCCGAGCGCTTCATCCGCACGCTGAAGGAAAATCTCCTGTGGGTCAGGACCTTCCAGACGATCGAGGAACTGCGTCTCGCGCTGATCGAATTCCGCCAAACCTACAACACCACCTGGATGATCGAGCGGCACGGCTTCATCACTCCGGCAGCCGTTCGACAAAATCAGCTTCAACCTGCCGCGCTCGCCGCGTAGGCTCCAACCCGGTGTCTCAGAAACCGCAGGCGGTACACCTGCGGCATCCGCTGGTCCGGCTCGCCATGCTGATCGACTGGCGCCGCTTCGCGGAGAAGCACCTGGGGCGCGTCGCCATCGACACCACGGTGCAGCCGAAGGCGGTGACGCACCCGACCGACGGCAAGCTGCTCCGCCGTGGCATCGAAATCCTGGGCCGACTGGCGCGGCGGCAAGGGGTAGCGCTGCGCCAGTCCTACGTGCGCGTGGTCAGGGCGGCAAAGCGGGAAGCCGCCAAGTTGATGCATTCCGGCAGTCTGCGTCACGTCGAGCGGCAGGTCCGGCGCCTGCGTACCTGGCTTGGGCGGCTCGCTCGCGACATCACGTGCAAGATTACGGGCAATACCGCCGCGGCCGTCGCCGGACCGCTGAAAGCCGCGTCCTCCACGGGCGACTACCTGCCTATTTCGTTGAGCCCCAGATCTGCAGGTAATGGGCCTTGTAGCCGTTCCCTGGGAAAAACATGTTCTTGTCGCCGCCTTGCGTATCGACGTCGGCGTGCGTGACGAGGAACGGCGGCTGGATGAAGTCACTCGGCGGCTGCTTGTTGGCGGCGGCGTGCAGCCCGATGAAGATGATGCCCTTTTCGAGACCCTCCTTGATCGGCCCCTGCAGGCTCGCCGCATCGGCGCACATCGCGATGCCGTTCGGCTGGAGGGCCACGGCCTCCCGCATACCGTCATTCCAGCCGGTCGGCGTTCCCTTGCCGTCAACGACCGTGACGGTCCAACCGATATGGGCGGCCGCCTCGCCCATGAACACGCCGTAGAGCCGGCAGATGTCGTTGTTCTCGTCGCCGGAAAGATAGGCGATCTTCATTCCGGGTGCCGGCTTCGGGGCCGCGGTGGGCCCGGTCCATTCGGTCTGCGGGCCGGAGAGCTTGGCGACCACCGCCTTGGCGTGGTCCACCACGCCGTCGGCCCATGCGGACCCCGCCGTGAAGATGCTCGCGGCGACCAATGAGATGACAGGCGTCCTCATGTTCTCCTCCTTTGCTTCGCCGGTCGTTGGGGAAGCCGGCTCGTGGACCTGCTGATGCAGGCTGGGGCGACATGCTCAACCCATGAACACCCCGCCGTTCACGTCGAGCACGACGCCGCAGACGTAGCTGGCGGCATCGGAGCAGAGAAAGGCGATCGGCCAGGCCACCTCTTCGGCCCGACCCATCCGCCCGAGCGGGATTTGCCCCAGTTCCACGGGCTGGCCCTGCATCATCGGCGTCTCGATGGAGGCCGGGGCGACGCCGTTGACGAGCACGCCAAGGGGCGCCGCGCGCCGCGCCAGCCAGCGGACCAGCGCGTGGACGCCGCCCTTGGAGGCGACGTAATGCGGCCCGGCGATCAGCCCGCCCGTGCGGCCCGCGAGCGAGCCGACCAGCACCATCCGCCCGCGGCCGCACGCCGCGAGCAGTGGCAGCGCGGCGCGGGCAAGCCGGATCGGGCCGAGCACATTGACTTGCATGACGCGCGCAAACGTTTCGTCCCAGCCCTCGTCCAGCCAGTCGTCCCACGGGCAGACGGCGGCGCTGGCGACCACGGCGTCCACGGGGCCGACTGCTGCCAGCAGCCGCTCCACCTCCTCGCGCGACGCGAGGTCGGCGCGGTGGGCGGCGGCACGCGGGAGCTCCTGCGCCAGTGCGGACGCGTCCGCGACATCGACCAGGATCGTGTCCGCCCCCAGCCCGGCGCAGACGCGCGCCGTGGCGGCGCCGATCCCGGAGGCGGCGCCGGTCACCAGCACGCGGCGTCCCGCCAGGCTGAACGCGCCGGTCACTGCTGCGCCGCCGCCTCGGCGCGGCTTTCCCGCCGCCGGTGCGTGGCCACGGCCAGCCCGACCGCCAGCACCAGCATCGCGCCGTTGAACAGGTTCTCCACGAAGAACGGCGCGCCGAGCTGCGTCAGGCCGGCCACCGCCACCGCCAGCACGGCGACCGCCAGCACGGTGCCCCACACGTTCGGCCATCCCAGTCATGCCGCGCTGCTCTCCGCCCCTCCGCCTACGGCTCCGGGCCGAAGAGCAGCGCACCCAGACCACCACTCACACGGGGTCCCTTTTGGACGCCGATCGGGGGTCCCTTTTGCGCGCCGATTGACACAGACCCATCCGCATCCGCGATACCACCGTGGGGCAATGCCACGGGGGCGCCAAGGTTCACCTCGGGCGCGATCCGCACCGGCACGAACACCGACGGCGCTGCCGGTGCCAATGTCCCGGTCTGTACCTGGCGCCTCCAGGTCCACAGCAGCCCTCGGCTCATCTCGTGACGACGCGCAACGTCCGAAACCGAGGCGCTAGGCTGCTCCGACTCCGCGACGATCCGCAGCTTCTCCTCCGGCCGCCAGCGCCGCCGACGCTCAACCCCGGTGATCACCTCCATCTGTCAACCCGCCCTTGTCCTTCCCGCCGCTCATAAAAGCGGACGTAAGGTCACGAGCCACCTCAGCGCGCCGCAAGGCGGCAGTCGGCGGACGGATACCCAAGACCGGACCTTGGTCGGCCGGCTCCGAATGTCGCAGTTGGGTCGATGGTGTTGAAAAAGGCGCTTGAGGCGGCTTCGTAACGCCTGATTCAATCCGTTGGTGACGCGGAGGGATCGGGCGATGATGGGCGAGCGGACGGTGCTGCAAGAGGCCCTGTTCTACAGCTTCAACCTCGACCGGCACGTCCCCATCACCTGCTGCGCTCGGTTGATCGCTTCGTCGATCTGTCCGGTGTGCGCGAGCATCTGCAGCCCTACTACAGCAGCATCGGCCGGCCCTCGATCGATCCCGAGCTGATGATCCGCATGCTGATCGTCGGCTACTGCTTCGTCGATGATCCCCACGAAGGGATCCAGCTTCGGACGGGCCGGCGGCCGGCTGCGCCGGTAGCCCGGCGGCACCGAGAACGACAGCATCTTCGCCACCGTCCGTGGATCTATTCCGAAACGACGCGCCGCCTCGCGCCGACTGATCTCCTCGATCCGGCCCACGTAGCGGACCCGCCCATACAGCTCCGCCACGCCCTTCATCGCCCAGCCCTCTACGCTCGCCGCAAAGAGCTTCCCGCCGCCGGATTTTCACTCCGGCGCAACCGGGCAACCCGGCCACTTCACTGAGGGATTTTGTCTCCGGCGCGTACACTGGGTGGATCGACGGCGGCACGTCGACGCGTTCGCTCTCCGCCCTTGTCGGTGGCTGACCACGGAACCCTGATCGGCGATATCGCCTTGCATCGCGGTCATACCGACCTCGGCCACGATGGTTGATAGACGTGCCACAATGACCCCCCTAAATCGAGCTGCCCTTCCAGTGCGAAACCGGGCGGGCGGCACGCGCGGGCTACTTGCCGAGATGCGCGTGGAAGAACTCGGTAATCTCCTTGAACGCTTCCTTGGTCTCCGGCACGCGGTCGTCGAACTGATACTGCGCATGCGACTGCGCCTCGAACACGTTTAGCGCGGCGTCGATACCGAGTTCGCGAAGCTTGCGATGCACGCGCACGGTATTGCTCAGCAGCAGGTCGCGCGTGCCCGTGGTCAGGATAGTGGGCGGGAAGCCATGCATGTCGCCGTACACAGGCGACAGCAGTGGATCGTGCAGGTCATGCCCGTGTGCGTAAATCAGTGTGGCGGCGTGGCAGAAGCCGTCCGGCGAGACCAGAACATTGTCCACCTTTTCATTGGTGTAGAAGCTGTCGCCGGTCTTGGTCACATCGGCCATCGGCGTGCCGGAGGAAATGGCCCCCGGCATTGGCAGCCCATCCTGCTTGGCCTTCAGCACCATTTCCAGCGTCAGCGCGCCGCCAGCCGAGGTGCCGAAGATGCCGACGTTCTTGGGATCGGTATTCTTAGTGACGGCCTTGTAGACCGTCATGGCGTCGTCGAGCGCAGCGGGGAAATAAGCCTCGGGCGGCATCCGGTAATCCACCGCGATCACCTTGAAGTGGCCGAACCCGGCCATCATGATCGCCTCGGTCGTGCCGGACTCGCCGGGGAACAGCACGTAGCAGCCGCCATGCACGTGAACCAGCAAACGGTTGCGATTCTCTGGCGGCATGTCGTCGGGCGTGATGACATGCACTCTCACGCCGTCCATGGTGGATGCTTCCATCTTCACGTGCATCCGTTCCATTAGCGCCGGGATAGTCTTGACGACGCCAGCGGCCTGCTTGTCGGCGTATTGGCGCGCTTCCTCGCCTGTTTTCCATTGGTCGTTCCAGTCCGGATTCAGCGGACGGGCGATGAACGCCTGCATGCCCGGACTCACGTCGGTCGGCACTGCAAGCACCTTGGCAGGAACATTGCGCGGACCGCCCTCCTGCGATTGCGCAAGCGCCGTTCCAGACCCGGCGAGCAAGGCGGCAAGGGTCAGCGATGCAAGGGTTGCAGATTTCATGGATACGTTTCCTCACGTTTTCTGCGGCGTCAGCATGCCACGCAGCCATGGTGGCACATACTGGCGGCCTCTTCGTCTTGGGCATTCCGCATCGCAGTCCTTTGTACGCCCTCGACCCGAATTTCGAGGCGGCAGGTTGTCAGAGGAGCACGCGGCCTATCCATCCGGTTGAAGGACGGTGCCGCAGTTGCTGTAAATCGGCGCGCACCTGGGGTCTCTGACTCTCATGTTCGCCGTCAGGGTTTCGGTCGCACGGTTTTCCTCGCCGTTATGGCGTGTCCGGATGACGAGCTGCGCAGGGGAGGACGCGGCGGCGCAAGACGACGGTTGATCAGACTCTGATGCGCGGGTTGGGTACCGCAGGACCGGTGTTCGTCTTGGGCCTTCCTCTGTCTCGAGGTCGCGGATGGATAACTCGCCGAATCAGATCGGGGGTTGCCCTGACCTGCCGCCGCGCCAACGCTGCGCAGGACTGGAATCGCGTTGTTCCTTCCGTTTCCGTTTCCGTATCCGACTGTCGCGTGTTGCTGCGGATGACTACGCGGTTCGCGCCGGCAGTTGCACCATGCGGGCAATCGACCAGACGAACGCTGCCAACTCCCGTGCGATCGCCACGACGATCACGTTTTGCGGCTTGCCGGTATTCTGCAGGCGACGGTAGCGACGGCACAGCCGCGTCTGCGCCTTCCATGCTGCCGCCCTGATCGCTTCCGGCAAGCCCGCGTTGCGCCGTGCAATGTCTTCGCCCATGCGGGCCGGCAGGCGGTAGGTCCAAGCGCCCTCGACCAGGATCCGGCGAGCCCGCATGTTGCCCGCCTTAATGATCCTGCGGATGGCGTCCGCATGCCGCTCCTGCCGAGCGCAGGCGACCTCGATGCGCTGGGTCAGCTCCTCGAAGACGATCTGTTCCGCCGGGTGGGCAAAGCTCTGCCGCGCAAGCCAGCTTCGGTGCGCTCGGGTCTTACGCCAGCTTCGCTGACGTTCCTGCTCGCTTGGCGAAGGCCTCCGCTCGACGCTCATCGACCGGAGGCCTTCGCCAAAAAATCCCGTTCCACCAGCAACCGGCCGATCTTGGCGTGCAGCTTCTCGACCTCGGCCGCGACGGCCTTGCTGCTCTCCTGTGCCGCCGACCGGCCGGAAAACACCGCGACCATTCCTTCCATGGCCTGCCGCTTCCACTCTCCCGCCATCGTCTGATGGATGCCGTGCTTCGCCGCCAGCTGCGCCGTCGTGAGCTCGCCGCGCAGCGCCTCCAGCGCCACACGCGCCTTGAACTCCGCCGAATACCGCGTCCGCTTGCCCGTCATCGGGTCCGTCCTCTTCTCAGGGCGAACCGAGCTTACCCTCCTGTCCGAAATTCCGGGACCACCTCAGGCGCTACGCCGCAAGGCTGCAGGAGATGGCGGTCGAGACCGTGGAACCACCCGCCTTCAGGCCGAGGCCGGCCGGAACTACCCCGCCGAGGTGGTTGACGGCGAGATCCGGATCGCCATCGGATGACCCCGTGCCGGCTCCCATCCCGTCGAGCCGCGCAGGCACGCACCAGTCGATCCGCCGCCACCCGGGGCAAGTGCGGCGATGGGCCTGCTTCGCCGGTCCGCGTGACAATTTCGGGTCAACGCCCCCGCCGCGCGCATCGCATCTTGCCAGCCGGGGGCGCGGCGGCGGAAAACGCGCCGGCATTTTTGCGTCTGACCGCACCGAGGCATCGTCATGGATGCGCTGGCCCGCAGTGCCGAGGGGACGCCGACACTGGCGGATCTCACCTGCCTGCTTCGCGACCGGGGGTGGTGCGACGCGCGCATGCTCGACCGGGCGCGCCGCGTCGCCGAGGAGACCGGCAAGCGGTTTGATCTGGTGCTGATCCAGCTCGGCCTGCTGACCGAGCGTGGCCTGGCCGAAGCGTATGCAAGCCTGCTCGGCACCACCATCACCCCGCCCGCCCGTTACCCCGCAGCGCCCTTGTTCTCCGACCGGCTCGCGCCGCGCTTCCTGTGCACGAGTCGCTGCCTGCCCGTCGCCGTCGAGCACGGCCGGCTGGTGGTCGCCTGCACCGATCCGCTCGATGCATTCATTCCCGCCGCAATCGCCGCCGCGACTGGCCTCCCGGTGACGCTGGAAGTGGCGTTGCCGATCGAAATCGAGGCGGCTCTGGAACGGCTCTACGGCGACGCCGACGCCGCGCCCGAGGCCATGCCCGGCGCGCCCGACGGCGATGCGCCTTTGGCCGAGGATGCCGAGCGGCTGCGTGACCTGGCCAGCGAGGCGCCGGTGATCCGCTTGGTCAACCAGCTCGTTGCGCGCGCGGTCGAGACGCAGGCGTCCGATATCCATATCGAGCCATTCGAGGACCGGCTGCGCGTGCGCTTCCGTTATGACGGCGCGTTGCAGGAGGCAGGCAGCCCGCCGGCGAACCTCGCGCCGGCCATCACGTCGCGGCTGAAGATCATGGCGAAGCTCGACATCGCCGAGCGGCGGCTGCCGCAGGACGGGCGCATCCGGCTGGCGGTGCGCGGTCAGGAAGTCGATTTCCGTGTCTCCACGATCCCCTCGCTGCACGGCGAGACGGTGGTGCTGCGCGTGCTCGACCGCACCGCCGTCAGCTTCGACTACGCCACACTCGGCCTCGCCGCGCCGGTGATCGCGGGGCTGCGCGCGGCGCTCGATCTGCCCAACGGCATCGTGCTGGTCACCGGCCCGACCGGCAGCGGCAAGACCACCACGCTCTACAGCGGCCTGCGCGCGCTCAATTCCGAAGCCCGCAAAGTGGTCACGGTAGAAGACCCGATCGAGTACCAGCTTGCAGGGATCAACCAGATCCAGGTCAAGCCGCAGATCGGCCTGAGCTTCGCCACGCTGCTGCGCTCGATCCTGCGCCAGGACCCCGACGTGATCATGGTCGGCGAGATCCGCGACCTGGAGACCGCGCAGATCGCCGTCCAGGCGGCGCTGACCGGCCACCTGGTGCTGTCCACGCTGCACACCAACTCCGCCGCCGCCACGATCACGCGGCTGCGCGACATGGGGCTGGAGGACTACCTGATCACCGCCGTTCTGCGCGGCGTGCTGGCGCAGCGGCTGGTGCGCAAGCTCTGCCTCGCCTGCCGGCAGGAAGCGGCGCCGCCGCCCGAACTGGTCGAACGCCTCGACCTCGCCCGCCGCAGCGCGCCGCACCCGCCGCGCCTGTGGCACGCGGTCGGCTGCCCGCAATGCCGCGGCACCGGCTATCGCGGGCGTCTGGCGATCGCGGAATACCTGCGCCCGGATGGGCAGATCGAGCGGCTGGTGTTCGCCCGCGCCGATCAGGGCGAGATCGAGCGCGCCGCGGTGGGCGCCGGCATGGTCACGATGCGCGACGCCGGGATCGACGCGGCGCTCGCCGGCATCACCACCATCGAGGAGGTGATGCGCAACCTGCGCGCCGAGGCCGAGCCGACGATCGCGTTCGGGGCGGAGGGCTGATGGCGCGGTTCCGCTACACCGCCGTCGCCGCCGGCGGCGATGTGGTGCGCGGCGAGATCGAGGCGGCCGACGAGGCCGAGGCGATCGCGTCGGTGCAGCGCCAGGGCAATTTGCCGCTCGCCGCGCATAAAGCCGCATTCTGGCGCGACGGGTTGCGCAATGTGCAGTTCGGTGGCGGCGCGCATCTGTCGCGTCAGGACGTGGCCAATGTCACGCGGGAACTCGCGATTATGCTCGGCGCCGGTCAGGATCTCGACCGCGCCCTGCGCTTCGTGGTGACGACGGCGCCGAACGCGCGCCTCCGCCGCGTGATGGACAGGGTGCGCGCCGCGGTGCGCGATGGCGCGGCGCTGGCGACGGCACTCGGGCGCGAGCCGCGCAGCTTCTCGCGCCTTTATGTCGGACTGGTGCGCGCCGGCGAGGCCGGCGGGGCGCTGGGCACGACGCTGCAACGCCTCGCCGTACTGCTGGAGCGCGAGCGCAGCCTGGCGTCGTCGGTCGCCTCGGCGCTGATCTACCCGGCGCTGCTGACGGTCGCGGCGGTCGGCGCGATCGCGCTGCTGCTCACCCAGGTGCTGCCGGAGTTCGTGCCGTTGTTCGAGCAGAACGGCGTCGCGCTGCCGCGGCCGACGCGCATCCTGATCGCGCTCGGCGATGCGGTCGGCGCGTACGGTCCCTCGGCGCTGCTGGCGATCCCGCTGCTGCTGCTGGCGGCGCGGCAGGCGTTGCGGCAGCCGGCGCTGCGGCTGCTTGCCGACCGGCTGGCGCTGCGCCTGCCGCTGTTCGGCGGGCTGCTGCGCGAGGCGCTGGCGGCGCGGTTCGCGCGCACGCTCGGCACGCTGCTCGATCGCGGCATGCCGCTGGTGGCGGCGTTGCAGGTGGCGCGCGAGGCGCTCGGCAACCGCGCCGCCGCCGAGGCGGTCGGCGCCGCCGCGCAGCGCGCCAAGGGCGGCGGGGGGCTTGCGACGGCACTCGGCGAGACCGGCATCTTTCCTGTCCGCACCACGCATCTGCTGCAACTGGGCGAGGAGACCGCGCAGCTCGGCGCGATGGCGCTGCGCGCGGCGGAGATTTACGAGGAGGCGACGCGGGTGTCGGTGCAGCGCCTGATCGCGCTGCTGGTGCCGGCGATCACGCTGCTGATGGGTGCCGCGGTCGCCGCCATCGTCACCGCGCTGCTGCTGGCGATGCTGAGCCTCAATGATCTCGCGACCTAGCCGCGACGCGGCGGGCTTCACGCTGCTGGAGATGCTGGTGGTGCTGGCGATCCTCGGCCTGGCGACCGCGTTGCTGGTCGCGCGCGGCATCGGTCCCGGTCCGGCGACGCAGGCGCGCGCGGCGGCCGATGCGGTGGCGGCGGCGCTGCGCGATGCGCGCGGTCGCGCCATCCGCGATGATCGTTTTGTGACAATTGCCGTCGATGTCGCCGCGCATGCGCTGCGCCCCGTCGATGTGCCGCCGCTGCTGCTGCCGCGCGCGCTCGAATTGGCCGGCACGCCGGCGATCCGCTTCGCGCCCGACGGCAGTTCCTCGGGCGGGCAGATCGCGCTGGCCGGCGGCGGCGTGCGCGCGCTGGTCAGCGTCGATTGGCTGACCGGGCGCATCCTGCGCGCCGCCGCGCCCTGATCAGGGATTGCAGATCATGCCTGCGGTGCCGGGATCGCCGCTCGCCCCGTCGGGGCCGCCGGAGCAGAGATCGTAGTCGTGGCCTTGGCGTACCGAAGGCTGGCGATACACGAACGGCCGCTTCCACGGATCGAGTGCAGTGGCCTCGCCCTTGAGATACGGGCCGTTCCACGTATCGACGCCGGCCGGCCGCTCGACCAGCGCGCCGAGTCCCTGGTCGGTGCCGGGATAGGTGCCGACATCGAGCTTGTAGAGATCGAGCACCTGGCCAAGCCGCTCGATCGCCTGATGCGCCACCGAGACGCGCGCGCCGCCAAGCTGGCGCAGTGCGGCCGGCGCGACCAGGCCGATCAGCAGCCCGAGAATCGCGATCACCACAAGGATTTCGAGCAGCGTGAAGCCGCCCTCGGCGGCGCGGCGCCGCGGTGGTGGCGTCTGGTCGTGCGCCGTCGGTTCGTGCATGCCCGGGTTCCTTTCCGGCAGGCTTCTATGCAAGAACCCGCCGCGGGCCAAGCCGGGGAATATGACAATGGCGATTTCGTATCTCGCGTGCATGGCAATGGTGGCCGCGACGCTGCATCTGCCGCCGCGCGTGCTGCCGTCGATCCAGCGCGTCGAGGGCGGCAGCGTCGGCAGCATCAGCCGCAACGCCAACGGCACCGCCGATCTCGGGCTCATGCAGATCAACACCGTCTGGCTGGCGCCGCTGGCGCGCATCAGCGGCTTGCCGGAGGATGCGGTGCAGCAGCGGCTGATCGCCGATCCGTGCTTCAACATTGCCGCCGCCGGGCGGATCCTGCGCCAGCATCTCGTGCAGCGGCACGGCGATCTGATGCAGGCGATCGGCGATTACCATTCCGTGACACCAGCGCTGAACGCGCGCTACCAGTCCGCCGTGTGGGATGCGGCGACGCGGCTGTTCGTGGGCGCGGCGCCGCACTGATCCTTGCATGCGACATGTGCCGCGACCCGACGTGCACTCCGCGACGCGCGGGTTCGCGCTGCTGGAAGTGCTGGTCGCCTTCGTCATTGCCGCGGTGGCGCTCGGCGGACTGCTCGCGGCGGCGCTGGAAGGGCTGGGCGCGACCGCGACCGCCGGCGCCTACGAGGAAGCGGTGGCGCGCGCCCGCTCGCATCTTGCCGCGATCGGCCGCAGCGGCCCGCTGCTGGCCGGCACGCAGCAGGGCGACGACGGCGGCGGCTTTGCGTGGCAGAGTCTGCATCGCCCTGCTCGCCAGAGCGCCGTCCGCCGACGCGAGCGCCGGACCGCCGGTGGGCCTCTACGCGGTCAGCGTCACCATCGGCTGGCGCGCGGGGCGGCACGAACGCGCGGTGACGTTGCAGACCGAGCGCGTCGCCCCGGCGCCGGCGCCAACACCATGAGCCGCCGCAACGGCTTCACGCTGCTGGAGGTGCTGGCAGCGCTGGCGGTGCTCGGCCTGCTGTCGGGGCTGCTGGCCGCCAAGGTACGGCTGGTGCTGCGCGCGCGGACGACCGAGGCGCGGGTACTGCACCAGCGCGATGACCTGGATGCCACCGACCGCACGCTGCGCACGCTGATCGCCGGCATGGAACCCGGCGCGATAGGCGCCGCGCCGCTGATCGCCGGCAGCCCCGACCGGCTCGCCTTCAGCGCCGTGCTGCCGCAGGGCGCGGGCATTGCCGGTGCGGCCGACCTGCTGCTGGCGGTGGCGCCCGATCATCGTCTGGTGCTGCGCTACACGCCGCACCGCCATGTGCGCCCGCTCGGCCCGCCGCCGCCGGTGCGCGAGGCGACGCTGCTGGAAGGAGTGACGCGGCTCGACCTTGCCTATTGGCCGCGCACGCCGCCCTGGGGCTGGATGGGCACATGGGACGGGCCGCTTCTGCCGGCCCTGGTGCGCATCCGCATCGTGCTTGCCGCCGGCGATCCGCGCCACTGGCCGGAGATCGTCGCCGCGCCGATGCGCGCGCCCGCGCCGTGAGCCCGATCCGGCAGAGTTCGCAGCGCGGCTTCGCGCTGGTCATGGTGCTGGTGGCGCTGGCGCTGCTGGCCGTGCTGGTCGGCGCAATTGCCGCCGGCGGGCGGGGCGAGGCGCGGCTGGCGGCCAATCTGCGCGCGGGCGCGGTGGCCGAGGCCGCGGCGGACGGGGCGGTGCAACAGGCGGCCTTTCATCTGCTCGCCGCCGGCCCGGCGTACTGGCCGGCCGATGGCGCGGTGCGCCGCATCCTGGTCGGCGGTGTGCCAGTCGTCGTGCGCGTCAGCAACGAGGCCGGCAAGGTCAACCCGAACCTCGCCTCGCCCGCGCTGATGACGGCGCTGCTGCAGGCCGTGGGGGCGGACAGTGGCCGGGCTGCCGCGATCGCCGCGGCGATCCTGGCCTGGCGGACGCCCGACGCGGCCGACCCTGCGCCCTATGTGGCGGCCGGACGCGACTACGGCCCTCCCGGGGCGAAGCTGCAGAGTCTCGACGAACTTGGGCTGGTGGCGGACATGACGCCGGAGTTGCTGGCCCGGCTGTTGCCGCACCTGTCGCTGGCGCGCGACCGCCCCCCCGACCCGGCTGCCGCCGATCCGGTGGTGGCGCGAGCGCTCGCGGCAATCGCCGGACCGCCCGCCGCCGTGCCGCCGCCGCCGGGGAGCGGCGTCGATCCGAGCGTGGTGCGGGTGGTCGCGGTGGCGCTTGGGCCGGGGCGGGCGCGGTTCGTGCGCGATGCGGTGCTGCGCCTCATGCCCGGCCGGGCGGACGCCCCGCTGAGCATCATGACCTGGGACGCGCCGGCGCTGGATGCACAGGGCTGGCTGCCGGGTGCGACCGGGCAATTGTGACAAACCGTGCTATCTGCGTTGCGACGACCTCGGCATAAGCCCTCGGCTCGCATCCGCCGGGGCGAGACGCACCGAGGGGAGTTTCGCGTGCCTGAAGCCGAGATCGCCGTGCCGGCCCGCCGTCCCCGCACCGGCCGCGGGGTTTTGCCGGGGCTGCTGTCGTTGTTGTTGCTGGCGCGTTGCGGGGTGCCGGCAACGCCAGGGATGGCGCCCGGAGTTGGCCCCGGGGCGCTGGAGCCGCTGCCGGCGGTGCCGCAGAACACCGCCGCGGCGCCGCGGCGCAACGGGCTGGTCGGCACGCCGGAGGCGCTGCCGCCGCCACAGATCGCCTACGGCACGCCGCCGCAATCGTCGGGTCAACCTAGGCCGGCCGCGGGTGGCACCGGCCAGGTGTCGCTCGATTTCGCCGACACCGATATCCGCGACGTGACGGCGCAGATCCTCGGCACCACGCTGCACCAGTCCTACACCATCGACCCCACGGTCCACGGCACCGCCACGTTCCACACCGCCGCCCCGCTGACGCGCGCGCAGTTGCTGCCGACTTTGCAGATGCTGCTCG
>CAWAZU010000028.1:0-559770 GCA_963786445.1 uncultured Pseudomonadota bacterium
CACGCCGCCGCAGTAGAGGCTTTCGATCGCGCTGTGGCCGATCTCGCTGGCCGGGGCCGCGATATCCTGATTGCTGAGGTTCCGTCGGACGTGAAGGACGTGAACGAGCTGCTGATACGCGCGCCGGGGGCGGCATGCCCGGTGTGACCAATCTCGCTGAGGTGCGGGCGGTCAAGGAAGGCGCCAAGCGTGCCGGCCGCAAGCGCAGGTCGGGGGTGACGAGCCGCCCGCCGGAGGCGGCCCGGCACTCGGCGAGCTGCTGGACCCGAAGGACCCGATGGCGACGGCGCGGCATATCCTGGCGTCCCAGGTTCACCACGGAAGGCACGCGCATCCTGCATTATTGGCGCGACGAATTCCGCCTGTGGAACGGATCGCATTACCGCATCGCGAGCGATCTGGACGTGGCGCGCGTCGTCAGCGGCATCCTCGAGCGATCGAGATGCCGCGATCGCCAGGGCGAACCCGCGAGGTTCAAGCCCTCGGTGCGCAATATCGCGGACGTGGTGACGCTGCTGAAACACGTCGCGCCGCTCAGCGACGATGCCGATGCGCCGTTCTGGCTGCCGGCGCCGGAGGGCCTCGCGATGAGCAGCTGCCACCGGCGCGCGAGGTGCTGAATTGCGCCAACGGGCTGCTGCACCTGCGCGAGGGGCTGCTCGACAATGCGACGCCGCGCTTCTTCGCCATGATGGCCTCGCCGGTGCGCTGGACGCCGGATGCGCCCGAGCCCAAGCGCTGGATGCGGTTTCTTGAGGAGCTGTGGCCCGGCGACCTGCAAAGCCGTGCCACGCTGCAGGAATGGATGGGCTACGCCCTGTCGGCCGACACGTCGCGGCAGAAGATCGCCTTGATCGTTGGGCCGCCCCGCAGCGGGAAGAGCACGATCGGCCGCGTCCTGACGGCCCTGATGGGCGATGGCAGCGTGTGCGGGCCAAGCCTCGCCGAGTCTCGCCGATCGGTTCGGGCTGGAGCCGATGATCGGCAAGAGCCTGGCGATCACCCCAAGGCGCGCATTGGTGGCCGGGTTGATCAGCAGCAGATCGGCAGTGCGCTGTTGAAGATCAGCGGCGAGGATCCCGTGACCGCGGATCGCAAACACACGAAGGCGTGGAGCGGGCGGTTGCGGATGAAGCTCATGCTGCTGTCGAACGAGCTGCCGTCGCTGTCGGACGCGAGCGGTGCGCTGGCAAGCCGCCTTCTGGTGCTGCGCCTGACGCGGAGCTTCGAAGACGCCGAGGACCTGCAGCTGGAAAGTGACCTTGAGGCCGAGCTGCCGGCGATCCTGGCGTGGGCCGCGGAGGGTCAGCGGCCGCGTCTCGCGGCCCACGGGCGCTTCAAGCAGCCGGAGAGTTCCGCTGACGCTATCGCCGCGTTCCGCGACCTCGGCTCCGAGGTGAAGTCATTCGTGCGTGACCACTGCGTGCTTGACGCCAAGTCCGAGGTGCCAAAGCGCGACCTGGTGCAAGCCTATCGGGTGTGGCGCGGCCTCATGGGTGCCGAAGGGCGTGTCACCGAAGAGCGCTTCGGCCGCGACATTCGCGCGGCCTGCCCGATGGTCGCAAACCAGCTTGCCGCGCGACGGCCCGCGCCGGGTGCCGCACTACGCCGGAATTCGGCTCCGCGCCGACGCACTGGCGGAGCTGAACGGCACGGCGACGGCCGACTGGACAAAAATCCCTGCCGCTGGCATAGCGATGCGCGCGGGCGGCCTCCGTAAACAAGACTCGGTTATCTCAAGTAAGGAGATAGTAAAACATGCCAGCAGCAAGTAAACGGACCGAAGGGCGGGGCGCCGACACGGAGCCGAGCCTCGCAGGCCGGCTCGCCGACCTCAGCGACCGCGAGAACCGGGTGGTGCGCGAGCATGCCGCGCTGCAGCGGCAATTCGAGAACGAGCTGCACGACGGCAAGCAGCTCGGCTACGCAGAGGCGCTTGCCCGCGCCGACCAGCTCGCCCAGAGGTCCACGCCCTGGCGGCCGAGCTGGCGTCGATCCGGCAGGAGAAGGGCGGAGCTGCAGCCGAAGGCGGATGCTGAACACCGGCGCGCCGAACGGGAGGCGGACCGCCGCCGCGTCCATTCGATCCCCGGCCTGTATCGCGCGTGCGCCGAGAATGCCGAGCAGGCAACATCGCTGGCGGCACAGCTGGGGCAGGTTCTCGGCCGCCAGGTGGCCCTCGAACGGGAGCTGGCCGCGGCCGTCGGCACGACGAATGCGCAGCGCGCCATGAGCCTCGGGGCGATCGACGGCAGGGTCCGCCACTCGATGGCAAGGCAGTTCGAGGTTACCGTGGATGAGCCGGGAAAATTCATGGAGGTTCGCGGCTGGCGATCGCCGCCGCACCGCTTCTTCATCCCGAACGGCCAGATCAACCCCGCGCATCCGGACGCGAAACGCAGTTTCGGAGAGGCGGAACGGAAGATGCTGCGCGACACCGTCGATACCTTCGACGATCGCGACGAGGCCGAGGCCGCCCGCCGGAAGCGCGATCCGACCGGCGAGAACCTGCACATCCTCGCCGGGCGCGACGGTCTGCTCTGCCTGGTGCCGGGGCGTCGGCAGGCCGGCGAGAAGAGCATCACGAAGGGAGGGGAGCGCGCCATGAAAACCCGCGTGACGCCCGAGCTGGCGAAACTGCTTGCCCGCGACATCGTCGCCAGCGGCGGCCCGGAGCCGAAATTCCGCGATCGCTGGTCGCGTGCCGAAGCCGAGGCGATAGAAAAATGGATGCGGACAATTCCCTGGGGGCGGCGGGCCATAGAGGGCCGCGAGAGCGGCGCATATGCCCGATGGCACTCGACGTCGTCGAGTATTTCCAGCGCAGCATCCCGCCGACGCGAAGGGCGAGCCGGCCGCGTGGCCGAGAGCCGACCTTCATTCCGCAAGAGCAGGGAGCCGATCCGTTCGCCGGCGCGCCGCCGGAGGCCCGCGGGCGTATCTCGCCTATGCCGCGGTGGCGCCAGGTTACCACCAGGCCATGCGCGATCCGAAGCATCCGCAGCACGACGCGCTGGAGGCCCAGACGCGCGCGTTGCGCAAGATCGCAGCAGCAGCGCCGGACACCGGGGAAGCCGCGTCCGCGACCAGCCCGGCGACGGCCGCGGACGTGCCGAGCACGAAGACGGCGCGTGAGACGGCGATCTACGCGATGCAGCGGGACGAGGCCTATCTCGACAGGCGCCATCCGGGGCACGCTGACGCGGTGCGAAAGATGCAGGCGCTTTATGAAGCGAATGCGCCATCGGGCGCGGTCGCCGCGCCCGCGAAAGGCGCCGTCACGCCCCCCGCCCCGGCGCGACCAGCCGCAACGGAGGCAGCGCGCGACACCATCGACCGCCTGCAGGCCGATGAGGCGTATCGCGATGGACGCCATCCGGACCACGCCGCGCGCGTGGACGAAATGCAGCGCGCCTACCCGGCCGCCTACCCGGCGCCGGCACCAGGTGCGGCTCCTGTCGGCCCGCAGCTGAGCGCCCGACCCATGACATCGTGCAGCTTCTGCACCTGATCGAGACCGCTAATGCGACGCTATCCGACGATGCACCGGCCTGCACCGCGCGCGACGTCTCCCGGTTTTCACGGACCTGGTCGCGCTGATCGAGCGGCTGCCCAACTCGCGGTCTACTGAACACGAAAGAGAGGTGCTGATACGCGTTCGCCGCCAGCAGGCGGGGCGCGGTCCTCGACCCGCCCGAATCCCCCACTCCCCTCGCGGCGCTGCTGCGGCGCCCGCGGGGCGCCCCGCGGCCGGCAGCCCATCTTGAAGACCGGAGAAATCAAATGGCATTCCTTCTGCCCGTAGTCGCAGCCCTCGTGGAGGCCGCGGATGGGCATTAGCGCCGCGCTCTCGGCCATCGGCAGCGCGATCGCCAGCGCGGGGTCCGCGGTCGGCGGCGCGCTCGGCATCGGCGGCGCGGCCTCGGCGCCGAGGCTGGCGACGTTGGCATCGGCGCGCTGGTGGGCATCCCGGCTGATATGGCGGCCGGCTCGGGCGGCCTGGCGGCCGGCGCGGGGGCGGCGGCCGGCATCCTCGGCAGCGGCATCACGGCCGGTTCGGCGCTGAGTGCCGGCGCCGCGCCTCGGCGCCACCTTGCTGACCGCGGCGCTGACCAAGCCGAACTGCCGGGGGTGCCGACGGTGCAGGCCGCGCCGTCGCCGAGCAGCCAGGTGGTGCAGGCGGCGGCGTCCAACGTCTATCAGCAGGCGGCGATGCAGCGCGGCACCGCCAGCACGATCCTGACCGCCGGCCTCGGCGCGCCGCTGGCTGCCGCCAACGTGCAACAGAAAACTTGCTCGGCCAGTAGGGTGTGGCCAAGGTCCCTGCGACCCAGTGAAGCGGCCCCCTAAATCCCCGGAGATGGCTCCACCGCCCGTAAGGGTTAGGAGTAGGATCGTGGCTATGACTGATCATTTCCCGAAGATCGAGGTGATCACCTCGGTGCAGCGGCGGCGGCGCTGGAGCGCGGCCGAGAAGATGCGCATGGTCGAGGAGACCAACCAGCCGGGCGCGACGGTGAGTTTGGTCGCCCGGCGTCACGGTGTCGGGCCGAACCAGTTGTTCACCTGGCGGCGCCTGGCAGCGCAGGGCGCGTTGACCGCTGCGGCGGCCGGCGAGGAGGTGATCCCGGCTTCCGAGCACCGCGCCCTGCAACAGCAGGTGCGCGAGTTGCAGCGGCTGCTCGGCAAGAAGACGCTCGAAGCCGAAATCCTCAAGGAAGCCCTTGAGCTGGCCGCCCCCAAAAAAAGACTGCTGCTGCGCTCGGCCTGGCCCGGTCGGGACGGTTCCCAGTGAGCACCGTCGCCACAACGCTGGGGCTGGCACGCTCCACCGTCACGGCCCGGCTGACGCCGGCCGAACCTCGGCGCCGCGGCCGTCCGCCGAGCCGGACGATGACCTGCTCGCCCGGATCAAGGCCGTGATCGCCGACATGCCCACCTACGGCTATCGCCGCGTCCACGCCATCCTGCGCCGCGCAGCCGAGCAGCACGGCGCCCCGCCGGCGCCGAACCACAAGCGCGTCTGGCGGGTCATGAAGCAGCATGGCCTGCTGCTGCAACGCCATGCCGGGGGCGAGGATCGTCGCCACGACGGCCGCATCGCGGTGGCCCAGCGCAATCGCCGCTGGTGTTCGGACGGCTTCGAGGTCGGCTGCGACAACGGCGAGCGCGTCCGCGTCGCCTTCGCGCTCGATTGCTGCGATCGCGAGGCCATGAGCTTCATCGCCACCACCGGCGGCATCGCCGGCGAACACGTCCGCGACCTGATGGTCGCCGCCCTCGAGCACCGCTTCGGCGCGGTCGACGAGCTGCCCAATGTCATCGAATGGCTCAGCGACAACGGCAGTTGCTACATCTCCCGCGACACGCGGCGCTTCGCCCGCGGCATCGGCCTCGAGCCCAGGACAACCCCGTTCGAAAGCCCGCAGAGCAACGGCATGGCCGAAGCCTTCGTCCGCACCTTCAAGCGCGACTATGTCAGGGTCAACCCGATCCCGGACGCCCAGACCTTCATGAGCATGCTTCCTGCCTGCTTCGACCACTACAACCGGGTTCACCCGCAGAAGGCGCTCCGCTACCGCTCGCCCGCCGAATTCATCCGTGCCAACTTAACCACCTGACCCTGTCCGGAATTTCGGGGGCAACAACAGACCCCGCCTGGCCGATCGGCGCTTCTGCTGCGCGATGCGAGCCGTGACTGGATGGACGCTATCTGCTTCCAGGCGCTTCTCGAAGATGCGTTGCCTGGCAGCCGGGTGACCGTTGAGGAGAACGCCGGCACGGCGAGTGGGAGCTGCTGGCGATCCTCGCGCCGGCGATGACCCGCGCCGAGCCGTTGCCTGGCAGCTGTTGGCGCGATCTTCAACCGGGTGACGCTGCGGCTGGTGAAAATTTTGCAGCCGGCGCGATCCGAGCGCGCGCGAGGCGGGGGCTGCCGCGCAGATCCTGCTCGACAGGAGCTGGTCATTCACTGACCGGCCGGCGCCTGACTTCGCTCGACGCTGACGGGCGCGAGCGCGCGCCTGGCGCGACGCGCGGATGCCGATCTCGATCAGGCGCCGGAGGGGCCTCGTTGCGGCTTTCCACGCGATGCACGAAGCGCCAGTCGTCAACCTCCGCCAACTCCTCCTCCGACATCAACAGCGATACACGCTGCGTTTTTCCGGTCTGCGTCATCGGCGCTTACTACCCATGTTGCGTATCATGTGTATCTGCGTATCCTGCGCACTCTGTGCATGCACAGGCTGCACAGGTCTGCCGCGTCAAGGCAACCGTCCCTTTGTCTCGAAAGGAGAATGCTCATGTCCGCTTTGCTTCGCAACCCTCCGGCTGGCCCGGAAGGCGCCCGCGCGCTGGCGTTCCGCCGGCAAAGACACAGACGCGGCCCCCGGCGCCCCCACCGTCGAAGCTGCCACGCGGAGCCGCGCGCATCCGCGGGCCGCGCCGCCGGTGCTCGATCGCCCGTGGGATGCCGATCCCTTGCAGTCAGGACGCCGGGCGCTGGTGCATTTCGTGCGACGCGAGGCGCGTGTGGGCGCTCAAGGCGAGTGCGAAGCCTTGAGCCAGAAGGAGTGGCGGCCGGGGTGGCGGCGTCGGTGACACCGGATGACGTTACCCGCGAGCTTGCAGTGCAGGGCGAATGGAACGCGATGTGCCAGCTGGCTGAGACGCCAGCGGCCGGCGCCGGCGATGTGGTCTTCAAGCTGGCAATACTTGTGCGCCGATTGACGGGAGAAGCCGCTCTTACGGACGGCGAGGAGATGATCCAGCTCGGATTGGCGGCCTCGGCGCTTGCCGACCTGATCGTGCTGCGGCGCGGGGAGCTGCGCTGCCGGACTTGTGCGCGGCGCCGATCGCCACCGACGAGGACGTAACCTACTGGGGGGACCTCGCGGCGAAACAGCGCGGCGGTTGATCACGGCGGCCTGCCGCGTCGGCCATCGTGCGGCGGCCTCTCCGCACCTCTCCTTTGGCATGGCGGCAAGGGTGGAAGGGTAGCGACGGCACTGGTAAGGGTTCGGTAAAGGCACGTGAACCCACCAGATACAGAGCTACATCAAAGACTTAGAGCAGCTTGGTAAAGGTGGTAGAGGCACCCCTCACTTTATAGCGCGCGGGAAAGAAGACAGATGCGTGTATCGCGCGTGTATAAGGTGACCGCTACCTTTTCCACCTTACCGTATCCATTTCCGATACGTCATCGGAACGCAACCGAAGGGCCGAGCGGCCGATAAACCATTAAATAGGCTCATAAAATACCGTGAACAGCGGCGGGTGTGGCGCGTGGTCCGGGAGCGCGGCGCGGTAAGGGTGGTAAGGGTAGCGGCCTCGGTGGAAAGGGTAGCGGCGGCCGATCTGGGGCTGGCGACGCGCCAAACTGCGCGGTGGGCGGCGCATTGGCGCATGCGCCGTCGCGGGCTGGCAGGCTGCGCGTCTCGAGCTGCGCCGCCGGTTCCGGCGCGGCTTCGCCAGGTGACAGGCCGTGGGCAGTGCGGCCGCGCTCGGCGCTGCTGTGGGTCGGGCGCTGGCGCGCCGATCGCTCGGTCACCATGCGCACAGGATTGTGGAGACGGAGCGCTGGCGTCGCTCTGCTCGGCAAGACTGACGGTTGATCAATAGCTTGCGTGCAACGCGAACGTGGGGCTGATGCCAGAATGGGGGACGGGGCATCGGCCGGGCATCCGCGCTGCCGTGCCAGCTGCCGCAGCTGGGCGTCGCGACGCCGCCGCTGGTCACGGGTGCAGCTGCGCCGGATCGGCCGCGAGTTGCGCATGATCGCATCCGGCGCAGGATCGGTGGGCGCCGCGAGGTGGCCAGCGGCCGGAAATCGCGCCGGCAAGCGGGGGGGGGGTCGGGTTTTGCCGCCGCGAGCCCACGCGCCCCTCTGCCAGCGTGGTTTATCTCGAGTTCGGGAGTTTCTCGGCCGGACAGAACCGCCCCTTGCCGGGAGGGTCGCGGGATAGCTCTTGCCGCGGTTGGCCGGGGGCGACCACCGGAGCCTGCTGCCTGACCGGCCAGCGGCGATGCCCAAGCGATGCCCTGAGGCCGGGGAAATGGGGAAAAACCGCAGTTTCCTGCGGCTTTGCCGATCATTCCTAATCCTGGGGCCGTGGGTTCGAATCCCGCCGGGAACGCCAGTTATATCAATGTGTTACCAGGCATGTCACAAGCCAGAACATGCTCAGCAAAACCAATGGGGCTTCAACGGGGCTTCACTGAGGCCCGGACACACCTGGACGGCGCAGGATGGCGAGGCGATCAGCGCCGCGGCGAGACGGCCGATGGCGGGGTGGGCGGGATCGGTCTCGCACGGCAGCTCGCCGACCGGATGGTCCCGGCCGGCCGGGTAGGCAAACGCGATGGCGATGTCAGGGGCGGCGACCGGATCAAGCGCCGCGGCCTCCAGCGCCGCGCGCGCGGCCTCCAAGTCATCGCCGGGACGCAGCTTCAGGATCAGGCTCAGCCTGACCTGCCCCGGCACCGCGATCAGCCCGCCGCCTTCGATGCCCGTGACCAGCAGGAACGACCGCCCGATCAGTCCATGAGCCGCGCCCGCCTCCAGCGCCGCCGAGTGCGCGCACAAGGCAGAGAGCACCTTGTGCGCCGCCTTCAGCGCATCCGCGCCGCGCTCCGGCACGCCGAAATAGGCGGCCGCGCCGCGGCCCCAGACCTCGTCGGCGATCACGGCGGCCGCGTGTGGGTCCTCGCGCTCGGTGCCCGCCCAGCGCTCGCTCCAACCCTTTACATGCACCGTGTCGGTATGGCCGACGATCAGCAGGCATGGCCCGTCGCCGTCGCTGCGCCGATGCGCCCAGACATTCGGCCGGCCGGGCAGGAAATCCTCGACCATCGGAGCAAGGCCGAGTGCCCGACATTCCTCGGCGAGCAGCAGCGCCAGCCCGCGTTCCGCGCCGGTGACGCTCGGCGTACCGACGGCGCGGCGCAGCAGGTCGAGGTCAGGTCCGGTCACGCGGCCAGTGCCGGCAGAAAGGCGCTGGTTGGCGGCACGCCAATCCCCCGCCGCGTTCCTCATCCTGACGAACGAACTGAGGCCGTTCCACCGGGCCGGTCAAGCCCTCGGGGCCAGCGTCGCAGAGGGTACCGGTCTGATCGCCACCGATTTTTCCCCCTGAAATGGAAGGCGACCGCAATTTGCATACAAATGCAAAAGCCGCTTGCATCCGGATGCAACACGGCTAGCATCCGGGCGTCCGAGGCACGGGTTCACGCGGCCGGGCAAACCAGCGCGACAGCGCACGCTGGCAACAGACACGGCCGTCACGTCGGGGAGGGGCGGATGAGCGGGTCGGCATCAAAGGTCAACCCCGCGGCCTGCGCCCATATCAAGTGCGCTGACCGAATCGCCGCCGCGGTCCCGGGCGGCCTCCCGCACGCATGGCCGTTTCGCCAGTGAAGGCGATGACATCCCTGCCGCAGCTTGCCGCGACGCTCCCAGGCTCTCGGAAAGCGCCGGTGCAGCCGGTGCTCCTGGTACGGGGGCTCGCCAAATCCTACGGCGCAACCGCCGCGCTGCGACAGGTTTCCCTCGATCTGCATGCCGGCGAAGTGCATGCGCTGTTGGGCGAAAACGGCGCCGGCAAGTCCACGCTGGTCAAGATACTCAGCGGCATCGTGGCGCCGGATGCCGGCGAACTGATACTGGCAGGCACGCCTTATCGGCCGGGCTCGCTGATGCAGGCACGGGCGGCCGGGATCTCGACGGCGTTCCAGGAACTCAGCCTGCTGCCCAACCTCACCGTGGCCACCAACCTGATGCTGCCCCGGCTGCGCAAGGGGTTTGCCGGCCTCACCTCCGCGCGCCGCAACCAGCAGCACGCGACGGCGATCCTCGCCGAATATGGCGCCTCCGACATCTCCCGTGCGGCACTGGTCGGCGACCTGTCCCTGGCGGAGAAGCAGCGGGTCGAGATCGTGCGGGCGGTCAGCCATCGGCCGCGTCTGCTGGTTCTGGACGAACCGACGGCCGCGCTGGCCGAGCCGGAATGGCTGTTCAGCCTGATCGAACGCCTGGCCGCCGAGGGGATCGCGATCCTCTACATTTCGCATCGGCTGGCCGAAGTGCGGCGCCTGTGCCGGCGCGGCACCGTGCTACGCAACGGCGAGAGCATCGGCACGGTCAACCTGTCCGGCACCACTGACGCAGACATTTTCCGCATGATGGTGGGCACGCCGCCCGACCGGCGCAGTGCCGCCGCGGCGACAGGCGCCGCGGCGGCGGCCCCAGTCGCGCTGGCGGTTCGCGGTCTTGGCGGCACCGACGTCGCCGATGTCGATTTTGACGTCCATGTCGGGGAAATCGTCGGCGTCGCGGCCCTGGAGGGGCAGGGACAGCGCGAGCTGTTCCGCATGCTTGCGGGTGTCGCACGCATCGCGCATGGCACTGTGGCCATCGCGGGCCGCCCGACCCGGCTGGCCTCCCCGGCGCAGGCGGCGCGCAAAGGCATCGGTTTCGTGCCGGAGGAGCGCAAGACCGAGGGCGTGTTCCTCGGGCTCGGCACTGGCGAGAACATGTCGCTCTCGATCCTGGACCGGCTGCAGCGCCTGGGCCTGATTGACCGCAAGCGGGAACGCGCCGCGCTGCGCGACGGCGCCAGGCGCGTCGATCTGGCCGAGCGTGCGCTCGACCAGCCGATCTCCGCATTGTCCGGAGGCAACCAGCAGAAGGCGCTGCTCGGCCGCGTGCTGCTGTCGGGCGCGCGTAACCTCGTGCTGTTCGATCCCACGCGCGGGGTCGATGTCGGCACCAAGCAGGTGATCTACGGCGTGATCCGCGACTTCGTCGGGCAGGGTGGCAGCGTGCTGATCTATTCGACCGAACTCGCGGAACTCGTTCAGTTCGTGCATCGCTGTCTGGTGCTGTACCGCGGCCGGATCGTCGGCGAGGTCAGCGGCGAGGCGCTGTCGGAGGAACATCTGGTCTCGCTCGCGACCGGCCACGGGACGGAGGCGCCGGCATGAGCGCGGCCGGCATCGCCAGAGGTCCGGCCAAGGCCGCCGCCGCGCGTCCCGCGGCAAGCGTGCTGGGCAACGGCACGCTCGTTGTCGGCATGATCTATGCCGTGCTGTTCGCGATCTTTGCCGCCCGCCAGCACGATGCGCTGACCGTCTCCGGCATCACCGACCTGCTGAACAACTCGCTGCCGCTGGCGCTCGCGGCGGCCGGCGGTACGCTGGTGGTACTGAGCCGCGGCTTCGATCTCTCGGTCGCCGGGGTGGTGGCGCTGACCAATGTGCTGATGGCCACCCAGATCGGCGACGGGCTGGAGGGGGCGCTGCTCGGACTGGCGATGGTGGTGGCGACCGGGCTTGCGGTCGGCGCGGTCAACGGATTCCTGGTCGCCTATGTCAACCTCCAGTCCATCGCCTCCACGCTCGCGACCATGATCGTCTGCTCCGGCCTGGCGCTGCTGGTGCTCGATGCGCCCGGCGGCAGCGTGCCGGATTTCGTCAGTTACGGACTGACCGATCAGTTGCATGGCGTGCCGGTCGCGGCGCTGATCGCCGGCGCCGTCCTGCTCGCGTGGCTGGCAGTGCGGCGAACCGACTGGGGCGTGGCGCTGTATGCAGTCGGTGCCGATGAGGTCGGCGCCGCGCTGGCGGGGATCGCGACGCGCCGCGTGAAGTTCCGCGCCTATTGCATCGCCGGCGTGCTGTACGGGCTGGCCGGCTACATGCTGAGCGCGCTGACCGCGACCGGCAATCCCAATGCGGGCAACGCATATCTGCTGCTGATGTTCGCCGCGATCGCCATTGGCGGCACCGCATTCAGCGGCGGGCGCGGCGGCGTCGCCGGGTCGATGATCGGTGCGGGCACGCTGACCCTGCTTCAGAAGGTGCTGTTCTCGGCGGGCGTGTCGTCATTCTACACCGGCATTTTCCAGGGGCTGGTGATGATCCTGGCCGTGCTCATCGGCGGCCTGTCGGAACGCTTCGCGCGCGGGGGGCGGACATGAGCGGCGCGGCACGGCGCCTGGGCGCCGAGGGCAGGACCGTGATTGCGCTGTTCGCGATCAGCCTGCTGCTGATCCTCGGTTCCCGCTGGATCAGCCCGGGCTTCGGCAGTTGGGGTCAGGCCAAGGCCATCCTGGTGCTGTCGTCGTTCGTCATGGTGGTGGCGCTGGGCCAGCAATTCGTCATCCTCACCGGCGGGCTCGATCTGTCCGTCGGCTCCATGATGACCTTCGGCGGCGTCCTCGCCTTCGCCTGGATCGGCGCGTCGCCGCTGGCGCTGGTCTGGGGTGTGCCGGCGATCCTGCTGGGAGCGGCCGCGATCGGCGCCGTCAACGGCATCGGCGTGATGCTGCTGCGGTTGCCGCCGTTCATCATGACGCTGGCCATGGGCATCATCGTTTACGGCGCGGCGCTCGGCGTCACGCGCGGCACGCCGCGGGGCAGCGCGTCGCCGGCACTGTCCGCGCTGTTCACGCAGGAGGTTGGCGGCGTGCCGCTGATCATCGGGCTGGTGGCGCTGCTCGCCGTCCTCGGCACGCTGGTGCAGGTGCGCACGCCGTTCGGGCGGCGGCTCTATGCTGTCGGCACCAGCGCGGCGGCGGCGTATGTCGCCGGCCTGCCGGTGCGGCGCCTGATCGTCACCACCTACGCGATCAGCGGCGCCGCCGCCGGGTTCGCCGGCATCCTGATGGTCGGCTATGCTGGCGGCGCGACGCTGACCATGGGCGACGGCTACCTGCTGCCCTCGGTCGCCGCGGTCGTGGTCGGCGGCACGTCGATCCTGGGCGGACGCGGCCTCTATCTCGGTGCCGTCGGCGGCGCGGTGCTGCTGACGACGCTGTCCACCATCATCGCCTCGCTCGGCATCGCCGAAGGCTGGCGCACGGTCATCTACGGCGCGGTCATCCTGCTCGCGCTGCTGCTGCTGCGCGAGGAACTCTATGCCTGGGCCGGTGGGCTGCGGTCCGGCGCGGGTGTGCCCGAGTTGCCCGCTCCTGCCGGCTCGGCACGACAATGATCGCACATCACAAAAGGGAGGATGCGACAATGACGATCCGAACAACCCTGCGGCGGGCGCTGATGGCCGCCGCCACGCTGGGTCTCTGTATCGCGGCCGGCGCGCCGGCCATGGCGCAGCAGAAGATCAAGGTCTATCTGAGCCTCAGCTACAGCGGCAATGCGTGGCAAAGCGAGGCGGCCAACATCGTCAAGGCGCTGGCTGCCACGCCGCCGTACGACAAGCTGGTGGACCTGCAGGAGGTGATCTCCGGCACCGACGTGCAGCAGCAGATCTCGGCCTATGAAAGCATGATCTCCAACGGTGCGGCCGGGATCATCAGCTTCCCCGTGTCGCCCACGGGGCTGAACCGCACGGTCCATCGCGGCTGCGAGAAGGGCGTGCTGTTCTTCATGTACGACGCCACCGTGACCGAGCCCTGCGCGTACAACGTCAGCTACATCACCGCCGGCTTCGGCGAGAACACGGCGCAGGCGCTGGTCAACGCGCTCGGCGGCAAGGGCAAGATCTTCCTCAGCCGCGGCGTGCCCGGCAATTCGGTGGACAAGCGCCATACCGACGGCGCGATGAGCGTGTTCAAGCGCTATCCCGGCATCAAGATCGTCGCCGAGTATTACGGCATGTGGGACGACCAGACCACGCAGTCGGAGACGGCGAAGGCGCTGGCCGCGCATCCCGACGTGGACGGCATCTGGGCGCAGGCCGGAGAGGACGGCGCGATCAAGGCCCTGCTCGCCGCCGGCCGGCAAAACCTCGTCCCGGTGACGGGCGAGAACTCCAATGGCTTCCGCCTCGCGCTCGCCAACCCCGACCTGCAGAAACGCGGCCTGCAAGGCGTCTCCTCCGGCTCGCCGCCGGCAACTGCGGGCTATGCCTTCAAGCTGATGATGGAGGTGCTCACCAAGCAGCGCACGCTCGCCACGCACAACATCCAGTACCCGCTGCCGTGGGTGCCGGCGAGTGCGGTGAAGCTCTGCACCACCGACCGCTTCGAGAACGGCTGCAATACGTTCCCGGCAGGCAAGGTGCCGGACTCCTTCGTGACCGAAGTGTTCGAGCCGACGCTGCTGCCGGAACTGTCGCTGACCACGGCGCTGGAGGGCAAGCCGACGCCGGGGGCGACGATCCAGAAGCTGCCGGCCGACGTGCCGGCAGCGCCGGACGAGCCCGGGATCAACTGCCAGCATTGCGCGCCGCCGCCGAATCTCTACCACCTGACCAAGCTGCAGGCGACCGTGCAGCCCTGACTGTGCCGACCCGCGTGCATGTGATGCAGGCCGCCGCCACGGCGGCGGCCTGACGCCCGACCCCCGGGTGCGACGAAAGGAGAGCGAGGATGATCCGCCACCTCAAGACCGGGATCAGTGCGCAGGAGACGGCAGTGGCCGACCTGAATGTCCGCCGCACGGTCGAGGCCATCCTGGAAGACGTGAGCCGGCGCGGCGACGACGCAGTGCGCGAGCTGTCGGCGCGGTTCGACCACTGGGAGCCGGCGCAATTCCGCCTGTCACAGCACGAGATCGACACCCTGGTCGCCAGCCTGCCACGGCAGACAATCGAGGACATTCGCTTCGCCCAGGCACAAATCCGCCGCTTCGCCGAGGCGCAGCGCGCAACCATGCACGACCTGGAGATCGAGACGCTGCCCGGCGTTCAGCTCGGGCACAGGCACATCCCCGTGGCGAGTGTCGGCTGCTACGTGCCTGGGGGCCGCTATCCGATGGTCGCATCGGCGCATATGAGCGTGCTGACGGCGAAGGTTGCCGGCGTGAAGCGGGTGATCGCCTGCACGCCGCCGCTCGGCGGCAAGCCGCCGGCTGCGACGATCGCGGCGATGGCGATGGGGGGCGCGGACGAGATCTACGTCCTCGGCGGCGTGCAGGCGATCGCGGCGATGGCGCTCGGCACCGGCGCGATCGCCGCCGTGGACATGCTGGTCGGTCCTGGAAACGCCTATGTCGCCGAAGCCAAGCGGCAGTTGTTCGGCCGCGTCGGCATCGATCTGCTAGCCGGCCCGACCGAGACGCTGATCATCGCCGACGACACCGCCGACGTGGAGATGTGCGCGACCGACCTGCTCGGCCAGGCGGAACACGGCCCGACCTCGCCGGCGATCCTGCTGACCACGTCCGCGCGCATCGCCAACGGCATCGAGGCGGAGATCGCAAGCCAGCTCACCCGCCTCCCGACCGCCGACATCGCCGCCGTCGCCTGGCGCGATCACGGGCAGGTGATCCTGTGCGATACCGATGAGGAGATGCTGGCCGAGGCGGACCGGATCGCCTCGGAGCACGTCCAGGTGCTGACCCGCGAGCCGCGCTGGTTCCTGGGGCGGATGACCAATTACGGCGCGCTGTTCCTGGGCAAGGAAACCAACGTTGCCTATGGCGACAAGGTCATCGGCACCAACCACACGCTGCCGACCCGTCGCGCGGCGCGCTACACCGGCGGGCTGTGGGTCGGAAAGTTCATCAAGACCGTGACCTACCAGGAGGTCAGCGAGGCCGCGAGCGCCATGATTGGCGAATACTGCTCCCGGCTCTGCGAGATCGAGAATTTTGCGGCCCACAAGGAACAGGCCGATCTGCGCGTCCGCCGCTATGGCGGCCGCAACGCCGCCTGAGCCGGCGCATGCTGCGCGAGGCGATGCGGCCTGACGAGTTGCGCACCGGGCAGTATCCGGTGACGGCGCGCGAGCTGGCGCGGGTGCTGGGCGTGTCGCAGTCAACCATCTCGCGCGCGTTCAGCACCGCGGCCAGCATCTCGCCGGCGATGCGCGAGCGGGTGATCAGGGCGGCGACCGCGCTCGGCTACCAGCCGAACGTCATCGCCCGCAGCCTCAGCACGCGGCGCAGCAACATCGTCGGCATCGTCATGGCCAACATGACCAACCCGTTCTATCCCGAGGTGCTGGAGCAGTTGACGCGCAGCCTGCAACGGATCGGGCTGCAGACCCTGCTGTTCAACGTCCCGCCTGATCAGGATGTGGACAGCGAACTGCCGCTGCTGCGGCAATACCAGGTGGATGCCGTGGTGATCGCGTCGGCCACCATCTCCTCTGAGGTCGCCGGCGCCTGGGCGGCGACCGGGCGGCCGGCTGTGCTGTTCAACCGGGCGGTGCCAGGGGCAGCGGTTACGACCGTGACATGCGACAATGTGGCGGGGGGCCGCGCCGTCGCCGATTTTCTGGTGGCACGTGGCCATCGCCGACTGGCCTTCGTCGCCGGTCGCGCCGACACCTCGACCAATGTGGAGCGCGAACTCGGCTTTCTCGGGCGGCTTGGCGAACTCGGCGTGACGCTGCACGCGCGCGGTGGCGGCAAGGACTACGGCTATCAGGCCGGCTATGCCGCCACGCTCGACATCGCGCCGACGCGGCCGGATGCCATCTTCTACGCCAACGACATCACGGCACTCGGCGGGATGGATGCTCTGCGCCAGGAACTCGGGCTGCGGGTGCCGGCGGATGTCTCGGTGATCGGGTTCGACGATATCCCGATGGCCGCCTGGCCCTCCTACCAGCTCACCACCGTGCAGCAGCCGGTCGCGCTGATGGTCGAGCGTACCGTGCAGTTCATTGCCGCCTGCCTGCGCGACGGGGTGACTGCTTTGCAGACGCATGTCCTGCCGGGACCGCTGATCGAGCGCGGCTCGACCCGCGCGGCCGGGCCGCCGTGAGCGGCCGCCGCCTCGAATACGGCAGCCGGCCGCCGAGCCTCGGCCCCTGCCTGCCGGCCGCGCCGCCGCCGCCCGAGGACATCATGGCGGCCGGCGTGGACGCGGCGACGCTGGCCTATGTGCTGGCGACGCGTCCGCCGTTCGATCTGCTGCGCCAGGCGGCCGGCCAGCTCGCCGGCATCCTGCTGCTGGCGGCGGTCGGCAGCGCGGAGGCGCGGAGCCACCCTGGTCTGCCGCCTGCCGCCGCGTGCTGTGCCGAGGCCCACGAGCGGCTCCGGCATGCCGTGCCGACGCCGCGCGCGGCGCACCACCATCGCCATCTGCTACAGGCCGCGGCGGCGGTCGGCGCCGCGCTGACGGCCATCGCGCACCTACGCAGGCACGACGACGCGACGATCGCGGCCGTCCAGGCGCCGTTGCAGGAGGGCTACCGGCATCTGCAATGGGCGGCCGGCGCGCTGCCGGGCTTCGAGATCGTGGCTTTCGCGCAGGGGTGCTGCGCAAGCCATCCCGCGGTGCGGACGGTCGATACAACAGGGGGAGGATGAACGATGGCCGACTACTCGATCTGGGTGCTCGAATACAGCTACGTCAGCAAGTATCATGTCAGCGGCATCGTCTATGGCGCCCACAACCAGGGCTACCGGAAGCTGCCGTACTGCTATGTCCTGATCGAGGGCAACGGCACCGCCGCGATGGTGGATGTAGGCTACAACAACCGTGACTACGGGAAGATCATGGCTGATGCCTTCGGCGTCGAGAACTGGCATGACCCGCGAACCGTGCTGGCCGAATGTGACGTGACGCCGGAACAGGTCGGCCATGTGTTCATCACGCACGCGCATTTCGATCACTTGGGCAATACCAATTCCTTCCCAAACGCAAAGTTCTACATTCAGGAGCGCGAACTGTCGAAATGGGTCTGGGCGATGTCGCTCGACCGGCGCTTTCGCTGGCTGATGCTGGCGACCGACCCCGGCGACGTGCTGCGTTGCGTCGATCTGGCACGGCAAGGCAGGCTTGAATGCGTGGACGGCGACCGCGCCGGCGTGCTGCCGGGCATCGACCTGCGCGCCGCCTTCGACACCCATACCTGGGGCTCGATGTACGTGACCGTGCGCAACGGCGGCGGCGGCGATACCTGGGTGCTCGCCGGAGATCTGGTCTACAGCTTTGAAAACCTGCGCGGCATTGATCCGGCCGATCCGCAGTACATCCCGGTCGGGCTGGCGACCGGCAGCCAGACCAACCTGATGCTGACCACGGACGTCATGGTCAGAGAAGCCGGCGGGGATGTTTCTCGCGTCATCCCTATCCATGAGGAGGGTTTGAAAGACGCCTTTCCCTCCCGCATCACGCAGTGCGGCCTGCGGATCACCGAGATCACGCTGGCAGCAGGCGAACGCAGCCGGGTCCGCTAGCCCGGATTATGCACGAGGCGAAGGTTCTGTGGAGAGGCTGTGGCTGGGCAACGGTTTGCGCGCCCGATGTGGGACGTTTGGGTTAGGCGCGGCGGCTGCTGGGCGTTGGGGTTGATTGGATCTGGGCGGTTCGCGGGCGGCGGCCCCGTTGCCCAGATGGTCAGGCGCGGCATGCGCGTCGGCGCCAGCACGAAGCTGGCCTGATCCGGTGTTGCCCGCGGCAGGTGCAGGCGCAGGCAGCGCTTCAGCACCTCGACCCGTGCCGCCAGCTTGAGCAGGCGCAGCCGCAGTATGTCGAACTGGACGATCCGCCAGGACGAGCGGCGCGGCATCAACCGCCGCAGGCTCCACATCAACCAGTAGGCGCCGACATGCAGAAACAGGCGCATCTGATTGGCGCTGGCGCGGCAGCACGAGGTGCGGTCGGCGGCGAGGTGCGTTTTCCAGGCCTTGATGTGGTTCTCGGCCTGACCGCAAGACCCATCTTGCCATCGGCGTCGCCTCGGCCGTCATCCGCACCCGCGCCAGGGGGCGCTTCTTCAATCTTGTCGACCTCGTCAACCAGCTCGAGCAGGAGAAGGCCGCCGGCCGCAGTGGTCGCCTCGCCGAGAAGCTGTTGCGCTACGATCTCATTGTTATCGATGAACTCGGCTACCTGCCGTTCAGCCAGCCCGGCGGCCAGTTGCTGTTCCATCTGATCAGCAAACTCTACGAGAACACATCCCTTCTGATCACCACCAACCTGGCCTTCGCCGATTGGCCGCAGATCTTCGGCGACGCCAAGATGACCACCGCCATGCTCGATCGGCTGACACATCACTGCGACATCATTGAGACCGGCAACACCAGCTGGCGCTTCAAGAACCGCAGCTGATCAAACCCCCCATCAACCGGATATCGTGACGTCACGGTTCGGAGTGGAGCATGCCGCGCAAGCCGATCGGCGACAGGCCGATGACCGACGCCGAACGTCAGGCCCGTCACCGAGCTGCTCAAGCCGTGGGTAAGCCAGCCAGCCGCATCCGCTCCCCAGCCGACCGACGCAGTCGCATCCAGCGCTGGCGGGATGCCGTCGCCGAACTGACCAGCGTGCAGGCTCAATGCCACGCCTGGCTGGCGGCACTGCCGACCAGCCTGCACGAAGGCGCCACCGCCGAGGCGTTGCAGGCGATCTGCGAACTCGACCTCTCCGAACTCCAGGCTGTCGAGCCACCACGAGGCTTCGGCAGGGACTGACCGATCGCGATCCAAGCGCCACTGCACTCGCGAAGCGCAGACCACCAGCCCCGACTATCCTCGACCTGGAGCAGCCGATCCGATACCTCCAAGGGGGTCGGATTTGGACGCGAAAAGGGGGTCGTGATTGGAAGCGATTTGACACGTTGACCAGTGCTCCTCGCCGCCGAGGCTGCCGCACAGCGCGCACATGCAGGCGGAACGTCAGCCCTTCGTGCGCGGCGCGCGGCGCGCGAAATCGTCCGCCATCTCGTTCATGGTGACGAAGCGGACGCCGGGGTGCCGGATCATGTAGGCGTACAGCCGCTCCAGCATCATCAGTACCTGCGGGCGGCCGGAGACATCGGGATGGATGGTCATCGGGAAGATGGCATAGTCGTATTCCCGGTACACCCAGTCGAATTGGTCGCGCCAGAGCTGCTCGATGTCGTGCGGGTTGACGAATCCGAAGCTGTTCGGGGCCTTCTTGATGAACATCATCGGCGGCAGGTCGTCGAGGTACCAGCTGCCGGGAATCTCGATCAGGCCGGTTTCCCGGCCGCGCTTCAGCGGCACCATCCACTCGCTGGCCTTCTTGGAATAGTCGATCTTGGTCCAGCTGTCGCCCACGCGCACGTAGTACGGCTGGTGGTCGTGGTGCATCAGGCTGTGGTCGTACTTGAACCCCTTCTTCAGCAGCAGCTCGTTGGTGATCGGGCTGAACTCCCACCACGGGGCGACATAGCCGGTCGGCCGTTTGCCGCAGAGTTTGCTGACCAGCTCGATGCATTTGTCCAGGACCTCCTCCTCCTGGGCCGGGGTCATGGCAATCGGGTTCTCGTGGCTGTAGCCGTGGACGCCGACTTCGTGGCCAGCCGCGGCGACCGCCTGCATCTGCTCGGGAAATGTCTCGATCGAATGGCCGGGGATGAACCAGGTGGTCTTGATGCCGAAGCGGCGGAACAGTTCGACCAGGCGCGGCGCGCCGACTTCGCCGGCAAACAGGCCGCGCGAAATGTCGTCCGGCGAATCCTCGCCGCCGTACGATCCGAGCCAGCCCGCGACGGCATCGACGTCGATGCCGAAGCCGCAAAGAATCTCCTTCGCCATCCTTCCTCTCCTTCTACGGCCGGGCGGTGCGAGCTACGCGGCGCTCTCGGCGGTGCGGGCTGCGCCGCCCGCTCCGACGAGGCGGCGCGGCGTGTCACTCAACGCAATGCCCACGCGGTCGGCCGCGCGGATGATGTGCAGCCGCATGTAGTATTCGGCGCCGTCGGGGTCGCGGCGCGTGATCGCCTGCATCAGCTTCTGGTGCTCGTCCACCGTTTCCCAGACGCGTTCATGCCGCGCGACCGGGACACGCTGGCTTTCCTCGAACACGGCGCGGTAGGTTTCGTGCAGGTCGGCCAGGATGCGGTTGCCCGAGATCTGCATGATGCGGTGGTGCAGATCGAAATCCGACTGCGAGGCCGCCACGAAATCCGGCTGGCGCGTGGCTTCCTTGTGGTCCTCGACGATGCGCTGCAATTCCAGCAACTGCGCATCGGTAATCGCCATCGTCGCCAGCCGTGCCGCGTAGGCTTCGGTCAGCAGCCGGAACTGATAGACTTCGGGCAACGTATAGCGGCTGGCGAAGCGCCAGATCGGCAACGACAGCAGCGGCGCCCGCGTAGCGCCGTCGGGTGCCACGTCGGCCCTGACGAACGTGCCGCGATGCGGCTCCCCGCGCACGAGGCCGAGGGTTTCGAGGGTCGAAAGCGCCTCGCGCAGCGAGGCGCGGCTGATCGACAGTTGCGCGGCGAGTTGGCGTTCGGCCGGCAAACGCTCTCCGGGGGTGAACGTGCCGTCCAGAATCATCGCCTGTATCCTGCGAACCGCCGACTGCGATACGGTTGACCGCACGCTCCTTCTCACCGCCCCTCCCGAAATGGCCTGACTGCTGGGGTGGTCCGACCGCCCGCTTGTCGGCATCGCCGCCCGTGACAACCGACGATGCACGTCGCGTCCGTAGTTGGTCAAGATTAATGTTGACCAACGGCCTGGGCTGTGGTCATACCGAACGCCAGTGGTCCGACCATGCCGGGCGCACCACCCCGTCCGGCCAGCGCAGCGGAGTGCAGACGGCATGAGCGACGTGCTGGATCGCGCAACGGACGCGGCGCCCGCCGCGCCGCCAACGCTGCCCTGAAACGCCATGGCTACTGCCCAGCCCGTCCTGGAGGTTCGCGCGATCGACAAACGCTACGGCGCCACGGTGGCGCTGCGCGACGTGTCGTTCGTGCTGAACACCGGCGAGGTCTGCGGCCTGCTGGGCGAGAACGGGGCCGGCAAGTCCACGCTGGTCAAGGCATTGAGCGGCGTCATTGCGCCGGATTCGGGCGAGATGCGAATCGCCGGCGCGCCGTACCGGCCCGCCACCATCAGCGACGCCCGCCGGCAGGGCGTTGCCACCGCGTTCCAGGAACTCAGCCTGGTGCCGACGCTGTCGGTCGCGGTGAACCTGTTCCTGCCGCGCCCGGCGGCCAACCGCGCCGGGCTGGTGCCGCTGCGGCAACTGGAGCGGCAGGCCGCGGGCATCCTCGCTGCGCACGGCATCACCGACATCCGTCCCGGTACGCCGGTTGGCGATCTGCCGCTCGGCCAGCGCCAGCGCGTCGAGATCGTGCGCGCCATGTTCCGCCAACCGCGGCTGCTGCTGCTGGACGAACCGACGGCCGCCCTGGCCGACCGCGACTGGCTGTTCGCCCTCATCCAGCAGGCCGCGGCGCGCGGCGCCTCCATTCTCTACATCAGCCACAAGCTCGACGAGATCCGCCGGCTGTGCCGTCGCTGCGTCATCCTGCGCAACGGCCGCAAGGTGCTCGAAAGCCACGTCGCCGAGATGAGCGACGACGAGATCTTCAGGAACATGGCGGGACGTTCCGCCGTCGAGCAGTTCGTCAGCGCGCCGTCCGCGGTGCGGGCGCAGGCGCCGCCGGCGCTGGCAGCCGAGCATCTGGTGGGCGAAGGCGTGGACGATATAAGCTTCTCGCTCGTCCCCGGCGAGATCCTCGGCATCGCCGGGCTGGAAGGCCATGGCCAGACCCGGCTGTTCAAGTCGCTGGTCGGGCTGCATCCGCTGCGCGGCGGCCGTATCGCGGTGGATGGCGTGGCACGCCACCTCCGCTCCCCCCGCGCGGCGCGTGCCGCCGGCGTGGTGCTGGTGCCGGAGGACCGCAAGACCGAGGGCATCTTCAAGGACCTCAGCACCGTCGCCAACATCTCCCTGCCGGTGATCGAGCGCGCCAGTCCCTTGCATTTCCTGAACCGGCGGCGCGAGCGCGCGCTCGTGGCCCGCGTCATTCCCGACGTGGACCTGCCGGAGCACTACCTGCCGTTCGGCATTGCCGCACTCTCGGGCGGCAATCAGCAGAAAGCGGTGCTCGCGCGCGCGCTGATCGCACAGTCGCGCTGCCTGCTGCTGTTCGATCCGACGCGCGGCGTGGACGTGGGAGCCAAGCAGAGCGTCTATCGCATGATGCGCCGCTTCGCGCAGGGCGGCGGCGCGATCCTGTTCTATTCGACCGAACTCGACGAACTCGTGCATCTCTGCGACCGCTGCCTGGTGCTGTACCGCAACCGGGTGATCAGCGAGGTGCCGGGATCGGCGCTGTCACAGGAACTGATCCTGTCGCTCGCCGCCGGCCACGCCGTGCGCCCGGCCGCCGAGGCCGCGCAGCCCGCGGCACGGTCATGAACGAAGTTCGCTTCCGGCTGCCCCGGTTCCGTCCGGCGAGCGGGCCGACGATCGCTGTGCTGCTGTACGCCGCGATGTATGTCGTCTACGGCGCCCGCGCGCCGACGGCGTTTTCGCTGACCGGCATCACCGACCTGCTCGACAACACCGTGGTGCTGGCGGTCGCCGCGGCGGGACTCACCCTCGTGATCCTCGCCGGCGAATTCGATCTCTCGGGCATCGGCGTGATCGCGATCGCCAACGCGGTGGTCGCGACGACCAGCACCGGCAGCCTGGGCTGGGCCGGCGCGCTCGTCGCCGTGATGGTGATCGGCGGCGCCGCCGGCCTGCTCAATGGCTGGCTGGTGGCGGCGCTCGGACTGCAATCGCTGGCGGTGACAATCGGCACGATGATCGCGTGCGAGGGTGTCGCGTTGCTGATCCTGTCGGCGCCGGGCGGCGAAGTCGCGGATGCCATCGCCAACGGCCTGACCGGCGATCTCGGCCGTGCGCTTCCGGTCGCCGCGATCATTATAGCGGCGCTGCTCGCGCTGTGGTTCCTGTTCGCGCACACCCGCGCCGGCATCGCGATCTATGCCGTCGGCACCGACGAGAACGCCGCCCGGCTCTCCGGCCTCGACGTGCGCCGCGCCAAGCTGGTCGCGTTCGTGCTTGCCGGGGTGACCTATGGCCTGGCCGGCTACATGCTGAGTGCCGAAACCGGCAGCGGCGACCCGCGGGCGAGCGATTCGTTCCTGCTGTTCATTTACGCCTCGGTCGCAATCGGCGGCACGTCGCTCGCGGGCGGGCGCGGCGGCGTGTTCGGCAGCGTGGTCGGCGCCGGTCTGCTGACCGTGATGCAGAAGATGCTGTTCGCGCTGGGCGCGGCGGAATTCTATACGAACGTATTCAGCGGCATCATCATGCTGGTTGCCATCTTCGTGAGCGGCCTCTCGGCGGCGTTGTCACGACCGCGGCGGCGGAGGCCGAGTTGAATGGCCGAACGCGAGTCGATCGCCATGGCTGAGCCGCTGTCCGCCGATACGGCGCAGCCGCTGCGCCGCCCGGGCGGGATCAACCCCGACCTGCTGCCGGCCGTGATCGTGCTGGTCTGCGCGATCCTGCTGATCATCGCCACCAAGGCGATGAACCCCGGCTCCGGCCTAGTGCAGCAGTTCAGCGCGGTGCTGGTCACGTCGATTTTCCTGGTGGTGGCATCGTTCGGCCAGGGGCTGACGATCCTGCTCGGTGGCGTCGATCTCTCCATTGGCGTCGTCGTCGGTCTCAGCGCGATGATGATCTCGGTGCTGACCAACGGGCGGGATGACGCGCTGTCCTGGGCGGTTCCGGCCACGCTCGCCAGTTGTACGGGCATCGGCGTGATCAACGGCATCGGCATCGCGTTGGCCAAGGTGCCCCCCTTCATCATGACGCTCGCCTCCGGCATCACGTTCTTCGGTGTCGGGCTGGGCTTCACGTCCGGGCTCGCGCAGGAACCGGTGGCGCCGGCGTTGCAGGCGCTGATGAGCGGCCATTGGCTCGGGGTGCCGATCCCGGTCTATCTGATCCTCGGCTTCGTGATCCTGGCGACGCTGCTGCAAAACGGCACCAGCGAAGGGCGCAAGCTGTATGCCCTCGGCAGCAGTCCGGGCGCGGCGCAGGTGCTCGGGCTGCCGATCGCCGGTCTGACGATCCTGGCTTATGGCATCAGCGGATTATGCGCCGCGCTGTCCGGCCTGCTGCTCGCCGGCTACTCGTCCGCCGCCACGCTCGACATGGGCAATCCGCTGCTGCTGCCGACCATCGCGGCGGTGGTAATCGGCGGCGCGCGCGTGACCGGCGGGCGGGGGCTGTATCTGGGCACGTTCGCCGGGGCGCTGTTCCTGAGTGCGCTGGAAACGGTGATCACCGTCCTCAGCCTGTCACAGGGCCTGAGGGACATCATCGAAGGCGCAATCATCGTCATTGCCCTGCTGCTGCAAAGCGAGCGGTGGGGCGCGCTCCGACGCTAATCGGAAAGGAAGGAGGGAATGCTGTCATGAATGCATCATCGAGGCGAATGAAAGGCATGGCGAGGTCGCTTCTGTATGGCGCGGCGGCGCTGGCCGCCGGCAGCCTGGCGACGGCGGCGCCGGCGCACGCCGAGCACTACAAGGTGTTCCTCGACATGAGCTACAGCGGCAACATCTGGCAGGCCGCGGCCGCGAACGGCATCAAGGCGCTGGCCGAGACGCCGCCCTACGACAAGGAAGTAGAGTTCAAGACGGTGATCTCCGGCACCGATGTGCAGCGGCAGATTTCCGATATCCAGAGCATGGTGGCGGCTGGCGCCAACGCCATTCTGATCTATCCGCTGTCGTCCACCGCGTTGAACCGCGTCGTACGGCAAGCCTGCGAGAAGCACGTGCTGGTCTTCACGTACGACTCGACTGTCACCGAGCCATGCGCCTACAACGTCAGCAACATCACCGCGCGTTACGGCTCGAACTCCGCGCAGTGGATGGTCAACGCGATGGGCGGCAAGGGGGAAGTGGTGATCAACCATGGCGTCGCCGGCACCAGTGTCACGAAGGTTTATGACGAGCAGGCGTTCCACATCTTCCACAAGTACCCCGGCATCAAGATCGTCGGCGAATTCTACGGCAACTGGAACGATGCCCTGTCGCAGGAAGGTGTTTCGAAAATCCTGGCGGCGCATCCGAACCTCGATGCCATCTGGACGGTCGATGGCACGTACGGGTCGCTACAGGCGGTCATGAAGAACCGCCCCGACCGGCTGGTGGTGATCGCGGGCCAGTCGAACAACGGCTATCGCCTGGCGATCGGCGATTTGGCGTTGCAGAACAAGGGACTGAAGGGCGTCTCGTCGAGCGCCGGTCCAGCCGTCGGACCCTATGCCTTCAAGGCGATGATGGAGGTGCTGACCGGCAAGCAGAAGCCGACCGGGCACAACATCGAATACCCGCTGCCGTGGGTGCCCTATCAGGACATCAAGATGTGCAGCGGCGAACGGTTTGAAAACGGCTGCAACGTGTTTCCGGCAGCCAAGGTGCCGCCGCTGTTCATCGACACCTCGCTCAACGGCGACCTGCTGCCGGAGCTGAACCTGACGGCGGTGCAGAAGGGCGAGCCGGTGGCGGGCACAACGATCACGCCGCTGCCGCCGTTCCGCTACGCCGACAACCTGCCGGGTGTGAACTGCACCAAATGCACGGCCCCGGCAGACTGGCTGGAGCCAAACCTCGTGAAGCCGATTCCCGCACCGAAGTAGCCGCAGCGCACCGGCCACGCGGCCTGTCGCCGCGTGGCTGGGCGTGCCAGGAGATGCCGCCATGATCCCACGCGAGCGTGCTGCCTATTCGGCAATCGTGGACCGTCCGCCGATCTCATTGCCCGGCAACAGCCGGCTCGTCGTCTGGACCATCGTCAACCTGGAGGTGTGGGACATCGGGCGGCCGATGGCGCGCCAGATCCTGCCGGCGCCAACCGGCCAGCCGCTGTTGCCCGATGTGCCCAACTGGGCCTGGCACGAATACGGCATGCGCGTCGGCGTCTGGCGCTTCTTCCGCCTGTTCGCAGCGCTCGGCATCCGTCCGACGCTGTCGGTGAACGCCCGCGTCTGCGAAGACTATCCCCGTGTCGCCGCACAGGCGCGCGACGCCGGATGGGAGTTCATGGGCCACGCCTGGGACCAGATGCCGATCCATCGCATCCAGGACCAGGCCGGGATGATCCGCAAGAGTCTCGACACCATCACGGCCTTCACCGGCACGCGCCCGGTCGGCTGGCTCGGCCCCGGCCTGACCGAGACAGAGGACACGCCCGACCTGCTGGCCGAAGCCGGCATCCGCTACATCGGCGACTGGGTGTACGACGACGAACCGACGGAGATCCAGACCCGGCACGGCAAGCTGGTCACGCTGCCCTATACCGTGGAACTGAACGATATCCCGACGATGATCGTGCAGCACCACGAATCGCCGTACTGGCTCAGGCGCTGCCAGGACAGCTTCGACCGGCTGTACGAGGAAGGGGCGGAGCGCCCGAAATTCATGGCGATCGCCATTCATCCGTATATTTCCGGCCAGCCGCACCGCATCAGCTACCTTGAGGCTGTCTATGAGTACATCAACCGCCACGACGGCGTGCTGCACTGGAATGGCCTGGACATGCTGAAATGGTGGGATGCGGGCGCGGCAGGATAGGCGCATTCGCACCGTGATGGCGGTCGCGACCCCGCTCGCCACCGGAGGGAAGTGGAATGCGCATCGTCGATCTGCGTGAGCGGACGGTCCCGATCGCGTCGTCGATCGCCAATGCCTACATCGACTTCAGCAAGATGACCTTGAGTCTGGTCGCCGTGATCACCGACGTGATCCGCGACGGCCGGCCGGTGGTTGGCTACGGGTTCAATTCCAACGGCCGCTACGGCCAGGGACATCTCATCCGCGAGCGGTTCCGTCCCCGCCTGCTGGATGCCGATCCCGCCAGCCTCGCCACCGCGGACGGCGGCAATCTCGATCCGCACCGGATCTGGGCCGCCATGTTCCGCAACGAGAAGCCGGGCGGGCATGGCGAACGTTCGGTTGCCCTCGGCACGATCGACATGGCGGTGTGGGACGCGGTGGCCAAGATCGCCGGCAAGCCGCTGTTCCGCCTGCTGGCGGAACGCTTCGCGCACGGCGCGGCCGATCCGCGCGTGTTCGTCTATGCCGCCGGCGGCTACTATTATCCGGGCAAGGACATCGGCCGGCTGCGGGACGAGATGCGCAGCTATCTCGACCGCGGCTATTCGACGGTGAAGATGAAGATCGGCGGCGCACCGCTCGCCGACGACCTGAAGCGCATCGACGCGGTGCTGTCGATCCTCGGCGCCGGCCAGAGGCTCGCGGTCGATGCCAACGGCCGCTTCGACCTGCCGCAGGCCATTGCCTACGCCAAGGCGCTGTCCGCCTACGACCTGTTCTGGTACGAGGAACCGGGCGACCCGCTGGATTACGAACTGCAGGCGGAACTGGCCTGTCACTACGACAAGCCGATGGCGACAGGCGAGAACCTGTTCTCCATGCAGGACGCGCGCAACCTGATCCGCTACGGCGGCATGCGCAAGGACATCGACTGGCTGCAATTCGACTGCGCGCTGAGCTATGGCCTCGTCGAGTATCTGCGCATCCTCGACATGCTGGCGTCCTATGGCTGGTCGCCGCGCCGCTGCATTCCGCATGGCGGCCATCAGATGTCGCTGAACATCGCGGCCGGGCTCGGCCTCGGCGGCAACGAGTCCTATCCCGACCTGTTCCAGCCCTATGGCGGCTTCCCGGACGGGGTGCGGGTCGAGAACGGGTACGTCGCCATGCCCGACCTGCCCGGCATCGGCTTCGAAGGCAAGTCCGATCTCTATCGGGAGATGCGCAGCCTCGCGACATAGCCGGCGCCCGGCCGTCAGTGCCGCTGCGCAACGGGCACGCGCTGCGCCGGCCAGAACCCGGCCGATACGCCGACGCCGAGGAGAATCAGTGCCAGCCCGACCAGGCTGTCGGTGCTCGGCATCTCCCCGAGCCAGATTTCCGACGCCGCGACCCCGAGCACCGGCGTCGCCAGTTGCCCCAGCCTCGACCACCAGCCAGAATGCGACGAACGTGGCGAAGATGCTGACAAAGGCGAACGGCAGCAGGAACCCTGCCGACAGGCTGGCGCGTGGCACACCGCCCTCGATCACCATGGCGAACGGCAGCAGCAGCAGGTCGCCGACGGTGCTGACGCCGACGGTAATGAGGCCGGTCATCAGCGCGCTCTGGAACACCCCCAGCACCAGGACGATCGGCCATTCGCCGCGCGGTGGACCAGCGCATCGAGCAGGCCCGCCGCCAGCAGCCTGCCGCTGCTGAACCAGAGCGGCGATGACTCCCGCAGGCCGATCTTCATCACCGGCCAATGGACGCCAAGCAACAGGACCGACAGCGCCAGCGCCGCCGGCCCGATCCATCTCGCCGCACCGCCGGCGCGGAGGTTTTGTGGCTGCACCCTCGTCGATATCTCCGGACCCGGCGGGTTCCTGGTCTGCGCGGGCCGGCCCGTGCGGACTGCGCGGCGGCGCCCTCAGATCATGACGTCGCCGCCATTCGGATTGAGCGAGGCACCGATATAATATGAACCCTCGTCGGACGCGAGCAGCACCGCCGTCGGCGCGATCTCGTCCACCGTGCCGGCGCGCCCGATCGGCAGCTCGGCCAGCTTGTTCTTCCGCCACGCCTCGGGAATGTTGCGGAACAGCTCGGTGTCGATCGGGCCGGGGCAGATCGCGTTCACGGTGATACCGTCCCGCGCCACTTCATACGCCAGCGAGCGCGTGAAGCCGAGCACGCCGGCCTTGGCGGCAGCATAATGCGCCATATCCGCAGCGCCCTTGTGCGCAAGCTGCGAACTCGTGCTGATGATGCGGCCCCATTGCCGCCGCGTCATGCCGGGCAGGACGGCGCGCGTGCACAGGAAGATGCTGCGCAGGTTCACCCGCATCATGTCGTCCCACATCTCGGTCGGCATGTCGATGACGCGGGACGTGGTGTCGATGCCGGCGTTGTTCACCAGGATGTCGATGCGCCCGAGCGCCGAGTTGACCTGCGCGACGGCGGTCTTCACCTGCGCCTCGTCGCCGACATCCGCTGCGACCGCGAAGGACTTGGCGCCGAGCGCGGCGATTTCCTGTGCCGTCTGCTCCGCGAGGTCGCTGCGGCGGTCCAGGACCGCGACTGCCGCGCCCTCGCGCGCGAAGGCCAGCGCGATCGCGCGGCCGATCCCGCGCGCCCCGCCAGTCACGAGCGCCATTCGTCCTTGCAGCCTGTTCATGTCGATGTCTCCCTCTCAAGCGGCCGGCAGACCGTGATGGGTCCCCAGGATCCGTTCGGCCTCCTGCTGGAATTGCTCGAACGTGTCGGTCATGTTAACGAAGCGCGCCACGTCGCGGTGGCGGAAGCAATGCGCGAGATGGCCGCCGCCGACATCCTCCGCCGGCGGCATCGTCTGCCGGCACCGTTCCTCCGCCAGCGGACAACGCGAGGCGAGATAGCAGCCCGACGGCAGGTTGATCGGGCTCGGGATCTCGCCCTTGAGGCTGATGTTCGCCTCGAACGACAGATGCGGGTGCGGCAGCAGCACCGAGGACAGCAGGCCGACGCTGTAGGGATGGCGGGCCTGCGCGAATACTTCGGCGGCGTCGCCCTGTTCGACGACCATGCCGAGATACATCACGGCGATGCGGTGGCTGATGAAACGTACCGTGCTGAGGTCGTGGGAGATGAATAGATAGGACGTGCCCAGCTCGCGCTGGATCTTCATCAGCAGCTCGATGATCTCGGCGCGAGCGGTGGGATCGAGGGCCGAAGTCGGCTCGTCGAGCACGATAAGCTCCGGCCGCGTGATGATCGCCCGCGCGATGCCGACGCGCTGCTGCTGGCCGGCGCTCAGTTCGGCCGGATAGAGGTCGAGCATGTCCCTGCGCAGCCCCACCTGCTCGACCGCCCGCAGCACGCGTTCCTGCCGCTCCGTGGCCGGGCTGCGCAGCGCCAGCAACGGTTCCTCGATCGAGCGTCCGATGCGCATCAGCGGATCGAGCAATTCCGCCGGCTCCTGGAAGACCAGCTGGATCTTGCCGAACAGGTTGCGCGGCCGGCGCGCCCGCGGCATGGAGATGTTTTCGCCCTTGAACCGCAGCGTGCCCGCGGACGCTTCGACCAGACCAACGATGCAGCGCCCGACCGTGGTCTTGCCGGAGCCGCTCTCTCCCACCAGGCCCAGCGTTTCGCCTGGCGCGATCGAGAACGACACGCCGTTGATCGCCTGCACCACGCTGCGCGATCCCGTGATCGGGAATCGCTTGTAAAGACCTTCGACCTCCAGCACCGCGCTCATGCCGTCTCCAGCGGAAAATGGCAGCGCGCCCAGTGCCCCGGCGACACTTCGCCAAGCCCCGGCTTCGAGCGTGTGCAGAGCGGCTGAGCGCGTGGGCAGCGGCCGGCATAGACGCAGCCCGGCTGCCCACTGTCCGGGCGCAGGGCGGTGTCGGGACCGCTCCAGCCACGGCGGAGCCGCGGATTATGGGAGAAAGCGGCCAGCAGCATGGCCGTGTACGGGTGCCGGGGACTCAGGAACAGCGCCTCACGCGGCGCCAGTTCCATGATCTCGCCCTCGTAGATGACGGCCACGCGGTCACAGAAATGCGCGGCGATGCCGACGTCGCGGGTGATGAACAGCATCGCGCTGTCGCGTTCCCGCGCCAGTTGCCGCAACAGCTCCAGGATCTGCGCCTGCACGGTCACGTCGAGGCCGCTGGTGGCGTCATCCGAAATGATGAAGCGTGGCGAGCAGACGAGCGCGATGGCGATCACGACGCGCTGCGCCATGCCGCCCGACAGCTCATGCGGATAGGCCTTCATCCGGCGTTCCGGATCGGGGATCTGCACCGCCCGCAGCATGTCCAGGGCGACCGCCTGCGCCGCTTTGGCGTCGCGGCTCAGATGCACCCGCGCGATGTTCGCGATCTGCTCGCCGACGGTGAGCAGCGGGTTCAGTTCGCCGCGGGGATTCGGCACCACGACGGACAGGTCCCGGCCACGCATCCGCTGCAACTCGCGTTCCGGCAGGCGCAGCAGATCGAGACCGCCGAAGCGCACGCTGCCGGCGGCAATGCGGCCCGGCGTCGGGGTCAGGTTCAGGATGGAGCGGGCGAGCGTGGTCTTGCCGGCGCCGGACTCGCCGACCAGACCGACAATTTCCCCGGCGCCGATCGCAAGATCGAGGTCGCGGATCACGACTTTCGGCCGGCCCGTGATGGTCGGAAACTCGACGCGCAGTCCGGTGATCTCCAGCGCCGCGGCGCGCGCGGGAAGCGAACCGGGTGCCACAGGCGCGTGCATCGGCGTATCGTCCCTCAATGTCCGATCCGCGGGTCGATCGTGAAATAGATGATATCGACGACGAGATACACGAACAGCGAAAAGATGGCGGAGAACAGCACGAATCCCAGCACCGGATAGAGGTCGGAATTGAGCACGCCCTGCACGGCGTACTGGCCGGCGCCGCCCCAGCTGAACACGATCTCCACCAGCACGGCGCCGCCGATCAGGTAGCCATAGAGCACGCTGACGATCGTGACCACCGACGGCAGGGCGTTGCGCAGCGCGTGCCGCACCACCATCCGGTGCGGGATGCCGCACAGCACCTCGTAGTGGCTGAAATCCGACTGCAGCATCTTTTCCATCGTGGATTGCGTCATCTTCAGGATCGGCCCGGCATTGATCAGGCCGAGCGTCAGCACCGGCAGCAGCAGATGGCCCAGCGCCGACCGCAGCGCCTCCCAGTTGCCGGTCAGCAGGCAATCGACGGTGAGAAAGCCGGTGATGGGATCGGGCGGGATGACGGCGATGTCGATGCGGCCCAGCGGCGCCGGCACCCATTGCAGCAGGGTATAGAACACGAAGATGAGGACGAGGGCGAGCCAGAAATCGGGCAGCGAACCGGCGCCGAGGCCGTAGAAGTCGGCGATCCGCGCCAGGATGCCGCGGCTGTTGAACGCCGACGCGAGCCCGAGCGAAATTCCGATCACCACGGCCGCGAGCAGGCCGAAAGTTACCAGTTCCAGAGTGGCTGGAAAGCGTTGGAGCAGGTCCTCCAGCACCGGCCGCGTGGTCTGCCAGGACGTGCCGAGGTCGCCAAGCGCCAGATGCTGCAGATAGATCCAGAACTGCACCGGCAGGGAATGATCCAGGCCCAGGTTGCTGCGCAGCGACGCGATCGCCTCCGGCGTTGCCGTTGGACCTAGCATCAGCACCGCGGGATCGCCGGGGATCGACTTCACCAACAGGAAGCTGACCAGCACGATGCCGAGCAGCTGCGGGGCGATGAACAGCAGGCGGTGGCCGATGAATGCAAGAACGTTCATGGCCCGGCGCCCGCGATGGTCGGAGTCGCGCGCGCATCGCCGGCCATGCGCGCAGCCTCCAGGTCGCGCAGCAATCCGCGCCGCTTCACCGGATCGGCGAACACCTCGATGCTGAGGCCAACCAGCGAGAAGCCGAACACGCTCACCGCCAGCGCCAGGCCGGGGAACACGGACGGCCACCACTGGCCGGTGACGACGCTCTGGAACCCCATGGCGATCATGCTGCCCCATTCTGGGGTGGGCGCGCGCACGCCCGCGCCCACGAAGCTCAAGCCTGCCGTCAGCAGGATCGCCCAGCCGACATTGACCGACAGCTGCGCCAGCACCGGGCCCATCGCGTTCGGCACGATATGGCGGAAGATGGTGCGCAGGTCCGACAGGCCGGCGACCAGGCTGGCCTCGACGTAGCGCATCTCTCGGATCGACATCACCTGCGCGCGCATCAGGCGCAGGTAGATCGGCGCGTTGACGAAGGCGATCGCCAGCACGACGGTCTGGATGCTCTGGCCCAGGCTCGCCACCAGCGCGATCGCGAAAACGAAGACGGGGAAGGCCTGCAGCACGTCAGCGGCACGCATCACGCCGTAGGATAGCCAGACGCGCACGCCGCGGCCGGAACTGTAGTAGCCGACCAGTGCGCCGATGACCGAGCCGACCACGGCGGAGATCAGGGTGCCGGCCATGGCGATGGTCAGGTCGATGCGCGGCGCGTAGATGGTGCGGCTGAACACGTCCATGCCGACGGCGTCGGTGCCGAACAGGTGGTGCCAGCCCGGCGCTTGCAGGAACTGCGCCGGATTGGCCTCGATCGGCGAATAGGGCGCGACGAGCGGCGCCAGCACGGCCGCGAGCAGGGTGGCTGCCACGATCACGTAGCCGACCACGAAGCGCGGCCGCACCCGCGCAACGTGACCGACGGAGCGTAGAAAGGCGACAAGCTGTGGCACCACGGGTATCCCAGCAGGAAAGGCAGGGAGGAGGCCCCATTGGGCGGGGCCTCCGGCCGGCCTAGGCGCGCTTGAAGTCCTGGAAGCGCAGGTTGTTGGACGTGTAGTAGGTGAAGCCCTTCAGGTTGGCCTTGCGCGCCAGCGTGTACTTCGGATACGCAATGAAGCCCCACGGCGCCTCGTCCATGACGGTCTTCTGCACCTCGTCATAGATGGTCTTGCGGACGCTGTCGTCCAGCGTCTCCAGCCCGCGCTCGATCAGGTCGTTGACCTTCGGGTTATCGTAGTTGCTGTAATCGACGTAGCTCTTGCTGTGGAAATAGAGGAACATCGAGTAGCCAGGGTCGGGCGTCCACGGCGAGTCGAGGTAGAAAATGACCGGCTTCTGCCGCTTGGTGACGTTCTCGTAGAACACGCCGGCCGGCAGCTTGTCCAGCTGGATCTCGACGCCGATCTGGCGCAGCGCCGTCTGGTAGAGCAGCGCGATCGGCTCCTGTGTCGGATCGCCTGCGTTGTAGCTCAGCGTGGTCTTGAACCCGTTGGGGAAGCCCGCCTCGGCGAGGAGCTTCTTCGCCGCCGCCAGATTGTAGCTGTATTCGAAGTAGTTCAGGTTGGCCATCGGGTAGATGTACGGCATCGGCGCCTTCTGCGGGTCGGCAAGGCCGTAATAGATGGTCCGGATGATCTCATCCTGCGGCAGCGCCAGGTTCATCGCGCGCCGCACTTTCACGTTGTCGAACGGCTTGATCTTGGCGTTCAGCTCCAGCCAGATCATGTAGGAGGCGTTCACGGCGTCGAAGGCGGCGGCCTTGTTGCCTTTCAGGCTTATGTATTCGCGCGGCTGCAGGAATTGCGCGATATCGACGGCACCGCCTTGCAGCAGCGACAGGCGCGCGGCGGAGGTGGGCACCTCGCGCATGATCACGGTCTTCATGAACGGCGCCGCATCCCAGTAGTCGCTGCGCGCCTCGAACACCGCCTGCTGTCCGCGCACCAGCTGCTTGAGCCGGTAGGGACCGAAGCCAGCGCTCTGGTTCTGCAGGAACTTGGCGCCCCATGGATCGTCCGAACCGCCGACCTCCTTGATCTTCTTGCTGTCGTAGATCGGGTTCGCCAGGTTGCACTGCTGCTTCAACAGGATCGGGCTCGGCTTCTCCAGGTTGAACGAGATCGTCATCGGGCCTTCGACCTTGACTTGGTCGGGATGCTTCAGGCCGAGCACGGAAGTCTGGAAAATCCCCTGCCCCTTCAGGTTGAACTTGCGGTCCCAGGTCCACTTCACGTCCTCGGCGGAGAACGTGTTGCCCCAGTTGCTCTTGACACCTTCGCGCAGCTTGAACGTCGCCTTCTTGCCGCCGTCGGAGATTTCCCAGTCGGTGGCGAGGCGGCCGCGCAGGGCGAGGCCGTATTTCCGGTCCGGATGCACGGCGGTATCTTCCCGCAGGACGTCCGGGTTCTGCGGGTCCGGGATCTTGTCGTATGCCAGCATGTATTCGTAGAGCGGGCCAAGCGAGTCGATCGAGCCGAGGCTCACGTCGAACTCGATGTCGAGGCCCTGCGGCGTTGCCGGGGCGGCGATCACCAGGGTGCTGTCCCGGCCCTGCGCGTGTGCTGCCTCATCGCGCAGGGCAGCGGGTGCGACGACCGCGGCGCCGGCTGCCGCCGCTGTCTTCAGGAGTTGCCGCCGTTCGAGGTAGCCGAACGGACGATTCGAACTCGTCAGCCATCGTGCCCTCCAGAGATCCACGGCGCGCCGTTATACCGGACTGGTCCGACCGCCGATGGCCTATGGTCTATCGGCGCATGGCAGGGGTCAACAGAAATGTTTGACCCTCCAGCATGAGACGGGCAATATCCCGGCGACTACCGCGGCAAGCGGCGCGGCCATCCGGTCGGACCAGCCAGATCGGTCAGACCATCCGACGGAGATGAAACGAAATTTGCGGTCCCTGGCGCAGAAATCGGCCGTGCAGAAGATCCAAGCCATGATCGTCGGCGGCACTGTCGTTCACGGCTGCCGGCTGCCGTCAGAGCGCCGGCTGGCCGACCGCCTCGGGGTCAGCCGCACCTCGCTGCGGAAGGCGCTGTCGATCCTGGAAACCATGGGCCTGGTGCGTGTCGAGCCGGGGCGCGGTGCCTTCGTCGCCACCGCCGCGGCGACGGACGACACCGGCACGCGGCTGCCGACATGGCGCTTTGGCAGCCGCTACAGCTTGCACGAGGTGTACCAGTTCCGTCTGCTGACGGAAGGCTACGCCGCGCGGCTGGCCGCCATGGCGGCGACCGATCCCGACGTCGACGCGCTGCAACAGCTGATCGAGGCGCAGAAGGACGCCGCGCGCCAACTCGATCTCATCATCTGCGCGCGCTCCGACTTCGATCTGCATCACCGCGTCATGCAACTCGGCCAGAACCGCATTCTTGCCGACCTGCACGAGACCTACCGCACCGTCTTCCTGGAAAGCCAGCGCCTGCCGATGGCCCGGCACGCGCGCATCTGCGAGCCGGTCGAGGAACACGAGAAGATCGTCCGCGCGCTCGCCCGCCAGGACCCGGACGGGGCGGAATACTACATGCGGCTGCACATCACCCGCGCTGCCGGCCGGCTCGGGATCGCGCTAGGCGACACGCCGCCGCCGCGCACGGATGCCGCCGCCGACGCGGTCGATCTGGAGGAATAGGGGTCACGACATGCGAAAGGTGGTTCTTGTCACGACCGGCGGGACGATCGCGTCGCGCATGGACCCGGCGCGCGGCTACGTTGCCGCCAGCGCCAGCGGCCACGAGCTGCTCGGCCTGCTGCCCGCGCCGCTGGCCGACATCGATGTGGAAATCGACGAGTTCAGCCACATCGGCAGCTTCAACATGGATCTCGATCTGGCGTTCCGCCTGGCGCGGCGGATCGACGCGCATCTGGCGCGCCCCGACGTCGCCGGCGTCGCGGTCACGCACGGCACGGACACGATGGAGGAAAGCGTTTTCCTGGCCGACCTCGTTGTCACCAGCGACAAGCCGGTGGTGTTCACCGGCGCGCAGCGCAACGCGGACGAGCCTGACACCGACGGCCCGCGCAACCTTGCGCAGGCGATCCGGCTCGCGGCAGCCGACCTGCGCGGCCTCGGCGCCGTCATCCTGTTCGACCAGGAATTCCATGCCGCACGCGACGTGACCAAGACGCATACCTACCGGACGGATACCTTCGGCTCGATGGAGCATGGCAAGCTCGGCGAGATCGACGGCGACCGGATCTGCCTGCACCGCCGCCCGCTGCTGCGCACGACGATCGCCACCGAGCGCGTCGAGCCGGCGGTCGACCTGGTGAAGCTGGTGATGGGCTCCGATGCGCGCTTCGTCCGCTGCGCCGTGGAGGGGGGTGCCAAGGGGCTTGTCATCGAGGGATTTGGCCGCGGCAACGCCACCCTGCCGGTGGTGGAAGGCGCGCGCGAGGCGATCGCTGCCGGCATCGCCGTCGTCGTCACTTCGCGCTGCCCGCAAGGGCGCACCAGCCCGATCTATGGCGGCGGCGGCGGCACGGACCTGGCGCAGGCCGGCGCGATCTTCGCCGGCGACCTGACCGGGGTGAAGGCGCGCGTCCTGCTCAGCGTCCTGCTCGGCAGCGCCGCGTCGGCGGCGACGATCGCGGCTTGCTTCGCGCAGCTCCGCGGCTGACCCGCTGCCGCGCCGGTTTCGCCACCGGCAACGCTGCCGGCCTCCCGCGTGATCCGGTGCGACGGGTCGATGGCGAGTCGCAGCCTGTTGACATGACGCGCCAGGGTTGGTCGGCGAGCTTGTTCCACGCAAGGCAGCAGTGATCGACGATGGCGTCGTAGGATGCGAACACGCGGTTCGACAGCCAGTTGTCACGCATGAACTGCCAGACGTTCTGCTGCGGGTTCAACTTGGGGCACTTCGCCGGCAGCGGCACGATGGTGATGTTGTCCGGCACGGCGAGCCGCGCCGAGAGGTGCCAGCCGGCCTGGTCGACCAACAGTGCGGCGTGGCGGCCAGGTGCGACGTCAGCCGAGATGGCCGCGAGATGCAGGTCCATCGCCTCGGTGTTGCACCAGGGCAGGATCAGGCCGACCGCCTTACCCTCCCGGGGGAAGATGTAGGTGGACGCGGTGCGCTGGTCCTGCGGCGCGCTGGGCCGCGTGCCCCGTTTGGCCGAGCGCCGGGTGATCTTGTTTTTCTGCCCAATCCGGGCTTCGTCGCCGAACCAGATCTCTACGTCGCGGGGATCGAGGCAATGCCGGCGCGCGATCGCTTCCAGCATGGCCGGGAAATTTTGAACGCGCTCTGTGCGGCAGGATCATTTTGTGCGTGTCGCGGGCGTGGCGTCTGCCAGGACAGATCGAGGCTCTTGAGGAGCCGCTGCATGCCGCGCTTGGAGTCGGATACGCCCCAGCGCTCGGCGGCAATCCGGCACAAATCCACCGCGCGCCACGTCGAGACGCCGTCGATCTGCGGGTCGGGACCCGCCAGCACGAGGGCGCGCAAGCTGGCCTGTTGCATGTCAGGCATCCGACACGGACGCCTTTCGCCCCAGTCATCAAACAGAGCCGCGGTGCTGCCGCGATTATAGCGGATCACCCAGTCGCGCAACGTCTGCCGGTCCATCCCCGCCGAGCGCGCCGCTGCCGTCCGGCTCATCCCATCCAGTGCGCTGGCCAGCGCAAGCATCCGACGGGATACCCGGCCATCCGCCTCTCGGTGAGCCAGCGCTTGCAACTCAGCCGGTGAAAAGTCCCTTCTGATCCACAGCGCAGGCATGCTCGCATCCTCGACACCATGCTTCGCCACGAATTACACACGCCCGCGTCGCCGCAATACCAGAGTCAAACTTTCAGGCGTTTGGTATGATCCGCACGACCAAATGCTCGGCGCTGCGCGCCTGGGGCATGCAGGTCGCCAAACGGCGTGGCATGGCGAGGGCACGAGTCGCGGTCGCGCGCAAGCTGGCGGTGATCCTGCACCGGATGTGGAGCGAGGGCTCCGAGTTCCGCTGGGGCAAGCAGGCCGCAACGACGGCCGCCGCCGCATGACGAGAGGAGTTGCAGTTTCCGCCTGACAAGGGCGGAGCCGACGTCGTTCCCGTGGGGACGGGACGACGGGCGAGGCGATCTCGTTGACGGTCCGGAGCCGGAGGGCAGCAATGCCCCGAAGGTCGCCGGACAGATTGAGACGCCTCGCCCTCCTGACCCCATCATGCGGCGGCCGCGCGCCGACCGCGAAGAGAAGCGTGTGACCCGCGGGAGTGGCTCGAGGCGAGAGAAGCGGCTTGACCCCGACAACCCCAATCAGAGAAGACTCTTAGCATTATTTTTGCCACGCCAAGCACGCGAACCCCGAAGCCGAGCGACGCGCCGGTTCGCGCTTGCGGGAACCGGTGCCTTCAGGAGAAGGCGATCTGGGTCTTTACCACGTCCGGCCTTCCCTCGGCCGCGAACACAAACGCCTCGACCGACTGTTCGAACGGGAAAACACGGGAGACCAGCGGCTTGACGTCGACCTTGCCCGAGGCCAGGAGCGCGATCGCGTGCGGGTAGACATTCGCATAGCGGAATACGTGCTCGATCCGCACTTCCTTGACTTGTGCCGCCACCACGTCGATGGGCACCGGCCGCTCCGGCATGCCTACCAGAACGACGGTGCCGCCCGGGCAGACGAGATCGAAGATGTGCTCGAACGTGGCAACGCTGCCGCTGGCTTCGAACACCACATCGGCGCCCCAACCATCGGTCATCTCCGCCGTCCGCGCCACTGCGTCCTCGCGCGAGACGTCTATGGTGTCGATACCGGAATAAGCAGCCGCCAACGCCAGTTTCTCGCGCTTCACGTCGGTGACGATCACCTTCGCGCAACCGCCGGCGAGAGCGGAGAGCGCGACCATCAATCCGATCGTACCGGAGCCGAGCACGACCGCAGTCTGGCCTGGAGCGATATGCGCCTTGGTGGCCGCTTGCAGCCCCACCGCCAGGGGTTCCACGAAGGCACCCTCGGAAAAACTGACATTGTCCGGCAGCTTGAACGTCAGATTGGCGGGATGGACCACTTCTGGCCGCAGGCAGCCATGCACGGGCGGCGTGGCCCAGAACCGCACCGCCGGATCGAGATTGTAAAGCCCGAGGCGCGAGGCGCGCGAGCGCCAGTTGGGAATCCCCGGCTCCATGCAGACGCGATCTCCGAGGCGAAGAGAGCGGACGTTGCGGCCGATTTCGGTGACGACGCCCGCGCCTTCATGGCCAAGTATCATAGGCTCGCGAACGACAAACGGTCCGATAGCACCATGCAAATAATAATGAAGGTCGCTACCGCAAATCCCGACCTCCTTCATCTTGATCTTGACGTCATCATCGCCCAGCGTCATCGGCACATCGATTTCGCGCAGCCGCGCGTTGCGAACGCTTTCTAGAACCAATGCCTTCATGATATTCCTCCCAGGCCGGTCTTCTGCAAGATAGACGGTCGCGACAGGCCTCCCCTGCCAAGCGGATCACCCCGAAAGGGTGTGATGGTCAGGGTTCGCGACACCGAATCCCGCCCGCTCGATCGGGCCACTACACACTTGCGGCTGCTGGCCTAGCGCCGCTCTGCTCATCCGTTCTACCTCAGCGGCCTCAGTCACCGATGCAAGCTGCGAACCTGCCCCTTTATGCGTCGCTGCTTGCGAACGACTTGGCCGGCTTTACGCTTGCGGGGGTTCTGGGTCAATCGCCATGCTTAAGTCGCCTCGCCACTGAGACCAATCGGAACGGGTCAACGCTATGGGCTGCTCGGTGCTGCAAGCCTGAGGCGAGGGCTTGTGGGCCGGTGGTTTTGCTGTCATCTTCAGGCCATGACCAGGGCAGCGCCGCGGCTGCGGAATAAAACAACATTGAGCGCTGAGCGAAGGGGGAGGAACGGGTTATGGGCAGATGGGCATTGGCGGTGGCCGCCATGCTGCTGGCAAGCGCGGGATCAGCCGGCGCCTGGAGCCTGAAGGATGCCGCTGCGCCGTATCGGGGGATGACGATTACCGTCGTCGGCCTCGATCGACCCAGCTACGCCGCGATGAAGGAATTGATCCCGGATTTCGAGAAGGAAAGCGGCATCAACGTGAAGGTGGTGACCTTCCCGTATGAAAGTACGCTGGAGGCAGAGACGCTCGATTTCGTCTCCGGCAACAACACCGACGACGCGATCCTGACCGATGTGATCTGGCCCGGAGTGTTCGCTTCGGCCAATTGGGTCGAGCCGATCTCGAAATTCACGTCAAATCCGAAGCTGGCCGATCCCAGCCTCGACCTGAACGATTTCGTCCCGGTTTGGCTCAATGGCTTCAAGTGGGGCAACGTCCTTTATGGCCTGCCGTTCAACTCGTATTCGGGCTTGCTCTATTACAACAAATGCACGCTGAAGCAGGCCGGGTTCGATCGCCCGCCCGCCACGTGGGAGGAGTTGCTGAATACCTATGCACCGAAGCTGACCGACGCGAAGAAAGGGAATTACGCATACGCGCTGCAGTCACGGCGTGGCGAGACGCAAACGGCGGATTCCTTCACGCGGTTCCTCTGGCTGTTCGGCGGCAGCTGGCTTGATCCCAAGACCTTCGAGCCGAACACGGATTCGCCGGGCGCGATTCGCGGCATGAACTTCCGCCAGGACCTGCTCAAATACATGCCGCCCGGGATTGTCAGCGACGATCACGGCGAGGTCGTGCAGCTGATGGCCCAGGGCAAGGTGGCCATGATTACCGAATGGTCGGCGTTCTACACGACCCTGGCCAGTCCGCAGAGTTCGAAGATCACCGACTGCCTGGCCGTCACCACCGAGCCGCGCGGCCCGGCAGGGTTGATCCCGGCCTTCGGCGGTTTCGCCTACATGGTCAACGCCAAGATCCCGGCCAACAGGCAGGATGCGACCTGGCTTTTCATCCAGTGGCTTACGTCGAAGGCAGAGGCCGCGCCGCTGATCGACCACGGCGCGGTGGTGGCACGGCTCAGCGCCGATTCCGACGCCGCGCTTCAAGCCAAGTATCCGTACCTGAAACCGATGGTCGAGTCGTGGCAGCAGGCGCTCTATTACTGGCGTCCGCGCCTGCCGGTCTATCCGCAGATGTCGGAGGTGGTGTCCAATCTGGGCTCGCAGATCGAACTCGGCCAGCTGTCGGTTGATGCCGGCCTCAAGCAAATCACCGACCAGCTGCGGGCCATCCTCACCAAGGCCGGCTATTACAGCGGCAAGTTGCCGAAGATCCAGTAGGCCTTCCGGGTGGCGCAATGGCTTCGTTGCGCCACCCTTTTCCGCGCCGGGGAAGACTGACAGGAAGATGCCAAATCGAAGCTTTACGCCATGGCTCTTCATCGCGCCGGGCGCAATCTTCCTGTTGGTCGTCGGCCTCTACCCAGTGATCTACCTTCTCTGGGCGTCGCTCCACAGCATCCACCTGGATCAGCCCTATCTCGGCACGCCGTTCAACGGCCTGGGCAACTACGTTGACGTTCTGCAAAGTGCCGATTTCCTGAAGTCCCTTGGCCTCACCGTGTTGGTGCTGGTGATCGCGATGCCGGCGGAGATCGTGTTCGGTCTCGCGGTCGCCTTGTTGCTGCACCGCCAGCGGCTTGGGCGGATGCGGGCCGTCGTGCGCGTGATCCTGGTCGTCCCGATCGCCATGACGCCGGTGGTCGTCGGACTGGTCGGTGACCTCCTGTTCAATACGCAATTCGGGGTTGTCAATTATTTCCTGTCATTGGTCCGGCTGCCGCCGGTGGATTGGCTGGGCGAACCGATCACGGCGTTCAGCACCATCGTTCTGTTGCAAATCTGGCAATGGACCCCTTTCGTCGCTCTGGTGCTGCTCGCCAGTCTTACGACCGTGCCGCCTGACAGCGAGGAGGCCGTGACGCTGGAGACCAAAAGTTGGCTCGTGCGACTGCGCTATGTCCAACTCCCTTTCTTGTGGCCGGGCATCACGGCGACCCTGATCTTCCAAACCGCTTATATTTTGAAACTGTTTGACATGGTCTTCACGCTGACGCGCGGCGGCCCCGGCAGCTCAACCGAACTGATCAGCCTGCAGATCCAGCGCCTGGCCTTCCGTGCCTTCGATGTCGGCCAGGCGGCCACGGAATCGGTGGTGCTCCTGGTGGCGACCGTCGTCCTGTCGAATCTCTATATCCGGTTCTTCTATCGCGAGGCGGCGGAGTGAGGTGGCCCCGGAACAAGCTGCGCGCCGACATCGCCCACGGCATCGGGCTGGCCGCGGCGGCGGCGATCTTTCTCGCGCCGCCGCTGTGGATGGTTGGGTCCTCGTTCAAGACCGAGGATCAGATCTTCAGTATTCCGCCGACGTGGTTCTTTGGCCCGACCTTGGGGCATTACATCAGGGTCTTTGTGTCGATGGGCATGGGGCCGGCGCTTGGGAATTCGGTGTTCACCAGCTTGCTTTCCACCGGCATCGCGGTCGTGCTGGGCACGCCGGCTGGCTACGGCATCGCGCGCTTCAAGTTCCGCTTTCGGCGTGACGTGTGGTTCTGGTTCATCTCCAACTTTCTCGCCATTCCGGTTGTCCTGGTGATCCCCTATTTTCTGTTGGCGCGGTCGCTGCATCTGATCAATACCGACATCGTGCTTGTTCTGATCTACCAGACCTTCTGCATCCCGTTGGTCGTCTGGCTGACCGCGGACCAGTTTCACGCCGTCCCCGTGGTCCTGGTGGAGGCGGCGAAGCTTGACGGCGCGCGCGAATTTCAGATCTTCCTGCGCGTGATGGTTCCTCTTGCCATACCCAGTATCATCGTTTCGGCGATACTCTCGATGATCTTCTCTTGGAATGAGCTTCTCTATGCCATGATCCTGACGACGACCAGCGTGGCGCGGACCGCCCCCGTGACCGCGTTGACATTCCTCGGTGGGTACACGATTCCGTGGGGCGAAGTGATGGCCGCCGGCACGACCATTGTGCTTCCGGTCGTCGTGTTCGCCATGCTCGTGTCGCGCTATCTCGTGCGCGGCCTGACTCTCGGCGCGGTGAAGTGACAGAGCGCGACGCCCTGCGCGGATCGATGCGAACCCCACGCGATCCCTGCGCCAACGCCGCGGCGCCTTCCATCGCCAGCGGCGTACCGCCGCGACGTATCGCGGGCACAATATGTTTGTTGCGGAATGAATTCCGTGGTTGTTTCCCGCCACTTGCACCTGTGGCGTGGCTGGCAACGACGCAATGCGCGCCCGCCACAATGCGTCTCGGTCCAGGGGGTGGGAGAGAAGCCAGCGATGAGTGAGGCGCTTTACCTGCATGGGCCGCGCGACGCCCGCGTCTCGCCGTTCAACCTTCGCGAAGGCAAGCCCGACGAGGTGCTCATCGACGTGGCCGCCGTCGGAATCTGCGGCAGTGATCTTCACTATTACAAGGACGGCGGCATCGGCGCCGCGCTGATCCGCGAACCGTTTGTGCCCGGCCACGAGTTCGGCGGCTACCTGAACGACGACGTGCCGGCGCTTGGGCTTGCGCGCGGCACGCTGGTGGCGGTGGATCCGAACAAAGCCTGCGGCCACTGCGACTGGTGCCGCGAGGGCCACTTCAATCTTTGCCCGCACACGGTCTTCATCGGCGCGCCGCCGTTCGATGGAGCGATGACCGCGAAGCTGTGGGTGCCGACGTCTCAGATCGTCAAGCTGCCGCCGACGCTGGGTGCGCTCGCGGCGGTGATGCTGGAGCCGCTGGGCGTGGCAATCCACGCCGTCGATCTCGCCAAGCCCCGCCTGCTGGAGCGGGTGGTGGTGCTCGGCGCCGGCCCGATCGGGTTGCTGATCATGCAGGCGCTGAAGGTTGCCGGCGCTGGCGAGATCTTCGTCGTCGAGCCGCTTGCGCATCGGCGCGAGATGGCGAGCCGCCTCGGCGCCACCGTTGTCGGCGAATCGCTCGCCGAAGTCCCCAGCTGGACCGATGGGAAGGGGTTTTCCCTGGTCTTGGAGGCGACCAACAACCCGCTCGGGTTCCGCGATGCCGTGCTGGCGGCGCGGATCGGCGGCCGCATCGTCCTCGTCGGCATTCCTGACGGCGACACCTACACGCTGCCAGCCGCGGATGCGCGCCGGCGCGCGCTGAAAATCAAGTTCGCCCGCAGGATGGGGGAAGTCTATCCGCGCGCCATCGACCTAGTCGTCTCGCGGCGGGTGGACGTGACCACGCTCGTCACCCATCGCGTCGACCTGGCAGCGACGCCCGGCGTGTTCCGGGCGCTCGCCGACAACCAGCCGGGCTACGTCAAGGCCTTGATCTATCCGAACGGACTTTGATCCAAAGGGAGAAACCAATGAGGATCGGAGAGCCCAGCCGCGCAAAATTGCGCGACAAGGTCGGCAGAGCAGTAAGCCTCCGGTGACGATCGTCTTGTTTCGGTAGGCGGTGGCCGCTCATGTACGGCGCATGAGCAATGGCACGCATGAGGCTGCCACAGTGGCAGCCACACATGGCGAGGCGATGCCTCGGATCGAGATTGTGGCAGACCGGCGGCGGGCGCACCGTGTGGCGTTTCGGGCCAATGTGGCGGCCGAGTCCCTGGTGCCAAGCGTTCGCTGTAATACCAGCCCGCCTAGACTTTGACACACGCCCAATCTCGCTGGCCAATGGAACGAATGCGGTCTGGGTCTTGGATCAGGAAATCCCAGGCCGCTTTGCAGGCGGCGACGATCGCGTCGTAGCTGTCCCAGACGCGGGCACAAAGCTTGTTGGCCCGCAGGTATTCCCGGACATTCTCCATCGGGATCAACTCCGGCGCATAGGCGGGAAGCGGCAGCAGTGTCATGTTGTCGGGCAGCTTCAGATCGCCGCCCGTCTGGTGCCAGCCCGCGCCGTCGCAAATCAGCACGGCATGGGCGCGAGCCGCTACTGGAGTGCTGATCTCCTCGAGGTGCTCGTTCATCGCTTCCGTGTTCACCGTTGGCATGATGATGGCGGCGCCGACGCCGCGATCGTGGCAAATCGCCCCGAACAGGTAGGCGGAGTCGTGGCGGGCATCGCGCACCATCGGTGGGCGTGAGACACCCTGTGTCCAGCGTTGAGTTATCAGGCGGCGATTGTCATGGCTGCGGCGTGCTGCTGGGGGTCGTATTGGGTGTGGTTTTGCCATGCGCGCCAGAGGATGCGGACCCAGGCGCGGGCCAGGATGCGGACGGCGTGCGGGTGCTTGCATCCGCGCTGGCGGGCTTTGCCGTAGATGGCGGCGGCCCATGCGCAGGCATGTCGGGAATTGTCGGCGAAGCATGTGATGGCCAGCCGAAGGTTCTTGTTGCAGGCCCATCGGAACACGACGCCGCGGCGTTTTCCGGATGCGTGTGTGACCGGGCAGACCCCGGCTTCGGCGGCGAGTTGGTCCTCGGTGGGGAAACGGTCGCGGACGTCGCCGAGTTCGGCCAGGATCTGAGCGGCACAGAGGCGGCCTGTGCGCGGGAACGACATGACGATCCTGCCATCGGGCAGCTCGGCGACGGCGTGCTCGATGCGCGAGGACAGCTTGGCGATCTCCGGCACGAGGCGTTCGAGCACGCTGACCAGGGCGCGGGCGATCTCGCCACGGGCCTCGGCCTCGGCGTCGCTGGCAAGGCCTGTGGGCGCCGAGCGCAGGCGGTCCAGCAGTTCCGCGGCCGAGCGGCGGCCGCAATAGGCGTGCTGGGCGAGGAAGCTGGCCAGACGCTTCTCGCCAAGGCGGCTGGCGCTGTCGGGCGTGGGGTAACGGGCGACGAACGCGAGCGCGATCGGGCTGTCGATGGCGGCGAAGATGGCGGCCGCACCCGGCCAGAAGCTCTCCAGCAGGCTGCGGAGCTGGTTGGCCAGCGCCACCCGCTGGGCCACCAGGTCGTCGCGTCCGCGCACCAGGGCACGCAGGGCCTTGATGTCGTCGCAGACGGGCATCAGGGGACGGAAGCGGTGTCCGTCGGTGCGCAGGATGTCGGCCAGCATGTAGGCGTCGCCCGGATCGCTTTTGCCGCCGGCGGCGCGGTAGCGGGGCCGGCAGGCCTTGACGACGTTAGGGTGGATCGGGACCACCGGGTGGCCGGCGGCGACCAGGGCATCGACGACCAAGCCGGATGGCCGCTCGATGGCGATGGGCAGATTGGCCGGCGCGCCGACACGCGCGAGCCTGGCCAGCATGTCGGCCAGGCCCGCGGCATCGTGGCGCACCTCGACGCGCAGAACGACGCGGCCCGCGGCATCGATGACGCAGACGGCGTGGCTGGTGCCGCCCCAGTCCAAACCTGCGTGAAATGGCATGTGCTGATCTCCTCGGGTTGCGGTAGCCTCGCCCGAGCCGGGAGATCACGCGGATCGCTCACTGACAGGCGCTCTGGCTGGCAAGCACTGGCGCTTCACCCTGTGGTCCGTCGGTATCTCCCGGCACCTGCCGCGCGGCTGGTCTCACGCGGGCCGTCGAGCGGCAAGCGAACCTGGCCGTCACGACAGGTGCTCGGGCTGGCGGGTGCTCCGCCGCTACGCAGCTTCGCACCCGCCAGCCCCAAGGTGCACCAGTGAGCCAACCGCGGCGCGGGTAGGGGCGAGTGCAGTGTTTGGGATGAGGACTGTGTTTGCGGGTGGCGGGATGGATAGTGCTGGCGATAATGCCATGCATCAGCACAGGCACGAAGGCGGCGAGTATCGGCGGATCGAGCTGATCACGGGCGTCGCCCGGCGGCGCCGGTGGACAGCCTCGGAGAAGGCGGCGCTGGTGGCGGAGAGCCTGGTGCGCGGGATCAATGTCTCGGCGTTGGCACGTCGGCGCGGAGTGGCGCGGGGCCTGTTGCAGACCTGGCGACGCGCGGCGTTGCGCGAAGCGGCCGATCGCGCCGGAATGTTCGTGCCGCTGCGCATCGAGGACGCAGCTGTGCCGGCGGAGTTCGGGCCAGCGAAGCCTGAGGCGGCCTCGTCGACACAATCTGGTGTCATGGCTGCAGCCGGGACTGGGATGATCGAGATCGAGCGCGGCGCACTTCGGGTTCGCTTTTCCGGATCGATCGACGCGGCGGCGTTGCACGTCGTGCTCGCGCATGTCGGGCGGCGGGCGCGATCCTGGGTGTGCCGTCGCGACCGGGATTGCGGATCATGGTGGCGTCCAAGCCGATCGTTCCGCAAGGGCATGGATTGCTGGTGGCGCTGGTTGTGCAGGCGATCAGGACCGACCCGTTCGCCGGCGACGTTTTCATCTTTCGCTCCAAGCGCTCGGACCGGCTGAAGCTGCTGGTGTGGGACGGTTCCGGGCTGTGCCTGGTTGCCAAGCGGCTGGAGAGCGGCGCGTTCACCTGGCCGCCGGTGCGCGACGGTGCGGTGACGCTGACGGCGGCGCAGCTGCGGCTGCTGTTCACCGGCATGGACTGGACGCAGCTCGGTGCACGCACCATGGCGGTACCGGCCGAATAATTTCCGGGTAGCGCTGCACTCTGGCGAAACGCCTGCGCGGGTCCGTAGCATCCCGGCATGGCCCCGATGTCGCGTCCCTGCCGCGCGAGCCGGACATCCTGATCGGGATGATCGTCGAGCTGCGCGACCAGAACGGCAAGTTGCGCGGCATGCTGGAGACGGTGAAGCGGGCCTTGTATGGCGCGCGCTCGGAGAAGTTCGACGCCGATCCGGCACGGCTGTCGCTCGGTCGCGGTGATGTCTCGACAACGCCGGCCGAACCGGCGCCGGATCCCGCCAAGCCACGTTCGCAGGACCAGCCCACGCGCCGCAAGCCAACACGCAACATCGGGGCGCTGCCGCAGCATCTGCCGCGGGAGGATGGGGTGATCGAGCCCGGGGTCGCCGCCTGCCCCTGCTGCCAGTGTTCTGCGACGACACGCCGCTGCCGGTATTGGATCGCACGCGACGGCGAACGCGGATCGCCCGATTGTGGTGCTATGCCGTGGATGACCGGCGCTGGCAGGGGCCCGCGCAGCCCGCGGTGGTCTACCGCTATGCCGAGGATCGCCGCGGCCGCCATGTGAAAGAGCATCTTCAGAGGTTCCATGGCGTGCTGCAGGTCGACGGCTATTCCGGGTATGACGACCTCGCCAAAGCCGATCGTCCGGGCGGCGCCATCACGCTGGCCTACTGTCTGGCGCATGCGCCGCGGGAATTCTTCGATGTGCACAAGCAGACCGCCGATCCTGATCGCTGCGGAAGCGCTGCGCCGGATCGGCGAGGTCTACGCGATCGAGGCCCGCATCCGCTGCCTGACCGCGGCGCAGCGCCTCGCCGTCCGCCAGGTCGAGACGACGCCGCTGATGGCGGCGCTGCGGTCGTGGCTGATGGAGCGGCTTGCCGAGATCTCGACGAAATCCTCGCTGGCGGCGGCGATCCGCTACACGCTCGGGCATTGGCAAGGGCTGACCGTGTTCCTGGGCGATGGCAGGGTCGAAGTGGACAACAACACGGTCGAGCGGAGCATCCGCCCGATTCCGCTGGGGCGGAAAAATGCCCTGTTCGCCGGCTCGGCCGCTGGCGGTGAACGCTGGGCCGTGCTGGCGTCGTTGATCAACACCGCCAAGCTGCACGGCAGTCAAACCACGCTTTTTGCGCGCTCCCCCGTTTCTCGCCATAAATGTCGAGAACCGACCCCAGTGTGCCGATACCCGCCCTCGCCGCGGCGCCCATTGCACGCTCCCGCCGCCGCTCCGCCACCGGGTCGGCGCCATCCTGTTTGACCCGGGTATGTAGCGCGCGGGCTTCGCTTCGGGCTTTCGCTGATTCCTAATCCTGGGGCCGTGGGTTCGAATCCCGCCGGGAACGCCAATTCCTTCAAATTGTTATAGGCCGCGGCCGATAGCCCCAAGCGAGGTCGGAACGCCCTGCGGACCGAATGCGGACTGGTCGGCCGGCCGGAGCTGCGGCATGGATCGGGCGCCTCAGGCGCGCCCTATGCCGCGCCGCTGGCCACCGCCGTTGCGCCGACGCCACCGTCGCGCCGGCCCAGCAGGTCGTCGATCGCTTCGGCAAGGTCGCTCATCCGGTAGGGCTTCTTCAGCACCAGCGCGAACGGGATGCGCGAATCGACCGCGGCGGTATCGACATAGCCGGTGACGATCAGCACCGGCAGGTCCGGATGCGTGATGCGCGCCGCCTGCGCCAACTCGACGCCGGACATGCGCGGCATCGCATAATCGACCATCAGCAGATCGACCGACGCACGACCGGCGAGCATCTCCAGTGCGGCATCGCCGCTCGCCGCCGGCAGCGCGCGGTGGCCGAGCGCCTCCAGATGGGCGACCGCCACGTCCCGCACCGCGTCCTGATCGTCCACCACCAGGACGCGCGCGCGCCGGCCCGCAACGCCCGGCGGCCGGCCGCCCCCGACCGCGCTCGCGGCCTGCGGCTGCGCCAGGCTGCGCGGCAGGAAAACCTCGACCGTGGTGCCCTCGCCGAGCGCGCTGACGATGCGCAGCCCGCCGCCGGACTGACGGGCAAGGCCATACACCTGGGCGAGTCCCAGGCCGCTGCCCTTGCCGGGTTCCTTGGTGGTGTAGAACGGCTCGCAGGCGCGTGCCAGCACCTCCTCGCTCATCCCGGTGCCGGTGTCGGCGATCGCGACGCGCACATAGTCGCCCGGCGCCAGATCGACGCTGCGGTCGAGCTCGGCCCCCTGCACGTTGCCCGCCGCGATCAGCATCCGGCCGCCGAGCGGCATCGCGTCGCGCGCGTTGATCGCCAGGTTGAGCAGCACGAGCTCGAGTTGCTGGCGATCGACCAGCGCCGGCCACAGATCGGGCGCCAGCGCCGTCGCCACCTCCACGGTGCCGCCGAGCGTGCGACGCAGCATGTCCTCCATCTCGGCAATCAGCGCGCCGAGATCGACGGTTTTCGGCGCCAGGTGCTGCTGGCGCGAGAACGCCAGCACCTGCTCGTTGAGCTGCGCGCCGCGATGCGCCGCACGCATCCCCGCCTGCACCAGCGTGCGCAGGCGCTCATCGGCGAGACGCCGCTCCACCAGTTCCAGATTGCCGAGGATCGCGGTCAGCAGATTGTTGAAATCGTGCGCCATGCCGGCGGCGAGCTGACCCACCGCCTCCATCTTCTGCGCCTGCCGCAACGCGGTCTCGACACGCTGGCGTTCCGCCGCCTGCACGCGCTCGCGCTCGACCGCCTGGGCCAGTTCGCGCGTGCGTTCGGCCACGCGCTGTTCCAGAGTGTCGTTGAGCTCGCGCAGCGCCGCCTCGGCGCGCTTTCTTTCCGTGATGTCGCGCGCGATTTTCGAGGCGCCGACGATGCGCCCCGTGCTGTCGCGCACCGGCGAGATCGTCACCGACACGTCGAGCGCGGCGCCGTCCTTGCGCCGCCGCACCGTCTCGAAATGGTCCACCCGCTCGCCGCGCCGCAGCCGGGTGAGGATCATGTCCTCCTCGTGCAGCCGGTCGGGGGGAAACAGCGTGGCGATCGGGCGGCCGATCATCTCCTCGGCGCGGTAGCCGAAGACGGCCTCGGCGCCGCGGTTCCAGCTGCTGACGATGCCGTCCAGGTTCTTGCCGACGATGGCGTCGTCGGAGGATTCCACGATCGCGGCGAGATAGGCGTGCGCGGTCTCCGCCGCGCTGCGGTCGCGCAGGTCCAGCAGCATGTTCACCCCGCCGATCAGCCTGCCCGCGGCGTCGCGCAGCGGCGTCGGATAGGCCAGGAACGGGATGCGGGTGTGGTCGGGCCGCTCCAGGACCGCCTTCGCGCCCCGGATGGCCCGGTTTTCTTTCAGCGCCACCGCCATCGGGCACTGCTCGTGCGGCATCGGCGAGCCGTCGGGCCAGTAGAGGCGCCAGGTGACGCACCATTCGTCCTTGCCGAGTTCCGGCCGGCGGCCCGCCAGTTCGGCGGCGGCTTCGTTGCAATAAGTGATCCGCCCGGCAGCGTCGGTCGTGTAGATGGCCGCCGGCAGGGCATCGAGCAGCGCCCGGCACCACGCGTCGCGCTGGCGGGCGATGCTGCTGCTGCTCTCGCCACGGCGATCAGAGCTGTTCAGCCGACTGATTCGATTGCCGTTGCGGTTTTCCGGCACGCCGTCCAACTGCGATTTCGCCTTCCCGTCTGTAACATGCCCGTCTGTAACATGACGTGCAGCATCAACACCCGCTCGGCCCGGCGGAGGGAGCGCCTCGACGTCACATCTTCGTGCGCGACGGACCGGGCGGCGCCCGCATCGTCGCACGACGCGCGTTGCCGTCGGCCAATCCGCGCATTACGCTCCGGCCCCGCACGCCCCGGTGGGACCCCTTCATGCCGCAGCCGCAAGGCCACCGCCACGCCAGCCGCATCCTCGCGACCGCCGCCGCGCCGCTCGCCGACGCCGCGCGCCCGGTCGCCCCGATCGACGCGGCGGTCATGCAGCGCATGACGCGGATCGACCAGGAGCGGCTGATCCGCTACCGGCTCGACCGGCTGCGTGCCGAGCTGCGCAAGCGCGACTACGCCGGCGCGGTGCTGTCCGACCCGATGAACCTCCGCTACGCCACCGGCACGCGCAACATGGCGGTCTGGACCGCACACGCGCCCGGCCGCTACGCCTTCGTCGCCACCGACGGCCCGGTCATCCTGTTCGAGTTCGCTTCGTCGCGCCACGTCTCCGCCGGTTCGCCGGTGGTGGACGAGGTGCGGCCCTGCATCCCCTGGTTCTATTTCCTCGCCGGGCCGCGCACGGAGGAAAAGGCGCAGCTCTGGGCCGACGAGATCGATAGCCTGCTGCGCCGGTACGGCGGCAGCAACCGCCGCCTCGCCGTCGATCGCTGCGATCCGCTCGGCACGCTGCGGCTGCTGTCGCACGGCGTCCAGTTGTTCGACGTGCAGGAAGCCGCCGAACAGGCGCGCATGGTGAAATCCGCCGAGGAAATCGCCTGCCTGCAAGCCTCGATGGACGTCTGCGACCTCGCCATCGACCGCATGCGCGCGGCACTGGTGCCGGGCATCACCGAGAACCAGCTCTGGTCGCTGCTGCACGAAACCAACATCGCGCATGGCGGCGAGTGGATCGAATGCCGCCTGCTCGCCTCCGGCCCGCGCACCAATCCGTGGTTCCACGAAAGCGCCGACCGCGTCATCGCAGCGGGCGACATCGTCGGCTTCGACACCGACATGGTCGGCCCGTTCGGCTATCTCGCCGACATCTCTCGCAGTTACGTCTGCCCCGGCCGCAAGCCGACCGACCGGCAGCGCCGCCTCTACGACCTCGCGCAATCGCAGATCCTGCACAATTCCGAGCTGCTGCGCCCCGGCCTGACGTTCCGCGAGTTCGCCGAACGCTGCTGGAAGGTGCCGGACGAGTACGTGCCGAACCGCTACATGATGATGGTCCACGGCTGCGGCTTCGTCGATGAATACCCGTCCGTCGCCTATGTCGCCGACTGGCCCGACTGGGGCTATGACGGCGTGTTCGCCGAGAACATGGCGGTCTCGGTGGAAAGCTATATCGGCGAGGTCGGCGGGCCGGACGGCGTGAAGCTGGAACAGCAGGTGGTCATCACCGAGCGCGGCGCGCGCGCCCTCTCGCGCACGCCGCTGATCGATGCGATCGAGCCGTGAGGCTGATCGACGCCGACACCGCCGCGCGCCTGCTCGATTGGCCGAGCCTGATCGAGGCGTTGCGCGACGGCCATCGCGCGGGCGTCGATGGCTACGGGCGGCTGCTGATGAACCAGGGGCCGGACGCCATGCTCGGCATGGCGGCGTGGCAGCGCGGGCAGGCGTTCGGCATCAAACTCGCGACCGTGTTTCCCGGCAACGCGGCGCGCGGGGCGCCGACGATTGCCTCGGTCTATGTGCTGTTCGACGGCAGCGACGGCACGCCGCGCGCGGTGATCGACGCGACACCGCTGACGGTGCGCAAGACCGCCGCCGATTCCGCGCTCGCCGCCGACTACCTGGCGCGGCGCGACGCGCGCACGCTGCTGATGGTCGGCGCCGGTGCGCAGGCCGAGTGGATGATCGCGGCGCACCGCGTCGTGCGCCCCTCGCTCGCGCGTGTGCTGATCTGGAACCGCACGCCGGGGCGTGCGCAGCATCTCGCCGCGCGGCTGGGCGCCGAGTCCGTCACCGATCTCGCCGCGGCGGCGGCCGCAGCCGACGTGATCTGCTGCGCGACCGCCGCCACCGCGCCGGTGCTGCGCGGCGCGTGGCTGCGGCCCGGCGTGCATGTCGATCTGGTCGGCGGCTACACGCCGGCGATGCGCGAGACCGACGACGAGGCGGTGCGGCGCGCCCATCTGTTCGTCGATACCAGGAACTTCACCCTGCACGACGCCGGCGACATCGCCGCCCCGCTCGCCGCCGGCGTGATCGCCGAGGCCGACGTGCGCGCCGACCTGTTTCAACTGGTCCGCGGCGAGGTGGCCGGCCGGCAGGACGCGGCCGAGATCACCCTGTTCAAGAACGCCGGCGGCGGCCATCTCGACCTGATGGCGGCGCGGCTGATCGCGTCGCGGCTCGGGTAGTACCCGGGTTGCACCTTTGATCCGGTTGCGCCACATTCGGGTGCAACCCGGAGGCGGCGATGGGTACAACCACGGTCGGCGTGAAGCTGGACGAGGCGCTGCGCGCCCGCCTGCGCCGCGCCGCCGACGCCTCCGGCCGCACCCCGCACTTCCTCATCAAGCAGGGGCTGCTCAGCCTGCTCGACCGGCTGGAGCGCGGCGACTCGGTCTCCGTCGCGGGACCCACGGACGATCCGCCGATCGACCCGGCGGCGCCGCAGCCGTTCCTGGAGTTCGCGCAGGGCGTGCAGCCGCAATCGGTGCTGCGCGCCGCCATCACCGCGGCGTATCGCCGGCCGGAGCCGGACTGCGTGCCCGCGCTGCTCGGGGCCGCACGGCTGCCGCCGGACGCGGCGGGGCGCGCGCACGCACTGGCGGCGAGACTGGTGACGTCGCTGCGCGAAAAACGGCGCGGCGGCGGCGTGGAGGGGCTGATCCAGGAATTCGCGCTGTCCAGCCAGGAAGGTGTGGCGCTGATGTGCCTCGCCGAGGCGCTTCTGCGCATCCCGGACCGGCCGACGCGCGATGCGCTGATCCGCGACAAGATCGCGCGCGGCGACTGGCACGCGCATCTCGGCCATTCTGCTTCCCTGTTCGTCAACGCCGCCACCTGGGGCTTGATGATTACCGGAATTCTGGTCGCCACGCAGAGCGAAGCCGGGCTGAGCCACGCGCTCACCCGCCTGATCGGCCGCGGCGGCGAGCCGCTGATCCGCAAAGGCGTCGATCTCGCCATGCGGCTGATGGGCGAGCAGTTCGTCTGCGGCCAGACCATCGCCGAGGCGCTCGCCAACGCGCATAAATGGGAGGCGCGCGGCTTCCGCTATTCCTACGACATGCTCGGCGAAGCGGCGATGACGGAGGACGACGCGCAGCGCTACCTGATCGCCTACGACCAGGCGATCCACGCCATCGGCACCGCCGCCGCGCGGCGCGGCATCTACCAGGGTCCCGGCATCTCGATCAAACTCTCGGCGCTGCATCCGCGCTATGCGCGCGCGCAGATCGAGCGCGTGACCGAGGAATTGCTGCCGCGGCTGCGCGGCCTCGCGCATCTTGCCCGCCGCTACGACATCGGGCTGAACATCGACGCGGAGGAGGCCGACCGGCTGGAGATTTCGCTCGATCTGCTGGAAGCCCTCTGCGCCGACCGCACCCTGGCCGGCTGGGACGGCATCGGCTTCGTCGTGCAGGCGTACCAGAAGCGCGCGCCGTTCGTGATCGACTGGCTGATCGACCTGGCGCGGCGCAGCGGCCACCGGCTGATGGTGCGGCTGGTCAAGGGCGCCTACTGGGATTCCGAGATCAAGCGTGCGCAGGTCGATGGGCTGGAAGACTACCCGGTGTTCACGCGAAAAGCGCATACCGACGTGTCGTACCTCGCCTGCGCGCGGCGGCTGCTGGCGGCGCCGGAGGCGGTGTTCCCGCAATTCGCCACCCACAACGCGCGCACGCTCGCAGCGATCCACGAGATGGCCGGCGACGGCTTCCATGTCGGGCAATACGAATTCCAGTGCCTGCACGGCATGGGCGAGCCGCTCTACGAGGAGGTGGTGGGAAGCGACAAACTGGATCGGCCGTGCCGCATCTATGCGCCGGTCGGCACGCATGAGACGCTGCTCGCCTATCTGGTCCGCCGGCTGCTGGAGAACGGCGCCAACACGTCGTTCGTCAACCGCATCGCCGACAGCGCGGTGCCGGTCGAAGAGCTGATCGCCGACCCGGTGGATGTCGCCGCCGCGCTCGACCCGCTCGGCGCGCCGCACCCGAAAATCGCGCTGCCGCGCGACATCCTGCTGCCCATGCGCACGAACTCGGCAGGGCTCGATTTCACCAACGAACAGCGCCTCGCCTCGCTCTCCGCCGCATTGCTGGCGAGCGGCGGCACCGTCTGGCACGCCGCCCCGCGGCATGGCGGCGGCGCGGCGCGGCCGGTGCTCAATCCCGCCGACCGGCGCGATGTCGTCGGGCACGTCGTCGAGGCCGACGATGCGGCCGTCGAAGCCGCGCTCGCGAGCGCGGCGGGCGAGGGCGCGCTGTGGCAGGCGACGCCGCCGGAGCAGCGCGCCGCGTGTCTGCTGCGCGCCGCCGATCGTCTGGAAGCGTCGGCGCCGTCGCTGATGGGCCTGATCGTGCGCGAGGCGGGGCGCACGCTGCCGAATGCGCTTGGCGAGGTGCGCGAGGCCGCCGACTTCCTGCGCTACTACGCCGGCCAGGTCCGCGAGACCTTTGGCACCGACACGCATCGCCCGCTCGGCCCGGTCGCCTGCATCAGCCCGTGGAATTTCCCGCTGGCCATCTTCGTCGGGCAGATCGCCGCGGCGCTGGCGGCGGGCAATCCGGTGCTGGCGAAGCCGGCCGGCGAAACCCCGCTGATCGCGGCGCAGGCGGTGCGCCGGCTGCACGAGGCCGGCGTGCCGGAGGCCGCACTGCACCTGCTGCCGGGCGCAGGCGAGGTCGGCGCGCGCCTGGTCGGCGATGCGCGCGTGCGCGGCGTGATGCTCACCGGCTCGACCGACACGGCGCGACTGATCGCAAAAACCCTTGCGGGCCGGCTCGATCCGGCGGGCCGGCCGATTCCGTTCATCGCCGAGACCGGCGGCCAGAACGCGCTGATCGTGGACAGTTCGGCGCTGCCCGAGCAGGTGGTGGCCGATGCGCTCGCCTCCGCCTTCGATTCCGCCGGCCAGCGCTGCTCGGCGCTGCGCGTGCTGTGCGTGCAGGAGGATTCCCATGCCCGCATCCGCACCATGCTGCTCGGCGCGCTGGCGGAACTTTCGCTCGGCAACCCGGATCGTCTGGCGACCGATATCGGCCCGGTCATCACCGACGAAGCCCGCGACGGCATTCTTGCGCACATCGCGGCGATGCGCGCGCGTGGCCGCGTCGTGCATCAGCACGCGCTGCCGGCTTCGTGCGCGCATGGCAGCTTCGTCGCGCCGACGATCATCGAGATCGACAGCATGGCCGAGCTGGAACGCGAAGTGTTCGGGCCGGTGCTGCATCTGCTGCGCTACCGGCGCGCCGCGCTGGACGATCTGGTCGCTGCCATCAACGCCACCGGCTATGCGCTCACCTTCGGCGTGCATTCGCGCATCGACGAGACCATCGCGCATCTCACCGGGCGCGCTGAGGCCGGCAACGTCTATGTCAACCGCAACCTGATCGGCGCGGTGGTGGGCGTGCAGCCGTTCGGCGGCCATGCGCTGTCCGGCACCGGACCGAAAGCCGGCGGTCCGCTGACGCTGCGCCGGCTGCTGTCCGCCGCGCCGCGGACGCGCCCGCTCGCGGCGCCGGCCGATGCGGCGCGGCAGGTCGCGGCGCGCGCCTGGATCGAGTTCGTGCGGCCCCACGCGACGGTGGAGGCGGTGCGCTACTGCGAGCGCGCGATCGACGCCAGCGCAGTCGGCGCGACCGTGGAACTGCCCGGCCCCGTCGGCGAGCGCAACGTCTATGCGTTGGCGCCGCGCGGGCGCGTGCTGTGCCTCGCCGCCTCGACGCCGAACATGGTCGCACAGATCGGCGCGGCACTGGCGACCGGCAACATCGCGCTGGTGGTGCCGCCGCCCGACCCGAACAGTTTCTGGATGCGCCTGCCGCAACCGCTGCGCACGCATGTGCGCCGCCTCGGCGATCCGCGCGAGGCGCCGTGCGATGTCGTGCTGTACGAGGGCGATGCCGACAGCTTGCGGCACTGGCTCGGCGTGTTCGCCGAACTGCCCGGCCCGGTCGTGCCGTTCCATGCCGTACCGCGCGGTGCGCCGCTCGACGGCAGCGCCGATTTCGACCTGGTCTGGCTGCTGCACGAGCGCGCGATCAGCACCAACACCGCGGCGGCCGGCGGCAACGCAAGCCTGATGAGCATCGGCTAGTGGCGGCGCCCGCGAGGCCTCCTCGGTCTTTTCGCTGGCGCGCGAGGCGCTGCGTGGGCATGTGGGCTGGCGTCCGGCCTGGCGCGGCGCGGCGCCGCCGCCGCGCTACGATGCGGTGATCGCGGGCGGCGGCGGGCACGGGCTGGCCACCGCCTGCTATCTCGCGACTGAGCACGGTATGGAGCAGCGGCTGCCTGTGGCACGCGGTGATGACGGCACGGCGCGCCTGACGCATCACGGGGCGGCGAGCGGGATGCGGTGCGCGAGCAGCCAGGCGAGGCCGGCATGCCAGGACGCCTCGGTATTGTCGCGCAAATCGACGCTGCCGGAGTGCAGCATTTTTCCGCTCGCCGCGTCGCGCACGACGAGGCTGATCTCCGATCGCGTCTTCGTGAGTTCCTGCACCCAGCCGATGATCGCCACCTGCGCGCCCACGGCGCGCGCCAGCTCGGTGACGCAGGAGACACAGCCATGCAGGCTGCCGCCGGCGAGCTGGAAGGCCACGTCGGACATGTCCAGGAGCCGGTAGCGGCCGGACGCGGTCAGCGCGGCGCGGAGCTGCGCGTCGAGCATCTGCAGCCGAGCCTCGTCCGCCGGCTCCGGCCCGGCGATCGCGCCGTCGAAACCGGTGTCGTCGAGGGTGAACGGAAACACCGCCGCCGGCAGCAGCGGGGCGGCGCGCGCCGCCGGCACGGCGCAGACCACGACGAGGATGAAAACGCGGCAAAGAAGGCGCGGCAGCGCGGCGCCTGCCTTGAACCTTGGCTTGGCTTTGGTCATGGTGGCCCGCATGAAACGTCCAACGGCCATAACGCGCAACGTCCCCGGACGGCGCAACATCGTGATGGCGCTCGGCGCCGCCGCCCTGCTCGGCAGCGTAACCGCGCGGGCGGACAACGCGCCGGCCGACATCCGCATCGGCTATCTGCGCTGGGTGCAGCCGCATCCGACGATCTCGCTGCTGGACAAGCCGGCGCCGGATGACGGGCTGGCCGGCGCAAAACTGGCGCTCGCCGACAACAACACCACCGGCCGCTTCCTCGGACAGAGCTACGCGCTCGATGACGTGAAGCTGCGCCAGGGCGACGATCCGCAGGCCGCGCTGGCGGGGCTGGTGGCGCAGCAGGTGCGGCTGGTGCTCACCGACGTGCCGGCCGCGCTGCTGACGCAGCTTGCCGATGCCGGGCACGCGCAGGGGGTGACGCTGTTCAACGTCGATGCCCCCGACGATGCGCTGCGCGGCGTCGATTGCCGCGCCGACGTGATCAACGTGGCGCCGAGCCGCGCCATGCTGGCCGATGCGCTGGCGCAGTACCCTGGTGTGGAAACGCTGGACGCGCTGGCTGCTGGTGGTCGGCTCGCATCCCGAGGACACGGCACTCGGCGACGCCTATCGCCGCGCCGCCAAGCGTTTCGGCGCGCGCATCGTGCAGGAGCGCGTGTACAAGGACACCGGCGAATCCCGCCAGAGCGACAGCGGCGTCGTGCAGACGCAGCAGCAGATGCCGGTGTTCACCCAAGGCGCGCCCGATTACGACGTCCTGGTCGCCGCGGACGAGAACCAGGTGTTCGCGGGCTACTTGCCCTATCGCACCTGGAGCCCGCGCCCGGTGGTCGGTTCGGCCGGGCTGCGGCCGACCAGCTGGGATGCCAGCAGCGAATCCTGGGGCGGGACGCAGTTGCAGGACCGCTTCACAAAAATGTTCCGCCGCCGCATGACCGCACTCGACATGCAGGCCTGGACCGCGGTGCGCATGGTCGGCGAAGCGGCGAGCCATGCCGGCAGCGCCGATCCGGCCGCGATCATGGCCACCATGAAAGGCCCCGACTTCGCGGTTGCCGCCTACAAGGGCCAGAAACTGACGCTGCGGCCGTGGGACTGGCAGCTGCGCCAGCCGATCCTGCTCGGCGACGGGCGCACGGTGGTGTCGATCTCGCCGCAGCCGGGATTCCTGCATCAGGTGACCGAGCTGGACACGCTCGGCATCGACCGGCCGGAGACCACATGCCATTTCAAGTAGGTTTTGACGGTGCGTCCCGGCGGGTCGCGGTTGTGGCGCGATGAACGACGCCGCCACGGCGGAGCTGGAGCCGGACGCGGGTACGATCCCGGCGCTGCTGGTCGAGCACGTCAGCCACAGCTACGGCGCGCGACCGGCACTGCAGGACGTTTCCCTCACGGTGGCGCCGCGGCGCTTCACCGCACTGCTCGGGTTGAACGGTGCGGGAAAGACCACGCTGTTCTCGCTCATCACGCGCCTGTTCGACATGCGGCGCGGCCGCATCGCGGTCGAGGGCTGCGACGTCGCCCGCGCGCCGAGCGAGGCGCTGCGCCGGCTCGGCGTGGTGTTCCAGGCCCGCACGCTCGACCTCGACATCACGGTGATGGAGAACCTGCTGTATCACGCGGCGCTGCACGGCATCGGCCGCGCCGAGGCGCGACGCCGCGCCCGCGCCATGCTCGCCGAGGTCGATCTGGCCGAGCGGGCGCGCGATCCGGCGCGGCGGCTGTCCGGCGGGCAGATGCGCCGCGTGGAGATCGCGCGCGCATTGCTGCATGACCCGCATCTGCTGGTGCTCGACGAACCCACGGTCGGCCTCGACGTCGCCTCGAAATCCGTCATCCTCGCGCATGTGCGCCGCCTGGTCGCCGAGCGCGGCGTCGCGGTGCTGTGGGCGACGCATCTGCTCGACGAAATCGCGCCGGACGACGACGTGGTGGTGCTGCATCGCGGCCGGGTGATCGCCGCCGGCCGTGCGGCGCAACTGGTCGCCGCGGCGGGTGTCGCCGATCTGCGCGCGGCATTTTCCGCGCTGACCGGACCGGCCGCCGCCGAGGACGTCTCGTGAGCGTCACCGTCACCACGCGCGGCTTCTCGGCTGCGCAGTACCTGACCTGCCTGTCCGGCATCGTCTGGCGCGAGGCGCTGCGTTTTCTGCATCAACGCCAGCGCTTCGTCTCGGCGCTGGTGCGTCCGCTGATCTGGCTGTTCATCTTCGCCGCCGGGTTCCGCCAGATCCTCGGCGTCTCCATCATCCCGCCATACCAGACCTACGTGCTCTACGAGGTCTATGTCACGCCGGGGCTGATGGCGATGATCCAGCTGTTCAACGGCATGCAGTCCTCGCTGTCGATGGTGTACGACCGCGAGATGGGCAACATGCGGATGCTGCTGGTCAGCCCGTTCCCGCGCTGGTACTTGCTGGTGTCGAAACTGCTCGCCAGCACGGCGGTTTCCGTGCTGCAGGTCTATGCGTATCTGGTGGTGGCGTGGCTGTGGGGTGTCGATATCCCGCCGCTCGGCTGGCTGACGGTGCTGCCGGCGCTGGTGCTGTCGGGGTTCATGCTCGGCGCGCTCGGGATGCTGCTGTCCTCGGCGATACGGCAGCTGGAGAACTTTGCCGGCGTGATGAACTTCGTCATCTTCCCGATGTTCTTCGCGTCTTCGGCGCTGTATCCGCTGTGGCTGCTGCAGCAGTCGAGCCCGGGGGTGTACGACATCTGCCTGCTCAATCCGTTCACCTACGCGGTGGAGCTGATCCGCTTCGCGCTGTACGGCGAGGTCGATCCGGTCGCGCTCGCCGTGGTCGCGGGGATGGCGGTGCTGTTCACGCTGGCCGCGATCGTCGCCTACGACCCGGCACGCGGACTGATTGCCCGCCGCGGCGGGGCATGACGACGGGGTCGATCGTCCCGCTGCGCGACCGTGCGCTGTCGCTGCTGTTCCTGTTGGCGCTGTGGTGGCTCGGCGCGCGCATCGCCGGCGCACCGCGCCTGCTGCCGCCGCCGCCGGCGGTGTTCCGGTTCCTCTGGCACGGGCTGCTGGCGGGCGACATGGCGCGCAACATGGGCGTCACGCTGCTGCGCGTCGCCGCCGCGTTCCTGCTGTCGATGGCCGCCGGCAGCGCCATCGGCTACGTCACCGGCCGCTCCCGCCGCGCCGACGCGCTGGCCGACCCGTGGATCGTGATCGCGCTCAACCTGCCCGCGCTGGTCGTGATCCTGCTCGCCTATGTCTGGATCGGGCTGAACGAGCTGGCGGGCATCCTGGCGGTCGCGATCGTCAAGGTCCCGACGGTGATCGTGACGGTGCGCGAGGGCGCGCGGGCGCTCGACCCTGGGCTGGAGGAGCTGGCCGTCGCCTATCGCCTGCCGCCGCTGCGCCGGCTGCGCCGCGTGACGCTGCCGCAGCTCGCGCCGTATCTCGCGGCGGCCGGGCGCAGCGGGCTGGCGATCACCTGGAAGATCGTGCTGATCGTGGAATTGCTGGGCCGGCCGGACGGCGTCGGCTACGCGCTCAACCTGCTGTTCCAGGATTTCGACGTGGCCGGCATCCTGGCCTACGGCCTCGGCTTCGCGGCGCTGATGCTGCTGGTGGAGACCACGCTGCTGCAACCCTGGGAGCGGCGCGCGAATGCCTGGCGACGCGGCGCTTGAGGTCGCCATCGCGGCGAAATTCTTCGGCACGCGCGCGGTGCTGCGCGACGTGCGGTTTGCCGCGCGGACGGGCGAGGTGCTGGCGCTGCTCGGCGCGTCCGGCACCGGCAAGAGCACCACGCTGCGCATCGCGATGGGGCTGGATACCGCATTCGAGGGCAGCGTGCGCCGCGCGCCGGGCCGGCTCGGCGTGGTGTTCCAGGAGCCGCGGCTGCTGCCGTGGCTGAGTGCGGCGGACAATCTGCGCCTGGTCGCCGAGGACGCGCCGGTGGCGGCGCTGCTGGCGGAGGTCGGGCTGGCCGGCTGCGGGGCAGCGCTGCCGCGCGCGCTGTCGCTTGGCATGGCGCGGCGGGCGGCGCTGGCGCGGGCGCTGGCGGTCCAGCCAACGCTGCTGGTGCTGGACGAGCCCTTCGCCTCGCTCGACGCGCAGCGCACCGCCGGGCTGGCGGCGCTCGTTGCGCGGCGGGCGCACGAGGGCGGCACGACGGTTCTGTTCGCCACCCACGACCTGGCACCGGCGCTGGCGGTCGCCGACCGCATCCTGGTGCTCGCCGGCCACCCGGCGACGTTGCAGGCCGACATCGCGCGCGCCGGGCAGCCCGACGCGGCAACGCTGCGCGGCGAATTGCTGGCCCGCTTCCCGTTCCTGGAGGCGGCGGCCGAGCCGGAGGATCAGCCGCCGATGCGGCGATAGACGAAATCCGGCGGCGGCGCCTGCGCCTCCAGCGCCGCCTCTGCCATCAGCGCATGGTCGGGCGAGAGCGCGCAGGCCGGGTCGGTGCGGCCGGCATCGCCGGTCAGCGCAAACGCCTGGCAGCGGCAGCCGCCCCAGTCGATCTCGCGGCGGTCGCAGGAGCGGCAGGGTTCCGGCATCCAGGCGGTGCCGCGATAGCGCGCGAACGCCTCGGAATGGTTCCAGATCTCGTCCAGCGCCGCGGTGCGCACCGAGGGCCAGTCGAACCCTGGCAGCGTCTCGGCGGCGTGGCACGGCAGCACGCGGCCGGCCGGCGAGACGTTGAGGAAGCGCCGTCCCCAGCCGCCCATGCAGCCTTTCGGCTCGATCGCGTAGTAGTCGGGGATCACGTAGTCGATCACCATGCGCCCGGCGAGCCGCGCGCGGCCGGCGAACACGGCGTCGGTGGCGGCGTCGAGTTCGGCGCGGGTCGGCAGCAGCGCGGCGCGGTTGCGCAACCCCCAGCCGTAATACTGCACATTGGCGATCTCGATGCGCCCGGCGCCGAGCGTCTCGCCGAGCGCGATCATCTCCGGCACGCGGGCGATGTTCTGGCGATGCACGACGAAATTCAGCGTCAGCGCCAAGCCCGGATTCGCGCACCAGCCGCGCCGCCGCGAGTTTCTTGCCATGCCCGCCGGCGTAGTTGCCGATCCGGTCGGCGTTTTTTTCCTGCACGTCCTGGAAACTGATCTGCACGTGATCCAGGCCCGCCGACGCCAGCGCGTCCAGCGCCGGCCGATCGAGCAGCACCGCGGAGGTGATGAGGTTGCCGTAAAGCCCGAGGCCGGCGGCATGACGGACCAGTGCGACGAGGTCGCGCCGCGCCATCGGCTCGCCGCCGGAAAAATGCACCTGCAGGACGCCGAGCCGCGCCGCCTGCTCGAGCACCGACTGCCACGTCGCGGTCGGCAGCTCGTCGCCGGCACGTTCGAGATGCAGCGGATTGGAACAATAGGGGCATTGCAGCGGACAGCGATGGGTCAGCTCCAGCAGCATGCCGAGCGGCGGCTCCGGCCGCGTTGCAGCGGTTTCGCCGTGCCTCGCCGGCAGATCGTCCGGCATCGCCTTTCTCCCTGGGTCGGGATGTAACGTGATACGCCGCGGCGGGGCGGCGTCAAGCTGAGCCGGCGTCAGCTCAACCCCAGCGTGAACAGCCGCCCGAATTGCGGCAGCTCGTCCTCAATGCCGGCCAGCCGCAGCGCGTGCCAAGCCATCGCGTGGTTGCTCGACGTGACCGGCTTGCCCAGCGCCGCCTCGATCGACGCCGCCTCGGCGACCAGGCGCAGGCTGGTGCAGGAGACGAACACCGCCTCCACGCCGGGCGCGGCGCCGAGGTCGAGGATGGCGGCGCGGATCGAGGCGGGGTCGATGCGCGCCACCACGCGGTCGTCGTCCTCCGAGAACGAGCCGAACGCCGCCACGCTCACGCCGCTGCGCTCCAGGAACGCCGCCACCGCCGCGTTCACGTCGTCGCGATACGGTGTGAGCACGGCGATTCGCCGCGCGCCGAGCCGCGCCAGCGCCGCCAGCGCCGCGGTCGGCGGCGAGGTGCAGGCCACCTCCGGCCGGCCGGTGCGCAGCTGGCCGAACACCACTGCCTCGCCCAGCACGATGGTCGCCGAGGTGCAGCCGAACGCCATCACGTCGAGCGCCTCGCCGGGCAGGATCAGGCCGGCGCCGACGCCGATCTCGCGCTCCATCGCGCGCAGCGTCTCGGGGGTGATGCGGTTGGCGTTGTAGATGCGGCTCTCGTAGAGGCCGACGCCCGGCTGCGCGACGGTCTGGCGGAACTCGGTCTCGATCGTCTGGTCGCTGGCGAGCGCGACGAGCCCGATGCGCGCGCGCGGCGCGATGCCGGCGTCGGTGCGGAAGGCGAGATGGCGGCGATGCGGCGCGATCGTGGGGGCGTCGTCGGGCATGGCCTGTGCGTCAGTTCTCCAGCCGGAAACGATAGGGCACCTCGTAGTCGAACGCCACTGGCCGCCCGCCCTGCATCGCCGGGACGAAGCGGCAGGCTTCGAGCGCGGTGAGGGCGGCACGGTCGAGCAGGTCGGAGCCGCTGCTGACCGCGATTCCGGCGGCGAGCGGGCGGCCGTCGGGGGCGACGCGGACGCGCAGCACCACGCGGCCCTCGATGCGATCGCGCTGCGCCGCGGGCGGATAGGTCGGCGGGCACCGCTCTGCCATGCCGCCGGGCAGGCTGGGCGGCACGACCGGCGCGACCGCCGGAGCCACCGAAGCCGCCGGCCGCGGCGCCATCGGCGCGGGCGGGGGCGCGTGGTGGGCCGGGGCGGCTTGCCGATGCGGCGCCGGCCGCGGCGGCGGGTGCGCCACGGGTCTTGGCGTTTCCGGCACGATCGGCGGCGGCGGGACGGGCGGCGGCGGGAGCGGCAGCGGCGGCGCCGGGGCTTCGGTCGGCACGGGCGCTTCGACCGGCGGCGGTGGCGGGGCGGGCGGAGGCGGCGCCGGCGCGGGCGGGGGCAGCGCTGGCGCCGGCGGCGGCGGAGTGGGCGCGGGCGGCGGCGGGGCGGGCTGGGCAGCAACGAATAGAAGCGGCACCGAGGGCGGCTCCGGCACGCGCGGCAGGTCGCGCAGCGCGTCGGCGGAGGCGACCAGCAGCGCCGCCAGCACGCCCAGATGCAAAGCGAGCGAGGCGCCGCCGGACAGCACGGTGGGCGCCGTCCGCCGCGGCACAATCGGCGCCCGGGCGAACGGCGCGGCGTCGTCCGGCGAGGGGCGCCGCGGCAGGGGCGGTATCGGGCGCGGGTCGTCCTCCGCCGAGCCGGCGGCCAGCGGCGGCGGCGGAGCGACGCGGACGGCGTGCATGCGGGAACCCGCTCCCGAGCGTAGAATTTCCGACGGGCGTACCATCGCCCCGGCGGGACCGGCAAGCCCGTGGCCGCGCAACGAGACCAGGAGACCGACGATGTCCGAGCCGCCGCCGTTCGACCCGCACCGCTTCCGCACCGCGGCGGCGCATTACCGGCTCGGCCGCACGCCCTATCCGCCGGGCCTGATCCGCCGCGTGGCGAAGAATGTCGGGCTGCGCGGGGCGCATCGCGTGCTCGACCTCGGCTGCGGCCCCGGCCAGCTCGCGATCGGCTTCGGCTATTTCGCCGGCGACGTGCTCGGGCTGGACCCGGAGCCGGAAATGCTCGCCGCGGCGGCGCAGGCGGCGCAGGGGCTGGTGCCCAACGTGCGGTTCCGCGCCGGCAGTTCCTACGATCTCGGCCCCGATCTTGGCCGGTTCCGGCTGGTCGCGATGGGCCGCAGCTTTCACTGGATGGACCGCGCCGAGACGCTGCGCCGCCTCGATGCGCTGGTCGAGCGGGGCGGCGCGGTGGCGCTGTTCGGCGACACCCATCCCGACCTGCCCGAGAACGCCTGGCAGAAGGAGTGGCGGGAGATCGCCGAGCGCCACGCCCAGGCCGACCCGGCGCGGGAGCGGCGGCGGGCGGAAGGCGGGTTCCGGCATGATGCGGTGCTGCTCGCCTCGGCGTTTTCCCGGCTGGAGCGGATTGCGGTGATCGAACGGCACGTCCGCACCGCCGAGAGTTTTGTGGCGCGCGCGCTGTCGATGTCCAGCATCACGCGCGGCCTCGATGCAACGCAGACGGAAAATCTGGCGCAGGATCTGCGCGCCTTGGCGGCGCGCGTCGCGCCGGACGGCAGCGTCGTGGAGATCGTGGAATCGACCGCGGTGATCGCGCGCCGTCCGATCGGCGCCGGTTGACGACAGGAGAAGAAAATGCCGCCAGTCTCGAACGGCGCCGCTTCCTACGCGACGCATGAAGTGCTGAACCAGCCGCCGCCGCTGTCCGGCTACGACGCATTCGGCGCCGACCGGGCGCTGGTCGAAACCGTCGAACGGCTCGGCGCCGGCTGGGCATCCGGGCACCTGCACGAGGTCGGCCGTGCGATCGGGTCGGCGCACGTGCAGCACCTCGCGCGCGAGGCCAACCGGCACGCGCCGGAACTGCGCACGCATGACCGCTTCGGCCACCGCATCGACGAGGTCGCGTTCCATCCGGCCTGGCACGAACTGATGGGGCTGTGCTTCGGCCACGGCCTGCACGCATTCGGCTGGACGCACGCCGGGCGCGAAGGCGCGCAGGTGGCACGGGCCGCGATCAGCTATTTGTGGAACCAGGGCGAGAACGGCGTGTGCTGCCCGGCCAGCATGACGTTTGCCGCCATCCCGCTGCTGCGCATGGACAAAACGCTGGCCGCGGAATGGGAATCGCGCGTGCTCTCGACGCGCTACGACGCGCGCCAGGGGCCGGCGCAGGACAAGATCGGCGCGACCGTCGGCATGGCGATGACCGAGAAGCAGGGCGGCTCCGACCTGCGCGCCACGCAGACGATTGCGGTGCCGCTCGGCGCCGGCGGGCCGGGCGGCGGCTATCACATCACCGGCCACAAATGGTTTTTCTCCGTCCCGCAGAGCGATCTTTTTTTCACCCTCGCGCGCACCGCCGCCGGCGTGTCGTGCTTCGCGGTGCCCGGCTGGCTGCCGGACGGCAGCCGCAACCGGCTGCTGATCCAGCGGCTCAAGGACAAATGCGGCAACCGCTCCAACGCCTCGGCGGAGATCGAGTATCGCGACGCCTGGGGCAGCATGGTCGGCGAGGACGGACGCGGCATCGCCACACTGATCGAAATGGCGCATCTGACGCGGCTGGATTGCGCGCTGAGTTCCGCCGGGCTGATGCGCCAGGCGGTGTCGCAGGCGATCCACCATTGCTCGCACCGCCGCGCGTTCCAGCGCGCGCTGGTCGATCAGCCGATCATGCAGGGCGTGCTGGCGGATCTGGCGCTGGAGGCCGAGGCGGCGATGGCGCTGGCGTTCCGCTGCGCCGCCGCGGTGGATGCCGCCGGACGCGACGCGGCGGCGGCGCTGCTGGCGCGCATCGCGGTGCCGGTGGCGAAATACTTTGTCTGCAAGCGCGCGCCGGCACTGGTCGCGGAGGCGCTGGAATGTCTTGGCGGCAACGGCTTCGTCGAGGACGGGCCGATGGCGCGGCTGTATCGCGAAGCGCCGCTGAACGGCGTGTGGGAAGGCAGCGGCAACGTGATCTGCCTGGACGTGCTGCGCGCGATCGAGCGCGAGCCCGGCTGCCTCGACGCGTTTTGCGACGAGGTGCGGCGCGCGTCCGGCGGCGACGCGCGGCTGGATGGCGCGCTGCGGCGCGTCGCGGCGGCGCTGGCCGATCGCGCCGGCATCGAGGCGCGGGCGCGAGCGATCGTCGGCGCGATGGCGACGCTGCTGCAGGCGAGCCTGCTGGTGCGCTACGCGCCGTCCGCGGTCGCCGAGGCTTTCTGCGTGAGCCGGCTCGGCGAGGATGCGCTGCCGGCCGCGGGGCGGGCGTTCGGCACGCTGGCGCCGGCACAGGATGCGCGCGCCATCATCGCGCGGGCGACGGTTGCGTGAGGACGGGGCGCACGCACGTGCCGCCCTACGCCAGCGCCTTCACGATCTGCTCGGTCACTTTCTTCGCGTCGCCGAACAGCATCATCGTGTTGGGGCGGAAGAACAGCTCGTTTTCCACCCCGGCATAGCCCGACGCCAGCGAGCGTTTCACGAACAGCACCGTGCGCGCCTTGTCCACTTCCAGGATCGGCATGCCGTAGATCGGACTTTTCGGATCGTTCTTCGCCGCCGGGTTGGTCACGTCGTTGGCGCCGATCACATAGGCCACGTCGGCGGTGCTGAACTCGTGGTTGATCTCTTCGAGCTCGAACACCTCGTCGTACGGCACGTTGGCCTCGGCCAGCAGCACGTTCATGTGGCCGGGCATGCGGCCGGCGACCGGATGGATCGCGTATTTGACCTCCACGCCTGCCTTCTTCAGCGTGTCGGCCATCTCGCGCAGCGCGTGCTGCGCCTGCGCAACCGCCATGCCGTAGCCCGGCACCACGATCACTTTCGAGGCGTTCTTCATGATGAACGCCGCATCCTCGGCCGCACCGCTGCGCACCGTGCGGTCGGCGGCGCCGGTCCCGGCCGCAGCCACGCCGCCCTCGGAGCCGAACCCGCCCAGCAGCACGTTGATGATGCTGCGGTTCATGCCCTTGCACATGATGTAGGACAGGATCCCGCCCGAGGCGCCGACCAGCGCGCCGGTGATGATGAGGGCAAGGTTCTGGATGGTGAAGCCGATGCCGGCCGCCGCCCAGCCGGAATAGCTGTTCAGCATCGACACCACGACCGGCATATCGGCGCCGCCGATCGGGATGATGAGCAGAAACCCGAGGGCGATCGCGAGTACCGCGATGGCCCAGAACACCGGCTGGCTGCCGCTGGCCACAAAAGCGATGATGAGGATCAGCAGCAGCGCGCCGAGTGCGGCGTTGAGCTGGTGCTGCATCGGGAAGCTGATCGGCGCGCCGCGCATCAGCGCCTGCAATTTGGCAAACGCGATCACCGAGCCGGAGAAGGTGATCGCGCCGATCGCCAGCCCGATCGACATCTCGATCAGGCTTTGCAGATGGATGTCGCCCGGCGTGCCGATGCCGAAGGCGCCCGGCGCGTTCAGCGCCGAAGCGGCGACGAACACCGCGGCCAGCCCGACCAGCGAGTGGAACGCCGCGACCAGCTGCGGCAGCGCCGTCATTTTGATGCGCAGTGCCACGAACGTGCCGATGCTGCCGCCGATCACGATGCCGAGCAGGATCAGCAGATAGCCGACCGCGAACATGCCGGCATGCGCGAGCGTCGCCAGCACGGCGATCGCCATGCCGATCATGCCGAGCCGGTTGCCGTTGCGCGCGGTCTCGGGATGCGACAGGCCGCGCAGCGCGAGGATGAACAGGACCGCCGCGACGAGATAGGCGAGCGCGGTCAGGGATGCGGACATCGCCGGCGCCTCACTGCTTCTTCTTGAACATCGACAGCATGCGCTGCGTCACCACGAAGCCGCCGAAAATGTTCACGCTCGCCAGCGTCACCGCGATGAAGCCGAAGCCGGTGGCCCAACCCGACAGGGCGAGGCCGGTCGCCAGCATCGCGCCGACCACGATCACCGAGGAGATGGCGTTGGTCACCGACATCAGCGGCGAATGCAGCGCCGGGGTGACGTTCCACACCACGTAGTAGCCGACGAAACAGGCCATCAGGAACACGGCGAACAGGAAGATGAACGGGCTGACCGCCCCGGCGATCGGCGCCGCACCGCCCGCCAGAAGATGCGCGTGCTGGGCAAGATCGGCGGCGCGGGCGGCAAGGTTGTCCGCCTGGGCGGCAAGGTCCGAGGGATTCATGCGCTGTCTCCGGGATCAGGCGGCCTGGGTCTGCTGGAACTGCGGATGCACGACGGCGCCGCCGCGCGTCAGCAGCGTGGCTTTGACGATCTCGTCGTCCTCGGGCAGCTTTGGCGCCTTCGCGTCCTTGTCCCAGAACGTGGTCAGGAAGGTCAGCAGGTTGCGCGCGTACAGGCTGCTGGCCGCGACCGCGATGCGCCCCGGCCAGTTGCGCCAGCCGAGGATGCGCACGCCGTTCGGCGTGACGTAGCTTTCGCCGGGATGCGTCGCGGCGCAGTTGCCGCCGGCATCGGCGGCGAGATCGACGATGACGCTGCCCGCTTTCATGCTCGCCACCATCGGCTCGGTCACGATCACCGGCGCGCGGCGGCCCAGCACCAGCGCGGTGCAGATGACGAGGTCGTTCTTGGCCACCGTCGTCGCCATCAGCTCGGCCTGCTTCTGGCGGAACGCCTCGCTCATCTCGCGCGCATAGGCGCCGGTCTGCTGCGCGGTCTCGGCGTCCTCGACGCCGACGAAGCTGGCGCCGAGCGATCTTATTTCCTCTTTCGCCGCCGGGCGGACGTCGGTCGCCGAGACGATGGCGCCGAGCCGGCGCGCGGTGGCGATCGCCTGCAAGCCGGCGACGCCGGCGCCGATGACGAACACGCGCGCCGGCGGCACCGTGCCCGCCGCCGTCATCATCATCGCAAAACTGCGCTCGAACGCCGCCGCGCCCTCGATCACCGCGCGATAGCCGGCGAGGTTGGCCTGGCTGGACAGCACGTCCATCGCCTGCGCGCGAGTGATGCGGGGCAGCAGTTCCATCGCGATGCAGTCGATGCCGCCCTGCGCCAGCGCCGGCAGCAGGGCGGGGTCGGCGAAGGCGCCGGCGGTGCAGACCAGCAGCGCCCCGCGCGCAATCAGCGCCAGCCGCTCCGGCGGCGGCGCCTGCACGGCGAACACGATCGCCGCCCCGGCCAGCGCAGCCGCGGCATCGGGCGCGATCTCGGCCCCGGCGGCGGCGAAGTCGGCGTCGCCGATGGCGGCGGTGGTGCCGGCGCCGGCCTCGATCGCCACGGTCAGGCCGAGGCCGACCAGCTTCTTCACCGTGTCCGGCGTGGCGGCGACGCGCGTCTCGGACGCGCCGGTCTCCTTCAGCACTGCGAGACGCATCCGGCACTCCCTTTCAGGCTGGCGCGAGGCTGGGGGGAGGGGGAGGCGGCAGCCCCGGCCGTGACGCGCCGCACCATGCCCGCCGGCCGGAACGACGGCAAGGGGGCCGCGCGTCGCCCCGGCGGATGGGAAGCCGCCGGCCGGGCGTGACGATCGCGGCCGGCGCAACTATATCTGACCGCTCACGGAGCGGGGTGTGGCGTCGGGGATGGCGTTTGGGGCGGGCAGGCGGGGTGGCATGGCGGTCGGGCTGGTCGCGGCGCTGCTGGGCGGGTGCAGCGTCGGCCCGGATTTCGCGCCGCCGCCGGCACCCGAGGCGGCGCGCCTGACCAACGCGCCCCTGCCGGCGCAGACTGTGGCCGCGGCGACGCTGGGCGGCACGGCGCAGAGCTTCCGGCAGGGCGCCGACGTGCCGGGCGCGTGGTGGGAGCTGTTCCACTCGCCGCAGATTTCCGCCCTCGTCGCCCAGGCGCTGCGCGCCAACCCGGACCTGCTTGCGGCGCAGGCGACGCTGCGCGAGGCGCGCGAGAACGTGCGCGCCGAGCAGGGGGCGTTCTTCCCGACCGTCTCCGCCTCGGCGAGCGGGACGCGCGAGCAGGCATCGCTCGCGGCATTCGGCATCCCGAGCGGCGGCACCGCGCTGTTCGACTTCTATTCCGGCTCGGTCAACGTCTCCTACGCCTTCGACGTGTTCGGCCTGGTCCGCCGCCAGGTGGAGCAGCTCGGCGCGCAGGCCGAATACCAGCAGGATGAGCTGGAGGCGGCCTATCTCAGCCTGACCGCCAATCTCGTCGGTGCGTTGCTGACCGAGGCGTCGCTCCAGGCGCAGATCGCGGCGACGCAGGAGATCATCCGGCTGTACCGCCAGGAACTCGACGTGGTGCGGCAGCGTTTCGAGCTCGGCGCGATCAGCCAGGCCGAGGTGCTGCAGCAGCAATCCAGCCTGGAAGCGGCGGTGGCGACGCTGCCGCCGCTGCAAAAGCAATTGGCGCAGGAGCGCGACCTGGTCGCGACCTATCTCGGCGTGCTGCCGGACCGCTACGCGCAGCCGACGATCGAGCTGGCGAGCCTGCGCCTGCCGGACGACCTGCCGGTGTCGCTGCCGTCGCAGATCGTCGCACAGCGGCCGGACATCCGTGCCTACGCCGCACTGCTGCACGCCGCGACCGCCGATGTCGGGATCGCCACGGCGAACATGCTGCCGCAGTTCACGCTCACCGCCAGCTACGGGCGGGAGGCGATCATGCCGGCGCAGCTGTTCACGCCGGGCGGCATCGTCTGGAGCCTTGCGGGCGGCATCATGCAGCCGCTGTTCGAGGGCGGGACGCTGCTGCACAAGAAGCGCGCTTCGGTCGCGGCGCTGGAGGCGGCGACGGCGCAATACGGCAGCACCGTCAACACGGCGTTCCGCAACGTCGCCGACGCGCTGGTGGCGGTGGCGCAGGATGCCGAGACGCTGCGCGCACAGCTCACGGCCGAGCGCACCGCCGCCGAAAGCCTTGCGGTCACGCGCACCCAGTTCCAGGCCGGCAGCACCCCCTATCTGAACGTGCTGCAGGCCGAGCAGAGCTACCAGAGCGCGCGGCTGCAACTGGTCAGCGCGCAGGCGGCGCGCTTCCTCGACACGGTGGCGCTGTTCCAGGCGCTCGGCGGCGGCTGGTGGCATCGCGCCGATGTCGCACCAAGTATCGCGCAGTGCTGCGGAGTCCTGCCATGGACACGATGACGCCGGAAACCGGGACGGCGAGGACGCGGCGCTCCCGTTCGCGCGGCGCGCGGATCGCGCGGCGGCTGGTCGTGATGCTGGTTCTGGTGGCGCTGCTGGTCGCCGGGCTGGTCGCGTTCCAGGGGTTCAAGGCCGGTATCCTCAAGAACGTCGTCCACCAGATCACCTCGCAGCTGCCGACCGTCGCGACCGCGCAGGCGACGCTGCAGGACTGGCAGAAGCGGCTCGATGCGACCGGCACGCTGCGCGCCTCGCGCGGCGCCGACCTGGCCGCCGAGGTGCCCGGCATCGTCGATCAGATCGACTTCGTGTCGGGCGCCGACGTGGCTGCGGGCGCGGTGCTGCTGCGGCTGCGGCCGAACGACGACGTGGCCAAGCTGGAGCAGCTGCAGGCGGCGGCCAGCCTCGCCGAGATCAACTATGCACGCGACCTGAAACAGCTCAGGGCGCAGGCGGTGGCGCAATCGACGGTCGATACCGATGCGGCGAACTTGCGCAGCGCGCGCGCACAGGTGGCGGCGCAGCAGGCGCTGATGGACGAGAAGATCGTGCGCGCGCCGTTCGCCGGCCGGCTGGGCATCCGCCAGGTCGATCTCGGCCAGTACCTGCCCGCCGGCACCGCGATCGTGACGTTGCAGGCGCTCGACCCGATGTTCCTCGACTTCTACCTGCCGCAGCAGGCAGTGGGCGAGGTGCGCGTCGGCCAGGACGTCGTCGTCCACGTGGACAGCTATCCCGGCCGCGCGTTCCCCGGCACGATAAGCGCGATCAACGCGCGCATCGATGCCGCCAGCCGCATGGTGCAGGTGCGCGCGACCTTGCACAACCAGGATCGCGCATTGCTGCCGGGCATGTTCGCGACCGTCACCGTCGCGGTCGGAACGCCGCGGCCGGAAGTCACGATCCCGGAGAGCGCCGTCACCTACAACCCGTACGGCAATGTCGTCTATGTGGTGCATCCGGACGGCAGCGATGCCGCCGGCCATGCCAAACTGGTCGCGCGTCAGCAGTTCGTCACCACCGGGGAGACGCGCGGCGACCAGGTGGCGATCGCCAAAGGGCTGCGCGCCGGCGACACCGTGGTCGCGGCGGGGCAGTTCAAGCTGCGCAACAACCAGGACGTGCTGGTCAACAACGCGGTCAAAATGCCGGACAACCCGGCGCCGACGCCGCCGGACGAGTAGCGGCGCGATGGCGTTCACCGACATCTTCATCCGCCGCCCGGTGCTGGCCAGCGTGGTCAGCCTGATGATCCTGGTCGTCGGGGTGCGCGCGTTCTTCACGCTGCAGGTGCTGGAGTTCCCGAAAACCGAGAACGCGGTCATCACCGTTGCCACCACCTATTACGGCGCGGACGCCGAGACGATGGCGGGGTTCGTCACCACGCCGCTGGAAAACGCCATCGCCCAGGCCAACGGCATCGACTACATGACCTCGGTGAGCCAGGCCGGGCTGTCCACGATCACGCTCAACCTGGTGCTGAACTACGACGCCAACCGCGCGATGACGGAGGTGAACGCAAAAATCAACTCCGTGCTCAACCAGCTGCCGAACGGCGTGCAGCAGCCGACCATGACGGTGAAGGTGGGGCAGTCGCTCGATGCGCTCATCATCGGGTTTTCCAGCGACGTGCTGGCGCCGAACCAGGTCACCGACTATCTGGTGCGCAACGTCATCCCGCAGTTGCAGGCGGTGGAGGGCGTGCAGACCGCGGAACTGCTGGGCGGGCAGAATTTCGCCATGCGCGCCTGGCTCGATCCGAACAAGCTGGCCGCGTTTGGCGTGACCGCGAGCGATGTCAGCGCCGCACTCGCCGCCAACGACTACATCGCCGGGCTCGGCACCACCAAGGGCCAGATGGTGCAGGTCAACCTGACCGGCTCGACGGGACTGCACACGCTGGAGCAGTTCCGCAACCTCGTCATCAAGCAGGTCAACGGCGGGATCATCCGGCTCGGCGATGTCGCGCACGTCTCGCTCGGCGCCGACAGCTACGACAGCTCGGTGTCGTTCGACGGCAAGAACGGCGTCTATATCGGCATCCAGACCGTGCCGTCGGCCAATCTGCTGAGCGTGATCGCGGCAGTGAAGCAAGTGCTGCCGGGCGTGCTGTCGCAGCTGCCGGCCGGGCTGACCGGCGCGGTGATCTACGATTCGACCGCGTTCGTCAACAGCTCGATCCGCGAGGTGGCGCGCACGCTGGCCGAGGCGCTGCTGATCGTCACGCTGGTGGTGTTCGCCTTCCTCGGCTCGCCGCGTTCGGTGGTGATTCCCGTCGTCGCGATTCCGCTGTCGCTGGTCGGCACCTTCGCCATGATGCTGCTGTTCGGCTTCTCGGTGAATTTGCTGACGCTGCTCGCGCTGGTGCTGGCGATCGGGCTGGTGGTCGATGACGCCATCATCGTCGTGGAAAGCGTCAACCGCCACCTGCAGGAAGGCATGATGCCGGTGCCGGCGGCGATGCGCGCGGCGTCCGACCTCGCCAACCCGATCATCGCGATGACCGTGGTGCTGATCGCGGTCTATGTGCCGATCGGATTCCAGAGCGGGCTGACCGGCGCGCTGTTCACCGAGTTCGCTTTTACTCTTGTCGGCGCGGTGACGATCTCGGCGATCGTGGCGCTGACGCTGTCGCCGATGATGTGCTCGCGCCTGCTGAAGCCGCACGAGGCCGCCGCCCACGGGCGCGTGCGGCTGGTCGATCGCATGGAGCGCGGCTTTGGCGCGCTGCGCCGCGGCTACGAGCGGCGGCTGAACGGCAGCCTGGATACGCTGCCGGTGATGCTGTTGTTCACCGCGATCGTGCTGGTCGGCATCTACTTCCTCTACAGCAGCGCCGAGCAGCAGCTGGCGCCGGACGAGGACCAGGGCGTGGTGATCCTGGTGCCGTTCTCCTCGCCGACCGCGACGCTGGACCAGAAGCTGCTGTTCGCCGGCCAGGTGGACAAGATTCTGCGCGGGCTGCCGGAGGCGCAGCACACGTTCCAGGTCGAGGCGCCGACGATGTCGATCGCCGGCGCCACGCTGGTGCCGTGGGACAAGCGCACGCGCAGCGCCATGACCATCCAGCGCCAGTTGCAGGGGCAGCTGCGCCGCATCGCCGGGCAGAACATCGTCGTCTTCCTGCCGCCGGCGCTGCCGGGCAGTTCGGGACTGCCGATCCAGTTCGTCATAAAAACCACACGGCCGTTCGCGGAACTCTACCCCGAGGCGCAGAAATTCCTCGCCGCGGCGCAGGCGAGTGGCCTGTTCATGTTCCTCGACAGCGACCTGAAGATCGACCTGCCGCAGGCGGTGGTGGAGATCGACCGCGACAAAGCGGCACAACTCGGCCTGAACATGAGCCAGGTGGGCGCGGCGCTGGCCAACCTGCTCGGCGGCGGCTACGTGAATTACTTCAGCCTCGGGTCGCGCTCGTACAAGGTGATCCCGCAGGTGCAGCAGCGCTTCCGGCTGAACGTGCATCAGGTGCTGGACTATCCGGTGGCGACGGCGAACGGGGTTGCCGTGCCGCTGTCGGCGATCGCGCGCATCCGCACCGAGACGGTGCCGGAGACGCTGAACCATTTCCAGCAGCTCAACGCCGCCACCATCTCCGGCGTCGCCGCCCTGGGTGTGCCGCAGGCGACGGCGCTGCATTATTTGCAGGATCTCGCCGCGCGCAGCTTCCCGCCCGACACGCTGATCGACTACGGCGGCGAGCTGCGCCAGTTCGTGCAGGAATTCGAGCGGCTTTCTCGTCACCTTCGCGTTCGCGCTGATCATCATCTTCCTCGCGCTGGCCGCGCTGTTCGAGAGTTTCCGCGATCCGTTCATCATCCTGATCTCGGTGCCGATGTCGCTGGCGGGCGCGCTGGTGTTCATCGACCTCGGCTTCGTGCTCGGCGTCAGCCTGAACATCTACACCGAGGTCGGGCTGGTGACGCTGATGGGACTGATCAGCAAGCACGGCATCCTGATGGTCGAGGTCGCCAACGAGTTGCAGAAAGCGGGCCACGGCAAGCGCGAGGCGATCGTGCTGGCGGCGGGCATCCGGCTGCGGCCGATCCTGATGACGACGGCGTCGATGGTGCTGGGCGTGGTGCCGCTGATCGCCGCCAGCGGCGCCGGCGCCGCCTCGCGCTTCAACATGGGGCTGGTGATCGCGGCCGGGCTGTCGATCGGCACCCTGTTCACGCTGTTCGTGCTGCCGGCGGTCTATCTGGTGGCCGGGGCCAACCACGCCGCCGTCGCCGCGGCCGCGCGCGGGCCCCGCACCACCCCGCGCGAAGCCACGCCCTGACCCCCGGCCGGCGGCGGGCCGATTTCGCAATCGCCGCGCATAATTAACCGCCGCCTCACCCGCGTGCGGGTTATGATGCGCCTGCCGCAACCAAAAGGTCGCCTGCGCATGCCCGACGGTCCGCACCCCCGCCGCCTCGCCGATCCGCCCGTCGTCGCGACCCACGACTTCATCGTCATCGGCAGCGGCCCGGCCGGGCGGCGGGCGGCGATCCAGGCCGCCAAGCTCGGCAAGTCGGTGCTGGTGATCGAGAAGGGCCGCCGGGTCGGCGGGGTCTCCGTGCATACCGGCACCATCCCCTCGAAGACCCTGCGCGAGACGGTGCTGAACCTGACCGGCTGGCGCGAGCGCGGGTTCTACGGTCGCGCCTATCGCGTCAAGAAGGACATCGAGGCCCGCGACCTGATGATGCGCCTGCACATGACGCTCGACCACGAGGTCGATGTGCTGGAGCACCAGTTCGCCCGCAACGCCGTCGCACACCATCAAGGGCACGGCGCGCTTCCTCGATCCGCACCGCGTCGAGGTGATCGACCGAGGGCGGCGACCGGCCGGTGTATCCGCGGCGAGCGAATCCTGCTCGCCGTCGGCACCCGCCCGTATCGCCCCGCCGACGTGCCGTTCAACGGCAGCAGCGTGCTCGACAGCGACGAGATCGTGGAAATCGCCGCGCCTGCCGCGCAGCCTGACGGTGATCGGCGCCGGCGTGATCGGCGTCGAATACGCGACCATCTTCAGCGCGCTGGACGTCGCCGGTCACGCTGGTCGAGCCGCGCGACAGCTTCCTCGACTTCATCGACCGCGAGCTGATCGACGACTTCACCCACCAGTTGCGCGACCGCGGCATGACCATCCGGCTGGGCGCCAAGGTCGCCGAGATCGACGTTCGACAACGACCGGCCGGTGACGGTGCTGGAAGGCGGACGGCGCATCCGCTCGGAGATGCTGCTGTATGCCGCCGGCCGGGTCGGCGCGACCGACGGCGCTCAATCTCGGCTGCTGCGGGCTGAAGACCGACCATCGCGGCCGGCTCGACGGTCGATCCGAAAACATTCCAGACCTCGGTGCCGCACATCTACTCCGCGGGCGACGCGATCGGCTTCCCGAGCCTGGCCTCGACCTCGATGGAGCAGGGCCGGATCGCGGCCTGCCATGCCTTCGGCATGCCGATGCCGCCGGCGCCGGAGTTCTTTCCGTACGGCATCTATGCGGTGCCGGAGATTTCCACCGTGGGGATGAGCGAGCAGGAGGTGCGCAGCCGCGCCATTCCGTACGAGTGCGGCATCGCGCGCTTCCGCGAGACCTCGCGCGGGCACATCATGGGGCTGAACGCCGGCATGATGAAGATGATTTTCGCCATCGAGACGCGCCGCCTGCTCGGCGTGCATATCGTCGGCGAGGGCGCCACCGAACTGGTGCATATCGGCCAGGCGGTGCTGAACCTGAACGGCACGCTCGATTATTTCATCGAGAACACCTTCAACTACCCGACGCTGGCGGAGGCCTACAAGATCGCGGCGCTGGACGCCTGGAACCGGATGGCGCTGGCGTAAGACATCTGCTCCGGGTGGTAACCCGACCTTCGGTCTCCGGCACCTGGTGCGACTTTCAAGACTCTTGCAGGACCTTGGGGGCGTCTCGGTAGCGAAGCGCATCGACGAGCAAGGCAAATGCAGGCGCAGGTTGGCGGCGGCTCGGGTAGTAGAGGTGATAGCCGGAAAAGGGCGGACACCAATCGGCGAGCACCCGGATGAGCCGTCCTTCGGCAAGATGCGTCTGCACCTGGTCCTCGGGCAGGTACGCCAGGCCGAACCCGGCCAGTGCCGCGTTCAGTCTCAGGGCGATGTTGTTGAACACCAACTGCCCTTCGACCCGCACCTTCAGCGCCCGTCCGGCTTTCTCGAACTCCCAGACATAGAGACCGCCGTAGGTGGGCAGGCGGATATTGATGCAGGCATGAGCGGTCAGGTCCTGCGGCGTCCGCGGCGTCGGCCGCCCTGCGAAGTAGGACGGCGCACCGACAACCGCCATGCGCATGTCCGGCCCGACGCGCACCGCGATCATGTCCTTCGCCACCTGCTCGCCAAGGCGGACACCCGCGTCATAGCGTTCGGCGACGATATCGGTCAGGCCGTAGTCAATAACGATCTCCACCTTGATGTCCGGGTAGTCTGGCAGGAATTTTTCCAGTGTGGGCCAGAGGATCGCATCGGCCGCGTGCTCGCCTGCCGTGATGCGGACGGTGCCGGCAGGTTTGTCGCGCAACTCGCTCAGCGCGGCCAGCTCGGCGTCGATCTCCTCGAACCTTGGTCCCACAGTGCGGAGCAGGCGTTCGCCTGCCTCGGTCGGCGCGACGCTGCGCGTGGTGCGGGTCAGCAGCCGAAGCCCGAGCCGTGCTTCAAGGCCGCGGATGGTCTGGCTCAGCGCCGACTGCGACACGCCGAGCTGCGCGGCGGCCCGCGTGAAACTCCGCTCCCGCGCGACCGTGAGGAAGGCGGCCAGATCGTGGAAGTTCTCCCCAGCCATTCATAAGACCTGCTTATGGGTGCATGCACATAATAGCGTCTAATCGGACTTGAACGTAGCTGCCAAATTATCGCCCGGGCATGATTGACGATCATGGGCCGGCTGAAAGTCCGCAGAAGTCAAGGCAGCAATCATGGAAATCAAGCGAAGCGGTTCACAGCCTTCCGGCAAGGGACCGGCAGAGTATTTTACCGGCGCGGTGCGCATTGATCCGCTTTTCAGCCCGCCCGATCCGGCCCGTGTTGCCATGGCCCTGGTCACCTTCGAACCCGGCGCGCGCACCGCGTGGCATACCCATCCGCTCGGTCAGACCCTGATCGTCATGGCCGGCAGCGGCCGGGTGCAGCGCGAGGGCGGGCCGATCGAGGAAATCCGGCCGGGTGATGTCGTCTGGTTCCCGCCAGGCGAAAAGCACTGGCACGGCGCCGCGCCCACCACGGCCATGAGCCACATCGCCGTTCAGGAAAAGCTCGGCGGCTCGCCGGTGAACTGGATGGAAAAAGTCGGCGACGAACAATACCGGGCCTGATTGCCGGGCAAGACAAATGCGGCCTTAACTCTAAGACAAACGAGGGCACGAAATGCAGAAGCGCAAACTTGGACGCAGCGGCCTGGAGGTTTCGGCCATCGGCCTCGGCTGCATGGGACTGAGCTATGGCTACGGCCCGGCCACGGACGCGCAGGATGCGATCACGCTGATCCGGGCTGCCTTCGAGCGCGGCGTCTCCTTCTTCGACACCGCCGAGGCCTACGGTCCCTATCAGAACGAGGAAGTCGTGGGCGAGGCTCTGGCCCCCGTCCGGGATCAGGTCGTGATCGCGACCAAGTTCGGCTTCGAATTCGGCCCGGATGGCGGGCAGAGCGGCATGAACAGCCGGCCGGAGCACGTCAGGCAGGTCGCCGAAGCTTCGCTCAAGCGCCTTAAGACCGACCGCATCGACCTCTTCTATCAGCACCGCGTCGATCCGAATGTGCCGATCGAGGACGTGGCCGGCACAGTGGGGAAACTGATCCGGGAAGGCAAGGTCAGGCATTTCGGCCTATCCGAAGCGGGCGTGCAGACGATCCGGCGCGCGCATGCCGTTCAGCCGGTCACTGCTCTGCAGAGCGAATACTCGCTGTGGTGGCGAGATCCCGAAAAGGAGATTCTGCCGACCCTTGAGGAACTCGGGATCGGCTTCGTCCCCTTCAGCCCGCTGGGCAAGGGCTTCCTCACTGGCGCGATCAGCGAGAGCACGACGTTCGACAGCAAGGATTTCCGCAACGTCGTCCCCCGCTTCACGCCGGAGGCCCGCAAGGCAAACCAGGTCCTGGTCGATCTGCTCGGCGAAATCGCAGCCCGCAAGCACGTGACCTCGGCCCAGATCGCGCTCGCCTGGCTGCTGGCCCAGAAGCCGTGGATCGTGCCGATCCCCGGCACCACGAAGCTGCATCGCGTGGAGGAGAACCTCGGAGCGGCCGGCGTCGAACTGACGCCCGAAGATCTCCGCGACATCGATGGCGCCCTTTCCAAGATCACGGTGCAAGGCGATCGGTATCCCCCGCACCTACAGGCAAGGGTCGGCCGCTGAGCTGCTCGCCGCCGTTGAATGCGTGCCAAGACCTGCATGCAGTCGTCAGCCAGGGCTTCGACAACCGGCAGCCGCCGTCGCCGGTGAAAAAGCCCGCCAATGCAGCCACTTCGCCGGTCCCCGAAGACCCGCTCCTCCGGCGATCGGCCCCGCCCGCGCCCGGCGTTGCAGGCCGGCGTTTGCGGCCGGTTGACGCGGCGGCGAAACTGGGGTCTCGGTGGCGCGCCGGCGGCCCGGCCAGGAGAGCCCAGCATGAAGCGCCTCGATGAGAAACTCGCCCGCATCCGCGCCGGCGCCTACCGGCGCCGCGACTTCATCATCGCCGACGCGAAAGACCCCGACATGGGGCCGAGCCTGCCCGCCTCCGGCCCCGACCGCGCGCCCGACGGCAGCTGGACGCGCTATCGCACGCGCGCGGAATTCCTCGACCAGGTCCGCGCCATCGTGCGCCAGGACGTGCTCGACGTGATGCTGGCCTCGGCCTCCAACCTGGAAATCCTGGTGGGCGAGGGGCTGTTCCGTGACAGCGCCATCGTCCCGGCGATCCGCGCCAACGACACCACCGACATCTGGGTGATGCGCGGCGCGCGCTACGCCAGCCGCCCGTCGCGCCCCTTCCGCACCCCTTCGCTCGCCCGCGCGCGGGAGGTCGGGATCGAGCTCGGCCTCTACTCGATCACCTTCAACAACGACCTCGACGCCGACGTGGCGACGCTGGAGGCGTTCGCGGCGTTCCGCGCCGATGCCGCCGCGCACGGTTTCCGCTACTTCCTCGAAGTGTTCAACCCCAACGTCGAGACCGGCATCGCGCCGGAGACGCTGCCCCACTACATCAACGACTGCATCGTGCGCTGCCTCGCCGGCGTCACCTCGGCCGACCGGCCGCAGTTCCTCAAGGTCGCCTATAACGGGCCGAAGGCGCTGGAGGAGCTGTCGGGGTTCGACCCCGGCCTGGTGGTCGGCGTGCTCGGCGGCGGGGCCGGCACCACGCGCGACACGTTCGAGCTGCTGGCCCAGGCGGAACGGTTCGGCGCCCGCGTGGCGCTGTTCGGGCGCAAGATCAACCTCGCCGAATCGCCGCTCGCGATCATCGCGCTGATGCGCGAGGTGGCGAGCGGCACTGTCGGTCCCGCCGAGGCGGTGCGCGCCTATCACGGCGAGCTGCAACGCCAACGGATCACGCCTGCGCGCCCGCTCGACGACGATCTGGCGCTCACCGAGCGCGTGCTGCGCGACGCCGCCACGGACTGAGCCGTGCCGGGCGGCGGCAGGGGCCTGGTCACCGGCGGGACGTGGTGCGTCGATCGCAACAAGCTCGTCGAATACTGGCCGGGCGAGGACGGGCTGGTGCGCATCCTCGCCGTCGAGCAGCGCGGCGGCGGCTCGGCGTGCAATTTCGCCGTCGATATCCGCCGCCTCGATCCGGCGATGCCGGTCGCCACGATGGGATTGGTGGGCGATGATCCCGACGGGCATTTTCTGCTCGCCGAGGCTGACGCGGCGGGGATCGAACGCAGCCAGCTCCGGCTGACCGGCGAGGCGCCGACGCAGTACACCGACGCATTCGGCTCGCAGCGCAGCGGGCGGCGGACGCATCTCTACTTCGAGGGCACGGCGGCGCTGCTGACGCCGGACGATTTCGATTTCTCGCAGGTGACGGGCCGCATTTTTCATCTCGGCCTGCCCGGCATCCATCCGCGCATGGACGCCGCGTGGGGCGATGCGGCGAACGGCTGGGTGGCGACGCTGCGCGCGGCGCGCGCGGCGGGGTTCCTGACCAGCATGGAACTGGCGAGCGTGGCGCCGGAGCGGATCGCGGCCCTGGTGCGGCCGTGCCTGCCGCATCTCGACTTTCTGGTGGTCAACGACACCGAGATCGGCGCGCTGGCCGGCACTGCCACGCTGCGCGAGGGTGCCACCGACGTGGCCGCCTGCGCGCGCGCCGTGCAGGACGTGGCGGCGCGGGGAAACATGAAGCTGGTGGCAGCGCATTTCCCGATGGGCGCGGTCGCCGTCACGGCCGCGGGAAGGCTGCTGCGCCAGCCCTCGCTGCGCGTGCCGCAGCAGGCGATCGCCGGTGCCAACGGCGCGGGCGATGCGTTTGCCGCCGGCACGCTCTACGGCATGCACGAAGGCTGGGACGCGGCGGAGGCGCTGGCGCTCGGCCGCGCCGCCGCCGCCGCCTCGCTGCGCAGCGTGACCACCACCGGCAGCGTGGAAACCTGGCAGGCGTGCCTGAAACTCGCCGCGGAGTGGGGCGTGCGCGAAAGCCTGGACTGACGCGGTCAGCCAGCCAACTCGTCCATGATCGGGCAGTCCGGCCGCTGGTCGCCGTGGCAGCGCGCCACCAGATCGGCCAGCGCCGCGCGCATGGACTCCAGCTCGGCGATCTTGTGCTCGATGCGCCCGAGGTGCTGCGCCGCCACCGCCTTCACGTCCCGGCTCGACCGCGAGCGGTCGCGGTATAATGAAACCAGGTTGCGTAAATCCTCGATGGCGAAGCCCAGCCGCCGTCCGCGGCCGATGAAGCGCAGCATCGCCACGTCGTCGTCGCTGTAGCTGCGGTACTGGTTCGCTTCGCGCGCGGCGGCGCCGATCAGGCCGATGCGCTCGTAGTAGCGGATGGTTCGCGGCGGCACGCCCGACCGCGCCGAGGCCTCGCCGATGGTCATGGTCATGCCGACCCTGCCCCCGGCCGCCAGCGCCGCAGCCGCAGTGCGTTGCCGACCACGCTGACCGAGGAGGCCGCCATCGCCGCCCCGGCAAACATCGGGCCGAGCAGGCCGAGCCCCGCCAGCGGGATGCCGACGACATTATAGGCGAAAGCCCAAAACAGGTTCTGGCGGATGTTTCGCCAGGTGGCGCGGCTGATCGCGATGGCGTCGGCGATCAGCAGCGGGTCGCCGCGCATCAGCGTGATCCCGGCGGCCGCCATCGCCACGTCGGTGCCGGTGCCCATGGCGATGCCGACATCGGCCTGCGCCAGCGCCGGCGCGTCGTTCACCCCGTCGCCCACCATGGCGACGCGGTGGCCCTCGCGTTGCAGCCGCGCCACCGCCTCGGCCTTGCCGTCGGGCCGCACCTCGGCCAGCACTGTCGCCACGCCGAGCGCGGCGGCGACGGTTTTTGCGGTGCGGGCGTTGTCGCCGGTCAGCAGCACCGTGGCGATCCCCGCCGCCTGCAGCCGCCGCACCGCCGCGGCTGCGGTCGGCTTGAGCGGGTCCATGACCGCGATCAGCCCGAGCAGCACCGGCGCCGGCTCCAGCGCCGCCAGTCCCATCACCGTGCGGCCCTGTTCCTCCAGCCGCGCCGCCCGGTCCTCCAGGGCCGGCGCAACGCCGTGCGCCGCCAGCAGCGCGCGGTTGCCGAGCGCGAGCCGCCGCCCGCCGACGCGCGCGGTCAGCCCGAGCCCGGCCTCGGCCGTGAAATCCTCGACCGGCGCCAGCGCCAGGCCGGCCGCGCGGGCGAGCACGGCGCGGGCCAGCGGATGCTCGCTGCCGGTCTGCGCCGCCGCCGCCAGGGCCAGCAGGTCCGCCTCCGTGACGCTGCCATAGGGGACGATGTCGGTCACTTCGGGCCGCCCCTCGGTGAGCGTGCCGGTCTTGTCGAGCACCACGGTGTCGATGCGGTGCGCCTGCTCCAGCGCCGCGGCGTCGCGGATCAGGATGCCGGCACGCGCCGCCGCGCTGGTGCCGACGACCAGCGCCGTCGGCGTGGCGAGGCCGAGCGCACAGGGGCAGGCGATCACCAGCACCGACACCGCGGCGATCAGTCCCGTCGGCAAAACTGCCGGCGAGCAGGGTCCAGCCGAGCAAGGTCACCAGCGCGCAGCCCAGCACCACCGGCACGAACACCGCGGCGACGCGATCGACCAGGCGCTGCACCGGCGCTTTCTTGGTTTGCGCACCCTCCACCAGCGCGATGATGCGGGCGAGCATGGCGGCCTCGCCGACCTCGGTGACGGCGATGCGCAGCAGGCCAAGACCGTTGATGGCGCCGCCGACCACGGCGTCGCCCGGCTGTTTTTGGACCGGCAGGCTCTCGCCGGTGAGCAGGCTCTCGTCCACCTGGCTGTGGCCGCTGAGCACGCGCCCGTCGGCCGGCAGGCGCTCGCCCGGCCGCACCACCACCACGTCGCCGGCCGCGACGGCCGCCGCCGGCAGCTCGATCTCGGCCCCGTCGCGCTCCACCCGCGCGGTCTCCGGCCGCAGCGCGGCGAGCGCGCGGATGGCCGCACCGGCCGAGCGCTTCGCCCGTCCTTCCAGCCATTTTCCGAGCAGCACCAGGGTGATGACGACGGCGGAGGCCTCGAACCAGGTGTGCCCGTGCGCGCCGGTCGCGACGAGGAACAAACTGTCGAAATACGCGGCGGACGTGCCGAGGGCGACCAGCAGGTCCATGTTCCCGGTGCCGGCGCGCAGCGCGTGCCAGGCGGCGCGGTAGAACCGGGCGCCGATCACGAACTGCACCGGCGTCGCCAGCGCCAGCGCCAGCCAGCCCGGCAGCGCCACGCCCGCCATCGGCAGCAGCAGCGGCAGGGTGAGGACGGCGGAGGCGGCGACGCGGAGCAGTTCCAGCCGCGCCCGCCGCGCCTCCGCTTGCTGCCGGTCGCGTTCGCGCGCGGCGTCGCCGGTCAGCAGGGTGGCGTCGTAGCCGGCGTCCTGCACCGCGCCGATCAGCGCCGAGGGGCGCAGCGCGGTGCCTTCCACGCTGGCCTTCTCGGTGGCGAGGTTGACCGTGGCCGACCGCACGCCGGGAACATGGGCGAGCGCGCGTTCCACCCGGCCGGCGCAGGTGGCGCAGGTCATGCCGGCGATCGCGAACTCGCGCCGCTCGGTCGGCGCGTCGGCGGGGGCGATGGCGGGGCGGTCGAGGGTGGTGCTCATGGCGCGCTAGGCCAGCGAGGCGTCGTACCCGGCCTTGCCGACGGCGGCGAGCAGGGCTTTTGGGCTGGCGGTGCCTTCGACATGGGCGCGGCCGGAATCGAGGTCCACGGCGACCCGCGCCACCCCCGGCACCCGCGACAGCGCGCGCGTGACCGAGTTCACGCAGCCCGCGCAGGTCATCCCGCCGACCGTGATCTCGACCGTGCTCGGAGGGCGTTGGCGGGTGACTGACATGGCATTCTCCTGCGGCTCGACGGCTGGGCAGATGGGGGTTGCCATCGCTGGAAGGTCAAGGGCGGTCGCCCCGGCAGTGATGCCGTTGCAACGCGAACGGCCGCAAAATGCCTGCCCCCTTCGCAGGCCGTTATGTTTCTATGTCGGAACATTTTAGGCGTGCGGAGGCGCCGCGCGGTCACGCCGGAACGGACCGGATGCCGGGGACGGGCGGCTTGAAGACGCGGGGCGGCGCGGCCGGCGGGGGCCGGGGATGGACAGACGGGTGGGGCGGTGCCGCCGGACAGACGGGCGGCGGCGGGGGGCCCACGGGACCGGCCTGCTTCCGGCCCGAGGACAGGCTCCGCGCCGGCGGCGGGCGGACGCCCAGCATCTGGCAGAGCGGGCGCAGCAGCCGCCCGGCCTGCGGTGCGGCGGCGAGCAGGTCGGCCATCGCCGGATCGGCGAGCAGGTGCTGCAACTGCGAGGCCGCGGCGGCGGCCTGCGGCAGCCGGCGCATGAGCCAGGCGAAGCCGCGCGGCAGCCGGAGCGGCTGGGGCCGGGACCGGGACGGGGAGAGCGAAGGCGGCGGCGCGGCGGCGGCAGCGTGCCGGCACGGACCTTTTCCGCGAGGCGGGCGAAGCGCTCCGCGGTGCGGCGCAGCCGCGACCAGAGCAGCAGCATCAGCGGCACGGCGAGACCCAGGCCGGCGCCGCGGGCGGCGAGGACGCGGCGCAGCCCCTCGACAAGATGGGCAAAACGGTCGGCCAGGGCGGGAGGAGCGGCGGGCGGCATGGCAGCGATACTAACACGACCCGCGCCGGGCTGGGCAAGCCGGCCGGTGCGCCAATCGGCCGCCTCGCGGGTGTCCACGAGTTCGTATTTCGTCAGCTAGCATAACACGGCCCCCCCGGTGGGCTGGGCAAGCCGGCATCACGACCGTCGCTCCACTTGCCTTGCCGGCCGGAAAATCGTTGATCTACAGTCGCCGCCCGACCGGGTGGCGACCCCGGCGCCGCCATCGCAGAATGGCGCCCAGCAAGAGGAGGAAGCACCAATGAGATGGTTCCGTGCCGTCTGCGGCATGGCGGTCGCGCTGTCGCTCGGCTTCGCCGCGCACCAGGCCACCGCCGCCGACAAGAAGTTCAAGATCTTCCTGGCGATGAGCTATATCGGCAACGACTGGCAGGCCGAGGCCGCGAACATGGTCAAGGCGATGGCCGCCTCGAAGGACTACCGCGACAAGGTCGATCTGCAGGTGCAGGTCGCCGGCCCGAACGCGCAGCGCCAGATCCAGCAGATCAACGCGATGGTGCAGCAGGGCGCGCAGGCGATCGTGGTCTATCCGATCTCGCCGACCGCGCTCAACCAGGTGGTGCGCAACGCCTGCGCCCGCCACGTCGTCATCATCGCCTACGACGCCGAGATCACCGAGCCGTGCGCCTACAACGTCCACATCGACCAGCCGGAGGCCGGCCGCGTGACCGCCGAATGGCTGGCCAAGCAGCTCGGCGGCAAGGGCAACATCGTGGTGCTGACCGGCGTGCCCGGCACGTCGGTGGATACGCAGCGCACCGCGGCGGCGAAGGAAGTGTTTGCCAAGAACCCAGGCATCCACATCGTCGCCGAAGGTGTGGGCATGTGGAGCCAGGCGGTGGCGCGCACCGAGATCACGAAAATCCTCACCTCGCATCCGTGGAACGACATCGACGGGTTCTGGGTGCAGGTGGGCTGCTACACCATCGCCTCGATGGAGAAGGAGGCCGGCATCGCCGACGACAAGCTGAAGCCCTGCGCCGGCGAGGGCGCCAACGGCCATCGCATCCAGATGCTGAAGGTGGGGGCGGCCGGTGTGCAGGGCGCCAACGGCACCTATCGCCCGATGGGCGAGCCCAGCATCTCCTACGCCTCGCCGCCCTATTCCGGCGGGCTGGCGCTGAAGCTCGCGGTCGATAAGCTGGAAGGCAAAGACATCCCGAAGCTGACCAAGCTGCCGCTGCCGGTGGTGACCAGCGAAACCGTCAAGCTCTGCCAGCAGGGCACCTGGCAGGAGATGCAGCAGGGCTGCAACGTGTTCCAGCCGAAGACCATCGGCAACCCCGGCTGGTTCGCCTCGATCTACTCGCCGGACACGCCGGAGATCGGCCTGCAGGCGGCGCTGAACGGCAAGCCCGAGCAGTGACCGCGCTGGCGCGGGAGGGCACGCCCCTCCCGCCGCACGCCGGGAACCGGGGCAGCCGCGCCACCCCGGCGCTCGTCGTGCAGAAGGTGACGAAAACCTACGGCGCGACGGTGGCGCTGAACGAGGCGTCGTTCAGCGTCGCCGCCGGCGACGTGCATGCGCTGCTCGGCGAGAACGGCGCCGGCAAATCGACGGTGGTGAAGCTGCTGTCCGGCCTGATCCTGCCGGATCGCGGCGAGATGGAACTGTTCGGTGCGCGCGTGGTGCTGTCGCGCCCGGCCGAGGCGCGGCGCCATGGTGTGCAGACCGCGTTCCAGGAACTGACGCTGATCCGCGACCTGACCGTCGCCGAGAACATGCTGCTGCCGCGCGCGCCGTGCGGGCCGCTCGGCCAGTTGCGGCGGCGTGAGGGCGAGCGCCTGGTCAGCGCGCATTTCGCGGCAGTCGGCCTCGCCGATATCGACCCGCGCGCCGAAGTCGGAGAACTCGATCTCGCCGTGCGGCAACGGATCGAAATCGCGCGGGCGCTGTTCCGCCGGCCGCGCATCCTGCTGCTGGACGAGCCGACGTCCACGCTCTCCGGCCGCGACATCGACTGGCTGGGCGCGCAGATCGAGCGGCTGCGCGGCGAGGGCGTCACGATCGTGTTCATCTCGCACCGGCTGCGCGAGGTGCGGCGGTTCTGCGACCGGCTGACGGTGCTGCGCAACGGCAGCAGCATCGGCACCGAAGCGGTCGCCGACATGCGCGACGACGACGTGATCCGCATGATCATCGGCCGCTCGATCGCCAGCACGTTCCCGCCGCGGCCGGCTGCCCCGCCAGGCGGTGCGCCGGTGCTGCGGGCGGAGGGGCTGGCGACGGCCGGCAAGCTGCGGGGCGCCGGCTTCGCGCTGCACGCGGGCGAGATTCTCGGAGTTGCCGGCTTGCAGGGCATGGGCCAGCAGGAGCTCTTTCAGGCGTGCTTCGGCGTGACACCGCTGACCGCCGGGTGGCTTTCGGTCGATGAGCGGAAAGTGGTGCTGGCCTCGCCTTGCGATGCCATCAAGGAGACCATCGGCATCAGCCTGGTGCCGGAGGACCGCAAGACCGAAGGCCTGTTCCTGAAAATGTCCGGCGGGTTCAACGTGTCGCTGCCGGTGGTGGCGCGGTTCGCGCGGCTCGGCGCGATCGACACCGCGGCCGAGTCGCGCGCCGTTGCCGCGGCGCTCGACCGGGTGGACGTTGATCGGCGCGCGCTCCACACCGCGGTGGACGCGTTCTCCGGCGGCAACCAGCAGAAGCTGGTGATCGCGAAATGGCTGCTGGCGGGCAGCCGCATCCTGCTGCTGTTCGACCCGACGCGCGGCGTCGATGTCGGCACGAAACACCAGATCTACGTGCTGATGCGCGATTTCGCCGACGCCGGGGGCGCCATCCTGTTCCACTCCACCGAGATCCCGGAACTGGTCAACATGTGCGACCGCGTCGCCGTCATGTACGAGGGCCGGGTGGTGCAGGAACTCGCGGGCGCCGCGGTCGAGGAGGAGGCGATCATGCGCGTGGCGCTGGGCGAAGCCGAAGCGGCGCGGAGGGCGGCGGATTGAGCACGACCACGCTCGGCGGCGCGTCGCGACCGGCGTGGCGACCGCTGCTGGCGCGGCATCGCGGCCTGATCGTCGCCGGCGCGGTCTTCCTGACGCTGCTCCTCGGCGTCGATCTGATCACGCCGGGGCCGTTCAGCTATTTCGAGTTCAGCTTCCTCTCCGCCGGCGGCGCGGCGCTGGCGCTGGCGGCGATGGGGCAGACGCTGGTGATCCTGACCGGCGGCTTCGATCTCTCCACGGGCGCGGTGGTGTCGCTGGTCAATGTCGTGCTCGCCTCCGTCATGGGAACGTCCGTGGCATCGCAGGTCGGCTGCTTTGCTCTCGCGCTGGCGGTCGGCGGCGCGGTCGGCGCATTCAACGGGTTCTTCGTGGCCGTCGTGCGGATGCAGTCGATCGTGGCGACGCTGTCGGCGATGTTCATCGTGCAGGGCGCGACCTTGCTGGTCATGGACAAGCCCGGCGGTGCCATCGCGCCGGGGTTCGTCGGCTTCTTCACCGGCAACGCGATCCCGAACGTCCTGCCGGCGCCGGTGGTGGTGCTGCTGGTCGGCGCGGCGGTCTGGCTGCTGCTGAAGAACACGCGCTTCGGCGTCGGCCTCTACGGCGTCGGCAGCGATGCCGAGGCGGCCTATGCCGCCGGCGTGCCGGCGCGGTCGGTGATTTTCGCAGCCTATGTCATCGCCGGCCTGTTCTATGGCGCCGCGGGGGCGTTCGTCTCGGCGCAGACCGGCTCGGCCGATCCGCTGGTGGGGCGGCCGATGCTGCTGCAGGTGTTCACCGCGGTGGTGCTGGGCGGCACGCGGCTGGGCGGCGGGCGCGGCGGCGCGATCGGCTCGATCGTCGGCGCCTACACGCTGATGATCGTCGTCAACATCCTGCTGGTGCTGAACGTCTCCGCCTATTTCAGCTCGGTGGCGGAAGGCGCGATCCTGCTGCTCGCGGTGCTGGTCGCCTCGCTGAACCGCCGCTCGCCCATCGCCTTCTACCTGCGGCTGGCGCGCACGAAACTGGCGGCGCGGGCGGCCGGCGCGCTGGCGTCGCGCCATCCCGGCGGCGCGGCGGCGGCGCCCGCCCTGCCGGCGCGGGCGCGCGCATCGGCGCCGGCACCGGCCGGCTGGCTCGCGCGCAACCGCCCGGCGCTGCGCATGGCGGTGCCGGCCTATGTCGGGTTCGCGCTCGTCGCCATCATCGCGCAGCTGCTGTTCGGCGGCACGCTGGACAATCCCGGCTACTACAATTCGCTGCTGGTGCTGTCGTCGTTCCTCGCCATCCTGGCGCTGGGGCAGGGCGCGGTCATCCTCACCGGCGGGCTCGATCTCTCGCTGCCCTGGATGATCGGTTTCGTCGGCATCCTGACCTCCGGGCTGATCCACGGCGCCGAGGCGCAAGCGGCCTGGGCGATCCCGTTCGGTCTGGCGCTGGGCGTCGCACTCGGCGCCGTCAACGGCATCGGCATCGTGCTGCTCGGCCTGCCGCCGATCGTGATGACGCTCGCCATGAACGGCATCCTGCAGGGTGCGGCGCTGCTCTACTGCAACGGCACGCCGGCCGGGTTTTCCTCGCCCGCCCAGCGATGGTTCATGACCGGCCACCTCGCCGGCCTGACGCCGGTGGTGTGGTTCCTGTTCGCCTTCGTCGCCGCCGGCACGCTGCTGCTCGGGCGCACGGTGTTCGGCCGGCGCATCTATGCCGTCGGCAACAGCCCGCTGGTGGCGCGGCTGAGTGCCGTGCGCGTCGGCGCGACGCTGATCGGCGTCTATGCGCTCTCGGGATTCTGCAGCGCGCTGGTCGGCATTCTGCTGTCCGGATTTTCCGGCCAGGCGAGTCTCGGCATGGGCGACGAATACCTGCTGCCCTCGATCGCGGTGGTGGTGGTCGGCGGCACGCTGATCACCGGCGGGCGCGGGTATTATCTCGGCATGCTCGGCGGCGTGCTGCTGCTGACGGCGCTGTCCACGCTGCTGGCCGGCACGACGCTGCCGGATGCCGTGCGCGACATCATCTTCGGCCTCGTCGTGCTCGGCGCCGTGCTGGCGCTGCGCGAACGCCGGGCGTGACGGACGGCGGCCATCAATACTCCATGAAGGCCCGGTAGGCGTCCGTCATGTCCAGCACGGCGGCTTCGTAGAAAGCGCTTGCCGTGCTCGGGCGACGACAGCGACGGGTCCGAGCCGATGCGGCCGTCCGGGTAGCGCGCGCGATAATCCGCCGCGTCGAAGAACTGCGGCGCATTCGGCGCGACTTTCGGCGACATCTGCGCATGCTTCACATGCTGCGGCTGATAGTACTGCGCCAGCGACACCTCGCTTGCCGTCGCGTGGCGGCCCTCGACGCCGGGATACAGCTCCTCGCTGATCGCCGTGCAGCGCCGTCCGGCCCAGAACGCCATGCGGCAGCGCACCGCCGGCACGGCCGCCCCCAGCGAGACCGATGCCTGGATTTCGTCGAACGCCGCGGTGACCGTCGCGATGTTGCCGCCGTGGCCGTTGATGAAGAAGCAGCGGCGGAACCCGTGGCGGGCCAGCGACCGGACGACATCGCACACCACCAGCATCAGCGTTGCCGGCCGCAGCGTGACCGAGCCGGGGAAGGCCAGATGGTGCTGCGACATGCCATAGGCGAGCGTCGGCGCGACCAAGCAGCCGATCGCGTCGCCGACGCCTCTCGCAACGACTTCCGCGCACAAATGGTCGGTGCCGATGAGGCCGTTCGGACCGTGCTGCTCGACCGAACCGATCGGCACGATGATGCCGTCGGAGCGGCGCAGATAGTCCTCGACTTCCGGCCAGGTCGAAAGGGCGAGCTGCATGGTTCTGCTCCTGTCTGGTCGCCGCGCCAGCGTGGGGCGCAGCGCCGTTGTAGCCTCCAAGGTCCTGCCGCAGGCAGGATTGCTTCGCACGCGCGAAAGCGGCAATCCAGGGACGCGGCACCGAAGGGCATCTTCTGTCGGGAGCGACGGCTGGCACGATATGGTAACCAACGCGATCGTTCGGAGTTGACGATGCTGGACCGCATCCGCCGCCTGCCGGCCAAGGCGATCACGCATTTGCGATTGCTGCGCGACGACCCGGAACAATTCGGTCGCAACCTGCTGCAGTACACCAATTCCGCCCGGTTCGAGGCGCGGCTGATCGACATCCTGGACCAGCCGCCGCTGCATGTGCAGGTCGCGGCGGAGCTGCCGCCGGCGTTGAACGTGCTGCAACCGTGGCTCGGCCCGGAGGCGATGACCGGCGGCCCGAACACCATCGTCCTGCTGGCGGCCCTGGTGGCCGAATGCGGCCTGCCGGTGCGCCTGGTCACGTGCCGCCCCGGTCACCGCACCGATCTGGCCTGGTTCACCGCGCATGTCGCCAGCCTGCTCGGCCGCCCGGCGCCGCCGGACCTGCGGGTCGCCCACGCATCGGACCCGGGCGCGCCGGCAACCGTGGGGAGCCGGGATCTATGGCTGGCAACCCACTGGACGACCGCGCAGAGCCTGCGCCCGGTGCTGCCCCGCATGCGGCGCGACTGGTTTCTCTACCTCGTGCAGGATTTCGAGCCCGGCTTCTATGCCTGGTCCAGCAACTACGCGCTGGCGGTGGAGACCTACGCCATGCCGCACCGCGCGATCTTCAATGAGGCGCTGCTGGCGGAGTATTTCCGCACGCAGGCCCTGGGCTGCTACGCCGAGCCGGGGTTCATCGACACGCGCTGCGTGGTGTTCGAGCCGGCGGTGGACCGGCGCGTGTTCCACCCGCCCGCCGCGCCCCGCCGCGAGGGGCCGCGCCGCCTGCTGTTCTACGCCCGCCCGACCAACGCGCGGAACATGCTGGGGCTGGGGCTGCTGGCGCTCCGGGCCGCCATCGCGCAAGGTGCCTTTGCCGGCGCGTGGGAGTTTCTTGGCATCGGCGCACGGGGCAGCCTGCCGCCGCTCCCGCTGGGTGGCGGCCACGTGCTGCGCCCCGCTCCCTGGGTGGGCTATGACGGCTATGCCGAAAGCCTGCGTCAGGCGGATATCCTGCTGTGCCCGATGCTGTCGCCGCACACCAGCTATCCGGTGCTGGAAATGGCGGCGTGCGGCGGCACCGTCGTGACCAACCAATACGGCCCGAAGACCGCGGCGGCGCTGGCCGCGTTGTCGCCGGGCATCATCGGCGTGCCGCCGACGCTGGCGGACTTCGTGGACGGGCTGCGCGCCGCCGCGTCCCGCCTGGGCGGGCAGCGGCACGACCGACTGACCGTGCCCGCCGACTGGGACGCGGCGCTGCGCCCGGTGGCGCGCTGGGCGGCGGCGGCGGTGCGGGAGACGGACGGAAACAACCACGCGGCTTCGGGCGGCTGCTCGATGTCCAGCTGAGCCGGCCGCGTGAACCCTGCGCGTCAGCGGGCGACGGAACGGCCGATTGCCAGCGGGGCGGCGACGGCCCAAAGCTCTGCCGGCATGGCCGGGAGTACCGCCTGGGTCGTTGCCTGGCGCTTCTCCACCCGCCTCCTCGGCTTTGCCAGCACGCTGGTCCTGGTCCGGCTGCTGGCGCCCACTGATTTCGGCCTCGTCATGCTGGCCACGACCTTCAGCGGCATGGTGGAGGCGTTGTCGGCGGTGGGCATCCAGGAGGCGGTCGTGCGGGAGAAGGCGCCCGACCGGGCCGTGTACGACACGGCCTTCACCATGAACGCGGTGCGATGCCTCGCCTCCGGCCTGCTGATCGGCGTCGCCGCCGGGCCGGTGGCGCGGTTCTTCGCCGAGCCCAGGCTGGTCGGCGTGCTGCTGGCGCTGGCGCTGATAACGGCGGCCGGCGCCGTCGAGAACATCCGGGTGGTGGACTTCCGGCGCGGCTTCGCCTTTCACCGGGAATTCCAGTTGCAATTGATGTCCCGGCTGGCGGCCGTCGCCGCCTGCATCGCCGTCGCGGCGATCTGGCACAGCTACTGGGCGCTGGTGGTCGGGGTGACGACGAATCGGCTGCTGCAACTGGTTTTGGGCTACGTCCTGCGACCCTACCTGCCGCGGCCGTGTCTGCGCGCCTGGCGCGGGATCATCGGCTTCTCGGCCTGGACCTGGCTGTCAAGCCTGGTGGTGCTGGTGCGCGAGCGAAGCCACAGCTTCGTCCTCGGCCGCGTCCTGGGAATGACGCAACTGGGCCTGTTTTCGGCGGGCGCCGAGCTTGCCAGCCTGCCGTCAACCGAGTTGGTCAATCCGCTGTGCCGGGTGTTGTTTCCCGGCTTCGTCGCGGCGCGCCACGCGGGAGGCAGTCTGAAAGACCTGTATTTTCAGGCGCTGTCGGTGACCACGCTGATCACGATGCCGGCCGGTGTCGGCATCGCCGTGGTGGCGGCGCCCGTGGTCGAGCTGTTCTTCGGGCCGCGATGGAGCGGGGCGATTCCGGTCGTCGCCATATTGGCCGTTGCCGGCACCGTGAACGTTGCCGCGAGTATCAGCAGCACGCTGTTCACCGCCGCCGGCCGGCTGTCATCCAATTTCCGCATCATTGTCGTGACCGCCGCCGTGCGGGTCGTGCTGCTGCTGGCGCTGGTTCCGCGCTTCGGCCTGGTGGGCGGTGCCGCGGCCATTCTGGCGGCGATCGTGCTGGAGGAGGTGCTGTTCCTGGCGGCGGCGGCGCGCGACCTGGGCTTTCCGCTCCTGGAACTGCCGCGCCGGCTGTGGCGCAGCGTCGCGGCGACCGCAGTGATGGCGGCCGTCCTGTTGCTGACCGACCTTGGCTGGCCGGTGTTGCCGGTGCTGCCGGGCAATCCGGCCGGGCGCCTGCTCGTGGCAGTGCCGCTGGGGGTGATCGTCTATGTCGCCGCGCTGGCGGCCGCCTGGCTGGTTGCCGGGCGGCCGGAAGGCGCGGAGACGTATGTGCTGCGCATCCTGCGCCGCGTGGCCGGCGGCCTGACGGCCAGGCTGCGGCGGCGCTGGCGGTTGGCGACCCAGCAACGTTAGGGCAGGTTCACGCGGAGCGGCCGTCAGGCCGGTTTTTTGTCGCGCACCATCAGGCAATCGAACTCCACCGCCCGTTGTTCGCCATCGGCCGAAACCAGGAACATGTCGGCGATCGTGAAGCCAAGCTCGGCGAACGCCGCGATCGAATCCCGCATCGACGGGCTGCCGACATAAATGGGTTGGATCGAAACTTCGGTCTGCAGCGCCGGGACCTGGCGCACGATCTCCCGTCCGCCCTTCAGCACCTCCAGATCGAAGCCCTGTGTGTCCACCTTGAAGTAAGTGTGCGCCAGGTCGGGAAATGTGGCTGCCATCGAATTGAGCGTCCGGACCTCCACATTCACTGTCTGTATGACAGTGTTGTTGGTTTCGTGGTGATGGGTTTGCGCCACGGTGGGGGTATGAAACGAATTATAGGAAGGCTCCCGCATGATGTTCAGGGGCATCGTCCCGGCCTCCGCGCCGAGCGCGACCGGAAACACGGTCCAGGCCGAATCCGCGGCGGCCCGGCGTGCCAGCGCCGCGGCCAGAGTCGGATCCGGTTCGAACGAATAGATCGTTCCGGAAAATCCGACTTCATTGCGCATCTGGTCACGAAACTGCCCAGCATTGGCGCCGACGTCAATAATGGAGGTGATACCAAAATAAGCAAAAATTGCCTGGAGGCGGCGTGCATAATGCAGATTAATCAGGCGCCATTTCGGGAGGATTTCGAATCCCGTGAATTGCGCGACGTTGTTGACCAGATTTCTCAGCAAGAAAGTCGTTCCTTATTTTTATCGAGACCGGCATGTCGCCTTCGCGATGGCGAATTGCCCCGACTTGCAGCCCGGCGGGCGCCATCCGCCCACGACGTCATCGCGAGCTTAGCAGGAATGGTTGACGCGTGCAGGGACGATCCTTGCGAATAACGGCGGACGGGCAGCCGTTGCCGAAACGCCTCGCTGACCGGGAGGGCCGGGACGCTAGGGAGTCCGCGACGCCGCCGCGAGGCGCCTGGCGAGCGCGCTTGCGGCGGCTGCCGGGACCGCGCCGGCGACACGCGGATCAAGCCGCAGGAAGTCCGCCACCACGCGCCAGGCCGGCAGCCTGCCGTCGCCGAGATGGCCCAGCATGACGGTGCCGAACAGGCGGCGGTTGCGCGCCATGCGCCGCCGCAGGATGTCGCGCTGCTCCGCGGTCAGCGCGTAGCCGCGGGCGACGCGCATGAAGATGCGGTGATACATCAGGCACATCCTGAGTTCCGCCGGTGACTTCCAACTGTCGGTGACGGTGATGTTGCCGCGCCCGTACTCCCCCTGCAGCGTGCCGTCGAACGCGATCCGTGGCCGCCGCCGCGCCACCTCGAACCAGTACATCAGGTCTTCCACCGGGATGGGTTGGAACCGCAGGTCGCCCAGCGTGCCCGCCCGCATCACCACGCTCGAGATCGAGACCGGAGACAGGCGCAGATTGAGCGTCAGGAAATCGCCGGTGAAGCGATACAGCCCCGGCAGGACAGCGAGCGGTTCGTGCTCGCCAGGGTCGAAGCCCGCGCTCTGGAAGTGCGAGCGTTCCTCGTGTTCCCGCCGGCCGTCGGCAAAGCACAGGTCATAGCCTTGCCGCAGCGCAGCGATGCCGCGCGACAGATGGTGCGGGCGCCAGCGGTCGTCGGAATCGAGAAAGGCAATCCACTCGGTGGCGTTGTCAGCGGGAATGTTGACGCTGACGGTGTGAGCCATGCCGGATTTCCAGCATGACGCGGTGATCCTAGCAAGTATCCGCGGCCCGGCGGGCGCAGCCGGACGCGGTGCGCCGTTTCGCGCCTCTCCGCGGATGGCGAAGCGTGCGGCATCTGGCTAAGCTGGGCGGCCCGGCGACGGCCGGGTGCGTGGGTCGTTGGCAGGATCACCAGTGTCATGGCTTTGGTTCGCAAGCGTATTCTCGTCACCGGCGGCGCCGGATTCCTCGGCTCGCATCTTTGCGAACGCCTGCTGGAGGAGGAAGGCGCCGATGTCTTGTGTGTCGACAACTATTTCACCGGCCGGCGCGACAATGTCCGCGCACTTGCTCGGCAACCCGAATTTCGAGGTGCTGCGCCACGACGTGACGTTTCCGCTCTATGTCGAGGTGGACGAGATCTACAATCTCGCCTGTCCCGCCTCGCCCGTGCATTACCAGTTCGATCCGGTGCAGACCACCAAGACCAGCGTGATCGGCGCGATCAACATGCTCGGGCTGGCCAAGCGGGTGAAGGCGCGCATCCTGCAGGCCTCGACCAGCGAGGTGTACGGCGATCCCACGGTGCATCCGCAGACCGAGGACTACCGTGGCAACGTCAATCCGCTCGGGCCGCGTGCCTGCTACGACGAGGGCAAGCGCTGCGCCGAGACGCTGTTTTTCGACTACCACCGCCAGCATCGGGTGGACGTGAAGGTGGTGCGGATCTTCAACACCTACGGGCCGCGCATGCACCCCAACGACGGACGCGTGGTGTCCAACTTCATCGTCCAGGCCCTGCGCAGCGAGGACATCACGATCTACGGCGATGGCGGCCAAACGCGGTCATTCTGCTATGTTGACGACATGATCGACGGCATCGTTCGCATGATGGCGACCGACCGTTCGCTTCCCGGCCCGATCAATCTGGGCAACCCGCACGAGATCACCGTGCTCGAGCTCGCGCAGCGTGTCATCACGATGACGGGATCGCGGTCACGGCTGATCAACCGCCCGCTGCCGCAGGACGATCCGTTGCAGCGCTGCCCCGACATCTCGCGGGCGCAGGCGGCCCTGGCCTGGCAACCGGGCGTGGCGCTGGAGGACGGGCTGCGGGAAACGATTGCCTATTTCGATCAACTGCTGACCGGACACGGCGGCGCGCATCCGGCGGCCTAGCCCGGTCGCGGGTCGCGCATCGGATCTCCGTAGCATGCCAAGCGGTTCCCGCAATGCCGGGTGAGGGGATCGAACCCCCGACCTTCGGTTTACAAAACCGCTGCACTGCCGCTGTGCTAACCCGGCGCCGGACGCGCCCCGCTCATACTCCGCGCCCGGCCGAGGCTCAACCGGCGGCCGGACGCTGCGTCAGCGCAACATCTCTGCGATCGCCGCGGGATCGACGTCTTCGAGCAGAGGCGGGGTCCAGCGCGGCCGGCGGTCCTTGTCCACCACCATCGCGCGCACGCCCTCGGCGAAGTCGGCGTGCCGCGTCACCTGGCGGGTCAGCCGCAGCTCCGCCGCCAGTGCGGCCGGCAGTTCCAGCCCGGCGCCGCGCGTGATCGCCGCGAACGACCAGCACAGCGACGACGGCGACATGCCGCGCAGTGTCGCGGTCGTCTCGCGCGCCCAGTCGCTGGCCTCGGCGGCGAGGCGGGCGAGAATGTCGGGCACGGACGGGGCGGAGAAACAACGGTCGATCGCGGCCCGGTGCGGCGCCAGCGAGAACGGCGGCAGCACGTCCGCGAGCGGCGCCAGCGCGGCCACGCCGTCCGCGGCCAGCGCCGCACGCAGCGCCGGCAGCCGCGCGCGCGGCACGAAATGCGTGGCCAGCCCGGCATGCACCGCGTCCGCCCCGGTCATGCGCTGCCCGGTCAGGCCGAGATACCGCCCCAACGCCCCCGGCAGCCGCGGCAGAAAGAACGTCGCGCCGATGTCGGGGAACATGCCGATCGCCGTCTCCGGCATGGCGAACACTGCCTGCTCGGTGGCGACCCGCATCCCGCCATGCACCGAAACCCCGATGCCGCCGCCCATGCAGATGCCGTCGATCAGCGCGACATAGGGTTTCGGGAACCGCGCGATCTCGGCGTTGAGCGCGTATTCGTCGGCAAAAAACCGTTCCACATCGTCGGCCTCGCCGGCAAGCGCGTGGCTGCGGATGGCGCGGATGTCGCCGCCGGCACAGAACGCGCGATCCGAGGCGCTGTCGATCACCACCGCATGTACGCCGGGCGCCTCCTGCCACTCGGCCAGCGCCGTGCGAAGCGCCAGGATCATGCCGAGATCGAGCGCGTTCAGCGCTTTCGGGCGGTTGAGCAGCAGGCGGCCGATGCGGCCCTCGGCGGTGGCGATCACGCTGGCATCGGTCATGCGCCGGGCGGTCCTTGGTTGCGTCCGCCCGTTCTACCGCGCCAAGCCGCGGCGGGCGAGGCGTCAGCGCCGGCCGCTCAGATAGCGCACCGTCATCGCCGCCAGTGCCAGCCCGTAGATCTTGCGCATGCCGAGCGAGCGCAGCACCGGCCCGACCACCGCCGTCATCGCGGCCGCCTCGACCAGGTGCTGCTGGGCGACGCGCCGCACCTCCAGCGCCTCGCGCTCCACCCGGCCGGGCCGGCTGCTGCGCGCGATCAGGCCGACCACCAGCGCGATCAGCAGATCGACCCCGGCTACGATCAGCGCCGCCCACACCGGAAGGATGGCGGCGCGGCGCAGCGCGAAATAGCCGGCGACGTGCAGCGAGGCGAGGAACGCGAGCAGGAAGACGAGCGCGATCGCGCCCATCACCGCCCGCCCGACCTGCCGCTCGCCGAAGCATTTCAGGCGCAGCAGTTCCGCCTGCGCCGCGATCTGGGCCAGTTTGAGGCTGCGCATCCGCTAGCGCGACAGCCGGCCGATGAGATATCCCGCCGCCGCCGCGATCAGCACCGAGGCGATCGGCATCTCGCGCACGCGCTCGGACAGCGCCTCGGTCTGCTCCTGCGCCATGTCCCGCGCCTGTTTCGCCGCCGCCTGCGCCCGCCCGGCGACGTCTGAGGCGAGGTTCGGCACGCGCTCGCGCATCAGCGTGTCCACCTGCTCGCGCAGCTGGCGGATCTGCTCGCGGGCGTCCGCGCCGGTTTCGCTCGTGCTGGCCATGCTCTGTGCTCCCCTGTTGCCGGCGCGCGATGAACGCGGCACGGCGTAACGGGTTGCGCAGCGATGGTGCCGCAGGGGCCGCCGACGCGGCCCCCGCCCCGGATCAGGCGGCCTTGCGCGCCGCCAGCGCCCGCCACACGATCTCCGGCGTCGCCGGCATATCGATGTGCGTCACGCCGTCGGCGCTCAGCGCATCGACCACCGCGTTGATCACTGCCGGCGGACTGCCGACCGCGCCCGCCTCGCCCGCGCCCTTCACGCCGAGCGGATTGGACGCGCACGGCACCTCGACCAGATCGACCCGGATGTCCGGCACGTCATCCGCCCGCGGCAGCGCGTAGTCCATGAAGCTGCCGGAGAGGAGCTGGCCGGAGTCGGGGTCGTAGGCGGTGCGCTCCAGGATCGCCTGGCCGAGGCCCTGGGCGACGCCGCCATGCACCTGGCCGCGCACGATCAGCGGATTGACCGCCTTGCCCACGTCGTCGGTGACCGAGTAGCGCACCACGCGCGTCACCCCGGTTTCGGGGTCGGTCTCGACCTCGGCGATGTGGCAGCCGTTGGGGAAGGTGTGCGCCTTGATCTCGGCCACCTCCGCCGCATCGAGCGTGGTCACGTCCTCGCCCTTGGCCGCCCGTTGGCGCTGGGTCGCCGCCAGCGTCAGGATATCGACGCCGCGGTCGGTGCCGACGATGGCGAAGCGCCCCTCCTCGAACACGATGTCGGCGGGCGCGGCCTCCAGCGCCTCCGACGCCGCCTTCTTGCCCTTCTCGATCACGCTCGCCGCGGTCAGCAGGATCGCCTGGCCCTCGGAATAGAGGCTGCGCGCGCCGCCGGTGCCGCCGCCGGTCGGGATCGTGTCGGTGTCGCCCTGCTTCACGCGCACCTTTTCGCCCGGCACGCCGAGCCGATCGACGGTGAGCTGGACGTAGGCGGTCTCGTGGCCCTGGCCGGTCGATTGCGTGCCGACATAGACATCGACGAACCCGTCATCGGCGAAGCGGATTTCCGCCCGCTCGCTCGGCGAGCCGCCGGTCGCCTCCAGGTAGTAGGAGAGGCCGATGCCGCGCCGCTGGCCGCGCTTCGCCGCCTCCGCCCGCCGCGCCGGAAAGCCGGCCCAGTCGGCGTTCTTCAGGGCGGCATCGAGCACGACGCGGAAATCGCCGCTGTCGTAGGTTTTTCCCACCGGCGTGGTGTGCGGCATGGCACCCGGGCCGACCATGTTGCGCCGGCGCAGTTCCACGCGGTCGATCTTCAGCTCGCGCGCCGCGGCGTCGATCAGCCGTTCGACCACGTAGTTGCTCTCCGGCCGGCCGGCGCCGCGATAGGCATCGACGGGGACGGTGTTGGTGAACACGCCGATGACGTTGGCATACACCGCCTGGAAGCCGTACACGCTCGCCAGCACGCCGGTGCCGGCGAAGGTCGGGATGAACGGCGCGAACGTGGAAAGATACGCGCCCATGTTGGCGACATTGCGCGTGCGCAGAGCGAGGAATTTTCCGCCGCCGTCCACCGCGATCTCGCCGAGGGTGATGTTGTCGCGGCCCTGCGTGTCGGCCAGAAACGCCTCCGACCGCTCCGACACCCATTTCACCGGCCGGCCGAGCTTGCGCGCCGCGTAGCAGGTCAGCACGTGTTCGGCATAGAGAAAGATCTTCATGCCGAAGCCGCCGCCCACGTCGGGCGTGATGACGCGGAATTTCTCCGCCGGCAGCTTGAACACCGCCGCCGCCAGCAGGTCTTTCAGCAGCCAGCCGCCCTGCGTGTTGGTGCGCAGCGTCCAGCGTTCGGTTTTTGCGTCATACTCGGCCAGCGCCGCCCGCGCCTCCATCGAAGAGACGACAATGCGGTTGTTCACCACGGTCAGGCGCGTGACGTGGGCGGCCTGCTTGAACAGCGCTTCGGTCTTGTCCGCATCGCCGATCTGCCAGTCGAAGACGACGTTGCGCCGAGCCTCCGGCCAGACCTGCGGCACGCCCTCGTTCATGGCGGTGGCGAGGTCGGTGATCGCGGGCATCGTGTCGTATTCGACGATGATCGCCTCGGCGGCGTCGCGGGCGCGCTGCGGGGTGTCGGCGACGATGAAGGCGACCGGGTCGCCGACATGGCGCACCATGCCGTCGGCCAGCGCCGGATGCGGCGGCAGGGGCATCGCCGAGCCGTCGCGGTTCTTCACCGGCGCGGCACAGGGCAGACCGCCGATGCCGTCGGCGGCGAGGTCGGCGCCGGTGAACACGGCGAGCACGCCGGGCAGGCTCTTGGCCGCGCCGGTGTCGATGGCGGTGATGCGGGCGGCGGCGTGCGGGCTGCGCAGCACGACGCCATGCACGGTGCCGGGCAGGGTGATGTCGTCGGTGTAGGCGCCGCGGCCCTTCAGCAGTCGGGGATCCTCGACGCGGCGGACGGGCTGGGCAAGGCCGAACTTCGTCATGGGCGAACTCTCTCCCGGTCTCGTGCGGTTGCTCGGGGTTCAGTCTAGGGCGTGGGCGCGAAAGGCCAAGGGGGGCATCCTCCGCCGCTCACTCGCGCGGCCGAACCAGGGTCCAGACCGTGATGTCCCAGGCGTTGCGAATGCCGATCAGCAGCAGCAGGCCCATCGAAACCGCAAGAATCCCGCAGGCCATCGCCGTGCGCAGCAGAAAGGCGCCGCCGCCGCCCGCCATCACCGCGTAGGCGACCGCCGGCATCGCCGCATACCAGATCCGGTCCTCCAGGTCGATCGTGGCGGTGAAGCCGTGCCGCACCATGCTGCGCCAGACCAGCGCCGCATAGGCGACCCCAAACAGCCCGACGCCGCCGACTAGCGCGCCGAGCAGCCACCAGCTGCGGATCGGCGCCACCGCGACCAGGCAGGCGGCGAGCACGCAGGAAAAATGCACCACGCTCGGCGAGAGGAAGGCGCGCAGTGCATGATGCCGCTCGTGGGTGAAAAAACCGGCACCCACCGAGGCGGCGACGAACAGCAGGCCGATCAGCGTCGCCGACGCCGCGCCGACCAACGCGTACAGATCGTGCCACGGATTGGCGACATCGGCGAGCGACATGCCGGCCGCGCCGGCCTCAGTCGCCGGACGCCGGCTCGCGCGAGCGGGCCGACTGGCGCTGCCGCGCCGGGCGGCGCCGCGTCCGCTCGCGCAGCGACTGGAACACGACGTACAGCATCGGGATCAGGAACACGCCCACCGAGGTCGCGCCGATCATGCCGGTGAACACCGGCGTGCCGATCGCATGCCGGCTCAGCATGGCGGCGCCGTTGGCACGCACCAGCGGCAGCAGGCCGAGGATGAACGCGATCGAGGTCATCATCACGGCACGGAACCGCATGCGCGCCCCCAGCGCCGCCGCCTCGCGGATCGGCAACCCGGCCTCGCGCTGCTCCTTGGCGAACTCGACGATCAGGATGCCGTTCTTGGCGGCGAGCGCGATCAGCACCACCATGCCGATCTGCGCATAGAGGTCGAGCGGCAGGCCGAACAGGCGCAGCCCGATGAACGCGCCGAGCACGCCGGCGCTGACCGACAGCAGCACCGGCACCGGGATCACCCAGCTTTCATACAGGGCCACCAGGAACAGATAGGCGAACAGCACCGCCAGCCCCAGCAGGATGCCGGTCTGGCCGCTCGCCTGGATTTCCTGGTAGGCGGTGCCGGTCCACTCGAAATCATAGCCCGGCGGCAGCGTCCGCGCGGAGAGTTGCGCCATCGCCGCCAGCGCCTCGCCCGAGGACACGCCGGCACGCGGCTTGCCGTTGATGGTGATGGAACGGTAGTTGTTGTAGCGGCTGATGGTCTGCGGCCCGAGCACGAAGCGCATGCTGGCGAGGCTGCGCAGCGGCACCATCGTGCCGCGGTTGTTGCGCACGAAGATGCGCCAGATGGCGGGGATGTCGTTGCGGTCAGCGTCCTCGGCCTCGATGTTGACCTGCCAGGTGCGGCCGAACAGGTTGAAGTCGTTGACATAGATGCCGCCCAGCGTCGCCTGCATCGCGGTAAAGACGTCGCTGACGTTGACGCCGAGCGCCTGCGCCTTGTCGCGGTCGATGTCGAGCCAGAGTCCCGGCGTGGTCGCGGTGAAGGTGGAAAACACCGTTGACAGCCGCGGGTCGGCGTTGGCGGCGGCGACCATGCCCTGCATCACGCTGCCCATCTCGGCCGGCTCGCGGCCTTCGAGGTTTTCCAGCTGATACTCGAAGCCGCCGCCGGTCGAAAGCCCGATGATCGGCGGCAGGTTGAACGGAAAAATCATCGCCGAGCGGATCTGCTGCGCTTGCCCGAACACCCGCCCGATCACCGCCTGCGCGCGGTCGGCGGTTTCGCTGCGGTCGGCGAACGGTTTCAGGCGGGCGACGACGAAGGCGGCGTTGCTCTGCGCACCGCCGTCGAGCAGCGAGAAGCCGACGATGGAGAGCACCTTCGAGACCTGCGGCATCTTGTGCAGCAGGTCCTCCACCCGCGCCGTCACCGCGCGCGTGCGGGCGACCGAGGCGGCGTCGGGCAGCTGCACGGCGACGAAGAACACGCCCTGGTCTTCCTCCGGCAGGAAGCCGCTCGGCGTGTCCAGGCCGAGCCACGCGATGCCGCCGCCAGCGAGTGCCACCAGCAGCAGCGAGACCGCGGACAGCCGCAGCAGCCGGCGCACCACCGCGGCGTAGCCGTTGCGCACGGCGTCGATGCCGCCGAGCACCGCGCCCATGATGCCGCGGCGCCGCCCCTCGTGGCGCAGGAACAGCGCACACAGCGCCGGCGACAGCGTCAGCGCGTTGACCGCGGAGATCGTCATGGCGACGCTGATGGTGACCGCGAACTGGCGGAACAATTCGCCGGAAATGCCGGGGATGAAGCCGATCGGCACGAACACCGAGAGCAGCACCAGCGAGATTGCCACCACCGGCCCGGTGATCTGCCGCATCGCGAGCTTGGTCGCCTGCGCCGGCGTCAGTTCGGGGTGTTCTTCCATCACCCGCTCGACGTTCTCCACCACCACGATCGCGTCATCGACGACGATGCCGACCGCCAGCACCAGCGCCAGCAGCGAGACGGTGTTGGCGGAGAAGCCGAGGGCCAGCAGCACCGCGAAGGTGCCGATCAGGCTCACCGGCACCGCGACGGTCGGGATGATGGTCGCGCGCAGATTGCCGAGGAACAGGAACACCACCAGCACGACGAGAACAAAAGCTTCCGCCAGCGTGCGCATCACTTCGCTGATGGTCTCGGAAACGAATTCCGAGCTGTCATAGAAAACAATCTTCCTCAGTCCCGGCGGGAAGCGGTGCGAGAGATTGTCGAGGGTCTGCGCCACCAGCCGCGACGTGTTCACCGCATTGGCGCCCGGTGCGAGATAGATGCCGATCGAGATCGCCGGCTGCCCGTTCAGCCGGCTCAGCGTATCCATCTTCGCCGCCCCCAGTTCGACGCGGGCCACGTCGCCGACATGCAGCACCGAGCCGTCGGGGTTGGCGCGGACGACGATCTGCGCGAACTGCTCGGGCGTGGTCAGTCTTCCCAGCGTCTGCAGGTTGATCTGAAACGGGGTGGCGTCCGCGGTCGGCCGCGCGCCGACGCGGCCAACGGCGCTCTGCTGGTTCTGCGATTCGACGGCGGCGACGATGTCCGACGGCGTCAGGCCGAGGCTGACCAGACGGTTGGTGTCGAACCAGATGCGCATGGAATAGTCCATCGCGCCGAACACGAACGCCTGCCCCACCCCCGGCACGCGGGAGAGCTTGTCGAGCACGTTGATGGTGATGTAGTTGCTGATGAATAGCGGGTCCTGCTTGCCGCCCTCGCTGTAGAACTGCAAGAACTCCAGGATCGCGGAGCTGCGCTTCTGCACCGTGACGCCTTCGAGCTGCACTTCCGGCGGCAGCTTGGACAGCGCCGTCTGCACGCGGTTGTTGACGTTGACGACGTCGATGTCGGGGTCGGTGCCGATCTCGAAGCTGACCGTCAGCGAATAGCTGCCGTCGTTGCCGCTGTTCGACTTCATGTAGATCATGCGATCGACGCCGTTGACCTGCGCCTCCAGCGGCTGCGCGACGGTCGCCTCGACGACCGCGGCGGAGGCGCCGGGATAGCTCGTGGTCACCGTCACCTGCGGCGGCACGATGGGCGGGAACTGCGCGACCGGGATGCGCGTCAGCGCGATCAGGCCCGCCAGCGTCATCAGGATCGCGATGACGATGGCGAGCCGCGGCCGATCGACGAAGATCGCGGAGAACATGGTTCAGCCCGGCGCCTTGCCGCTCGCCGCACCCGGCGGCCCGGCGACGGCGGGGGCGGGGTTGACCGCGATGCCCGGCCGCACGCGCTGCAGCCCGTCCACGATCACCGCCTCGCCCTCCGCGAGCCCGCCGAGCACCACCGCGGTCGCCGGCGTCGATTGGCCGAGCTGGATGCGGCGCTGCTCGGCGTGGTTGCCGGGGCCGACCACATAGACGTAGCTGCCCTGCTGATCGGTCAGCACTGCTTCGCGCGGGATGCCGAGCGCCAGTTCCGGCGCCACGCCCTCGACCATCGCGGTGACGAACTCGCCGTCGATCAGGTCGCGGTTCGCCGGCTCGCCCGGCTTGCCGTCCGGCCGCGGCGGGTTCGGCACGCGGGCGCGAAAGATCACCGTGTCGGTGCTGGCGGCGACCGTCGGCTCGACGTAGTCGATGCGGCCGGTCTGCCCGTAGATGCTGCCGTCCGGCAGACGCAGCTTCACCGCGGCGGCCGCGAGCCCGCCCCTGGCGGTGTAGCGGTTGCGCAGGTCGAGCGCCGCGCGCACCGAGACCGGGAACAGCACATACATCGGGTCCTGGCTGTAGATGGTCGCGAGCGGCCCGGAGGACGGGCTGACGACGTTGCCGACGGTGACGTTGGTGCGGGTGATTTTTCCGCCGACCGGCGCGCGGATTTCGGTGTAGGCGAGGTTGATCAGCGAGGCGCGCAGCTGCGCCTGGCCGGACAGCACCTGCGCCGCATAGCTCGCCTGCTGCGCCTGCGCGTCATCGACGGCGGAGCGTTGCCCGGCCGGCGTGTGCAGCAGCGCCTGGGCGCGGCCGAGCGTGATGGTGGCGTTGCGCAGCAGCGCCTGGGTCTGCGCGATGGCGGCCTGCTTGGCCGTCACGTCGGCCTCGAACGGCCCGCGCTCCAGCACGTAGAGCAGGTCGCCCTGCTTGACCTCCGCGCCCTCGGTGAAATGGATTTCGTCGAGGAAGGCGGTGACGCGGGAGATCAGATCGACCTTGTCGATGGCCTGCACGCGGCCGACGAACGCGCTGCTCTCGGTGACCGGCTGGCGGCGGACGGTGGCGGTGCCGACCGCCGGCGGGCCGCCGCCGAGCTGCGCCTGCGCCGGGGCAGCGGTCAGCAGCGGCAGCAGCAGCAGCGCAAAAACCGCTTTGCTCAGGCACGGACGCATCGGCAACCTCGGGTCACGGCGCGTGGATCAGATGGCACGCGGCACATAAAACACAATTCATGGCCGTGACACGATTTTCACGGCCGCCCCCGGTTCGCCTGGGCGGCTTGCCGGCGGCGCGGGCGCGCTCCAGGCTGCAGGGGAGGGAGGCCGGGACGCCGATGGACGAGGTGGAGTGCGTGGTGATCGGCGCCGGCGTGGTCGGCATCGCGGTCGCGCGTGCGCTGGCCGAGGCCGGGCGCGAAGTGCTGGTGCTGGAGGCGGCGGACGGCATCGGCACCGAAACCTCCAGCCGCAACAGCGAGGTGATCCACGCCGGCATCTACTATCCGCGCGGCAGCCTGATGGCGCGGCTGTGCGTGCGGGGCAGGCAGATGCTGTACGAGTTCTGCCGCGAGCGCGGGGTGGCGTTCCGCAACTGCGGCAAGCTGATCGTCGCCACCGACGCCGCCGAGGTGGCGAAGCTGGACGGCATCCGCGCCGCCGCCGCGGCCAACGGAGTGGACGATCTGCGCCTGCTGGCGGCCGAGGAGGTGCGGGCGCTGGAACCGGCGCTTGCCTGCACCGCGGCGCTGCTGTCGCCCTCGACGGGGATCGTGGACAGCCACGGCTACATGCTGGCGCTGCAAGGCGCGGCGGAGGCGGCCGGCGCGCTGTTCGTCTTCCGCGCCCCGGTCGCCGGCGGGCGCGTGGCCGGCGAGGCGGTGGCGCTGGAGGTCGGCGGCGTCGAGCCGATGGCGTTGCGCGCGCGCATTGTGGTGAATTCCGCCGGGCTGGCGGCGCCGGAGGTGGCGCGGCGCATCGTCGGCATGCCCTCGCAACTGGTTCCGACACCCTACTACGCAAAAGGCAACTATTTTGTCCTCGCCGGCCGCAACCCGTTCTCGCGGCTGGTCTATCCGGTGCCGGTGCCGGGCGGGCTGGGCGTGCATCTGACCATCGACCTCGCCGGCCAGGCGCGGTTCGGGCCGGACGTGGAGTGGATCGCGGCCCCGGACTACCGCGTCGATCCGGCGCGGGCGGCGTCGTTCTATGCTGCCATCCGCCGCTACTGGCCGGCGCTCCCCGACGGGGCGCTGCTGGCGGGCTACGCCGGGGTGCGGCCGAAAATCGTGCCGCCGGCAATTGCGAAACAGGATTTCGTTATTCAGGGACCGGCGGCGCACGGCGTCCCCGGCCTGGTCAACCTGTTCGGCATCGAAAGCCCCGGCCTCACCGCGGCGATCGCGCTGGCCGAGGAGGTGCGCGACCTGCTTGCGGCCTGACCGGCGCTATCGGTCGCTGGCTTGTTCCTCCGGCGGCGGCGCGGCGCCGGCGCCGGGCTTGATTTGGCCGTCGGGCTGCGGCACGGCGATCGGGGCGACCACGACCGGCGCCAGCCCCTGCTTGGGCGTCAGCCCGATCTGGTGCGCCGCGTGCGGCGTCAGATCCACCACGCGCCCCTTCACGAACGGCCCGCGATCCTCGATCTTCACGTCGGTGGACTTGCCAGTCTGGAGGTTGGTGACGCGCGCCGTCGCGCCGAGCGGCAGCGAGCGGCTGGCGGCGGCGGCGGCATGGGGATCGTAGGGCCGTCCGTCCGCCATCGTCCGCCCGTCGAAGGAATGCGAATAGATCGATGCCTTGCCTTGCTCGCGCCGGCCGCTGTGATCGACCGCGATGCGCGCGCCGCTGGGTGGCGGCACCGGCGGCAGCGCGGCAAGTTTCTGCACCGCGGCCTGCGCCGCCGGCGAACTGGCTGCCGCATCACCTGCAAGAACAGGCGGAGTGACGGTAAAAGCCCCCAGGGCAATTCCGGCAACAATCGAAAAAAAGCGCCAGTCGAGTGCCAGATTCGAACGGCACATATCCGTGACCTCCGCCTCCGGTGCTACGAGGGCAGAGACGCTTCAGCTTGCGGCGGGTTTCTCGATTCAGCTTGACAAAAGCTTCATCGCAACGTGTACCAGCGCCGACTCTGGATCGCCGAGCGGTTCAATGACGGTGAAGTGGTTTCGCCCCGGCATTGCTTCCCAGGTGCCGCCCCAGGCTTCCGCAATGCTGCTTGTTTGCCGCGTATATTCAACGCCTTCCTCGCCGCCGACGACCGCATGCAGCACGCCCGCCGGGCGCGGCAGGAACAGCGGCGAGAGGCGACGGGCCTCCGCCGCGTTCAACCCCAGCGCGTCGTTCACACTCGTGTGCGTGAGCGGCTCCAGGTCGAACAGGCCGCTGATCGGCAGGGCAGTGCGGATCGCCGGCGCGGCCAGCCCCCGCGCTGCCCAGTCGGTCGCCAGCAGCATCGCCGCCAGGTGCCCGCCCGCCGAGTGCCCGGCCGCCAGCATCCCTCCGCCGTGCCGGCGGGCGAGGAATGCGGCGGCGTCGCGCACCTGCTCGACCAGCATCGCCAGGCTCACGGCCGGGCAGAGGTCGTAGGACGGCATGGCGACGGCGACGCCGTGCGCCAGCAGGCCGCTTGCGAGATGCGAGAACCCGCTGCGGTCGAGCCGCTGCCAGTAGCCGCCATGCACGAACATCGTCACCGGCCCGTCGCGCGCCGTGCCCGGCCAGAACAGGTCGAGCGCCTGCCGCGGGGTCGGGCCGTAGGGGATCCCGAGCTCGCTCTGCGGATGGGCGGCGCGGAAGGCGGCGGCCTCTGCCTGCCAGCGCGCCACGATCGCGGCCGAGTCCGGCACTTTGGCGCTGTTGTTGTATTCGGCCTCCAGGTTCATGGTGCCTCGCGTTTCGTCGGCAGCCGTCGTGGCCGCCAGCGCCGCCATGATCCGGTCCGCCAGCGCCTCCGGCGGCGGTCCGACATGGACGGTGATCGGGTGCTCGTCGGCGCCCGGCTTCTCCAGCGTGGCGAGCTGGCTTTGCAGCAGCGTCGGCGGCATGAAATGTCCGCGCCGCGCGGCCAGCCGCGGCGCCAGCAGCGCCTCGTCGCCGTCGAGGAACACCAGCCGCACGCGGCGGCGCGCGCCGATGATGCGCTCCCGGTAGCTGCGCTTGAGCGCCGAGCAGGTGACGATGCCGCTGTTGCCCGCAGCCAGCCGCGCATCGATCCAGGCGGCGATGCGGTCGAGCCAGGGCCAGCGATCCGCGTCGGTCAGCGGCGTGCCGCCCGCCATTTTGGCGACGTTTGCCGGCGGGTGCAGCGCGTCACCCTCCTGCAGCTCCCAGTGCAGCCGCGCCGCCAGCAGTTTCGCAACGGTGGTCTTGCCGCTACCGGAGACGCCCATGACCACCAGCACGCACGGCGTCTCCATTCCGCTCACCCCAGTTTCAGCCAGCGCCGCCCGTCGCGGGCCAGCAGCCGGTCGGCCTGCATCGGGCCGGCGGTGCCGGCGGGGTAGGGATAAACCTCGCCGTGCCCCGCCGCCCAGGCGTCCAGCACCGGCTGCACCGCGCTCCAGCCGGCCTCGATGTTGTCGGCGCGCTGGAACAGCGTGGCGTCGCGGATGAACACGTCATACAGCAGCGTCTCGTAGCCGGTGTTGTTCGAGGTGCCGAAATAGTCGGCGTAGCTGAACTCCATCTTCACGCCGCCGAGATGCACCACGGGGCCGGGGACTTTTGCGGAAAACTGCAGCGAGGCGCCCTCGCTCGGCTGGATGTGCAGCGTCAGGATGTTGGGCGTCAGCCGATCGACCGGCGTGTCGCGGAACAGCGCATACGGCGCCTGCTTGAACTGGATCGCGATCTCGGTCTTGCGTGTCAGCGTGCGCTTGCCGGTGCGCAGATAGAACGGCACCCCGGCCCAGCGCCAGTTGTCGATGAACAGTTTCATCGCAACATAGGTCTCGGCGTTCGAGTCGGGCGCGACCCCCGGTTCCTCGCGATAGCCGCGCACCGCCTGGCCGTGCAGCATGCCGGAAGCGTACTGGCCGCGCACCACGTTCTCCACCGCCTGCGCCGGGCCGAACGGGTGGATGGCGTCGATCACTTTTGCCTTCTCGGTGCGCACCGCGTCGGCGGCGAATGACGTGGGCGGCTCCATCGCCGTCATCGCCAGCAGCTGGAACATGTGGTTCGGCACCATGTCGCGCAGCGCGCCGGTGCGCTCGTAGAAGCGCGCGCGGCTTTCCACGCCGACCGTCTCCAGCGCGGTGATCTGCACGTGGTCGATGTGGTCGCGCTGCCAGAGCGGCTCGAAAATGCCGTTGGAGAAGCGCAGCGCCATGATGTTCTGCACCGTCTCCTTGCCGAGGAAATGGTCGATGCGGAACACCTGCTGCTCGTCCAGCACTTTCAGGATGCGCTGGTTGAGCGCGCGCGCCGAGGCGAGGTCGTGGCCGAACGGTTTCTCGATCACCACGCGGCGGAACGCATCCGGCAACTCGCGCAGCAGGTTCTCGGCCGCGAGATGGTCGATGATCGGCCCAAAGAACTGGTCGGAGACGGCGAGATAGAAGACGCAATTGGCCTCGCCCTGCTCCTGCGCGCCGTCGTTGAGCCGCCAGCCGACCGCCTGGTAGGTGCGCGGGTCCTGCAGATCGCCCTGGATGTAGGCGAGCCGCTGGCGCAGCCAGTTCCACGCCGCCTCGTCGAGCTCGGCGGAGCGGTTGCTGCGGTCGGCGAGGAAGCTGCCGATGGTCTCGCTCTGCCGCTGGCGGAAGCTTTCGTCGTTGCCATCGACGCGATCGACGCCGATGACCCGGAATTTATCGTCGAGCAGCTTCGCCGCCGCGAGATTGTAGATTGCCGGCATCAGCAGCCGTTTCGTCAGGTCGCCGCCGGCGCCGAAGATCACCAGCGTCGCGGGCGGCGCGGTCGGGGCGCCGGACAGCGTGGCAGGGTCGCTCGCCAGCGTGGAGTCGAGCGCCTGCACCGGCGCGGCGGGATCATCCGGCATGACGCACCAGCCCCCGCGCCGCTTCCAGCACTTTTTCCGGCGTGAATCCGAATTTGCCGAGCAGCGCGGAGAGCGGTGCGGAGGCCCCGAACGTGTGCATGCCGATCACGCGGCCCTGCGGCCCGACATAACGGTCCCAGCCCATCACCGCCGCCTGCTCGACCGCAAGCCGCGTGGTCACCTCGGGCGGTAGCACGGAGTGGCGATATTCTTCCGGCTGCTGCTCGAACAATTCCCACGACGGCATGGAGACGACGCGCGAACGGATGCTCTCGCGCGCCAGCGCCTCGTGCGCGCCGACGACAAGCGAAAGCTCGCTGCCCGTCGCCATCAGGATGATCTGCGGCGCACCGCCGTCGGCGTCGGCCAGCACATAGGCGCCGCGTGCCACGTCGGACGCGGCGGCGTAGCGGCTGCGGTCGAGCGTGGGCAGCGGCTGGCGGCTCAGGATCAGCGCGCAGGGCCGTTCCTTGAGCTGCAGCGCGACGCGCCATGAAGCGGCGACCTCATTGGCGTCGCCGGGGCGCAGCACCACCATGCCGGGGATCGCGCGCAGGCTGACGATCTGCTCGATCGGCTGGTGCGTCGGCCCGTCCTCGCCGACGCCGATCGAGTCGTGCGTGAAAATATAGACGACCGGCAGCTCCATGATCGCGGCGAGCCGGATCGGCGGCTTCATGTAGTCGCTGAAGATCAGGAAACCGGAGGCGTAGGCGCGCAGGCCGGCGACTGCGAGGCCGTTGGTGATCGCGCCCATCGCGTGCTCGCGGATGCCGAAATGCAGGTTGCGCCCGCCGTAGTTGTCGGGGCCGAAGCTGCCGGCGCCCTGAAACGTCAGGTTGGATTTGGTCGAGGGCGCGAGGTCGGCCGCACCGCCGATCAGCCAGGGCAGGTGCGGCGCGATCGCGTTCAGCACTTTCTGCGACGAGTCGCGCGAGGCCAGGCCCTTCGCGTCCGCCGGAAAACTCGGGATGTCGGCGTCCCAGCCTGCCGGCAATTCGTGCCGGTTCATCAGGTCCAGCTCGCGCGCGAGCTCAGGAAATTCGCGGCGATAGCGGGCAAACATCTCTTCCCACGCGCTGCGCAGCTTCGCGCCCCGCGCGCCGATGCCTTGCTGGAACCGCTGATAGACGCCGTCGGGCACCAGGAACTGCGCGTCCTCCGGCCAGCCATAGGCGCGCTTGGCGCCGCGGATCTCTTCGTCGCCCAGCGGCTCGCCGTGCGCCTCGCGCGTGTCCTGCTTCTTCGGCGCGCCGTAGCCGATATGCGAATGCACCACGATCATGGTCGGGCGGTCGGTCACCGCGGCCGCCTCGTCCAGCGCCTGCGCGACGCGGGCGGTGTCGTTGGCGTCCGGCAGCTCGATCGTGTGCCAGCGATAGGCGCGGAAGCGCGCCGCCACGTCCTCGCTGAACGCCAGGCTGGTGTTGCCCTCGATGGTGATGTGGTTGCTGTCGTAGATCCACAGCAGGTTGGACAGCCGCAGATGCCCGGCGATCGAGCCGGCCTCGTGCGAAATTCCCTCCATCATGTCGCCGTCGCTGGCGATCACATACACGCGGTAGTCGAACAGCGGAAAGCCCGGCTTGTTGTAGCGCTCCGCCATCCAGCGCTGCGCCATCGCCATGCCGACCGAGTTGCCGCAGCCCTGGCCGAGCGGGCCGGTGGTGGTCTCGACGCCGGAGGTGAGCCGGTATTCGGGATGGCCGGGGGTCTTGCTGGAAAGCTGGCGGAACTGGCGGATGTCGTCGAGCGTGACTGCCGGCGCACCGCGCTGCTCGTGCTCGTTGACCGCTTTCACGCCGGCGAGGTGCAGCAGCGCGTAGAGCAGCATCGAGGCGTGCCCGCAGGACAGCACGAAGCGGTCGCGCCCCGGCCAGTTCGGGTCGGCGGGATCGTAGCGCAGCGCCTTCTGCCACAGCGTATAGGCGACCGGGGCGAGCGCCATCGGCGTGCCGGGGTGGCCGGACTTCGCCTTCTGCACCGCGTCCATTGCCAGCGTGCGGATCGTGTTGATCGCCAGCGTGTCGATGTCGCCGGCGGGCGTGGCGGAAGCGTGGACGGCGGATTGGGCGCTGCTCATCGGGGTCTCCCTGCTGCGTGTCCGGGGCATTCTACGCGCTTGCGAGGGGATCGGCTGCATCCGATCGGCGGCGCCGGCGCCGCAAATGCCACCGCGACGGCGGCCGACGGCGGCCGCCATTCGCAACGATAGCAAATTCGGACACGATTACCCCCAGCTTAAAACACGGGTTCGCGAGCCAATTCCGGGTTCCATCGCGGGAAGCGGTGCCGCTACCAACAGTCCCGCCGACCAATCACAAAATTGTGCAACACACGCACGCGAGCGGAGCAACCAATGAGCGCATCTGGAACCCTTGATCTTGCCAATTACACGACGGTCTGGAACGACAATTTCGCGAACGATACCTCGCTCAACACCAGCCTGTTTCCCGTCGCCTGGGGCAACAGCGACGACTTCTCGTTCGGCAACGGCGGACTGACCCTCACCTCCTCTGCCTCCGAGGGCTGGTCGGCGGCCGGCTTCATGCAGGCCGACACGAGCGCCAGCGACGGCCAGGGCTATGGCCTCTACTCCGCCACCTTCTCGGCCGATGCCGGCCAGGGTCTGGGCATCTGCATCGTCATGTGGCCGGCCAACAATGTCTGGCCGGGCGCCGAGATCGACCTGGCCGAGGACTGGAGCAACACCGACCGCCAGAGCGGCAACGCCACCATCCACTGGGCAGGTGCCGGCAACTCGAACCAGTCCCAGACCTACGGCTTCAATGCGAACATGACGCAGCCGACCACGGTGGCGATGGACTGGGAGCCGGGGTCGCTGACTTTCTACGTCAACGGCCAGGAGGTGTTTCAGTACACCGGCGCGAACGTGCCGGCGGACGCGGCCAATGGCGGGGTGAACGAATCGTTCGGCGCCGAGGTGACCGCCGCCGGGTCCGCCCCGGTCAGTTCAAGCGTGTCGCTGAACCTCTCCGACATGAGCTATTCCGCGTACACGCCCGGGGCCGGCTCGGGCAGCACCGCCAGCACGCCGTCCGGCAGCACTGGCACCACCACCGACACCAGCACCAGCACGGCAACGAGCACCAGCACCACGGGCACCAGCAGCACGACGGGAGCGAGCACCAGCCCGGCGCCGTCGGCCGTGGCCTATGTCACGCCCGGCCCGAATGCGTTCTTCGCGACGGTCAACGACCAGACCGTGGCATCGGGCGTCGCCAATCAGATCGTGGTGCTGACCGGACAGGGCGACAGCCTCATCCTCGGGGCGGCCGGCAACTCCGTGCTGGCGGACAACAGCGGCATGACCTTCTACAATGAAGGCCAGAGCACGAATTATCTCTACGATCTCGTCGGCGGCAACACGTTTGCCCCCGATCCTGCGGCGGGCACGATGGTCACCTGGGACAACGTGCTGTCCGACGGCGACCAGTTCGATCTGCGCTACGCGCTGAGCGCATCGGGATGGGACGGCAACACCGCGGACCTGTCCCAGTACCTCACCGACTCCCACGGCGCCTGGGGCATGTCGCTGTCGGTGCATCCGAGCGGCGGCGCCGCGGCCGCGCCGGTGCTCGACATCATGGGCCAGAACGCCAACATCGACCTGGCGACGTTCCTGCAGCACGCGATCGTCTGACCCTCGACATGGCGAGCGCCGGGATTTCCATCCCGGCGCTCGCCGGTCTGGCCCGTGGGAGCGTCGGCCGATAGCCCGCCCCGGCCAGCGTCAGGCGGAACAATAGCAGCATCCGATTCAATTACGTCGCGCTTAAATCACGCGTCCGTGAGCCGATTCCGGGTTCCATCACGGGAACGTGTGCCGCTACGAACGGCCGCGCCGGCCGATTCACAAAATTGTGCATCACTCGCACGAGAGCGGAGCAACCAAATGAGCGCATCCGGAACCCTTGATCTCGCCAATTACACGACCGTCTGGAATGACAATTTCGCAGACGACACTTCTCTCAATTACAATCTGTTCCCGGTCGCCTGGGGCAACGGCGACGACTTCTCGTTCGGCAACGGCGGACTGACCCTCACCTCCTACGCCTCCGAGGGCTGGTCGGCGGCCGGCTTCATGCAGGCCGACGCGAGCGCCAGCGACGGCCAGGGCTATGGCCTCTACTCCGCCACCTTCTCGGCCGATGCCGGCCAGGGTGCGGGCATCTGCATCGTCATGTGGCCGGCCAACAATGTCTGGCCGGGCGCCGAGATCGACCTGACCGAGGACTGGAGCAACACCGACCGCCAGAGCGGCAACGCCACCATCCACTGGGCAGGTGCCGGCAATTCGAACCAGTACCAGACCTACAGCTTCAACGCCAACATGACGCAGCCGACCACGGTGGCGATGGACTGGGAGCCGGGGTCGCTGACTTTCTACGTCAACGGCCAGGAGGTGTTTCAGTACACCGGCCCGAACGTGCCGACAGACGCGGCCAATGGCGGGGTGAACGAGACGTTCGGCGCCGAGGTGACCGCCGCCGGCGACGCCCCGGTCAGCTCAAGCGTGTCGCTCAATCTCTACGACATGAGCTATTCCACCTATAACGGCAGCGGAGGGTCGTCGTCGTCCGGGAGCGGCACCGGCACCGGCAGCGGCGGTTCGACCGGCACGACGCCGCCGGGCACCTCGATCGACGTCTCCAACCCCGGCACGGTGCTGGCCGCCAGCGCCGGCGCCCCCGTGACGGTCACCGAGACGATCTCCGACCCCGGCCTGACCACTGCCTACGTGATGGTGATGAATTCGGCCAACCAGGGGGAAGACAACTGGCAGGCGGTGTCGCTGAACAGTGCCGGCGTCGGCACGTTCAGCGCGCAGTTCGAGAACACCGGCGACTACATCGTCGCGGTGGACAACCCGACCGACATCACCGACCAGGGCTGGTCGAGCGCGGTCACCATCACCGAGCCGAGCACCGGTAGCGGCACCGGCACCGGCAGTGGGTCGTCGTCCGGCAGCGGCTCGTCGGGGAGCACCGGCGGGACCACGGCCACCGGCCCGACCGACATCGCGCTCACCGGCGACAACCTGACCAGCAGCAGCCAGGCCTGGACCGTCATCGGCACGCTCTCGGCGACCGACAGCAGCGCTGTCAGCTTCGCGCTGGGCGACGATCCCGGCCACCTGTTCTCGATCGACGGCGACAAGCTGCTGATCAACCAGGCCATGCCCGCCGACCCGGCGGCGTCGTACGATGTCGGCATCATCGCCACCGACACCACCGGCGCGGTCGCGACGCAGGACATCACCGTGGCGGTGACGAGCGCGTCCGGCGGGTCGTCGTCCGGCAGCGGCTCGTCCGGCAGCGGCTCGTCCGGCAGCGGCTCGTCGGGCAGCGGCTCGTCGGGCAGCGGCTCGTCGGGCAGCGGCGGCGGGACCACGGCCGCCGGCCCGACCGACATCACGCTCACCGGCGACAACCTGACCAGCAGCAGCCAGGCCTGGACCGTCATCGGCACGCTCTCGGCGACCGACAGCACCGCCGTCAGCTTCGCGCTGGGTGACGATCCCGGCCACCTGTTCTCGATCGACGGCAACAAGCTGCTGATCAACCAGGCCATGCCCGCCAATCCGGCAGCGTCGTACGATGTCGGCATCATCGCCATCAACTCCACCGGCGCGGTCGCGACGCAGGACATCACCGTGTCGGTGACCGGCGCGTCGGGCGGGACGTCTTCCGGCGGCACGTCGGCGACATCCGTCTCGGCGACCGACGACAAGGGCAAGACCGCCAGCCTGCCGCTCGGCACCGGCACGCAGACGCTGGCCGCCAGCACCACCGGGCTGGCCGGCGCGATCACCGAGAAGACGGCGAGCGGGGTGACCGATTTCGTCACCGCCTCCGGCAGCGGCGTCACCGGCCTCGCCATCAAGGATGCCGCCGGAAAATCCTGGCAGACCGATGGTTTTTCCACCGTCTCCGCGACACTGAGCGGCGCCACCGCCGGCAGCCTCGCCATCGACGGCGCGAAGAAGACGACGGTCGCGCTCGGCAGCGGCAACTACACGGTGCGGGTGACCAGCCTGATCAGCACCGCGACCGTCAGCATGACCGCCGGCAGCGGCACCGACCGAATGACCTTCGTCGGCGCCGGCAAGGCCACATTCACCGCCGGCGGCGGCAGCGACACCATCGTCGGCGGCCAGGGTGGCAACACCGTCACCTTCGGCACCGGCACCTCGCAGGTGTCGGGCGGCAGCGGCGCCGACACCTACATCTTCAAGGCCGGCGACGGGCTGCAGGACATCGCGACGTTCAATGCCGCCAAGGGCGACGTGCTCGACATCGCCAAATCGCTGAAATCGTCGCTGCACGAAAGCTCGTCCGGCGGCAGCACACTGCTGACCTTCGGCACCGCATCGCACGGCATCCTGCTGCAAGGCGTGTCGTCTTTCGACACCGCCCAGATCCACTGGACCTGATCCGCTGGTTCTGAGCGTTTCCGGCCGGCAAACCGGACACGCCTGCAGGCCCGGCCGGGAGGGGGTGCGCCCGCTCCCGGCCGTGGCTTCGCCTTGCCAGCCGGGCGCGGCCGCAGGCAGTGTCGCGCATGCCACCGAAGCAGCCGACTTCGCCTGACGCGATCGCCGGCGGGCGCGTGCTCGCCGATCGGCGGCTGTGGTTGATGTTCGCCTTCGGCTTCCTGTCCGGCCTGCCGCTCGCGCTCTCCGGCTTCACGCTGCGCCAGTGGCTGACCGAGGCGCATCTGTCGCTCGCGGTGACCGGGCTGACCGCCAATGTCGGCCTCTCCTACACGCTGAAATTCTTTTGGGCGCCGGTGCTGGACCAGGCGCGCGCGCCGTTCGGGCTGTTCCGGTTCGGGCGCCGGCGCGGCTGGCTGCTGGCGGTGCAGCCGCCGCTGGCGCTGGCGGCGCTGGCGCTGGCGGCAAGCGATGCCGCGACCGCGCCGCTCGGCACCATCGCCGCCGCGGCGCTGATCGCGTTCCTGTCGGCGACACAGGACATCGTCATCGACGCCTGGCGCATCGAAACGTTCTCGGAGCGGCTGCAGGGCGCCGCCAACGCCGCCTATGTCTGGGGCTACCGCCTGGCGATGCTGGTCTCCGGCGCCGGGGTGATCGCGCTCGCCGGCACGCTCGGCTGGCACGGCGCGCTGCTGCCGGTGGCGGCCCTGCTCGCCGCCGGCCCGCTGGTGACGCTGCTGGCGGCGGAGCCGGCGGTGCGCGTCGTGCCGGCCGCCGTCTCCGACCTGGCGTCGCGGCTGTCGGCCGCCGTGCTCGACCCGCTGCGCGATTTCCTGCGCCGGCCCGGCGCCTGGACGATCCTGGGCTATGTCGCGACGTTCAAGCTCGGCGAGGCGATGGCCGGGGTGATGCTGGCGCCGTTCTTCCACGACCTCGGCTTCAACCGCGCCGCGGTCGCCGCGGCGATCGGGCCGTTCTCGCTGGTCGCGACCATCGCCGGCTATGCCGTCGGCGCGGCGGCGGTGGCGCGGCTCGGCGTGGCGCGGTCGCTGATCCTGACCGGGTTCTTCCAGATGGGCGCGATGGCGATGTACGTGCTGCTGGCGCTCGCGCCCGGCAACCACGCGATCCTCTATGCGACCGTGGTGATCGAGGCGTTCGCCGAGGGGATCGCCGACGCCGCCTTCCTCACCTACCTCTCCGGCCTGTGTTCGGCGGCGCACACCGCCACGCAATATGCGCTGCTGAGTTCGATCGCGCCGCTCGCGTTGCGCACGGTCGGCGGGTTCTCGGGGTTTTTCGCGCAGGCGCTGGGCTGGCCGGCGTTCTATGCCGTCGCCATGCTGGCCTCGCTGCCGGCAATGCTGCTGATGCTGCTGATCCTGCGCCGCTGGCCTTCCGAGCGGATCCGCGCTACGTCCGCGCTGGAAACATCGCTTGCATCGCCTCGGCGGGCGGGCCATGTCGAGGCAGTCCCGGGACACCCGGGGGTTGGAGGGCGTGATGGGTAGCTTCAGCATCTGGCACTGGCTGGTCGTGCTGCTGGTGGTCCTGCTGCTGTTCGGCAGCGGCAAGGTCAGCAACCTGATGGGCGACTTCGCCAAAGGTATCAAGGCGTTCAAGAAAAACATGGCGGAGGACCACGACGCCTCGATGGAGGCGAGCGCCGAGAAGCCCCCCGGCTCGATCGCCGCCCCCGGCACGCGCAGCTCGGCGACCAGCCAGCAATCGACCGCCGCCCACCAGGGCTGAAGGCCCCATCCCCAGGGCTTGTGGCCGGGAGGCAAGTTCTCCACAACTTTTTGCGTCGGCGCGCCGTTTCGCTGTTGAGTCGGGCCGCCCTTCGCCAGGTACAGTATCTTGTGCTGGATATGGCGGGGGACCACGACATGGAGTGGAACGAGGAAGCCATCACGCGGTTGCGCGCGCTCTGGGGCGAGGGGCACTCCACCGCCGAGATCGGCCGCCGCATGAACGTGTCCAAGAATGCCGTCGTCGGCAAGGCGCATCGGTTGGGGTTGGTCGCGCGGCCCTCGCCGATCCGCCGCGAGGCCGCAACGTCGGTCTCCCGTCCGCCTTCCCCGCGCCGGGCCGTGGGTCCGACGCTGCCGCCGCTGCCCTGCGGGCCGGCGGCGCCGCAGCTTGCCGCCATCCCGGAGCGTCCGGTTGTTGCCGCACCCGTCGCGCCGCGGTTGCGCGCCGCGCCCGCCCGCGCGTCGCGGCTGAGTGCCTGTTGCTGGCCGATCGGGGAGCCGGGCACGCCGAGCTTCCGCTTTTGCGACGCCGATGCCCTGTCGGGAAAGCCATACTGCGCCGAGCACGCCCAGCTTGCCTACGTGAAAGTCCGCGACCGGCGCGAAGAAGCGGCCTGACCGAGTCGTCGCGCAGAGTGACGTTCTGTTCATGTTGCGGCCAAGCCCCGATGCCGCGTATCGTTCCGTCGGGACGGAGCGCAACGCGCAAGCGGGTGCGCGTGCCGTCCCGTCAAAGGGGGGAGTTCGCGGGCGCTGTCCGTGTGCTCACAGAACGGGCGTCCGGTGCGCGTCGGCGCGCTGCCGTTTCGGGCATAGCCGGCTTCGGACGCCGCAGCAAGGGAAGGCGTGACGTCGATGGCTAAAGGTACGGTAAAGTGGTTCAATCCGACCAAGGGATACGGGTTCATCGCCCCCGACACCGGCGGAAAGGACGTGTTCGTCCATATCAGCGCGGTGCAGAAGGCGGGACTGCGCACGCTGAACGAAGGACAGAAAATCGGCTTCGACGTTGAGCAACAGCAGAACGGCCGCGCGGCCGCGGTGAATCTCGCGGCAGAATAGGCCGTTGCTGACCGGGCGCCGGTCGCGCACCCGGGCAGCAGGATTTGCGTTGTGCCTCACCGTGGGCCAAACCGCCCGCGCGCGTGATCTCTTGTACCGATGGATGCCTGCCAATGATGACCTCCCGACAGCACCCGCCTTCGGCCACCTACGCGCCGGCCCGTTCGGCGCTGGATGCGGACGCGGTGCGCGCCGCCTACCGGCGCTGGGCCGCGGTCTATGACACGACGTTCGGCGGCGTCTCCGCCAGGGGGCGGCGCGCGGCGGCGGCGGCGGCCAACGCGCTGCCGGGGCGCCGCGTGCTGGAGGTCGGCGTCGGCACCGGCCTCGCCCTGCCGCGCTACCGTCCCGACAAGCGGGTGGTGGGCATCGACCTGTCGCCGGAAATGCTCGCCCGCGCCCGCGCCCGCGTCGCCGCCGAACGGCTCGGCCATGTCGAGTCGCTGCACGTCATGGACGCCGAGGCGACCAGTTTTGAGGACGCCAGCTTCGACATCGCGGTGGCGATGTTCGTCGCCTCCGTGGTGCCGCACCCGCGCCGGCTGCTGGCCGAGCTCAAGCGGGTGGTGCGGCCGGGCGGGCACATCCTGTTCGTCAACCACTTCGCCGCCGAGCGCGGCCTGCGCTGGTGGGCGGAGCGCACGCTGGCGCCTGCCTCCCGCGCGCTCGGCTGGCACCCGGACTTCCGTTTTGCCGCCTTGCTGCCGCCGGTCGACCTCGCCGCCGCCGGGCTGCGGCCGATGCCGCCGTTCGGGCTGTTCACGCTGGTCGAACTCGGCGTCTGAACTGCGGCCGCCCGATCCGCGATCGCGCGTGCCTCGGCCCCGAGGGGGTCTTGATCTGCATCATGGGGTCATGTAGCCCACTGCAAGCAGCGCGGGGCGGGAGCGCCCGGCGTTCACTCAGCGGGATGGATCGGTCGATGCAGATACTCCGGCGGCGGGCTGCCGCGTTCGCTCTGACAACCGGCCTCGCGCTCGCCTCGGCCGGTCCGGCGCTGGCGCAGGTGCCGAAGCCGTGGGAGATCGGCTTCCAGACCGCGCACAGCCCGGTGATGAAGCAGGTCGAGAGCCTGAACACGCTGGTGATGTGGATCATCACCCTCATCACCCTGCTCGTCGGCTTGCTGCTGGTCTATGTGCTGTACCGCTACAACGCGCACCGCAACCCGGTGCCGAGCCGCACCGTCCACCACACGCTGCTGGAGGTGGCGTGGACGGTGGTGCCGGTGCTGATCCTGGCGATCATCGTGATCCCGAGCTTCCGCCTCATCTACTACGAGGACCGCACCGCCGACGCCGACCTGACGGTCAAAGTCACCGGCCATCAGTGGTACTGGGAATACACCTACCCCGACCGCAACAACATCGACTTCACCAGCTACATCGTCAAGGACGCCGACCTCAAGCCGGGCGACCTGCGGCTGCTGACGGTGGACAATCCGCTGGTGGTGCCGGCCGGCAAGAACATCCGCGTCCTGGAGACCAGCGGGGACGTGATCCACAGCTTCTTCATCCCGAGCCTCGGCGTGCAGCGCTACGCAATTCCCGGCCGCATCATCGAGACGTGGTTCCGCGCCGACAAGCCGGGCGAGTATCATGGCGAGTGCAACCAGATCTGCGGGACCAACCACAGCTTCATGCCGATCGTCATCAAGGCGGTGACGCCGAAGGAGTTCGACGCCTGGGTGCAGCAGGCCAAGACCAAGTTCGCCGGCAATCCGTCGGCCGACCCGTCGCGGTTCGCCGCCGCGACCGGAGCAGAGCAGTGAGCGCGGACGCGAGCCTGTCGGGACCGCCGCGCGCAGGAGAGCCAGCATGAGCAGCACCACGACTTACGGCCACGAGCACCACGGCGACCATCATGGCCATGCGCCGGGGTTCGTCAGGCGCTGGCTGTTCAGCACCAACCACAAGGACATCGGCACGCTCTACCTGATCTTCGCGGTGATCGGCGGCACCACCGGCATGGCGCTGTCGCTGATCATGCGCTGGGAGCTGTTCTCGCCGGGGATGCACCATTTCAGCACCGGCCAGGAATGGAACACGGTGGTCACCGCGCACGGGCTGCTGATGATCTTCTTCGCCGTCATGCCGGCGATGATGGGCGGCTTCGGCAACTGGTTCGTGCCGCTGATGATCGGCGCGCCGGACATGGCGTTCCCGCGGCTCAACAACATCAGCTTCTGGGTGCTGGTGCCGGCGTTCTGCCTGATCGTCACCGGGCTGCTGATGGGCAAGTCGGGCACCGGCTGGACGCTGTATCCGCCGCTGTCGAACAGCACCTACGAGCCCGGGCCGGGCATGGATTTCACGCTGTTCGCGCTGCATCTGGCCGGCATCTCCTCGCTGCTCGGCGCGATCAACTTCATCACCACGATCTTCAACATGCGCGCGCCGGGCATGACGCTGCACAAGATGCCGCTGTTCGTGTGGTCGGTGCTGGTCACTGCGTTCCTGCTGCTGCTGTCGATCCCGGTGCTGGCCGGCGCGGTCACCATGCTGATCACCGACCGCCTGTTCGGCACCGCCTTCTTCAACCCGGAGGGCGGCGGCGACCCGGTGCTGTTCCAGCACCTGTTCTGGTTCTTCGGCCATCCCGAAGTGTACATCATGATCCTGCCGGGCTTCGGCATGATCAGCCACGTGGTCTCGACATTCTCCAAGAAGCCGGTGTTCGGCTATCTCGGCATGGCCTATGCGATGGTGGCGATCGGCGTGGTCGGGTTCGTGGTGTGGGCGCACCACATGTTCGTCTCCGGCATCGGCGTCGATACACGCGCCTACTTCATGGCCGCCACCATGGTCATCGCGGTGCCCACCGGCATCAAGATCTTCTCCTGGATCGCCACCATGTGGGGCGGCTCGATCGAGACGAAGACGCCGATGCTGTGGGCGGTCGGCTTCATCTTCGTGTTCACCATCGGCGGCGTCACCGGCATCGTGCTGGCCAACGCCGGCATCGACCAGGTGCTGCACAACACCTACTACGTGGTGGCGCACTTCCACTACGTGCTGTCGCTCGGCGCGGTGTTCTCGATCTTCGCCGGATTCTACTACTGGATCGGCAAGATGTCCGGGCGGCAGTATCCGGAGTTCTGGGGCAAGGTGCATTTCTGGCTGACCTTCGTCGGCGTCAACCTCACCTTCTTCCCCATGCACTTCCTCGGCCTCGCTGGCATGCCACGCCGCTACGTGGACTACCCGGAGGCGTTCCGCGGCTGGAACGAGGTCTCTACCGTCGGCGCCTTCATCTCCGGGATCGGCATGGTGGTGTTCTTCTACGTGCTCTACCGCACCTTCACCTCGAAAGAGCATCTGGCCGAGAACTACTGGGGCGAGGGGGCGACGACGCTGGAATGGAGCGTCTCGTCACCGCCGCCGTTCCACACTTTTGCGGAACTGCCGCGGGTCCGCTGAACGGGGTCGATGTCGATGATGGATCAGCGCACCGCCGGGCCGCTGGCCGGACGCGGCGGGGAGGCAGGGTCTCCGCTGGCGTTTTCCGGCAGCACGATTCTCGACGCGTCCTCGGCCGGCGACTGGTTCGCGCTGCTGAAGCCGCGCGTGGTGTCGCTGGTGGTGTTCACCGGGCTGGTCGGGCTGCTGCTGGCGCCGGGGCGGCTCAACCCGGTGCTGGCGTTCACCGCCGTGCTGTGCATCGCGGTGGCGGCCGGCGCGGCCGGCGCCCTCAACATGTGGTACGATCGTGACATCGACGCGCTGATGCGGCGCACCGCCAACCGGCCGATCCCGGCCGGGCGGATCGCGCCGGAACAGGCGCTGGCGTTCGGGCTGACGCTCGCGGTCGGCTCGGTGCTGGTGATGGGGCTGGCCACCAACCTGTTCGCCGCCGCGGTGCTGGCGGTCTCGATCGGGTTCTACGTGGGCGTCTATACGATCTGGCTGAAGCGGCGGACGCCGCAGAACATCGTCATCGGCGGTGCGGCCGGCGCGTTCCCGCCGCTGATCGGCTGGGCGGCGGTGACCGGCGGTGTCGGGGTGCTGCCGCTGCTGCTGTTCGCCATCGTGTTCTTCTGGACGCCGCCGCATTTCTGGGCGCTGTCGCTGTGGGCGCACGGCGACTACGCCCGCGCCGGCGTGCCGATGCTGCCGGTGGTGGCCGGTGCGCGCGCCACCCGCCGGCACATCATGCTCTACACGCTGGTGCTGGCGCCGCTCGGCGTGGCGCCGTGGGCGCTGCATCTGGCCGGCCCGGTCTATGGCCTGGCGGCGACGGCGCTCGGCGCCGGCTTCGTGGTCGCCGCGCTGCGCGTGCTGCGCGACCGCCAGGACGCGGACGGGCGCAGCCTGACGCGCGACGCGCCGGCGCGCGCGCTGTTCCGCTACTCGCTGCTCTATCTCGCCGTGCTGTTCGCCGCGCTGGCGGTGGACCGGCTGGCCGGTTGAGATGATGTCCGCACGACCGGCCCCGCCCCCGTCCTCCGACGATGCCGCGCTGGCGCGCCGCCGCCGCGGGCGCAATATCGCGCTGTTCGCGGCGCTGCTGGCGCTGGCGCTGCTGTTCTACGCCATCGCGATGGTGAAGATGGCGCAACTCGGCCTCGGCGGCTGAGCGGCGCGCGATGGCCGCACGGCAAAAGCCCAGCCGGACGCTCGCGGTCTTGCTGGCCGCGGTGGCGGCCGGCATGGTCGGGATGTCGTTTGCCGCGATCCCGCTCTATCGCGTGTTCTGCGCCGTCACCGGCTATGGCGGCACGCCGCAGATCGGGCCGGAGACCAGCCGCAGCATCAGCGATCGAACCGTCGTCGTGCGCTTCGACGCCGACACCGATGCGAAACTGCCCTGGCGGTTCGCGCCGCAGCAGAAGCAGGTCACGCTGCAACTCGGCGAGCAGCAGGTGGCCTTCTATGACGCGCGCAACGACTCCGCGCAGCCGGTCAGCGGCATCGCGGTGTACAACGTGACGCCCGATAAAATCGGCAAATATTTCCACAAGACGGCGTGCTTCTGCTTCAACGAGCAGACGCTGGCGGCAGGGCAGGAGATGCAGTTGCCGGTCAGTTTTTGGGTCGATCCGGCGCTGGCGGCCGATCCCTCGACCGCCGACGTGACCACGATCACGCTCTCCTATACGTTCTTCCGCTCGCTCGACGATGCGGCGAAGAGCGGCAAGCTGGCAACCGCGGGGCCGCATGTCGGGCCGCTGGTGCGCTGAGGCATCGCCCCTTGAAGCGCGCGGCAATATGGGGATGATGCCGCTATCGCCTGGGTTCGGCTCTTCTGAGACGGGGACGAAATGAACACCGACACGCACGCCGTGAGCAGCTTTCCGGGGAGCTCCGGCCTGAAGCAGCCGTATCACCTGGTCGATCCCAGCCCGTGGCCGCTGCTCGGCGCGCTCGGCGGCGGGCTGACCGTGGTCGGCATCATCCTGGCCGCGCGCTATGGCAGCTACGCCTTGCTGGTGGTGGGCGCCGCCGTGATCCTGGCCACCATGTTCTTCTGGTGGCGCGACGTGCTGCGCGAGAGCCGGGTGGCCGGCCTGCACTCGCCGGTGGTACAGCTCGGCCTGCGCTACGGGATGACGCTGTTCATCACCAGCGAGGTGATGTTCTTCGTCGCGTTCTTCTGGGCGTATTTCAACTATGCGCTGTATCCCGACCATGTCGCGGGCAACACCGCCGGCGTCTGGCCGCCGCCCGGCGTCATCACCTTCGACCCGTTCCACCTGCCGTTCCTCAACACGCTGATCCTGCTGCTGTCGGGCACCACGATCACCTGGGCGCACCATTCGCTGATCGAGAAAGACCGGCGCGGCCTGGTCATCGGGCTGGCGCTGACCGTGCTGCTGGGGCTGTCGTTCACCGCCTGCCAGGCGATCGAGTATTCCGACGCGCCGTTCCACTTCACCGGCGGCGTCTATCCGTCGGTGTTTTTCCTCGCGACCGGCTTCCACGGGTTCCACGTCATCGTCGGCACCTGCTTCCTGATCGTGTGCTTCTTTCGTGCCCGGGCCGGCCAGTTCACGCCGCAGCGGCATTTTGGCTTCGAGGCGGCGGCCTGGTACTGGCATTTCGTCGATGTCGTGTGGCTGTTCCTGTTCATCTGCATCTACTGGTGGGGCGCCGGCCCGGTCGTCGCCAGGTGAGAAGGGGCGCCGCAGCGTGGCGCCGCCGCCGCCGCGCCCGCCGGTCTCGCCGCTGTTCACGGCGCTGCATTGCCGTTGCCCGCGCTGCGGCGAAGGAAAGCTGTATTCCGGACTGCTGACGGTGCGCGAGCGCTGCGCGGTGTGCGGCCTCGACCTGCGCGCGGCCGACACCGGCGATGGGCCGGCGGTGTTCGTCATGTTCTTCCTCAGCATCGTCGTGGTCGGGCTGGCGCTGTGGGTGGAGTACGCGTTCTCGCCGCCGCTCTGGGTGCATGCGGTGCTGTGGCCGCTGCCGACGCTGGCGCTGGCGATCGCGGTGATGCGTCCGGCGAAGGCGCTGATGGTGGCGCTGCAATACCGCACGCGGGCGAGCGAGATGGGGTTGTGACCGCGGTCGCCCGGCGGCTCGTGGTGCCGGCGCTGAGCACGCTGGCCATGCTGGCGGTGCTGCTGGGGCTGGGCACGTGGCAGGTGCAGCGCCTCGCCTGGAAGCGCGGGCTGATCGCCGAGATCGCCGCCGCCGAGCAGGCGCCGGCCGTTCCGCTGCCGCCGCGTCCCGGACCGTTCGAAAAAGTGGCGGTGCGCGGGCGGCTGCGGCCGGACCTCGCGGGGCTCTACGGGGCGCAGGTGCATGAGGCGCCCGCCGGCCCGGTGCTCGGCGGCCAGCTGGTCGTGCCGCTGGAGCGCGCCGGGGCGCCGCCGCTGCTGGTCGATCTCGGCTGGGTGCCGGCGCCGGATGGGCACCTGCCGAAGCTGGCGCTGCCATCGGGCGAGACGGAGATCGACGGCTATGTCCGCCCACCGGACCGTCCCGGCTGGTTCTCCGCGCGTGACAATCCGCAGGCGCGGCTGTTCTACACGCTCGACCCGCCGGCGATCGGCGCGGCGCTCGGCCTGCCGCAGGTGGCGCCGTTCACGCTGGTGGCGCTGGGACAAGCGCCGCCGCAGGGCTGGCCGGAGCCGGCGCAGCATTTGCCGCGCCCGCCCAACAACCATCTGCAATACGCGCTCACCTGGTACGGCCTGGCCTGCGTGCTGGTGATCGAGTTCGGCCTCTATGCCCGGAAAGTGCTCCGCCGATGACTGCGTATGACCGTCTCGCCGCCCGCTTCGCCCGCATCGCCACGGTGCAGGAGGCGGCGGCCATGCTGGGCTGGGACGCGGCGGCGATGATGCCGCCGGGCGGGGCGGCGGCGCGCGGCGACCAGCTGGCGGTGCTGGCCGGCCTCGCGCATGGCCTGCTCATCGCGCCGGAGGTCGGCGACGATGTGGCGGCGGCCGAGGCGGGCGGCGATGTCTGGCGCGAGGCAAACCTGCGCCTGATGCGCCACGCCTGGCTGCGTGCCACCGCGGTGCCGGCCGATCTGGTGGAGGCGCAGGCGCGCGCCAACGCGGCCTGCGAGACAATCTGGCGGGAGGCGCGGCGCGACTCGGATTTTGCCCGTGTCGCCCCGTCGCTCGCGGAAGTGGTGAACCTCACCCGCCAGCAGGCGGCGGCGCTGGCCGCCGCGCTCGGCCTTTCGCCGTATGATGCGCTGATGGACGGCTACCAGCGCGGCATCGGCGTGGCCGACGTGATGCCGGTGTTTTCCGCCTACGGCGACTTCCTGCGCGAGGCGCTGCCGCGCGCCGAGGCGCTGCAGGCCGCCCGCCCCGCGCCGCTGCGCCCGACCGGACCGTTCCCGGCGGAGCAGCAGGAGGCGCTGTGCCGGCGCCTGTCCGCGGCGGCGGGGCTGGAGCCGGCGCATTCGCGGCTGGATCGCTCGGCGCATCCGTTCTGCGGCGGCACGCCGAGCGATGTGCGCATCACCACGCGCTACGACGCGGCGGATTTCGCCCAGGCGCTGATGGGTGTGATGCACGAGACCGGCCACGCGCTCTACGAACGCGGCCTGCCCGAAGCGCACGCGCGCCAGCCGGTCGGCGAGGCGGCGGGGATGGCGGCGCACGAGAGCCAGTCGCTGCTGATCGAAATGCAGGCCTGCCGCTCGGACGCCTATCTCGGCTGGCTGGCGCCGCTGCTGCACGCGGCGTTCGGCGGCGGCGCGGCGGCCTATGAGCCGAAAAATCTCGGCCGGCTGTGGCGGCGCGTGCAGCGCGGTTTTATTCGAGTCGATGCCGACGAAATGACCTATCCGGCGCATATCATCCTGCGCTTCCGGCTGGAGCAGGCGCTGGTGGCCGGTGATTTGCTGGTAGGCGACCTCCCGGGCGCGTGGAACGGGGAGATGAAAAAACTGCTCGGCATCGTGCCGCCGGACGACGCGCGCGGATGTTTGCAGGACATCCACTGGTACGACGGCGCGATCGGCTATTTCCCGAGCTACACGCTGGGTGCGATGGCGGCGGCGCAGATGATGGCGGCGGCGCGGCGCGAGGTTTTTGACCTCGATGCGGCGCTCGGGCGCGGCGACCTCGGCCCGCTGGTCGGATGGCTGCGGGAGCGCGTGCATGGGTGGGGCAGCCTGCTCGGCTTCAACGACCTGCTGCGCGAGGCCACCGGCAAGCCGCTCGACCCCGCGGATTTCGAGGCGCATCTGGCGGCGCGCTACCTCGTCTGATCGCGCGCCCCGGCCAGTTCGCTCGCCACCGGCGCGTGGTTGAGCAGCGCCGCCAATACCGTGCCGCCAAACGCGTTGCCGAGCAGCGTCGGCAGTAGAAACCGGAAAAAATAGTCGCCGACCGAGGCATGGCCGGTGGCGACCCCGAACGCCAACTCGACCGACCCGGCGATCACGTGCGGGAACTGGCAGAGTGCGACCACGTACGTGATGATGATGATGATGAACACCCGCGCCGGCCCCGCGCCGGGCAGCAGCCACACCATCAGCCCGATCAGCCATCCCGCCGAGCCGGCGGTGAGCAGCGTGGTCCAGAACGGCTGGCCCATCACCTGCGCCGACAGCGCCGCCATCGCCGCCCGCGCCGAGGGATCAAAAATGCCCGGCTGGGCGGCGATGGCGCCGAACGCCCAGGTGCCGAGCAGGTTCGCGGCCAGCACGATGGCCCAGACCCGCATCGTGGCGCGCAGCGTTGTCAGGTCGCGCCGCGTCAGCGTCGGGATCAGCGCGGTCAGCGTGGTCTCGGTGAACAGCTGCTGGCGGCCGAGGATGACGATCAGGAAGCCGACGGAATAGCCGAACGCCGCCACCAACCGTCGCCACGGCGCATCCGGCAGCCCGGCCATGAGATACGCCTCCGCCACCATCGAGAACCCGATGGACAGACCTGAGGCGAGGCCGGACCAGGCGAGGCCGGAAAAATCGCGCTGCAGCTCGATCTCGCCCTGTTCGCGGACGATCTCGTGGATGACCAGCGGGCCGAGCGGTGCCCGCTCGGCCGCCTGGCGCTGCTCGCGCCGGTCGAGGTGCGGGGAGTGCTCGCCGGCTGCGACGGCCTGGGTTGCTGGGGGCTGGTCCATAGCCGCCGCCAACGCGGCAGCTTCGCGGCGGTCGCATCATCCCATGCCCATTTGCCGTCGCCCGAGCGCGCTCAGCAGGTCCGGCCCGGCGCGGCCGGCGAACGTTGTCTCCAGGTCCTCGGGCGGAAAATCCGGCGGGCTACGCCCGTCGCGGAAGGCGGCGAACTGGGGGGCGAGATGGGCGCGGTTGCGCGGGCAGTCGGGCGCGGCGGCGATGTACATCACGTTGCTCGGCCCCGTGCCCTGGTGGCGTGCCTCGACGGCGTGGATCAGGTCGGGGTGCCACCACACCGTGTCGCCCGGCGCCACCGGCGGGATCGGCGTCAGCGCGCGCAACAGCTTCGCGTGGTGCTCCTGCGTGATCCAGAGCGCCTTGCCGCTCTCCGCCCCGCACAGCAATTCCGGGGCCACGTCGGCGGCGAACGGGCGCAGCAGCACCCAGGCGATGGCGCCGGCGATCGGCACCACTTGCAGCGTGCCGTCGCCCGGCCCCTGCGCGGTCAGCGCCGTCCAGCCCTGCCAGGTGCGGAACACCGAACAGGCATTGGCGTCGCCGCCGGCGGCGGCGGCGCGCCCGCGCGCGTCGAACGGGTCGAAGGTCTCGGCATCGCCCGCGAACACGGCGCGATACGGCGTGCGCTGCGCGGGATCGAGCCAGCGCCCCGCGGTGCCGCCGTCGATGTGCGGCCCGAGTGCCAGCGAGGCGTCGCCCGGCGTGCGGCGGCGGATGCGGTCGGCGTAGCTGCATTCGCGGTCGGGGTCGAATTCGCCGTCCCAGCGCCAGAACCGGTTCAGCCACGCCCGCACCGAAGCGAGCGCCGCCGACTGCCGCGCCAGCACCTGCGGGCGCGACCAGTAGACGGAAAACATCTGCGGCGGACCCTCGCCCCAGCGGCCGGGCCGGCGGGCGCGGACCAGCGCGTCGGCGTCGTTGGCTTCGAGATAGGCGGCGAGCTCGGCGTCCCACGCTTCGGCCTGCGCGCGGTCGAACACGCCGCGCACCACGACGCAGCCGCGGCGGCGGATCAGCTCCGGCAGGTCGCGCGGCGCGGTGCCGTCGGCGACGGCGCGCCACGCCACCTCCGGCACGCCCGGCGCCTGCTCGATCTCCCGGGCCACCGCCGAGTCGATGGCGACGAAGGCGGCGCGCAGGTCGCCGAATCGGCGCTTGAGGTCGGCCACGGAGTCCATGTCCGCCATCCGACCGCATCGGCGGCGGCCAGGCAAGCGCGACGAAAATCGACGGCACGGCGGGTCGGCGAGGCGCTCTGCTTGCGCGTCCGCCGTTCGCGCTCATCTCCGCTAGGGGAACGGCGCGCGGGAGGGCGGATCATGCGAGCGGATCGTCGGTTTCGTTCTGGCGGCGCGTGCTGCCGGTGCTTGCCCTGCTGGCGGCGGCACTGCCGGTCGCGCGCGCCGACGAGGACGCCGGCCTCGCTGCCGGTGCAGGACCGTGCGGCGATCCGGTCGGTCATCCAGCACCAGATCGAGGCGTTCCGGCACGACGACGGCGCCGCCGCGTTCGGCGACGCCTCGCCCGGCATCAGGCAGATGTTCGGCGATGCCGGGACGTTCATGGAGATGGTGCGCCGCGGCTATGCGCCCGTCTATCACCCGCAGGCATTCGCCTTCGGCCCGCTCACGGACGCCGGCGGGAAAATCGTGCAGCACGTCGAGCTGACCGGGCCGGACGGCGCGCGGCAGGAGGCACTTTATTTCATGGAGCGCGAGGGCGACGGCACCTGGCGGATCGACGGGTGCGAGCTGACGACGGCCGCCGCGGTCGGTGCCTGAGCGTCAGCGGGCCGGGCCAGGACGTATCCGGCCATCAGGCGGATGTCTTGCCGCCCTTGTCGGCCGTCTGGCCGGTGCGCGCGGAGCCGGTGCGATCGGACCGCGACGGGTTCGGCAGGCCTTCCAATGCCTTTGCCGGCGGGACCCAACCCTGCAGCTCGTACACCTCGTCGGCCAGCTTGAGCAGCATCATGTCGGTCTCCATTCCGCGCACCGCACGCTACCGGAGCGCGGGGGGCGGGTGCAAGTTCGCCGGGTCGGGTCCTGGATTTCGGACCGCCTGGCACCTAGGTCGCCGCCGCGATGGCGTCCAGCGTCATGGCCATGAGTTCATCCGCGACCCTGCGCATCAGATCGCCCGACGAGGCGCTTCCGAGGCGTCCGGCTTCCTTCAGCCGTTCCATGTTCCCGTTCTCGTCCAGGCACCCCAGCGATGCCACCGCGCAGGGTATGGCCGGGTTGCGCAGGTTTTCGTCCCGCTGAGCAGCACTGCTCGGCAGCGGCAGCGGGACGCATAACACGAACCGCTCTGCGGGCCATCCCGGAACGGTCCGGTAGATCCCGGCCCCGCCCCGGTCCTTGGTATCCACGAAGGCCGGCCGCCGCCGGCGCATCACCCAGCCGACGACGCCGACGCCCCACGGCAGCGCGACATCCCGTGCGGCGCCGTCGAGGGTGCTGGCCACGATCCGGGTCCGGGTACTATTCTGATCGAACACCAGCAGGGAGACATGCACGGTCCGCCGCCGGTCCTTGCGCACGCCAAGATGCTGCTGGCACACGACATCCCTGATTTCCGTCAGACGCTCGTCGAGGCGCGCCCGTTCCTGCCGCTCCAGACCAAGCAGGTCGCGGACTTGCTCCCTGGCCCGGATCGCCGCCTCCGAATCCGGGTCGGGCTGCGGTGGGAGCTTCCAGCGGAGCATGTAGTGGAAACACGGCAACGCACGTTCGACCGACAGGATCGCACATTCCCTTGATCCGTCGTAAAACAGCCCGGGTGCGACGCGCGCCGTCTCGGTCGCGTGCTCCGGCCAGTCGGCAACGGGCCGATCCACGTCGGTCGGCCGGTAAGCGGTGATCTGCGGCGCCTCGGTCGGCGCATAGCCGCTCGGGAAGACCACCACGAACCGAAGGTGCCGCGCCGGATAGGTGGCGCTGATGCTCGTCTGCTCCATGCAGTCGTGATTGCGCAGCTCCGCGTCGCGCGTCGTCATCGCGAAAGAATTGATCAGGTTGCTCGTGACAGTGAACCCTTTGTGAGGGGTCGGGCCGGCAGCCGGCGGGTTCAACACCAACTCGCCGGTCAGCACCGCGCTCGGCGCGGGCAATTTGTTGCCTTCGAGCGACCAGGCGCGTTGCTCGTCGGTGATCCGGTCCAGAACGCATGTGCCGAGTTCAGGCATCGCGCGGAACGCGTACGGCAGGGAAGCGATCTCGCCGTCTTCCGGCCCGTGGATGCCGACGAGGCGGTGGCGCTGCGCCAGGTCGCCGAATTGGTCGATTTCCTTTCGCAGTTCGAGCAGTTCGTACCAGCCGAGCTTGCGGCTTGCCCGCTCCCATTCCAGTTCCGCGGCAAGTCCCCGCGTCGTCTGCTGCAAAACCTCCAGTTCCGCCTTCAGTCTCCGCGACAGCTTCGTCTCGGGCTCGTTCAGGAACGCGGGATTGGGGAACAGCTCGACGGTGCTGATGTCGCCCCTGTCCTGCCGCGGGGTATGGACCTCGGGCCGGACCGCTTCGCCGCGAAATGCCGCGAAGATCTCGGCCTCGACCAGTTCGGCAAGCTGGCGCAGCGAGAGCAACGGGCCGGCCTCGGGGTCGCCTTTCGTCAACGCGTTCCGCAGGGCGCCGGAGAACATGGTGAAATCCGCCTGCCATGGCGCTTTCGCCTCGGTCAGCGAGCCAGCGGCGCAGAACAGGCTGGTGCCGCGCGAGCGGTCCAGTTCGCGCAGCACCTCACGCACTTGCTTCACCACGTCGGTGGCGGACTGGCGAATGAAGTCCTTCACCGCGCCCGCCGCATAGCATGCATCGATGATGACGATGTGCCGCTGGGCGGGCGCCTCGCGATAGAGCGTGTCGGCCAGGTATCGGACGGGCAGGATCGACAGGTCGAGCGCCGCCTTGCTCGTGCAGGCTGGCGCAACGAAATACTGCCTCTCAAAGTGACCGCCGTGACCGACGTAGTAAAAAATGACATTTCGCAACGCTTGGTTGCGTTCTTCTTTCAGAAAGCCGCCGATCTTCTCGATCAGGATCGCCGGTTGGTCAGGTTCGTCGAACAGCCAGAGCAGGTTCGTCAGCCCGTTCTCCAACAGATAATCGCGAAAGAACTCGGCGCTGTTGCGAAAGGATTGGTGGGGATCGAATTCCTTGTATTTGGGCCACGTCGCAGCGCCCAGGATGATGGCGGCGCTCTCCGCCAGCGGGGTCATTTGCGGCCGGGCTGATGCGTCTGGCCAGCCGATTTGGCGAGGGCCTCGATCGCCTTGGCCGCATCCTGGCTTCGCAGGTTTTCGATGCGCACTCCGTTCATCTCGATGCTCGATGTGCCGGTGCGCTCCGCCCAGGACCTGATCGCCTTCGCCAAGACCACCACAGCCGGCGCGCCGAGCACGGCGACCAGCGTGATGCCGAAATCCTGTGCCTCGCGGTCGGTCCGTTTGACGCTGGTTTCCTCGCGGTCGAGATGGGGATGCAGGTCGGCGTCCTGCTCCAACTCGCGCAACAGGCTCCGCGCGCGGTCCCCCGCCTGCGGGCCCGCAAGGTCCGGGAAAGCAAAGGTCAGTTTCAGCGTGTCCATGATTGTGTCTTCTTCCTGCGGGAACGGCGGCGCCTGACCGAGCGGCACGCGGAGGTGAAGGCAACAACTACTCGGTTAGCCTAATGTCAGTTATCTGGAATGGTCAAGCCGCCGATCGGCGGCGGCTGCGGGCGTCGGTGTGTGGTTGCCCCGCGCCCCGCTTCGGCCCATCTCTCCTCCCCGCAATCCGCCACCGTCAGGGCACGCCGCTTCATGCGCTACGTCTCCACCCGCGGGCAGGCGCCCGTGCGCGATTTTTCCGGCGTGCTGCTGGCCGGGCTGGCGGAGGACGGCGGCCTCTACGTCCCCGAAACCTGGCCCGAGTTTTCTCCGGCCGACTGGCGGGCGCTGCGCGGCAAACCCTATGCCGAGATCGCCGCCCGCGTGCTGCAGCCGTTCGTCAGCGGCGCCATCCCGTTCGCCACCCTCACCGCCCTGGTTCGCGACGCCTATGCCGGCTTCGGCCACGCCGCCGTCGCGCCGCTGGTCCAGCTCGAACACAACCTGTTCGCGCTGGAACTGTTCCACGGCCCGACGCTCGCCTTCAAGGACATGGCGATGCAGGTGCTCGGCCGCCTGTTCGACCATGTGCTGGCGGCGCGCGACCAGCGCGTGACCATCGTCGGCGCCACCTCCGGCGATACCGGCTCGGCCGCCATCGAGGCGTTTGCCGGAAGTGCCCGCGTCGATATCGCGATCCTGCACCCCGACGGCCGCACCAGCGAGGTGCAGCGCCGCCAGATGACCACCGTGCTCGCGCCCAACGTCAAGAACATCGCCGTCGCCGGCACTTTTGACGACTGCCAGGACCTGGTGAAGGCGATGTTCGCCGATGCGCCGTTCCGCCGCGAACTGCATCTCTCGGCGGTCAACTCGATCAACTGGGCGCGCGTCGCCGCGCAAGTGCCGTACTACGTCGCTGCCGCGCTGGCGCTCGGCGCGCCGGACCGCGAAGTGGCGTTCGCCGTGCCGACCGGCAATTTCGGCAACGTGCTGGCCGCCTGGGTCGCCCGCCGCATGGGGCTGCCGGTGGCGCGCCTGGTGGTCGGCTCCAACCGCAACGATATTCTGTTCCGTTTTCTCGACGCCAACGATATGAGCGCGAAAACCGTCGAACCCAGCCTGTCGCCGAGCATGGACATCCAGGTCAGCTCCAATTTCGAGCGCCTGCTGTTCGAGCTCCTCGACCGCGACCCGCATGCGACCGCCGCAACGATGAAAAACTTCCGCGCCGAGGGGCACATGGCCGTGCCGGACGCCGCCTGGCACCGGGCGCGCGGCCTGTTCCACGGGTTTCGCCTCGACGACGACGGCACGCTGGCGGAAATCCGCCGGCTGCACGGCGCCTCGGGCTATCTCGCCGACCCACACTCCGCCGTCGGCATCGCCGCGGCGCGCGCGCATCCCTGCCCCGGCGGCGCGCCGATGGTCGCGGTCGCCACCGCCCACCCGGCGAAATTCCCCGACGCGATCGCGGCGGCAATCGGCATCGCGGCCCCCCCTGCCGCCGCGCCTCGCCGACCTATATCAAAGGCCCGAGCGTTATGCCCGGGCGCCCGACGACCTCGCCGCGATCGAGGCGCTGGTGCGCGCCACGGTCAAGAAGGAGCCTGCATGAGCGACACATCGGCGCCGATCCGCCTCACCCGCCTGCCGTCGGGCCTGACCGTGGTGACCGAGCGCATGGACCGGGTCGAGACGGTGTCGTTCGGCGCCTACGTCGCCGCCGGCACCCGCCACGAGACCGCGGAGGAGAACGGCATCTCGCATTTCCTCGAACACATGGCTTTCAAGGGGACCGAGCGCCGCTCCGCCACCGCCATCGCCGAGGAGATCGAGGCGGTCGGCGGCCACATCAACGCCTACACCGCCCGCGAGCAGACGGCCTTCTACGTGAAAGTGCTCAAGGAGGATCTTGCCCTCGGCGCCGACATCATCGGCGACATCCTGACCCACTCGACCTTCGAGCCGGACGAGCTCGAACGCGAGCGCGGGGTGATTTTGCAGGAGATCGGGCAGGCCAACGACACGCCCGACGACATCGTGTTCGACCATTTCCAGGAGACCGCCTATCCCGGCCAGCCGATGGGCCGCCCGACGCTCGGGCGCGAGCCGGTCATCCGCGCGCTGCCGCGCGCGGCGCTGATCGGCTACCTGCGCCGCCACTACACCACCGGCGACACCGTCGTCGCCGCCGCCGGCAACCTCGACCACGACCGCGTGGTGGCGCTGGCGGCCGAGCACTTCGCCGACCTGCCGGTCACTCCCGCGCCGGCCGCCGAGCCGGGCCGCTACCGCGGCGGCGAGTTCCGCGAGGCGCGCGACCTCGACCAGGTGCATATCGTGCTCGGCTTCCCCTCGGTCGCCTATGGCGATGCCGATTTCTACCCGACCATGCTGCTCTCCACGCTGCTCGGCGGCGGGATGTCGTCGCGGCTGTTCCAGGAAGTGCGCGAGAAGCGGGGGCTGGTCTATTCGGTCTATTCCTTCACCGCGCCGGCGCTGGATGGCGGGCTGTTCGGCATCTACGCCGGCACCGGCGAGCGCGAGGCAGCGGAGCTGGTGCCGGTGACGCTGGAGGAGCTGCTGAAGGTGCAGCGCGACGTGACCGAGCCGGAACTGGCGCGGGCGCGCGCGCAGGTGAAGGCCAGCCTGCTGATGTCGCTGGAGAGCACCGGCAGCCGCTGCGAGCAGCTTGCCCGCCAGCTCCAGGTGTTCGGCCGCATCGTGCCGACCGCGGAGACCGTGGCGAAGCTCAACGCGGTGACCATCGCCGACGTGCAGCGCGCCGCGGTGCGCCAGTTCCGCGCCAGCCCCACCCTCGCGGCCCTCGGCCCCGCCGAGCACGTGCCCGGCCTGCCGGCCATCGCCGACCGGCTGGCCGCCTGATCTTTGTTAAAGCAAGTTGCCTTAATAACATGAGCCATCTCGACCTGCTCGCCGACCTGATTGCGAAAGCGCGTGCCGCCGGGGCCGATGCCGCCGATGCGGTGCTGGTCGCCGGCACCTCGCTGTCGGTGCAGCGCCGGCTCGGCCGCATTGAGCACCTGGAACGCTCCGAGGGCCGCGATCTCGGCCTGCGCGTGTTTGTGGGGCTGCGCTCCGCCATCGTCTCCTCCACCGCCGTCGATCCCGCGGGGTTTGCCGCGCTGGCCGAGCGGGCGGTGGCGATGGCGCGGGTGGTGCCGGAAGACCCGTTCGCCGGACTGGCCGAGGAGGCGCGCCTGGTCGATGCCGCGCCGCTCGACCTCTGCGACCCGGCCGAGCCGGACGCCGAGGCGCTGATCGCGCGCGCGGGCGACGCCGAGGCGGCGGCGCTGGCGGTGCCCGGCGTGACCAACAGCGAGGGCGCCGAGGCCGGGTTCGGCCGCGTCGAGGCGGCGCTGGTCACCTCGGCGGGGTTCGCGGCGGAATATGCGCGCACCAGCCACTCGGTTTCGGCGACCGCGCTCGCCGGCCAGGGGACCGAGATGCAGCGGGACTATGACTATTCCAGCGCGGTGCATCTCGCCGACCTGGAGGACGCGGCGGGGATCGGGCGCAGCGCCGGCGAGCGGGCGGTGACGCGGCTGAACCCACGGCGGCCGGCGACGAAAAAGCTGCCGGTGGTGTACGACCCGCGCGTGGCGTCCTCGCTGCTCGGCCATCTTGCCGGCGCGATCAACGGCGCCTCGGTCGCGCGCGGCACCACGTTCCTGAAGGACAAGCTGGGCAGCCGCCTCTTTCCGGTCGGCATCGACATCATCGACGACCCGACCCGCCGCCGCGGCCTGCGCTCGCGCGCCTTCGATGGCGAGGGCGTGCCGGGCGGCGAACTTTCCCTCGTCAGCGACGGGGTGCTGAGCACCTGGCTGCTGGACGCCCGCAGCGCCCGCCAGCTCGGCCTGCGCACCAACGGCCGCGCGGCGCGCGGCACCGGCGGGCCGCCCTCGCCCGCGCCGACCAACCTCTACATGCGTCCCGGCGCGCTGTCGCCGGCCGCGCTGATGTCGGACATCGTCGAGGGGCTCTACGTCACCGAGCTGATGGGCATGGGGGTGAACGGCATCACCGGCGACTACAGCCGCGGAGCCGCCGGCTTCATGATCCGCGACGGCGCCATCGCCGAGCCGGTGGCCGAGATCACCGTCGCCGGGCACCTGCTGGACATGTTCGCCCATCTGATCCCGGCCGACGACCTGCGCTTCCGCCGCGGCACCGACGCGCCGACGATCCGCGTCGAAGGCATGACGATGGCCGGGGCCTGACCCTCTGCCGGCGCAATTGCCGCACGCCTATATCTCACGCGATCGCGAACCGTTGAGGGACCGCATGCGCCGCTCCCGCCCCGTCCTCGCCGTATTGCTGACGCTGCTGCTGGCGCTCGCCCCGGCGCTGGGGATGGCCGCCGCCGGCGGCGGCACCTCCTTCGGCAGCCGCGGCCTGCGCACCTACTCCATGCCGCCGTCCACGCCCACCTCGCCCTACGGCGCCGCGCCGATGCAGCGCAGCCTGACGCCGCGCGCCGCGCCGTCCTACGGCCACGGCTATGGCTACGGCTACAGGTCGCGCTCGCCGTTCATGTCGGGGCTGCTGGGCGGGCTGCTTGGCGCCGGCATCGGCGGGCTGCTGTTCGGGCGCGGGCTGTTCTGGGGCATCCACGGCTTCGGCGGCCTGTTCGGCCTGCTGCTGCAAATCGTCCTGATCGTCTGGGTGGTGCGCTGGGCGCTGCGCCGCCTGTTCGGCGTGCCCTCCTACGCCGCCGGCGCGCTCTATGCCCGCGGCCCGGTCGCGCCGGGGCCGGGGCGGGTGCCGGAGGTCGGCGGCGGCATCCAGCCCGCGCGCGGGCTGGCGATCGGGCCGCCGGACTATGACGCCTTCGAGCATCTGCTCCATGCCGTGCAGGACGCGTGGTCGGCGCAGGATCTGAACCGGATGCGCCAGCTCGCGACGCCCGAAATGGTCGGCGTGTTCGCCGAGCAGTTGGCCGAGCAATCCAGCCGCGGCGTGCGCAACGTCGTCTCCGACGTGCGGCTGGAGCAGGGCGATCTGGCCGAGGCATGGAGCGAGGGCGGGCGCGACTACGCCACCGTCGTCATGCGCTTCGCCATGCATGACGCGACCGAGGACCGCGCCGGGCACGTCATCGACGGCAGCGTGACCGAGTGGATCAGCACGGTCGAATACTGGACGTTCGTGCGCGCGCGGGGCGGGCAGTGGGTGTTGTCGGCGATCCAGCAGCAGGCGCGCTGAAGCGCCTCGCCCGCGTCTTCACGGCCGCCCCGGCTGGCCGCACCGTCGCCGCGCCGGCCGAGCCGGCGCATCCCGCGCCCCGCGTCCTGCCGTTCGCGGTGCGGCGGCGCATTTTCTTCTACCTGGGCGCGCTGATCGTGCTGCTGTCGTTCGGCGCGCCGTCCGGCGGGCTGATCGACATTCCGATCAGTTTTCTGCTCAAGAACAAGCTGCACCTTGCGGCGCATCAGGTGGCGGCGTTCCGGCTGTGGTCGGCGGCGCCGCTCTATGTGTCGTTCGTGTTCGGGTTCGTCCGCGACACCTGGAACCCGTTCGGCATGCGCGACCGTGGCTTCATCCTGCTGTTCGGGGCGGTCAGCACCGTCATCTACGTCGTGTTCGCCTGCGCGCCCGTCGGCACCGTCTCGCTGCTGGTCGCGATGGTGCTGCTGACCACCGCGCTGCTGTTCATCGCGAGCGCGCAGAGCGGGCTGACCTGCACGCTGGGCCAGCAACACGTGATGTCCGGCCAGATGAGCGCGGTGTGGAACATTTTCGGCTCGCTGCCCGGCATCGTGGCGCTGCTCGCCGGCGGCAGCCTGAGCAACCTGCTGGAACGCCACGACGCCGGCCAGGCCATGCGCATCCTGTTCCTCTCCGGCGCCGCGATCATGGCCGCGGTGACGGTGTTTGCCGCCTGGAAGCCGGCGAGCGTGTTCGACAATGTCCGCGTCGAGACGACGCAGGACGCGCACAGGCTGGACGATCTGCGGCGGCTGTTGCGGCACCGGCCGATCTATCCGGCGCTGCTGATCTGGATGCTGTGGAATTTCGCGCCCGGCTCGGCGACGCCGCTGCAATACTACCTGCAGAACACGCTGCACGCGGCGGACGCGCGGTGGGGGCAGTGGAACGCGGTGTTCGGCGCCGCCTTCATCCCGACGTTCCTGGTGTTCGGCCTGCTGTGCCGAAAAGTGCCGCTGAGGACGCTGCTGTGGTGGGGCACCATCGTGGCGGTGCCGCAGATGGTGCCGCTGCTGTTCATCCACTCGGTCGCCGGGGCGCTGATCGCCGCGGTGCCGATGGGGCTGCTGGGCGGGGTCGCCACCGCCGCCTATCTGGACCTGATCATCCGCTCCTGCCCTCGGGGGTTGCAGGGCACCACGCTGATGCTGGCCGCCGCGCTGAATTCCGTCGCCGCGCGGTTCGGCGACGTGCTGGGGACCAACCTGTACGACCGTTACGGCGGCTTCGCCGTCTGCGTGGTGGCGATCACGGTCGTCTATGCGCTGATCCTGCCGACGCTGGTTCTGGTGCCGCGGCACCTGATCGGGACGCCGGACGGGGTGGCGCCGGTGCTGAAAGTCGCCGCGGAATAGCAGGCCGGCGTGCCAAGCGCCCTGGCGCCGGAACTTGACGCGACGGTTGGAAACGATATCATCGCGTGCCAAGAAGGCGGCTCCGGAGGCGACGATGCGGGGACTCAAGGGCAAGATCGCGGCGGTGACCGGCGCCGGCTCGGGGATCGGGCGCGCCGCGGCGCTGCGGCTCGGCGAGGAAGGCTGCCTTGTGGCGGTGCTCGACCGCAATGCCGCCTCGGCCGAAGCCGCCGCCGCCGATATCCGCAAGGCGGGCGGCGATGCCGTCGCGGTCACGGTGGACGTGACCAGGGAGGCCGAGGTCGCGGCGGCGTTCCGCAAAGTGCTCGACACCTACGCCCGGCTCGACATTCTGGTCGCCAATGCCGGCATCTTTTCCGCGGCGCGCGACGGCCGGGTGCATGGCGTCGATCAGGCGGTCTGGGACGAGATCGTCGGCGTCAACCTCACCGGAATGTTCTTGTCGTGCAAGCACGGCGTCGCCGCCATCCGCGGCACCGCCGGCAAGGGCGCCGTGGTGATGACCGGCTCGCCGACCGGCATCTACGGCGTCACGCCGGGCAGCACGGCCTATTCCTCCAGCAAGGGCGGCGTGCATGGCATGGCGCGGGTGATGGCGGTGGACTACGCGCCGGAGGGCATCCGCGTGAACGTCGTGGTCCCCGGTTTCACGCTGTCGCCGATCGTGGCCGAGCTGGTCGCCGACCCGGCGGTGCTGGAACCGCTGGTCCGCTCGATCCCGCTCAAGCGCGGGGCGCAGCCGGAGGAACTGTCGGGCGCGATCGCGTTCCTCGCCTCCGACGACGCATCGTACATGACCGGGTCGCTGATGGTGGTCGATGGCGGCATGACCGCCGTGTGACCGCACACCGCCGCAAACGCAACACCACAGGGGAGGACTGCAATGTCAGCAACGCGCGGAATCCGCGCCGGAGCCGTGGCCGCCGTCGCAACGCTCGCGCTCGTCGCGGCGACGGCGGGCGCACGGGCCGAGGATCAGGTCGCGATCGGCTTCGTGACGCACGCCCAGGGCAATCCGTTCATCCAGCAGATCCTGGATGGCGCGCAGGCGGCGGCCAACGATCTTGGCGTCAAGCTTCGGGTGGCGCAGGAAGCCGGCGGCGACCCGGAAGCGCAGCTCCGCGCCGTGCAGAATTTCATCAACTCCGGCGTGCAGGGCGCCGCCACCTCGGTGCCGGGCGAGTCGATGGCCAAGGGGTTGAACGAGATCATCGACGGCGGCGTGCCGATCGTGCAGTACAACCTGCTCGGCGCCGCCGTGCATGCGCCCTATGTCGGCGAGAAATCGGTGGAGAGCGGGCGCATCCTCGGCCGCATGATCGTGGAAAAGCTCGGCGGCGCGAAGGCGACCGGCACCGTAGTCATCGGCAACTGTTTTCCCGGCTTCCCGGTGCTGGAGAACCGCGCGAAGGGCGTCGAGGAATCGCTGAAGACCGCGCCGGGGCTGAAAGTGCTCGGCCCGTACGACGTGAAGGTCAGTGCCGTCGAGAACTACAATCGGTGGGAGCAGCTCTACGCGGCCAATCCGGGGGCGGCGGCGATGATCGGCCTGTGCGCGCCGGATGTCGCGAGCCTCGGCAAGCTGAATGCCGCCAACGGCGACAAGTTCGTCGCCGGCGGCTACGACCTGACGGCGGAAAACCTCGCCGCGATCAAGGGCGGCCACGCCTATGTCACGCTCGGCCAGAGCGCGTTCGTGCAGGGCTACCTGCCGGTGGCGCTGCTGGTGCATGCGGTCCGCGACAAGCAGAAGCTGCCGGTCGGCTTCTTCAATTCCGGCACCCAGATCGTGACCGCGACCAAGGTCGATATGGGCAACGGCCTGCCGCCGATCAGTTTCGCGCAGGTGCAGGCGCTGGCGGCCGACCCGGCCGCGACGGCGGCGTACTATAAGCCGTGGATTGCCAGCATCCAGGGCGCCGGGCTGATGCACGGCATGCAGAAGCTCGCGGCCGAGTCCGAATGACGCGCACGAGCCTGCTCTCCCGCCGCGGCAGGAGAGCAGGCCGCGTTCGGCGACGACGGCAATGGCCGACGTTCCGCTGATCGCGGTCCGCGGCCTCGCCAAGCGCTATGGCGGGGTGGTGGCGCTGGACGGGATGAGTCTCGACGTGCTGCGCGGCACCATCCACGCCGTCGTCGGCGAGAACGGCGCCGGCAAATCGACGCTGATGAAGGTGCTGGCCGGCATCGTGCGGCCCGACCAGGGACGCATCGCGCTCGACGGCGAGACGGTGGCGATCGAATCGCCGCTCGCCGCTCGCCGCCGCGGCATCGGCATCGTGCATCAGGAACTCAGCCTGTTCCCGCAGCGCTCGGTGCTCGCCAATCTGTTCGTCAACCGCGAGCCGGTCCGCTGCGGCATCGTCTCGCTGCGCGCGATGGAGGAACGCAGCCGCGATCTGCTGGCGCAGCTCGGCCTGCATGTCGATGTCCGTGCGCCGGTCGGCCGCCTCAGCATCGGCGAGCAGCAGCTGGTCGAACTCTGCCGCGTGCTGCTGGAGGAACCGCTGCTGCTGATCCTCGACGAGCCGAACTCGGCACTCAACCGGCGCGAGACCGAACGGCTGTTCGCGGTGCTGGAGCAGCTTTGCCGCCGCGGCATCACCATGCTGTACGTCTCGCACCGGCTGGAGGAAGTGTTCGCGATCGCGCACCGCGTCACCGTCACGCGCAACGGCCGCGCGGTGCTGACGCGCGAGCGGGCGGCGCTGACCATTCCCGAGGTGATCGAGGCGATGATCGGCGTGCAGCCCGAGGCGCTGTTCCCGCCGAAGCTGCCGCCCCGCGCCGATGCCACGCCCACGGAACTCGCGGTGCGGGGCCTGAACGGCGGGAAGCTGCGCGACATCGGCTTCACCGCCCGCTCCGGCGAAGTGGTCGGCCTCGCCGGGCTGGAAGGTTCCGGCGTGGCGACGCTGCTCGCCATCCTGTTCGGCCGCGAGCGGGCGCGCTCGGGCGAGGTCACCTATCCCGACGGCAAGGGGCTGCCGCGGCGCACCACGGCCGCGGCGCGGCGCGGCGTCTGCCTGGTGCCGGCCGATCGGCGGCGTGACGGGCTGATGCTGGACAAGAGCATTTTGTTCAACATCAGCCAGGTCGCGTTCGGCGCGCAGCCCGGCGTGCTGGCCTGGTATCGCCAGCGCGAGGCGCGCGGGCGCGCGTTGCGCCAGATCGCTCGGCTGCGGATCAGGACCGGCTCGGCCGACACCCTTGCCAACCATTTGTCGGGCGGCAACCAGCAGAAGGTGGTGATCGGCAAGTGGCTGGAGATTGCGCCAAAGGTTTTTCTGCTCGACGACCCGACGCGCGGCGTCGATGTCGGCGCCAAGCGCGAGATCTACGGTCTGATCCGGCAGATGTCGGCCGATGGCGGCATCGTGCTGTTCGCTTCCACCGAGCTGCCTGAACTGATCGGGCTGTGCGACCGGATCATCGTGCTCTACCAGGGCCGCATCGCCGGCGAACTGGCGGGCGAGCAGATCGACAACCGGACGCTGCTGCACCTCATCAACACCGGCGAGAAACCTCCGCAGTGACCACCCAGGCCCGCACCGCAACGCCACCGCCCGCCGGCACGAAGCGAAATCTCCCGCGGCTGCCGGAGGAGATCGGCGTCATCGTGGCGCTGGCGGCGATGATGCTGGTGATCGGGGTCGCAAGGCCGCGTTTCCTCAATCCGCTGAACCTGCTTACGATTCTCGGCCACACCACGTTTCTCGGCATGCTCGCGGTCGGCATGGTGTTTTTGCTGGCGATCCGCGAGATCGACCTGTCGGTCGGCTGGATTTTCAATCTCTCCGCCGTGGTGGCCGCACTGATGATGGTGGCCAAAATCGATCCGTGGCTGGCGGCGCTGGCCGGCTTCGGCTTCGGCGCGCTGCTCGGGCTGGTCAACGGCGTGCTGGCGGTCGGGCTGCGGCTGCCGGCGATCATCGTCACGCTCGGCACCTATTCGATGTTCCAGGGCCTGTCGCTGGTGGTGAACAACGGCCGGGCGGTGATGCCGGCCGACCAGTCGAGCAGTTTCTTCTCGGTCATCGGCGCAAAACTGTTCGGCGTGCTGCCGGTGCCGGCGGCGGTGTTCGTGCTGCTCGCCGTCGTCATGCACTTCGTGCTGCACCGCACGCGCTTCGGCTATCGCGTGCAGGCGGTCGGCAGCAACCCGGAGGCGGCGGAGCTGGCCGGCATCTCCAATGCGGCGGTGCGGCTGCAGACGCTGGTGCTGATGGGCGCGATCTGCGGCCTTTCCGGCGCGATGTATGTCGGTTTCCGCGGCGCCATCGACCCCAACGAGGGATCGGACTTCGTGCTCGCCGTGATCGCCGCCGTCATCATCGGCGGCACGCCGCTGTCGGGCGGGGCGGGCACGGTGATCGGCGCGGTCATCGGCATGCTGATCATCCAGGTCATCAGCAGCGGCCTGATCTTCTTCGGCATCGATGCGACCTGGAGCACGTTTGTCACCGGCGCCGTGATCGTGCTGGCGGTGTCGCTCGACCAGCTGGTGAAATACCAGCGCAGCCGCCGCGCCGCGCGGCTCAAGGACGGGCCGTAGCGCGGCTCAGCCGGCGGTCCAGGGGCCGCGCTCGATGCGCTCGGCGAGCCGGCCCAGGAACGCGGCGCCGGCGCGCCCGTCGATCAGCCGGTGGTCGACCGAGACGGTCAGGTTGAGGCCGCGTGTGATGACGATGGCGCCGCCGCGGGCGACCACGCGCTCCTGCTCGCGCCCGGCCGCGACGATGCTCGACTGGCCGGGCTCGATGATCGCCTCGAACCGATCCGCGCCGCCGCGCCCGAGATTGGACAGCGTGATCGACGCCGCTTCGGCGTCGGCCGCCGCGAGCCGGCCGGCGCGCGCCCGCTGCACCGCCGCCTGCCGCATCGCCGCGATCGCGCCAAGGTTTTGGCCGCGCAGGTCGCGCAGTTTTGGGATCATCATGCCGTCCTCGGTGGCGACCACGAGGCCGATGTCGATGCGTGCCGGCGTCACTCGCACCGGCCCACCGTCGGCCTCGGCGAAGCGGCCGAGCAGGCGCGGCAATGACGCCAGCGTGTCGGCCAGCGCCTGCAGCAGAAAATCGGTCAGCGTCAGCCGGACGCCGCTCGCCTGCTCGATCTCCGGCCCGAGCGTCTCGCGCGCCGCGGCGATCGCCCGCGTTTCCACCCAGCGGTCGAGCGCGAAGGCCGGGATGGTGCGGCGGCTGAGCGCGACCGCCTCGGCGATGCGGCGGCGCATCGGCGAGAGCGGCTCGACCGTGTCGCCGGCAACGGGCCGCGGGAGCGGCGGCGCGGACGGGCGGGAGTCGGTGGACGCGGATCGGGGCGCGGCAGGCGCCGGCCGGGCCGCGCCCAGCACGTCGCGCTTGCGCCGCCGCCCGTGCGGGCCGGAGCCGGTGATCTGGGCCAGATCGACGCCGTATGTCCGCGCCAGCCGCCGCGCCAGCGGCGAGGCCGGGATGCGGGCCGGCGCGGGCGTTGCGGCGCCGTCGGCCGCGATCGTCGCCAGCAGCGCGCCGATCGGCAGCACCGCCCCCTCCGCCGCGGCGACCGAGGCGAGCGTGCCGTCGCCGGGCGCCTCGACCTCCAGCGCCGCCTTGTCGGTCTCCAACTCGACGATCGGTTCGCCGAGCCGCACCCGCTCGCCCGCCTGCTTCAGCCACCGCAGCACGGTTGCGGTCTCCATCGTGGCGCTCAGCTTCGGAACCAGCAGGTCCATCTTTGCGCCCCGCTCAGAGCAACGATTTCACGGTCGCGGCGATCGCCTCGGGCGAGGGGATCGCGGCATCCTCCAGCGGCGGGCTGTACGGCAGCGGGTATTCGGGCAGGCCGAGCCGGGCCGGCGGCGCGTCGAGGTCGTCGAAAGCGTCGGCGACCACCTGCGCCACCACCTCCGCCCCCCAGCCGCCGAGTTTCGACTGTTCTTCGACCGTGACCAGGAGGTTGGTCCGGCGCACGCTCTCCGAGATCGCGGACGTGTCCATCGGCCGCAGCGCGCGCAGGTCGATGACCTCCGCGGCGATTCCGTCCTTGGCCAGCAACTCGGCCGCCGCCAGCGAACGCCCGACCATCGCCAGCGTGGCGACGATGGTGGCGTCGGTGCCCGGACGCAGCACGCGCGCGCCGGCGAGCGTGCCGGCCGCGTCCGATCCGGTCGCCACCTCGCCCTTCGACGACAGCAGCGCCTTGTGTTCCAGCAGCAGCACCGGGTTGTCGTCGCGAACCGCTGCCTTCAGCATCCCGTAGGCTTCGGCCGGGCTGGAGGCGCAGACGATTTTCAGCCCGGGCACCGAGAGCAGCCAGGATTCGGCGGTCTGCGAATGCTGGGCGGCGAACCGCAATCCGGCGCCGCCGATGGCGCGGATGACCAGCGGCACCCGCGTCCGGCCGCCCGACATCAGCCGGTGCTTGGCGATGCCGCTGACGATCTGGTCGAAGCAGACGCAGAGGAAGTCGGCGAACATGATCTCCACGATCGGCCGATAGCCGGTGAGCGCCAGGCCGAGCGCGGCGCCGACGAACCCGGTCTCGGAGATCGGCGTGTCGCGCACCCGCGCGGCGCCGAATTCCTCATACAGGCCCTGGCAGGTTTTGAACGGGCCGCCCGACGGGCCGATGTCCTCGCCCATGATGAGGGTCCGCGGATCGCGCCGCATTTCCTCCTGCAGCGCCGCGACGATCGCTTCGCGATAGGTGATTTCCGGCATCGGACGATGGCGCTCCGGTCAGACGGGTTCAGGCGAACATGCGCGGCGTGAGGTCTTCGCCAACCTGCGGCCAGGCGCCCGCGGCGGCGCGGTCGGCGGCGGCTTTCACCTCGACGCGCGTCTCGGCGACGATGCGCTCGGCCTCGGCGGGGGCGAGCACGCCGCGCGCGGCGAGCTGCGCCGGATAGAGCACCAGCGGATCGCGTTTCAGCCACGCCTCGACCTCCGCCGGATCACGGTATTTCGCCGGGTCGGTGCGCGAGTGGCCGCGATGGCGGTAGGTCTTGCACTCGATGAAGGTCGGGCCGCCGCCGGCCCGCGCCCGCGCCGCCGCACCAGCCACCGCTTCATGCACCGCCTCGACATCGTTGCCGTCCACGATGACCGCCTGCATGGCATAGCCGGCGGCGCGGCGGGCGAGGTCCTCGAACGGGGTGGTGTGGTTGATGCGCGTGAACTCGCCATACAGATTGTTCTCGCAGATGAACAGCACCGGCAGGCCCCAGACCTGGGCGAGGTTCATCGATTCGTGGAAGGCACCGATATTGGCAGCGCCGTCGCCGAAGAACGTCGAGGAAATCTGGCCGCGGCCGTTCAGCTGCGCGGTCAGCCCGGCGCCGACCGCGACCGGCAGCCCGCCGCCGACGATGCCGAACGCGCCGAGCAGCCCCTTGTCCACGTCGGTCAGGTGCATCGACCCGCCGAGGCCGCCACAGACGCCGGTGACGCGGCCGAACAGCTCGGCGAACGCCGCCGCCATGTCCATGCCGCGCGCCAGGCAATGGCCGTGGCCGCGATAGGTGTAGGTGACGTAGTCATCGGCGCGCATCGCATGCCCCGCACCGGCGGCGACCGCCTCCTGGCCCTGGCAGAGATGCGTGGTGCCGTGGACCAGCCCTTCGAGGTAGCTGCGCTGCACCTGTTCCTCGAACTCGCGGATGCGCACCATGCTGCGGAACAGGGTCAGCCGGTCCTCGTCATCGAGCGGCGCTGCACTGTTGTCGCCGATGGCGGCGTTCCGCTGCGCGATGTTCATGCCTTGGGCGTCCTCAGTGCTTGCCGTCAACGCGGTATTTGGCGATCACGCCGGCATCGAGCGCAAGCCCGAATCCCGGCCCCTGCGGCACCGCATACCAGCCCTTCTCGAACGGCGCGCGGTTGGCGACGAGTTCATAGAACAGCGGATCGCGGTCGGGGTGAAAGGTTTCCAAATACGTGCCGTGCGGGATCGAAGCGAGCAGATGGGCCGCGATCTGCGGCTCCTCGTGATGCCCCATCTCGACGTTGAAGCAGGCGGCCAGCGCTGCGACGCGGCGCCACTCGCTCGGCCCGCCGCCCCAGGATGCGTCGAAATTGCAGACATCGATCGCGCCCGCCAGCATCAGGTCGCGGCAGCCGGCGCGGCTGATCTCGCTCTGTCCGGCGCAGACCGGGATGCCGGTCATGTTGCGCGCGGCGGCCATGTCGAGCCGGTCGTTGTACCAGCGCACCGGCTCCTCGAACCATCGGATGTCCTGGTCCGCGACGCGGCGCGCGAACGCCACGGCCTCGCGCAGGGTGTAGCCCTGGTTGGCATCGACGGTCAGCACGAAATCCGCGCCGGCCGCGGACCGCGCCACCCGGACGCGCTCGGCGTCCTCCTGCGGGCTGCGGCCGCCGACCTTGAACTTGCAGCCACCATAGCCGCGATCGCGAATCCACTCCATCTCGCGGCCGAAATCGGCCAGCGTCTTGCCCTCTTCGTAGTAGCCGGCGATGCACACGACCGGCAGCCGGTCGCGATAGCCGCCCCACAGCCGATACAGCGGTGTCGCCAGCGCCTTGCCGACGGCGTCCCAGATGGCGCTGTCCACCAGCGCCTGCGCGCACATGGCGAGCTTGCGGTCGCGCAGGATGTTGTAGCTGGGCTTGCGCATCGCCTCCCAGCAGCCCTCGACGTTGAATGCATCCTTGCCGATCAGCGCGGGCGCGATCTCGTTTTCGACGATGCCGAGCACCTCCGCCTGGGTCTCGAACTCGTCGCCGTTGTAGCACTCGCCGACCACGCCCTCGCGCGTGTAGAGGCGCGTGATGATGGTGCAGCGATGGGTCATGAAGTAGTTGCTGCCGCGGAAGGTGCGCGGCAGCGGCATGGCGAGCGGGATGCACTCGATGCGCTCGATGGTGAGTCCCGTCATTCCGCCAGCCTCCCCCGCGCCTCCGTAGAATCGTTTCCAAATTATCGGCACCCTGCGGCCCCGTCAAGCTGCCCCCTGGGGTTCCGGCCGGCGCTGTCGCATTATGCAGCTCCCGTTCCATATTAGCCGGGGGGCCAGACAAATGAAGCAGATCGAGACCACGGCGCTGGACCGGACGCGGTCGGCAACCATTCGCGACGTGGCGGCTGCCTCCGGCGTCTCGGTCGGAACCGTTTCACGCAGCCTCAACGCGCCCGGCACGGTCCGGCCCGCGACGCTGGAGCGGGTGCGTGCCGCGATCGAAGGCCTGGGCTTCCGGCCTGACGCGCGGGCGCAGAACATGCGGCGGCGCAACACGCTGACGATCGGCTTCATCGTCAACGACATCCTCAACCCGATCCACGCCATGATCTTCAAGAGCGCCGAGGCCGAACTGCGCGAGCACGGCTACTGGCTGCACCTCGTCAACACCGGCGGCAAGGCGCGGCAGGAGGCGGAGGCGATCGACCAACTGCAGCACGGCAGGGTGGACGGGATGCTGATGACGATCAACAGCGAACAGGACCCGCACTGCCTGGAGCGGCTGCGCCGGCTGCGCGTGCCCTCGGTGCTGCTCGACCGTGACATCGCGCTGGCATGCGACGTGGTGCGGACCGACCATGCGAGCGGCATGGAACAGGCCGTCGGTTACCTGCTCGATCTCGGGCACCGGCGCATCGCGCTGATCACCGCGGGCACGGAAATCCTGCCCGGCCGCGAGCGCATCCGCGGCTTCATCGAGGCGCTGCGCAACCGCGGGGTCCCGGTGCCGCCGGATTTCGTGCGCGCGCAGAGCCTGTCCGCGGAATTCGCGCATCGCGAGGCGCTCGACCTGCTGCGCCGGCCGGACCGGCCGACCGCGCTCATTGCCGGCGGCAACCAGCTGCTGGTCGGGGTCGTCCGCGCGGTGCAGCAGCTCGGACTCGCCATCCCCGCGCGACCTGTCGCTGATCACCTGCGACCGTACCGATCTCGCCAGCGTCTATGCCGGCTCCATCACCACGGTCGATCGCGACGTGGCCGAGATCGGCCGCACCGCTGCGCAACTGCTCCGCGAGCGGCTGACGGGAAACGCCGCGCGCAGCGCGCGACGGGTGGTGCTGCCGACCCGTCTGGTGCTCGGCCGCTCCTGCACGTCGCCGCCCGCCCGATAAACCGAACGAAGGTGCCATGTATTCCGGTCCCATCATCGACGCCCACACGCATCTGTGGGACCTCGCGATGAACAAGCATGAGTGGCTCGTTCCCGCCGACGGATCGCGGCATGCGATTGCGGGCCTGGAAAAAATTCGCCGCGATTTTCTGGTGGAGGACTATCTGCGCGACAGCGCGAAGCAGAACGTCGTCGCGAGCGTCCACATCGAGGCGCTCTGGGACCCTGCCGATCCGGTCGGCGAAACGCGGTGGCTGGAAACCCTGGACAAGTCGCGCGGCATTGCCGTGCGCTATACGGCCGCGGCGCCGCTGAGCACGCCGGACGCGGCACGGGTGCTGGAGCAGCAGGCGTCGTTCGCTCGCGTGGTCGGCATCCGCGCGGTGCTGAGCTTTCATCCGACACGTCCGGAAAAATCCTTCGTCCCGCGCGGCGACATCGCCGCCGACGCAGCCTGGCGGCAGGACGTCGCGCGGCTGGTGCCGCTAAAACTCAACTTGGAGCTGATGATGTACCCCTATCAGCTCGATCATGTTCTCGGCCTGGCACGCAGCCTGCCCGACCTGCAGATCATCGTGAACCATTGCGCCAGTCCGATCGACCGCGACGAAGCCGGCATGCAACGCTGGCGGGACGCGGTGCGGCAGCTCGCGGCGCAGCCGAACATCGCGCTCAAAATCTCCAACATCACCGCGTACGACCCTCATGCCGGCTACGACGGCATCCGCGACGTGGCGCTGCACTGCATCGCGTGTTTCGGTCCCCGGCGCGCGATGTTCGCCAGCGACTGGCCGGTGGCCGGGATCAACACGAGCTTCGACGCGATCTGCGACACGTTCCGCCGCATCACCGCGGACCTGTCCGCCGACGAGCAGCGGGCGCTGTTTCACGACAACGCGGAACGCTTCTACCGCCTGCGCTGAGCCGCGACGCCGTCGCCTCGCAACCCTGTTGCAACGGCGCGCAGCTTTCGTTCAGGGGTCGCGATGCCGCCGACGCGGTCCGAGAGATCGGCCGCCGCCGCCATCAGGATGCGCGCAAGCTGCGCGCCGCGCGGCTCCGCGTCGAGCCGCGGGATGACCAGACACAGCGTCGCCACGCAGACGCGGTTCGCGTCCCGCACCGGGGCCGCCATGCAGTGCGTGAACGTGTCGAGCTGCCCGTCCAGACGCGACACCCCGGCATCGCGCGCGGCACGCACCCGCCGGAGGAATTCGTCGGGCGCAAGCTGCCGGCCGTCGGGCAGGTGAAAATCCTCCGCGGGGACCAGCCGCAGGATCTCTGCGTCGGAAAGATGCGAGACCAGCAAAGGCCCCGACGCCGTCCACGGCAGCGGCACGCGCTGGCCGATGTCACTGCTGATGCGGAAATGGTGGCCGCCGTGGCGCGCCAGCGCCACCGCATATTTTCCGGCCTCCATCAGGCAGAGCTGCGAGGTCTCGTTGGTCTGCTCGGTCAGCCGCAGCAGCATCGCGTCGGCTTCCCGCATCAGGTCCACGCGCCCGACATAGGCGGTGCCGAAATAGTGCAGCCGCCGGCCGAGGAACACGCGCCCTTCGCCGTCGTAGCTCTCCAGCAGTCCGGCCTCGCGCAGCCGTTCGACGATCTCGTACACGGTCGAGCGCGGCGCCCCCACGGCCGCCGCGATCTGATTGGGACGCAACGGCTCGTTGCGCGCGTAGAGGCACTCCAGCACCTCCACGACACGGTCGATGCCGCGGCGCCGCGCGGCCGGCGCGCGCGCCGTGGTTCGAGCCGGCGCGAGGCCGCGCTTGTTCATCGCGTCATGGCTCCTGCGGGAGCAGCGGAGGCCGTCGCTCCGACCATCGGATCGCAGCCTCCAGGAATGCGGCGAGGCCGATGATGCGTGGTTCCCCGTACCAGGGCGCGACGATCTGCAAACCCACCGGCATTCCGTCGCGTGTGAAGCCGCACGGCACCGACGCCGCCGGATGGCCGGTCAGGTTGAACGGATAGAGCGTCCTCGCCCACTCCGCATACATGGCCGTGTTGATCGCGCCGCCCGCATCCACCGGCTTCGGCGGCGCGGTCAATGTCGGCATGACGAGCACGTCGAAGCGATCGAACAGGCGCTGCACGTGGCGGTAGAGCACGGTGCGCCGATCGATGGCGCGCACCAGGTCGGCCGCCGAATACGCTGCACCCTGCACGATCGACGCCTTCAGGCTTGCCGTCATGCGCTCCCCGAAGCGCGCGACGAAGGGGCCGAGACGGGCGGCGTGCGCGGTCGTGGCGATGACCACGTAGGTGTCGAACACGTCGTCGAAGGCGGGGTCGTCGAACTCGGTGACTTCCGCGCCGTCGGCCTGCATCAGCCGCACCGCGTCGGCGGTCAGCGTTGCGACGTCCACGTCCACCGGCGTGCCGCCGACCCGCGGCACCCAGCCCACGTGCATTCCCCGCAGCGCGGGCGCGGCGACCGCGGCGAGCGGAAGCGCCGGCACCGCGAGCGAGTGGGCATCGGAAAAGTCCGGGCCGGACATGACCGACAGCATGATCGCCATGTCGCGCACGTCGCGCGCCATCGGTCCGACGAACGAGTAGTTGCCGAACGTGTCGGCAAAACCGTCATGCGGCACGCGCCCGAGCGTCGGCTTCAGCCCGAGTACGCCGGCGCACGACGCGGGACAGCGGATGGAGCCGCCGCCATCCGTGCCGACCGCGAGCGCGCCGATGCCCGCAGCGAGGCACGCGGCGGCGCCGCCGCTCGATCCGCCGGGCGTGCGGTCGAGCGCCCAAGGGTTGCGCGTGATGCCGTAGATCGGCGAGTCCGTCGCCACCTTGTGGAAGAATTCCGGCGTCGCGGTCTTGCCGAGCAGGATCGCGCCTGCCGCGCGCAGCCGCTGCCACACCACCGCATCGCCGCTCGCCACGACATCTTCCATCGCATACGAACCGCAGGTCATCCTGTGGCCGGCGGTGGCGACCCCGTCCTTCACCGTGACCGGCACGCCGTGCAGCGGCCCGAGCGGACGGTCGTGCATCACGTCGTCCTCGGCCCGCCGTGCCGCTTCGCGCGCCTCGGCGAACAGCGTCGTCGCGAAGCAGTTCAGCCGCGGATTGACCTGCTCGGCACGCGCGATCACGGCATCGACGAGCGTGACCGCCGAGAGCTTGCGCGCGGCGATCAGCGCTGCGAGCCGGTGCGCCGGCGTGTAGATCAGGTCGTCGTCCCGCATGCCGCCCTCCCGTCGTTCAAGGCCGGAGCATCGCTTTCGCGATGTCGCGATAGATCAGCGTGGCCTGCGCGAGGTCATCCTTCGGCACGAACTCGTCCGGCTGGTGCGCCTGGTCGAGCGAACCGGGGCCGAGGATGACGCCGACGCTGCCGACGGCGTGGAAATGCACGAGGTCGCAGCCCCCGGTCAGCCCGCCCGGCTGCGACAGGTCCACGCCGTGACGCGCCGAGGCGGCGAGCGCCGCACGCAGCAGCGGCGAATCCGGCGGCGTTTCAGCCGAGCCCGCGGCGGTGCGCACCTCCGCGATCTCGGCATCCACCGCGTGCTCGCGCCGCGCACGGAGCAGCAATTCCCGAAGGTCGTCGAGCGTGGTTTCCAGTCGTGCGCCAGGCAAAACGCGCTCGTCGAGCACGATCTCGCAGAGGTCGGGCACGATGTTGTCCGCAATGCCGCCGGCGATCCGCGAGACGGTAAGGCTGGCATGGCCGACCAGCGGATGCACGCGTTGGCGCAGCATCGCGTCGCGCTGTGCGAACAGGTCCACCAGCCGCGCGGCAGCGACGATCGCGTTGGTTCCCAGCTCCGGCCGGCCGGAATGCGCCGCCTTGCCGCGTACCCGGATCAGCGGGCGCACGCAGCCCTTGTGCGCGGCATAGACGGCGTTGCGCGTCGGCTCGCCCACGACCACCCAGTCGAATGGCGGGCATTCGGCCGCGGCGGCTTTCGCACCGATGCTGTTGATTTCTTCGTCCGCGACGAAGGCGAGCACCAGCGTGCCGCGCCAGGAGTTCCGTTCGGCGACCAGCATACGGCCGGCTTCCGCCATCGCGCTGATCTGGCCTTTCGCATCGCAGGCGCCGCGCCCGTACAGCCGCCCGTCGCGCTCGACAAGCCGGAAGGGATCGCTGCTCCAGCCGGTGCCGACCGGCACGGTGTCGAGATGTGAGTTGAAGGCGAAGGTCGGGCCTGCACCGTTGGCGAACCGCGCCACGACATTCGCGCGTCCGGCGCCAACGGAATGCACTTCCGCCGCGAAGCCGCAGCTGCGCAGCTCCGCCGCAAGCAGCTCCGCCGCCGCTGCCTCCTGCCCCGGCGGATTCTGCGTGTCGAGGGCCACGAGCCGGGCCAGCAGACCGACCAGCCGACCGGGATCGGGAGCGCCGTTCATCCGTGCGCCGCCGTGCAGGCAGCACGCACCCAGTCGAGCCGTGCCGCCGGGATCAGGCCGTAATTGTAGAAATTGACCTCTTCGACTCCCGCCGCCGCCGCCGCGCGCGCCCGCGCGACAAGGTCGTCCGGCCCGCGCATTTCCGGGTAGAACACCCGCATGCCGGTGCCGAGGAAGCGATCCGCGCCGATCGTCGCGCGCGCCGCGGCAAGATCGGTGCCGACGGCTCGCGGAGCGCGATCGTAGGCGCACATCACCACGCCGTCCGTCGCCCGCGCCAGCGCGGCAAGATCGCTGCCGCAGAGCCAGCCGTTGCCGATGTCGAGGACATGGACGCGACTGGACGGATGCGCCGCATGGCGGATTTCGGCAGCAAGACTCGTCACCGGCTCGAACCGCCAGCGCACGTAGGCATGAACCTCCTCGTGCGCCGCGAACACGTCCGGACCCTGCGCGACGAAATCCGGCCAGCGCGGGGCGGGCACGGGGCGTTCGCTCGCCGCGACGATCCAGCGCCGCACCGTGCGACGCGCCGCCACGCCGTCAACGCCGGCCTGCGCCGCGCGCGCCAGGCAGGCGTCGCAAAAACACAGCGCCATCAGAAAATCGTCCTCCGGCGTCAGTCCGACGCCGTCCTTCTCGTGATGGAATTCATGCGCGAACCCCATGAAACCCGGCGATTCGAGTTGCACGGCATCCGGCCGGTAGCCGTGCGTCAGATCGGCGACGAGGCTGACCGCGAAGCGCCGCACATCGGGATGGCTCGGGCAAAGGCTGTAGCAATTGGGATCGCCGAACGCGTTGCGCGTGCAGGCACCGGGATGCAGCATGCCCAGCCGCGTGTTGTGCAGGCAGACAGTCCAGCCGGCAACGCTCAAGCCCGTGCGCTCGCGCGCGTCGATCAGGTCGCGCAGCACATCGCCCCGCTCCGCGACCATCGAGGCGACAAGCGGGACGATGGCGGCGCCGTCCCAGCGCCGTGGGTCGGGACGGAAATAGATCGTGCCGTCCTGCGGAAAATAGCTCTTGCGCAGCGGGCTGCGCGGCTGGAAGAAGCGCCCGGCGTGATAGGACGTGGCGAGATTGATGCCGTTCAGGCCGGCGCGGTCGCGCAGATCGGCCACCGCCGCGTCGATTCCGACATCCAGCACGTCCCACGGATAGGTCCACATCGCCAGCCGCATGTCATCCCCGCCCGCGCTTCAACGCCGCGATCGCCTCGATCTCGACGGTGATGTTTTCCGGCAGGCTGCCCATGCCGACCGCCGAACGCGCGTGGCGTCCGCGTTCGCCGAGCACTTCGACGAACAGGTCGGAACAGCCGTTGATGACGCGCGGATGCTGGCCGAACTCCGGCACCGCGTTGACCATGCCGAACAGCTTCACGATGCGCGCCACGCGGTCGAGGCCGCCGGCGGCCTCACGCAGCGCGGCCAGAAGCTGCAAGCCGACGATGCGCGCGTGCTGATAGGCGTCCTCGACGCTCACATCCCCGCCGACCTTGCCGGTGTGCATGCCGCCCTCGCGCCGGCGCGGCCCCTGGCCGGACAGATAAACCACCAAGCCGAGGCGCACATAGGGCACGTAGTTCGCGATCGGCTTCGGAATCTCGGGCAACACCAGGCCAAGCTCCGCCAGCCGCCGCTCCGTCGCGTCCTTCACATCCACGCTCATTGCATCCTCCCGCGTGCGGCCACGTCATAGTAGGTCTCGACCCGCCCGCCGCGCGCGGCATAGACGCGGCCGTGCAGGTTGCTGACGACGCAGACATGGTTCGGAATCACGCTGACGCGCTCGCCGATCCGCGGCGCCGTCGCGCCGTCGGGCACGCGCACATGGCCATGCTCCTCGCTCAGCGCCGCGATCTGCCACTCCGGATGCTCGACGATGCGGCCATGGCCGGTCAGTCCGAGCAGATCGGACGACAGGCTTTTCGAGCCGGCATCGATCACGCAGCGATCGGGCGCGGCGTGCGACACCACCGTCGCATGGACCCGCAGCGCGCAGTCGTCCCAGGTGCCGTACCGCTTCGTCTCGACCAGCGAGCGGTCGCTGTAGATGTAGGTGCCGGGCCGATGTTCGGTGGCCATGCCGATCTCGTGCGCGCGATAGAGGTCGGGCGTTCCGCCGCTGCTCACCACCTCCACCTCCAGCCCGGCGCGGCGGCAGGCGTCGATGGCGGCGGCGAGCCGCGCCACCGTCTCGGCGGTCGCGTTGAAGCGTGGATAGGTCATCAGGCCCAGGAAACGCAGCCCCGGCGCGCGCGCGATGCGTTGCGCGAGCCTCGCCGCGCCCTCGGCGTCCACCACGCCGCAGCGCTGTGCGCCGGTGTCGCATTCCACCAGCACGGGCAAGGTCAGCGCCGCCCGGCTCATGGCGGCCGAAAGCCCGTCCACGACCTCGGCGCTGTCGGCAACCACTTTCATGTCGGCCCGGTGCGCGAGCGTGACCAGCCGGTCGAGCTTGGTCTGGCCGAGCAGGTTGTAGGTCAGCAGGATGTCGGTGATCCCCGCTTCCGCCATCACCTCGGCCTCGCCCAGCTTCTGGCAGGTGATTCCTTTTGCGCCCAGCTTCAGTTGCAGGTGCGCGAATTCGGGGATCTTGTGCGTCTTGATGTGCGGACGCAGCGCCAGCCCCGATCGATCGAGGTACGACTGACATCGTCGCAGGTTGGCCTCCATCACGTCCAGATCGACGACCGCGGCGGGCGTGTCCAGGTCTTCGGCGAGCATGGCGGTGCGTTCCTCCTGTTCCGGCGTCAGCGGGATGGGTCGCGGCCCGATAGCGGCAGCAGGCCGAGAATGAGACAGCCGAGAATCACCGACCGCCATCCCTCCGACGCGTTGATGACGGTAATCAGCGCGGTCATGGTGACCAGCAGCACCGCGCCCGCGATCGTGCCGAGATAGCTCCCTTGTCCGCCGAGAATCGAGGTGCCGCCGAGCACGACCGCGGCAATGGAGGACAGCAGATACGGGTCGCCGATCCCGACATAGCCTTGCCCGTTCATCGCCAGCAGCAGCAGCCCGGCCGCGCCGGCGCAAAGTCCCGCCGCCACATAGACCCAGAGCGTGATGCGCTGCACCGGCACGCCGGACAGCCGGCTCACCTCGGGGTTGGTGCCGACGGCGAAGATGAGGGCGCCGCTGTGCGTGAAATGCAGCCAGAACAGCGTCGCCGCGGCGGCGAACGCCCACAGGATGATGGTCGGCGAAATGCCGAGGACATGGCTCGATCCGAGCCAGGTGAGGGTCGCGTTGTCCACCGACACGGCGCTGCCGCCGGCGACCAGCACCAGCACGCCTTGCAGGATCGTCGCCATCGCCAGCGTCATGATCAGCGGCGGCAGGCCGAGATAGCCGATGCCCAATCCGTTCACCGCGCCGATCCCCGCCGCCAGCAGCAGCGTGAGCGCGATCGCGCCCAGGCCGGTCGTGTCCGCCGCGAAGCTCAGCATGGGCAGCACGATCGCGGCGACGGTGATGACCGCGCTGACCGACAGGTCGATGCCGCCGCCGATCACCGCCAGCGTCTGGCCGATCGCGGCAAAGCCGATGATAGCGCCAAGCTCCACGATATATCGCAAATGCGCGAACACGCCAAAGCCCTGGATCAGCGACGACGCGGCGATCCACAGCACCGCGACCACCGCGTACGCCACCAGCGAGCGTCCGAGGCCGCGCAGCAGATGCGTGATGGCGCCGGTTCCCGTCATGCGGCTGCGTCCCGCGCGCCGCGCAGCCGCGGCAGCGCCACCGTCGCGACGATGATCAGCCCCTGCACGACGTATTGCGCGACCAGCGGCAGGTCCATGAAGAACATGACGTTGATCAGAATGCTCATCAGCAGGCTGCCGGCCAGCGCCCCGCGCATCGTCCCCTGCCCGCCGAGGAAGCTGACGCCGCCGAGCACGGCGGCGGCAATCGCGCTCAGCGTCAACGGCTCGCCGATCAGCGGATCGCCGGAGCCGGTTTGCGCCGCGACGAAAAGCCCGGTCAGCGCCTGCAACATGCCGCTGATGACATAGGCCAGCATGCGCGAAGCAACCACGCCGACGCCGGAACGGTAGGCGCCTTCGGCATTGTCGCCGACCGCGATCAGCCCCAGCCCGAGCGGCGTCGCCTGATAGAGTTTCCAGAGCAGGGCGAGAACCAACACGAGCGCAATCGTCGTCGGCCGGTTGCCCGCCAAAAAATCCGAGAGTGCGGCAGACACGAACCCGCCGGGCCGCGGCAGGATCAGCAGCGCCACGCCGCGGATGATGAAGGACATGGCGAGGGTGACGATGATCGCCGGATAGCGCGCGACGGCGACGAATGCGCCGACGATCGTGCCGACCACCGCGCCCAGGGCCAGCACCGCCAGCACGGCGCCGAGAATGCCGAGCGGGGTCTGCATGGTGGAGGCGGCGACCACCGAGCCGAGGCTGACCATGGGTCCCACCGCCAGGTCGATGCCGCCGGTCAGCATCACCAGGGTTTCCGCCACCGCGACCATGGCCGTCGGGAACCAGCCCTGCACGAACTTGTTCGCGGCCCCCGGGGCGAGGATGCCGGGGAACAGCACGGCATACAGCACCACGAAACCCGCCAGCACGACATAGAGCGCGCCCAGCCCGTCGTTGCGCCGCCACTGGATCGCCCAGTAGAGCGGCCGGGTGGTGGACGCGCTCACGTCACCGCCTCCGCGGTCCGGGCATGGTCCGGCAGGCCGAGCGCCGCCGCGACGATCGCTTCCTCCGACGCCGCCGCGTGCGCCAGCGTCGCGGCGACGTGCCGGTTGTGGAACACCATGACCCGGTCGCAGAGATGCACGAGCTCCGGCGTGTCGGTGCTCAGCAGCACGACGGCTTTTCCCTCGGCCGCCATGGCGCGCAGGGCAAGATAGATCTCGCGCTTGGTGTCCACGTCCACGCCCCGCGTCGGGTCGTTCAGCAGCAGGATGGCGGGGGTCAGCGGCAGCCACTTCGCCAGCGCGACCTTCTGCTGGTTGCCCCCGGACAGCGCCAGCACCGGCCGCCGCAGGTCGCCGCGAATGCTGAAGCGTCGGGCAAGGTCTTGCGTGATCGTCCGCTCGCGTCCGCGGCGGCGGCGCTGCGCGCGGTAGCGCGCGAACCAGGGCAGCAGCAGGTTGAAGGCGATCGGGTGCGGCAGCAGCAGCCCGTCCTTCTTGCGGTCGGCCGGGATGTAGGCGACGCCCGCGGCATTGGCCTGCACCACGCTTGCGAACGGGGCATCGCGCGCGCCCGCCGCGGCCTGCATCCGGAACTGGTCGGCCCGCGCCGGCAGCGCGCCGCAGAGGCCGAGCAGGAACGCCTCCTGCCCATGGCCCACCAGCCCGCCGATGCCCAGAATCTCGCCGTGCCGCAGCGACAGGTTCACGCCCGCCGTGCCGCTCGTGCGGAAGTTGCGCGCCTGCAGCACGATGTCTTCCGTCGCAGCGGAGTGGAAGGGCGGAAACAGGTCCTGCGGGTCGCGGCCGACCATCAGCCGCACCAGCCCGAGCGGATCGAGACCGGCGATCGGCCGGTCGGCCGTCACCGCGCCGTCCTTCAGCACCGTCACGTGCTCGCAGAAACCGAAAATCTCGTTCAGGCGATGCGAGATGTAGAGGATCGCGACCCCCTGCGCGCGCAGCCTTCCCACCAGCGCCAGCAGCATCGACACGTCCGGCGCGGCGAGCGACGAGGTGGGTTCGTCGAGGATCAGCACGCGCGGCCGGCGGGCGAGCGCTTTCGCGATCTCCACCACCTGCCGCCGGCCGAGCGGCAGCCGCCCGACCGGCGTATCCGGCTTCTCGGTCAGTCCGACCTGCGCACTCGCCTCGGCGACCAGCGCCGCCAGCCGGCGATAATCGACCAGCCCGAAGCGCCGAGGCGCCGCGCCGAGGCCGATGTTCTCGGCGATCGACAGATGCGGCGCCAGGCTGAGCTCCTGCTGCACGACGGCGATGCCCAGCCGTCGCGCCTCGCGCGGCGCGAGTGCGGCCACGCTCCTGCCATCGACGATGAGCGCGCCGTCATCCGGCGCCAGCGTGCCGGAGAGCACGTTGATCAGCGTGCTCTTGCCGGCACCGTTTTCCCCCAGCAGGGCATGGATGCGGCCCGGCAGCAACTCGATCGAGACGTCCCGCAGCACCTTGTTGCCGAAGAACGCCTTCGACACCGACCGCGCGCCCAGGATCATCCGTCCCGCGCTCATCCGCCGCGCCGCATCCCCGTCACCGCCCGGCCGCGGCCGCCGTCATCACTTCTTCAGGCTGCGCGCGATCAGATCGTCGAACATCGCCGTGCTGTAGGGCGAGTAGATGTAGCCGTCGGCCGGAAAGTCCTTCGCGCGGGCGAGATAGGTGTCGAGATTCTGTCCGGTGATGATCGGCAGCGGCACGTCGATGTAGCGCGGGATGTCGGCGCCCTGCAGCGCCTTGACCGAGGCATAGACGGCGAACGCGGCCAGCCAGTTCGGCTGCTGTGTCGCCCAGGCGTCGAGATGCCTGGCCTGCCACATCTCCAGGAACTGCCGGTAGTTCTCCCCCGTGATCGGCCCGAGCTTGCGCCCCTGCTTGGTGAACGCGGTCACGGCGCCGGCCGACAGCGCCCCGCCCTGCGACCACACGCCGTCGATCTCGGGATAGCGGAACAGCAGATTGGTCACCGCCTCCTGCGCCGGCGCCGCGTTATAGGGCGTGTTGGTCTCGGCCAGGATGGTGATGCCCGGATTGGCCTGGAACACCGGCTGGGCGCCCTTGCGCCGGTCATCGCTGACCGAGACGCCGGCCGGGCCGTTCAGGACGATGATCTTGCCCTTGCCGTGCAGTTGCTGCACCAGCCATTCGGCCGCCTGCTTGCCCCATGCGGCCTGATCGGTGTCGATCTTCGTGGTCAGGTCGTTGGTATCGACCAGACTGTCGAAATTCGCCACGACGATACCTTTCGAGCAGGCATCGGCAATGACGCGATCGAGCGCGGTCGCCGAGCCGGCATCGACGATGATGGCGTCCAGCTTGGCGTCGATCATCGACTGGATCTGCTGGATCTGCGTGTTCGCGTTGCCCTGCGCATCGGTGATGGTCAGCTTCCCCACGAGACCCTGGTGCTTCAGCTCATCGGCCATCTTCTCGATCGTGCCGGTGGTTTCCTTCATCCACGTCGGCACCGAATAGATGTTGGCCCAGCCGAGCTTGTACGGCGGCTTGTGCTCGCCCTTCACGCAGTTCGCCGCGGCCGCAGCCGGCGGCGCGGCAGCCAGCTGCGCGAACGCCAGGCCGGCCAGCAGCAATGACGCGAGCGACAAACGCAGCGGCATTGTTGTCATCTTGGTTCTCCCCAACACTTCCAAGCCGGTTTCAGGTTCTCGTCGCGGCGCCGGCACGTGCGCCGCTGATGTCCGCTTGCGCCGAGCTATGTCGTGCGCGCCGCTGCTTGCGCCACGATCACGCTATCAGCCGCTCGCCAAGGGTGTCAAACCTGCCGGACAGATGTCCGATATAGCGGACATCTCAGACCACGGTATAGACCTGCCCGGTCTGCGCGCCCTCGATGCTGCGGCTGTAGGCGAGCCCGACGCGCGCCGCCGGCACCGACGCGAAGCCGCGGAAAAACGGCGCGTAGCCGGCCATCAATTCGGTCAGCACGGTCGGGCTGACCACGTTGATGCGCAAGCCGCGCGGCAATTCAATGGCGGCGGCGCGCACGAACGCCTCGATCGCGCCGTTGACCATGCTTGCCGAGGAGCCGGCGACGATCGGGTCGCCGCTCAGCACGCCGGAGACCAGCGTGATGCAGCCGCCGTCGCGCAACGTCCCGCGCGCCGCGAGTGCCAGGTTCACCTGTCCCATCAGCTTGCTCGCCAGCCCCAGCGCGTACGCCGACGCCGTCACGGTGTCCGGCTCGATCATGCCGAGCGGGCGGAAAGCGACGCTGCCGCTGGCGCAGGCCACGGCGTCGATCGGCCCGGCCTTGCGCAGGCCGGCGATGATGCTCGCCGGATCGTCGATGTCGAGCCGGACGTCGCCGGAGTTGCGCCCGGCGGCGACGATGTCGTGCCGCGCGCCGAGTTCGGCGGCCACCGCCCGGCCGATGGTGCCGCTGGCGCCGACCAGCAGGATGCGCAGTCGCGTTGCCTCGGCCATTTGCCCCGTTCTCCCGTTTGGACGGCGGCACGCTAGCCGACCATCGGGGGGGCGGCTACTGCGATCCGCGGCTCAGGTCACGGCCGAGGAACAGCAACGCCCGCAGCTTGGGCCGCACGCGCGGATCGAGCGCCACGCTGCCGAACGGCTCGATCGCCGCGAACCGCACGCCCTGCGCCGCCAGCGTCTTAGCGGTCACCGGCTTGCGCGCCACGATCACCACGTCCTTGCCGACGAATGCCGCGAGTGGCGCGATCTCGCCATACTCGCGTGCATCGCGGCCGAGGCAGATCACGGTGGCACGCCCGCCCAGCCCGTAATCGACTTTTCCGGCCTCCCGCCAGCCGGTCGCGCCGACCACCGTGTTTGCCCGATCGAGCAGCCCCCGCGCGGCCAGCGCCGGGCGCAGCGCCGTCCAGTCCACCGCCTCCGCCCCCGGATCGCGCGGCAGGTTCAGCCAATCCCAGCGCACCTCGGTCGCCACCACGGCGAGGCCGAGCAGCAGCAGCCCCGCCGTCGCCGCGGCCGCGCCGCGCACCAGCGCCGGCCGCGCCTCGGCCAGCGCCGCACCGAGCAACGGAAAAAACATCAGGTAGCCCGGTGCGGCCCAGTGGAACATGACGTGCTTCGAGACCAGGCCGACCAGCGCGAACAGCACGACCGGCGGCGCGCCAAGGCAGAGCGGCAGCCAGCGCCGCCAGTCCGCCGGCCCGGCCCGCAGCGCGGCGACGGCCGCCGCCAGCATCGGCAGCCAGATCCACGGCAGCACGTACAGCGCCTCGCCGCCCAGCACCACCAGCGGCCCGAACGGATGCAGCCCGCCCTCGTCCGCCCGCGCGCCCTGGAAGGCGAAACTCGCCCAGCCGTGTGCCGCGTTCCACGCCGCCACCGGCGCGAACAGCACCGCCGCCAGCAGCGCCGCGACATAGGGCGGCGGCCGAGCCAGCCAGCGCCGGTGCGCCGGCTGCGTCGCGAGATAGGCGAACGCGCCGAGCAGCGTCAGCACGGCGGTGTATTTCGCCAGCAGCGCCAGCCCCGCGCAGGCTCCGGCGGCCAGCCACCAGCGCCAGCGCCCGTCCTGCAACGCATGCACCAGCGCCAGCGCCGCCGCCAGCAGCGCGCAGGTCAGCGGCCCGTCGGGCAGCACCCAGCCGCCGGTGGTCACCGAAAACACCGGCGAAAGGGTGAGCGCCACGGCCGCCCACAGCCCGGCGCGCGCGCCGAACAGCGCCGCTCCCAGCCGATACATCAGCCAGGTCGAGACCGCGAACAGCAGGATGAACGGCAGCCGCACCACGATGCCGGCCTCGCTGCCGAACAGCTTTGCCGCGCCGGCCGCCAGCCACCACGACAGCGGCGGGTGGTCGAAATAGCCGAGCCGCAGCGTGCGCCCGGCCGCCACCATGTAGCTCTCGTCGATGCCGAGCCCGATCGCAGCCGCCATCGCCAGCCGCACCGCCGTCCCCGCCACGATCAGCCATGCCACCGACGTGCCGGTCGCGCCGAAATCCCGTTGCTCCGTCAGCGACGAACGGCCGACGGAAGCCGTGGTCACGCCGCGACGGTGCGTTGCGTCTGCTCGCCGAGGCCCTCGATGCCAAGCCGGATGGTCTGGCCGGGACGCAGGAACATCGGCTGCGGCTTCTTGCCCGCGCCGACGCCGGGCGGCGTGCCGGTGCTGATGACGTCGCCCGGATGCAGCGTGATGAAGTGGCTGACATAGCTGACCAGCTTGGTCACGCCGAACACCATCGTGCGCGTGCTGCCGCGCTGCATCGCCACGCCATCGACATCGAGCCACATGGTGAGGTTCTGCGGATCGGGCACCTCGTCGCGCGTCACCAGCCACGGGCCGGTCGGCCCGAACGTGTCGCAGCCCTTGCCCTTGTCCCAGGTGCCGCCGCGTTCGAGCTGGAATTCGCGCTCGCTCACGTCGTTGATCACGCAGTAGCCGGCGACGTGGTCCAGCGCATCCCGTTCGGCGACATAGGCGGCGCGGCTGCCGATCACCACGCCGAGTTCCACTTCCCAGTCGGTCTTGTTCGATCGGCGCGGAATCTTCACGTCGTCGTTCGGCCCGCAATAGGCGCTGAGCGATTTCAGGAACAGCACCGGCTCCTTCGGCACCGGCATGTTGCTCTCGGCCGCATGGTCGGCGTAGTTCAGGCCGATGCAGATGAAGTTCAGCGGGCGCGCGACGCACGGCCCGATGCGGTGGTTTCCTGGCACCGGCGGCAAGCTCGCCGGATCGAGGGCGGCGAGTTTCGCGAGGCTCGCGGGCGAGATCGCGGCGCCGTCGATGTCGCGCACGACGCCGGAGAGGTCGCGGACCTGGCCTTTCGCGTCCAGCATGCCCGGCTTCTCGGCGCCCGGATCGCCGTAGCGCAGCAGTTTCATGCCTCGTTCTCCTTCTCTGCCGCGCGGCGTCGCGCGGTGACCTCGATCTCGATCTTCATGCGCGGATCGGCGAGTCCGGCCGCGATCATGGTCGCCGCCGGCGGTGCGGCGCCGAAGCAGCGGCGCAGCGCCGGCCAGCACGCCGGAAAATCCCGCGCATCCGGCAAGATGTAGCGCACCCGCACGACATCGGCGAATCCGCACCCGGCCTCGGCGAGCGCCGCGCCGATATTGTTCAGGCACTGCTCGGCCTGTGCGGCCACGTCGTCGGCTATGGTCATGGTGGCGTAGTCGAACCCGGTGGTGCCGGAGACGAACACCCAGTCGCCATCGACCACGGCGCGCGCATAGCCGATGTCGCGCTCGAAGGTCGAGCCGGACGAGATGGCTCGACGCATGGTCAGAGCGAAATGCCGCCGTCGATCAGCAGCGCCTGGCCGGTGACGAACTGGCTCTCGTCGCTGGCGAGATAGACGGCGAGCGCGGCGATCTCCTCCGGCGTGCCGAGCCGCCCCATCGCCTGCCGCGCCACGAACGCGGCCCGCGCCGCCTCCACCGACCCCGCCGCGGCGGCGTTGGCGGCGATGCGGTCATCCAGGCTCGGCGACTGCACCGTGCCAGGACAGATGGCGTTGCAGCGGATGCCCTGGCGGACGAAATCCGCCGCCACCGCCTTGGTCAGCCCGATCACCGCCGCCTTGCTTGCGCCATAGACGCAGCGGTTGGCGATCCCCTTCACGCTGCTGGCGATCGAGGCGATGTTGACGATCGAGCCGCCGCCCTTCGCCAGCATGCCCGGCAGGAACGCCCGGATGGTGCGGAACTGCGAGCGCGCATTGAGGTCGAAGGCGAAAGTCCAGTCGTCCTCGGTGGCGTCCAGGATGGTTCCCTGATGCACGAAGCCGGCGCAGTTGAACAGCACATCGACCGCGCCGACGGATTTCGCCGCGGCGGCGACCGCGGCGGCGTCCAGCACATCGAGCCGCAGGGTGCGGATCGCCGGCCCGGCGAGCGCCGCGAGTTTCGCTTCGTTCACATCGGTCGCGACCACCTGCGCGCCCTCGGCGGCGAAGGCGAGCGCCGTGGCCCGTCCGATCCCCTGCGCCGCCGCCGTGCAGAACGCCGTCTTGCCTGCCAGCCTGCCCGCCATCCTCACGTCTCCCGGAATAAGTAAAGCAACCTGCTTTAATGATTGTTCCGGCTCTCGCCGCGCGTCTCCAGGATGTTCAGATAGAGGGTCGCCGCCTCCAGGCAGGCGCCGGTGCCCAGCTGGCCGACCGTGCTGCGGTAGATTTCCTCCCAGGGCGTCTTGTTCTCCAGCTTGGGCGGCGTCCAGGCGGCGCGGCGGGCCGCCAGCTCGCCGTCGGGCAGCAGCACGTCCACGCGGCGGGCGTTGAGGTCGATGCGGATGCGGTCGCCGGTCTTCAGCAGCGCCAGCCCCCCGCCCACCGCCGCCTCCGGCGAGACATTCAGGATCGAGGGCGAGCCGGACGTGCCCGACTGCCGCCCGTCGCCCATGGTCGGCAGCATGTCGATGCCCTGCTTGAGCAGCCGCGCCGGCGGCTGCATGTTCACCACCTCGGCGCTGCCCGGATAGCCGACCGGGCCGACATTGCGGATCACCAGCACCGACTGCTCCTCCACGCCCAGGTCGGGGTCCTCGATGCGGGCGTGGTAGTCCTCCGGTCCCTCGAACACGATCGCCTTCCCCTCGAACACGTTGGGCCGGGCGGGGTTGGCGAGGAAGCGGTCGCGGAACGCCTGGTCGATCACGCTCATCTTGATCACCGCGCTGTCGAACAGGTTGCCGCTGAGCACGACGTAGCCGGCCCGTTCCCGCATCGGCTTGCGGTAGGAGCGGATCACCTCGCGGTCCGGCTCCGGCACGTTCTTCAGGTTCTCGGCCAGCGTCTTGCCCGTCACCGTCATGGCGTCGCCGTGCAGTTTGCCGGCGTCCAGCAGTTCCTTCATCACCGCCGGCACGCCGCCGCCGCGATGGAACCGCTCGCCGAGGAACCGGCCCGCCGGCTGCATATCGACCAGCAGCGGAATCTCCGGACCCAGGCGCTGCCAGTCGTCCAGCGTGTGCTCCACGCCCATGTGCCGCGCGATCGCGATCATGTGGATCGGGCAGTTCGACGAGGCGCCGAGCGCCGCCGCGGCGACCACCGTGTTCTCCAGCGCCTGTTTGGTGATGATGTCGGAGGGGCGCAAATTCTCATGCACCATCTCGACGATCCGCCGCCCGGTGGCGTAGGCCATCTGGCCGCGCTCGCGATACGGGCCGGGGATCATGGCGCAGCCGGGCAGCGACATGCCCAGCGCCTCGGTCAGCGAGTTCATCGAACTCGCCGTGCCCATCGTGTTGCAATGCCCGACCGAGGGCGCGGAGGAGCACACCATGTCCATGAACTGCTGGTAGTCGATCTGGCCCTCGGCATAGAGCTTGCGGCCCTCCCAGACGATGGTGCCGGAGCCGGCGAGGCGGCCCTTCCACCAGCCGTCCAGCATCGGCCCGCCGGACAGCACGATCGCCGGGATGTTGACCGTCGCCGCGCCCATCACGCAGGCGGGCGTGGTCTTGTCGCAGCCGGTGGTCAGCACCACGCCGTCGAGCGGATAGCCGTGCAGCACCTCGACCAGGCTGAGATAGGCGAGGTTGCGGTCCAGCGCGCCGGTCGGCCGCTTGCCGGTCTCCTGGATCGGGTGGGTCGGGAATTCCAGCGGGATGCCGCCGGCATCGCGGATGCCGTCGCGCACGCGCCGCGCCAGGTCGAGATGATGGCGGTTGCAGGGCGAGAGATCGGAGCCGCTCTGGGCGATGCCGATGATCGGCTTGCCGCCCTGCAGCTCCTCGCGCGTCAGCCCGAAATTCAGGTAGCGCTCGATGTAGAGCGCGGTCAGGGCGGGGTCGAGCGGCTCGTCGAACCAGCGGCGGCTGCGCAGGCGGTGGCGCCCCTCAGCGGAATGGTGATCTGCCATGACCGTTCCCCCCGTCGCCCGCGTCGGCGATCCGACCGGGGCGCAGCGTGGGCGGGCGGGGGAGGAGTGTCAACCGGGCCGGCGGCTGAGCCTGACCTGTGCCGATGCGCAGTCAGGCGTAGGCGGGCTTCACCGCCCGGCCGCTGCGCAGCGACTCCCAGGCGGCATCGGCGATGATGAGCGCCTTGCGCCCGTCCTCGAACCCGACGCCCGGCGCGGTCTTGTTTTCGATGCAAGCGACGAATTCATCCAGCTCGTCGAGATAGGCCTGCGCGTAGCGCTGGATGAAGAAGTGCAGCAGCGGCTCCTGCGCGTCGGTCGCGTGCGCGCCCCAGCGGCGCAGGCTCGTTGCGCGGAAATTCTCCGACTGCACCATGCCTTTGGCCCCGAACGCCTCGACGCGCTGGTCGTAGCCATAGACCGCCTGGCGCGAGTTGTTGATGTGGACGAGCGCGCCCGACGGCGCCTTCAGCAGCACCATCGCGGTGTCCACGTCGCCGATCGCGGCCAGCGCCGGCTCGATCAGCACGCTGCCGGCGGCGAACACTTCCGCCGGGTCTTCGCCGAGGATGAAGCGGGCGAGGTCGAAGTCGTGGATCATCATGTCGCGGAAAATGCCGCCCGACACCTTCATGTATTCCATCGGCGCCAGCCCGGGATCGCGGCTGGTGATGACGAGCAGGTGCAGCGCCCCGATCTCGCCCCGCAGCACGGCGTCGCGCACGGCGCGGTGGCTCGGGTCGTAGCGGCGGTTGAAGCCGAGCTGCACCGCAACCCCGGTGCCGGTGATGTCGCGGCGGCACTGCTCGACGCGCTTGATGTCGAGGTCGATCGGCTTCTCGCACAGGATCGCCTTGCCGGCCTTGGCCGAGGCGGTGATGAGATCGACATGCGTGTCGGTGGAGGAGGCGATCAGCACCGCGTCCACCTGCGCATCCGCGAGCGCCGCGGCGACGCTGGGCGCCACCTGCGCGCCGTGCGCGGCGGCGACCTTTTGGGCCGCCGGCGCGTGGACGTCGTACACGCAATGCAGGGCCGCCCGCGGATGGGCGGCGATGTTGGCCGCGTGCATGGCGCCGATGCGGCCCGCGCCGAACAATGCGAATCTCACCATCGCCGTCCTCCCGTTGCCACTTTCCGCGCATTGTGCCTCGGCCTACACTGCGCGCCAAGAGGCGGGAGGGACGGAGCATGGCGGCAGGGACGATCAGGCTCGGCGTGGCGCCGATCGCGTGGAGCAACAGCGACCTGCCGGAACTCGGCGGCGACACGACGCTGGAGACCTGCCTGACCGAAAGCCGCGCCGCCGGCTACGCGGGCACCGAGACCGGCGTGAAATTCCCGATGGACGCCGCGGTGCTCGGCCCGATCCTGCGGCGCCACGATCTTGTGCTCGTTTCCGGCTGGTTCTCCGGCCGGCTGCTGGAATTGTCGGTCGCCGAGGAGCAGGCGCGGATCGAGAAGCAGCTCGCGGCCTTCGCGGAGCTCGGTGCGCCGGTGCTGGTCTATGCCGAGACCACCGGCAGCGTGCAGGCCATGCAGGACACGCCGATCAGCCGCCGCCGCCGCCTCTCCTCCGAGGAGTTCAAGGTGCTGGGCGGGAAGATGACGCAATTCGCGCGGCACATGCAGGCGCGCGGGGTGCGGCTCGCCTATCATCACCATATGGCGACGGTGGTGGAAACCGACCCCGAGATCGACGCGCTGATGGCGGCGACCGGCGACGAAGTGGGGTTGCTGGTCGATACCGGACATTGCTGCTACGCAGGCGGCGACTGGCTCGCGCTGACCGAGCGGCATGCGCGCCGCGTCGTCCACGTCCATTGCAAGGACATCCGGCCCGAGGTGCTGAAGGATGCGCGGGCGCGCGACCTGAGTTTTCTGGACGCCATCCTGGCCGGCGTGTTCACCGTGCCCGGCGACGGCTTCATCGACTACGATGCCTTCGCGCGCACGCTGGCGAAGATCGGCTATTCCGGCTGGGTGGTGGTGGAGGCCGAGCAGGACCCGGCGAAGGCGCCGCCTTACGTATACGCGCTCAAGGGGCGCCAGCATCTGTCGGCAGCGTTCGCGCGCGCCGGCTTCACCATCACGCCATAGCGGAGTCGCAGGACATGCAGGGCAAGATCGCGGTCGTCACCGGCGGCACGCAGGGCCTGGGCGAGACCATCGCGCGCCTGCTCGCCGCGCGCGGCGCCGCCGGGCTGGTGATCTGCGGGCGCAACGCGGCGCGCGGGGAAAAGGTCGCGGCCGAGCTCACGGCGTCCGGCTGCCCGACCGAGTTCGTCGCCGCCGACCTGGCGCAGGTCGAGGACGCGCGGCGCGTGATCGCGCGCGCCGATGCGCGCTTCGGCACGCTGCACGTGCTGGTCAACGCCGCCGCGATCACCGACCGCGGCAGCATCCTCGACACTTCTCCCGCGCTGTTCGACGCGATGTTCGCGGTCAACGTGCGCGCGCCGTTCTTTTTGATGCAGGACGCGGCAAAGATCATGCGCCGCGACCGCGTCGCCGGCACCATCGTCAACATCCAGAGCATGTCGGCGCATGGCGGCCAGACTTTCATCACCGCCTATTGCGCGTCGAAGGGCGCGCTTGCCACGCTGACCAAGAACGTGGCGTTCTCGCTGATGCCGGACCGCATCCGCGTCAACGGGCTGAACATCGGTTGGATGGACACGCCCGGCGAGCACCGCATCCAGGCAACCTACCACGGCGCCGACACGGGCTGGCTTGCCGCAGCGGAAGCAAAGCAGCCGTTCGGCCGCCTGCTGAAGCCCGACGAGGTCGCCCGCGCCGTCGCCTATCTGGCGAGCGAGGAAAGCGGGCTGATGACCGGGTCGGTCATCGACTTCGACCAGCAGGTGATCGGTGCCGGCGATGCCCCGTCGCACCCGTTGCGGCGGCTGCCGGACCCGGCCTGAGGCCGGGTCCGCCGCCGCCAAGGCGCCGCGTCACTAGCGGCGGTAGGTGCCGTCGAGCACCGCGGGAATGTCGGCGCGGCTGATGCCGAGGTCGAACAGCTCCCGGTCCGTGTAGCTGAGCAGTTCGCGCGCCATCTGCGCGCGCGCCCGGCGCCGTTCGCGCCAGGCGAGGAACCGTGCCTTCAGGCTCGCCGGCCGGTCCGCGGATACGAACCCGGCGGCTTGGTTGAGAACGTGAGTGGCCATGAGAGCCCCTCCTTGGTCCAGCAGCGGAAGTTTGCTGCGCCGCACCATATCGGGCAGTGGCCCTGCCGTTCAACGGCCGTGTTATACGTTTTACGAACCTGTGGCCCGCGTGCAACGCCGGACGCCGGGGGGTTTCCTTCATGCCAAGGTTACCGGGACGGTCCATGGCAACGGGCGGGGATCGCTCCCCGCCCGCGGCGTCGGCTCAGCCGAGCGGCGTCAGCCGCCGATGCAGTGATCGACGTTCTGCGGCGTGCAGACATCGAGCCCGGTATAGGTCGGGTCCTTCGGCGGCGCCTTGCCGTCCTTGATGTCCTTCAGGAAATACATCGCCTTGTAGCCCATCTCGAACGGCCGCTGCCCGACATTGCCGGAGGCGAGGCCGAGCTTCAGCTCCTCGATCTGCATCGGCAGCGTGTCGGCGACGGCCATCATCAGCGAGTGGTCGGCGATCCTGTCCTTGAACTTGCTGGCGACGTTCTTGTAGGCCTGCTCGACGAATTCGGGGAACCCGCCGGTCGGCACGAAGGCGTCGAGGTGCGGGTACTTGCCGAGGATGTCTTCCAGCTGCTGCACCGCGACGGTGAAGTCGTCGTTGGTGTAGAGCGGGCAGCCGGCCACCTCCTTCCAGCCGTTCTGGCCGGTCAGCCGCACGCCCGGCGGATCCTGGCTCATCGCACCGCCGGCCAGCGTGTCGCGGATGCCCTGCATGCGCTCGTTGTGGTTGGCCGCCGCCGCGCCGCCCGACTGGATGCAGATGGTGCCGCCCTTCGGCTTGCCCGCCATCACGATCTTCGCCAGGTTGACGCCGATCTCGTAGTTATGCGTTCCGACGAAGGCGATACGTTCGCCCTTGTCCTGCGCCAGCAGGTCGGCGTCGAAGGTCAGCACCGGGATGCCCTGCTTCTTCGCCTCGGCCAGCTCATGGCCCATCGCCGCGGCGTTCGACGGCGATACCGCGATGCCGTCCACGTGCTTGGCGATCAGGTCGGCGACCACCTGCACCTCCTCCTCGCCGCCGCCGTGCTCGTCGGGGCCGATATAGAGGCACTGGATCGCGCCCTTCAGCTCCGCCTCGGCCTTCTTGCAGCCGTCGCGGGCCAGGTCGAAGAACGGGTTGTTGGTGTTCTTCGGCACCAGCGCGAAGACGTATTTCTTGTCGGCGGCGACGCCGGGGTGCGTCCCCGCCGCCAACGCCAGGGCGACCACCGCCGCCCCCGCCAGATATTTCAGCATTGCAGTCTCTCCTCCCGTTGCTTCCCAAACCTGGGGGCCCCTGTGCCGGACGCCCCGCAGCCCTTGCCGGACCCGCCGCGCCGGGCCGGTCCGGTCGTTCCCGCGCGTGACCGCGTCACTCGCGCTTGCGCCCGCGGATGCGCTCCAGCAGCACCGCGAGGATGATGAAGCCGCCGACGAAGATGCCCTGGTAGTTGGAATCGACGCCGGCCATCAGCAGGCTGTTGCGGATCACCTCGATCAGCGCCGCGCCGATGAAGGCGCCGTACGCCCCGCCCTCGCCGCCCATCAAATTGGCGCCGCCGATCACGGTGGACGCGATCACGCGCAGCTCGTAGCCGATGCCGAGCGCGTTGATCGCCGAGCCCTGCCAGCCGAGTATCAGGATCGAGGCGACCGCGGCGCACAGCGAGCACAGCACGTAGGCCTGCAGCTTCACCCGGTTGACCGGCACGCCGGTGAGCTGGGCCGCGTGCTCGTTGCCGCCGACCGCGAACAGGTGCCGCCCCCAGACGGTGAAGCGCAGTACCAGCGCGAAGCAGATCGTGCCGATCACCAGCACCCACACGGAGACCGCGATGCCCGCGACCTCGCCGCCGAACAGGCGGAAGTACTGGTTCGCGTAGGGCCCGAACTGGTAGATCATCTTGTTCTGCGACATCACCACCGCGATCGAACGTGCGATCGACAGCGTGCCCAGCGTCACCACGAACGGCGACAGGCCGAGATAGGTGATGAGCACGCCGTTGAACAGGCCGCAGATCAGCCCGGCGACCAGCCCGCCGGCGACCGCGACGATCCAGTGAAAGCCGGCGTGCATGATGACGCCGACGGTGATGCCGACCACGCCCATCACCGAGCCGACCGAGAGGTCGATGCCGCCGGTGATGATCACCGCCGTCATGCCCAGCGCCATGATGCCGATGAACGAGAAGTTGCGCGTGATGTTGTAGAAATTCTCGCCGGTGCCGAAGGCGTTGGGATAGCGCGCCGACATGCCGGCGACCACAATCGCCAGCGCCACTGTCACCCACAGCGCCTGGCTGGCGAGCGCGCGCTGGATCAGCGTGCGTTCCTTGATGCCGACGATGTCGGAGATGGCGACGCTGGCGCTCGCCGCGGCGAATTCAGGCGGCATGGATCGCTCCCGTGATCAGGCCGGTGACCTCCTCGGGGCTGGACTGCGCGATCGGCTTCTCCGCCACTTTCCGGCCGCGCCGGAGCACGAACACGCGGTCGCAGACCTCGAACACGTCCGGCATGCGGTGGCTGATCAGCACCACCGCAATGTCCTGGTCGCGCAGCCGGCGGATCAGGTCGAGCACCTCCGCCACCTGCCGCACCGAGATCGACGCCGTCGGCTCGTCGAGCAGCACGATTCTTGAGTTTGACAGCCGCGTGCGCGCGATCGCCACCGCCTGCCGCTGGCCGCCGGACATGCGCCGCACCAGGTCGTGCGGCCGTGTCTCGCTCTTGAGTTCAGCGAACAGCTCGCCGGCGCGCTGGTACATCGCCTTGTAGTTCAGGATGCGCAGCGGGCCGATGCGGTGCTTGATCTCGCGGCCGAGGAACACGTTGGCCGCGGCACTGAGGTTGTTGCACAGTGCGAGGTCCTGATAGACGATCTCGATGCCGCGCTGGCGGGCCTCGACCGGCTTGTGGAACACCACCGGCTGCCTCGTCCATGACGATCTCGCCGAGGCTGGGCGGGAAGTTGCCGGCGATGATCTTCACCAGCGTGGATTTGCCGGCGCCGTTGTCGCCCATCAGCCCCAGCACCTCGCCCGGTTCCAGCGTCAAACTCACGTCGGTCAGCGCCCGGATGGCGCCAAAGCTTTTCGACACATTCCTCAGCTGGAGGACCGGCAAGACACGTTCCCTTCTCCGCTTCCCCGGTTCGGTTGACCGGATGCCCCAGTTTCTCGCGGGGCCGGTGCGGCGAGGTCACCCGCCCGCCAACACGTGGCCGCCACATTGCCGCCTCATTACGCGTTTGTTGGCAAAGGGTCAACCGATCGTGCCGGCGCCGCGCCCGAAACTCGCCGCCGGCGCCGAAACGCGCTAGTCATTCCCCGATCGGCCGGGAGGAAACGACATGGACGCGATGAGCTACGTGAGCGGGCTCGCCGACCAGCCGCTGCTGGGCGAGACCATTGGCCGGCATCTCGACCGCGCGGCGGCGCGCTGGCCGGACCGGCCGGCGCTGGTGGTGCGCCAGCAGGGCGTGCGGCTGAGCTGGCGCGAACTCGCGGCGGCGGCGGAGGCGTTCGCCGCCGGGCTGCTGGCGCTGGGGCTGGCGCCGGGCGAGCGGGTCGGCATCTGGTCGCCGAACAACGCCGAATGGGTCATCACCCAGTTCGCGACCGCGAAGGCCGGGCTGGTGCTGGTCAACATCAACCCCGCCTACCGCCAGCACGAGTTGGAATACGCACTGACCAAGGTGGGCTGCCGCGCCCTGGTGACGGCGACCGCGTTCAAGAGCAGCGACTACGCCGCCATACTGGACACTCTGCTGCCGGAACTCGCGCACTGCGTGCCCGGCGCGCTCAGGGCGGCGCGGGCGCCGATGCTGCGGAGCGTGGTGCAGATCGGCGCGCACAGCATCCCAGGCAGTTTTGCCTTCCATGACATCGCCGGGCGCGGCGGGCCGGCGGAGCGGCAGCGTCTGACGGAGCTGGCGGGCACGCTGCAGTTCGACGATCCGATCAACATCCAGTTCACCTCCGGCACCACCGGCGCGCCGAAGGGGGCGACGCTGACGCACCACAACATCCTCAACAACGGCTACTTCACCGCCGCGGGCATGGCGCTGACCGAGCAGGACAAGCTGTGCATCCCGGTGCCGCTGTATCACTGCTTCGGCATGGTGATGGGCGTGCTCGGCTGCCTGACCCATGGTGCCGCGATGGTGTTTCCGGGCGAGGGGTTCGACGCGCTGGCGGTGTTGCAGACGGTGGCAGAGGAACGCTGCACCGCGCTGTACGGCGTGCCGACCATGTTCATCGCCGAGATGGCGCATCCGGACTTCGACACATTCGACCTCAGCTGCCTGCGCACCGGCATCATGGCCGGCTCGCCCTGCCCGATCGAGGTGATGCGCCGCGCAATGGAGCGGATGCATCTGCGCGACATCACCATCGCCTACGGCATGACCGAGACCAGCCCGGTGAGTTTTCAGACCGGCCTGGACGCGCCGGTGGCGCGGCGGGTCTCGACCGTCGGGCGCATCCATCCGCATCTGGAGGCGAAAGTGATCGACGGCGAGGGCCGCGTGGTGCCGGCCGGCATGCCCGGCGAACTGTGTACGCGCGGCTATTCGGTGATGCTCGGCTACTGGGAGGACGAGGAGCGCACGGCGCAGGCGATCGACCGTGCCGGCTGGATGCACACCGGCGACCTGGCGACGATCGACGAGGAAGGCTATTGCGCGATCGTCGGCCGCATCAAGGACATGCTGATCCGCGGCGGCGAGAACGTCTATCCGCGCGAGGTCGAGGAGTTTCTTTACCGGCACCCGAAGATCGTCGATGTGCAGGTGTTCGGCGTGCCGGACGAGAAATTCGGCGAGGAGGTCTGCGCCTGGGTGAAGCTGCGCGACGGCGAGACGATGACCGAGGAGGAGGTGCGCGAATTCTGCCGCGACCAGATCGCCTACTACAAGGTGCCGCGCCATGTCCGCTTCGTGCAGGAATTCCCGATGACGGTGACGGGAAAAATGCAGAAATTCCTGATGCGCGAGGCGATGGCGCGCGAACTGGCGGCTGCGGAGTGACGGGATCTTCGTAGGTCGGATGCAATCCGCCGCTTCGACACCGATCTTCGGATCGTCGCGCGCCGGCACGCAGAGGCGGATTGCATCCGCCCTACGAAACGCGCCAGTCCAGCACCACCTTCCCGCTCTGCCCCGACAGCATCGCCGCGAAGCCCTCGCGGAAATCCGCGGCCGGGAAACGATGGGTGATGACCGGAGAAATGTCCAGCCCGCTCTGCAGCATCGCCACCATCTTGTACCAGGTCTCGTACATCTGCCGCCCGTAGATGCCGCGGATCTCCAGCCCCTTGAAGATCACGTGGTTCCAGTCGATCGCGGTATCGCCCGGCGGGATGCCGAGCAGCGCGATCTTGCCGCCGTGGTTCATGGCGTCGAGCATGTCGCGGAACGCGCCCGGCACGCCGGACATCTCCAGCCCAACGTCAAAACCCTCGGTCATGCCGAGATCGGCCATCACGTCGCGCAAATTCTCGCGCGTCGCGTTTACCGCGCGCGTGGCGCCCATCCGGCGCGCCAGCGCGAGGCGGTAGTCGTTGATGTCGGTGATGACGACGTGCCGTGCGCCGACGTGGCGCGCGATCGCCGCGGCCATGATGCCGATCGGGCCGGCGCCGGTGATCAGCACGTCCTCGCCCACGAGGTCGAACGACAGCGCGGTGTGCGTGGCGTTGCCGAACGGATCGAAGATCGCCGCCAGATCGTCGCTGATGTCGTCGGGGATCTTGAACGCATTGCCCGCCGGCAGCACGAGATATTCGGCGAACGCGCCGGGCCGGTTGACGCCGACGCCGAGCGTGTTGCGGCACAGATGCCGCCGCCCGGCGCGGCAGTTGCGGCAATGCCCGCAGGTGATGTGGCCCTCGCCGGAGACGCGGTCGCCGATTTTGAGGCCGCGTACTTCCTGGCCCATGTCGGCGATCACGCCGATGTATTCGTGGCCGACCTGCATCGGCACCGGGATCGTCTTCTGCGCCCAGTCGTCCCATTTCCAGATGTGGACGTCGGTGCCGCAGATGCCGGTCTTGCCGATGCGGATCAGCACGTCGTTGTGCCCCATCTCCGGCACCGGCAGGTCGGCCAGCACGAGGCCGGGCGCGCGCTCCATTTTTGCAAGTGTCTTCACTTATTGGATTCCCCGCGCTGCCGTCTCAATCAAATCACGCCCAGCGCCCGCCCGGCGCGCGCGAAGGCGGCGACGGCGCGGTCGATCTGCTCTCCGGTGTGCGCGGCGCTCATCTGTGCGCGGATGCGCGCGCGGCCTTTCGGCACCACCGGATAGGAAAAGCCGACGACATAGACGCCATCCTCCAGCAGCAGCTCCGCCATGCGCGCGGCCAGCGCCGCCTCGCCGAGCATCACCGGGATGATCGGATGGGCGCCCGGCACCAGCGTGAAACCGAGCCCGGCCATCGCGCCGCGGAACCGCGCCGCATTGTCCGCGAGCCGCCCGCGCAATGCGGCGCCCTCGTCGCCCGCCAGCAGATCGAGCACGCACGACGTCGCCGCGGCGATGCTGGGCGCGAGGCTGTTGGAGAACAGGTAGGGCCGCGAGCGTTGCCGCAGCAGCGCCACCACCTCGCGCCGCGCCGCGACATAGCCGCCGGAGGCGCCGCCAAGCGCCTTGCCAAACGTGCCGGTGAGGATATCGACGCGTCCCTCGACGCCGCAGAACTCCGGCGTGCCGCGGCCGTGCGCGCCCACGAAGCCGACCGCGTGGCTGTCGTCCACCATCACCATCGCGCCGTGCCGCTCGGCCAGGTCGCAGATGCCGCGCAGGTCGGCGAGGATGCCGTCCATCGAGAACACGCCGTCGGTCGCGATCAGCCTGAAGCGCGCGCCGGCGTCCTCGGCCTCGCGCAGCCTCGCCGCGAGATCGCCCATGTCGTTGTTGCGGTAGCGGTAGCGCCGCGCGCGGCACAGGCGGATGCCGTCGATGATGCTGGCGTGGTTCAGTTCGTCGCTGATGACGGCGTCCTGCTCGTCGAGCAGCGTCTCGAACAGCCCGCCATTGGCATCGAAGCAGCTGGAATACAGGATCGCGTCCTCGCTGCCGAGAAATCGTCCCAGCGCCGCCTCCAGCTCCGTATGCACGGTCTGCGTGCCGCAGATGAAGCGCACCGAGGCCATGCCGAACCCGTCGGCATCCAGCGCCGCCTTGGCCGCCGCGATCAGCCGCCGGTCGTCGGCGAGTCCCAGATAATTGTTGGCGCAGAAATTCAGCACCTCGCGCCCCTCGGCCAGCCGCACCGACGCGGCCTGCGGCGTGGCGATGACGCGCTCGGACTTGAAGAACCCGTCGCCGCGGATGCGATCGAGCCGGGAGGCGACGTGGCGGATGAAGTTTTCGTCCATGCGTGCCTCCGGTCAGGCGGGTACGGCCAGGGCGTATTCGACCTCGGCGGTATAGACCGACGCCTCCTTGCCGAGCCGCGAGCTGAACAGAACAAAATGCTCGACGGGGACCGGCTCGGCGCGGAACAGGTTGTGCGCCTGCACGAAGGCGGCGAGTTTGGCCGGGGCGGTGTTGTCCAGCCGCGCCAGCGTCAGGTGCGGCACGAAGCGCCGCCGTTCCGGCTCCAGCCCGGTGCGCTGCAGCGCCGTCTCGATCTTGCTTTGCAGAAGATCAAGCGGCTGGCTGCGTTCGACGCCGACCCACAGCGTCGTCTCGCGCCCGGCGCGGCTGAACGTGCCGACGCCGGCGAGCACCAGCGGGAAGCGGCGCGCCCGCAGCGCGGCGAGCGCGTGGTCGATCTCCTCGGCCTGGTGGGACGCGACTTCGCCGATGAAGCGCAGCGTGAGGTGGTAGTTTTCTTCGGGCACCCAGCGCGCGCCCGGCACGCCCCCGGCGAGCGCCGCAAGCCGGCTGCGCAGTTCCCAGGGCAAAGCGAGACCGACGAACAGCCGCATCATGTCGCCGGCGCCTCCGCCAGCAGTTTTTCCACCTCCGGCAGCAGGCGCGTGACGATGCGGCGCACGCCCTCGGCGTTCGGGTGGATGCCGTCGGGCTGGTTGAGCGCGCGGTCGGCGGCGACGCCGTCGAGGAAGAACGGGTCGAACATCACGCCCGGCCGGTGCGCCAGCTGGTCGAACACGGCGCGGAATTCGGCGCCGTATTGCGCGCCGAGATTGGGCGGCGCGTACATGCCGGTCAGCAGGACCGGGATGTGCCGTTTCGAAAAATCGTCGAGGATCGCGGAAAGATTGGCCGCCGTGTCGCGCGGGTCGATGCCGCGCAGCCCGTCATTGCCGCCGAGTTCCACGATCGCCGCATCGGCGCCATCGCCGAGCGTCCAGTCGAGCCGCGCCAGCCCGCCCGCGCTGGTGTCGCCCGAGACCGCGCCATCAATGATCGCAACCTGCGTGCCGTGCGCCGCCAGCGCCGCGGCGAGCTGTGCCTGGAACGCCGCTGCGTGCGGCAGGCCGTAGCCGGCGGCAAGGCTGTCGCCCAGCACCAGCAGCCGCTTCGGCCCGGCGGCGGTCGCGGCTCCCTGCGCCGTGAACAAAAGGCAAGCCAGCACGACGGCCGCTTTCCGCGCTGCAGCGCGGGGGCCATATCGTGCCGTCATGGACCTCATCGCCACTCCTCCGGCCCAGTCTTCCGTGCCTGGGTCCGCCGCGCTTGCGGCGGAGCACGTGCTGGTGCGCATCCGCGGCCTTCGCCTGACCGTGCCCGCCGCCGCGGGGCCGGTCAACATCCTGCGTGGCATCGACCTCGATATCGCGGCGGGCGAAGCGGTCGGGCTGGTCGGCCCCTCCGGCTCCGGCAAGACCAGTCTGCTGATGGTGCTCGCCGGGCTTGGAACGCGCCGAGCGCGGGCAGCGTGCGCTGGCCGGGCAGGAACTGACCGCGCTGGATGAGGACGCGCTGGCGCGGCTGCGGCGCGAGCATGTCGGCATCGTCTTTCAGGCGTTTCATCTCATCCCGGCGATGACGGCGCTGGAGAACGTGGCGGTGCCGCTGGAACTCGCCGGCGTGCGCGACGCGATGGTGCGGGCGGCGGCGAGCCTGCGCGCGGTCGGGCTGGGGGAGCGGCTCAGGCATCTGCCCGGCCAGCTTTCCGGCGGCGAGCAGCAGCGGGTGGCGCTGGCGCGGGCGCTGGCGCCGCGGCCGCGGCTGCTGCTGGCCGACGAGCCGACCGGCAACCTCGATGGTGCCACCGGCGCGGCGGTGATGGACCTGCTGTTCGCGCTGCGCGAGCAGGCGGGGGCGACGCTGCTGCTGATCACCCACGATGCGGCGCTGGCTTCGCGCTGCTCGCGCATCGTCGCCATCGCCGACGGGCGCATCGCGTGATCCTGGCGCTGCGCCTGGCGCGGCGGGAGCTGCGCGGCGGGGTGCGGGGGCTGCGCATCGTGCTGGCCTGCCTCGCGCTCGGCGTGGCGGCGATCGCCGCGGTCGGCACGCTGCGTGCCGGCGTGGAACGCGGGCTGGCCGCCGACGGGCGGCGCATCCTCGGCGGCGATCTGGAGGTCGAGGGCGGCGCGCAGCCCCTGCCGGAGGCGCTGCGCCACTGGCTGCTGGCGCGCGGGGCGCGCGTCTCGGACGTGGTCACCATGCGCTCGATGCTGGTGGCGCCGTCCGGCGCGCGGATGCTGGTGGAGCTGAAGGCGGTCGATGGCGCCTGGCCGCTGGTCGGGCAGGCGGTGCTCGCCCCGGACCAGCAAGTGCAGGCGGCGCTGGCCGGCGGCGGCGTGGTGGCCGATCCGCTGGTGTTGCAGCGGCTCGGGATCGCGCCGGGCGCGCGGGTGCGGCTTGGCGAGGCGACGCTGACGCTGCGCGGCGCGCTGACGGCGGAGCCGGACCGGGTGGCGAGTCCCGCCATCCTCGGTCCGCGGGTGCTGGTCGGGCTGGCGTCGCTGCCGGCAACCGGGCTGGTGCAGCCGGGATCGATCGTGCAGTACCGGCTGCGCGCCGTGCTGCCGCCGGGGCAGTCGGCGGCGCGGACGATCGCGGCGTTGCGGGCGGCGTTCCCCGGCACCGGCTGGCGCCTGCGCGACCCGGCCGAGGCGGCGCCGGGCGTGCAACGCTTCATCGACCGAGACCGGCCTGTTCATGTCGCTGGTCGGCCTGACCGCGCTGCTGGTCGGCGGCATCGGCGTCGCCAACGGCGTGCGCGCCTGGCTGGACGCGCGGGCGTCCGGCATCGCCACGCTGCGCTGCCTGGGCGCGGCGCCGCGTCTGGTGTTCTGGGTGTGCCTGATCCAGGTGATGGTGCTGGCGTGCGCGGGCGTGCTGCTCGGGCTGGTCGCGGGGGCGGTGCTGCCGGTCCTGGCGGCGCCGCTGCTGACCGGGTTGCTGCCGGCCGTGCCCAGGCTCGGCCTGTTTCCCGGCCCGCTGGCGCTCGCCGCCGGCAGCGGCCTGCTGACCGCCTCGAGTTTTGCGCTCTGGCCGCTGGCGCGCGCGCTGCGCATCCCCGGCGCGGCGCTGTTCCGCGACGCGCTGCTGCCCGCCCGCGCCTGGCCGCCGCTGACGCTGGTGCTGGCCGACGCGGCGCTGGCGGCTGCGCTGATGGCGCTGGTGGTGGCGACGGCGGAGAGTCGCGGCCTCGCGCTCGGCTTCTGTGCCGCGGCGGCGGCGGCGCTGGCGCTGTTCCGGATCGGCGGGGCCGCGCTGACCCTCGCCGTCGCGCGGCTGCCCTCGCCGCGGCTTGCCTGGGCGCGGCTCGGGCTGGCCAACCTGCACCGGCCGGGGTCGGCGACGCCGCTGATGCTGGTCTCGGTCGGGCTGGGGCTGGCGACGCTGGCGACGGTGGCGCTGGTCGAGGGCAACCTCCGCCGCGAAGTGGCCGAGCAGATGCCGGCGGAGGCGCCCAGCTTCTTCTTCATCGACATCCAGAACGGTCAGATGCCGGAATTCCGCCGGCTGATCGCGGCGGCGCCGGGCGTGTCGGACCTGGAGGAAGTGCCGAGCCTGCGCGCCCGCGTCGTTGCGGTGAACGGGGTGCCGGCGGACCAGGTCCATGCGGCACCGGACACCGCCTGGGCGCTGCGCGGCGACCGCGGCCTGACCTATGCGGCGGCGATGCCCAAGGGCACGCGGCTGGTCGCGGGCGCGTGGTGGCCTTCGGATTACCGCGGCGCGCCGCTGGTCTCGTTCGATGCCGGCCTGGCGCGCGGCTGGGGGGTCGGGGTCGGCGACACGATCCGGCTGAATGTGCTCGGCCGCGACATCGACTTCCGCATCGCCAGCCTGCGCGACATCGCCTGGCGCAACATGGGCCTGAATTTCGCGCTGGTCGCCAGCCCCGGCCTGCTGGACCACGCGCCGCACACGCATATCGCGACGCTGCGGGCCGTGAAGTCGGTGCAGGGACAACTGCTGAACCAGGTGACGGACGCCTTTCCCAACGTCTCGGCGATCCGGGTGGCCGACGTGCTGCAGGCGGTGGCCGACCTGCTCGGCAAGGTGGCGGGCGCGCTCGCGGCCACCGGGTCGGTGGCGCTGGCGTCGGGGGCGCTGGTGTTGGCCGGGGCGGTCGCGTCCGGGCAGCGGCGGCGGGTGCAGGAGGCGGTGATCCTGAAGAGCCTCGGCGCCAGCCGCGCCCAGATCCGGGCGGCCTGGCTGACCGAGTTCGGCCTGATCGGCCTCGCCGCGGGCGTGCTGGCGGCCGGCGTCGGCACGCTGGCAAGCTGGGGGTTGATGCGCTTCGTCCTCCAGGCCGACTGGGTGTTCCTGCCCGGAACGCTGGCGGCCACCGTCCTGGGGTCGCTGGCGCTGATGCTGGCCATCGGCTACGCCGGGACCGCCGCGGCGTTGCGCGCGAAGGCGGGGCCGCTGCTGCGCAACGAATGAGGGAATACGCGCCGCCGGCGGCGGATATGCTGGCTCGGCGGGAAGTTGCTGGCGGATTCGACCTGTACGGCACCATATTCGCGGCGAGGGGTGAGGACATGACTGACGCGACGCGAAAGCTTGTGGATGAGCCCGAGGAAGCGGAAGATGAGGATCTGCCGTCGTAGGACGAAGTTGCCCGGCGGTTTGCGGCAATGCGTGCTCGCGGGCCTTCCGCCTTGGCTGACGCCCGAAGGCCTGGCCGCCTTGGCGGCGTTGGCGGCGCAGGGCGTGCCGGAGATCAACGGGCCGGAGACGATGCGGCTGCCCGACGACGACTGATCGGCATACCGGCCTTGAACTTGGCGGCGGCCGGCGTTACGCCGATTTCGCTTGATCGGGGCGCGCCAGACGCCAAAATGTTGCCACACAGGGCACCTTGCCCGCGAGGGGATGCATCAACCATGGCTATCAGTCCCGACTATCGGACCTACGGCAGCGCCCGCACGGCGCAGACCGAGGCGGCCCTGGACGAGGGCCTGCGCGCCTACATGCTGCGCGTCTACAACTGGATGACCTCCGGCCTGCTGCTGACCGGCATCGTCGCCTACGTCATCGCCCACACCAGCCTGATCAACCTGTTCTATCCGCTGGTGCAGACCCAGTACGGCCTGCGCCATGCCGCCACGCCGCTCGCCTGGCTGGCGATTTTTGCGCCGCTGGGTTTCGTGCTGGTGCTGAGTTTCGGCGTCAACCGGCTCTCCACCCGCACCGTGCAGACGCTGTTCTGGCTGTTCTGCGCCGCGATGGGCGCCAGCCTGACCAACATTTTCCTGGCCTACACCGGCGAGAGCATCGTCCGCGTGTTCTTCATCACCGCCGGCACGTTCGGCGCGATGAGCCTGTGGGGCTACACCACGCGCACCGACCTGACGCGCTTCGGCAGTTTCCTCATCATGGGGCTGATCGGCGTCGTGCTCGCCAGTCTGGTCAACATCTTCATCGGCAGCGCCGGGCTGCAGTTCGCCGTCAGCATCATCGGCGTGCTGGTGTTCGTCGGGCTGACCGCCTACGACACCCAGCGCATCAAGGCGGACTACGTGCAGTACTCCTACGCCTACGGCAGCGAAGTGGCGGCGCGGCGCAGCGTCTATAACGCGCTGTCGCTCTACCTCAACTTCATCAACCTGTTCATGCTGCTGCTGCAGCTCACGGGCAACCGCAGCAGCAGCAGCTAGGACACCGGCATCTCCGGCCCTTCCCGCAACAGCGGGAGCGGCAAGGGCCCTCTCGCGCCGCGAGAGGGCCTTTTCGTGCCGGCCAGCCGGCGGGGCGCCAAGGCCTGACCGGCGGCGGGTGGCCCACGACCTCGCCGGTTATTGACAGGGCAGCAACGTGACGGTAGCAACCGGCCGCCTTCCGGCAGGGCAACTTGCTGAAAGGGTGCGCATGAGCGGAACCGAGGGCGGCAACGGCGACGGCGAAGGGCAATCCTTCGAGGCGCGGTTGCGCGCTGCCCGCGAGCGGCAGGGGCTGGTGCCTCCGTCGGGCGGGTCGGGACCCTCGCGCGCGGGCGGCCTGCCGACCTCGGCCCTTGGCATCGGGTTGCGGGTCGCCGTCGAACTGGTCTCGGCCCTCGCGCTCGCGGTGGCCATCGGCTGGGGGCTGGACCGCTGGCTGCACACCGCGCCGGTTTTCATGGCGGTGTTCGTGCTGCTCGGCGGTGCCGCCGGCGTGTTGAATGTCTGGCGCGTGATGGGCCCCGGACCAACGACGCGCGGGCGCCGAGGCTGAACCGGGCGCGTACGCCCAGAGGACGAGGACGGGACTTTGGCGGCCAGCGGCAATATCGACGCGCTCAGCCAGTTCGAACTGCATCCGGTGTTCGGGCGGGTCGGCGCCTCGGTCCACTTCACCCAGTCCAACCTGTTCATGGTGATCGCGGGCGTGCTGACGCTCGGCCTGCTGTGGTTCGGCATGCGGCCGCGCGCCATGGTGCCGGGCCGCCTGCAGGCCGCCGCCGAGATGTCGTACCAGGCGGTGCTGGCGATGTGCGTGGACACGATCGGGCCGGAGGGAAAAAAGTTCTTCCCGTTCATCTTCACGCTGTTCTTCTTCATCCTGCTCGGCAACCTGCTCGGCGTCTGGCCGTACGACTTCACCTTCACCAGCCACATCGCGGTGACGCTGGCGCTGGCGGTGTTCGTCATCGTCATGGTGACGTTCGTGGCGCTGCGCATCCATGGGCTGCACTTCTTCAGCTACTTCATGCCGGCGGGCGTGCCGATCGCACTGGCGCCGCTGCTGATCCCGATCGAGATCCTGTCCTATCTGTCGCGGGTCATCTCGCTCTCGGTGCGTCTGTTCGCCAACATGATGGCCGGCCACGTGATGCTCGACGTGTTCGGCGCCTTCGTGGTGATGCTGGGCGGCGCCGGGCTGATCGGCCTCGCTCCCGCCGCCGTCGCGCTGGCGGTGAACGTGGCGCTGATCGGCTTCGAGATCCTGGTCGCGACGTTGCAGGCCTACGTGTTCGCGATCCTCACCTGCATCTACCTGCACGACGCGGTGCATCTGCACTAGCCGGCCCCGCCTGTCCCACCGAAACCCGATGCCTCGGGCACAACTCTAAGGAACCGGATACATGGACCTCGCTTCCGCAAAGCAAGTCGGCGCCGGCCTCGCCGTGATCGCGCTCGCCGGCGTCGGCGTCGGCATCGGCAACATTTTCGCCGCGCTGGTGAACAGCGTCGCGCGTAACCCGAGCGCGCGCGACAACGTGTTCGGCCTGGCGATCCTGGGCTTCGCGCTGACCGAAGCGGTGGCGCTGTACGCGCTGGTGATCGCGTTCATCATCCTGTTCGTCTGATCCCGATGCCGCGCCTGCTCGCCGCGCTGCTGCTGCTGCCCGTCACCGCGCGAGCGGAGGGCATGCCGCAGCTCGATTTCCACACGCCGCTGACCACCAGCCAGGTGGTGTGGGGCGCGATCATCTTTGTCGTGCTCTACGTCCTGCTCTCCCGCATCGGGCTGCCGCAGGTCGGCGCGGTGCTGGAGCAGCGCGCGGCGCATATCGGCCGCGACCTGGAAGCGGCGCGGCAGGCCAAGGCCGAGGCCGACGCGGCGGTGGCGGAACTGACGCGCGCGACGCGGGACGCGCACGCCGGCGCGCAGGCGCGGATCGCGCAGGCGCTGGAGGCGGCGAAGGCGACGGCGGCGGAGCAGGCGGCCGAGATCAACGCACGGCTGGACACGCAGATCGCAGCGGCCGAGCAGCGCATCGCGGCGGCGCGCGATGCGGCGCTCGGCGCGCTCGGGCAGGTGGCGGCGGAGACCGCGCACGCGGTGGTCGATCGGCTGACCGCCGGCGCGATCGAGGGCGGCGTGGTCGATCGCGCAGTGGCGGCCACGCTGGCCGCGCGCCGGCCGCAGGCGGCGTAAGGGAGCGGCGCGCATGCACGAGGCAGGTTTCTTCGCCGAGCCGCGCACCTGGGTCGCGGTCGCCTTCATCATCTTCTTCGTGCTGTTCGGCCGCAAGCTGTGGACGCCGCTGGCCGGGCTGCTCGACAAGCATTCCGACGCGGTGCGCGCCGAACTGGCCGAGGCGCAGCGGCTGCGCCGGGAAGCGGAGGCGATGCTGGCGGACGCGCGCGACCGGCGTGAGGCGGCGCTGGCCGAGGCGCAGACGCTGCTCGACCGCGCCCGCGATGAAGCGGCGCGGGTGGCGCGCCAGGCGGCTGCGGACGCCGAGGCGGCGACGCACCGGCGCGAGCGCATGGCGATGGACCGCATCGCCGCGGCGGAGAAAGCGGCAGTGGACGAGGTGCGCACGCTGGCGGCGGAGATCGCGACCGAGGCGGCCGGGCACGCGATCCGCGAAGGTCTCAGTGACCAGGCGGACGGAAGGCTGATCGACCACGCGATCGGCCGGCTGCCGGACGCGCTCGCGCCGCGCCGCGCCGCTTAGGCCGCGCGGCCGAGCAGCGCCTCGGCCATCACCACGGTGCAGTATTCGCCGTCGAGGTTGGCGAGCGACATGGCGTGCACGTCCTCGGCGCTGCGCGGCGTGCCGTTCCAGTCGCGCCGGCCGAACGTGAAGCAGCAATCGGCGACGAGCCAGGCGGCGAAGCCGAGATTGCCGGCCATGCGGACGGTCGCCTCGATCGAGTTGTTGGTGATCACGCCGACGATCACCAGCGCCGCGTGACCGCCGGCGCGCAGTTTTTGTTCGAGATCGGTGCCGATGAAGGCGCTGTTGGTGCGCTTGGCGATGACGGGTTCGCCCGCCACCGGCGCGAGATCGGGCTTGAAATCGTGGCCCGGCTGGCCGGGCCGGTAGTGCGAGGCCGGCTCCGTGGAATCGTGCCGGACATACCAGACCGGCCAGTTGCGGCTGCGCCAGTGCGCGAGCAGACGCGCGATCCGCGCCTCCGCGGTCGGATTGTTCCGCTCGCCCCAGCTCGGATGGTCGATCGCGTTCTGCAAGTCGATCAGCAGCAGCACGGCGCCGGCGGGCGGCAGGGCCGGGCGCATCAGACGTGGCGCCGTGGCACGGCGACCTGCCAGTTGCGCGACACGATGCGGTGCTCGCCCTCCCACGCATCCAGCGTGGCGTCGATCAGGAACGCGGTCTCGGTGGCGCGCAGCACGGTGCGCGTGACGGCGCTGGTCTGCCAGTCGCCGCGGCCCTGCTGCATCTCGAACGTCACCTCGGCGCGCGCACTCAGCGGGTCGTCGCGGCGGATCGCGTAGCGTTCGACCGAGGCGAGGCGGTATTCGAGGCCGGTCGGCTCGATGCGATAGCGTCCGGTGTCGTCCACGACCTCGAACGTCGCCGCGTCGGCGATCTGGTCATGGCAGGCGCGGCGCGCCATCGCCGGCGGCGTCAACGTGGTGCGCGGCAGCTTGGGCGCGGAGTCCGGCGGCGGGAACGGTGCCAGCGCGGCGTCATGCGGCGAGGGCGGACGGTGCGGCAACGTGCAGCCGGCTCCCGAAACTGTCGAGCACGAGGCGCGCCGCGTGCGGCGACGGCCAGACCAGCGGCCAGTAGCTCGTGGACAGCGCCAGCCGGATGCAATGGCCGGCGGGGAAGGCGTGCGCGCAGTCGTTCAGTTGCAGCCGCACGCGCACCGGCGTGCCGACAGGCACCGGTTCCGGCGTCGCGTGGCCGTCGCGATGCGTCAGATTGAGCACGCCGTAGCTGACGCGCAGGCTGGCGCCGTCCGGCGCCACGTCGCACAGCCGCGCGACCAGCAGCGCGTCCGCGCGATCGGACGTGATCGTCGCCTCCAGCACCGGCGCGCCAAGAATTTCCGTCCGTTCCGCCAGCGGCGCGCTGTCGAACACCACCGAGCGGCCGTCGTCGGCCCGCTGGTCGCCGGGCTGCTCGTGGCCGGCGCCATAGGCGCACCAGGCGCCCGCGCTTTCGCCCACATCCTGCGGCGTGGCGATCACGCGGTTTGCCGGCGGCGCGGGATCGGCCGAAAGCGTCGCGTCGCCGAGATGCCACGTCCGCGCTGCAATGTTCGCGCTCGGCCACGCGGGTTCGGCGACCCAGCGGCCGGGACGTTCGGCGTATTCCGTGGCGGGCGGGACGAAGTCCTCGACCCAGACGCGGTACATCGGTTCGTCCATCACGCCGGTGTCGCGGCCTTTCAACCAGTGATCCCACCAGCGCAGCGCCTCCTGCAAAAAGCCGATGGCGGGGCCGGGCGTGGCGAAATGCGGGTATTTGTGCGCCCACGGGCCGATCAGTCCTTTGCGCGGACAGGTCAGCCGCTCCAGCATGCGCGGCACGGCATTCGAATAGGAATCGGCCCAGCCGCCGATCAGATAGCAGGCGGCGGTGATCGCGGTGGGATCTTCGCACACCGAGCCATGGCGCCAGTAAGCGTCGTGCGCCTGGTGTTCCAGCCAGGTGCGCAGCAGCAGCGGTTCGGCGTGCAGGCGTTCGGTCCACATGTCGCGCCAGCGTTCGCCGACCACCGCGGGGTCGGGCGGGCGCGTCTGGTAGCCGAGCATCGTCGAGGCCCAGCGCAGATTGTCGAGCAGCAGCGCGCCGCCCATGTAATGCACGTCGTCGGCGTAGCGGTCGTCGGTCGAACAGAGCGAGATGACCGCGCGCAGCGCCGGCGGCCTTCGCGCTGCGACCTGCAACCCGTTGAAGCCGCCCCACGAGATTCCCATCATGCCGACCGCGCCGCTGCACCACTCCTGGCGCGCGATCCACTCGATCACCTCCAGCGCGTCGTCCTGTTCCTGCCTGAGATATTCGTCGAGCAGCCGCCCGTCGGAATCGCCGGTGCCGCGCATATCGACGCGCACGCAAGCGTAGCCGCGCGCGGCGAAATACGGATGCGTCCGGTAGTCGCGCGCGGCCGTGCCGTCGCGGCGGCGATAGGGCAGGTATTCGAGGATCGCGGGAACCTTGTCGGCGGCGGCATCCTCCGGCAGCCAGATGCGCGCGGCGAGGCGCGTGCCGTCGGACATCGTGATCCAGACGGGGTCGTGCATGACGACGCTGCGCATCGCTCAAAAATCCTTCGCGTAGCGCAGCCCGTCATAGACGGCCGCATGGATGTTGCGGCTGGCGACGGCGTCGCCGATGCGGAACAGGCGGAACTTTCCGTCCGGGTTGCGCACCATGTCCTGCACGCGCCCGGCCACCAGCGCGTCGTAATCCACCGCGCCGAGATTGGCCGAGAGCGGTTTCAGCGCGTGGTACAGCTCGTCGGCCGGCAGCGTGCCGTGCTCGACGACGACCTGATCGACCACGCGCTCCTCGCGCCGCGCGCCGTAGTCGCTGCCGATCGTCGCGACCAGCGCGTTGCCGTCGCGCCGCACCGCCAGCAGCCGCGCATTGATGGTGACGCGCACGCCGAGCCGGTTGAACGCGCGCGCATAGAGCGCGTGATTGAGGCCGCCCATCTCCGGCGCGAAGAACCGCTCGGGCGAGACGATTTCCACCGCCGCGCCTGCCTCGGCCAGCATCTCGGCGGCCTGCATCGCCGGGTGATTGCCGTTGTCGTCGAACACCAGAGCGCGCCCGGCGGGTTTTACCTGGCCGGACATTACGTCCCAGGTGGAGACGACATGCTCGTTGCCGCTCTCCAGAATATCCGTGTTCGGCACGCCGCCGGTGGCGACGACCACGATGTCGGGCGATTCGGCCAGCACGTCCTCCGCCTGCGCGTAAGTGGCGAAGCGCGGTGCCACGCCGAGACGCCCGAGTTCGGCGAGCCGCCAATCGACGATGCCGATCAGTTCGCGCCGGCGCGGCGTGCGCGTGGCGAGCAGGATCTGCCCGCCGGCTTTTTCCGTGGCCTCGAACAGCGTCACCGCATGGCCCCGCTCGGCGGCGACGCGCGCCGCTTCCAGCCCGGCCGGCCCGGCGCCGACCACGACCACGCGGCGAAGCGGCCCGCTGCTGCGCGCGACGACATGCGGCATCGTGGCTTCGCGGCCGGTCGCGGGATTGTGGATGCACAGCGCCTCGTTGCCTTCGTAGATGCGGTCGAGGCAATAGGTCGCGCCGACGCACGGGCGGATGCGATCTTCGGTGCCCTGGGCGACTTTTCGCGCGATATGCGGGTCGGCGAGCAGCGCGCGCGTCATCCCCACCATGTCGAGCTTGCCCGCGGCGATGGCGTGGCGCGCGGTGGCGACGTCGCTGATGCGGGCGGCGTGGAACACCGGAAACTGCGTGGCCGCCCGCACCTCGCCGGCGAAATCCAGATGCGGAGCGGAGCGCATGCCCGCGATCGGAATCACCTCGGCGAGCGCATTGTCGGTGTCGATGTGGCCGCGGATGATGTTGAGGAAGTCCACCAGCCCGGATGATTTCAAGCGCTGCGCGATCGCGATGCCGTCGGCGCGCGAAAGCCCGCGGTCCCAATCCTCGTCAGCGACCATCCGCACGCCGACGATGAACTGTTCGCCCACCGCGGCGCGGATGGCACGCAGCACATCGAGGCAGAACCGCATCCGGTTGTCGAGGCTGCCGGCGTAGTCGTCGTCGCGCCGGTTGGTGGCGGGCGACCAGAACGCATCGGCGAGATGGCCGTACGCCTCGACCTCGATCCCGTCGAGACCCGCGGCCTGCATGCGCTGCGCGGCGGCGGCGTAGTCGGCGACGATGCGCGCGATGTCCCAGTCCTCGATGGTTTTCGGGAACGCGCGGTGTGCCGCCTCCCGCACCGGCGAGGGCGCCAGCACCGGCAGCCAGTCGGCCTTGCTCCAGGAGGTGCGGCGGCCGAGATGCGTGATCTGGATCATCACCGCGGCACCGTGGCCCTGGCACTCGTCGGCGAGGCGGCGCAGCCACGGCACGATCTCGTCCTGCCAGGCGAGCAGGTTGCCGAACGCGGGCGGGCTGTCGCGCGACACCACGGCCGAGCCGGCGGTCATGGTCAGCGCGACGCCGCCCTTCGCCTTTTCGACGTGATAGAGCCGGTAGCGATCCTTCGGCATCCCGTCCTCGGAATAGGCCGGCTCGTGGCTGGTGCTCATCACGCGGTTGCGCAGCGTGAGATGTTTCAGCGTGTACGGTTGCAGCAGCGGATCATGGGCGGTCATGCGAGGGTTCTCAGGCTGTGATTCGCGTGTTCTTCGGGTCGTAGAGCGGCGTCAGCGAGGCAGTGGCCGGCACGCGCACGCCGGCGATCTCGATCTCCCAGCGCCCGCCGGTATCCGTCGCGGCGACCGTGCCGAGGGCGACCGGCGCGCCGAGCGTGTGGCCGTGCATTGCCGAGGTGACGCGGCCGACGCGTGCGCCGTTGTGCCAGATCGGCTCGTCGTGGAACAGCACGGCGTCCGCGTCGGCGAGCAGGAACTGCATCACGCGCCGCCGCAACCCGGATGCGCGCTGCGCGATCAGCGCCTCGCGTCCGACGAAGCCGCCCGGCTTGTCCCACGCGGCGGTGAAGCCGAGGCCGGCCTCCAGCAGCGTCGTGTCGCTGTCGATGTCGTGGCCCCAGTGGCGATACGCCTTTTCCAGCCGCAGCGAATTGAGCGCGTGATACCCCGCCAGTCGCAGGCCCAATGCTTCTCCCGCGTCCATGATGCGGTCGAACACGTGCAACGCGAACTCGGTGGGGACATAAAGCTCCCAGCCGAGTTCGCCGACATAGGTGATGCGGGTGGCGCGCACGCGCGCGAAGCCGAGGGCAATCTCGCGGCTGTCGCGGAAACCGAAGGCGGCGCCGGAGACGTCGTCCGGCGTAAGCCGCGCCAGCAGGTCGCGCGAGCGCGGCCCCATCAGGCCGAGCACGGCATAGGCCGAGGTCACGTCCGCCACGCAGCACGCGGCGTCGGCGGCGGCGCGTTGCAGATGGTGCAGGTCGTGCGCCTGCGTCGCCGCGGCGGTGACGACGAGGAATTCGCGCGGGCCGATTCGCGTCACCGTCAGATCGGCCTCGATGCCGCCGCGCTCGTTCAGCCATTGCGTGTACACGACGCGTCCCGGCGGGATGTCGTGCTCCGCGGTGCCGATGCGGTTCAGCACGGCAAGCGCATCGCGTCCCTGCACGAGAAATTTTGCGAAACTCGACTGGTCGAACAGGCCGACATTCTCGCGAACGGCGAGGTGCTCGGCGCGCGACGCCGCGAACCAGTTCTGCCGTCCGTAGGAATACTCGTAGGCGGGCGCTTGCCCTTCCGGCGCGAACCAGTTGGCGCGCTCCCACCCGGCGACCTCGCCGAAGCAGGCGTTGCGGGCGGCGAGGCGGTCGTGCAGCACCGAGCGCCGCGCGCCGCGCGCGGTCTCGTTCTGGCGGAACGGCCAGTGCATCGCATACAGCAGACCGAGCGACTCGGTCGCACGTTCGCGCAGATAGTCGCGATTGGCCTGGAACGGCGCGAAGCGGCGGATGTCCACGTCCCAAAGGTCCATGCCGGGATGGCCGTCGATGATCCAGTCGGCGACTGCGCGCCCGGCGCCGCCGGCGGACTGAATGCCGATGGAGTTGAAGCCGGCGGCGACGAACAGGCCGGGCAACTCCGGCGCCTCGCCCAGGATGTAGCGCACGTCGGGGGTAAAACTCTCCGGCCCGTTGAAGAACAGTTTTATGCCGGCGTTTTCCAGGATCGGCAGGCGGCGGACGGCGCGGTCGAGGATCGGCTGAAAATGCTCGACATCCTCGGGCAACTGGTCGAAGCAGAAATCCTCCGGGATGCCGTCGCCGCCCCAGGGTTTCGCGTGCGGCTCGAAGCAGCCGAGCAGCAGTTTGCCGGCGTCCTCCTTGACGTAGAAGCAGTTGTCGGGATCGCGCAGCACCGGCAGGTTGCGCGGCAGGTTTTCGATCGGCTCGGTGACGACGTAAAAATGCTCGGCCGCATGCAGCGGCACGACGACGCCGTGCGCGGCGGCGAAATCGCGGCTCCACATGCCGGCCGCCAGCACCACCGTGCGCGCCCGCACCTCGCCCGATGCGGTGACGACGCCGACGGCACGGCCGTGCTCGCGGATAATTCCAGTCACCTTGGTATTTTCCACGATGCGCGCGCCGCGGGCGCGGGCGGCGGCGGCCAGGGCCTGCGTGGTATCGACCGGATCGGTCTGCCCGTCGGTCGGCAGGAACACGCCGCCGACCACGCCGTCCAGCCGCAACAGCGGATAGCGCGCGCCGATTTCTCCGGGCGTGAGTTCCTCGACCGGCAGGCCGAACAGCGCCGCCATCGAGGCGAGCCGCCGCAATTCGATCAGCCGGTCTGGCGTGCCGGCGATGCTGATCGAGCCGGTGCGGCGATAGCCGGTCTCCCGCCCCGCCTCGGCCTTCAGGTTTTCGTAGAGCTGGGCGGAGTATTGCGCGAGCCGCGTGAGGTTGAGCGTGGCGCGCAACTGGCCGACCAGGCCGGCGGCATGCCAGGTGGTGCCGCAGGTGAGTTGGCGCCGTTCCAGCAGCAGCGGTGCAACGCCGCGCAGCGCCAGGTGATAGGCGATGCTGCACCCGACGATGCCGCCGCCGATGATGACGACATCGGCCCGATCAGGAAGCGTTTCCATGCTCATTGTCGCAGCCGTGCGTTGGTGGGGTCATACAACGGTTCCGTGCCGACGGTGGCGGCGCACATCTCGCCGTACACGTCCACCGCCAGCCGTGCGCCCGCGCGTGCGAGATCGCTCCGCACATAGGCCAGCGCGATGCTGCGTGCGTGAAAAAAACTCCAGCCGCCGGAGGTGACGAGGCCGACGCGCGTGCCGTCATGGAACACGCCGGTGCAGGCCGGCGCGTCGTAATCGCCGGGATCGTCCAGCAGCAGCGGCACGAGTCGTTGCGCCACACCGCGCCGCCGCTCCTCCAGCAGCGCGGCGCGGCCGACGAAATCCGGCTTGTCGAAGGCGACAAAACGGTCGAGTGCGGCCTCCAGCGGCGAGAACCCGGTCTCCAGATCGACCTTCCACGCGCGATAGCATTTGTCGAGGCGCATGCTGTCCACGGCGTAGATGCCGAAGTCGCGCAATCCGTGCGCGGCGCCGGCGCGCCACAGCGCGTCGTAGAGCGCGACCATGTGCTCCATCGGCGCGTGCAGCTCCCAGCCCAGTTCGCCGACATAGTTGACACGCAGCGCCAGCACGCTCGCCGCGCCGATCTCGATCTCCTGCGCCGACAGCCACGGGAACGCCGCCGATGACAGGTCGGCGCGCGTCACCGCCGCCAGCACGTCGCGCGCGCGCGGGCCGGCGAGCACCAGCGTGCCGAGCCGCGCACTCATTTCTTCGACATGCACACTGCCATCCGACGGCAGTGCGGCGTGCAGCAGGTCGGCGTCGTGCCACTCGGCCGAGGCGGCACTGCACAGATAAAAATCGTCGGACGCGCGCCGTGTCACCGTGAACTCACTGACCAGTTTTCCGCGTTCGTTCAGCGCGTAAGTCAGCCCGATCCGCCCGACGCGCGGCAGGCGAGAGCACATCAGCCGGTCGAGCCACGCGGCGGCGCCCGTGCCGCTGACGCGGAACTTCGTGAATCCCGGCAGGTCGAGCAGCCCGGCCGCGTTGCGCACCGCCTCCACTTCGGCGCCGACGGCCGCGAAGAACACGCGGTCGCGCCGGAAGCTCGGCCGGTCCGGGCCCTTCGCCGGTGGCGAACCACACCGGCCGCTCCCAGCCGCCGCGCGCGCCGAAGCGCGCACCTTTCGCCGCCAGCCGGTCGTACAGCGGCGACGTGCGCAACGGCCGTCCGGCCGGCCGCTCCTCGTTCGGAAAGCCCGGCGCGTATTCGTTCTGATAGACTTCCACGGCTTTCGCAGCGGTGTAGGTCTTCGTCGCATAGCCGGTGGTAGCGGCGCGGATCGAGCGACCAGAGGTCCCATTCCGGCGCGCCGTCGATGATCCATTCGGCGATCGCCTTGCCGGCGCCGCCGGCCTGGCAGATGCCGAAGCTGAACGTGTTGCAGTGATAGAAGCCGCGCAGACCGTGCGCCGGCCCGACATAGGGATTGCCGTCGGGCGAATACGGGATCGGCCCGTTCACCACGCGCCGCACGCCGGCGCGCCCGAGCGGCGGCACGCGCGCGCAGGCGTCGGTGATATAGCGCTCCAGCCGGCCGAGATCGTCGTTCCAGAGCTTGTGCGCAAAATCCTCCGGGATGCCGTCGAGCCACATCGGCGTGGCGTGCCACTCGTACGGGCCAAGAATAAAACCGCCGCGCTCCTGGCGCAGATAGTACGACACGTCGGGGTCGCGCAGCAGCGGCAGCCGTTCGGCACGCCCCGCGAGTTCCGGCACGTCCTCGGTGACCAGGTACTGGTGCGACATCGCCACCGTCGGCAGCGTCCGGCCGAGCAGCGCCATCACTTCGCCGGCGCGATAGCCGGCGGCGTTGACGACGATCTCGGCCGCGATCTCGCCGCCGTCCTGCGTGCGCAGCGTCCAGCCGCCGCCGGCGCGCGCCGCCATCCCGACCACGCGGCTGAACCGCCGCACGCGCGCGCCCAGCCGGCGCGCCGCCGCCGCCAGCGCCTGCGTCAGCTGCGCCGGGTCGATGTCGCCATCCAGCGGGTCCCACAGCGCCGCGTTCAGCCCGTACGTCTCGACCAGCGGATAGCGGTCGCGCAACTCCGCGGGCGACAGCACCGCGTACTCGATGCCGTTGGCGCGCGCCATGCCGCAGACATGACGGAATTCCGCAAGCCGCTCGTCGGTGTGCGACAGCCGCACCGAGCCGGTGACGTGATAATTGATCGGGTACGCCGCGTCCTCCGCCAGACGGCGATACAAGTCGGCAGAATATTTCTGCAGCTTCAGGATGCCCCAGGCGCCGGAAAAAGTCGGGCAGTTGCCGGCGGCGTGCCAGGTCGAGCCGGAGGTGAGCTCGTCCTGCTCGAGCAGCAGCGCGTCGGTCCAGCCGCGCTGCGCGAAGTGGTAGAGCGCGCTGCAGCCGACCGCGCCGCCGCCGATCACCGCCACGCGCACATGCTCGGCCATGTCCGCCCCCCTTCCGCACGCCGAGGCTGGACGAGGGGAACGCGGGCGTCAATCGCGGCGATCCGGGGAAGAGTGGTTGACACCGGCTATGCCCCCGTTGATCATCACTCATCTGAAAAGCGCGGGCTGGGGCGGCGCCGCGTGGCACGGTATGTGCCGTAAGGAAGGGGCGGACCATCATGACGGAGCTGGAATACTGGCAGGAGTTTCACGCGCAGGGGCGGATCGGCCGGCGCGAGTTCCTCGGTCGGGCGGCGGCGCTGGGCGCGGGGGCGGGTCTGATCTCGACCATGATCGCAAGCGTCGAGGCGCGCGCGGCCGAAACGCCGCGCAAGGGCGGCACGCTGCGCCTCGGCCTGGCCGGCGGCAGCACCACCGACAGCATCGACCCCGGCAGCTACACCGATTCCGTGATGATCGACGCCGGCCACATGCTGTTCAACGGGCTGGTCGAGTGGGCGCCAGGACGGCAAGCCGCACCCCGAGATCGCCGAGAGCTGGGAGGTGAAGCCGGGCGCCGCCGAGTGGATCTTCAACATCCGCAAGGGTGTCACGTTCAGCAACGGCAAGACGCTGGACGCCGACGACGTCGTCTATTCGCTGAACCGGCACCGCGGCAAAACCAAGTCCGGCGCCGCCGGGGCGTTCAAGGCGGTCGCCGACGTGAAGAAGCTGTCGCCGAACCAGGTGCAGGTCACGCTGGCCAGCGGCGATGCCGACTTCGCCTATGTGCTCACGGACTATCACGTGCTGATGGTGCCGGACGGCTACAATGACTGGACCAAGGCGGTCGGCACCGGCGGCTATATCCTCGACAGCTTCAATCCCGGCGTGCGCATCACCGGCAAGCGCAACCCGAACTACTGGAAGCCCGACCGCGCCTGGGTCGATGAGGTTGACATCACCGTCGTCAACGACGGCAGCGCGCGCCTGAACGGGTTGATGACCGGGCAGGTCGATGCGATCAATCGCGTCGATCCGAAATTCGTCAAGTTCGTGCAGAAGAACCCGAAATTCGAGATCGTGCGGGCGCCCGGCGGCTGGCATGCGGTGGTCTCGATGATGTACGACCGCCCGCCCTTCGGCAACCACGACCTGCGGCTGGCGCTGCGGACCGCGATCGACCGCGAGCAGATCATCCAGGCGCTGTTCTCCGGCCTCGCCACGCCGGGCAACGACCATCCGATTCCGAAGACCGACCCCTATTGGAACTCCGAGCTGCCGCAGGTCAAATACGATGCCGACAAGGCCAAGTTCTACATGAAGAAGTCGGGCCTGACCAACCCGCCGGTGCTGGTGCAGTGCTCGGATGCGGCGTTCGACGGCGCCGTCAGCATGGCGGAGCTGTTCCAGCAGAGTGCCGCCAAGGCCGGCATCAAGGTGGGGATCAAGAAGGAGCCGGCGGACGGGTTCTGGGACAATGTGTGGCTGAAAGGCACGTGCGTCACCAGCTACTGGGGCGGGCGCGCGGCGGCCACACAGATGCTGGCGGTGGCGTACGGACCGGACGCGCCGTGGAACGAGAGCCACTTCAAGGACCCGAAGTTCACGCAGCTGCTGGCGGCGGCGCGCGCCGAGACCGACGAGGCCAAGCGCAAGCCGATGATCTGGGAGATGCAGGCGATCCTGCACAACGATGTCGCGACCATCGTGCCGGTGTTCCGCGACTGGCTCGACGGGCACAGCAAGCGCGTCGGCGGCCACACGCCGCATGGCGGGTTCGACATGGACAACGGCTACATCGCGGAAAACGCGTGGCTGAAGAGCTGAGACCTTGCTGCGGCTGATCGCGCAGCGGCTCGGGCTCGGGCTGCTGACGCTGCTGGCGGCCTCCGTGCTCATTTTTGCGGGCACGGAGATCCTGCCGGGCGATCTGGCCTCCGCGGTGCTGCAAAACAGCGCCACGCCCGAGAGTCTGGCCGAGATGCGCAAGGAACTCGGCCTCGACCGTCCCGCTTCGGTGCGCTACGTCGAATGGCTGGGCAATGCGGCGGTCGGCGATTTCGGCCGCTCGCTGGCCAGCCAGCGCGACGTGGTGCAGGAGATTGCGCCGCGGCTGAAGAACACGCTGTTCCTGGCGAGCTATGCCGCGCTGGTGGCGGTGCCGCTCGCGGTCGCGCTGGGGCTGATGGCGGCGATCTGGCAAGGCGGCATCTATGACCGTGCGGTGAATTTCGTCACGCTGCTGACGATCTCGGTGCCCGAGTATCTGGTCGGCTACATCCTGATAAAATACCTGTCGGTGCGGCTCGGCTGGTTTCCCTCGCTCGCCAATGTCACGCCGGACACGCCGTTGCTGGCGCGCATCGGGCTGACCTTCCTGCCGATGCTGACGCTGGTGCTGGTGGTGATGGCGCACATGATGCGCATGACGCGCGCCTCCGTGCTGCAGATCATGGCGAGCCCGTATATCGAGATGGCGTTCCTGAAGGGGCTGCCGAAATGGCGCGTGGTGGTGCGGCACGCCTTCCCCAACGCGCTGGCGCCGATCATCAACGTCATCGCGCTCGACCTCGCCTACCTGATCACCGGCGTGGTGATCGTGGAGGCGGTGTTCGTCTATCCCGGCCTCGGCCAGCTGATGGTCGATGCGGTGTCCAAGCATGACGTGCCGGTGGTGCAGGCGTGCGGCCTGATCTTCGCCGGCGCCTTCATCCTGCTCAACATGATCGCCGACGTGGCGGCGATCCTGAGCAACCCGCGGCTGCGGCATCCGCGATGAAGCTGTTCGGGCATCGGCTGCCGGTCACGGCATTGGCCGGGCTGGTCATCATCGCGGTCAACGTCGTCGCTGCGATCGGCGCGCCGCTGATCGCGCCGTACGACCAGGCGACGGTGCTCGGCGACGCCTGGGCCGATCCGACGCCGCATTACCTGCTCGGGCTGGACGATCTCGGCCGCGACCTGTTCAGCCGGCTGATCTACGGCGCGCGCATGTCGATCGGGCTGGCGTTCGTGGTCACCTGCCTGTCCTTCTCCGTCGGCATCGTCACCGGCTTCGCCGCCGCCGTGCTGCGCGGCTGGGTCGATACGCTGCTCTCGCGCGTCGTCGATCTGCTGCTGTCGATGCCGACGCTGATCTTCGCCTTCATCATCCTCTCGGTGCTCGGCACCGCGCTGCCGGTGCTGATCGTCACCATCGCCATCCTCGATTCCACGAAAGTGTTCCGGCTGGCGCGCGCGCTCGCCATGAACATCGCCGCGCTGGAATACGTCGAGGTCGCCAAAGTGCGCGGCGAAGGATTGTGGTGGGTGATCCGCAAGGAAATCCTGCCCAACGCCGCGGCGCCGCTGATCGCGGAATTCGGGCTGCGGTTTTCCTTCGCCTTCCTGTTCATCGCGGCGCTGAGCTTCCTCGGCCTCGGCGTGCAGCCGCCGGCGGCGGACTGGGGCAGCATGGTCCGCGACTACCGCGACATGATCAACCTCGATGCGATGGCGCCGCTCTATCCGGCGGGCGCCATCGCGATCCTGACCATCGGCGTCAACTTCGTCGTGGACTGGATGCTCGCCATCCACTCGCGCGGACACGGAGAGGGAGCATGAGCGGACGCCGCGTCGGCGAGGACATCCTGCATGTCGAGGGCCTGCGCGTCGAGGTGCGCACCGACCGCGGGCCGGGGCCGGTGCTGGTCGATGACGTGAGCTTCACGCTGCGGCGCGGCGAGGTGATCGGGCTGATCGGCGAATCCGGCGCCGGCAAATCGACGATCGGCCTGACCACGCTCGGCTACACGCGCAGCGGCTGCCACATCACCGGCGGCCGGATCGCCTTCGAGGGCCGCGACATCCGCCAGATGACGCCCGCCGAACGGCGCGCGCTGCGCGGGCCGGGGATCGCCTATATCGCGCAGAGCGCCGCGGCCAGCTTCAACCCGGCGATGACGCTGTTCGAGCAGATCTGCGAAATCCCCGTCCGCCACGGCGTCATGTCGATGCGCGAGGCGAAGGCCGAGGCGATCAAGCTGTTCCGCGAACTCGACCTGCCGAACCCCGACACGTTCGGCCACCGCTATCCGCACCAGGTCTCGGGCGGCCAGTTGCAGCGCGCGATGGCGGCGATGGCGATGGCGGCGGGGCCCGACATCCTGGTGTTCGACGAGCCGACCACGGCGCTGGACGTGACCACGCAGGTCGAGGTGCTGGCCTCGTTCCGCAAGCTGATCCGCGAGCGCCACACCGCGGCGATCTACATCACCCACGACCTCGCCGTGGTGGCGCAGATCGCCGACCACATCCTGGTGCTGCGCCACGGAAAAATGGTGGAGTACGGCACCGCCGACCAGATCCTCCAGGCGCCGCGCGAGGAGTACACGCGCCGGCTGGTCGCCGAGCGCGTCGCCGGCCACGCGTTCCGCGAGGACCAGGCCGCGCACGAGCCGCCGCTGCTGGAAGTGTCGAACGTGGTGGCCAGCTACCGCTCGCTGCTGCGCGTCATCGACCAGGTCAGCGTCGAGGTGCGGCGCGGCGACACCGTCGCGGTGGTGGGCGAGTCCGGCTCGGGCAAGAGCACGCTGGCGCGCGTCATCATCGGCCTGCTGCCGCGCGAATCGGGCGATATCCGCTTCCGCGGCCAGTCGCTGCCGCCGAAACTCGCGAGCCGCAGCAAGGACCAGCTCCGCCGCATCCAGATGATCTACCAGATGCCGGACGTCGCGTTGAACCCGAACCAGACGCTGCTGGAGATCATCGGCCGTCCGGTGCAGTTCTATTTCGGCCGCTCGCGCAGCGAGGTGCGCGCGCGCGTGCTGGAACTGCTGCGCATGATGGACCTGCCGGAGCACTATATCTCGCGCAAGCCGGGCGAACTCTCGGGCGGGCAGAAGCAGCGCGTCGGCATCGCCCGCGCGCTCGCCGCCGAACCCGACCTCATCATCTGCGACGAGGTGACGAGCGCGCTCGACCAGCTGGTCGGCGAGGAAATCCTGCGCCTGCTCAAGCGGCTGCAGGAACAGCTCGGCATCGCGTATCTGTTCATCACGCACGACCTCGGCACCGTCAAGCGCATCGCCAACAAGGTCGCGGTGATGCTGAAGGGCCGGCTGGTCGCCGGCGGCGACACGGCGCGCGTGTTCGCGCCACCCTATCATCCGTACACCGAACTTCTGCTCTCTTCGGTGCCGGAGATGCGCAGCGACTGGCTGGACGAGGTGCTGACGCGGCGGAGCGAGACGCTGCGGGCGGTGCAGGAGGCGCAGATTCAGCTGGCGTCGTAGCGCGCTTGCGCGGCGCGCCTGCGCAGCGCATCGGCGACGCGCGCCAGCGCCGGCTCCCACCGCTGCGGCTCGGTCTGGCGGAACAGCAGCAGCGTCGGATACCACGGACTGTCGCTGCGCACGCGCAGCCAGCGGAAATCGGCGTTCGACTGCACCAGCAGCCAGACCGGCAGGCCGAGTGCGCCGCCGAGATGCGCGACCGAGGTATCGACGCTGACCAGCAGATCGAGCGCGGCAAGCAGCGCCGCCGTGTCGGCGAAATCCGAGAGCCGGTCGGCATGGATGCGCACGCCCGGCAGTTCGCGCAGCACCGCGGCGTCGCTCTCGCGAAGCTGCTTTTGCACGAGATGGAATTCCACGCCCGGCAGCAGCAGCAGCTGCCGCAGCAGTGCGGCCGGGATGGAGCGCAGCGCGTCCTCGGGATGCTCGGGGCTGCCGGAGATGGAAAGGCCGACGCGCAGGCCGGTGCGCGGCCCGAGCGCCTGCCGCCATGCGGCCGTCAGCGCCGTGTCGCTGCGCAGGTAGGGAATCGTCGCCGGGATGGTCGGCAGCTCGGTGCCGAAGGCGAGCGGCAGGCTGAGCAGCGGGCAATGCGCGTCGCATGGCGGCAGGTCGGCGCCCGCTTCGATCATCGCATCGGCCATCCCGTCGAGCAGCCGCAGCAACGGCGCCTGCGCCTCCAGCACCACGCGCGCGCCGAGGCGGCGCACCAGCGGCACGTAGCGCACGAACTGGATGGTGTCGCCAAGCCCCTGCTCGGCGTGCAGCAGCAGCGTGCGGCCGGCGATCGTGCTGCCCGGCGCGTTGCGCCACAGCGGCACCTCGTAGCTGCGCTCGTCCTCGCAGAACCGGGGATCGAGCCAGCGGCTTTCATAGGCCGCCCAGCCTTCGCGATAGCGCCCGAGCGCCAGCAACGCGAGGCTTTCGCCGAATCGCGCCTGCACCTGCGCGGCGTCGAGTGCCACGGCACGGCGGAACTGCGCCAGCGCTTCCTCCGGCCGGTCGCGCGCGAGCAGCGCGCCGCCAAGATTGTTGCAGGCGTCCGCGTCGTCGGGCCGGCACCGCAGCGCGGCACGCAACGCCGTCTCCGCCTCCGCCGGGCGATGCAGCGCCAGCAGCGTCGAGCCGAGATTGTTGTGCGCGCCGGCCAGGTCGGGCCGCAGCGCCACCGCGCGCCGGTAGCAGGCAACCGCCTCGTCGAGCCGGCCGAGCGCGCGCAGCGCGTTGCCAAGATTGTTGTGCGCGCCGGCATGTGTCGGGTCGAGGCCGAGGGCCGTGCGGAACCGCGCCGCCGCGTCCTCCTTGCGGCCCGCGGCGAGCAGCGCGTTGCCGAGGTTGTACTGCGTCGGCGCGACATCGGCCCGCAGCGCCGCGGCTGCCTCCAGGTGCGGCAGCGCCTCCGCGGTGCGGCCCAGTTCCAGCAGCGCGTTGCCGAGATTGCTGCGCGCATCGGCGTGCTCCGGGTGCCGTGCCGCGGCGCCTGCCAGCGTGTCCAGCGCCGCCGCGCGCGCGCCGTCGCGCCACAGTTGCAGGCCGAGCCGGCACAGCGCATCGACGTCGGGCGTCTGATCCAGCGCGGCGCCGTCGCTCACGTCATGTCACGACGGCAGCTTGCCGCCGAGCTCGTCCTCGATATGCACGCGGATGATGTCCTCGAACGAGCGTTCGGCGCGGAAGCCGAGCGCCTCCGCGCGGCGCGCGTCGAAATTGCGCGGCCAGCCGGCGACGATGCCGGCGATCGTCGCGTCCGGCTCGCGGCGGATCAGTTTTGCGACCCTGTCCCCCGCCAGTTTCCGCAGCGCCGCGATCTGCTCGCCGACGGTCGCCGACAGGCCGGGCATGGTGAGGTTGCGCCGCGCGCCGAGCTGCGCCGTGTCGAGCGTGGCCGCATGGAGCAGAAAGCCGACCGCGGCGCGCGGGCTGGCGTGCCAGTGGCGCACGTCCTCGCCGACCGGCAGCACCGCTTCGTGACCCGCGAGCGGCTCGCGCAGGATGTTGGAAAAGAAGCCGGACGCCGCCTTGTTCGGCTTGCCGGGGCGGATGCAGATGGTCGGCAGCCGGATGCCGATGCCGTCGAAAAGGCCGCGCCGCGAATAGTCGGCGAGCAGCAATTCGTCGATCGCCTTCTGCGTGCCGTAGCTGGTCAGCGGCGTGCAGAAGAACTCGTCGCCGATCGCCGCGGGGAACGGCGCGCCGAACACCGCGATCGAGGAGGTGAACACCACGCGCGGCGCGTAGCGTTGCCGCGCGCCTTCCAGCCTTATCGCCTCGAACAGCGCGCGCGTGCCGTCGAGGTTGATGCGGTAGCCTTTCTCGAAATCCGCCTCCGCCTCGCCGGAGACGATGGCGGCGAGATGAAAAATCACGTCGGGCCGGCCGGCGATGCTGCGTGCGGCGGCGCCTGGCGCCGAGAGGTCCAGCGCCTCGGTCGCGACCCGCGCCTTGACGCCCGCCGGCGCGTCCGGCGCGATCACGTCCACGAGCGAGAGCGCAGTGATCTCCCGCCCGCCCAGGCCGCCGTCGGCGGCGAGCCGCGCCGTGAGCTTGCGGCCGATCATCCCCGCCGCGCCGATGATGAGGACATGCATGGCCGAACCCCTCCCTGCCCGCGTTCGCTGCGCCAGACCCTAAGGGAGCGGCCGGGCGGGAACAAGCGGCCGGCGACGATGTGCGCATCCGCTTGTCCGCGTGCTACGCTGGTTCCCCCGCAGCGGGAGGGAACCGGCATGGCGGACACCGTGCGCATCGCCTTCGGTCGCGGCCACCTGGAGGTCCGCCTGCCCGACGGCGCGCAACCGACGCTGATCCGCAAGCGCCAGCTTGCGAAACTGCCCGATCCGCACTCCGCTGTGCGCGCCGCGCTCGACGCCGGCCGCCTGCGCGAGCACGCGCGCGGCAAGCACAGCGCCTGCATCCTGATCTGCGACATCACCCGTCCGGTGCCCAACCGCCTGTTCCTCCGCCCGATGATCGAGGACATGACCGAAGCGGGCATCCCGCGCGACGCCATCACCGTGCTGGTCGCGACCGGCCTGCACCGTCCCAACGAAGGCGACGAACTGCTTGACGTTGTCGGCGACGAATGGGTGATGCGCCACGTGCGCGTGGAAAACCATTTTGCCCGCAACGACGACGACCATATCGACCTCGGCGTCACGCGCGGCCGGGGCGTGCCGGTCCGTCTCGACCGGCGTTTCGTGCAGGCCGGGCTGCGCATCGCCACCGGCCTGGTCGAGCCGCATTTCATGGCCGGCTGGTCGGGCGGGCGCAAAGTGGTCGCCCCCGGCGTCGCCCACCACACCACCATCCGCACCTTCCACTCCGCCCGCTTCATGGAGGACCCGCTCGCCGTCCAGTGCAACCTGGTCGGCAACCCGCTGCACGAGGAGCAGCTGGAGATCGTGCGGATGCTCGGCGACGTGCTGGCGCTCAACACCGTGATCGACGAGGACCGCGACCTCGCCTTCGTCAATTTCGGCGAGATCATCGCGAGCCATCTGGAGGCGGTGGAATTCGTCGCCGCCGCGACCGCCATGCCGGTCGGCCGGCAGTTCGCCACCGTGCTCACCTCGGCGGCCGGGTATCCGCTCGACAAGACCTACTACCAGACGGTCAAGGGCATGGTGACGCCGCTCGACATCCTCGCCCCCGGCGGCACGCTCATCATTGCGTCGGCCTGTTCGGAGGGTTTCGGGTCGGCCGAGTTCCGCGCCGCGCAGGAGCGCCTGGTGCAGCTCGGGCCGGAGCGGTTCCTGGCGACGCTCGATGGCGAAATCGCTCGCCGAGGTGGACGAGTGGCAGACCGAGATGCAGCTCAAGCCGATGCGGCTCGGACCGCGTGCAGCTCTACACCACCGGACTCGACGAGGAGGCGCGGCGCATCACTGGCGTCGAGATGATCGCCGTCGGTCGAGGATGCGGTTGCCGAAAGCATCGCGCGCCACGGCGATGCGGCCGTGGCGGTCATCCCCGAAGGGCCGTACGTGGTGCCGCTGCGGGGAACGGAGGCGTAGGGCGGGTCACCATGCTCGCTCGCCGGTTTGCGGCGTCTCGCTGCCGTTGCCGGCCCAATCCGGGGGGTAGAGACCGCGCGCGACGCAGCGCCGATACGAGATGAATAATTGCCACGCTCGCTGCGCTCGCTGATATCGACAAAAAGGCGTGACTGTGGGGATAGATCGACGTCATCGAGCACGAGCCCTAGCCATTGCAAGACGATGCAGGCCATGCAGCGGGAAAACGACAATTGCTACGCCGAGGAGGATGCACGCCATTCCTGCAAGGCGAGGCGCGCTGAAGCGCTCGCCGAACACGAACGCCGAAGCAACAGCGCCGACGCATGGCGAAAGTAGAGCGAACGGAGCCACGGCGCCGGTCGGATATTGGTGCAGCAAGTTGCCCCACACGGCATAAGCCAGGACGCTGGCCAAAAGGCCCAGGTAGATAGGGGCACAGATGCCCAGCCACGGCGCAGCCGCCACGGCTTGGATCAGTGATTGCGGCCCATCCAGAATGCACGAAATGCCCAATGCCGGAAGCGGGGGAACGAGACTCGCCCACACCATGAGATGAAGCATATTGGTCTTGGGCAAACGTTTCACCAGGACATTTCCGATTGCCCAACTCACGGCTGAAGCCAGAGTGAGCGTGAATCCGACGACGGTTATGCTGCCACCTAAAGACAGGCCGATGATCAACAGTCCAATGAGGGCTGCGAGCATTCCAACGGCCTGCTGGGTGCTCGGCCTATCTCCGATAGCCAACGCGGCGAGGACCACCGTGAAGAGTGCTTGCGTCTGCACGACAACCGCCGTGAGTCCGGCAGGCATGCCGTTTGCGATGCCAAAGAACTGGAGCAGAAACTGGCCGGTGAAAACCGTCAATCCAATGGCGATGAGAACTCTCCAACGGATTCGTGGCCGAGGGAGCCAGATTGCAGCAACCGCCGCCACCATGAACCTGAGCGCAGTCAACTGCGGGGGTGTAAAGCTCTCAAGGCCGATCTTGCTCACCACGAAGGCGATCCCCCAGATGACCGCGACGAGCGCTGCAAGCCCCATGTGGTAGGGTTTCATCGGTCGGACCGAACCGGTGTTTGCCCCATGCACGGTCACGGCGAATTCCTGCGCAGCAGCATGGCAGCGAACCAGCAAACCGCGCGCCCTACCCTAGATGCGTGGTCAGCGAGCGCGCAGTCTGCGGTCTTGCGGTTCTCTCCGAGCGTCGCTTGCCGTGGCGACCGACAAGCTCGGGGCAATGTGCAGATATCAACCCCGCCGACAGCATTGAACTTCGGCCTGGAACAGCATGATCCGATAGGGCTGTGCGTCTGCATGAGGTTCTTCCTGGCGACAAAGCGACATGACTAGTGTTGTGGTGGTATCTGGGCAAAAAATTTTCACGCCACCTTTTTGTGGCGCGATATGACCTGATCGACCCCGATACAACACTCCTCCTTGAGGAACGATGCCGCTTCGTTGATGCGATCGAAGCAGGGGCGGCACAGCACCGTGCGGCTTCGCTTTTCCTGGCTTACCAACCCCGCGCCGACGAGGCCGCGAAGATGAAATGCGAGCGTCGAAGGCGGAATGTCGAGTCGGAGCTGGATATCGCTGATCGGCAGACCATCGCGGCCAGCCTTGATCAGGAGGCGCAGGATGTCGAGGCGCGTACGGTTGCCGAGTTCGGCGAACACTGTTGCGGCGGTATCGACCTTCATGCGGTCACATATAGCGCCGCAGCGGCAGAACGCAACCACTTTTTTGGTTATATGGTCCTGCGCCCGGCGATGTGGCTAAGTTCCCGAGGCATGATGGCGCCGAGCGCCGGTGAGCAGGCCGAACTTGTGACCCATGCCATTCGGATTTCGTCATAGCCGGGACAAGCCCGGCCATGACGGTCAAGCGTTTGGCCGCCCGGCATCAGTGCCCCGAACTGGCCCCGGAAAAATCCGGCGCCGCCAGCCCCGACTGCGCCAGTTGATCGACCAGCGCCGCCTTCAGCCGCTCCAGCCCGGCCGCGTCGTGTGCCTCGGCGCGTGCCACCAGCACCGCCTGGGTGTTGGAGGCGCGCAGCAGCCACCAGCCGTCCGCGGTCTGCACGCGCACGCCGTCGATGTCCGTCAGCTTCGCCCCCGCCGCCTTCAGCCGCGCCGCCACCTCGCTCGATCACCGCGAACTTGCGCGTGTCGTCGCAGGCGAAACGCAGCTCCGGCGTGTTCACCACCTGCGGCAGCGCCGCGCGCACCGCAGACAGTTTTTCGTCCATGCGCGCGACGATGCCGAGCAGCCGCACGCGCCGCGTACAGCGCGTCGTCGAACCCGTACCAGCGGTCGGCGAAGAAGATGTGGCCCGACATCTCGCCGGCGAGCGGGCAGCCGATTTCGGCCATCTTCGCCTTGATCAGGCTGTGGCCGGTCTTCCACATCAGCGGCACACCGCCCGGCGCGCGCCACCTCGTCGAACAGCACCTGGCTCGCCTTCACGTCGGCGATGATGGTGGCCCCGGGCTTGGCCTTCAGCACGTCGCGCGCCAGCACCACCATCAGCTGGTCGCCGAACATGATCTCGCCGGTGTCATCGACCACGCCGATGCGGTCGGCGTCGCCATCGAAGGCGATGCCGAGGTCGGCGCCGCGCCGCCGCACCTCGGCGATCAGCGCCGCCAGGTTCTTCGGCACCGTCGGGTCGGGATGATGGTTCGGAAAGCGCCCGTCGATCTCGGGGAACAGCACCGTATGCTGGCCCGGCAGCGAGGCCACCAGCCGCTGCAGCACCTCGCCGGCCGCGCCGTTGCCGTTGTCCCACACCACGTTCAGCAGCCGGTCGCCGCCGTCCCAGTCGGAGATCAGGCGCGCCACGTAGTCGGCCGAGATGTCGATGGTCGAGACGTTGCCGGGGGCGGCCTCGACCACGTTGCCGGCGGCGGCGAGCGTGCCGATCTCGGTGATCTGCGGGCCGAAGAACGGCTTGCCCTGCAGCATCATCTTGAAGCCGTTGTAGTCGGGCGGGTTGTGGCTGCCGGTGACCATGACCGCGCCGTCGGTGCGCCGCACCGTCGCGGCGTAATACAGCATCGGCGTCGGCCCGCGGCCGATCCGCAGCACTTCCATCCCGCTCGCGCGCCAGGCCCTCGACCAGCTTCGGTTCCAGGTCGGGCGAGGACAGCCGCCCGTCATAGCCGACGGCGACGGTGCGCCCGCCGGCGCGGGCGACGATGCTGCCGAACACGCGGCCGATGGCGAACGCATCGGCCGGATGCAGGGTGCGGCCGACGATGCCGCGGATGTCGTATTCGCGCAGCACGGTGGCATCGAACTCGTGGCGAAATGCCATCGGCGTGTTTTCCCTTCCCTGGCCGGCGACTAGACCTCCGGCGTGATGTAATCCTTCAGGAACGCCCGCACCGCAGGGGCCAGGTCCGGCCGCTTCAGCGCGAAGGCGATCTGGGCCTCCAGAAACCCCACCTTGTCGCCGCAGTCGAACCGCCGCCCCTCGTAGCGCAGCCCGTGAAACGGCACTTTGCCGATCAGCTTGGCCATCGCATCGGTCAACTGCACCTCGCCGCCGGCGCCGCGTTCCATGCGCGCGAGATACTCGATCGACCTCCGGCAGCAGCACGTAGCGGCCGATGATCGAGAGGTTCGACGGCGCCTCCTCGGGCTTCGGCTTTTCCACCAGCCCGCGCACTTCCACCAGCCTGCCGTCGTCGCTGCCGATCTCGAGGATGCCGTAGCGGCTGGTCTGTTCGCGCGGCACCTCGGTCACCGCCACCACGCAGCCGCCGGTCTCGGCATAGACGTCGGCGAGCTGCTTCATGCAGGGCACGTCGGCCAGCACCAGGTCGTCGGGCAGCAGGATGGCGAACGGGTCCTCGCCGATGAAGGCGCGCGCGCACCAGATGGCGTGGCCGAGGCCGAGCGGCACCTGCTGGCGCACCGTGGTGATCGCGCCGGGCGGCAGGTGGTGCGCGCGCAGCTCCTGCAATTCCTTGTGCTTGCCGCGCTCGCTTCAGCGTCGCCTCCAGCTCGTAGGCGATGTCGAAATGCTCGACCAGCGCGGTCTTGCCGCGGCCGGTGACCAGGCAGAACTGCTCGATCCCGGCGGCGCGCGCCTCCTCGACCGCATACTGGATCAGCGGCTTGTCCACGACCGGCAGCATTTCCTTGGCGATCGCCTTGGTGGCCGGGCAGGAAGCGCGTCCCCAGCCCGGCGACGGGCAGGACGGCCTTGCGCAGCTTCTTGATCACGTGAGCACGGTTCCTTGTTCTGTCCGACGCGGCGCGAGCAGTGGCACGGCCGGTTGGCGATGGGAAGCTGTCGGGCCGTTCACCCTGTCGAGCACGGCACTTTAGCGCCGGACGCCGCGCCAGGGTTGCCTCGCGGGGGGAACCGCCCCGCGATCAGCCGAGCAGCACGTCGCGCGCCTGGTTGATGCGGACGGCGAGCCAGTCGGAGCCGCCGGCATCGGGATGCGCCGTGCGGATCAGGCGCCGGTGCGCGGCGCGGATGTCCTCGGCACTCGCGCCCGGCGCGAGGCCCAGCACCTGATAGGCTTCGTCGCGGGACATCGTGCCGCGTGCCGGCCGCGCCCGCCCGGCCGCCCCGCCGCCGCCGCGCTGCGCCCGCACCCCCTTGAGCTGGCCCCAGAACATCGGCGCCAGCAGGCCGAGCGCCCAGATCGCGGCGAAGCCGCGGCCGGTGAACAGCAGCAGCACCGCCAGCACCACTCCGGCGATGGCGGCGAACCACAGCAGAAACTCCTTGATGGTCGCGATCTGCGCGCGCGAGAACGCGCCGAGCAGCGCCATCAGTCCCACCAGCGCCGCGACGCCGAGCAGGAAGAAGATCATGCGCGCAGCGCCTGCGCCTGCCGCGTCGCCACCGCGCTGATGTTGAGGATGCCGCGCGCGGTCACGCTCGGCACCGCGACATGGATCGGCTTGCTCATGCCCAGCAGCAGCGGCCCCACCGGCTGCGCGTCGGCCGCCGCCTTCAGCAGGTTGAAGGCGATGTTGGCGGCATCCAGGCACGGCATGACCAGCAGGTTGGCGGTGCCGGAAAGCCGGCTGTCGGGCACCGCGCGGGCGCGGATCGCCTCGCTCAGGGCGGCGTCGGCGTGCATTTCGCCATCGACCTCCAGCTCCGGCGCGCGGGCGCGCAGCAGCGCCAGCGCCTGGCGCATCTTGCGCGCGGTCGGCGAGTTGGAGGCGCCGAAATTGGAATGCGACAGCAGCGCCGCCTTCGGCGCGATGCCGAAGCCGCGCACCGCCTCGGCCGCCAGCACCGTCATCTCGGCGACCTGCTCGGCGGTGGGATCGACGTTCATGTGGGTGTCGCAGATGAACAGCACGCCGGCCGGCAGGATCAGGCAGGAGAGCGCGTAGATGCGCGACACGTCTGGCTCGTTTGGGGATGATCGGCAGGACGTAGCTGCATGTGCTGCCACCAGTCGCCGAAGCCGCCGCAGATCGCCGCATCCGCCTCTCCCGCCTGCAGCAGCAGCGCCGCCGCGACGGTGGCGCGCTGGCGCACGCGGCGCGCGGCGGCATCGGGCGGCACGCCGCGCCGCCCGGCGAGCTTTCGATAGGTGCCGATCAGCGGCGCGAACACGTCCTCGTCGGACGCCGGGTCGAGCACGCGCACGGTCTTTCTCCAGGTCCATGCGCAGGCCCGAGTTCGCGCACCCGCGCGGCGATCACGCTGCGCCGGCCGAGCAGGATCGGCAGCGCCATCTGCTCGTCCAGCGCGGTCTGCACGGCGCGCAGCACGCGCGCGTCCTCGCCCTCGGCATAGACGATGCGCATGGGGGCGGCGCGCGCCGCCTCGAACACCGGGCGCATGAGCTGGCCGGTGCGGAACACGGAGCGTTCGAGTTCGCGCTTGTAGGCGACGAAATCCGCGATCGGCCGCGTCGCGGCGCCACTCGCCATCGCCGCGCGCGCCACCGCCGGCGCGATGTGCAGGATCAGCCGCGGGTCGAACGGCTTGGGGATGATGTAGTCGGGGCCGAAGGTCGGCGCCGCACCGCCATAGGCGGCGACGACCACCTCGCTCGCCTCGATGCGCGCCAGCTCCGCGATCGCCTCCACCGCGGCGAGCTGCATCGGCTCGTCGATGGTGCGTGCGCCCACGTCGAGCGCGCCGCGGAAGATGAACGGGAAACACAGGACGTTGTTGACCTGGTTGGCATAGTCGCTGCGCCCGGTTGCCACGATCGCATCCGGCCGCGCCGCGCGCACCGCCTCCGGCGCGATTTCGGGATCGGGATTGGCGAGCGCGAGGATGAGCGGCTTGGGCGCAAGCTTGCCCAGCCACTCCGCCTTGAGCACGTCGCGGTGCCGAGAGGCCGAGAAAAATGTCGGCGCCGTCGAGCACCTGGTCGAGCGTGCGCGCCTCGGTCGCGCGCGCGTAGCGGCCCATGCGCGCGTCCAGGCCGGGGCGCCCCGCATAGACCACGCCCTTGATGTCGGTGAGCGTGACGTTCTCCGGCCGCAGCCCCATCGACCACCAGCAGATCGACGCAGGCCATCGCCGCGGCGCCGGCGCCGGAAGTGACGAGGCGGCACGCCGGCGAGCGTCTTGCCTTGCAGCAGCAGCCCGTTGCGCACCGCGGCGGCGACGGTGATGGCGGTGCCGTGCTGGTCGTCGTGGAACACCGGGATTTTCATGCGCGCGCGCAGCTTGGCTTCGATCTCGAAGCACTCCGGCGCCTTGATGTCCTCGAGGTTGATGGCGCCGAAGGTCGGCTCCAGGGCGGCGACCACGTCGCAGAAGCGGTCGGGATCGGCCTCGTTCACCTCGATGTCGAACACGTCGATGCCGGCGAATTTCTTGAACAGTACGGCCTTGCCCTCCATCACCGGCTTGCCGGCCAGCGCGCCGATGTTGCCGAGGCCGAGCACGGCGGTACCGTTGGAGATGACGCGCGACGAGATTGCCGCGGACGGTATAATCGTGCGCGGCCTCGGGATCGGCGGCGATCTCCAGGCAGGCGGCGGCGACGCCGGGCGAATAGGCCAGCGCGAGGTCGCGCTGGGTGGCCATGCGCTTGGTCGGCTCGACCGACAGTTTTCCAGGTCGCGGCAGGCGGTGGTAGTCCAGCGCCGCCTTGCGGAAATCCTCGTCCATTGGTGCCTCCCGTGCCGGGGCAGGATCGCGGGGGCGGGGCGCGGGTGCAAGCGCGGGCGGCGCATGCTTCACCCGTTGACAGCGTGGCGCCGGCCGCGCCTGTTTTGTTCCATGCCCACCCGTGCTCTCGACCGCTGGCAGGCGCTTGCCCGGAGCGAGGCCGGTGCGCGATTGCGCGCGCTGTGCCTCGCGCTGCCGGAGGCCGCGGAAGTGCCGCTGCGGCGCGGGCCGACCTATCGCGTGGACGGCAGGATTTTCGCGATGGAGCGGGCCGATTCGGGCGGCGCGGCACTCTGGTGCAAGGCGCCGCGGGGCAGCCAGGAACTGCTGCGCGCCGCCGATCCGGCGCATTTCTTCGCCCCGCCCTATGTCGGCGTGAAGGGCTGGATCGGCATGCGGCTGGACGCGGCGGCCGAATGGGACGAAGTGGCGGCGCTGGTGCGGCGCAGTTATGCGCTGATCGCGCCGAAGCGGCTCGCCGCGCTGGTGGGCTGAATGGAGGCCTGCGGGACTGGTTTGCCGGTCAGAAAACATCCGCCTTCTCAAGCGTGCGCGATTGCGCTGTAATCGGTTCGGACGCGGATTCACGACCGTTGCGATCCGCGGTACAGCAATGTTGGTCCGCGGCCCATTTAACTAAAAGCCTCCCAAAGTTGACGGTGAAAAATGGCAACTCTGCGCGAATACTTTGACGGCGATTTTAACTACACAGCAAAGGTGTACCGCAGAGCCACCGGGAGCGGATTTCCATGATGTTGAGACGGTGATCTTTATGACTTCTCGGCACACATAGCGTTTGTCACCTGCTACGTCAGTGGCAATCAACGTTCACTCGACTATTTTTTCGATCTTCTTGCGAAATTGCAACATGGAAAATCACAATTTCAGCTCGATGGGAAGGTAATGTTGCCATCCGCGCGCAGTTTTGCGGGCGTGCTGGGGATACGAAACGAAAACCCGTTTGTAATGCAAGCTCAATTCTTTGGCGACCCGGAATGGACCTCCTCGCTAGACATCCCGGCATCCACGAGGATCTTTATCTATTCCAAGGTCCTCGCTTAGCGAGGCAGATATACTGCAACTTAAGAAGCGGGGGACGGAACTTGGGCAAAAAATTCAGTTCTCGATCTCCTAACCCATGCTGCGGCGAGGTCGCAGTTCGAGAGGCCGTTAGCGTTTATTAGCCAGTGACTCCCGCGACAAGGAGGTTGTCGCAAAAGCAATCGCTTCGAAGCTGCAAGGAATGCTGTGCCCGGTTTGGTACGACGAGTTTTCTATGAAGGTTGGCGATAGTCTGCGCGAGAGTATAGAGAAGGGGCTTAAGACTTGTCGTAAATGCGTACTTATATTGAGCAAGAATTTCTTTTCGAACCAAGGTTGGACAAAGAGAGAATTCAATTCGATATTCACGCGAGAGATACTTGAAGAGACTCGGCTTATCTTACCCGTCTGGTACGGGGTCACATCGAAAGAAGTCTTTGAATACAGTCCGAGTCTTGCTAAATATAAAGGGGATTGACTGGAGTATGTTGGGGGAAGACGAAGTATGCAGGCGGCTGGCACAAGCAATTCTCGGCCAGGATGGTTGAGATACAGCAATGAAAAGGACAGCGACGCCAGCGCCGGCCACTTCGCTCATGCCGGCGCCAGCGACGTCGTCCGATACAGCGCGCGCACCGGCAGCGCGAGGTCGATGCTGGCGAGGTGGACCGTATCGCCATCGTTGAACACGCGCGGCTGCTCCGGCCAGATCCGGCATCATCGCGCCGGAACAGCTCGACCTCGATGCGGGTGCTGTGACACGACCAGGATTTCGCGCACGCTCGGCAGCGTCGCGTAGGCCCAGATATTGGCGCGTGTCTCGGCGTAGCTGTTGGGCGAGATGATGTCCGCCAGCAGCACCGGATCGTTCACCGCGATCCCGTCGCGCGCCGGCATGCCGATCACGCCGAGGTCGGCGATCCGCAGGTTCTGATGGGCCGCGATGCGTGGAATGACACTGAGAAACATGGCGGCGCGCCAGACGTCGCGCCGCGCGAGATGGTTCCCGATCAGCCGCCCAGTTCCGCCAGCATGGCGCCGTGATCAACGTGGCCGACCGCCATCGCCACCGGCTCGCCATCGACCAGTTGCCATTGCCGGCCGGAGCGATCGTCCGAGTCCCAGTCCAGAAACTCGGCCACCGTCATCCGCGCCGGCGGGCGATTGAGTGCCACTGACATGAGGCAAAGATAGCACGAACTGCCCCGCCGCCCAATCCGTCCCTCGAAACGGTCGCGTCGCAGCCCGAAAATCGCCGCCGCCTCTTCGTTTTTCCCTCTCCGCCCGCTCTTGCGGGGGGAGAGGGTCAGGGTGAGGTGGATCTAACCGCCGCTCGGTGCTGCGGCACCGCCCTCCTCACCCTGACCCTCTCCTCCCGAAGCCGGGAGGAGAGGGAACAAATCCGCGGCTTCTCCGCTATCTTGGCGCCTATGGGGTGCCGCCGCCCGCGAGGACGACCGATCTGTCGCACCGGCAAGCTTGCCCAGCCCGCCGTCCCTCATGTTAGTGTCCCTGTCGTGCAACCCCTCGCTTCCCCCGCCCTGGCCGACCGCTTCGCCCGCGTGCTCGACGGCCTGTGCCGAGCCATCGCCGCGCGCGGCGCCGGCCTGTGGCTCGCCGGGCCGCTGATGCTCCTGCTCTGGTCGCGGCTGCGCCGCACCGCGGCGCCGCTTCGCCCGCCTCGCGGAGAAGGTCCGCGCCGGCACGCTGCCGCCGCCGCGCCATCGCCTGCGATCCCCCCGTCCAATCCAGCCCCCGCCCCTCCGTCTGCCGCGCGGCTTCGCCTGGCTGGTGCGCCGGCTGCCGCAGGCCGCGTCCGCCGCCTCGCAGTTGCAGCACCTGCTCGCCGATCCGGCGATGGCGGAGCTGCTGGCTGCCGCGCCGCAGGCCGGGCGGCTGCTCCGCCCGCTCTGCCGGATGCTGGGGGTCCGCCCGCCGCCGGCCCGGAGCCTGTCCTCGGGCCGGAAGCAGGCCGGTCCCGTGGCTCTCCGCCGCCCATCCGGCCGGCGGTCCCGTCATGCCCCGCCGTCCCTCCCCGGCCGCCATCCCGAGCACGGCCGCGGCCCAGCCTCCTCACGCCCCCGCTGGCACCGGGCACCCCGCCCGTTCGGGCGTAACCGCCCTGCGCCCAGGCACGACCTTATTGTTCCGATATAACAACATACTGGACCCTCAGAACCCGCCGCTCCATCCCGGAATGAACGTGTCCGGATGCAGCGGCGGGCGGCGGGGCGGCTTGCTGCCGGGCAGCGGATGCACCGCAAACAGCCGCACCACGCATTCCGGCGCCGGTCCGGTCGCCACCTCGCCCATCGGATCGACCACCGCCGCGCTCGGCAGCCGCGCCAGGAACGCGTCGCGCGCGCGGTTGGTGGCGATGCCGGCATACCAGCCCTCGGCCAGCACCGGCTCGATCACGTAATCCACCTGCGCCGCGTCCTGCAGAATCGGCGCCCAGTCGATCGCGTCGGACGAACTGTCGGAGAACTGCACGACATCGAGCGGCACCCCGGCGCGGCGGTAGCCATAGGTCACGTCGTACGGGTTCACCCCCTGCGTCTCGCCGAAAATGCCGATGCGCACCGGCCCGTCGCGCGGCGGCGTCAGCCGCGCCAGCACGCGGTAATCGCAGGCGTAGTTCGCCCGCGTGCTGGCATAGGCCAACCCCGACAGCAGCGGGCCGGCCGCCGGTGCGCCGAACGCGATCGCCCAGGCGGCGCCGAGCTCCGCCGCCGCGCCGAGCAGCACCAGCGCAACGACGGCGCGCGCCAGCGGCAGCGCCCGGCGCAGCGCCGCCCCGAACCCGATCCCCGCCGCCGTGCCGAGCAGCAGCGTATCCAGCGCCAGATAGCGGTCGGTCTGGTTGCGCGAGAAACAATAGGCGGCCAGCGCGGGCAGGCTCGCGACCACGCACAGCGCCGCCAGCACGCGCGCCTCCGGCGCGAGCCGGCGCCAGCACAGCGCCAGCAGCGCCGCGCCCGCCACCAGCACCAGCGCCCCGGCCGGCCCGAATGCGTCGCCGACCAGCGACTCGACCAGCCGCAGCGCGAACGCCAACCCCCGCTCCGGCCAGATCGCGAACCCGAACCCGTCGGCGGTCGCGTGCGCATAGGCGAGGTAGCGCGGCAGGTTCAGCGCATAGGCCGGCCAGGCCACGAACAGCAGCAGCGCGCCGGGCAGCGCCAGCCGCAGCAGCAGCGCGCCGGCGTCGCGCCGCCGCCACCACAGCCACGCCGCGACGCCCACCCACGGCACCACCATCGTCGGCAAGAACGTCAGCTTGGTCAGCGTCCCCCAGCCGAGCGCCAGCCCCAGCACGCCGAGTCGCACGACGCCGCGCGCCGACGGCCGCGCCTCGGCCGCGCCCAGTTCCGCCGCCAGCGCGGCGATCACCACGGCGGCGCAGGGCAGCAGCACCTGCTCGGTCATGAAATTCTGCGCGCCGGAAATGTTCACCGGCGCCAGCGCGTAGGCCAGCACGGCAACCGCCGCCCCCGCGGCGCCGGCGATCCGGCGCAGTCCGGCGAACAGCACGCCGCCCGTCAGCACGAAGCAGACCGTCGCCGACAGCCGCAGCGCCGTCAGCGCCGACGGCCAGAACAGCAGCGCCAGCGGCGCCCCGAGCAGCCGCAGCCCCGGCGGCTCGAAACGGTTGAGCAGGAAAAACTGGTCGCGCGCCTCGCCCCAGTCATGCGCGCGCACCAGCGCCGCATCCGCAATCGCCGCATTGGCGTGGCTCAGATAGTCCCAGCCGGTGATGAGCGGGTTGCGCGCCAGCCACAGCAGCGCCAGCCCGACCCCGCTCAGCACCGCGGCGGCGGCGGCCACGACGAGCAGCAAACTCGCCCAGCCGGCGCGGCTGCGCGCTTTGGCCGTCAGGCCGGCGGGCGCGTCGGCGGTCTCGGAGAGGGACATGCGGGGAACCGCCCAAGTGAACAGCGGCGCACCTTATCCGCGGCGCCCGCCGCCGGCGTTCCCATCCGGTCCAGCGCCGTTCACGTTCCGGCGCGCCGAAATGGGCTTGTCCGCCGCCGCCCCGATCGGCCACGCTGGCGCAAGCCCGCGGCGAGCAGGGGAGAACGAGGCCGTGCCGATCGACGAGACGCTCCGGCGCCGCCTGATCCGCGCCGTCGCAAAAACCGTGAGCGACCATGCGGACGAACTCACCGCGCTCGACCAGGCGATCGGCGACGGCGACCACGGCATCAACATGAAGCGCGGGTTCGACGCCGTGCTGGCCGATCTCGACCGCATCGCCGCCCTGGCGCTGCCGCAGGCGCTGCATGCGGTCGGCATGGCGCTGGTGATGAAGGTCGGCGGCGCCTCCGGCCCGCTGTTCGGCACGCTGTTCATGCAGCTCGGCAAATCGCTGCCGGAGCAGCCGACGCTCGCCGAAGCCGCCGACGCCTTTGCCGCCGCGATCGCGGCGGTGAAGGCGCGCGGCAAATCCGATGTCGGCGCGAAAACCATGCTGGACGTGCTGGTGCCGGTGCTGGAGGCGCTGCGCGCCGGCGACCCGCCCGCGCATCTGCCGGAGGTGGCCGATGCCGCCGAGGCGGCGACCGCGCCGATGCAGGCGTTGCGTGGCCGGGCGGCATTTCTCGGCGCGCGCAGCATCGGCCATGTCGATCCCGGCGGCCGGTCGGTCGCCTTGATCGTGCGCGCGGTGTGCGAAGCATGAGCGAAAACGTCGGCATCGTGATCGTCTCGCACTCGCCGGACGTGGCGCGCGGGGCGGCGGAGATGGTGCGGCAGATGGTCGGGCCGGAAGTTCCGCTCGCCTGGTGCGGCGGCGCGCCCGGCGGCGGCCTCGGCACCGATGTCGCGGCGATCATCGCGGCGATCGGCCGCGCCTGGTCGGAGGCCGGAGTGGCCCTGCTGTTCGACCTCGGCGGGGCCGAGACCAACAGCGAAATGGCCGTCGAACTGCTGCCGGAGGGGCGGCGCGCGCGCGTCGCGATCTGCCAGGCGCCGGTGGTGGAGGGCGCGGTGGTGGCGGCGGTGGAGGCATCCGGCGGCGCGAAGCTCGCCGAGGTGCGTGCCGCCGCCGAGGCGCTGTCGGCATGACCCCGCCCGCCGCCTCGGTGCCGCTCACCAACAAGACCGGCCTGCACGCCCGGCCGGCGGTGAAGCTGACCAAGCTGGCCAAGACGTTTCCGGTCGCGGTGGAAGTGGCGCTGGCGCCGGACGGGCCGTGGATCGACGCGAAGAGCGTGGTCAAAGTGATGGCGCTGAAGGCGCCGGCGGGTGCCGTGCTGCATCTGCGCGCCGGCGACGCGGCGGCACTGGCGGCACTGGTCGATCTGGTCCGGCGCGACTTTGACGATGGCGCGGGCTGAGTTTTCCGGCCGGCCGGCCGCACCCGGCACCGCCATCGGCCGGCTGGTGCGCCTCGGCGCATCCGCCGTCCAGCCGCGCCGCGCCGGCACGCCCGAGCAGGAGGCGGCGGCGCTGGCGGCCGCGATCGCCGCCGCCGCCGCCGACCTCGCGGCGCTCGCCGCGCAGGCGGGCAGCGATGCGGCGGGGATCATCGAATTCCAGGTGGCGATGCTGCAGGACGAGGCCCTGCGCGCGCCCGCGCTCGGCCGCCATCGCCTCCGGCGCGGCGGCGGATGCGGCGTGGGCGGCGGCGCTCGGCGTGCAGGTGGCCGAGTATGAGGCCGCCGAGGACGCCTATTTCCGCGCCCGCGGCATCGATCTGCGCGACCTCGCCGAGCGGGTGCTGCGCCATCTCGGCGGCGCGGCGGCAGTGCCTGCGTTGCCGCTGGGGGCGATCGTGCTCGCCGACGACCTGACGCCGTCGCTGTTTCTGGAAACCGACTGGCGCGGCGGCGGCATCGCGCTGTCCGCCGGCAGCCCGGCAAGCCACGTCGCCATGCTCGCCCGCGCGCGCGGCGTGCCGATGGTGGTCGGGCTGGGGCCGGTCGCGGCCGCGGCGGGCGAGACGGCGGCGCTGGACGGCGCTGCCGGCGTGCTGCTGCTCGGCCCGGATGACGCCGATCGCGCGCGGTTCGCGACGGCGGCGGCGCCGGATTATTCCGCGCTCCTGCACCGTCCCGCCGCCACCGCGGCCGGGCGGCGCGTCGGCGTGCTGCTGAACGTCGCCGACCCGCGCGAGCTGGACCGGCTGGACCCGGCGCTGTGCGACGGCATCGGGCTGGTGCGGACCGAACTGATGTTCGCCGCCGGCCCGCCGGACGAGGACACGCAGCTCCGCGCCTACCGCCGCATCCTGGAGTGGGCCGGCGACCGGCCGGTGACCATCCGCACGCTGGATGCCGGCGGCGACAAGCCGGTCCCCGGCCTGACCATGCCCGGCGAATCCAATCCGTTCCTCGGCCAGCGCGGCCTGCGCCTGTCGCTGGCGCGGCCCGATGTGTTCGCGGTGCAACTGCGCGCCCTGGTGCGGGCCGCGGCGCACGGGACGCTGAAAATCATGCTGCCGATGGTGACCGTGCCGGAGGAGTTGCAGGCCGCCCGTGCCCTGCTCGATCAGGCCGCTTCGGCCGTGGGCGCGGCGGCGCCGCCGCTCGGGATCATGGTCGAAGTGCCGGCGGCGGCGCTGGTGATCGGGCGGTTCGACGCGGCGTTCTTTTCCATCGGCACCAACGACCTGGTGCAGTACGTCACCGCCAGCGCCCGCGACATCGCCGCGGTGGCGCCGCTCGCCGACCTGCGCAACCCGGCGGTGCTGCGCCTGATCGCCGAGGTGGCGGCGCACGGCGCGCGGGTCGGGCGGGAGGTCGGCGTGTGCGGCGACGCGGCGGGCGATCCGGCATTGGTGCCGTTCCTGCTCGATGCCGGCATCGACACCCTGTCGATGGCGCCCAACGCGGTCGGCCCGGTCAAGGCGGCGATCGCCGCCCACGGCGCAGCCAGGGGGATTAAATGAAGAAGTTTCTCAATTCGGTCGAAACGATCCTCGCCGACAGCCTGGACGGGCTGGCGGCGGCGCATGCCGACCTCGTTTCGCTCGGGCCGGGGCGGCAATTCGTCAAGCGGGTTGCATTAAAGCCCGGAAAAGTCGGGCTGCTCTCGGGCGGCGGCTCCGGCCACGAGCCGCTGCATGCCGGGTTCGTGGGCCACGGCATGCTGGACGCGGCCTGTCCCGGCCAGGTGTTCACCGCGCCCACGCCCGACCAGATGGCGGCGGCGGCGGCGGCGATCGACAGCGGCGCCGGCGTGCTGTTCATCGTCAAGAACTACGAAGGCGACGTGATGAACTTCGACATGGCGCGCGAGATGTTCGGCGGCCAGGTCGAGACCGTGCTGACCGACGACGACGTGGCGGTGGAGACCTCCACCTATTCCGCCGGGCGGCGCGGCGTCGCCGGCACGCTGGTGGTGGAGAAAATCGTCGGCGCCGCCGCCGAGCAGGGCCGCGACCTGCCGGCGCTCGCGGCGCTGGGCGCGCGGGTGAACCGGGCGACGCGGTCGATGGGGGTGGCGCTGACCAGTTGCACCGTCCCCGCCGCCGGCCGCCCGACGTTTGCCATCGGCGAGGACGAGATCGAGATCGGCGTCGGCATCCACGGCGAGCCGGGACGGCGGCGCGAAAAACTGCGGCCGGCGGACGCACTCGCCGCCGAGATGATCGCGGCGATCACTGCCGACCTCGGCGCCGCCGCATCGGGGAACGTGCTGCTGCTGGTCAACGGCTTTGGCGCCACGCCGCTGATGGAGCTGTACGTGATGTTCCACGCGGCACGGCGCGAACTGGAACGCCGCGGCGCCAAAGTCGCGCGCTCGCTGGTCGGCAACTACGTCACCTCGCTCGACATGGCCGGCTGCTCGCTGACCGTGACCTGCCTCGACGCCGAGTTGTCGGCGCTGTGGGACGCGCCGGTGCATACGCCGGCGCTGCGCTGGGGAGTGTGAGATGGACACCGACGTGCTGATCGTCGGCGCCGGCCCGACCGGGCTGGCGACCGCGATCACCTGCCGCCGCTTCGGCCTCGCGCCGCTTCTGATCGAGCGGCTGGAGCAGCCGGCCGCCGTGTCGAAGGCGCTGGCGGTGTGGAGCGCCAGCCTGGAAGCGTTCGCGGCGATGGGGATCGTGGACCGTTTCCTGGCCGCCGGGCGGCGCATGGACCACGTGCGGTTCGGCGACGGCCGGCACGAACTCGCCGCCATGCGCACCGGCGAGGGCGTGGACAGCCCCTGGCCGCAGCCGATCCTGCTGCCGCAGTCGCGCACCGAGGCGCTGCTCACGGAGCGACTCGGCGAACTCGGCGGCGCCGTCGAGCGCGGCGTGGAATTTCTGGCCCTCGCGCAGGACGCGGCCGGCGTGACCGCGACGCTGCGCCATGCCGACGGACGCGAACAAAAATGCCGCGCGCGCTACCTGGTCGGCTGCGACGGCGGGCGCAGCACGGTGCGGCACGCGCTCGACATCCCCTTCGACGGCCATACCGAGCCCCAGACGTTTCTGCTCTGCGACGCGCCGATCGCGGGCGGGCTGGACCCGGCCAGCATCTATCTCTGGTGGCACGACGGCGGCACGGCGGCGCTGTTCCCGGTCGAGGGCGACATCTGGCGCCTGATCGGCGTGCGGGCGGGCGACGGCGAGGCGCCGCCGACCGCGGAAGAAATGCAGGCGCTGCTCGCCCGCCACGGGCCGCCCGGCCTCGCGCTCGGCGCGCCGACCTGGCTCGCCACGTTCCGCATCAACGACCGGCTGGCGCGGAGCTTTCGCGCCGGGCGCTGTTTTCTCGCCGGCGACGCGGCGCACATCCACAGCCCGGCGGGCGGGCAGGGGATGAACACCGGCCTGCAGGACGGGGTGAATCTCGGCTGGAAGCTGGCCTATGCGCTGGCCGGCGCGCCCGGTGCCGAGACGCTGCTGGACAGTTACGGGCCGGAGCGGCGCGCCATCGCCCATGAGGTGGTGACGATGGCGACGCGCATGCTGCATTTCGGCATGGGCAATGCGCCGCTGCTCCGCGCGGTCAAGGACGTGGCGCTGCCGCTGCTGAGCCGCGTGCCGGCGTTCCGCCGACTGGTGCAGGGGCAGTTGTCGGAGACCGAGAACGTCTATCGCGAGGGACCGCTGGTGGCGCTCGGCGGCGCCGCCGGCCGGGCCGGGCACGCGGAGGTGGGGACGCGGGCGCCGGACGCGGAGTTGGCGCGGGGCGGGTTTTTGTTGCCGCTGCTGTGCGGGGCGCAGCACACGCTGCTGCTGTTCGGCGGCGCCGCCGCGCCGCCGGAGTTCTTGGCCCGCGCGGGCGATCGGCTGCGCGTGGTGGACCTGACGGACGACGCCGGCGCGGCGCGGCGGTATCGCGCGGAGGGCGGTTTCTGGGTGCTGGTGCGGCCGGATCAGGTGATCGCGGCGCGCGGGACGGCGGGGGATTTTTCGGTGCTGGAGGCGTATGGCGGGGAGGTGTTGGCGCGGTGGGCTTAACCGTTGAGCATCGCGGCAACGCGCCTTTCGATGCTCTGGCTGCTTCGTCTGCCACGAGGACCGCCCGGTTGGAGATTCGCGTCATTGATCTGTCCGGTGCTCTGGCGTGCAATGAGGCCCGAAAAAGAGGTTCCATTACGGGCCGCGCGCCGGCCAAGGAGAGCAATTCTGTCGAATGGTTACGACCAGGCGGATATATAGGCCGTTACGGGAGCACCTCCCTGCCGATTTGGCCTGCCTCTACACCTTAGACCCGGTGATTCGCCGTGCTCGACCGCATCCGCCTTATCCGCAATATCGGGCTATTCGATTTTGTAAACGCTGGCGCGAACACCGCCTTGCCGAAGCTCGTGCTGATCTATGCCGAAAACGGCAGGGGAAAGACGACACTCTCGGCGATCCTGCGGTCGCTCGGAACCGGCGACCCCATCCCCATCGCCGAGCGCCGTCGGCTGGGGGCTTCAAGTCCTCCGCATGTCGTCGGTGACAGCCGGCGTCCGGCAGCGCGATCACGTTTGATAATGGCGCGTGGACGCAGGCTCTCCCGAACGTGGCCGTGTTCGATGACGTGTTTGTCGATGAAAATGTATATTCGGGCCTGTCCGTCGATGCCGAGCACCGCCAGAACCTTCATGAACTGATTCTCGGATCGCAAGGCGTCGCGCTGAGCGCGGCGTTTCAGGCGCTGGTGGAGCGGATCGAGGAACACAACAGGGCGCTGCGCCAGAAAGCGGACGCCATTCCCGCCGGTATGCGAAGCGGTCTGAACGCGGAGGAATTCTGCACCCTCCAGCCGCGGCCGGCGATCGACGAAGAAATTCAGGCGGGGGAGCGGGCGCTGGCCGCCGCGCGCGACCAGGGCATGATCCGCAACGCCGCGTCTTTCGACCCGCTTGATCTCCCTGAATTCGACCTGGCGGCCGTGGAGACGTTGCTGGCGCGCGGCCTCGGTTCGTTGGACATGGCCTCCGTGGCGCGCGTGCAGGCGCACCTTGCCAGTATCGGACCGGGAGCAGAGGGGTGGATCGCCGACGGGATGCACCGCGTCCAATCGTCGGGGTCTCCAGCCTGTCCCTTCTGCGCGCAGCATTTGAGCGGTTCATCCCTGGTCGCGCACTACAGGGCGTATTTCAGCGCCGCCTACGAGGAGCTGAAGCGTGCGATCACCAAGGCAGTCGGCGATCTTGATTCCGCGCACGGCGGAGCGGTTCCTGCCGCTTTCGAGCGCGGTGTGCGGGTGTGGGGCGAGCGGCGGCAGTTCTGGTCGAAGTTCTGCGACCTGCCGGACGTCAACCTCGATACGACTGCGATTGCATGGGCTTGGCACGCCGCGCGCGACGCCGTCCGCGGATTACTTGCGGCAAAGCAGGCCGCACCCCTTGAGGCGATAGAATTGAGCGCCGAGGCTCGGGCCGCCGTGGCTACATTCGACAGGTGCCGGAAGCAGGTCGGTCAGTTGAGTGAGAATTTGCAAACGGCGAACGGCACGATTCGCGTAGTGAAGGAGCGGGCAGCGTCCGGCGATCCGGCAGCGCTCGCCGCAAATATCGCAAGGCTGAACGCCGTGAAGGCCCGGTTTTCATCGGAGGTGATGCCACTCTGCGACGCTTACCTCGTCGAGAAAAGGGCAAAGGTCGAGACGGAAGGCAAGCGCGCCAAGGCCCGCGAGGTGCTCGACACATACCGCACAAGCGTCTTTCCGTCGTACGAGACGGCGATCAACCTCTACCTCGGGAAATTCGGCGCGGGGTTCCGGCTGGCTAATGTGGCATCGTCCACGACGCGGGCAGGCTCAGCCTGCACATTCAGCGCGGCGATCGGCAGCGCGTCGATCCCGATCGGGGGCACCACGGCCCCCGGCTCACCGTCATTCCGGAGCGCGCTGAGCGCCGGCGACCGCAACGCCCTGGCGCTCGCCTTCTTCTTCGCCACGCTGGATCGTGATCCCGCCCTCAAGGACAAGGTGATCGTAATCGACGATCCGATCACCAGCCTCGATGAGCACCGCAAGCTCACGACAGTGCAGGAAATGCGGAGGCTCGCGGAGAAGGCGAGTCAATTAATTGTGCTGTCGCACTCAAAGGAATTTCTCTGCGAAATCTGGGAAGGGGCAGACAAGGCCGGTCGGCTGGCGCTGGAAATAGGACGCGACGGTGCTGGCTCAACGCTACGCGGGTGGGTCATTCATCATGACCTCATAACCGAGCACGACCGGAGACACGCCCTCCTGCGTAGCTATCTGGAAAGCAGTAGCCCTGACAATAGAAAGGTGGCCGAGGCGCTGCGGCCCGTGTTGGAAAAATTCGTCCGCGTCGCGTACCCGGACCGCTTTGCGCCCGGCGATATGCTTGGCAAATTCGTCAATCTTTGCAAGCAACGCGTCGGCGGTCCCGATCAAATTCTCGATGCGCCGCGGATTCAGGAACTCAACGATATCCTAAGCTACGCCAACAGGTTTCATCACGAAACCAACGCGGCATACCGGACGGAAGTGGTCAACGACGGCGAACTTGTCGGCTTCGTGCGAAGGACGCTGGCGTTCACGCGTCATTAGACCGTTGCAAGCGTAGGGCAGAAAAGCGAAGCGCATTCCGCCGCCTGCGCACCGATGCCGCTTGCGCATCTGATCCGCTGGGCTGCTACGGTCATGCGTCACGCCACCAGTGTGCCGAACGCCCGTCGATGGCGGAAGGCGCTTCGCTTTTCCGCCCTACGCGTGCTGCCGGTCGAGTTGGTGGCGTATCCGGACACCGGGCACGACTTCCTGATGCCCGGGCGCCACGATAACGGCCGCGCGACCCGTGACGCGTGGCCGCGCACCGCCGCCGCGCTACGTCGCCACCAGCGCCAGCACCCGCAGCGGGCTGCCGGAGCCGCCCTTGATTTTCAGCGGCGGTGCGATGATCAGCGCGCCGGTCGGCGGCAGCCGATCGAGGTTGCACAGGCATTGCAGCCCGTAGCGCCCCTTGCCGTGCATGAAGAAATGCGCCGGGAACGGCGGCTGGAAGCCGAACGCCTGGCCGGCATCGGTGCCGATCGTCTCCGTGCCGAAGCCGATCACGTCGCGCTCCTCGACCAGGAATTTGATCGCCGCGACATCCGGCCCCGGCGTGTGCGCGCCGTCCGCGCGCACGTTGGCGTACTCCGCCCCCGACCGCTTCGACCAGTCGGTGCGCAGCAGCACCCAGGCGCCGTCCGGGATGCGGCCGTGCTGCGCCTCCCAGGCCAGCAGCGCATCTTTCGTCAGCAGGAAGTCGGCATTCGCCGCCGTCTGGCGCGCGCAATCGATCACCACGGCGGGCGCGATGAAATTCTGCGGCGGGATGGTGTCGGTGGTGTTGTTCGCAAAATCCTTGCCGCTGACCCAATGCACCGGCGCGTCGAAATGCGTGCCGGTGTGCTCGTTCATGGAAATGTTGTTCCAGTACCAGGCCGGCCCGCGCTCGTCGTAGCGCGACACCTCCTGCATGCGGAACGGCGCACAGGCGCCGAACTGCGGCGGCAACTGGATGGTGGGGAAATCCTCGGCGAGCGTCTGCGTCAGATCGATCACGCGCACCCGCCCGGCCAGCAGGTCGGCGGCGAAGTCGCTCAGGCTCATCGGACAGTTTCCCCCTGTTCGGTCGGGACGGAATCGAGCGTGGCGACCGTCGCCAGCGCGCCGTCCAGCATCGTGCCGCCCTCGTCCGCCAGCGCCGCCTCGCGCAGCCGGCGGATCCAGTCGGCGGCGTCGGCACGGCCGTCGAGCAGTTTCACCGCGCCGACCACTTTGCCGAACTTGCCGGCGCCGCGCGCGTGCGTGTCGCCATAACCCTTCACCAGCCGCCGGCATTTGGTCAGTTCCAGCGCCAGCGCGTAATCGTCGCGCGCGCACGATTCCACCAGCGCCAGCCACTCCGCCAGATGCGCCTGCTCGCGCGCGTGGCGCAGCAGGCTGCGCCGCCGGCGCCGCATGCCGGCGATGACGTAGAGCGGCAGGTAGCCGGCGAGCGTGTGCGTGCGGATGTGCCGCCCGCGCGCGAACAGCGCGCTGACGATGCGCGACAGCGCCGGCGAGGTCTCGACCATGCGGCCGAGGCCGGCGGGCAGCGAGGCGCAGACTTCTTCGAGGCGCGGATGAAAGAACTCCGTGGTGCCGACCGGCTGCTCCGGCCGCGCGCCGGCTTCCGCGCGCACGCGGTCGATGCGGCGCGCGCGCGTTTTCAGGTCGGCGACGCGCAGCACGTCGTCGTACGACATGGCCACCGCGATCTGCCGCGCCGCTTCCGTGGTCAGCGCGAAATCGTGCGCCGCGCCGTCGCACGCGGCGAGCCGTGCCACGCGGTCGAGATATTCATGCGCGTAGGCGGCGTCCTGGTAATCGACCAGCCGCGCGATCCCGTGGCGCAGCATCGCCTGCGCCGGCGCGGGGAATGTCTCTTCGACTCGCCGCAGCGCACGTGCCAGTTCGGCCCGTTCCGCGTCGCTGCCGCCGCGCGGGATTGCCGGCGGCGCGGGCGCGGGCGGTGCAGCGGCGGCGGGCGCGGTGACGGCGTCGAAGCCGGCGGCGAAGGCGCGCAGGCTCGCCTCCACGCCGACGCCGGCGGCGCGCACCGTCTGCTCGAACGCCTCGCGGGAAAACGGCAGCGCATGGCTGCCGGCGAGCGCGCCGAACAGGGCGGCGGAAATCACGCTGCCCGCGCCTTCCGCCAGCGCCTGCATGTCGGCGGCGATGAAGCGCCGCGCGACCGCCCGCGCCGCCGCCTCCACCGGCCCCGGATCGGCGCGCCCGTCGCCGGGCAGCGCCTTCTCCGTCACCGCATAGGCGCGATGCGTCGAGGCGATCAGCGTGGTGCGGGCGGGCGAGACCAGGCCGCGCTGGATCGCGCGTCCCGCCTCCATCATCTCGGCGGCGATCACCACGTCCACGTCGCCGGGCACCGGCGTCAGCGACAGCACCGGCTGCCGCCCCGCACAGGGGCGGATCAGCTCGACGTAGTAGATCGTGGCCCCGGTGCGCTGCGCCACGCCGGGCACGGAGGTGGATTGCGCGTGCCAGTCGGCCCCTTCGGCGAGGGCCACGATCCAGTCGGCGAGCACGCCGCCGCCCTGGCCGCCCATCGCCATGATGGCGATGCCGATCGGCCGTTCCTCGCCGAGCGGACCCACGCCGTCCATGTCAGGCGAGTTCCAGCCGCCGCGCATCGCGCCGCCGCGCCAGCGCGAAGATCAGCCGCGTGCGCAGGCGCGCGAGCCACAGCTCCCACGGCCCGGCATTATGCACCACGTCGGTGCGATAGAAACTCGGGCACAGCACGGCGGCGTCGGCGACCTCGCCGCAATTGCCGCAGCCGACGCAGGAATTGTCGATCGCGGCGACCGGGTCCTGCTTCAGCGGATCGCCGGAATCCTTCACCGACAGCGAGGGACAGCCGGAGAGGCGGATGCAGGCGTGATCGCCGGTACACACGTCCTCGTCCACGCCGAACCGCGGCTTGACGCGCCGCTCGCCGCGCTTGACGGCGGCCTGGAACGCGGGACGTTCGCGGCGCTGGCGGTTGAGCATGCACTCCGAGGAGGCGATGACGATTTTCGGCCCCTCCGCCTTCGTCGTCAGCGCGTCGCGCAAGGCCGCGCGCATTTTCGCCACCGAGTAGGTGCGGTCGATGCGCCGCACCCAGCGCGCGCCGACGCCGCGCACCGCCGCCTCGATCGGATGGTGGGTGCTGCGCGACGGATTGTCGGCGCGCGAGGAGGGAATATCCTGCCCGCCGGTGGCCGCGGAATAGTGGTTGTCCACCAGCAGCACGACGCCGTCGTGCTTGTTGAACACGGCGTTGGCGATGCCGCTGGCCAGCCCGTTGTGCCAGAACCCGCCATCGCCCATCACCGCGATCGGCCGCTTCTCCGCCTTCACCTGGAACGCCGCCGCCGACGACGCGCCGAGCCCGTAGCCCATCGTCGTCGTGCCGATGGCGAACGGCGGGTTGATCGAAAACAGATGGCACCCGATATCGGCCGCGATATGGTGCTCGCCGAGTTCCTGCTGCACCAGCGTAAGCGCGGAGAAGATCGGCCGCTCCGGGCAGCCGGTGCAGAACGTCGGCGGGCGCGGCGGCACCGTCTGCGCCAGCGTTTTGACGCGCGCATCGGCCAGCACCTCGGCGGCACTCGGCGGCGTGCGCGCCTGGCGCAGCAGCGCGGGCGCGTGCTGTTCGAGGAACCGGCGCAGCCCCGCGACGAGCACCTGCGCCGTGTATTCGCCGCCCATCGGCAGCACGTCCTTGCCGGCGAGTTTTGTCGCCACGTCGGCGCGGCGCAGGATGGCGTGCAGCGCCTGTTCGATGAAGTCGGGCTGGCCTTCCTCGACGACCAGCACGGCGCGCTTGTCGCGGCAGAACGCAGCGAGGTCGTCGCCGATCAGCGGATAGGTGACGTTCAGCACGTGCAGCGGAATCCGCGTCGCCCCCCACACGTCGGCCAGCCCGAACAGCGCCAGCGCGCGCATCACCCCGTTGTACATGCCGCCCTGCAACACGATGCCGATGTCCTCGACATCGCCGGCAAAAGTCTCGTTCAGCCGGTGCTCGCGGATGTAGTCCACGGCGGCGGGCCAGCGTCTGGTCACCTTCTCCTGTTCGTGGACAAAACTTGCCGGCGGCAGAACGATCCGCCCGGTGTCGCGCCGCGGCTCGGCCAGCGCGCGGGCCGGCGGGAAGGCGGGGCGCTGGTTGTCCTTGCAGACGAAGCGGCCATGCATGTGGCAGGCGCGGATGCGCAGTTCCAGCATCACCGGCGTGTTGGACGCTTCCGAGAGGGCAAAACCGTGCTCGACCGCGGCGACGATGCCGGGCAGGTTGGGGCGCGGATCGAGCAGCCAGATCTGGCTCTTCATGGCGAAGGCGTGCGTGCGCTCCTGCATGATCGAGGAGCCTTCGCCGTAGTCCTCGCCGATCACGATCAGCGCGCCGCCGAGCACGCCGCCGGACGAAAGGTTGGACAGCGCATCGCAGGCGACGTTGGTGCCGGCGGTGGATTTCCAGGTCACCGCGCCGCGGATCGGATACATCACCGAGGCGGCGAGCATCGAGGCGGCGGCGGCCTCGCTGGCCGAGGCCTCGAAATGCACGCCGAGATCGGCGAGGATGTCCTGCGCGTCCGACAGCACGTCCATCAGGTGCGAGATCGGCGCCCCCTGGTAGCCGCCGACATAGCCGACGCCCGACTGCAGTAGCGCCTTCGTGACCGCGAGGATGCCCTCGCCGCGGAATTCCTCGCCCGCGCCGAGCCGCAGATCCTGCACCTCGCGCGCGAACGACCGCTCCGCCATGTGCCGCCCCTTTCGGCCCGAACATGAGCCGGCGATATTTCAAGCCGCGCGCAACGGGGAGTCAACTCGCGCCCCCTGCCGGGGGCAGAACGTCTTGCTTTTCAGGCGCGGACGCCACAATTCTCCGGCGCGCAGGCACCGCGCGGCGGGGCCGTGCGGTGTCACGTCGGGTTTGAGCTTGGAGGAGAAGATGCCGAGCGGCGGGCCATCGAACCGCCATCCGCCCATGTCGGCCGAACGCGAGGTCGTCCGCTTCCTCTCGGCCGTGCAGCGCGCCTGGCTCGATGCGTTCCCCGGCATGCACCGCCGGGCGCAGCCGCAGATCATCGCCTATCTCGCCACCAGCGGGCGCGGCGGCGCCGCCGTCGGCGAACTTTACGGCCTGGTCAAGCAGCTCTTCCTGCTCGATGATTCGACCGTCAAGGAGCGCATCCTGGAGATCGGGCGGCGCGGCCTGGTGCGGCTCGACCCGCAGGACGAGACGCTCTCGACACGGACGGTGGTGCTGCCGGCCGCCGCCCTGCTGGACGGGTTCGACCGCTACCTGCTGGCGCTGGCCGAGCCGCTGTGCCTCGCCGCGGCGGCGATCGACCGCTCGCTCGCCGTCCGGCCGCCTGCCGCGCTGGCGCCGGAGCAGCGGGCGCCGATCCTGCGCGCGCTGGAGAGTTACGCGGGGCCGTGGCGGGCGGCGCTGGACCGGGTGTTCGACGACCACGCACTGTCGCGGGCGCGGCGGGTGGAGGCGGTGCGGCACCTGATGGCGGTCTCGCACGGCACGCTGCTGCACATGGCGATCGAGCACCAGTACGGCGTCTTTGCCCAGGCCGACGACGAGGACAGCATGCTGGCCGACCAGATGGCGGCCGGCATGCTGGCGCTGACCGGCCAGAACTTTCAGACCACGCGCGACCATATCGGCTATCTGATCGAGCTCGGCCTGCTGGCGCGCCAGCCCGGCAAGGCGCTGCGGGTGGCGCTGGCGCCGGCGGCGGCGCCGCATTTCGACGCCGCCCTGGCCGCCGCCGCGGCCGAATTTCCCGCCCTGGCCCGGCGCCTCGCCGGCGGCGGCGGCGTGGCCGCCGCGCCCGGCGATGCCGATGCGGCGGAATTGCGCACCACGCGCGCCGCCGCCGCGCCGATGGTGCTGCGCCACCACCTGGCCATCGTGACGCCGGCGGGTGCCGCCCGCACCGTGCCGGTCCTCGGCCCCGCGCTGACCATCGGCCGGCTGCCGCCCTGCGAGTTGCTGCTGCCGGGCAGCGAGGTGTCGCGCCAGCACTGCCGCGTCGATGTCGTGGACGGGGATTTGCGCATCACCGATCTCGGCTCGACCAACGGCACCTTCGTCGATGGCGCGCGCCTCGCCGAGCCGGCCACGCTGCGGCCGGGGGCGGCGATCCAGATCGGCACCTGCGTGCTGACCTACGGGCGCGAGATGGTGCCCGCCGCGGCCGCGCCGGCCGACGGCGCCGCCACCGACGAGGCCGAGCGCACCGTGCGCGGCCGCGTGGTGCCGATCGCGAACCTGCGCACCGCCAAGTCGTAAGCGGGAACGAACCGGGAAATCCGGCCGATCAAGGCCGGGTTTCTTCGCGCCAAATCCGCCCCGGTTTCCGCCCGGACCGCTCCGGCGAAACCCGCGGAGCATGCCCCGCAAAATTCCTTAAGTAACCAGTGACGTTTTTGCTGGACTCTCGCCGGCAAGCTTTCCTCTCGCACGTTTAACCTTGGCTTTTAATTTACCGCCGTGCGGCCGGGCAAAGCAGCGTCTCGTTCATGCCGCACCATCACCGGCCGGCCCGCTTGCCGACTTGCGCCGAGAGGGAGCACGACCATGAGCCATGAGGCGACCACCCTGCCCGCCCAGCCCCCGCTGCGCAGCCTGCCGATGCCGGAGCGGCGCCTCTCGGCGGCCGAGCAGGAGCCGCCGCTGTGGACCGCGACGCGCATCGACGTGGCGCGGCGACTCTGGTGCAAGGGCGTGGCCGAGGATGACATCGTGGCCGCGCTCAACCGCCTTGCCGGCGCGTCGCACGGCAACCCGCAGGCGCTGATCGCGCTGGCCCGCCGCCTGTGCTGGCCGCGTCCGCAGCAGAGCCTCGGGATGCTGCGCCTGACCACCCGCGACGGATCGCCGAGCCTGGCGGAACGCCAGGCGGTCGAGCTCGCCTTCGTCAACGACGTGGTCGAGCTGCCGATGGCGGATGCAGCGGCCTGGGGCCGCGCGAACGGCGTCGTCCGCGGCACCAACGAGCCGGACTCGCTGCTGCTGCCGCGCATCAACAAGGCGCGGGCGCAATGGTCGCTGCCGCTATTCCGCATCACCCGCGCCATCACGGCAAACCCGGCGTCGCCCCCCGCGCCGGTGCCGCCGCTCCAGCCGGAGCGCAAGAAGCCGTCACGCCGCCGCCCGGCGTGACGGCGGCGGCGCCCGCCAGTAGCGCGCCCCCGCCGCCATCACGCGCAGGCTGAGCCGTACCGGCCGGGCCGCCGCCGCCAGGTGCAGCCGCGCCGCGCCGTCGCTCCAGCGCCAGTCGCAGCCCGCATCGGGCGGATACCAGCCGCTGCCGAACGCCGCCTCGGGCGGCGCCGCGCCGTCCAGCCACACCGCGACGGCGATCCCGAGACGCCGTCCGTCCGGGCGTGCCGGGTCGATCTGGTTCGGCACGAAGCTGCGCGACAGCAGCGTCACCGCCGCCGTGCCGGCCGGCAGCGCGAACGCCAGCGTCCCGTCCGCCTCGCGCAGCGGCGCCAGCGTCCGCCCGCCGACGACCAGAAGCGGCGCCGCCTCGGCTGCGAGCCGCCAGCCCAGCGCCTGCGCGCGGGCGAGCAGTTGCCCGTGGGCCCGCCGCACCCGCTCCCCGCCGAGCAGCAACTCGGCACAGCCCTCGGCGGCATACGACGCGAGCGTCGCGGCCAGCCGGTCGCCGCCCCCCGCCTCGCTCCCGCTGCGTGCGCCAAAGCTGCGGTCGAACTGCACGCGGTTGCCGGTGTCGAGGTAGCTCTCGCTCGCCAGCCCCTCGGCCAGCAGCGTGTCGTGGCGGTCCAGCTCGACATGCACGTAGGTGACGTGCCGCGTGCCCGGCTCGGCGCGGACGGTGGCGCCGTTGCGCAGGAGATGGGCCGGGATCAGCGCACCGTCGAGGCACACCGCATGGTCGGGCGAGAGCAGCAGGTCGCGAAGCGGCACGCCGGGCGCGATCGCCCCCGCCGCGATGCGCACCGGCGCCGCGACCGCGAGCGTGCGCAGCCCGACCCACCGCACCGGCGCCGCGCGCCCCGCCGCGGTGCGCACCCGGTCGCCCGGCCGCAGCAACTCGACCGACAGCTCGCCCGCCGGGGTGGCGATGCGCGTGCCGGCGACGAAGCAGGCGGCGTCGCCGGGTGGCTCGCCCACCACGTCGCCGGTGATCGGCACCAGCACGTTCTGGTCGAACACGGTGCCGTCGAATTCATAGGCGAGGTTGATCGCCTGGCCCTGCAGCGCGCCGGCGTGCTGCGCGGTCAGCGTCACGTCGAAAGTGTCGGTGCCGCCGCGGCCGGGGACGGAAAAATCCTGCGCCGTGACGCCGGAGCCGGACAGGTCGGGATCGGTGATGCTGGCGCCGTTCACGTCGGTCTGAAGCGCGCCGACCAGCGGAAAGGGCGCGGCGTCGCCCTCCAGGTTCTCGACGGTAAAAGTTTTCGTCACCGTGGTGCCGAGCGCGACCGTCCCGAAGTCGATCGCCGGGATCGACGCCGCCATCGCGACCTCGCTGCGCGCGGGATCGACGAGCTGTCCGGTGCCGCTGATGCCGGCGGCCGGGTCGAAGCCGTTGCCGGTGCCGCTGTTGGCGTTGTACAGCACGCCGACGCCGAGATTGCGGTCGCCGAGCGTCACCGTCGCGCCCTGCGCCAGCGTCAGCGTGTCGATGATGGCGCTCACCGGCCCCGGATAGGCGCCGGTCGCGCTGGTGGTGGCGGCGTCCTGCTGGGCGTTCGGGTCTTCGGTCGAGACGCCGACCCACCATGCCCGGGAAATGTCCAGCCCCGCGCCCGCGGCGAGGTTGGCCGTGGTCACCGTCATGTCGGTGCCGCCGAGCAGGGTCAGCGTCGCGCCCGCGCCGACCGCGAGCGTGCCGAAGTTGAACGCGGCGCCGCCCGGCAGCGGGCCGAACGAGACCTGCGCCCCCGGCGCGATGTTGACCGCGGCCACGTCGGCGCCGCCCGACACGTCGCTGGCGCTGGCGTTGAAATCGGCGGTGGCGCCTGCGCCGGGGGCGCTGGTGGCGGTCGTGCCGGTGGTGAGGTCGAACCAGTTTCCGGCCGTAAACCAATACTGGTTTCCGCCATCCCCAGTCCAAACGAATGTATCCGCCATCTGGACACCCTGTTGCTGTCCCGGTGCCGATCACCATGCACGCAACAGAAAGCGGAACGCCCCACACATTGACGTTAATTGTCCGAAACGCCTTATCCGATCTCCAATTAGGCGAAGATACTGTTCTATCTTCGCGCAACCGGCAAATTGTGGCGGCGGCGCTTGGCGGGCCGCGCGCGGCGCGCGCATAGGGGGGCATGCGTTTCCCCATCTGGCTGCCGGCCCTGCTCGGGGTGCTGATCGCGGTCGGCCCCGTCTCCACCGACATGTACCTGCCCGCCTTCCCGGCGATCGAGGCCGCGCTCGGCGGCCGGCCGGGCACCGCGCAACTCACGCTCGCCACCTGGTTCGCCGGGCTGGCGGTCGGGCAGATCACGCAGGGCGCGCTCGCCGACCGTTTCGGGCGGCGGGGTCCGCTGATCGCCGGCACCGCGCTCTACACGCTCGCCTCCGCCGGCTGCGCGCTGGCGCCCGACCTGCCGACGCTGGCGGCGATGCGGTTCGTGGCCGCGTTCGGCGGCTCGGCGAGCATGGTGATCCCGCGCGCCATCGTCCGCGACCTCGCCGACGGGCACGCGGCGGCGCGGCTGATGAGCCGGCTGATGCTGGTGATGGGCGCCGCCCCGATCCTCGCCCCCTCGCTCGGCGGGCTGGTGCTGCGGGTGGCCGGCTGGCAGGCGATTTTCTGGATCGCCGCGGTCTATGGCGTGCTGTGCTGCGCCGCGGTGTGGACGATCCTGCCCGAGACGCTGCCGCCGCCCCGCCGCATCGGGGTCGGGCCGCTGGCGCTGGCCGGGCGCTATGCGCTGCTGCTGCGCGACCGCAGCTTCGTCAGCCACGCGCTGATCATGGCCGGCACCAGCTTCGCCCTGTTCGCCTATCTCGGCGGCTCGCCGGACGTGTTCATCGCCCAGTTCCACCTTGCCCCCGGCCGCTACGGCGCGCTGTTCGGCGCCTGCGCCGCCGGCTTCGTCGCCGCATCGCAGCTCAATCCGCTGCTGCTGCGGCGGCTGGGCGCGCACCGGCTGCTGCGCGCGGGCAGCGTCGGGGCGGTGGCGGCCACGCTCGGGCTGTCGGTGCTGGCGCTGGCCGGCAGCGGGGCGTGGTGGGCGTTCGCCGCGCTGGTATGGCTGGACATGGCGAGCGCCGGCTTCACCAACCCGAACGCCACCGTGGGCGCGCTGTCGCGCCACAGCGCGCACGCCGGCAGCGCCTCGGCGCTGATGGGCACGCTGCAATACGTTCTGGGCGCGATCAGCGGCCTGCTGGTCGGGCTGGCCGCCGACGGCACGGCGCGGCCGATGGCGCTGCTGATGCTGCTCGGCGCCGGCGGCGCCGCGCTCGCCGACCGCTGCCGCCCGCGCCCCTGACGCTCAGAGCAGCGGGCGCAGCGCCTCCGCCACCGCCAGGCCGAGCCGGCGCTGCGTCTCGGCCGAGAGATGCAGCCCATCGACGCCGTCGGTCGCGATCACCGTGCCGGCGTCGAGGAACGCCACCCCGGCCGCAAGCGCCGCCGCCTGGTAGAGCGCGGGCAGCGCGCGCGACTTCTCCGGCCCGCCGGCGAACATCTCGGCGAAGTAGGGGCTGAGCGCGCCGAGCGGCGGCGGGCAGATCAGCAGCAGGCGCGGGTTCGGATAGGTGCTGCCGACGCCGCCGTCGAGCGTGCGCGCGATGTCGAGCAGCCGCTTCGCCCCGGCCGCGATGCGCGCCGGCGGGCGGGCGAACTGCGCCTTCAGGTCGTTGGTGCCTAGCATGATCGCGACCGCGTCGAGCGGCAGGTGGCTGGCCAGGGCCGCCGGCAGGTAGGCGCTGCCGTCCAGGCCGGCGCCGGTGAGCAGCGGGTTGCTCGGGTCGGCGGCGTCGGTGGTGCGGCCGTTCAGCGCCTCCTCGATTACCGTCACCTCGGCACCGAGTGCCGCGCCCATCACCAGCGGCCAGCGCGTCTCCCGCCCGTAGCGGGTGGAGGGCGGCGTCGCCACCGGGACGAACCCCCAGGTGTTCGAATCGCCGAAGCACAGCACCCGCTTTTCGGTCATCCCGTCCTCCCCGGTCGTGTCGCGAGCCTAGCAGGCGCCGCGTCAGGCTGCCCAGTCGAGGGCGCGCCAGTGCTGGACGGCGTCGGCGATGGTGCGGTCGAGCGGGATGCGCGGCGCGAACCCGGTCGCGCGCCGCAGCAGGGAGGTGTCGGGCAGCAGCGAGAGCGGCTCGCCCGGCGGCATCGGCCGCGCGCCGAACCGCACCAGCCCGGTGCCGGCGACGGCATCGGCCAGCGCGGCCAGGCTGACCGGGCGGTCGGCGCCGATGTTCACCGGCCCTTGCACGTCGGAGAGGGCGAGGCGGGCCACCGCCTCGCCGGCATCGCGCACGTCGATCAGGTCGCGGGTGAGCGCGGCCGGGCCGGTCGCCAGCGGACGGCCGGTGAGGGTCGCGCGGATCAGGCTCGGCAGCAGCCGGTTCGGGTGCTCGTGCGGCCCGACCGGCCAGAAGATGCGCGCATTCGCCGCCGACAGTCCGCTGTCGGCGAGCACCAGCCAGGCCAGCAGTTTCGCCGCGCCATAGGGCGTATGCGGGTGGCAGGGGTGCGATTCGCCCCAGCGGGCGTCGCCGGGGCGGGACCAATCGTATTCGGCGCAGGTGCCGACCAGCACCACGCGCCGCCCGCCGGCCGCGGCGAACAGGCGGGTGAGATCGACCGTCGCCGCCACCCAGTCGAGGTTGTCCGGACTGTGCCAGTAGGCGCCGGGCTGCGTGACCCAGGCGGCATGGACCAGCACCTCCGCCCGCGCCGCCGCGACCGCCGAGCGGCGGTCGGTTCCGGCGAGCAGGTCGGCCTCGCGCCGCGTCGGCGCGCTGACGGCGGCGCCAAGCGCGCGCAGCGCGGCCACGACCTGCCGTCCGAGGAAGCCCCCGCCGCCCGTAACCAGAACCCGTACCACAGCATTCCCCGCGAAGCGGAGCCAGCATCGCCGCGGCTGGTTAGCGGAGTGCTAAACCGTTAGTAGGTGGCGCGCCCGCCCGAACAGTCGAACACCGCGCCGGTGGTGAACGACACCTCTTCGCTCGCCAGCCAGCAGATCATCGCCGCGATCTCCTCCACGCGGCCCAGCCGGCCGATCGGGATGCGCGAGAGCATGTAGTCGATGTGCTGCTGCGTGATCTGGTCGAAGATCGGCGTGCGCACCGCCGCCGGCGTGATGCAGTTCACGCGGATTTCGGTCCGTGCCAGTTCCTTGCCTAGCGACTTGGTCAGGCCGATCACCGCCGCCTTCGACGCCGAGTAGGCGGAGGCGTTGGGGTTGCCTTCCTTGCCGGCGATCGAGGCGATGTTGATGATGCGGCCGTAGCCGTTTTCCAGCATGTGCGGCACGACGGAGCGGTTGCAGTAGAACAGGCCGTGGACGTTCACGTCGAACACGCGGTGCCACTCGGCGATCGGATACTCCCAGGTGGTGTACACCGGCCCGGCCAGCCCGGCGCTGGCGACCAGGATGTCGAGTTTTCCCAGCGCCTTTGCCGTCGCGTCGGCGGCAAGCTGCACCGCTCCGGCATCGGCGAGGTCGAGCGCCTCGGTATGCACGGCGCCGCCGAGTTCGCCTGCAAGTTTTGCCAGCGCCTCGGCGTTGCGGTCCCACACCGCGAGCCGTGCGCCCTCGCGCAGCAGCCGCGCCGCCGCCGCCAGCCCGATGCCCGACGCGCCGCCGGTGACGATCGCCGTCCGCCCCTCGAACCGCCTCTGCTCCGCCATGTCTGCCTCCCTCGCTGCCCTGCGCGCTTAGCGCGGCGGGGCGCGGGGCGGAAGCCGCGATCAGGCGCCGTACAGGTAGTCTTTCGCGAAGCCCAGCCCGATCAGGCTGAGGCCGAGCGCCACAAGCAAGGCGTAGGCGGGGTCGTAGCCGACGAAGGCCCGTTCCGTACGGCCCATCGCCCAGGCGGCGAAATCCTTGTCCGCGTTGGCGGGCAGCCGGCGCTCGACATAACGCTTGCGTGCCAGGTCCCACAGGACCGGCAGCAGCGTGAGGAACGTGCCGACGAATTCGTACAGCCGCGACGGCCAGGGCACGACGCGGGCCAGGACGAACACCAAGCCGCCCCAGACCAGCAACAGGCCGCAGCTGATCCAGTACCAGGATTTCGGCATGACCGGTCCGCCGCGTGTCGCCGGTCAGGCGTTCATGCCGGCGGCTTCCCCACGGGCTTCGGCTGCTTCGCGGGTTTCGGCCGCCCCGCCCGGGATTGCAGACTTGCCCAGCAGATGCCGCAGGAACGCCTCGCGCAGCCACGCCGCCTGCTCGGGCGTGAGTCGGCGGTCGTGCATCGCGTCATCGACGGTCTTGTCGAGGGCAAAGATCCCGTCGAACAGCGCGTCGCGCATCGCCGCGGTCATGTGCCCCTCCTCGATCGCGGGGCTGTGAAATTCGCGACCCGCCGCGGTCGTGACGACGACCCGCATCCGCGCGCGGCACGCGGCGAGGTAGTCGCGGATGCGCCCGATGCGCGTCGCCGGGCCGATCGAGGTTTCGAGGCGCGACACCTCGCTCTGGGCCAACTCCATGCCGGCGGCGATTTCGGTCTGCGACAGCCCGGCGTCTTCCCGCGCCGCCCGCAAAGCCCAGCGGAGGTCGCCGTACGCCGCGGCGGTATTCCGTTCCTCGGGCGTCGGGTCGCGGCCGATCAGGCGACGGAGGACGTCGTCCTGCCGATCCCGCTCCGGCGTTGCTTCGGCTGCCATCCCGCTCATGGCACGGTCACCGTCATGTAACAGCCATTGTCACGCAGCAGCGCGCGAATTCTCCGCTCGACCTCCGCGACTTCCGGGAGCCGCGCGCTCGTCGCCGGAAAGCCGCCGATGCCGCGCGGCGGGCGCCGCCCCTGGACGAGATACCAGATGCGAAGCTCGGGCACGCCGAAGAAGTGGCCACCCCAGTCGAACGCGCTGACCTCCGGCGGCGGCGTCCCGTCATTGTCCACGCGCGCCACCGTCCGCGACATGGCGGTGTAGAGCGGCGGCCGGCGCGCCGAGGCATCGCCCGCGCAGAAATCAAGGAAATCCAAGGCTGCGGCCGCGCGATCCGCCCCGCCGCCCGACAGGAAGTGCTGCATGTCCGCCATGAGGTCGCCCTCGATCAGCAGCGGATGATATGCGTCCCGCGCCATAAATATCAACCCGCCCCCATAACACACCGCGCCCGATCGGCATCAACGGGACGTTGCGAGCGCGGCGAGGGGCGGTCAAGGCACGACCTGCACGCCCTTCCAGAACGCCACCCGCCCGGCGATCTGGGCTGCCGCCGGCTTCGGCTCCGGGTAGTACCAGACGGCATCCGCGTTGGTCTTGCCGTCCACGGCGAGCGAGTAGTAGCGCGCCGTGCCCTTCCACGGGCAGACGCTGGTGTGCGTGCTCGGCGTCAGCAGCGCGCGGTTCAGCGCCGCCTCCGGGAAATAGGCGTTGCCCTCCACCGTCACGATGTCGTCGCTCTCGGCGATGGTCGTGTTGTTCCAGATCGCTTTCATGGCGCTCGCTCCGCTGTCGCTGCCCGTGCATATGGGCGCGCGCGTCACATCAGGAACTCCCAGGTGCGGGCGTACAGCTCATCGAGCCGCTCGCGGAGCGGCCGGCGGCGCCAGGCGGCGAGCGTGATCGGCCGCGACCTCGCCACGTCGTGATCGAAGATCGCCCGCGCCGCCGCGGCGGTCCGGCGCCCGAAGATCACGGCATCGACCTCGTTGTTGAACACCACGCTGCGCCGGTCGAGGTTGGACGATCCGACCGTCGTCCACACGCCGTCGATGGTGGCGAATTTCGAGTGCAGCACGGTGAACTGGATTTCCCAGATGCCCGCACCCGCCTCCAGCAGGTCGCCATACGCGGCGCGTCCGGCCGCAAGCGTGGCCGGCACGGAGCTGACCGAGGGCAGCACCAGCCGCACCGCCACTCCGCGCCGCGCCGCCTTGGCAATCTCCTCGCGCTCCTGGTGCGTGGGCACGAAGAAGCCCGTGCCGAGATCGACGCTATGCCGCGCCGCATGCAGCGCGCTCAGGAGCGTCACGTAATAGAGCGGCCGGTCCTGGTGCGGGGCGCTGGCGATGATCCGCACGCTCTCCTGCCCGACCGCCGCCAGCGGCGGGTAGTAGCTGCGCTGTGCCACCGCCGGCCCGTTCTGGCGCCGCCAGGTGCCGAAGAAGGCGCGCTGCAGATCGGCCACCGCCGGCCCCTCGATGCGCGCGTCCGTATCGGTCCAGAACGCATGCTTGGTGTCGCCCTCGACCGCCGCTTCGGGGTCGGCGTGGTTCTCGTACACGCGGTCGAGGTTGATGCCGCCGACGAACGCCAGCCGCCCGTCCACGACCATGATCTTGCGATGGTCGCGGTCGTTCGGGTTCTCCAGGTGCAGCATCGCCGCCGGCGTCAGTGGGTGATAGACCAGCACCTGCGCGCCCGCCTGCTTCAGCCGGGCGATGAACCGCGCGTCGGTGTTGCGCGAGCCGTAGCCGTCCATGATGATGTTGACTGCCACACCACCGCGCAGCTTGCGCGTCAGCATCTCGCCGAGCGAGTCGCCGCCGGCGTGGATGTTCTGGAAGACGTAGTATTCCAGGTCGATGCTGTCGCGCGCCGCCGCCATCGCGGCGAACATCGCCGGGAACGTCTGCCGGCCGTCGCGCAGCAGCGTGACCGCGTTGCCCGGCCGGGCGCGATCCGTGTTCAGCGCTGCATCCAGCGCGAGCTGCTGCGCCAGCGGGTCGGCAGGCGCGTGCGGGCCGAGCACCACCAGCGGCGTGCTCGCGCAGCCGGCCAGCAGCAGGGCGGCGAGCAGCCAGGGGCGGAGCCGGGGCATGCGCGGACTGTCTCCGATGCGGCGCGCCGGCAACGCGCCTGCAACGGGACCGGTTGCAGGATGGTCGCGGTGTGCGACGGATCACGTCGGCGGCAGCATCCGGCGCAGCGTGCCGTCGCGCAGCACGTACTGGTGCAGCAGCGCCAGTGCGGCGTGCCCCAGCGCGAGCACCAGGATCGCGTTCGCCGCCAGCGAATGCCAGCCCCGCAGCGTGCGGGCCAGCGCGCGGTCGTGGCCCGGAAACGCGAACAGGCCGAACACCGAATCGCCGCCGACCCACGCGGTCGCGATGCCGAGCGCGACCGTCGTGCCGGCCACAGCGTAGAGCAGCACATGCCCGGCGCGCGCCGCACGGTCCAGCAACCCCTTTGCCGCGCCGGCCGGGTTGTTGCCTCCGGTCGCGCGCCACAGCACGCGCGCGGCCAGCACCGCCGCCAGCGTCAGGCCCAGCACGATGTGGACCGCGCGCAGCGTCGGCACCGCGCCGTGCCCCAGCAGGTTCATGGTCTGGCCGCCCGGCCACAGCAGCGCCACCAGCACGACGGTCGCCCAATGCAGCGCGATGGTCGGGGAATCGTAGCGTGACCCGTCAGGGTGCCGAATGGCCGTGGTGCTCATGGGCCGCATGGAGGACGAACTCCGCTTGCCGGTCGATGGGCGCGACATTGCTTCTCCGCGAGGGGTGGCAGGCCCGCCGGCTACCGCGCGCGCCACCCCACGACCACGTCGCCCAGCCCGGCGAGCAGGATCTGCACGCCGATGCACAGCAGCAGGAACGCCGTCAGTCGCCCGACGATGCTGCGCGCCGTGGCGCTCATCCAGCCGGTCAGCCGGGCCGCGAAGCGGTAGGCGCCCGCCACGATCGCCGCGTTGGCGGCGGCGGCCGCGCTGACGCCGAGGAAGAACGCCAGCAACCCGATGCCGCTCGCCGGCCGCTCCGCGCCGAGCGTGATGGCGACCGCGATGGTGCCCGGCCCGGTGGTGAACGGCATGGTCAGCGGGAAGAACGCCATGGCGAGCGGGTCGCCCTCGGTCGCGTCCGGCTCGGCGTCGGCCTGGCGGCGCCTGCGGTCCTCGTGGCGGTCGGGGGCCATCAGCAGGTGCCAGGCATTCAGCGCCACCACCGCCCCGCCGGCGATGCGCAGCGCGCCCAGCGTGACGCCGAAGAAATTCAGCACGTAGGCGCCGCCCCACAGCGCGCCCAGCATCACCAGCAAGGAGTAGAGGCCGACCCGTCCGGCCATCCGCCGCCGGTCGGCGGCGGCCAGCCCGCGCGTCACCTCGATGTAGATCAGCGCGCCGCCGATCGGATTGATGATCGAGAACAGCGACGGAAACGCCAGCAGGAACGCGGCGAGCGCGGTCATCCGGCGGCTAATACTGGAACTGATACGTCAGGCCAACGCTGGTGCCGTACGGGTTCGCGGTCGCCGCCGCGCCGGTCGCCGAGGTCTGGCCGCCGGTGCCGACACTGGTTTCCAGCTTCAGGCCCTTCAGCAGGTCGATCTGCACCGAGGCCTGCGTGCCGTTGCCCTGCGCCGCCTGCTTGGCGCCGACATAGATGCCTTTCGCGACATAGCGCCCCGCCTCCAGCGACGGTCCGGTGCCGGCCTGCCCGCCGCCGAGGGTCAGCCGGTCCAGCCCGAGCGACTGGCGCAGCGAATCGAGCGGGCTCAGCATGCCGCCGCCGATGCCGCTGATCTGCGCCAGCGCCGCCGCCGCCGAGGCGAGCTGCACCGGCGTCAGCGTGCTCGCGCTCTGGTGGAACAGGAGTTGCGCCAGCACCTCGTCCTGCGGCAGCGGCGGCGTGGCACTCAGCGTGATCTTCGGCGCGCTGGCGAAGCCGCCGACCGTCAGTGTCGCGGTGATGCTGCCGTTGTTGCTGCTCGCCACCAGGTTGAGCGCCGGGTCGAGCGTGCCGCCGCCCTCGAAGCGGATGTCGCCGCTGGTGAAGGTCAGGCTGGTGCCGGCGAGATCAAAACTGCCGCGGCGCAGCCGGAACACCCCGACCGGCACCGGTTTCGCGGCGGTGCCGCCGACCTTGATGCGCCCCGCCACCTCGGCGAACAGCCCGTGCCCGCGGATGAACACTTTTCCCGGCGCGTCCACCGTGATGGCGAGCGCGATGTCCGGCGGCGGCGCGGGCGGCGGCGGCGGTTTCTGGTCGGGACGGCGCACGTTCAGCACCGCGATGCTGGCCGGCAGCTTGTCGGGGATGCGAATCTCCGCGCCGTCGATTTTCAGCGTCCCGCCCGCGGCGAGTTGCCCCTCGATCTCGCCGCGCAGCGTCAGGTCGGCGTCCAGCGTTGCGGTCAAGCGGTCGCTGGCGAGCGGCGTCGCGTGCTGCGCGGTCAGCCGCAGATCGACCGGCATCGCACCGGCCAGCCCGACCGTGCCGCTCGCGGCGATGCTGCCGTGGCCGGCCCGGCCGCTGAAGCTGGCGATGCGGACGGTGTCGCCGTCGGCCTCGATGCGCGCCTTCAGGTCGGAGAGGTGCGCGCCCAGGACAAAATCCTGCACGTCGCCGCCGGCGAGCGTCAGCGTGCCGACGGCGCGCGGCGCGGCCGGCGTGCCGCTGACCGCGGCGTCCAGCGCGACGCGGCCGAGCACGCGCCTGCCGCTCGCGGTCAGCAGCGGGTCGAGCGTGGCCAGGTCGAGCGCACCGCTCGCCCGCAGCCGCATCGCGCCGCTGCCGCCGGACCCTGGGATCGGCACGGTGCCGGCGAGCGCCACCTGGTTGCGCCCGGCGGTCAGCCGCGCGTCGAGGTCGGCGGAGGTGCCGGCGAGCGTGGCGTCGGCGGTGAAATTCGCCGCCGGCAGGCCGGCCGTGGCGGCGGTGGTGAGGCGCAGGCCGTTCGCCGCGACATGCAGACGCCCGCCCGGCCGGGCGGTGGTGCCGGTCAACCGCGCATCGGCGTTCAGCACGCCCTGCGCTGTCAGGCCGTTGACGAAGGCGTCGGCGAGGTCGGCGTGCAGGTCGTGCAGCGAGGCGGTCAGGTCGAGCGTCGGCGAAACCCTTCCGGCGATTTCCAGCACCGCCTGCTGCACACCGAGCCGCAGCCGATCCACCGCGACGGTGCTGCCGAACGCGACGCGCGCCGGGGCGAGCAGGCGCAGCGTCTCGCCCTTCCAGTCGGCCCGCAGCGCCGACAGCGTCACGCGCCGGCCCGGCAGGTCGAGCGCCGCCGCGCCGTCCGCCTGCAACGCCCCGCCGTCGAGATTCGGCACGGTCGATTGCAGCCGCAGGGCCAAGGCCGATTCCGGTCCGCGCGCCGAAAGTCTCGCATCGCCGCCGAACGTGCCGGCGCGCAGGCCGGCGACATCGAGCGTCGCAGTCACGTCCGGCGTGCTCGGTCGGGTCGCGCACGGTGGCGTCGAGTTTGGCGGTGGCGACGCTCGCCGTGCCGGCGATCCCGGCATCGCGCGCATCCAGCGTCAGCCGCGCCGTCTCGTGTCCGTCAGCGCCGGCAATCTCGGCGTTGGCGGCGATGCGGCCGGTCAGCCGCTGCCCGATGAAACGAGAAAGATCGTCGAGCCGCTGCATGGCGAAAGCGAGTTTGCCGACCGGCAGCGTCGCGTGCGGCGCCAGCGCGAACGCGCCCTCGGCATGCGCGCTCTTCCAGTCGGCGCGGACGATCGCGACGTGCAGCGTGCCGTCGGCGTCGCGGCTCGCGCCGGCGTCGAGCGCGAGCGGGGCGCCGTCGAGCATGCCCTGCGCCGCAACCTGCCCGGTCGGCCGGTCCGGCAGCCCGCGCGCCGTCAGCGTCAGTTTTAGCGGCCCGCGCGGCCCGTTCGTGGTTGCGACCTCGCCGGTCAGGTCGGCCTGCGCGGCAAAATCGTCCAGCTTGCCGGCGACGTGGCCGTGGCCGTCGAGCGATCCCTGCACGGTCGGCGCGACGGCGGCGAGGTCGGGCAGCGCCGCCCGCCAGTCGAGTTCTATCCGCGCCCCGGCCAGGTCGCCCTGTGCCGCGAGCGAGACGTTGCGCCCGTTCACCTGGAGTTTCGCAAGCCGCACGTCCGAGCCGTGCAGCGAGGCCGCGACGTCGAGATGCGCGTCCGGCCCGAGCAGCGCCGGCAGCGGCGCCGGGCCGCCGGTGACGCCCACCGTCCCGGTCACGGTGGCGTTGCCGGTGCCGTCTGCCTCGCTCGCGGTCAGGTCGAGCGCCGCGTGCCCGGCGACATTCTGCCCGTAGGCGGCGGCGAACGGGGCGAGGTCGGGCAGGTCGAGATGCGCCTGCGCCCGCGTGGTGCCGCCGAGCGTCGCCGTGCCGGCGAGCGTCAGCAGCCCGTCCGCGAGCGCGAAGCGTACCGTCTTGTCCGGCGCCGCCAGGTCGGCATCGGCGCGCAGCGTGAGCGGCGATCCGGCGAGCAGGTCGGGTTTCGGGCCGGGCACGCTGATGCCCTCGGCGGTCGCGGTGACGACCGCGTGGCCGGCGTTGCCGGAAAACTCGGCGGCGAACTGCGCGACTGCGGCGCCGGACGCGGTCAGCCCGGCGATGCGCAGCGTGCCGCTGCCCTGCGGCGCCGCGAATGTTCCGCTGACATGCGCCGCAACGTTCACCGATTGCCACGACAGGTCGGGCCGCGGCGCCATCGCCGGGGCGGTCGCCGTCACGTCGAGGTCGGCGGCCTCGCCGGTGATGTCGATGTGCCCCTGCGCGTCCGCGCGCAGCGGACCGGCCGTCAGTGCCAGCCGCGTCGCCGCGCCGCGCCACGCCCCGTCGAGCGACGCCTTTAGCGACAGCGCGCCCAGCCCCGGCAGGTTCGCGACGCCGGCGATCAAGCCGTGCGCCGGCTCCTGCGCCGTCAGCTCCGCGGTGATCGCGGTGGGGTCGATGCGGCCGGCGAGATGGTAGCGTCCGGGCGAATCGCGCCGGGTCAGCGTCACCTCCGCGCGCCCGGTTTCCAGGCTCGCCAGGTGTGCCGAGCCGTGCAGCGCCATCGTCGCCGCGACACCTGCGACCGGCGCGGTGAGCCTCAGCCGGTCGATGCGCAGCGCGTCGATGTCCACCCGCACCGGCAGCGAGAACGATTTTCCCGACGACGGCGCGGAATTTTTCGGCCCCGGCACCGGGCGCCGCAGCACCGACACGTCCCGCGCCGACAGCGTCCTGATCGCCGCGTCGCCGCCGAGCAGTTTTTGCGGCGCCCAGTCCAGCGCCGCATCCTCGATGACGGCGTAGGTACCCCGCGTGTCGTGCAGCGCGATCCGGTCGATGCGCAGCCGGCCGGGAAAAACCCCGTGCAGCCCGGCGAGCGTCATCTCCGTCGCCGCCACGCGGTTGACCAGCGCGACCGCCGCGCGGCGGCCCGGCCCGGTGTTCAGTGCGGCGACCACGGCGAGCAGCAGCAGCACCGGCACGCCGACGGCGACCGCGACGATCCAGCCCAGAACGTGCAGCGCGCGGCGCATCAGAATGCCTGTCCGATGCCGATATAGACCTCGAAACGGCCGCTGTGCGGCTGGTTGGTCACCGGTACGGCAAAATCCACCCGCAGCGGCCCGAACGAGGTGTAGTAGCGCGCGCCGACGCCGACGCCGACCTGCGGCGTGCCGGTGAACGGCACGCCGCTGTCGCTCACCTGGCCGGCATCGACGAAGGCGACGGCGCCGTACTGGCCGGCGAAGCGCTGCCGCAGTTCCAGCGAGCCGGCGTCGATCGCGGTGCCGCCGATCGGCGTGCCGTCGGGGAATTGCGGCCCGATCGACTGGAACAGGAACCCGCGCACGGTGCCGCTGCCGCCGGCATAGAAACGCTGGTCGGCCGGCACCGCGAAGGTCGAAGCGCCCTCGACGGCCCCCGCCAGCGCGCGCATCGCCAGCACGGTGCGGCCGTTGCCGGACACGTCAAGGTAGGTGGAGGCGGACACCTGCGCGATCACAAAAGTCGAAGTGGAGCGCCCAAAACTCTCGGTCGGCGTCAGCAGCGCCGCGGCGCGCACGCCATGCGTCGGGTTGAGCAGGTCGTGCGTGTTGTCGAAGCGCAGGCTCAGCGGCAGTTGCAGCAGCGTGTAGTCGCGCGTCATGCCCTCCTGCTCGATGCTCTCCTGCTCGCCGGCGATGCCGACGCTGGCGGAGAGTTCGGGGGTAAAAATCCGCGCCACGTCGGCGCCGATGATGGCGGCGGTCTGGTTGTAGGCGACCAGGTATTGCTGCTCGGCCAGCGCGTGCAGCGTCAGCGTCTGGTCGCGCCGCTGCCAGTCGGGAAAGGTCAGCGTCGCCGAAAGATCGTAGCCGGGCTGCAGCGCCGCGGTGCCGCCGAGTTCGGTCGCTTCCGCGCGCAGCGTCAGGTTCTCGCCGTTGCCGAACAGGTTGCGGTCGGACCAGCTCGCATTCACGCTGCCGCCGAGATCGGTCGAGTAGGCGGCGCCGAACTGCACCACATGCAACGGCCGCTCGGTCACCGCGACCTGCATCGGCAGCTCGCCCTGCGCGTCGAGCCCGTCCGGCGGCGCGATGCGCACGGTGGCGAACAGCCCGGTGGCGGCCAGGTCCTGCCGCGCCGTCTCGATCGCCCGCTTGTCGTACTGCTCGCCCTCGTGGATCAGCAGGCGGCGGCGGATGTAGGACTCGTTGGTGCGCCGCAGGCCGGCGATTGCGATCGGGCCGAGATCGACGCGCGGCCCGGGATCGACCGCGAAGGACACGTCGAGCGTTTTGGTCGCGACATGCAGCGTGGCGACCGGCTCCGCCACGGTCGCGAGCGCGTGGCCGCTGGCCTGCAAGGCATCGAGCACTCGCGCGCGCGCCGCCAGCACGTCGGCGGCCACCGCCGGCTGGCCGGACGCGAGTTGCAGCGCCGCGCGCGCCTCCGGCGGCACGGTGCCGGTGAGTGCGATCTGCGCGAGATGGAACACCGGCCCCGGCGTGAGCGTGACATCCACCGGCACTTTCGTGCCCGCCGGCGTGTCGCGCAGCAGGCCCGGCAGGTCGGGGTCGTCGAGCTCATGGCCGGCGATGCTGATGCCGACCGTCCCGTCGTAGTAGCCGAAACTGTGCAGCGCGGCGAGGAAGCGGGTGCGGTCGTCGCGGGCGCGGGCGACCAGGGCGAACGGGCCGACCGGCGCGCTGTCGCGCAGGCTGAGCAGCGTCGCGGCGTCATGCACCGCCCCGTCCAGGCCGGCGATGCGGGTCGGCGCGATGGTCACCGTGTACGGCTGCGGGTCCGCCGCGCGCCCGCGCGGCACGCCGGACAGCAGCAGCGCCGCCAGCGCGAGGACCAGCGCGGTCCGCAGGGGGGACGGGGGGCGGCGGTCGGGCATGAATTGCAGAACCTGCCAGGGGCGCGCCCGATCGAACAAGCCCGGCCTGGTCGTCCCGCTGCCGAGATGATGCCGGCGGCTTCGGCAAACATCACGATGCTGTCATTGTCGGTGCGGCGCCGGCGGGCTATGCCGGCGAATGATGCCGCCCGCCCCGCGCCGCCTGAAGGCCATGCGCCTGCCGCTGCTGCGCCGCCCCGCCGAGACCGTGGAGGAGGGGTGGAACGCGATCGCCTGGCCCAACAACCGCCACATCGCGCGCAAGCTGCGGGCGATCCGGCGCGGCCTGCTGATCCTCCTGTGGACGCTGCTGGCGATGCCGGTGCAGGCGCTGTTGCTGCTGCTGCCGGGGCCGGCGAAGGTGACCTTCGCGCGCATCTACTGGGCGTGGGTGTGCCGCCTGCTCGGCCTGCGCGTGCGCGTGATCGGGCCGCGGCTGCGGAAAGTGGCCAAGCAGGGGCGGCCGATCGTCTATGTCTGCAACCACTCCTCCTGGGTCGATGTGCCGGTGCTCGGCGGGCGGCTCAATGCCTGCTTCATCGCCAAGGAGGAGGTGGCGCACTGGCCGCTGATCGCCTGGGTCGCGCGGCTCGGGCGCACCGTCTATGTCCGCCGCCGGCGCGCCAGCACCGGGCGGGAGCGCGACGAGATGCGAATCCGCCTCGCGTCCGGCGACAATCTGTTTCTGTTTCCCGAGGGCACGACCTCCGACGGGTCGCGCGTGCTGCCGTTCCGTTCGGCGTTTTTTTCGCTCGCCGAGCAGGTGGTGACGTCGGACGGCAAGCCCCCTTTGGTGCAGCCGGTGTCGGTGGTGTACGACCGGCTCGCCTACCTGCCGGCCGGGCGGGCGACGCGGCCGCTGTTTGCCTGGTACGGCGACATGGACATCGGCTCGCATTTCTGGCGACTGGCGCAGCATCGCGGCCTGCGGGTGACGGTGCTGCTGCATCCGCCGCTCGACCCCGCGACCTTCCCGACCCGCAAAGCGCTGGCGCAGGCGACCTGGACCGCGGTGGCGGCGGGGGCGGCGATCCTGCGGCAGAACCGCCCGGCGCTGCCGGTCGCGGTCGCCCCCGGGGCGGCCGGGGCGCCCGACGCGCCGGCCCTGGCGTGACGCTTTTGCGATTCTGCCGCGGTTGCGCTTGACATGCCCACCGTCCCTGCGGCGAGACTGCGGCAGGCGCGCATGGAGGCGGATGGGTTGAGCGACATGGCGGCATGACGAGGGCGGCGAAACGCCTGCACGTCATCACCTGGGGCTGCCAGATGAACGTGTATGACAGCGCGCGCATGCAGGACGTGCTGGCGCCGCTCGGCTACGCCGCCGCCGACCGGCCGGAGGGCGCCGACATGGTGATCCTCAACACCTGCCACATCCGCGACAAGGCGGCCGAAAAGGTCTTCTCCGAGCTTGGCCGGCTGCGCCCGCTGAAGGAAGCAAAGGCGGCGTCAGGCGGGCGGATGATCCTGGCCGTCGCCGGCTGCGTGGCGCAGGCGGAGGGGGCGGAGATCGTCGCCCGGGCGCCCTATGTCGATGTGGTGCTCGGCCCGCAGACCTATCACCGCCTGCCCGAACTGGTCGCCCGCGCCAGCCGCGCCGCCGGCGCGGTGATCGCCACCGACTTCCCCGCCGAGGACAAGTTCGATTTCCTGCCCGAGCAGACCGCCGCGCCGGGGCCGACCGCGTTCCTGACGGTGCAGGAAGGCTGTGACAAGTTTTGTTCTTTCTGCGTCGTCCCGTACACCCGCGGGGCCGAACAGAGCCGGCCGCTGGCCGCCGTGCTGGCCGAGGCGCGGCGGCTGGTGGCGGGCGGGGCGCGGGAGATCACGCTGCTCGGGCAGAACGTCAACGCCTGGCACGGCGCGCCGGGCGGGCTGGCGGAATTGATAAAGCGACTTGCTGACATTTTTGATCTCGCGCGGATTCGCTACACCACCTCGCATCCGCGCGACATGGACGCGGCGCTGATCGCGGCGCATCGGGACGTGCCGCAACTGATGCCGTTCCTGCACCTTCCGGTGCAGTCCGGCAGCGACCGCGTGCTCGCCGCCATGAACCGCCGCCACACCGCCGCCGACTATTTTCGTCTCGTGGAGCGGCTGCGGGCGGCGCGGCCGGACCTCGCTTTGTCCTCGGACTTCATCGTCGGCCATCCCGGCGAGACCGAGGCCGACTTCGCCGCCACGCTGGACCTCGTCCGCGAAGTCGGGTTCGCGCAGGCGTTCAGCTTCAAGTATTCGCCCCGTCCCGGCACCCAAGCCGCCGCCGCGCCGCATCAGGTGCCGGCGGCGGAGAAGGACGCGCGGCTGCAGGAACTCCAGGCGCTGCTGCGCGCGCAGCAAGGCGCGTTCAACGCCGACTGCGTCGGCCGCACGGTCGAGGTGCTGTTCACCGGCCCCGGCCGCCATCCGGGCCAGGTCGCCGGCCGCTCGCCCTGGCTGCAGCCGGTGCATGCCGCCGGACCGGCAACCCTGGTCGGCCGCATCACCCCGGTGAAGATCACCGCCGCCAACCCCAACTCCCTGTCGGCCACACTCTTGCAACACGAGCAACAGGAGCACCTGCCAGCTTGAGCGATCTCGCCGCGACCCCGGCTGAACGTTCCCCTATCGAGCGCAACGCGGCGAAAGCCGTCACCCTCTCCTTCGGCGACAACGCCTTGCTGGCGCTGTTGCTCGGCGATCACGACCGGCATCTGGTGCGATTGGAGCAGGGGTTCGGCGTGCGCCTGTCCTGCCGCGGCAACCGGGTCGCGATCACCGGGGATGCCCCGCGCGTCGAGGCGGCGCAGGGCGCGCTGACCGGCCTGTGGCGAAGGCTGGAACGCGGCGAGGCGGTCAGCAGCAGCGATGTCGATACCGCCATCCGCATGGCGGAACTCGACGACCCGCGGCTGCCGCTGCCCGACCTGCCGGCGATCCGCACCCGCCGCGGCGCCGTCACCCCGCGCAGCCCCGGCCAGGCCGCCTACATGGAGGCGCTGACGCGCCAGGAGATGGTGTTCGGCCTCGGCCCGGCCGGGACCGGAAAGACCTATCTGGCGGTGGCGCAGGCGGTGGCGATGCTGCAAGCGGGAAAAGTCGATCGCATCATCCTCTCCCGCCCCGCGGTCGAGGCCGGCGAGCGGCTCGGTTTCCTGCCCGGCGACCTGAAGGAGAAAGTCGATCCCTATCTGCGCCCGCTGTATGACGCGCTCGGCGACATGATGCCGGGCGAGCAGGTGGTGCGGCGCATGGGCACCGGCGAGATCGAGGTGGCGCCGCTGGCGTTCATGCGCGGGCGGACGCTGAGCCACGCCTTCGTGATCCTCGACGAAGCGCAGAACACCACGCCGGTGCAGATGAAGATGTTTCTGACCCGCATGGGCGAGGGCACGCGCATGGTGGTCACCGGCGACCTGACGCAGATCGATCTGCCGCCCGGCACCCGCTCCGGCCTGCGCGATGCGCTGGACACGCTGGAGGGGGTGGCGGGGATCGCGGCGTGCCGGCTGACCAACCGCGACGTGGTGCGCCACCCGCTGGTCGCGCGGATCGTCGATGCCTACGACCAGCGCGCCGCCGCCGAGCGCGACACCCGCGACGCCCGCCGCAGCCGCGTCGTCGCCGCCGGGGCCGAGGTGGCGGCGGGCAAGTAGATGGGCGCGGATGGCAGTCGGGTCCCCGCCCAGGCGGGGGTCCCGGTCATGGTGGCGGAGCCGGCCTGGCGCCGCCTGATCCGCCGGCCGGAAGCGCTGGCCGCGCGGGCCGCGCTGGCGGCGGGCGGCTGCTGCGCCGTCGTGCTCGCCTCGGACGGCGCGGTGAAGCGATTGAATGCGCGGCATCGCGGGCGCAACAAGCCGACCAACGTGCTGACCTTCGACCCGGCCGCGCCCGGCCTGCCCGGCGAGATCGTGCTGGCGCTGGGCACCGTGCGGCGCGAGGCGGCGGCGGCGGCGAAGCGGCCGGGGCATCACCTCGCGCATCTGGTGGTCCACGGCGCGCTGCATCTGCGCGGCCACGACCATCACGGCGCCGGCGAGGCGCGGCGGATGGAGATGGCGGAGGCGCGGCTGCTGCGCCGGCTCGGCCTGCCCAACCCGTGGAAGCGGGCATGACCGCGATCAGCCGCGCCGGCCTTGCCCAGTTGCTGCGCCGGCTGTTGCGCCGCGCGCCCGAGCACGGCGTGCGCGAGTAGCATCGCCGAACTGGTGCAGGAGGCGGCGGCGGCGGCGCAGCTGCCCGGCCAGCCGCCGGAACTCGACCGGCAGGAGCGGGCGCTGATCGCCAACGTGCTGCGGCTGCGCGGCACCAGCGCCGACGACGTGATGGTGCCGCGCGCCGACATCGTCGCGATGCGCGCGGACGTGACGCTGGAACAGGCGGTCGATCTGCTGCGCCGCGAGGGCCATTCGCGGCTGCCGGTGTATCGCGAACAGCTCGACGACATCGTCGGCATGGTCCACATAAAAGACGTGTTCGCCTATGTCGGCCGGCCGGAGGCGTTTTCGCTGGAGGCGATCCTGCGCCGGCCGCTGATGGTGGCGCCGCAGATCCCGGTGCTCGACCTGCTGCTGCAGATGCGCCAGGCGCGCGTCCACTTGGCGCTGGTGGTGGACGAGTACGGCGGCATCGACGGGCTGGTGACGATCGAGGATCTGGTCGAGGAGATCGTCGGCGACATCGCCGACGAGCACGACGAGGTGCAGGGGCCGATGGTGACCGAGCGCGGCGACGGCGCGCTCGACATCGACGCGCGGCTGCCGGTGGAGGAGTTCGAGGCGAGGTTCGGCCCGGTGCTGACCGAGGACGAGCGCGCGGCCGACATCGACACGGTGGGCGGGCTGGTGTTCACGCTGGCGGGGCGGGTGCCGGCGCGCGGCGAGGTGCTGCGCCATCCCTCGGGCTGCGAGTTCCGGGTGCTGGACGCCGACGCACGCCGCATCCGCCGCGTGCGCGTCCGCCGCGCGCCGGCCGAGCAGGTGCCGAAGCAGCAGCAGGCGGCGGAGTAGGGCGGCGCTTGGGCGTGATGCGACTGACCGACCATGTCCGGCGGCGCATCGAGGAACGCAAACTGCCATTGGCTTGGATCGAGACGGCGATCGACACCCCGGACTCGACGGCGCCTGACCGGACCCGTCGTTGCGGCGAGCCTACAAAGCCGTCGCCGGGTTCGGCGGACCAGTGCTGCGGGTTGTTTACCGGAGCGAGGGTGCCGACATCATCGTCGTCACTGCGCATTTCGACCGAGGAGCGAGGCGGCCGTGAAGACGAGCTATGACCCGGAGGCCGATGCGTTCTACGCCCGGTTCACGCCGGACGCGACCGTGATCGCCGAGACACGTGAGGTGGCGCCGGGCGTCATGCTCGACCTGGACGCGGAGGGCAATCTGGTGGTCGTCGAGGTGCTGAGCGTGCGCCGGCGCGCAGCGGGCGCCTATCCCGCGGCGGCGCGGGCAGCGGCCGCAGCGGCGTAGGATGGACGCAGTCCACCGTCTGCCCGTCCGACGGCGAACTGCGTCCGCCCTACACGCTGCAGGCGCATATCTGGCGGTGCGAGACGGAACATGATGCAGCCCGCGTCCCCCGACGATCCGCACGCCGAAATCCGCGACGAGGTGAAAAAACTCTGTGCGCGGTTTCCGGGCGAATACTGGCGCGCACTCGACCGCGCGCGCGGCTACCCGACCGAGTTCGTGCGCGCGCTGACCGAGGCCGGCTATCTCTCGGTGCTGATCCCGGAGGAATTCGGCGGTTCTGGGCTTGGACTTTCCGCCGCCGCGGCGATCCTGGAGACGATCCACGCCGAGGGCTGCAACGGGGCAGCGTGCCACGCGCAGATGTACATCATGGGCACGATCCTGCGCCACGGTTCCGCCGCGCAGAAGCAAAAATACCTGCCGGCGATCGCGCGCGGCGAATTGCGCTTGCAGGCGTTCGGAGTCACCGAGCCGTCGAGCGGCAGCGACACCACCGCGCTGCGCACGTTTGCGCGCCGCGACGGCGACCGCTATGTCGTCAACGGCCAGAAAATCTGGACCAGCCGCGCCGAGCATTCCGATCTCATGCTGCTGCTGGCACGCACCACGCCGCGCGAGCAGACGGCGAAGCGCACCGACGGACTCTCCACCTTCATCGTCGATATGCGCGCCGCCCTCGGCCACGGGCTGACCATCCGGCCGATCCGCACCATGATGAACCACAATTCCTGCGAGGTGTTCTTCGACGAGTTGGCAGTGCCCGCCGGGAACCTGGTCGGCGAGGAGGGGCGCGGCTTCCGCTACGTGCTCGACGGCATGAACGCCGAGCGGCTGCTGATCGCCGCCGAATGCATCGGCGATGCACGATGGTTCACGGCGAAGTCCACCGCGTACGCCAACGGCCGAGTGCTGTTCGGCCGGCCGATCGGGCAGAACCAGGGCGTGCAGTTCCCGATCGCGCGCGCCTATGCGCAATGGCGCGCCGCCGAGCTGATGGTGCGCGAGGGCTGCGCGCGGTTCGAGGCGGGGCTGCCGTGCGGCGAGCAGGCCAACATGGCGAAGCTGCTGGCCGCCGAGGCGTCGTGGGCGGCGGCCGAGGCGTGCCTGCAAACCCATGGCGGCTTCGGCTTCGCCGAGGAATACGACATCGAACGGAAATACCGCGAGACGCGGCTGTATCAGGTTGCGCCGATCAGCACGAACCTTATTCTGTCCTACATCGCCGAGCACGTGCTGGGGCTGCCGCGGAGCTACTGATTGCCGTCCGCGGCGGCCGACCCCTCCCCCCGGCCCCCTCCCGCAAGGGGAGGGGAGAAGGCTTCGTCTCCCCTCCCCTTGCGGGAGGGGTCGGGGGAGGGGTGGCGCACGCACCCGGCCGGACGAGGGCGGAGGAAACGGATGAGCGAAGGCAGCATGCTGGCGGGAAAGGTCGCGGTCGTCACCGGCGCGGGCGGCGGCATCGGGCGGGAGATCGCGCTGGCGATGGCGCTCGCCGGCGCCGCCGTCGTCATCAACGATGTCGGCGTGTCGCTGTCCGGCGAGGGCGGCTCCGCCACACCCGCCGAGCAGACGAGACAGATCATCGAGCAGCGCGGCGGGCGCGCCGCCATCAGCACCGACAGCGTCGCCGACTGGGACGCGGCGCGGCGCATCGTGCAGTGCGCGCTCGACAGTTTCGGGCACATCGACATCGTGGTGAACAACGCCGGCATCCTGCGCGACGTGATCTTCCACAAGATGACGCCGCAGGACTGGCTCGCGGTGATCGGCGTGCATCTCAACGGCAGTTTCTTCGTCAGCCGCGCCGCCGCCGAGCATTTCCGCAAGCAGGAGAGCGGCGCCTATGTCCACATGACCAGCACGTCGGGGCTGATCGGCAATTTCGGCCAGGCCAACTACTCGGCGGCAAAACTCGGCATCTGCGGGCTGTCGAAATCGATCGCGCTCGACATGGCGCGCTACAACGTGCGCTCCAACTGCATCGCGCCGTTCGCCTGGAGCCGCATGACGTCTTCGATCCCGGCGGAAACCCCGGAGCAGAAGGCGCGGCTCGGCAAGCTCGAACAGATGACGCCGGACAAGAACGCCCCGCTCGCGGTCACGCTTGCCTCCGACGCCGCGCACGACATCACCGGGCAGGTGTTCAGCGTGCGCATGCACGAAATCTACCTGTTCAACCAGAGCCGCATGATCCGCAGCATCCACCGTGCCGGCGGCTGGACGCCCGAGCAGATCGCCGAGCAGGCGCTGCCCGCCTTCCGCCCCAGCCTGATGCCGCTCGACCGCAGCGGCGATGCGATTTCCTGGGACCCGGTGTGACGCTCCGCGAACGCCCCTCGGCGCGGTCGATCTCAGCCCGCGGTGACCGGCGGCGCGGCGACGAGCCGGCTCCAGGTCTCGGCGATCACCAGGTCGGCCGGCACGCGCGCGAGGCGGGAGGCGCGGCCATCGGGGATGCGCGCGAGATAGCCACCCGCCAGCCGCCAGCCGAGGCTGTAGCCGGACCAGGGCAGGATGCCCCTTCTGTCGCCGCGGAACCAGCGGTTGAGGTCGATGTTCGGCTCCCACAGCACTTTTTCCGCCTCCGCGGCGGCGGCGGCGAGCTGGCCTTCCGGCAAGGCGACGCACCACGGATCGGGCGCGCCGCCGAGCACTTCCAGCGTGAAATGATCGGCCAGGCCCTCGCTCACCAGCGCCTCGCCGAGCCGCGTGCCATAGCCGGGGCCGGCCTGGCGCAGGCTGTGGTGGACCTCGTGGACCACCACGCGGCGCAGGCCGCCGACCAGCCGCTCCTCCATCGCCGGATGCGTGGTGTCGAAACCGAGGAAGATCGTGTTGCGGCTCGGCGTCGAGCCGCCGAAGCCGAGTTCCGGCACCGGCCAGTGCGGGATCTGGTGGATGACGATATCGACCCGCGGCGGGCGCATGACATGGGCAATGGCGTCGAACGCCGCGTCGATCTCGCCGCGGATGCGGCCCCGCCAGGGCGCGAGCGTGCCGGCGGCCTGCAGCCAATGCAGCGTCCAGCTGCGATCCATCCGTCCGCGTCCGTCCTGCTGCGTTCTGTCCCGATTGCAACGCGAGGCCCAGGGGCCCGGTTCTGCGCTTCACAAGCTGAGTGTCAGGATCGCTTGCTGCAATGCGGTCTCGCTAACGTGTACCGCCTGCGCCGCCGCTTCGCTGCGCGTTGCCAGGGTGGCGAGCGCGGCCTCGTCGGCGGCCAGCGCCTGCACCAGCTTGCCGTGCAGCGCGTCGCCCGCCGGCACCGCGGCGAGGTTTTTTCGCAGCCGGTCCTCATCGCGTTCGAGCTCGGCACGGCGCGCGGCGAGCAGCTGCTGTTCGGCGTGCCGCGCCGCCAGTGCCGCGCGCAGGTCGGCGACGTGCTGCAACGACGCGCGCGCGGCGGGATCGAGACCTTGCTCGCCGAGCACGCGCGCCAGCACGGTTTCGTCCTGCGCGAGCGCGGTCGCCTCCTCGGTGGTGCGATCGACGTGGACGACCAGCGTGCGCGTCTCGCCGGCGTGCAGATCGACGGCGAAGCGCCAGGCGGTCGCGGTCTGCTCGACCGGCGCGAGGCCGCCTTCGGGGACCAGTTCGCCGGGGCGGCGGGGGATTTCCACCAGCAGGTGGCGCGCTTCGGCCGTTGGCGCGACCAGCGTGATGCGCGCGGTCCAGCGGTCGCGCCGGCGCAGATGCAGCACGCCGGCCGAAGCGGTGACGCCGACCAGACGCTGCTCGGCGTCGATGCGCCAGTCGGCGGTGGTGCGCAAATCCTCGGCGAACGCGAGCAGCCGCGTCTCGCCCGGCGGCAGCCCGCCCAGCCGCGCGTCGCCGGCAAACGCCGCGGCGTCGGCGCCGTCGTAAAGCGTCAGCATACCGGCGGGCAGGCTCGCGCCGGTGTCGTTGGCGAGCCGGATGGCGGCGAGCGGGTGCGGCCGGCCCTCCTGCACCAGCCCGACGCGCGTGGCCGGCACGGAACGGTCGAGGAACGGCAGCGTCGCGGTCTGCCCGGCCGGCAGCGTCACCGGGGCGGGCAGGCGGAACAGCGTGGATTCGCGCGCCCTCGGTCGCGGCCGGCGCCGGCTCGGGCGCGGCGAGCGGCGGCGGGGCGGCGAGCGCCATCCGCATCGGCATCGGCATCGGCGCGGCTTTTCCGGAAGGCGCCTCGGCGGCGGCGAAGGCGCGCGTATCGACGCCGGGCAGGAGGCGGCCCAGCACCTCCACCGGCACGTCCGGGCGCTGCACGTAGTAGCTGCGATACAGCGCCTGGCGGAACGTCACCGGGTTGCCGTATTGCAGCGTCAGATCGACACCGTTCCAGTCCGCTCGCCGTGTCGTTCTCCAACACCGCCCAGGCCTGCAGGCGCGCGGGCTTGCCGTCGGCGTCGGGGAGCAGCAGGCGATAGGTCGCCTTCCACAAGGGTGCGGCGGCGACGTAGCCGACCCGCACTTCCCGCCGCCCCGCGCCCGGCACGCGCAGGGTGAGCCGGCGGAGGTCGGCCGCGGCGCTGCCGTGCAGCGTCGCCAGCGCGCGGTCGATGCGGGCGCGCAAGCCGGGGTCGGCGACCTGCACGGCCTCCGCGTCCTCCAGCACGAATTGCTGCACGCCGTCGGCGGTGAGCAGCGTCACGCGGGTGCGCGGCACGCCGCCCTGCGTGCCGGAGGGTTCGGTCATCCGCTCGGCGCGCAGCAGCCGCCCGGTCATCGGCCGCGGACCGCGCACGGAAAATTCCGTGCCCACCAGGGCGTTCAGCAGGTCGCGCGCGGAGGCCAGCGCCGCCGGGCCGAACGGCAGGTCGGCGAAGGCGGCATGGGCGGCGTCCTCGCCGGGCAGCGTCACCGTGCCGACATGGCCGGCGGCGTCGAACACCACCAGCGAGGCCAGCACGTCGTCGATCGCCGCCCGCTTCACGTCGAGCGCGAGCGGGGCGGCGCCGTCGGCCTCGCCGGCGTATTCGAAATAGCCGACGCCGGCGGCGGACAGCATGACGCGACGCAGCGCCAGGTCGTCGGCGCGGGCCGGGACGGCGAGCAGCACGGCGGCGGCGATGACCAGCAGGCGCATTTGCGGCTCCGCACCGGGGACCGACGGAGCATCGCATGCGGGTCCCATGCTAGACTACGCCGACCGCAGCCGAGGCAGCGCATGCACGATCACGACCATCACGGCCACGCCCAGCACCCGCACGGCCCCGCGCCGCGCGGCTTCGGCGCGGCGTTCGCGATCGGCATCGCACTCAACGCCGGCTTCGTGGCCGCCGAAATCGTGTTCGGACTGGCGGCGCAGGCGACCGCGCTGCTGGCGGATGCGATGCACAACGCGGGCGACGTGCTCGGCCTGCTGCTGGCCTGGGGCGCGGCGGCGCTGGCGCGGCGGGTGCCGTCGCTGCGGCGGACCTATGGCTGGGGGCGCGGCTCGATCCTGGCGGCGCTGGTCAATGCCGCGGTGCTGTTCATCGGCGTCGGCGCAATCGCGCTGGAGGCGGTGCAGCGCCTGATCCAGCCGGAGCAGGTCGCGGCGGGCATCATGGTGTGGGTGGCGCTGGCCGGTATCGCGGTCAACGGGATCACCGCCTGGATGTTCAGCCGCGGCCACGGCGACCTGAACATCCGCGCCACCTTCCTGCACATGACGAGCGACGCCACGGTGTCGCTCGGCGTGGTGGCGGCCGCACTGCTGATCGGCTGGACCGGCGCGATGTGGCTCGACCCGGCGGCGAGCCTGGTGATCGTTGCGGTGATCCTCGTCGGCACCTGGGGCGTGCTGCGCGATGCGGTCAACCTGGCGATGGACGGCGTGCCGGCCGGCATCGCGCCGGTCGAGGTGGAGCGCTTCCTGCGCGCGCTGCCGGGTGTTACGGAGGTGCATGACCTGCACATCTGGGGCCTCTCGACCACCGAGACGGCGCTGACCGCGCATCTGGTGCATGCAGGCGGCGCGCCGCCGGCCGAGGCCGTGATTCTTGCGGCGACGCGCGAGCTTGGCGCGCGCTTCGCGATCGGGCACGCCACGTTGCAGCTGGAGACCGAGACGCTGGCGCGGTCCTGCCGGCTGCGCCCGGCGGACGTGGTCTGATGCGCCTGCTGTTCTGGCGCAAGCGCCCGATCCCGGTGCTGGAGCTGCACGGCCTGCTGGCGCCGCGGCCGGGGGCGCTGAACATCGGCGCAATCGGCCCGCTGATCGAGCGCGCGGTGGCGGCGGCGGGCAGGGGCGGCACGCTCTTGCTCGACATCCAGAGTCCCGGCGGCTCGCCGGTGCAGTCCGACCTGATCGCGACCCGCCTGCGCCGGCGCGCCGAGGAAAACGGCGTGCGCGTGATCGCCGTGATCGGCGAGGTCGGCGCCTCCGGCGGCTACTGGCTGGCCTGTGCGGCCGACGAGATCGTCGCCAACGCGATGAGCGTGGTCGGCTCGATCGGCGTGATCGGCGGCGGCTTCGGCGTCGGTGGCGCGCTGGCGCGGCTGGGGGTGGAGCGGCGGCTCTACACGGCGGGGGCGAACAAGGCGCGGCTCGATCCGTTCAGCCCGGAGCGGCCGGAGGACGTGGCGTTCGTGCGCGCGCTGCTCGACGATCTGCACGCGAGCTTCAAGGACTGGGTGCGCACGCGCCGCGCCGGGCGGCTGCGCGCGGAGGAAGGCGCGCTGTTCGACGGCGGCTGGATGCTGGGCGCGCGGGCGGCGGAGGTCGGGCTGGTGGACCGGCTGGGCGACCTCGACGGCGTCGTGCGCGAGCTCGGCGGGGCGAAGGCGCGCGCCTACGTGGTGCGTCCGCGCCGGCGCGGCTGGCTCGCGCGCCTGCCGCGGATGCTGGCCGAGGAGGTGGTGGCGGCGATCGAGGAGGCGGGGCTGCCGCGGCTGTAGCGCGGCGGGCCGGTCAGCCGACCTTGCAGACACCCTTGTCGTTCTCGTCCGGATGCGGTCCCGGCACCGGCCCGAGCCTGATGGCGGCGAACGCCGGCCGGTCGCTGGTCGGGAACGGCACCGTGCCGGCCGGGTAGCAGTTGGACGCCAGCAGGAACGCCAGCGCCTCGGCATACTCGGTCGGCGACAGCGACGAGGGCGCGTTCCTCGGCATGTTGTTGACCACAAGGTAACGGAGGATGGCGAGCGTCCAGCCGTTGCGGTGCGCGGCGTCCAGAAAGTCGCTGCCGGCGACCGACGGCGCCGCCGTGCCTTGCAGATTGGCGCCGTGGCAGCCTACGCATCTTGCGGCGAAGATCTGCGCGCCGGCCTTCGCCTGTGCCGCCGTGTACAGCGCGGGCACCGGCGCCTTCGCCGCCGCCGGGACCACGGCGGGCGCCGCGGCAGCGTGACTGGCGCAGGCGGCGGCCACCAGTTTCGCCGCCGCGGTGTGCAGCACGATCATGCCGTTCTGCACCACGATGTCGGTTCCGCCGGGGTTCTCTGCCAGCGCGTGCGTCCGGTCGCCGGCTGGCAGGCTCACCCAGGCCACCGAACCGTCATGCGTGCCGTAGGCCGGGGCGGCGGACGGGGGCGCGCAGCCGTCGGCCTGCGTCGCGCCGGCCGGCACGCCCAGCACGGTGTTGGCCAGCGCGCCCTCCAGCCCGCCCAGCACGCCGGTCTCGGTCGGCCGGCCGCGGGCCACTTCCAGATAGGTGAGCGCACGGGAGGCGGCGAGTTCGTAGTCCATCAACTCGCGCGCCTTCAGCGAATCCTTCAGATAGGCGACCGCGGCACGCATGTTGGCCTCGGCGCCGTGCAGCGGCGCGGCCCAGACCGGCGTTTCGCGGCGGTCGAGCAGCGCATCGATATGTCCGATCGCGCCCAGCGCATCGGCGGGGGTGCCGGCACCGGGCGCGTAGCCCCCGCCATGCGTGCCGGCCAGCGCATTGATCGCCCGCTGGCTGGCCAGGCGATAGATGGTCCGGTCGGTGGCATAGCTGGCATCCGCCCGGACCAGTTCGGCGACGGCGGCCGTCAGGTCCGACAGCGCCGCCACCGCCTGAAGGTGGTCGTCGGCGGCGGCAGCGGCGGCCGGGCGCAGCATCATGAGTGCCGCCGCGAGGCCGGCGGCGGCGAGCAAGACGGCCGGCCCGCGAACGCGGGCCGGCGCAAAAGTTCCGTAACGCATGTGACGAATCAGCGCCTTATTTCAGAGTGAAGGCGCTGATCATCGACTGCTGGCCGGTGGCCGGCAGTTCGGGGATCGCCGCGTTGCCGGCCGCGCCGGATGCGACGACGACGTACTGCTTGCCATTCACCTCGTAGCTCCCGGTCGGCGCCTGGATGTAGCCGCCGGTGTCATACGACCACAGGATGTTGCCGCTCTTGGTGTCGAAGGCGTTCTCGGTGCCGCCGAGATTGCCGGAGAACACCAGGCCGGACGCCGTCACCAGCGCGCCGCCGTAGTTCGGCAGGTTGAAGTGGTGCCGCCAGTTGAACACGCCGGTCGATACGTCGATCGCGTTCATCTGCCCGGTGTCCGGGCCGACCAGCTTGGGGAAGTTGCCGCCGAGATAGAACTGGCCGGCGATGTACACGACGTCTTTCGTCGCGGTCCAGAAGCCGCACTCGTTCTGGCTCGGAAGATAGACCGCGTTGGTCGCCGGATCGAACGCCCCGCCCTGATACTCGATGCCGCCCAGCGTGTTCGGGCAGGCGATGTTGCCTTCGATGCTGGGCGCCTCGTTCTGGCCCTTCTGGAAGCTGGCGGCGGTGTGGTCCACCAGCTTGCCGGTCTCGGCGTCGAGGAGCCAGTAATTGCCGGCCTTGTCGCCGGTGGCGACCAGCTTGCGGCTGGCATTGTCGACCTTGCCGTTGAACAGTATCGGCTGCATCGGCGGATCCCAGTCGTGCGTGTCGTGCGGGATGAACTGGTGATACCACTTCAGCTTCGGCTGGCCCGCGGAGATGTCGAGCGCCACCATCGAGTCGGAATAGAGGTTGTCGCCCTCGCGCACGGAGCCCAGGAAGTCGGGGCCGGGATTGCCGAGGTTCAGATACATGGTCTGGGCATCGGTATCGATCGTCACGCCGCCCCAGGTGGAGGCGCCGCCGCGCTTCCAGGAATCGCCGCTCCAGCTGTCGTGGCCGGGCTGGCCGGGGCCGGGCACCGTCTCCCAGCGCCAGATCACGTGGCCGTCCTTGGGGTCGTAGGCGGACATGTTGCCGTTGCCGCCCCAGTCGCCGTTCGACACGCCGAGCAGCAGCATGTCCTGGTTCGAGTGCGGGTCGTGATACGGCACCGGCGCCATCGTGTAGAAGGCGTTGGCGGTGTCGTCCACCGTCACCTTGTCCCACACCTTCTGTCCGTTCTCGGCATTGAGCGCGATCAGGTGCCCGTCCAGCGTGCCGAGATAGACGTTGCCGTCCAGCAGCCCGATGCCGCGGTTGGCGGCGAAGGAGATGACGTGCGGGCTGTCCTTGAACTCCCATTTCAGCTTGCCGGTCGCGGCGTCGAGCGCATAGACGTGGTCGTGCGCCGAAGTGACGTACATCGTGCCGTTATAGACGATCGGCGAAACCTCCATCGGTCCCGGATCGTCCACGGCGAACGTCCACGCCAGATGCAGGCCGGCGACGTTGTCGGGCGCGATCTGCGTGGCGCCGGTGTAGTGGTTGCCGGAATAGCTCTTGGCCGGCAGGATCCAGTTGGCGGTGTCGCTGGCGGCGTTGAGGAATTCCTGCGGGCTTGGGGTCGTCTGCGCCTGCGCTGCGCCGACCGCGAACGTGAGCGCGGCGGCAGCGCCGAGCGCGGCCGGCGCCACGCGCGCTGACCCCGCCAGCAATGTCTTGCGGAACGTCATTTGTCACTCCCCTGCGATACTTTCGCTTCCGGACGCTTCCCCCGTCGCCGGGGTGCGGGAGTGTTCTGCCTGTCGGCGGCCAGGGGAAAGGGGAAGTCAGTGGCCGGGTGGGTCACGTTTTCGTGAGCAGCCCAACCACGCCGGCGGGTTCACGCGCCGCCGGACGGGTCGATCCAGCCGATATGGCCGTCGCTGCGGCGATACACCACGTTCAGTTCGCCGGTGGCGCAGTTGCGGAACATCAGCACCTGCTGGTCGGCCAGGTCCATCCGCATCACCGCATCGCCGACCGAAAGCCGCGCGATCTCCGCCGGCACCTCCGCCACCACCGTCGCGTAGGCGACGGAGCGGCCGGCGGGCGCGCCGGCGCCCTCGTTTTCGTCCTCCTGGCGCAGGATGTACTGGCGTGCCGCCTGCGGGCGCTCGCGCTGGGCGATGTCGCGGGCGTGCTCGTTGACGCGGCGGCGATAGCGGCGCAGCCGCTTGGCGATGTGCTCGGCGGCGTCGTCGAAGGCGCCGTGCGCGTCCGCCGCCTCGCCCTCGCCGCGCAGCAGCAGGTTGCGGCCGGCATGCACGTTGATGTCGCAGGTGAAGAAGCTGCGGGCGCGGCTGAACGTCACCTGCGCCTCCAGCGCGTGGTCGAAATACTTGGCCGCGACCGCGTCAAGCTGCTGCTGCACGCGCGTGCGCAGCGCGTCTGAGAGGTCCACCTGCTTGCCCGACACCGTGATCTGCATGCGCCATTCCTCGTTCTCGGGTTGCCGACCGCCGTGCGGCCCGCTCAGGCCGGCACGGCCTTCTCCCGCTTGCGCTGCACCGAAGAGGGGATGCGCAGCGCGTCGCGGTATTTGGCCACGGTCCGGCGCGCGATGTCCACGCCCTCGCGGCGCAGCAGGGCCACGATCGTGTCGTCGCTGAGCACGTCGGCGGCATCCTCCGCCGCCACCATCGCGCGGATGCGGTGGCGCACCGCCTCGGCGCTGTGGCTGCCGCCCGCGGTGCCGGCGATCGCGGTGGTGAAGAAGTATTTCAGCTCGAACAGGCCGCGCGGGGTGGCGATGTATTTGTTCGAGGTGACGCGGCTGACGGTGCTCTCATGCATCTCCACCGCGTCCGCGATGTCGCGCAGGATCAGCGGGCGCAGATGCGCGACGCCGTGACGGAAGAACCCGTCCTGCTGGCGCACGATCTCGCGCCGCGACCTTCAGGATGGTCTGGGCGCGCTGCTGCAGCGACTTGACCAGCCAGTTCGCGGTCTGCAGCCGCTCCGACAGGAACGCGCGGTCCTCGCGGCCGGCGCGGGGTGCCACGCGGGCGGAAAGCTGGCGGTTGACCAGCACGCGCGGCAGCGTCTGCGGGTTCAGCTCCAGCAGCCACGACCCGTCCGGGCCGGCGCGCATCAGGATGTCGGGGATCACCGACGTGGCCGGCGGCGCGTCGAAGATCGGCACCGGGCTTGGGATCGAGGCGGCGGATCTCGCCATCATCTCGGCGAGGTCGTCGGCATCGACGCCGCACAGCGCCATCAGCCGCCGGTGCTCGCGTCGCGCCAGCAGGTCGAGGTTGTCGAGCAGTGCCGCCATCGCCGGATCGAGCCGGTTCTGCTCGGCCAGTTGCGCCGCCAGGCACTCGCGCAGGTCGCGGGCGAACATGCCGGTCGGCTCGAAGCGCAGCATCGCCTGGCGCACCCGCTCGACCTGCTGCGGCCGGCACGCCGAGGGCCGCGGCGATCGCGTCCGGCGGCGATCGGCAGCCGGCCGGAGGGTTCCAGCAGCGCGATCAGGTGCGCGCCGATCGGCGCGGTCGGTGCGGTCGGCGAAGCCGAGGCGGAGCTGTTCCAGCAGATGCTCGCGCAGCGGCTGTGCGGGGCCGGGACGAGGTCCTCGATGCCGCGCTCGTCGCCGGCGAAGTCGGCGGCGCCGCCGCGGCCGAACATCACGCCGTCGCCGGGGCCGGGCGGATCGAACGGCTCGGCGTCGGCGGCGTCGAGCGGGGCGGCTTCGGGTGCCGTCAGCATGTCGGTGCGGACCAGATCGGCGGCATCGGCGCCATCTTCCGCCGCCGGCGGCGCGACCTGGTCCGGGGCGGGGCGCTCGGGCGGCGCATCCGGGCGTTCGTCGCGCTCCAGCAGCGGGTTGCGTTCCAGTTCCTCCTCGACGAAGGCGGCGACTTCGAGGTTGGAGAACTGCAGCAGCTTGATCGCCTGCCGCAGCTGCGGCGTCATCACCGAGCGACTGGGACTGGCGCAGATCGAGGCGGGGGCCGAACGCCATTGCGGAACCTAAAGGTGCGGGCAAGGGCGGGCAGCACCGCCGCGCTGCAGTGCAGCGCGGGCGGCGGCGATTGGCAAGCAAGATTCGTGCTGCGGCCCCGGCATGGGCGGCACACTACAGGCTGAAGCGCTCCCCGAGGTAAACGCGGCGCACGTCCTCGTGCGCCACCACCTCCTGCGGGCGGCCCTCCATCAGCACCTGGCCGTCGTGCATGATGTAGGCGCGGTCGATGATCTCCAGCGTCTCGCGGACATTGTGGTCGGTGATCAGCACGCCGATGCCGCGGTCCTTCAGGTGCGAAACGAGATCGCGGATTTCGCCGACCGCGATCGGGTCGATGCCGGCCAGCGGCTCGTCGAGCAGGATGTAGCTCGGCTGCGTCGCCAGCGCGCGGGCGATCTCCACGCCGCCGCCGCTCGCCGCCGGAGAGCGCGAGGGCCGGGGTGCGGCGCAGATGGCCGATGCCGAACTCGGCCAGCAGCTCGTCGGCGAGCTGCTCGCGCCGGTCGCGATCCGGCTCGACCACTTCGAGCGCCGCCATGACGTTCTGCTCGACATTGAGGCCGCGGAACATGCTGGCCTCCTGCGGCAGGTAGCCGATGCCGAGCCGCGCGCGGCGATACATCGGCAGGTTGGTGATCTCGGTGCCGTCCAGCCGGATCGTGCCGGTGTCGGGCCGCACCAGGCCGACGATCATGTAGAACGTGGTGGTCTTGCCGGCGCCGTTCGGGCCGAGCAGGCCGACCGCCTCGCCGCGGCGCACCGAGATCGTGACGTTCCGCACCACCGGGCGCTTGCGGTACACTTTTCCGACGCCGTTGGCCGACAGCCCGCTGCCGGCATCGAACGCCGCCGGATGGAAGCCGCCCTTGACCACGCGCAGCTCGGTCATGGCGGCGCGGTCGCCTTGCCGCCGGGCTGCGCCGTCTGGCTGTTGTTGGGCATGATGAGGCCCTCGACGCGGCGGCCGGGCGCGCTGATCATGTGGGCGATGCCGGTCTTCATGTTCACGTCGGCGGCCGGTCCGTTGATCTGGTTGTCGTCGTGGGTGATGCGGACATGGCCGAGGACGCGGGCGATGCCGGTCTCCGGCACATAGACGCCGCGGTCGCCGCGCACCGTATCGACCTGCGTGCGCACCTCGACATTGCCGAACGCTTCGACCTTCTGCAGCTTGCCCGAGGCGGCGAGCAGCGGGTCGGGCGGCGGCTTGCCCGGGGTCGGCGCCGGCACCGGCTGGGCCGCAACCGGCGTCATGCCGGCCGGCTTCGGCTGCTGGTCGGGCGGCGTGGTGTAGGCCACCAGCACGTCGCCCGAGAGCCGGCGGCCGTCGCTGGTCACCACCACGGCGTTGCCGCGGCCGACCGCCATGTGCAGCTGCGACCAGTATTCCAGCGTGTCGCGCGCGGTCATCACGTCCTGCGGCGTGGTCAGGCGCAGGTCGCTGGCCGGTCATCACCAGCACCGCCTGGTCGATGTCATACACCGCCTTGTCGCCCACCGCCTCGTCGGTCGGCGTGACGATGCGGACATGGCCCTCGGCGTCCAGCCGATACACTTCGTTGCCGCCGTTCTCGGCGTCGCTGACCGCATCGCCGGTCTTGGCATCCTGGGTCGGCTGCGCCGCCGCGGTTGCCAGGCCCGCCGCGCCGCCGGGGCCGGTGCCCTTCTTGCGGTAATGCGCCACCATCCGGTCGGACAGCACCGTCACGTCGCCGCGCACGGCACGGCAATCGACGGTGGCGATCACCTCCTGGTCGTCCTGCCGCCACTCGAACTGGCCGCTCGCGGTCACCTGCACCGGCCCGCCGGTCGACAGGTCGATCGGCTGCGCCGCCGCGCCGAACGGCAGCAGCGCGGCGAGCAACGCGAGCCCGGCGGCGCGTCGCGTCATGGCCCGCTATGCGCCGCGTTCAGCACCAGCCGGCCGGGGCCGAAGAACTGGATCGCCGAGCCTTTGTCGGTGAGCGCGAAGCCCTGCGCGTCGAGCGTGCCGAACGGCCCCTCGGCATGCACCATGTCGGCGCCCGCGGCGGCGCCGGCCTTGAGATCGACCGTCGCGGCGTCGGTCGCGATGGTGGTGCCGTCGTCGCGGTAGATCAGCACGTCGCGCGACAGGTCGAGATCGTCGAGGTGCTGCAGATAGACGCCCTTGCGCGACTGCACCATGATCCAGTTGCCGGACTCGAGCGTGATGTCGCCCTTGGGATCGGTCAGGTTGACGCGTTCCGGCGAGACCTGGTGCGCCTTCGTCGCGGTCATGGTGTAGGGCCGGCCGCGCTCATCGACGCCGTGATAGGCGGCCTGCGTCATCTCGCCGCTCTGCGGCACCACCGCGTCGCGGCGGTAGGCGTAGCGGGTGGCGTCGGTTTCGCGCGCGAACTCCGGCCACAGCGCGATCGAGGCCAGCAGCGCCAGCGCGACCAGCGGCAGCAGGCGTTTGGCGATGCCGACGCTCCAGCGCTGGCGTGCCAGCCGCGGGTTGAGGGCGTGCGGGGGGTGCCGCCGGGCGAGCGCCTCGGTGCCCGCGCGTGCGCGCAGCAGCGGGGCCACACTCATGCCACCCCCGCGCGCAGCAGGTCGTGGACGTGCAGGATGCCGAGCGGCCGCGTGCGGCCATCGACCACGAACAGCGTGGTGATCGGGCTGGCGCCGGCGTTCATCTGGTGCAGCGCCTCGGCCGCCAGCGCGTCCGGGCCGATGGTGCGCGGCGCATGCGTCATGATCTCGCCGACGCGGCGGGCGAGCAGGTCCGGCCCCATCGCCCGGCGCAGATCGCCGTCGGTGACGATGCCGATCAGCCGCCCCGCGCCATCGACGATGCCGAGGCAGCCGAACCGCCGCTCGGTCATGCGCAGCAGGGCGGCGTCCATCGGCAGGTCGGGGGCGGCGAGCGGCATCGCCTCGCCCTGGTGCATCAGGTCGCGCACCCGGCGCAGCCGCGCCCCGAGCCGGCCGCCCGGATGGATGCGGTGGAAGTCCGACGGGCCGAAGCCGCGCCGCGTCAGCAGCGCCACCGCCAGCGCATCGCCGAGTGCGAGCTGCATGGTCGTGCTGGTGGTCGGCGCCAGCCCGAGCGGGCACGCCTCCCGCGCCGCCGGCAGCAGCAGCACCGCATCGGCCGCCTGCGCCAGCGTGCTGCCGGCGCGGCCGGTGATGGCGACCAGCTTCAGGCCGAAGCGGCGCGCATGCTCGATCAGGTCGGCGAGCTCGGCGGTCTCGCCGGAATTGGACAGCGCCAGCACCGCATCGCCGGCCACCAGCATGCCGAGATCGCCGTGCGACGCCTCGGCCGGATGGACGAACAGCGCCGGGGTGCCGGTGGAGGCGAAGGTGGCGGCGATTTTCCGCGCGATATGGCCGGACTTGCCGATGCCGGTGACCACCACCCGCCCGCGCGCCCCGGCCAGCAGCGCTACCGCGCGGGCGAACCCGCCGTCGAGCGAGGCGGCCAGCGCGCGCAGCCCGGCCGCCTCCGCCGCGAGCACGTCGCGGGCGGCTTCGAGGTCCTGGTCGGGGATGGCGGCGGCGGCAGTCATGCGGATGGTCGGGCTCCGGGACGGCGCGAGATGCCGGAGAGCCTTAAGGAACCGGGACGCGTCGGTCAATCGTGAGAATTTTATCAGAGCGTTTCAAAATGGAGAGCCAACGCACGGCTCCAACGACATCGGCACGGGCAAGGCCGGCGTCAATGCGCGAAGATGTCGGGCGTTTCCCAACCCAGCAGATCGAGCCTGGCGCGCGTCGGCAGGAAGCCGAAGCAGGCCAGCGCGAGGTCGAGGCGGCCCTCGCGCTGCAGCAGCGCCTCCAGCCGCGCCCACAGCGCGTGCAAATGCAGCACGTCGGAGGCGGCATAGGCGAGCTGCTCGGCGGAGAGCTCCGCGGCCCCCCAGTCGGAGGTCTGCTGCTGCTTGGAGATTTCCACTCCCAGCAGTTCGCGGCAGAGGTCGCGCAGGCCGTGCTTGTCGGTAAAGGTCCGGGTCAGTTTCGCCGCGATTTTCGTGCAGCGCAGCGGCGCCGGCGCAACACCCAGCGCGTGGTACAGCATGGCCACGTCGAAGCGGGCGAAGTGGAACAGTTTCAGCGTTGCCGGATCGGCGAGCAGCGCCTTCAGGTTGGGGCAGTCGGCGCCGCGCCCGCCGAGCGCCTCCGGCACGATCTGCACCAGATGCGCGCTGCCGTCGCCGGCCGAGAGCTGCACCAGGCAGAGCCGGTCGCGCCGCGGATCGAGGCCCATCGTCTCGGTATCGACCGCGACCACCGGGCCGAGCGAAAGCCCGTCGGGCAGGTCGTGGCGGTGCAGGTGGACGGCGCCGCCCGGGATGAACTGCGTGATCTCGGCCATCGTTCTGGTGCCCAGGAGAAGACTCGAACTTCCACGACCTCGCGGCCACAGGTACCTGAAACCTGCGCGTCTACCAATTCCGCCACCTGGGCAGGGGTCCGAGCGGAGGCGGGCGATGTAGCGAGGGGGCCGCGCGCCGTCAACTGCTCTTGAGAGGCTCCGGCGCCGCGCATATCAAGGCGCCGATCCTGGCAGGAGCGCATGATGGCGACGCGCAGCGTGGCGACGGTGTTCGGCGGCTCGGGCTTCATCGGCCGCTATGTGGTCAAGCGGCTGGCGGCGGCCGGACATGTGGTGCGCGTCGCGGTGCGCGACACCGAGCGGGCGCGCCTGCTCGTCCCGATGGGCATGGTCGGCCAGATCGTGCCGCTCTACACCAGCCTCGCCGACCGCGGCCATGTCGAGCGGGCGGTGGCCGGCGCCGATCTCGTGGTGAACCTGGTCGGCATCCTCGCCGAGCGCCGGCGCGGCGATTTTCAGCGCATCCAGGCGGAGGGGCCGGGCCTGATCGCCGCCGCCGCGGCGGCGGGCGGCGTCGCGCGCGTGGTGCATGTCTCGGCGATCGGCGCCGACCCGAACGCGCAGAGCCTGTACGCCCGCAGCAAGGGGCAGGGCGAGCAGGCGCTGCTGGTGGCGTTCCCGGCGGCGACGATCCTGCGCCCGTCGCTGGTGTTCGGGCCGGAGGACCGGTTCTTCAACCGTTTCGGCGCGCTCGCGGCGCTCTCGCCGGTGATGCCGGTGATCGCGGGGGCAACGCGGATGCAGCCGGTCTATGTCGGCGACGTGGCGGACGCGGTGATCGCCGGGCTGCGCCGCGCCGAGACGCCGGGCCGAATTTATGAACTCGGCGGGCCGCAAGTGCTGACGTTCCGCGAGATCCTGGCCTGGATCCTGCGGCAGACCGGACGCCGCCGGCTGCTGGTGAATGTGCCGATGGGCCTCGCGCGGCTGCAGGCCACGTTGCTGGAGCGGCTGCCGGGGCGGCTGCTGACGCGCGACCAGCTGCTGCTGCTGGCGCGGGACAACGTCGTGGCGCCGGACGCGCCGACCCTGCACGACCTCGGCATCACGCCGACGCCGATCGACCTGGTGGTGCCGCAGTATCTGCAACGGTTCCGCAAAGGCGGCGCGCGCCGGGAGGTGTACGCCGCGTCATAGGACCGAACCGGGCCTATAGACCGGCCGCATTTGCATGGCAGCTCCGCGAGTGCCCGAATCCAGCCTGGAATAAGGCAGCGTGGCTGCCATAGGGCCAAGAATCCGCTCGCAAGGACACGTTTGCTGTCCTATAGGGATCGCGAGGTCGCCTGGAGGGGTTCGCCATGCCCGAGCGCATGCTGCAATTCGTGCGCCTGCCGCAGCAGACGCCCGACAAGCGCGACGTGGTCGCGCGGCGCGCCGATTTCCGCGAGATCTACGAGCATTTCCAGCCGGCCCGCGCCGCCGCGCAGGCCAGCCGGTGCAGCCAGTGCGGCGTGCCGTTCTGCCAGGTGCATTGCCCGCTGCACAACAACATCCCCGACTGGCTGAAGCTGACCGCCGAGGGACGGCTGGAGGAGGCCTACGAACTCGCCGCCGCCACCAACAATTTCCCGGAAATCTGCGGCCGCATCTGTCCGCAGGACCGGCTCTGCGAGGGCAACTGCGTCATCGAGAAAGGCTATGACAGCGTCACCATCGGCGCCGTCGAACGCTTCATCACCGACACGGCGCTGGAACGCGGCTGGGTCAAGCCGGCCACGCCGCGCGTCGAGAACGGGCTGTCGGTCGGCATCGTCGGCGCCGGGCCGGCCGGGCTGGCCGCCGCCGAGCAGCTTCGACGGCTCGGCTATGCGGTCGACGTGTACGACCGCTACGACCGCGTCGGCGGGCTGCTGATCTACGGCATTCCCGGCTTCAAGCTGGAGAAGCGCATCGTCATGCGCCGCCGCGAGTTGCTGGAGGCGGCGGGCATCGTGTTCCGGCTCGACGCCGAGATCGGCCGCGCGCTGCCGCTCGCCGAACTGCGTGCGCGGCACGATGCGGTGCTGATCGCGACCGGCGTGTACAAGGCGCGCGACATCGGCGGGCCGGGTGTGGGGCTGCCGGGCATCGTGCCGGCGCTCGAATATCTCACCGCCTCGAACCGCCACGGCCTCGGCGAGCACGTGCCCGAATTCGCCTCCGGCGTGCTCGATGCCGCGGGGAAAAACGTCGTGGTGATCGGCGGCGGCGACACCGCGATGGATTGCGTGCGCACCGCCGTCCGCCAGGGCGCGGCAAGCGTAAAATGCCTCTATCGCCGCGACCGCGCCAACATGCCCGGCTCGATGCGCGAGGTGAAGAACGCCGAGGAGGAGGGCGTGGAATTCGTCTGGCTCTCCGCGCCGGAAGCGTTTCTCGGCGATGACGGCGTCGCCGCGGTGCGCGCCGTGCGCATGCGGCTCGGCCTGCCCGACGCGAGCGGGCGGCAGGCCGTGGAGCCGGTCGAGGGCAGCCATTTCACCCTGCCGGCCGATCTCGTCATCAAGGCGCTCGGCTTCGACCCCGAGGATTTGCCCGGCGCGTTCGGCGAGCCGGACCTGGCGGTGACGCGCTGGGGCACGCTGAAGATCGACCATCGCAGTTTCATGACCAGCCTGCCGGGCGTGTTCGCGGCCGGCGACATCGTGCGCGGCGCCTCGCTCGTCGTCTGGGCGATCCGCGACGGGCGCGATGCCGCCGCACAGATGCACGCCTGGATGCGCCAGAACGCCGCCGTCGCCATCGCCGCGGAGTGAGCGAAATGCCAGAGGATTTCGTCGCCGCCCAGGACTTCGTAAGACAATGGACCGACAACGCCGCGCGGTTGCGGCACACCTACGATCCCGCGCAGGAACACGATGCCTGCGGCGTCGGCCTGATCGCGGCGCTCGACGGCAAGAAACGCCGCGACGTGGTGCAGGCCGGCATCGACGCGCTGCGCGCGGTGTGGCACCGCGGCGCGGTCGATGCCGACGGCAAGACCGGCGACGGCGCCGGCATCCATGTCGAAATCCCGCAGGACTTCTTCGCCGCGGCGGTGGAGCGCGGCGGGCACAAGCTGCAGCCGGGCGCGATCGGCGTGGGGATGGTGTTCCTGCCGAAAACCGATCTCGGCGCGCAGGAACGCTGCCGGCAGATCGTCGAGAGCGAAATCCTCGCCTTCGGCTACCAGATCTACGGCTGGCGGCAGGTGCCGATCAACGTCGAGTGCATCGGCGAGAAGGCCAACGCGACGCGGCCCGAGATCGAGCAGATCATGATCTGGAACGCCCGCGGCAGCGACCGCGCCGGCTTCGAGCGCGACCTCTACGTGATCCGCCGGCGCATCGAGAAGCAGGCGATCGCGGCGCAGATTCCCGAACTCTATCTCTGCTCGCTGTCGTGCCGCTCGATCATCTACAAGGGCATGTTCCTCGCCGAGAGCCTGACGGAATTCTATCCCGACCTGCTCGACGAGCGGTTTGTCAGCCGCTTCGCGATCTACCACCAGCGCTATTCGACGAACACGTTTCCCACCTGGCGGCTGGCGCAGCCGTTCCGCATGCTGGCGCACAACGGCGAGATCAACACCGTCACCGGCAACATCAACTGGATGAAGAGCCACGAGACGCGGCTGGCTTCGCCCGAGCTCGACGCCTTCATGGACGACATCAAGCCGGTGATCCAGGCCGGCGGATCGGACACGGCGACGCTCGACAACGTCTTCGAGGTGCTGGTGCGCGCCGGCCGCGACGCGCCGATGGTCAAGGCGATGATGATCCCGGCCAGCATCGGCCAGGACGCGACGATGCCGAAGCCGCATCGCGACATGTTCCTCTACTGCAATGCGGTGATGGAGCCGTGGGACGGGCCGGCGGCGATCGCGGCGACCGACGGGCGCTGGGTGATCGCCGGGCTCGACCGCAACGGGCTGCGCCCGCTGCGCTACACGGTCGCGCGCAACCACATGCTGATCGTCGGCAGCGAGACCGGCATGGTGAAGCTCGACGAGAGCAACGTGGTGGAGAAGGGCCGCGTCGGCCCCGGCCAGACCATCGCCGTCGATCTCGACGAAGCGCGCTTCTACGCCGACGACGAACTCAAGGACCTGCTGTCGGCGCGCCAGCCGTTCGGCGAATGGGCGACGCGCATCCGCCAGATCGACCACATCGTCAAGGCCGACGCGCAGCGAGCCGGTGCTGTTCGAGGGCGAGGCGCTGCGCCGCCGCCAGCTCGCCGTCGGCACCACGCTGGAGGAGCTGGAGCTGATCCTGCACCCGATGGTGGAGGACGCGCAGGAGCCGGTCGGCAGCATGGGCGACGACACGCCGCTCGCCGTGCTGAGCGAGAAGTATCGCGGCCTGCACCACTATTTCCGCCAGACCTTCAGCCAGGTCACCAACCCGCCGATCGACAGCCTGCGCGAGACGCGGGTGATGACGCTGAAGACGCGGCTCGGCAACCTCGGCAACGTCATGGACGAGGATTCGAGCCAGTGCGAGCTGCTGCAGCTCGACAGCCCGGTGCTGTCCAGCGCCGAGTTCGCGGCGATGCGCGCGACCATGGGCGCCGCCGCGGTCGTGGTCGATTGCACCTTCGCCGTCGCAGAGGGCGACGGCGGGCTCCGCGCCGCGATCGAGCGCATCCGCCGCGAGGCGGAGGAGGGCGTGCGCGCCGGCTGCACGCATGTCATCCTCACCGATGAAGGCGTAGGGCCGGAGCGCGCCGCGATCCCGATGATCCTCGCCACCGGCGCGGTGCATACGCATCTGGTGCGCTCCAGCCTGCGCACCTTCACCAGCCTGAACGTGCGCAGCGCGCGAGTGCATGGATGTGCACTACTTCGCGGTGCTGATCGGCGTCGGCGCCACCACGGTGAACGCCTACATCGCGCAGGAGAGCATCGCCGACCGGCACCGCCGCGGCCTGTTCGGCAGCATGACGCTGAAGCAGGCGGTCGGCCGCTACAAGAAGGCGGTGGACAAGGGATTGCTGAAGATCATGTCCAAGATGGGCATCTCGGTGATCTCCTCGTATCGCGGCGGCTACAATTTCGAGGCGGTCGGCCTGTCGCGCTCGCTGGTCGCGGAGTTCTTCCCCGGCATGCAGTCGCGCATCTCCGGCCTCGGCCTCGCCGGCATCGCGCGCAAGCTGCTGGAGATGCACCATGCCGCCTGGGACATCGACAATTTGGCGCTGCCGGTCGGCGGCATCTACAAGCTGCGCCGCCGCGGCGAGGCGCATGCGTTCGACGGCGGGCTGATCCACCTGCTGCAGGAGGCGGTCGCCTCCGACAGCTACCAGATGTTCCGCCGCTACAGCGAGGCGGTGCGCAAGCTGCCGCCGATCGCGCTGCGCGACCTGCTCGACTTCCGCGCCGAAGGCCGCAAGCCGATCCCGATCGACGAGGTCGAGAGCATCACCGAGATTCGCAAGCGGCTGGTCACGCCGGGAATTTCGCTCGGCGCGCTGTCGCCCGAGGCGCACGAGACGCTGTCGATCGCGATGAACCGCATCGGCGCGCGCAGCGATTCCGGCGAGGGCGGCGAAGACCCGGCGCGCGCCAAGCCGCGGTCGAACGGCGACAACGCATCCTCGGCGATCAAGCAGATCGCGTCGGGGCGGTTCGGCGTCACCGCGCAATACCTCAACGACTGCCGCGAGATCGAGATCAAGATCGCGCAGGGAGCAAAGCCCGGCGAGGGCGGGCAGCTGCCCGGCTTCAAGGTCTCTTCGCTGATCGCCAGGCTGCGGCACTCCACGCCGGGCGTCGCGCTGATCAGCCCGCCGCCGCATCACGACATCTACTCGATCGAGGACCTCGCACAGCTCATCTACGACCTCAAGCAGATCAACCCGGATGCGAGCGTCTGCGTCAAACTGGTGGCACGCAGCGGCATCGGCACGATCGCGGCGGGCGTGGCGAAGGCGAAGGCGGATGCGATCCTGATCTCCGGCCATTCCGGCGGCACCGGCGCGTCGCCGCAATCCTCGGTGAAATATGCCGGGTTGCCGTGGGAGATGGGGCTGTCGGAGGCGCATCAGGTGCTGATGCTGAACCGGCTGCGCCATCGCGTGCGGCTGCGCACCGACGGCGGCATCAAGACCGGGCGCGACGTGGTGATCGCGGCGATGCTCGGCGCCGAGGAATTCGGCGTCGGCACGGCGTCGCTGGTGGCGATGGGCTGCATCATGGTGCGGCAGTGCCACAGCAACACCTGCCCGGTCGGCGTCTGCACGCAGGACGCGGAACTGCGCAAGCGTTTCGAGGGCTCGCCGGAAAAGGTCATCAACCTGTTCAGCTTCATCGCCGAAGAAGTGCGGCACATCCTGGCCTCGCTCGGCGTGCGGCGGCTGGCCGACGTGATCGGGCGCACCGATCTGCTGCGTGCAGGTCAGCCGCGGCTCGGCGCTGCTGGACGATCTCGACCTCAACCCGCTGCTGGTGCAGGCCGATCCCGGCCCGTATGCGCGCCATTGCACGCTGGAGGGGCGCAACGAGGTGCCGGAGACGCTGGACGCGCAGATGATCGCCGACGCCGCGGCGTTCTTCGAGCGCGGCGAGAAGATGCAGCTGCAGTACAACATCCGCAACACGCACCGCGCCATCGGCACGAAATTCTCCAGTCGCATCGTGCGCCGCTTCGGCATGACCGGCTTGCAGCCGGACCATGTCACGGTGCGGCTGCGCGGCTCGGCCGGCCAGTCGCTCGGCGCGTTCGCGGTGCAGGGGCTGAAGCTGGAAGTGTTCGGCGACGCCAACGACTATGTCGGCAAGGGGTTGTCGGGCGCACGCATCGTGGTGCGGCCGGCGCCGTCGTCCACGCTGGTCTCGCAGCAGAACACCATCATCGGCAACACCGTGCTGTATGGCGCAACGTCGGGCGAATTGTTCGCCGCCGGCCAGGCGGGCGAGCGGTTCGCGGTGCGCAACTCCGGTGCGGTCGCGGTGGTCGAGGGCTGCGGCTCGAATTGCTGCGAGTACATGACCGGCGGGACGGTGGCGGTGCTGGGGCCGGTCGGCGACAATTTCGGCGCCGGCTTCACCGGCGGCATGGCGTTCGTCTATGACCCGGACGGGACATTCGAGCTGCGCGTCAACCCCGACACGCTGATCTGGCAGAAGCTCGCCTCGGCGCACTGGGAGGGCGTGCTGCGCGGCCTGGTCGAGCGCCACGCCGAGGAGACCAGCAGCCGCTATGCGCGCATGCTGCTGCACGACTGGGCGCGCGCGCTGCCGCGGTTCTGGCAGGTGGTGCCGCGCGATTTCGTGAAGTACCTGCCGGTGCCGCTGAGCGACGAACCGGCGGCGCTGCGGGCCTGAACACGCAATTGCGTTCCGCACCCCGTCCGCCCGGTTGGCGGACGGGGCCGCGGATGCGATAGTCGCCGGCGATGCGCCTCCTCTACCACCTGCCGCTCTCGCCCTATTGCCGGAAAGTCCGCCTCGTGCTGGCGGAAAAACGGCTGCCGTTCGAGCTGAAGGTCGAACGGGTGTGGGAACGGCGGGCGGAGTACCTGGCGATGAACCCCGCCGCCACCGCGCCGACCTTGCAGGAGGACAACGGCCTCGCCATCCCCAATTCCGGCGTGATCTGCGAGTATCTCGACGAGGCCTATCCCGACACGACGCTGCTCGGCGCCACGCTCGGCGAGCGGGTCGAGGTGCGGCGGGTGGTCGCCTGGTTCGACGGCAAGTTCGACCGCGAGGTCACCCGCAACCTCAACGGCGAGAAATACTTCAAGCGGCTTTCGCACATCGGCCATCCCGACGCCGCCGCGCTGCGCGCCGGCTACGCCAATCTGCGCGAGCACCTGCATTATCTCGGCTGGCTGGCCGAGACGCGGAAATGGCTGGCCGGCAGCGCGCTGTCGCTGGCCGACCTGGCCGCGGCGGCGCATCTTTCCGTGCTCGACTACCAGGGCGACGTGGACTGGAGCGTCAGCCCGGCTGCCCGCGACTGGTATGCGCGGCTGAAATCGCGCCCCAGCTTCCGCCCGCTGCTCGGCGACCGCGTGGCCGGCTTCACGCCGCCGGCGCATTACGCCGACCTGGATTTCTAGCCGGCGGCAGGGAATGTTGCATGATCGGAATAACAAGGACGCGGGTGGGCGCAGCGCGCTCACGCCGGAACGGGCGGGCCGCAGGCGCTAGGGCCGGCACGTGGTGCATGCGCAGGCGGCGGGCGGGGCGGCCTGGGCGGTGTTGCTTGGGGTGATGCGGCCGGCGGCGGCCGGTTGGCGGCGGGACGGGGCGCTGCGGCCGGCGGGGCGGGATGCGGGGTGAGCGGGCCGGGCGAGGGGCGGACGCCCAGCATCCGGCAGAGCGGGCGCAGGATGCGGCCCATTTGCGGGGCGGCGGAGAGCAGTGCCGCCATCTCGGGATCGGACAGCAGGTGCTGCAACTGCGAGGCGCCGGACGCGGCCTCCGGCACCAGCCGCACGAGCCAGGCGAAGCCCCGTGGCAGAGGGGGCGGCGGCGGGCCGCCGGGGCGCGGCGATGCGGGGCGGCGCGTGCGGCCGGCAGGCGGCCGGCCTGGATGCGGGCGGCGAGGCCGGCGAACCGGACGGCCATGCGGCGCAGCCGCGACCAGATCAGCAGGATCAGCGGCGCGGCGAGCCCGGCCTTGGCGCTGCGGGCGGCGATGGCGCGGCACAGCCCCTCGACGAGGCGGGCGAAGCGGTCGGCCGGGGCAGGGGGAGGGAGTGGGAACACGACAGAACCACTAACACGACCGGCACCGGGCTGGGCAAGCGCGATTTTCCGACGGCGCGGGCCTTGCAGGAATTGCTCGGTTGAGCATATCGACTGCTCAAAGGAGCGACGCCGATGTCTCATTCACGGTCCTCTCCGCGAGCGACGTCCATAGCGGCGGATAAGCGCAGGGTTGCGGCCGAAGGGAAGGTCGCATCCAGCGCGGCGGCAGAGCACAAGCCTTCGAAGCTTTCGTACCTGAGCGTGTACCGCGCGTCGCCGCTTGAACGCATCTCCCTCATCAAGCAGGGGATTCCGGCCACGGAGGCGAAGCGCCTGTTCGGTGATTTGCTGATCGGACAGGGCGTCGGCTTCAAGGCGCTGAATCTCTCGGCGGCCACCGTGAACAAGAAAGCGAAGCAGGGCGGTGTCCTCTCGCCCGAAGAGAGCGAGCGGGTTGTCGGCTTCGCAAAGCTGGTGGGCCAACTGGAGGCAATGATCCAGGACTCCGGTGATCCCGCGGGCTTCAACGCCCACGCGTGGATGGCACGATGGCTGACGGAGCCCTTGCCTGCGTTCGGAGGCGCACGGCCGGCCGATCTGCTCGACACCATGGAGGGTCAGGGCCTGGTGGCCGTGGCACTCGCCAGGCTGCAAAGCGGCGCTTACGCTTGAGCAGGACCGTCTGGCGGATCGCAACCGACACGCCGGCTTATCAGGCAGACGATCTTTCCGGGGCCGGTGCGAAGGCAACCGGCGGTCGCTGGAATGAAGCGGGCACCTCGATGGTGTACGCCTCGGAGACGCGCGCGCTGGCGTGCCTGGAGACGGTTGTCCATCTGAATGCCGGCGGCCTGCCGCTCAATCGCTATCTGGTCGAGGTGACGATCCCGGACGATGTCTGGGGCGACGCGCAGGCAGAGGCTCCCGATAGCCTGCCTGTCGGATGGGAAGCCGAACCCCCAGGCCAGGTGAGCATTCAGTTCGGCACCGCCTGGGTGCGTTCGGGACGCTCGGCACTCCTCGTGGTTCCCTCGGTGATCGTGCAGGAGGAGTCGAACGTCCTCATCAACCCGGCCCACGCCGACAGCGCGCGGATGACCGCCGTCAAACGACGCAGATGGCTTTACGATCCGCGGCTGGGCAAGCCCGTTTGACAAGTTGGGCCAGCACAGCCCCTCGACGAGACGGGCAAAGTGGTCGGCAGGGGTGGGAGCAGCGGCCGGGGGCACGACAGAGTTACTAACATGACCGGCCGCGGGCTCGGCAAGCGCGACCTTCCGCTCGCCCAGGCGCATGGTAACGGCAGAGGGCACAAGGCGCGTCCGATACGTGCGGCCACACCTGCTCGCCTCGCGGGTCTGTCCCTGGCTGGGACTCCGGAAACAGCAGGTGCGCGGTGGATAGATCGGGCTGCTGATGGCCCGGACAGTCCGGTTTGGGTGGAGCGTGGACACCAGAGGGCTGGTCGGGCTGATATCTGCTGTGCGCCCGTTGTCGTCGTCGAGCCGGACGTTCGAGCTTCCCGCAAGCGGACGCGCTGTCCAAAGCCCGCTGATTGGTTTTGGGATCGAACAACTATGCTCCGCAAGACCCTCATCAGCACAGACCTTGAGGGCAATCGCTACGGTGTTCGCAAGGTCTGGATGATGGGAGAGGACGCAGTCGGGCGGCAGCCACCAACTGAACAATCACCAGCCGAGCCGACTGAAAAATGAGCGTTCGCGCGGCAGGTCGAGCCAATCACCCCATGCGATTGTTGCGCCATGACTTGGGGCATGGCAAATTCGCCGTTCGTTCTCAAGGCATTTGCGGTATGGCCGATGGAAGTTCGATTGAGTGGACCGATGCGACATGGAACCCAGTCACAGGGTGCACAAAGATTACGGCCGGCTGCGACAACTGCTATGCTGCCCGCTTCGCCGAGCGCTTCCGGGGCATAGCCGGCCACCCATTCGAGCGGGGCTTTGACCTGATGCTGCGACCGGAGCGCATTTCCCAGCCGCTGGCCTGGCGGCGGCCGCGGATGATCTTCGTTAACTCCATGAGCGATCTGTTCCACAAGCACGTGTCGCGTCCGTTTATCGATCGCGTGTTCGACACAATGGAGGCAGCAGACTGGCATGTCTTCCAGGTGCTGACCAAGCGCAGTCCGCTCATGCGCGCCTACCTGAAATATCGTTATGCCGACCGAACACCACCGCCGCATTTGTGGCTCGGTGTCTCGGTCGAGAACAGTTCATCCAAGGCGCGGATCGAGCATCTGCGACTGTCACCGGCGGCGGTCCGTTTTCTGTCAATCGAACCCCTAATCGGTCCAGTCGGACCGATCAATCTCAACGGCATTCATTGGGTCATCGCCGGCGGCGAGAGCGGTCCAGGCGCGAGGCCTATGCACATTGATTGGGCCCGCGACATACGCAACCAGTGTGCAGAGCGCGGAGTACCATTCTTCTTCAAGCAATGGGGCGGCATCCGGCCGAAATCTGGCGGTCGCGATCTTGACGGGCGCGAATGGAACCAATTGCCCGTCGCAACGGGTGTATACGCCGCGTGAGCCTGCCGCAGATCGAACGATATGCTGGGCGAGAGCAGGCGTACGTGAAGCACTATTTTTTGTCGACTTACATAGAGCGCCTCGTCCATAAGGTCGCGCGGTCCTACGACCAAGTTGTCTATGTCGACGGGTTCAGCGGTCCTTGGCAAAGCGCCGGGGAGGACTTCTCGGACACCTCGTTTGGAATAGCGCTCCACGCGCTGCGGGAGGCGAAGGCCTCCTGGAGTAACTTTGGCCGCCAAGTGCGAATGAAAGCGCTGCTCGTCGAAAAATCGCCCAAATCCTATAGGGCACTGGAAGGATTGCAGGCGAGATACTCTGACGTCGAGATCAAGGCATTCAATACGGACTTCCGCGATACAATCGACCGGCTACTTATCGAAATCCCACCCGGTGCCTTCGCATTTCTGCTGCTCGATCCCAAGGGATGGCGGATATCGATGGAGCAGATCGCGCCGCTGCTGCGCCGGCCGAACTCCGAAGTGCTGTTCAACTTCATGTTCGAGTTCATCAACCGCGCGGCATCCATGTCGATGCCAGCGACGGTAGCAGGGCTGGACGAATTGCTGCCAATCGGGCGATGGCGCGAGAACCTCGCGAGGGTTGGCGCCGGCATGGGCGAGGATCGGGCGGCGGCCCGTAAAACGGTCCTGATCGATGCCTTCCGCGAAGTCCTCCGTGAACTTGGCGACTACAAATATGTCGCCGAAGTCCCGGTGCTGCGTCCGGTCCGGGACAGAGTTCTTTATTCCTTGGTTTACGCCACGCGCAATGCCACAGGCATCGAGGTCTTTCGCGACTGCCAAATTAGAACGTTGACCGAACAAGATGCAGTGCGCAGCGCCACCAAGGCCAAGGCCAGTGGCACCGCCGGCCAAGGCGAGATGTTCGGCACGCCCGAGGAGATGGGCCCCGATCTCACTCAGCAGTTCCTGCGCGGTGAGCGCGCCGCAGCGGAGCGTGCGCTGATCGAGATCGCCCCTAAGGCTCCGGCGTCGGTTTCTTGGGATCAACTGTGGCCGCAGGTGCTCGCGCTGCATGCCGTTCGCCGTACCGAGCTGAACGGCATTGCCGTGAAGCTCCGCGGTGACGGCCGACTGCTCTTTCCCGACTGGCAGGCGGGAAAGCGCGTGCCGCAGGTTGGTTACCGCGTGCAGCGCGCTTAAATCCAGCGCATATCAATGCACTGCGGCGTTGCGTGCGGTGACAATCGGCAGGAGCAATGGCTTTATCCGACCTGCGCCAAACGTCCGCTTTTCCACTCGATCCGCCGGAAGCCGCCATTCCGCTTTCGGCCAGCGACGGACAATACGGCGGCGACGGCAAGCGTCCGAGGCAGGTCGATTGTGTTGAAAAAGTCCCAAATCCGCGGTCGGGGGCCAGTCCAGACCGCAATCGGAACAACAAGGGCTTTGATATCACACGCTATTCTAATTATGGTCCCGGAATATACAGGCTGAATATTCCGTCCGTGGGACTTTTTCAACACAATCGGTCGAAAGCGACCCATCCGGAATGGTCAGCAAGCGTAGCCCGGACACCAAAACTTCGTAGCTTGCGTCGGCGGGTTGCACCCGCCCTACAAGGGGTCGGCGGTCCGGGCTACGCTCGCCAGGCCAGAGTAAAATGACGGGGTGTCGCCGATCAATGGAGCACGCCTCCCGTGTTCGGTCTGGCCCAGGAAACCAGAGGAACGGAAAGCAAGAAACATCATGAGCAAGAGCGGGTCTCAGGACGGAAAATCTCCGTCCCAGATGATCGACGAGAGGATCAGGGAGCTGGGCGACTGGCGGGGACAGATGCTCTCCCGGCTCCGCGCATTGATCAGGCAAGCCGACCCAGAGGTGGTCGAGGAGTGGAAGTGGCGAGGGGTTCCGGTGTGGTATCACGACGGAATGATCTGCACCGGCGAGACCTACAGGAACGTCGTAAAAATGACCTTTGCCAAGGGGGCCGCACTTGACGACCCATCAGGCCTGTTCAATTCCAGCCTCGATGGCAACACCAGGCGCGCCATCGACTTCCACGAGGGCGAGACGATCGACGAGGCGGCATTGAAGGCGCTTGTTCGCGCGGCCGTGACGCTGAACGCATCCCGCGCCCGCGGCTGAGCGAGCTGAAGGGCGCGCCGCGCCGCGCGGCCGCACGGCCCCTGAGCCGAGCTGACAGTGAAGAACGGAGCTGAGGGCGCCGACACGCCCGCTACGGAACGAGATGCACCGGCATCGCGCCGAGCAGTTCGGCGACGATGGTGCGGTGACAGCACGCCGGGTCGCGCTCGAAGCAGAGCAGGCACACCGTCTCGGCCTCGGCGAGCACCGCGGCGCGGGCGAGGTCGGCCTGCGCCTCCGGCTCCGCCATGTGCGCGCGGAAGATGCGGTGCATCTCCGCCGGCCGGCCGTGGCGCACCGCGTCGCGCCCGGCCTTCGGCGTGCCGAGGCCGCGCAGATGCGTGTAGCGCATCCCGGCGGCTTCCACCGACGCGCCCAGCAGGCGCTTGGAAAATCCCGGCTTGCGCGACTGCGGCACCGCGCGCACGTCGAGCAGGTGCGCCACGCCGGCTTCGCGCAACGCGGTGATGACGGCGTCCTGCGTGCTCAGTTCGTAGCCGATGGTGAACAGCGTCATGGCCCGGCGGCCAGCCAGTCCTCGATCAGCCGGCGCGCGATGCTGTCGCCGCGCGGGACGGCGAAGCCGTGCGCGTCATGGTCGCGGATCGCGGCGCGGCTGAACCAGCGCGCGTCTTCCAGTTCCACGCGGTCCAGCACGATCTCCTCGCCCAGAGCCTCGGCGTAGAAGCCGAGCATGATCGAGCCGGGGAACGGCCAGGGCTGGCTGGAATGGTATTCGACGCGCGCGACGCGCACCCCGGTCTCCTCGAACACTTCGCGCGCGACCGCTTCCTCCAGGCTCTCGCCCGGCTCCACGAAGCCGGCGAGGGTGGAATACATGTTGCCGGGAAAACGTTTGGCGTGGCCGAGCAGGGCGCGGTCGCCGTGCGTGACCAGCATGATGACGGCCGGGTCGGTGCGCGGGAAATGCACGGCGCCGCAGTCCGCATTGGTGCAGTGCATCACGTTCCCGGCACTCTGCGCCTCGCAGACGCTGCCGCACAGGCCGCAGAATCCGTGCCGCGTGCGCCAGTGCATCATCGCGCGCGCATGCGCCAGCACCGCGGCGTCGCCCGGCGGCAGCAGCCCGGCGACCGCGCGCAGATCGGTGAAACCGCCGATTTCCGCCGGCAGCAGCGGCAGCGGGTCGTCGGCGGCGCTCGCGTCCACCGTGAACAGCGGCACGCCGTCCCACAGGCCGAGGAAGGTGAACGGCCCGCCCGCCATGCGCAGCGCCTCGGCCGCCGCGCCGGTCAAAAACACCGCCTCCGGCCGCCCCTCGGCGACGCCGCGCATCAAGTTGCGCGCCCGCCACACCGGCGCCCACAGCGTGTCCGGCGCCGCCAGCGCCGCCGCGATCCAGGCCTCGTCCTCGCGGCGGTGGGCGGCGCGGTCGAGCGGGCTGGCGGCATAGGGATTGGGGCGGCGCGCGGCGAGGTCGGACATGCGCCGACCCTGCCACGCGAACCCGGAAGCCGGCAACCTTGCCCCGGGCGGTCGGGGTGGTAAGGTGGGCGCGGGAGGTCGGCGGCGGACGGGCGCCTCGCCAACCCGGTCAGGTCCGGAAGGAAGCAGCCGCAACGAGTTTCCGCCCGGGTCGTTCGTTCGGCCTCCCACGTCGCAACCCCAAGGAGGCCGCCGCGGCGGCCGGTGCCCCGCGCCGCGCATGTCCGGCCTGTTCCAGGACGATTCGGCTCTCCCTGACGTGCCGCCCCCGGAGGGGCCCGGCCTGTTCGGCGACGCGCTGCCCGCGCAGCCGGCCGCGCCGTGCGGCCACGCCGTATCGGGTGCTGGCGCGCAAATACCGCCCCGCGACGTTCGGCGACCTGATCGGGCAGGACGCGATGGTGCGCATCCTGCGCAACGCGTTCGCGCTCAACCGCGTCGCCCACGCCTTCATGCTCACCGGCGTGCGCGGCGTCGGCAAAACCACCACGGCGCGCATCATCGCCCGCGCGCTCAACTGCATCGGCCCCGACGGCAGCGGCGGGCCGACGCCCGATCCGTGCGGCGTCTGCGCCAACTGCACCGCCATCCTCGCCGACCGCCATCCCGACGTGCAGGAGATGGACGCGGCCTCGCGCACCGGCGTCGATGACGTGCGCGAGATCATCGAGGCGACGCGCTTCCGCCCGATGCAGGCGCGGACAAAAGTGTTCGTGGTGGACGAGGTCCACATGCTGTCGCGCAACGCCTTCAACGCGCTGCTGAAGACGCTGGAGGAGCCGCCGCCGCACGTCACCTTCATCTTCGCCACCACCGAGCTGCGAAAAGTGCCGATCACGGTGCTGTCGCGCTGCCAGCGGTTCGATCTTCGCCGCATCTCGGTGACCGAGCTCGCGGCGCATTTCGGGCGCATCGCCGAGCGCGAGGGGGTGGCGATCGCGCCCGAGGCGCTGGCGCTGGTGGCGCGCGCCGCCGACGGCTCGGTGCGCGACGGCTTGAGCCTGCTCGACCAGGCGATCGCGCAGGCCGAGCCGGGGGCGCCGATCGCCGCCGCGCAGGTCGCCGACATGCTGGGGCTGGCCGACCGCGAAGCGGTGCTCGACCTGTTCGAGGCGGTGATGCAGGGCAAGCCGGCGGCGGCGCTGGCGATCACCGATCGGGCGTACACGCTCGGCGCCGATCTCGGCGTGCTGTTGCAGGACCTGCTGGAACTGACGCACACGCTGACGCGGCTGAAATCCGTCCCCGGCCTGCGCGACAGCCCCGAGCTGCCGGAAGCCGAGCGCACGCGCGGCGCGGCGCTGGCCGACGCGCTGACAATCCCGGTGCTGGGCCGCGCCTGGCAGATGCTGCTGAAGGGGGTGGCGGAGGTCGAGGCGGCGCCGGACCGGCGCGCGGCGGCGGAGATGGTGCTGATCCGGCTCTGCCACGTCGCCGACCTGCCGCCGCCCGGCGACCTGGTGCGCCGGCTGACCGAGAGCGGCGCCGCGGCGCCGTCCGCGCCCATGCCGGCCCCGAGCGGCGGCGGCGCGCGGGCGGTGGCGGGCGGCGCGGCCGTGGTCGCGGTGGCCGCCGCGCCCGCCGCGCCGCCGCTCGCCGCGTTCCGCGACGTGGTGGCACTGGCCGGCGCCGAGCGGCAGGCGATGCTGTCCGCGCATCTGCTGCATTCGGTGCATCTGGTGCGCTTCGCCCCGCCGGTGATCGAGCTGCGCCCGGAACCGGACGCCCCGCGCGACCTGGCGGCGAAACTCGCCGCCATGCTGGCCGAGGCCACCGGCGCGCGCTGGACCATCGCGCTCTCCGCCGAGCCGGGCGAGCCGACGCTCGCCGAGCAGGACGCGGCGGCCGAGGCGGCGCGGCGGTCGGCGGCGGCGCAGCATCCGCTGGTGCGCGCCGTCCTCGACGCGTTTCCCGGCGCGCGCATCGAGACCGTCCACGATGCCGCCGCCGCCGGCCCGCCGGCCGCCACGCCGCCCGACGAGCCGCCGGCCGACGAGATGCCCGAGGAATGGGAGAGCTGACATGAAGAACCTCGCCGGCCTGATGAAGCAGGCCAGCCAGATGCAGAAGAAGATGGAGGAGATGCAGGCGCGTCTCGAAAGCCTGGACGTCGAGGGCAGCGCCGGCGCCGGCATGGTGAGCGTGACGCTGAACGGCAAGGGCGACCTGAAATCCGTCCGCATCGACCCGAAGCTCGCCGACCCGAACGAGACCGAGATGCTGCAGGACCTGATCGTCGCCGCGCATGCCGAGGCGCGGCGCAAGACGCAGGCGATGGCGGCCGAGGAGATGCAGAAGCTGACGGGCGGGCTGGAATTGCCGCCGGGGATGAAGCTGCCGTTCTGATGGGCGGCGAGGCGGTCGAGCGGCTGATCGCTCTGCTCGCGAAACTGCCCGGCCTCGGCCCGCGCAGTGCGCGGCGCGCGGCATTGCGCCTGTTGCAGCAGCCGCAGGCGCGCATGCTGCCGCTGGCCGCGGCGCTGACCGAGGCGGCGCGCGCGGTGCGGCCGTGCCGGGAGTGCGGCAACCTCGACAGCACCGACCCGTGCAGCATCTGCGCCGACCCGCACCGCGACCGCACGCTGGTCTGCGTGGTCGAGGGGGTGGGCGACCTGTGGGCGCTCGAGCGCGCCGGCGTGTATCGCGGCCGCTATCACGTGCTCGGCGGCACGCTGTCCGCACTGGCCGGCACCGGGCCGGAGGACCTGAACGTTGCGCCGCTGATCGCACGGCTGCAGGCGGGCGGAGTAACAGAAGTGATACTTGCCCTCGGCGCCACCGTCGATGGCGCGGCGACCGGGCACTGGCTGACCGAGCGGCTCGCGCCGTTCGGTGCTAGAGTGACCCGAGTTGGTCAGGGCGTGCCGATCGGCGGCGCGCTGGAAGTGCTCGATGACGGCACGCTGGCGGCGGCACTGCGGGGGAGGCGACCCATCTGATGCAGGACCAGACCACGACCGCCGCGGCGATCACGGCGCGGCTGGACCGGCTGCCGGCAACGCGAACCATCTGGACGCTGGTGGTGCTGCTCTCGGTCGGCGGCTGTTTTGAACTCTACGATCTGCTGATGACCGCCTATGTCAGCCCCGGCCTGATCCGCGACGGCATTTTTCAGGGCGGCAGCAAGGGCTTCCTCGGCCTGACCGACCAGGCCGGGTTCGCCTCCATCACCTTCGCCGGGCTGTTCGTCGCCACCATCGGCCTCGGCCATGTCGCCGACCGTTTTGGCCGCCGCGCCATCTTCACCTGGTCGCTGCTGTGGTATTCCGTCGCCACGCTGATCATGGCGACGCGCACCACCGCACTCGGCGTCGATCTGTGGCGCTTCGTCGCCGCCCTCGGCGTCGGCGTCGAGCTGGTCACCATCGACACCTACGTCGCCGAGCTGGTGCCCAAGCGGATGCGCGGGCGGGCGTTCATGGTCAACCAGATGATCCAGTTCCTGTCGCTGCCGCTGGCCGCGCTGATGGGCTGGATCTTTGTTCCCATCGACCCGTTCGGCATTTCCGGCTGGCGGATCGTGGCGGCGTTTCCCGCGCTCGCCGCGATCGTGGTCTGGTGGATCAGGCGCGCCGTGCCGGAAAGCCCGCGCTGGCTGGCGCAGCAGGGGCGGTCGGCGGAGGCGGATCGCATCGCCGCCGCGATCGAGACAAGCGTCGCCGCCGAATTGGGCCGCACCCTGCCGCCGCCGGAACCCGCGCCGGCCGAGGAGCCGGAGCGCGGATCGCTGCGCGACATCTGGGTGCCGCCGTATCGGCGGCGCACCATCATGCTGATCGTGTTCAATCTCTGTCAGGCGATCGGGTATTACGGCTTCGGCAACTGGGTGCCGCGGCTGCTGGAGGCGCAGGGGGCCACGTTCAACCGCAGTCTTGAATATTCTTTCATCATCGCGCTCGCCAGTCCGACGGTGCCGCTGTTGTTCTACAAGCTTACCGATCGCACGGAACGGAAGTGGCAGCTGGTCGGCGCGGCGTGCGGCATCGGCATCTTCGGCTTGCTGTTCACGCTCTCGACCGTGCCGGCTTGGCTGGTTTTCTGCGGCATCGGCATCACCACCGCGAGCAACCTGCTGTCCTACTCGTTCCACGCCTATCAGCCGGAGCTGTACCCGACGCGCGTGCGCGCCCGTGCCGTCGGCTTCGTCTATTCGTTCAGCCGGCTCTCGACGATTTTCAGCAGTTTTATGATTGCCTTCCTGTTGCAGCGCGCCGGCGCGGTCGGCGTGTTCGCCTTCATTGGCGCGGCCATGCTCGGCGTGGTTGTCTCGATCGGGGTGTTCGGGCCGCGCACGCGCGGGCTGGCGCTGGAGGAAATCTCGCACTGAGTTTTTTCCGCGACGGGCTGGCCGGACGCCGCGTTCCGTGCATGATGCACCGAGGAGGAGCACACACATGTCCAAGCACCACTGGCTGCGTCTCGCGCTGCTCGCCGGGGCGGCGGGATTTACCTTCGCGGCGGCGGCCCGCGCCGCAGGAGCCGATCCGCATCGGCGTGATCGGCGAGGAATCGGCGGTCGCCGGCGCGTCGCTGACCAAGGCGGCCGAAATGGCCGCCGACGACATCAACGCCCACGGCGGCGTCGCCGGGCGCAAGATCCAGGTCATCACCTACGACGACCATTCCTCGGCCGCCGATGCCGTGCGCGCGTTCCAGCGCGCCGTCAGCCAGGACCACGTGGTCGCCGTGGTCGCCACCTATATCAGCGAAGTCGCACTGGCGATCGAGCCGTGGTCGGCGCGGCTGCACATGCCCTTCATCACGACCGGCGCCGCCAGCAACGAGATCTCCAAGCAGGTCCACAAGGACTACGCCCATTTCAAATACACGTTCCACGGCTGGATGACCTCGGCGTTCATCGCCCAGTCGATCTGCGACGCCGAGCACGACATCCTGGTCGAGCCGCTGCACATGAAGACCGCCGTGATCATGAGCGAGGACGCGGCCTGGACCAAGCCGCTCGACGTGCGCTACGAGGAATGCCTGCCGAAGGCCGGGCTGAAGGTGCTCGACCACATCCGCTTCAACCCCGACACCACCGACTTCACGCCGATCTTCCGCCAGATCGAGGCGAAGAACCCCGACGTCATCATCACCGGGATCAGCCATGTCGGCGTGCAGCCGACCGTGCAGTGGCACGACCAGCAGGTGCCGATCCCGATGGCCGGGCAGAGTTCGCAGGCGACGACAAGCTCGTTCTGGAAGGACACGAATGGCGCCGCGAACGGCGTGATCACGGCGACCGCGGCGGCGCCGGGCGACGCGATCACGCCGCTCACCATCCCGTTCACCGAAGCCTATCAGAAGCGGTTCGGCGACTCGCCCTCCTACACCGGCTACTCGACCTATGATGCGGTCCATGTCATCGCCGACGCGGTGAAGCGGGCCGGCTCGACCGACGCGGACAAGCTGGTCGCCGCGATGGAGCAGACCGACATGGTCGGCACCGTCGGCCGCTGGCAGTTCTACGGCAAGAACGATCCGTTCACGCACGCGCTGAAATACGGGCCGGGCCTGGTCACCGGCGTCACCTTCCAGTGGCAGGACGGCAAGCAGGTGACGCTGTGGCCGGCGAACGTCGCCAACGGCAAGGTGCGGTTCCCGTCCTTCGTCAAGCTCCACGAGGCGTCGAACTGAGCTTGCCGGCGCGCAGCCGTCTGGCATGATGGCGCGGCCCGGGCCGGTCCGGCCCGGGCCGAAGCTGCCACAGGAGCGTCATGCTCGCGCTGCAGATCCTGATCGACGGGTTCGCCATCAGCGCGCTGTACGGGCTGGGCGCGGTCGGCTTCACGCTGCTGTTCGGCGTCTCCGGCGTGCTCAACCTCGCGCATGGCGGCATCATGGTGATCGCCGCCCTGATCGGCTGGCAGGCCGCCGGCGGCCTCGGCCTCGGCACCTGGCTCGGCAGTCTGGCCGGCGTGCTGGCCGCGCTCCTCGCCGCCTACGCCACGTATTTCGTCGTGGTGCGGCCGATCCAGCGCTCGCGCGCGATCCCGCGCGAGGAGACCGAGATCTTCGTGCTCACCGGCACGCTGCTGTGGGGCATCATGATCCAGGTCGGCATGGCCTATTTCTACACCGACAACCCGGTGACGATGCGCCCGCTGCTCGGCGGGGTGGTGCGGCTCGCCGGCGTGCGCACCCCGGCCAACGAAGTGCTGATCGCGGCGGTGTGCTGGGTGGCGATCGGGCTGCTGTGGCTGCTGGTCAACCGCACGCGGGCGGGCAAGGCGTTGCTCGCCGCCTCGATCAATCCGCGCGGGCTCGTGCTGCTCGGCTTCGACCTCGACCGCATCTATCTTCTCGTCTGGACCATCTACGGCGTGCTGGCCGGCATCGCCGGCGTGCTGCTGGCCTCGTTCCTCGGCGCCGGCACCAACAACATCGGCCAGCTCACCGCGAGCGCGTTCTCCATCGTCATCCTCGGCGGCCTCGGCAGCGTCTCCGGCTCGCTGATCGCGGCGTATGTGGTCGGCTATCTGGAGACGTTCACCGCCTATGTGATCGCGCCGACGCTGCGGCCTATCCCGGCGCTGATCCTGCTGGTGCTGGTGGTCTATGTGCGCCCGCAAGGGCTGCTCGGGCGGCGATAGGGAGGCGCGACGATGGCCGGCATGCTGCGCACGCCCATCGCCTGGATCATGCTGGCGCTGCTGCTGCTGGCGCTGAGCGTGCCGTGGTGGGTGTCGGCCTACATCCTCGGCGTGCTCACGGTCTCCTACTATTACGGCGTGTTCGCGATGAGCTGGGATTTGCTGTTCGGCTTCGCGGGCGAGGTGAATTTCGGCCCGACCTTCCTGATCGGCCTCGGCGCCTACGCCGCCGCCCTCCTCGACAACGCGATGGGGTCGCAGGTCTTCTCGCTGGGACTGCGGATTTTGATCTGTGTCGCGGCGGGTGGGCTTGCCGCGATCGTCGGCGGCCTGCTGCTGGCGCTGCCGGCGCTGCGGCTGCGCGGGCCGTATTTCGGCCTGGTCACGCTGGTTGCGGTGCTGCTGCTGCAGAACTTCATCGTCATCTTCGCCGGCGTCACCGGCGGCGAGATCGGGATGACCGTCGGCGACGTGCTGTCCATCGACGCCGCCACGAACTACTGGATCAGCCTCGTCTTCATGGTGATAAGCGGCGTGCTGCTGTTCGGCCTGTCGCGCTCGGCGATCGGGCTGATCCTGCAGGCGAGCGGCCAGGACGCGATCGAGGCGGCGGCGCTCGGCTTCAACGTCACCAAGCACAAGCTCGCCGCGTTCTGCGTCAGCGCCCTGTTCTCCGGCGTCGCCGGCGCGATGCTGATTTTCTACGAGGGCACCGCCTCCGTCGATACCGTGATCGACATCGCCATCGGCGTGCAGATCATCATCGCCGCCGTGCTCGGCGGCCGGCGCACCATCATCGGCGCGGTGATCGGCGCCGTGTTGCTGGTGCTGGCGGGCGAGTTGCTGCGCCCGCTCGGCCAGCTCAACACGTTTGTCGTCGCCGCCGTGGCGCTGACGGTGATTCTGTTCTTTCCCGACGGATTGCTCGGCTACGCGCTGCGCGGACGCCAACGCGGATGAGCGGGCCGCTTCTCGAAGTCGTCGGCCTGCACAAGCGTTTCGGCGGCCTGGTGGCCGTGCGCGAGATCGGCTTCGCGATCGCGCCCGGCGAAATCCTTGGCCTGATCGGGCCGAACGGCTCCGGCAAATCGACCGTGATGAAGCTCATCATGGGCATCGAGAAGCCGAACGCCGGATCGGTGCGCATCGCCGGCACCGAGGTTGCCGGCTGGCCGACGCACCGCATCGCGCGCGCCGGCGTCGGCATCGTGTTCCAGCACTCCCGCCCGCTGCACCGGCAGACGGTGCTGGAGAACATAAAGCTGGCGATGCTGCCGGATTCGCTGCTCCGCCTTGCCGCGGCGCCGCACGTCGCGGCGCGCGCGCGCGACATCGCCGAGCGCGTGGGCCTCGGCCACGTGCTGCACCGTCATCCGCCGACGCTGCCGTTCGCCGACCTGCGACGGATGGAACTGGCGAAGGCGATCGCGCGCGACCCGCAAGTGGTGCTGATCGACGAGCCGTTTGCCGGCCTCACCTCGGCCGAGGTCAAAACCTTCTCCGACCTGATCGCCGGATTCCGGGCGCAGGGCCGCGCGGTGCTGCTGGTCGATCACAACGTCAAGGGCGTGGTGGCGCTGGTCGATCGCGTGCTCGCCATGTATCTCGGCGAGCATATCGCCGAGGGCAGCGCCGCGGACGTGATGGCCGACGAGACGGTGCGGCGCGTCTATCTCGGCGGCAGGATCGAGACGCACGCGCGGCCGGAACTGAACCGGCGCGGCGGCACGCCGCTGCTCGACGTGCAGAATCTTTCCGTCCTTTACGGCAAGGCGCAAGCCTTGCAGGACGTCGCCTTGCACGTGCGCGAACAGGAGTTCGTCTCCGTCGTCGGCCTGAACGGTGCCGGCAAGACGACGCTGTTCAACGCCATCTGCGGCCTCGTGCCCTACGGCGGCACGATCGCGTGGGAGGGCGCGGCGCTGCGCGGCCGCAGCACGGCGATGATCGCGCGCGGCGGCATCGCGCAGTGCCCGGAAACGCGAGAGCTGTTCGGCGACATGAGCGTGCGCGAGAACCTGGAACTCGGCGGCCAGCACCTCTCGACCGCCGACCGGCGCACGCAGCTCGACTGGCTGTTCGCGCTGTTCCCGATCCTGCCGGAGCGCGAGCGGCAGGCGGCGCGCACGCTGTCGGGCGGCGAGCAGCAGATGCTGGCGATCGCGCGCGCGCTGATGATGAAGCCGCGCCTGCTGATCCTCGACGAGCCGACGCTGGGCCTCGCGCCGGTGATCCTGGAGCAATTATCGAAGGCCCTTTCGGAATTGCGCCGCACGACGAAGATCACCGTGCTGCTCGGCGAGCAGAACGTGACGTTTGCGCTGCCGCACGCCGACCGCGTCTATGTGCTGGAGCACGCGCGCATCATCTGGGAGGGCGACCCGGCGCGCTTTGCCGAGGAGGCGGGGACGGCCTATTTGTAGCGGCGGCGCAGGCGCACGTTGCCTTCCTGCAGCATCACCGCGACCAGGATGATGACGCCCTTCAGCACCAGCTGCGTGTTGCTGTCGATGTTGCGCAGCTGCAGGATGTTGCCGAGGAAGCCGAAGATCAGCACGCCGACCAGCGTGCCGACGATGCTGCCGCGCCCGCCCATCAGGTTGGTGCCGCCGATCACCACCGCCGCGATCGCGTCCAGCTCGATGCCGGCGCCGGCATCGGGCTTGCCTTCCCGGTACTGCGCGACATAGAGCACGCCGGCCAATGCGGAGAGCGCACCGGAGATGCCATAGACCGCGATCTTCATCCGCTCGACCGCGATGCCGGAAAACCGCGTCGCCTGCTCGTTGCCGCCGATGGCATAGACGTAGCGCCCGAACGTCGTGCGGCGCAGCAGCAGGGAGAAGATCAGCACGCCGGCGAGGAAGAACAGGCCGGGGACCGGCAGCACGTGCCAGATCAGCACGCGCAGCGCCTCGAAGGCCGGGGTTGCGTTGGTGCCGGTGTTCACCGGATAGACCGTGGTGTCCTGCCCCGCCACCAGCCGCGCCACGCCGAGGATCCCCACCATCATCGCCAGCGTCACGATGAACGGCTGCATTTTCGCGCGCGCCACGATCACGCCGTTCAGCATGCCGACCGCGAGGCCGACCACCGGCACGACCAGCAGCACGCCGAACACGCCGAATTTTTCCGACACCTGCCCGACCGTCCATGAAGTCGCCGCGGCGCAAGCGAGCGCGCCGAGCGCCCAGCCGGCCGGCCGCGCGCCGCGCCACCCTGGCGTCAGCAGCGGGAACACCCACGCCACCAGCAGCAGCACGAACGCCGCGAACAGCGGGACCGCGAGATACGCGGCGGTGGTCCATCCGGTCTGCGTGAGCAGCATCGCGCAGACCACCGAGCCGAGCGCCATGACCGACCCCACCGACAGGTCGATGCCGGCGATCAGGATCACCAGCGTCATCCCGATCGCGACCAGGCCGTTGTTCGAGACCTGGCGCAGCACGTCGGACTGGTTGCCCTCGCTGAGGAAGATGTTGACGCCGTGCGAACTCACCGGAGAGGCCAGCACGCCGACCGCATAGAGCGCGATCAGCCCCCAGTAGAGTTTCGTGCGCAGCAGGAAGCGCAGCGCCGCCGCCAGCGGTGCGCCGGACGACATGCGTTCAGGAATGAGGGTGCTGCTCACCGCCGTCTCCCGCCGCCGCCAGTTCCGGGGAAGCATAGGCCAGCACACGCTCGGCGGAAAACTCCTCGCGGCTCAGCAGGGCCGTCGGGCGGCCCTCGCGCAGCACCAGCAGGCGGTCGGCCAGCGTCAGCAGCTCCGGCAGCTCCGAGCTGACCATGACGATCGCCATCCCCGCCCCCGTCAGTTCGGCGAGCAGCCGGTAGATTTCCGCCTTGGCGCCGACATCGATGCCGCGGGTCGGCTCGTCCAGCAGCAGCACGCGCGGCGCGGTCGGCAGCCATTTGCCGAACACCACCTTCTGCTGGTTGCCGCCCGAAAGCGTGCCCACCGACTGCAACACGCCGGCGGCGCGGATGCCGAGCTTGCGGATGGTGGCCGTCGCCAGGTTCAGTTCCCGCGCGCGCGACACCACGCCCGCGTGCGCCAGCGCCGGCAGCGTCGGCAGGGCGACGTTGAGGTCGATCCCCAGCCCGAGCACCAGCCCGTCCCGCCGGCGGTCCTCGGAGACCAGCGCGATGCCGGCCCGCTTCGCCGCCGCCGGCGAGCTTATGGCGGCCGGCGCGCCCGCGATGCGGATATGGCCGTCCACGTGGCCTTGGGCTGCGCCGAACAGCGTCTCCAGCAGCTCCGTGCGGCCGGAGCCGAGCAGGCCGCCGATGCCGAGGATCTCGCCTTCATGCACGGCGAAGCTGACGTGCTCGAAGGTGCGGGCGCGGCCGATGGTGCGGCCGGGCTGCTCCAGCGACAGGTCTGCCACTTCCAGCACGACGCGCCCGGCGGGGCGCTGGCGGGCGGCGAAGAAATCGGTCAGGTCGCGGCCGATCATCAGCCGGATCAGGTCGCGCCGCGAGGTTCCCGCGGCCGGCAGCGTGCCCACGGCCGCGCCGTCGCGCAGCACCAGCACGCGGTCGGCGACGCGGAACACCTCCTCCATCCGGTGCGTGATGTAGATGATGGCGACCCCGCGTGCGGCGAGCGCGCGCACGACGCGGAACAGCGCCTCCGTCTCGCTCTGCGACAGCGCCGAGGTCGGCTCGTCCATGATCAGGATGCGTGCATCCAGCGACAGCGCCTTCGCGATCTCGACCAGCTGCTGCTCGCCGACGCGGAGCCGGCCCACGGCCTCGTCGGGGCGGAGATGGAAGTCGAGGCGGTGCAGCAGCGCCGCGGCGTCGGCCTGCATGCGCCGCCGGTCGATGACGAAGCCGCCGCGCCGCTGCTCGCGCCCGAGAAAGATGTTGTCGGCGATGGTCAGTTCCGGCACCAGGTTCAGCTCCTGGTGGATGAAGGCGATCCCCGCGTCGGCGGCGGCGCGCGGCGTGGCGAGCCGCACGATGCGGCCGTCGATGGCGACGCTGCCGGCGTGGTCCGGGTGGATGCCGCCGAGAATGTTCATCAGCGTCGATTTGCCGGCGCCGTTCTCGCCCATCAGCGCCAGCACTTCGCCCGCGTGCAGCGTCAGCTCCACGTCGCGCAGCACGGCGATGCCGGAGAACGTCTTGCCGATGCCGCGCATGGCGAGCAGAGGCGGGGCGTCGGTCATCCCGGCCGCCCCGCCGCGCAGGCTCACAGCAGCCCGTTCGCCTTGAGGATCTGGTCGGCGTTGGAGGCGTCGATGGTCATGGTCGGCAGCGTGATCTGGTGCGGGATTTTTTCGCCGGCCATCAGCTTCAGGCCCTGCCGCACGCCCTCCGCCCCCGGCGTGGCGTAGAGGAAGGTCGCGGTCAGCTCGCCGTTATGCACCCATTTCACGCCCAGGTCGGGAATGCCGTCGATGCCCAAGAACTTCATCTGCTTCTCGCGTCCGGCATCTTTCGTGGCGAGGTAGGCGCCGTACGCCATCGGGTCGTTGTGGCCATAGACGAGGTCGATCTTGTCGTGTGCCTTCAGGGCCGTGGACATGATGTCGTAGCCCTTCTGCTGCTTCCAGTCGCCGTCCTGGCGGTCCAGCAGGTATTTGATGCCCGTCTCCTTGTCGGTCAGCGCGTGGAAGCCGTTGTGCCGATCATGCGCGGGTGCCGTGCCCAGGCCGCCCCAGATCTCCACCACGTTGCCGGCGGCCTTGCCCTCGCCGCCCAGCAGCTTCACGGCATAGGCGCCGGCGGCGCGGCCGATCACCACGTTGTCGCCGCCGATGAACTGCGCGTATTTGTCGGTGTTGACGTTGCGGTCGAGCACGATGACCGGAATCCCGGCATCGATCGCCTTCAGCGTCACGCCGGTCAGCCCCGCCGATTCCTTCGGCGAGATCAGCAGCACATCGACCTTCTGGACGATGAAGTTCTCGACGTCGGCGACCTGCTTCTCGGTGCGGTCCTGGCCGTCGGAGATCAGCAGCTCAAGCTCCGGGTGTTTGGCCGCTTCCTTGCGCATTTCCTTGTTGAACTGCACGCGCCACGGCTCGACCGTGGTGACCTGCGAGAAGCCGAAGCGGTATTTTGCCGCCGCGCGGGCCTGCCACCCCAGCGGCAGCAGCGCCGTCAGGCCGGAGCCGGCGACGACGGTCAGCAGAGTGCGTCGTTTGCATTGCGTTCCTCCCGTTTTGGCCCGCGGCTTTGCGCCGCGGCGGAGGCGGAGGCTAGCAGCCTGCTCCGGCCCTCGGCAACAACGACGAAGATTTCCGGTGCCGCGTGGAGCGGAAAAGTATTATCCGCAGATGCCGCAGATGCCGCAGATAACTCAGATAGAAAAGCTTTCTTATTGTGGCCTGATCTGTGCCATCTGCGGATCACGCTTGCTATCGCGCTTTCGGCGGCAAGTCCGGCTTCAGCGAGAGTTCCTTCCAGCGTGCCGGGGGAATCTCCGCCGGCGCGCCCATGAGAAGGTCCTCGCCCTGCTGGTTCAGCGGGAACGGGATCACCTCGCGGATGTTCGGCTCCTCGGCCAGCAGCATGACGATGCGGTCGATCCCCGGCGCCGAGCCGCCATGCGGCGGCGCGCCGTAGCGGAACGCACTCAGCATGCCGCCGAACCGCGCCTCCACGTCCGCGGCGGTGTAGCCGGCGATCTCGAAGGCGCGGACCATGATGTCCGGCCGGTGATTGCGGATCGCGCCGGACGACAGCTCGATGCCGTTGCACACGATGTCGTACTGGAACGCCTTGATGGTCAGCGGGTCCTGCGTGTCCAGCGCCGCCATCCCGCCCTGCGGCATGCTGAACGGGTTGTGGCTGAAGTCGATTTTTCCGGTCTCCTCGTTCAGCTCGTACATCGGGAAGTCGGTGACCCAGCAGAAGCGGAATTCCTTTCCCCCGATCAGGCCCAGATCGCTGCCGAGCTTCGTGCGCGTGGCGCCGGCGAATTTTGCCGTCGTGTCGCGCGGGCCGGCGGCGAAGAACACGGCATCGCCGGCCTGCACGCCGCACGCCGCACGGATCGCCTCGGCGCGGGCCGGTTCCAGGTTGCGCGCGATCGGCCCCTTTGCGCCGTCGGCGTCGAAGACGATGTAGCCGAGGCCGCCGGCGCCCTGCTCGCGCGCCCACTCGTTCAGCTTGTCGAAGAAGCTGCGCGGATGCGCCGCCGTGCCCGGCGCCGGGATCGCGCGCACCACGCCGCCGCCGGCTGCGATTTTCGCGAACAGGCCGAAATTCGATCCGGCAAACTGTCCGGTCACGTCGGCAACCAGCAGCGGATTGCGCAGATCGGGCTTGTCGGAGCCGTACAGCAGCAGCGCCTCGTCATAGGGAATGCGCGGGAACGGCGGCGGCGTCACCGCGCGGCCTTCGGCAAACTCCTCGAACACGCCGGCGATCACCGGCTCGATGGTCGCGAACACGTCCTCCTGCGTCACGAAGCTCATCTCGAAATCCAGCTGGTAGAATTCGCCCGGCGAGCGGTCGGCGCGGCTGGCTTCGTCGCGGAAGCACGGCGCGATCTGGAAATACCGATCGAAGCCCGCGACCATCAAAAGCTGCTTGAACTGCTGCGGCGCCTGCGGCAGCGCGTAGAATTTCCCCGGATGCAGCCGCGCGGGGACCAGGAAGTCGCGCGCGCCCTCGGGCGAGGACGCGGTCAGGATCGGCGTCTGGAACTCGGTGAACCCCGCGTCGATCATGCGCCGCCGGATCGAGGCGATCACGCCGGCGCGCAGCATCATGTTGCGATGCACCCGCTCGCGCCGCAGATCGAGATAGCGATAGGTCAGGCGCAGATCGTCGGGGAATTTTTCCTCGCCCGCGACCTGCATCGGCAGCACCTCGGCCGCCGACTGCACGACCAGTTTGGCGCCGCGCAGCTCGATCTCGCCGGTCGGCAGTTTCGGGTTGACCGTGCCGGGTTCGCGCCGCACCACCTCGCCGGTCACCGTCACCACGCTTTCCACCCGCAGCGCATCGGCGGCGGCGAAGGCGGGCGCGCCGGCGGCGAACACGATCTGCGTCAGGCCATGATGATCGCGCAGGTCGATGAACAGCAGGCCGCCGTGGTCGCGCTTGCTGTGGACCCAGCCCGAGAGGCGGGCGGTGCGTCCGGCATCTTCGGCGCGCAACTGGCCGCAGGTATGGGTGCGATAGGCGTGCATTCTTGGCGCATCCTGGCTCGGGCGGCGGGGCGGGCAGACAAGCCAGGGGGGCGGCGCCTGTCAAGCTGCCCACCCCCAAGTTGCCGGCGCGCATGGCGGCCGTGTAGAAGCGGCCGATGCCTCGATCCAAGCGGGCGGAGTTGCCGCCCCCCGTCCTGATCGCCGACACCGAAGCCCTGGCCGCTTTCTGCGACCGCATGCGCGGCGAGGCGTTCGTCACCGTCGATACCGAGTTCATGCGCGAACGCACCTACTGGCCGGAGCTGTGCGTGGTGCAGCTTGGCGGCGGCGCCGAGGTGGCGGTGGTGGACGCGCTGGCGCCGGGCATCGACCTCGCCCCGCTCGGTGCGCTGCTGGCCGACGAGCGGGTGGACAAAGTGTTTCACGCGGCGCGGCAGGACATCGAGATTTTCCTGCTCCGCTTCGGCGACGTGCCGCGGCCGTTGTTCGACACGCAGATCGCCGCGATGGTGGCAGGCTTCGGCGACCAGGTCGGCTATGACGCGCTGGTCTCGGCGCTGACCGGCGGGCACATCGACAAGGCGCACCGATTTTCCGACTGGGCGGCGCGCCCGCTATCGGCCCCGCAGGTCGAATATGCCGCCGCCGACGTGACGCATCTGCGCGGCGTCTATGAGCAACTGCGCGAGCGGCTGGCGCATGACGGCCGCCTGGAATGGGTGGGTGAGGAAATGGCGGAACTGGCCGACCCGGCGACCTATCGCCCCGACCCGGAGACGCTGTGGGAGCGGCTGCGCCCCCGCACCTCCAACCGCCGCCAGCTCGGGATGCTGCGCGCGCTGGCGGCGTGGCGGGAGCGCGAGGCGCAGCGCGCCAACATCCCGCGCCAGCGCATGCTGAAGGACGAGACGCTGCTGGAGCTCGCGGCGACCGCGCCGGACACGCCGGAGGCGCTGGCGCGCGCCCGCGGCGTCAGCGAGGGGTTTGCCCGTGGCCGCATGGGCGCCTCGCTGCTGGCGGCACTCGCCGAGGCGCGCGCGCTGCCCGAGGACGCGCTGCCGGAGGCGCAGCCCGGCCGCGAGGGTGCGCGCCCGTCGCCGGCGCTGGTGGCGCTGCTGAAAGTGCTGCTGGCCGCGAAATGCGAGGCGCACCACGTGGCGCCGCGGCTGGTCGCCAGTTCCGAGGACATCGACCGGCTGGCGAGCGAGGACGCGCCGGCGGTTGCGGCGCTGCACGGCTGGCGGCGCGAGGTTTTCGGCGCCGATGCGCTGGCGCTGAAGGCGGGGCGGATCGCGCTGGGGGTGGACGGGCGGCGGGTGAAGTTGCTGGCCACCTGACACGATCGGCCGCGCCGCGTAACGCTGGTCGCTGATCGGCACCGCCAACCGCAGCCACGCGCGGCAGAGGTTGCACGGCCCGCCGCGACGCGCGGCCGCGGGCCGACCGCAGCCAGGGCCGGAAATGACGAAAAATCACGGGAACGGGCTGCGGGATCACGTGGGCGCGAGATGCCTTGTGCCCAGGCAAAAGATGCTCCAAAACTACCGACAGATTAAACATCCTGTTAATAAACCGGGAGGATGCCATGGACGTGCCGTCCCCAACGGCCTCCGTCAAATCCGTTTCCCTGACGGAGGCCGTGATCGCCGATCTGCGCAGCGCGCTGCGCGGCAGCGTGTTTCTGCCGGGCGAGCCCGGCTACGATGCCGCGCGGTCGATCTGGAATGCGATGGTCGATCGCCGGCCGGCGATCATCGTGCAGGCCGCGGGCGCCGCCGACGTGATGCGCACGGTCGATCTTGCCCGTGACCACGCCATGCCGCTCGCCGTGCGTGGCGGCGGCCACAACATTGCCGGCAACGCCGTGTGCGATGGCGGCGTCATGCTCGATCTTTCGCGCATGCGCTCGGTGCATGTCGATCCCGCAGCGCGCCGCGCCCGCGTCGAAGGCGGCGCCACGCTCGCCGATCTGGACAAGGAGACGCAGGCCTTTGGCCTCGCCGTGCCGGTCGGGATCAATTCAACGACCGGCATTGCCGGGCTGACCCTGGGCGGCGGCTTCGGCTGGACCAGCCGCAAGCTGGGGCTGACCATCGACAGTCTGGCGGCCGTGGACATCGTCACCGCCGACGGCAGGCTGCGCCGCACGGACGCGACGCAGAAGCCCGATCTGTTCTGGGCCGTGCGCGGCGGCGGCGGCAATTTTGGCGTGGTGACGTCCTTCGAGTTCCGGTTGCATGAACTCGGGCCGCAGGTCATCGCCGGCTTGATCGTGCATCCGCTGGATGATGCCCCGGCGCTCATTGCGCAGTACCGCAGCCTCGTCGCCTCGGCGCCTGAGGAGATGACGTGCTGGCTGGTGTTGCGCAAAGCGCCGCCGGTGCCGTTCATCCCGAGCGAATGGCACGACCGGCTCGTGCTGATCATTGCGCTTTGTCACGGCGGCTCGCTGGCGGCAGGGGAGGCGGCGGCGGCGCCGTTCCGCGCCCTTGGCCGTCCCATCGTTGATCTCGTCGGACCGCATGCCTTCGTCGGCTGGCAGGCCGCCTTCGATCCGTTGCTGACGCCGGGGGCGCGGAACTACTGGAAGAGCCATGACTTCAACGAGCTGACCGACTCGGCCGCGGCGGTCATCCTGGATGCGGTCCGTCGGCTCCCGACCAGCGAATGCGAGGTGTTCATCGGCCATCTTGGCGGCGAGATCGGCCGCGTGGCCGATGCCGACACGGCGTTCTCGCGCCGCGGCGTGCAATTCGTCATCAACGTCCACACGCGCTGGCGCGCGGCCGAGCAGGATGGCGACTGCATCCGCTGGGCCCGCGACCTGTTCGATGCGCTGGCGCCGCACGCCGCGGGCACCGTCTATGTCAACTTCATGCCCGACGACGAGCCGGACCGCATACGCAGCGCCTACGGGCCGAACTACGACCGCCTGGCGGACGTCAAGCGGCGCTACGATCCGACGAACCTGTTCCGGCTGAACCAGAACATCGGCGCGTCCTGATATCGCCGCGTCGGCGGGCGGCGCGCCTACATCGCGCCGCCCGGCAGCGCCTGGATCACCGCGAGCAGCGCCAGCCCCGCCGCCCGCGCCCCACCGACGCCGAGCGTGCGCTTGGTCGCATACCATTCGATCCAGAGCGCCCGGCGGTCGCCACCAGCCACGCGGCCTGGCCCTTCCGCGACCTGGCGGGCAGAGCCTACGCGGCCCGCCCCATATCCCTGCGCGCTTCCTCCAGATCGTGGGCAGCCTGCAGGTTCATCCAGAATTCGGCTGAGGTGCCGAACCGCTCGCCGAGCAGGATCGCGGTCGGGGCCGAAATGGCGCGCGTGCCGTTGACGATCTCGGTAATACGGTCGGGCGGCACGCCGAGGTCGCGCGCCAGAGCCCGCGCCGACAGGCCAAGCGGAACCATGAACTCCTCGCGCAGAACCTCGCCGGGCGGCACCGCGCCGACACGCTCGGCCGTCGCGACATCGGAAAGCTCGGTCTGCGGCAGCGCCGCGCGGGTAATCAGATCGTCCGCCATGTGCCGGTTCCTCAATGGTAGTCGGTGATCTCGACCCGATGCGCGTTGCCGGCCGACCAGACGAAGCAGACGCGCCATTGGTCATTGACCCGGATGCTGTGCTGCCCTGCGCGGTCCCCGGACAACGCCTCCAGGCGGTTGCCCGGCGGCATGCGCAGGTCCTCGAGTCGCACTGCGGCATCCAGCATCCGCAGCTTCCGGCGCGCCGCCCGGGCGAGGTCGGCCGGGAAGCCCTTGGGCAACCGATCCAGGAATACGGCCGCCGTCCGCTTGTCGCGGAAGCTTTCGATCATCGCGTTGTGTAATGCACAACGGCTGTTGTGTCAAGCACAACGCCCGTGCTTTTCCGCATTTCGGCCGACCGGCGCGCCTACATCCCACCCCCCGGCAGCGCCTGGATCACCGCGAGCAGCGTCAGCCCCAGCGCCTCGTCCAGCAGCACCAGCCCCGCTGCCCGCCACCCGCCGACGCCGAGCGCGACGCGGGTCGCGTACCACTCGATCCACAGCGCCCAGCCGGTCGCCACCAGCCACGCGGTCTCGCCCAGCATCGTCGGCGCGCCGAGCAGCGGCGGCAGGCTGGCGGCGACCAGCAGCAGATACTGCACCACGTTGCACCAGTTCCACGCCGCAATGAAGCGCGGCCAGGCGGGCAGCCGCCCCATCACCCGCGCCACCTCGCGCGAGACCACCGCGAACCCCGCCCAGTCCACCGCATAGCCGAGCAGTTGCAACGCCAGCGCGTGCGCGAAATGCGGCGGCAGGCCGGGGGACTGGGCCAGCCCGATCAGTTGCAGGCAGACGAAGGCCGGCAGGCAGATCGCGGCGGCCCAGAAACTGCGGGCGGCGGCCTGGACCGCCGGCTCCTCGTGCGAGGCGAGCAACTGCATCCCGTCGGCGCGCCCGCGGGCCAGCAGCATCGCACCCTGCAACCCGTTGCCCATCTGCACGAACAGCCCGCCGCCGGTCATCCGCTCCCTCCCCATCCGCCCGCGAGCAGCAACGGCCCGAAGGCGAGGGCGGCGGTGCCGAAATTCACCGCCGCCACCATCATCCCGGCGCGCCACAGCGACAAAGCGAGCCCGCGCCGCGCCAGGAACACGTGCAGCGCCAGCGCATAGGCCAGCGCCGTCGCCCCGGCCAGCGTCTCCGCCGCCGCCTCCGGCACGCCGAGTGCGATCAGCACGCCGCTCGCCAGCACCGCGGCCAGCAAAGCGGGCGGCATCACCCACTGGCACCAGGTCGCCGCCACGGCATAGCGCGGCCACGCCCCGGCGCGGCCCCAAAGCTGCGCGAGCGCCTGCGACAGCACCGGGGGCGCCAGCAGCGCTACCAGCGAGCCGAGCAACCCGACCAACGCCGCCCGCGGCGCCCCGCCGGCCAGCGCCAGCGCGCCGCCGACCAGCGCGAAGGCGACCCAGGGCGCCAGCGCGTTGAGCAAGCCCACCGGCGAGGCATCGAACGCAGCCAGCCCGTCGGCGCGGAACCGCGCCAGCCGCGCCACCCCCGCGGCGGCGGCCAGGCTCATACCCCGAATGCCTCCAGCACCGTCCGATAGATGCCGGCCAGCGCCCGCAACTCGGCGACCGGCACGCACTCGTCCACCTGGTGCATGGTCGCACCGACCAGGCCGAACTCGGCGACCGGGCAGTGGCGTGCGATGAACCGTGCGTCCGAGGTGCCGCCGCCGGTGTCCAGCCGAGGTTCGATCCCGGTCGCCGCCGCGACCGCACGCCGCAGCGTCTCGACCAGCGGGCCGGGCGTGGTCAGAAAACTCTCGCCGCTGATCGCGACCGCGACCTCCGCCCGCTCGGCGTAGCGGGCGACGGCGGCGCGCAGCCAGGCGGCGAGCGACTCGCCGCTGTGGCGGTCGTTGAAGCGGATGTTCAGCACCGCCTCCGCCCGCGCCGGCACCAGGTTGTGCGTCGGGTTGCCCACATCGACCGTGGTCACCTGCAACGAAGACGGCTCGAACCATTCGCTGCCGGCATCCAGCGGCAGCGCGGTCAGCGCGGCCAGCGCCGCGACCAGCCGATGCACCGGGTTGTCGGTGCGGTGCGGATAGGCGACGTGGCCCTGCGTGCCGTGGACGGTGATGCGCGCGGTCACGCTGCCGCGGCGGCCGATCTTTATCACCTCGCCGAGCCGCGCCGGGTTGGTCGGCTCGCCGACGAGACAAAAATCCGGGATTTTTCTGCGTTCCGCCAGCCATTCCAGCACCCGCACGGTGCCGTTGACGGCCTCGCCCTCCTCGTCGCCGGTGATCAGCAGGCTGATGGAACCGTGCAGCGTCCCGGCGGCGATCCGTTGCGCTGCCGCCGCGACGAAGGCGGCGACCGCGCCCTTCATGTCGCAGGCGCCGCGGCCATACAGCACGCCGTCCTGCACCACGCCGCCAAAAGGGTCGTGCCGCCACGCTCCGGCGCCGGCCGGCACCACGTCGGTGTGGCCGGCGAAACAGATATGCGGCCCGCCCTCGCCGATGCGCGCGAAAAGATTCTCGATCGCGCCGAAGCGCAGCCGGTCAATTGTGAAACCGAGTTGCATTAATGCCGCCGCCAGCACGTCCTGCGCGCCGGCATCCGCGGGGGTGACGCTGGGGCAGCGTATCAGCGCCTGCGCCAGCGCGAGCGGGTCGGCACTCAATCGCGCAGCAGCTCGTTGAGCGACGTTTTTGCCCGCGTGCGCGCATCGACGCGCTTGATAATCACCGCGCAGGCGAGGCCCGGCCCCGGCGCGCCGTTCGGCAGCGGTTTTCCGGGCAGCGTGCCGGGCACCACCACCGAGTATTCCGGCACCCGGCCGACAAAAATTTCCCCCGACTCGCGATCGACGATTTTGGTCGTGGCGGAGAGGAACACGCCCATCGCCAGCACGCTGCCGCGCTCGACGATCACGCCCTCCACCACCTCCGAGCGCGCGCCGATAAAGCAACCGTCTTCGATAATGACCGGGTTGGCCTGCAACGGCTCCAGCACGCCGCCGAGGCCGACGCCGCCGGAGATGTGGCAGTCCGCGCCGACCTGCGCGCAGCTGCCGACGGTCGCCCAGGTGTCGATCATGGTGCCTCGCCCGACATGGGCGCCGACATTGACGAAGCAGGGCATCAGCACGACGCCGGGGGCGATATAGGCGCTGCGCCGCACCACCGCGCCGGGCACGGCGCGGAAGCCGGCCTGGGCGAAGCGGGCGGCGTCCCAGCCGGCGAATTTCATCGCCACCTTGTCGAACACCGGCGCCCCGCCCGGCCCCGGCATCGGCACGCTGTCGGCGAGGCGGAACGACAGCAGCACCGCCTTCTTGAGCCACTGATGGACCGTCCAGCCGTCCGGGCCGGGGCTGGCGACGCGGGCCTCGCCGCTCGCCAGCCGGTCGAGCGCCCGTTCGACGGCTGCACGCGCCTCCGGGGCGGCGCTGTCGGCGCGCAGCGACTCGCGGCTGTCCCAGACCGCCTCGATGGTGTCCCGCAATCCGTCCTGCATGCCGCCCGCCTCTCGCGCGGGCGGACCATGCGCAGCCGCAAGTTTGGTGTCAATCACGGCGCGCCCCTCCCGATAACACAACCTTTACGCCCGCGTCGGCAGGATCGGGCCAACCGGGAAGCGGAGACACGCCTGTGATGCAGTCGGCTGGAGCCATCGTTTGCGACCCGCCGGCGGCTTGCGCCGACGTTGCGGCGACGTTGCTGCCCGGGTCCAACGCGCTGCGCGGCGCGCTGCTGGACAGCCGCCAGCGCTGGCGCGACCTGGTGACGCTCGCGGCCGACCTGGCGTTCGAGACCGATGCCGACGGAAAATTCGTGTTCGTCGCCCCCGACCCCGCCCTCGGCTGGCCGGCGGCGACCCTGCTCGGCCAGGACGCGGCGCAGCTGCTCGCCGAGCCGGACGCCCAGGGCTGCTTCAACCCGTTCCGCCCGAGCGCGCCCACCAGCCGCCGCCGCGCCTGGCTGAAGCGGCCGGACGGCAGCACCGCCTGCGTCAGCTTCGCCGCCGCCCCGCTGCTCGACGCGGCGGGGCGGGTGATCGGCGCCCGCGGCGTCGGCCAGGACGTGACCGAGGCCGAGCGGCGCGAGGCCGAGGTCGCCAGCGTGCTGCGCCGCGGCCAGGTGATCGACCACATCCTCGCCCGCATGCACGCCGAAGTGCTGGCGCCGCGCATGATGCAGGCGGCGCTGGAGCCGCTGGCGCACGCCACCGGCAGCGAGGCGGCGGCGGTGGTGGACGTGATCGGCGACGGCATCCTGCCGAGCGTGCTGCACGCCCACGGCGCGCTGCCGCCGGCGGCGCTGGCCGCCGCGATGACGGCGCTTGCCGTCGCCACCGACGACCCGTGCGCCGCCGCGGCGAGCGACGGGCGCAAGCTGCTCGCCTGTGCCGCCGAGACGCGGTTCGGCGAGCAGGTCGGCGTGGTGCTGTGCCGCGCGCCGGGGGCGCGGGCGTGGGACGGCGACGACCGCGCGCTGCTCGCCTCGGCCGGCGTGCTGATCCGCACCATCCTCGAACACGAGTCGATCCAACGCGAGATGGCACGGCAGGCGCGCACCGATCCGCTGACCGGCCTCTACAACCGCCGCGCCTTCATGGACGAGCTGGCCCGCCACATCGACCGGCTGGAACGCGAGCACCTGCCGGGCGCGCTGCTGTTCATCGACCTCGACCATTTCAAGGCGCTGAACGATTCCTGCGGCCACGACGCCGGCGACGAAGCGCTGCGGCGCACCGCACAGCTGCTGCGCGCCAGCACCCGCCCGACCGACCTGATCGCGCGGTTCGGCGGCGACGAGTTCGCGGTCTGGCTCGACGGGGCGGATGAATTCGCCGCCGCCGAGCGCGCGGAAAACCTGCGCGAAGCGGGCCCCGCCGCGCTGGCACCGCTGACCGATGGGCGGAGCGCGCCGGTGACCCTGTCGATCGGCGTTGCCGCGCGCTGGGCCGGTCAGGGAGAGGATGTCGAGGCAATGCTGTATCGTGCCGACCAGGCGATGTACATGGTCAAGCGCGGCGGCCGCGGCCATTGGCGCGTCGCCCGCCCGGCCGACGAGGCATGACCGCCGCCGCGGTTGCCGTCGAGGGGTGGCCGGTGCCGTTGCAGGGCCTGGCGGAGAGCGCGCGGGTGCGGCTCGGCGCCGCCGCGGACACGATGCCCGACCTGCTGGCGGCGCTCGCCGGCGACAAGTCGGTGATGGTGCGTGCGGCGGTGGCGATGAACGCGGCGGCGCCGCGGGAGGCGCATGCGCTGCTCGCCGCCGACCGCGACGAGCGGGTGCGCACGCTGCTCGGCCGCACGCTTGCGCTGCTGATCCCCGACGTGCCGCGCGACGACCGCTCGGCGCTGGCGCAGCACGTGTTCGCGACCCTGGCGACGCTGGTGGCCGACGAGGCCGAGCGGGTGCGTGCCACCATCGCCGAGGTGGTGCGCGAGATGCCGCAGGCGCCGCGCGAGCTGATCCTGCGGCTGGCGCATGACAGCGCGGTGCCGGTGAGCGAGCCGGTGATCCGGCTGTCGCCGCTGCTCGGCACGGAAGATCTTTTGACGCTGCTGGCCGAGGCGCCGGCGACGGCGACCGCGGTGGCGCGGCGGCCGGGGCTGCACGCCTCGGTCTCCGATGCGATCGCGGCGACGGCGGACACCGCGGCGATCGCGGCGCTGCTGGCGAACACGTCGGCGGCGATCCGCGAGGCGACGCTGGACGCGCTGATCGCGCGCGCCGCCGCGCACAGCGAATGGCACGACCCGCTGGTGCATCGCCCGGCCCTGTCGGCGCGGGCGGCGCGGGCGCTGTCGGAGATCGTGACGACGCAGCTGCTCGCCGCCCTGGCGAGCCGCGGCGACCTCGACCCGGACGTCACGCGGGATTTGCAGCGGCGGCTGCAGGATCGGCAGGCGCGGGCGCCGGCCCCGCAGGCCGTCGAGCCGGCGACGGATCAGGCGATGCAGCAGGCGCAACAGGCGAGCGGGCAGATGAGCGAGGCGGTGCTGCTGGAGGCGGTCGAGCGGGCTGATAGCCGGCGCTGTGCCGCGCTGCTGGCGGTGGCGGCGAAGGTGCCGTTGGCGTCGGTGGAACGCGCGGCCACGCTGCGCAGTGCGAAAGGGCTGGTCAGCCTGGTGTGGAAGGCGGGGTTCTCGATGCGGGTGGCGGGGCCGGTGCAGATGCTGCTGGGCCAGCTCGGCCCGAAGCAGGTGCTGCTGGCGAGCGACGACGGCGGCGGCTTTCCGCTGGGGCCGGACGAGATGCGCTGGCAGGTGGATTTTCTGCAGCATATCGGGCGGTGAGGGTGGCGCGTATAGACTGACGGTTGGTCTCCGACCCGAAGCGGGCCAAACCCACGGACGAGCCCTTTGACCGACCGGGTCGGTGGGATATTGAGCTTCTCAAAGAAAATGCGGTTTCTCTTTTTCGCGTCACGGAGCGTTTTATTGCAGTCAATAACTTCATAATATGCATTGTAGGCCTGACAAGGGCGGAGCCGATGTCGTTCCCGTGGGGATGCCAAGGGCCGCATTCGACCGAGGCTGCGCGAAAACGCGATCGTCGGCAGCGGCCGCGGTATATCCTATCGGTACAACGGGCGCTAGGAGCACGAAGAATTCAAATGGGCGTCGCGTGGGCTAAGGGTGGAAACCGGATATTATGCGTTCGTCCGATTTCCGAGTGTGACCCCAAGCAGACAGAAACGCTTGAGGAACCTGGGCTTTTTGAGATCGGGGAACAATCCCTCCCTCTCCGCCAATCAGTCGTGGTTGACGTTTGGATTTCCGGATATAACTCACATCATCGGCTTGCCGGAATGGGAGTCGTCAAATGAGCGTACGAGTTGACCAGAAGAGCTATGAAATGCCCCCGCGAGAGGGGATCAGCATCGCGCAGTTTCTCACCGTCGCCGACATCGAGCGATCGGCTCGCTACTACGAAAAGGTCTTCGGTGCTCGCATTCTGAGCCTGGGTGACGGCAACGCGCCTGGGTACCTTCAGCTTGCGAATATCTGGATGATTCTGAACGTTGGGGGCGGGCCGACCCCGGACAAGCCGACGGTAACGCTCAGCGTCCCCGACCCGAATCACATCAACAGTTTTTTGAATTTCCGCGTTGCGGACATTCAAGCGTGCTATGAACTATGGAAGAGTCGGGGGGCCGAGTTCATCACGAAGCCGATTCCCAAGTACGGCGAGATTCGCTGCTACATCCGCGATCCTGACGGTTATCTCATCGAGGTCGGACAGAGCACAGACCTCAAATACGGTTAACGCTCGGCACGCAAAAGCATTCTTATAGCCCGAGCGGATTGTCGGAGATTCCGGACGTCACCAAGTCGCAATCTCCGCTTTGCCGGCGATACGGTCAAAAGATCCAAGGGGTCGAAGCCGGCTGACCTGCCGATCCAGCAGCCGGCCAAATTCGAGTTGGTGATCAACGTCAAGACCGCCAAGGCGCTCGGCCTCAAAGTGCCGCAGTCGCTACTCGCGCAGGCCGGTGCGCACGAGATAGAACAGCCCGTCCAGCAGGTTCCGCATGTCCGTGCGTCGCGGCCGCCCGCCGGGCTTGGCAGGTGAGATCGGCGGTTCCAGGAGCCGGAACTGCTCGTCCGTCAGCGCTTGGCCAGAGCCGAAGTCCCCAACCAGCGCGCGATCAGCGGGTGTCCACATGGCGGCCTCCGGGCAGGAAACCGCCAGCAACGTTGCCTGAAGGCTCAGGATCAGTTTCTCAAGCCAGCGCCGTCACCCCTTCGCAAACGGGCAGTCAGATTCCCCCGTCCGAGAGGAAGATCACAAATAGATGTGGCGTAGCTACTATTCGATTATAATACCTTCGTATTGCCACCGCACATACCCACTTGACCAATCGGTACGTTCACGGAGGTCAACCATGTTTTCCCAAATTATTCTTCCTAGTTGGAAGGTTGTGGCGGTCGGAGCGGCGCTGTTGATGCTGGGCGGCTGCGCCTACTCGCCCTATGGCTATTCAGGGTATTCTGCATATCCGAACTATGCCTATGCCGAGCAGCCGATCATGGGTGGCGCGGTGGTCGGCGCCTGGGGCGGTGGCGGCGGTGGCTGGGGCGGCGGCGGTTGGGGTGGTGGCGGCGGCGGTGGTTGGCGGCGCTGAGGGCGGCCAACGCGCACGGCCCGCAGGCTGCTGTCGTCCACGACCTGACGAACGGGCGTACGATTTACGCCGCGACTTGGCGTATGGCGGCGACACCGATTCCCGCCATTTTCTCGTCGAGGTCCTGTGACATGCCGCTCACGCCCACCGCGCCGGCGACGATGCCGTCGATCACGACGGGCAAGCCGCCGGCCCAGCCCACGTAGCGGCGGTCGGCATAAAACCCGATCTCCACGCCGCGCCGGGGTTCGCGGAGCGCGTCGCCGACCGCACGCGACGCGCGGCGCAGGCGGGCCGCCGTATATGCCTTGTTGATCGCGACCTGCACCGCGCTCACGGGCGCGCCGTCCATGCGCAGCAGGGCGATCAGTTCGCCGTACGCGTCGCTGACCGCGGCCACTGCCGCATCGCTGCGGCCGGCCAGTTCGGCGCGGATCGCCTCGATCCCTGCCGCCGCCTCGGCGTGGCCGAGCATTCGCAGCATCGGCATGGACCTGCTCCTCTCCCGCGGCCTAGCCGCCGTCGCCCGCAATCGCCGCCTGCGTCGCGTGCTCCAGGCCGACCGCCACCCGCCAGGCATCGAGCGTGCGCATATTGCCCAGGCTGTCGTCCCAGCGCATGCCCGGCCAGGCGACCTGGCGTTCGGCGATGCAGGCCGCCGCAGCGTCGGCCTCGATGGCGTAGAGCCAGTCTGCCGTCTCGACGACGATCTCCTCGACGGGGCCATCGAGACGGCGCAGGTCACGCAGCCGCAGGCTTGCCCGCCCGCCCTGCTTGCCGGCGCAGAACCAGGGTGAGGCGACCTCGATCTGCCCCTCGGTGCCATAGATGCGTACGGCGTTCTCCTGCGCGAGCGAGATCCCGACGGCGAGCTGCGCCAGCATGCCGCCTGGAAAGCGGAGCGTGGCGAGGGCGACCTCGTCCACGCCGGTGCTGCCAGGCAGCGCCGCGCCCTGCACCTCGATGGGGTCGAGGAACGGCAGGCCCTGGGCAATGCCCGCGACCAGCCGCGCCATCGAGGTGCAGTAGCCGCCGACGTCCAGAATGCCGCCGCCGCCGAGAGCGGGCGCGAAGTGCCGCGCTGCCGGGTCAAAAGGCTTCCAGTAGCCGAAGCTCGCCTGGATCAGCCGCGGCGCACCGATCGCGCCGGATCGCAGCAGCTCGATCAGCCGCCGTGTCTGCGGATGCACGCGGTACATGAAGGCTTCCATCAGGAAGACATCGTGGCGCCGCGCCGCCGCGATCACCGCGGCGGCCTCTGCCGCGTTCATCGCGAGCGGCTTCTCGCAGAGGATGTGCTTGCCGGCGCAGGCGGCGCGGATGGCGAGTGCCGCGTGCAGCGGATGGGGGGTGGCGATGTGGACCGCCTGCACCTCGGGATCGGCGAGCAGCGCGTCGTAGCCGTGGTGCGTCCGCGCCGTCGCGAATTCCGGCAGCGGAGGCGGCGCTGCCGAACGGCTCGCCACCGCGACGAGGCGGCCGCTGCGGGCATGCCGCAGCGCTGCGGCGAACTGCCGCGCCATGCGCCCGGTGCCGAGGATGCCCCAGCGCAGCACCGGCTCAGCGATGGCCACGCTCGAGGAAGGCGGGACTGGCACTGCCGTTTGGCATGGCCAGCAGCGGTTCGGGCGGCGGGTCCCTCCGGCCAAGCGCGCGGTTGATCGCCTCGTCCTTGCGGTCGCAGATGCGGCAGCGCATCGCCGAGGTGACGTCCTGGTCGAACATGCGCAGCCGCTCGGGCGAGCGCAGCAGGCTGGCCAGCGAGCCCGACCGCAGGTTGCCGAAGGCGAGATGCCGGTAGGGAGCGACCGCGACCTGCGGGCAGGGATAGAGGTTGCCGGACTTGTCGATGGTCACCTGGAAGCGCTGCGTGTGGCAGCGGGTGAAGCTGGTGGCGCGTTCGGGCGCCGCGGTATCGGCCAGCACCCGGATTTTTGGATCCCCCCTGAAGCGGGCGGCGAGGCGGTCGAGCAGGGCCTGCCGCTGCTCGGGCAGGTTCGCGACGCGGCCGCCATCATTGCGGTCCTGCGCCACGGCGATGCGGACCAGGTCGGCCATCCCGGTCAGCGACCGGAGTTTCGAACTCGAGGTCGCCCTCGATGGTCTCGCGGAACAGCAGGATGGCGACGCGCACCTGCGTGCAATGGCCGCGACGCTGCTTCGCGGCATGGAGGGCGCGGATGTTGGTGCAGACGCGATCGAAGTAGGCTTCGCCCGGCGTGCCCTCGCCGCGGCCGGCGCCGCCCGGCTTGATGGCGTGCAGGGTCTGGTAATCGGCGGCGTTGAAGGCGTCGAGCGAGAAGGTGACAAAGCACTCGGCGTCGCCCTGCAGCAGCGCCTCGGTGCAGGCCTCGTCGAAGCGCAATCCTTTGGTGTAGAGCCCGAGCCGCAGGTTGCGTGCGCGGATGGCCCCGATGATCGCCGCCGCCTCCGGATGGGTCAGCGGCTCCGTCGTGACGCCGGACACCACGATCAGCGGGTTGCAATGCGCAACTTCGTCGAGTGCAGTTGCGATCTCCTCGGCGCTCAGCGTGCGGCCCGCGACCGGGCGCTGGCCGTGGCCGAAGCAATGGGGGCATTGGTAGCGATCGCAGTGCAGGCCGGGATGCAGTTCGATCTGCATCGGCTGCCCAGGGTCGTGCAGCCGCACCAGCTGGTAGATGAAATGCTCTGCATAGTCGAAGGCATGCATCGCGGAACCTGCTCGCCGACCAACGGCCTCGCGGACGAACAGCGCAGTGCGCTGCTACACGTCATAAGACCGATGACCTACCTACAACGGTCGCGAATGGATACGGACCTGACGTTGTGGCGAGCGGCGAGGAGTTCACCGAAATGTGCAAGAATCATGCGCGAAATTCTGTCCACGTTCCCGATTTCTCCTGAAGAGATACTTGCGGGAGGTACATCAACCGCAGGTGGATTTGCCATGGACTTGACGCGCCGTCGAGAATTGGCGCCATGGCGCTGTCCGCCACGAATGCCCGCCAACAGCCCTTCAACCGAGCTTGACCGTCGGCCGCCGCGCGCACTTGCAGGGGCGGCACAAAATCCTCGATAACGGGCGCAGCGCGGATTGCCCCCTGCCGGCATCGTGCCGGCGCGGACGTCGAGGAGGAACGAACCTTGGACGACGAAGCGAACGCACGCACGTCACGGCGGCGCGTGCTGCAAGGCGGAATGGCCGCGCTGGCGGCCGGCGTCGGCGCGCGCGCGGCGGCGGCGCAGCAGAAGCTGGCGAAGACCGCGGTGCAGTATCAGGACATGCCGAAGGGCAACCAGAAGTGCAGCGGCTGCGTGAACTTCGTTCAGCCGAACGCCTGCAAGATCGTCGCAGGCACGATCAACCCCGAGGGCTGGTGCATCGCCTTCGCGCCGAAGGCCTAGCCGGCACCCCGCTCCCGTCCGTCCGTCGGCCGCCATCGCGCGCGTGAAGCTGGCGACAGAGTTTCCGCGACCCAGCCTGATTGCATCGCGGCTGCGGTGCGGGCTAGGCTTCCATCAGGGCGGCTCATCCGGGGACGATCGTGGAACTCATCGCGCGTGCGAGAGGGACGGCCCTGGTGCTGGCGCTGCTGCTTGCAGGCTGCGGCAAGCAGAACGCCTATGTGCCGCCGCCGCCGCCCGAGATCGGGGTCGCGCCGCCGCTGGCGCGCAGCATCACGCCCACTCTCGACGCCACCGGCACCGCCGTCGCCTATAACGACGTGGACCTCGTCGCCCGCGTCGAGGGTTTTGTCCAGACCATCGACTACCAGGACGGCGCCGAGGTGAAGGCCGGCACGCGGCTGTTCGTCATCGAGCCGACGCCGTACCAGGCCAGGCTGCAGCAGGCGCAGGCGTCGTTCGCCTCGGCGCAGGCGCAGTACGTGCAGGCCGAGGCCGAGTACCAGCGCCAGCTTTCGCTCGGCAAGAAGGATTTCGCCTCGCAGTCAGCGGTGGACCAGGCGCGCGCAACCCGCGATACCGCCAAGGCCAACGTCACCAACCAGCAGGCGGGCGTGGCGCTCGCCGGGATCAATCTCGGCTACACCAGCGTGACCGCGCCGTTCGACGGCGTGGCGACGCAGCACCTCGTCTCCGTCGGCGACCTCGTCGGCGTCAATGCGGCGACCAAGCTCGCCAGCATCGTGCAGCTGGCGCCGATCTACGTGACGTTCAGCATCAGCGACCAGGACGTGCAGCGCATCCGCGCCGATCTCGCCGCCGCCGGGCGAACGCTGAAAGACCTCGGCAAGATCAGCGTCGAGGCGGGGCTGACGACCGAAAAGGGCTACCCGCATCATGGCGTGCTCGACTACGTCTCGCCGCAGGTGGACAGCGGCACCGGCACGCTGACCGTGCGCGGCGTGTTCGAGAACAAGGACCGCACGCTGCTGCCCGGCTATTTCGTGCGCGTGCGCGTGCCGCGCGCGCGGCCGGTGCCGGCGCTGCTGGTGCCGGACGCCGCACTCGGCTCCAGCCAGGCCGGGCGCTATCTGCTGGTGGTCAACAAGGACGGCGTGGTCGAGCAGCGCAGCGTCACGATCGGCGCGCTCGACGGCGCGCTGCGGGTGATCACCTCCGGCGTGGCACCGGACGACCGCGTGGTGATCAGCGGGCTCAGCCGCGCCATTCCAGGCGAGAAAGTCGTGGCCAAGCTGGCGCCGATGCCGCAATCCTGACGCGGCGATGATCTCGAAATTCTTCATCGACCGGCCGGTGCTCGCCAACGTGCTGGCGATCCTGTTCGTGCTGGTCGGCGCGGTGGCGCTCGCCTCGCTGCCGGTGGCGCAGTACCCCAACGTGGTGCCGCCGACGGTGCAGGTCACCACGCGCTATCCGGGCGCCAGCGCCGAGACGCTGATGAACACGGTGGCGCTGCCGATCGAGCAGGCGGTGAACGGCGTCGATCGCATGCTCTACATGCAATCGACCAGCGCGCCCGACGGCTCCTATACGCTGACGGTGACGTTCCAGATCGGCACGGACCTCAATTTCGCGCAGGTGCTGGTGCAGAACCGCGTGTCCAGCGCGCTGGCGCAGCTGCCGGATTCGGTGCAGGCGCAGGGCGTAACGGTGCAGCAGAAATCCACCTCGATCCTGCAGATCGTCACGTTGACTTCGCCCAAACGCACGTATGACAGCCTGTTCCTGAGCAACTATGCGACGCTGAATCTGCTGAACGAAGTCTCCCGCATCCCGGGCGTGGGCAACGTCAACGTGTTCGGCGTCGGCCAGTACGCCATGCGCGTCTGGCTCGACCCGCAACTGCTCTACCAGCGCGGGCTGACGCCGCAGGACGTGGTGCAGGCGATCCAGCAGCAGAGCCAGCAGGTCGCCGGCGGCCAGATCGGCGCGCCGCCGGCGCCGAGCGGCCAGGCGTTCCAGTACACCGTCAACGTCGCCGGCAGGCTCGCCGACCCGAAGCAGTTCGGCGCCATCGTGGTGAAGTCCGCGAACGGCGCGGTGACGCGGCTGGCCGACGTGGCGCGGGTGGAGCTGGGGGCGCAGACCTATTCGCAGTCCTTCCGCGTCAACGGCGCGCCTGCCGCGGGCCTCGCGATCTACCTGACGCCGGACGCCAACGCGCTGCAAGTGGCGACGCTGGTGCGCGCGAAGATGCGGGACCTCGCCCGCAGTTTTCCGAACGACATCGCCTACGCGGTGCCGTTCGACACCACGAAATTCGTGAAAGCGTCGATCGACGAGGTGTACCACACGCTGATCGAGGCAGGGGTGCTGGTGCTGGTCGTCATCCTGCTGTTCCTGCAGGACTGGCGGGCCACGCTGGTGCCGGCGACCACCGTGCCGGTGACCATCATCGGCGCTTTTGCGGTGATGGCCGCACTCGGCTTCACCGTGAACCTCTCGACGCTGTTCGCGCTCGTGCTGGCGATCGGCATCGTCGTCGATGACGCCATCGTCGTCGTCGAGGGCGCCGCGCATCACATCGAACGCGGGCTGTCGTCGCACGACGCGGCGGTGAAGGCGATGGAGGAGCTGTTCGGCCCGATCATCGGCATCACGCTGGTGCTGATGTCGGTGTTCATCCCGGCCGCGTTCCTGCCCGGCCTGACGGGACAGATGTATGCGCAGTTCGCGCTGGTGATCGCCGCGACCGCGCTGATCAGCGCGATCAACGCGGCGACGCTGAAGCCGACGCAATGCGCGCTGTGGCTGCGTCCGCCGGTGCCGCCGGAGCGGCGTAATTTTGTGTTCCGTGGCTTCAACCGCGCCTATCTGCCGATCGAGCACGGCTATGCCCGCCTGATCGGGCGCATGACGCGCCACGCGGTGCCGCTGGTCGTGCTGGCGCTGCTGCTGGTGGCGCTCGGCTTCTGGGGGCTGGCGCGGCTGCCGACCGCCTTCATCCCGACCGAGGACCAAGGCTATGTCGTGGTGGCGCTGCAGCTGCCGGACGGCGCCTCGTTGGAGCGCACGCAGGCGGCGCTGGCCAGGGCGAGCGACATCGCGCGCGGCGTTCCCGGCGTCGATCAGGTGATCGAGATCGCCGGCGTCTCCGCGCTCGACGGCAACGCCTCGCTGTCCAGCGCCGGTGCCGCCTATGTCGTGCTGAAGGACTGGGGCGAGCGCGGCCGCGCCAAGGACGAAGGGCTGCGCAGCATCTATTTCCGCTTGCAGGGCGCGCTCGATGCGCTGCCCGACGGCACGGCACTGGTCATCGTGCCGCCGCCGATCCAGGGCATCGGCAACTCCAACGGCTTCACGATGGAAGTGGAGCTGCGCGACGGCAATTTCGACTGGCAGAAATTGCAGCGCATCACCCGCACCATCATCCAGGATGCGGCGTCGCAGACGGCGTTGCAGCACGTCGCCTCGCCGTTCCGCGCCGACGTGCCGCAGCTGGTGGTGGACGTGGACCGCACCAAGGCGGAGACGCTGCACGTCGCCGTCGGCGACGTGTTCAACGCGCTGGTCGGCTATATCGGGTCGAGCTACGTCAACCAGTTCAACCAGTTCGGCCGGACCTTCCAGGTCTATGTGCAGGCCGATGCGCGCTACCGGCTGAACGTGAAAGCCCTCGACGCGCTCTATGTACGCAGCGCGACCGGCAACATGGTGCCGCTGGGCGCGCTGGTGACGGTGCGGCCGACGGTCGGGCCGGCGCTGGTGACGCTGTACAACCTCTATCCCGCCGCAACCGTGATCGGCCTGCCCGCGCAAGGGTTCAGCTCCGGCCAGGCGATCACGCTGATGGAGCAGGTCGCGGCCAGCGTGCTGCCGCCGGGCACCGGCTACGACTGGACGGCGATGTCGTACCAGGAAAAGGCGGTCGGCGGGCAGATTTATCTCGTGTTCGCGCTGGCGCTGCTGCTGGTCTATCTCTGCCTCGCCGGGCAGTACGAAAGCTGGCTGGCGCCGTTCGCGGTGATCCTCGCGGTGCCGCTGTCGCTGCTCGGGCCGGCGCTGCTGCTGCACGCGCTGGGGCTGGCGAACAATCTTTATACGCAGATCGGCATCGTGCTGCTGATCGCGCTGTCGGCCAAGAACGCCATCCTGATCGTCGAGGTCGCGCGCGAACGCCGCGCCGAGGGCGTGCCGATCCTCGCCGCCGCCGTCGCCGCGGCCGAGACGCGGTTCCGGCCGATCGTGATGACGTCGTTCGCCTTCATCCTCGGCGTGGTGCCGCTGGTGCTCGCCAGCGGCGCGGGGGCGGCGGCGCGCATCTCGCTGGGGCTGGCGGTGCTCAGCGGCATGACCGCGTCCACCTGTCTGACGGTGTTGTTCGTGCCGTCGTTCTTCGTCCTGCTGCAACGTGTCGAGGAGCGGCGCGGCGCCCGCCGCCCCGCCGCAGCAGCGCGGATCGCGCCAGGACAGACGCCGTCGTAGCGCGCCTCCGCGGTCACGGATCGTCCGGCGCGATCACGTTCTGCGGCCGGTTGCTGAACAGCGCCGCCGCCATCGTCTCGGCGGATTTGCGGCGGATGTCCTGCCACGCCTGCGGAGAATGAAACGCCGAATGCGGCGTCACCACCAGCCGTCCCTCCAGCCAGTCCTCCCGCGCGCGGTAGGCGCGCAGCAGCGCCGGCTCCGGCTCGGTCGGCGGCTCGACCGGCAGCACGTCGAGGCCGGCGCCGGCGATGTGTCCGCTGCGCAGCGCCTCGCCCAGCGCGTCGAGATCCAACACGGCGCCGCGCCCGGTGTTCACCACCACCGCGTCGCGCGGCAGCAGCGCCAGTTCGCGCGCGCCGATCAGCCCGCGCGTCTCGCGCGTCAGCGGCGCGTGCAGCGACAGCACGTCACTCTGGCGCAGCAACTCGTCCAGCGTGCGGGCGCGCGCGAGGCCGAGCGCGCGCTCGGTGCCGTTCGGCCGGTACGGGTCGAAGAACACCACGCGAAAGCCGAGCGCGCGCGCCCGCAGCGCCGCCGCCGTGCCGATGCGGCCGAGGCCGACGATGCCGAACGTCTGCACGTCCAGCCGCCGCACCAGGGGCGTTTCGATCGGCGCCCAGGCGGCGTGCGGCGTGCGGCGCTGCGCCTCGTGGTGCAGCAGCACGCCGCGGCGCAGCACCAGCGTCAGCGCGATCGCGTGGTCGGCGACCTCGGCGGTGCCGTAGTCGGGGACGTTGCACACCAGGACGCCGCGTTTGGCCGCCGCTGCGCGGTCGATGCGGTCGTAGCCGACGCCCATGCGCACGATCGCGCGCAGGCGCGGAAACCGCGCCAGGTCCGCCGCCGAGGCCCACAGCCGGAACAGCATCAGCCCGTCCGCCGCCGCGCAATCCTCGTCGGAGAGCTCGGCGAGCGTGCCCGGCGCGCGCACCAGCAGGGTCGCGTCGGGGCCGAACACGTCACGCTCGACGCTGTCGTCGGGATAGAGGCGCTCGGAGTAGAGGATGGTGGTCATCGCGGCTCCTGCGGGCTATGGCGGGGCGTCGGCGAGGGCGGGTGGGGTCGATGAACGGTGCAGAGAGCCTGGTGCGCACGCTGCTGGGGTCGGGGGTGGATACCTGCTTCGCCAATCCCGGCACCAGCGAGATGCACTTCGTCGCGGCGCTCGACCGCATCCCTGGGATGCGCTGCGTGCTGGGCCTGTTCGAGGGCGTGGTGACGGGTGCGGCCGACGGCTATGGCCGCATGGCCGGCAAGCCGGCGGCGACGCTGCTGCATTGCGGCCCCGGCCTCGCCAACGGGCTGGCCAACCTGCACAACGCGCGGCGCGCCAATACGCCGGTGGTCAACTGCGTCGGCGACCAGGCGACCTGGCACCGCCCGCTCGACGCGCCGCTGACCGCCGACACCGAGGGCTGGGCGCGCGGCGTCTCCGCCTGGGTGCGGACGGCCCGGCGCGCGTCGGAGGTGGGGGCGGATGCCGCCGTCGCGGTGCAGGCGGCGCGCACCGCGCCCGGCCAGGTCGCCACCCTGATCCTGCCCTCGGATACCTGCTGGGACGAAGGTGGAAAGGTTGCACCTGCGCTGGAGGTGCCGGTTGCACCTCCGGTTGCACCTTTCGTTGTCGAGACGGCACGACGGTTGCACCTCGGCGGCGGGCAGGTGCTACTCGTCCTTGGCGGCTCGGCGCTGGGGGCGGAGGCGCTGGCCGATGCGCACCGGATTGCCGCGGCGACCGGGGCGCGGCTGCTCACACCGGTGTCGAACGCGCTCGTCGCGCGCGGCCGGGGGCGGCATCCGATCGAGCGGGTGCCGTATCCCATCGATGCCGCGCTGAAACTGCTGGCGGGGGTGCGGCATGTGGTGCTGGTCGGCGCGCCGCCGCCGGTCGCGTTCTTCGCCTATCCCGGCAAGCCCGGCCGCCCTTTCCCCGAAGACGCGCAGGTGCATGTGCTCGCCCGCCCGGAACAGGACGCCGCGGCGGCGCTGGCGGCGCTGGCCGACGCTCTGGGCGCCCCGCCGGTGCCGCCGCCCCAGGCCGCGCGCGGGGAACCGGCGCGCGGGGCGGTGTCGCCGGAGGCGTTCGCGCGCTCGCTGGCCGCACTGCTGCCGGAGCAGGCGGTGGTGGCGGACGAGAGCATCACCTTCGGCCGCGCCCTGTTCGCCGGCACGCACGGCGCGGCGCCGCATGACTGGCTGCAGCTCTGCGGCGGGGCGATCGGCGAGGGGCTGCCGCTGGCGACCGGGGCGGCGATCGGCGCGCCGGGGCGGCGCGTGGTGTCGCTGGAGGCGGACGGCTCGGCGCTCTACACCGTGCAGGCGCTGTGGACGCAGGCGCGCGAGCGGCTCGACGTCACCACGGTGATCTTCGACAACCGCCGCTATGCCATCCTGCTGCACGAACTCGCTTCCGTCGGCGCCAATCCCGGCCGCACCGCGCTCGACATGCTCGACCTCGGCAACCCGGACCTCGACTGGGTGCGCATCGCCGAGGGGTTTGGCGTGGCGGCGGCGCGCGCCGAGACGATGGAGCGGTTCAACGACCTGTTCGCCCAGTCCTGCGCCCGCCCCGGCCCGTTCCTGATCGACCTCGCGACATGAGCGGCGTCGGCGAGGAGGAGATCGAGCGGCTGGCCAACCGGCTGGCAATGCTGGTCTCCGACGGCGGCGAGGCCGACAATGCCGGGCGCGCCGTCGGCGCGCTGGCGCGCCGGCTCGGCCTTTCGGGCGGGCAGCTCAAGGCGATTTTCATGGCCGGCGCGGACTCGGCCGTGGCGCAGACGGTTCGGGTGCGCCGGGTGGAGCGCGAGGCGGCGCGGCTGCGCGAACGCCTGGCGGAGGCCGAGGCGGCGGTGGCCACGCTGCAACGCGAGCGCGATTCGCTGCTGCGCGAGGCCGAGCAGTTGCAGGGCGAACTGACGGTGCGCAGGCACGGGCGGCGGCTGCGCCTGCTGTCCGCCGTGGCGGTCGTGCTGATGCTGGGCGGCGCCGCGGCGCTGGTGGGCTATGGGCCGAAGCTGCGCCTGGGCGGCGAGATGGTGCCGCAGCCGTCAGGCGCGCCGGTCTATCACCTCGCCCTGGTGCGCGACCATCCGGTGGTGCTGCGCCGCGACCCCGACGCGGCCGCGCCGGCGCTGGCGACGGTCGGCGTGGGCACCCGGCTCGTCGTGCGTCGGCTGCTCTGGCACAATCTGACGCAATGGGTCGAGGTCGAGCACGACGGGCAGACCGGCTATGTGCCGAGCACCGAGGTCGATCTGTCCTGAGCGGAATCGCGCTGGACTCGCGGGGCCGGATGTTCTAGACGCGCCGCTTCACTCGGAACGCGGGAGACCGGGCACGGCGCGTGCGCGCCGCCGGTCGCATGCACCGCGGTCCCTCGGGCGCAAGGAGCCAGGGATGGCGAAGAAGATCGTCGGCTACATCAAGCTGCAAATCCCCGCCGGCAAGGCCAACCCGTCGCCGCCCGTGGGCCCCGCGCTCGGCCAGCGCGGGCTGAACATCATGGCGTTCGTGAAGGAGTTCAACGCCGTCACCGCGCAGATGGAGCCGGGGATGCCGGTGCCGGTGGTGATCACCGCCTATGGCGACCGCAGCTTTTCCTTCGTGATGAAGACGCCGCCGAACTCGTATTTCCTCAAAAAGGCAGCGGGGATCGAAAGCGGTGCGACCGCGCCGGGCAAGGGTGCGGCCGTGGGCCGCGTCACCACCGCGCAGCTGCGCGAGATCGCGGTGCAGAAGATGAAGGACATGAACGCCAACGACATCGAGGGCGCGGTCAAAATGCTCGCCGGCTCCGCCCGCTCGATGGGCCTGACCGTGGTGGAGGGCTGAGCGATGGCGCACGACAAGCGGCTGCAAAAGGCCCGTGCGCAGGTCGAGCACGGAAAGTCCTACAAGCTCGCCGACGCGATCGCGCTGGTCAAGCACAACGCCACCGCCAAGTTCGACGAGACGGTCGAGATCGCGATGAATCTCGGCATCGACCCGCGCCACGCCGACCAGATGGTGCGCGGGCTGGTCAGCCTGCCGAACGGCACGGGCAAGACGCTGCGCATCGCCGTGTTCGCGCGCGGCCCGAAGGCCGAGGAGGCGCAGGCCGCCGGCGCGGACGTGGTCGGCGCGGAGGATCTGGCGGAACGGGTGCAGGCCGGCGAGCTCAATTTCGATCGCTGCATCGCCACGCCGGACATGATGGCGCTGGTCGGGCGGCTGGGAAAGATCCTCGGCCCGCGCGGGCTGATGCCGAACCCGCGCCTCGGCACGGTGACGATGGATGTGCGCGGCGCCATCCAGGCGGCCAAGGCGGGCCAGGTGGAGTTCCGCGCCGAGAAGGCGGGCATCGTCCATGCCGGCATCGGCAAGGCCAGTTTTCCGGCCGACAAGCTTCTGGAAAACGCCCGCGCCTTTGCCGATGCGATCGTGAAGGCGAAGCCGGCGGGGGCGAAGGGGACCTATGTGCAGAAGGCGGCGGTGAGTTCGACGATGGGACCCGGCGTGCGGGTCGATGTCACGAGCCTGACCGCCTGAACGCAACGAGATACGCCGCGTGCCCGATGGGTGCGCGGCGGGCAGGGGGCGGGAGCCCCCGAACCTGTCCGAGACCGCGCGTCATCCTTCGGGACGGTAATGGGCCACGGCCCGCGCACGGGAGACGGGGAAGCCAACAGGATCGCCGGCCGCGAGGCCCGGTCCCTTGGCGGTTCCGACTGGACAGGCGAACCGGGTGCGCGATCCGGGCGCCGCAAGGCGCGTGGGCGCGGCCCAGAGGGCAACCCGGCCGGACGCGGTCCATACGCGCCCGGCCATCGAGCGGAGAGAGGTCTTGGACCGTACGGAGAAGCGGGAGTTCGTCGCCTCCCTCGCATCCTTGCTCGCAGGTACGTCGATCGTGGTGGTGAGCCGCAATGCCGGGCTCTCCGTTGCGGAAGTGACGGAGCTGCGGCGGCGGATGCGGGCGGCGGGGGCGACCTTCAAAGTCGCGAAGAACCGGCTGGCCACCCTCGCCCTGAACGGGACCCGATTCGAGGGCATCACGCCGCTGCTGAAGGGACCGACCGCGCTCGCCTGGGCGCCGGACCCGGTGGCGGTGGCGAGGACCGCCATCGAGTTCGCCAGGATCAACGAGAAGTTCGTGGTGCTCGGCGGCGCCATCGGCGGCCAGACGCTGGATGCGGCTGGCGTGAAGGCGCTGTCGGAACTGCCGTCGCTGGAGGCGCTGCGCGCGCGGCTGCTGGGGCTGATCCAGACCCCGGCAACCCGCATCGCGGGCGTGCTGCAGGCGCCGGGCGGACAGCTCGCACGGGTGCTGGCGGCCTTCGCCAAGAAGGCTGGGGCGAGCGAGGCCGAGGCGGCCTGACGGCGACGCGCGGACGAAAGTGATGGCAGGCCGGCACCGCCGGGCTTGCATGGAACCGACCTGGGACTAGATTAGGGACACAGATCATGGCCGATTTGCAAAAACTGGTCGACGAGCTGTCCAGCCTGACCGTGCTGGAAGCCGCCGAACTCTCCAAGCTGCTTGAGGACAAGTGGGGCGTCTCCGCCGCCGCTCCGCTTGCGGTTGCGGCCGCCCCGGCGGGTGGTGCCGCCGCCGCACCGGCCGCACCGGTCGAGGAGCAGACCGAGTTCACCGTCATCCTGGCCAAGGCCGGGGACAAGAAGATCAACGTCATCAAGGAAATCCGCACCATCACCGGCCTGGGCCTGAAAGAGGCCAAGGATCTGGTGGAGGGTGCGCCAAAGACCGTCAAGGAAGGCGTTAACAAGGACGAGGCGGCGAAGATCAGGAAGGTGCTGGAAGATCAGGGCGCCAGCGTCGAGGTGAAGTAACTGGCGAGCACAGGCGAGCAGCGATCCGGCGGTCGGCAGAGGCCGTCTTTGGACCTGAAGCGGGCGGAAACCCAAGCGGTTTCCGCCCGCGACCCCGTTGGCGTGACGCCACGGGGCGACGCGGCGGCGTCCGCCGGTCCCGACGGGGGTGCGGGGCGAGGCGGAGGGCGCGGTTTCCGGGCGGCGGCACAAGCAGGATCCCCCCAGATCCTTTTCCACGGGGCAGCAGGACAGGCATGAACGCGATCACCAGGTCCTTCACCGGGCGCAAGCGCATCCGCAAGACCTTCGGGCGCATCCCCGAAGTGGCGCCGATGCCCAACCTGATCGACGTGCAGCGCGCCAGCTACGAGGCGTTCCTGCAGATGAGCACGCCGCACGACAGCCGCACGCAGACCGGGCTGCAGGAAGTGTTCCGGTCGGTGTTCCCGATCGACGACTTCGCCGGCCGCGGCCGGCTGGAGTTCGTCTACTACGAACTCGAAGAGCCGAAATACGACGTCGAGGAATGCATCCAGCGCGGCATGACCTTCGCCGCGCCGCTGAAGGTGATCCTGCGGCTGATCGTCTGGGACGTGGACGAGGACACCGGCGCGCGCTCGATCCGCGACATCAAGGAGCAGCCGGTCTATATGGGCGACATGCCGCTGATGACGGAGAACGGCACGTTCATCATCAACGGCACCGAGCGCGTCATCGTCAGCCAGATGCATCGCAGCCCCGGCGTGTTCTTCGACCACGACAAAGGCAAGACGCATTCCAGCGGCAAGTACCTGTTCGCCGCGCGCGTCATCCCGTATCGCGGCTCCTGGCTCGACTTCGAGTTCGACAGCAAGGACCTCGTGTACGTGCGCATCGACCGCAAGCGCAAGCTGCCGGTCACCACGCTGCTGTATGCGCTGGAGAACGCCGTGACGGAGGCGTTGCGCGAGGCGCGCGCCGCCCAGGGCGAGACGCTCGACATCGGCGAGATCCGCGGCATGAATGCCGAGGAAATCCTGGGCTACTTCTACGGAAAGGTGGTGTTCACGCGCACGCCGAAAGGCTGGGCGCGGCCGTTCGACCCGGAGGCGTTCCGCAACATCAAGTTGCTGGAGCCGCTGGTCGATGCCGACACCGGCGAGGTGGTGGCCGACTCGGAGACCAAGCTGAACGCGCGCACGGTGCGCCGCATCGCCGAGAAGACCCGGGAAGTGCTGGTCGGCCGCGCCGACCTGCTGGGCCGCTTCGTCGCCGTCGATATCGTCAACGAGCAGACCGGCGAGATCTATGCCGAGGCCGGCGAGGAACTCGCCGAGGCGCGGCTGGCGGCGCTGGAGGAGGCCGGGGTGACCGACCTGCCGACGCTTGCGGTCGACCAGGCGAACGGCCCGTGGCTGCGCAACACGCTGGCGGTGGACAAGAACACCAGCCGCGACGACGCGCTGATCGACATCTACCGCGTCATGCGTCCGGGCGAGCCGCCGACGCCGGAGACGGCGGAGTCGCTGTTCCGCGGCCTGTTCTTCGATGCCGACCGCTACGACCTCTCGGCCGTCGGGCGCGTGAAGATGAACATGCGGCTCGGGCTGGACGCCGAGGACACGGTGCGGGTGCTGCGCAAGGCGGACATCCTGCGCACCGTCAAGATCATGTGCGAGCTGAAGGACGGCCGCGGCCAGATCGACGACATCGACAATCTCGGCAACCGCCGCGTGCGCTCGGTCGGCGAACTGATGGAGAACCAGTACCGCGTCGGCCTGCTGCGCATGGAGCGCGCCATCCGCGAGCGCATGGGCAGCGTCGACATCGACACGGTGATGCCGCACGACCTGATCAACGCCAAGCCGGCGGCGGCGGCGGTGCGCGAGTTCTTCGGCTCCTCGCAGCTGTCGCAGTTCATGGACCAGACCAATCCGCTGTCGGAGGTGACGCACAAGCGCCGCCTTTCTGCGCTCGGTCCGGGCGGTCTGACGCGCGAGCGCGCCGGCTTCGAGGTGCGCGACGTGCATCCGACGCATTACGGCCGCATCTGCCCGATCGAGACGCCGGAGGGGCCGAACATCGGCCTGATCAACTCGCTCGCCACCTACGCGAAAGTCAACAAATACGGCTTCATCGAGACGCCGTACCGGCTGGTGCGCGACGGCGTGGTGCAGGACGGCTGGAAGTACCTCTCGGCGATGGAGGAGGAGAAGCTGGTGGTGGCGCAGGCCGACGCGCCGACCGACGGCAACGGCCGCTTCACCGGCGATCTGGTCTCGGTGCGCCGGCAGGGCGACTTCCGGCTGGTCAGGCCCGAGGACGTGACGGCGGTCGATGTGTCGCCCAAGCAGCTGGTGTCGGTGGCGGCGGCGCTGATCCCGTTCCTGGAGAACGACGACGCCAACCGTGCGCTGATGGGCAGCAACATGCAGCGCCAGGCGGTGCCGCTGATCCAGGCCGACGCGCCGCTGGTCGGCACCGGCATGGAGGCGTCGGTGGCGCGCGATTCGGGTGCCACCATCGTGGCGCGCCGCGCCGGCGTGATCGACCAGATCGACGGCGCGCGCATCGTGGCGCGCGCGACCAACGACGACGGCACCACCAAGGGCGTGGACATCTACCGCCTGCGCAAGTTCATGCGCAGCAACCAGAGCACCTGCATCAACCAGCGTCCGCTGGTGCGCGTCGGCGACCGCGTGGCCGAGGGCGACATCATCGCCGACGGCCCGTCCACGGAACTCGGCGAGCTGGCGCTGGGGCGCAACGTGCTGTGCGCGTTCATGCCCTGGAACGGCTACAACTTCGAGGACTCCATCCTCATCTCCGAGCGCATCGCGCGCGACGACGTGTTCACGTCCATTCACATCGAAGAGTTCGAGGTGATGGCGCGCGACACCAAGCTCGGCCAGGAGGAGATCACCCGCGACATCCCGAACGTCGGCGAGGAGGCGCTGAAGAACCTCGACGAGGCGGGCATCGTCTATGTCGGCGCCGAGGTCAACCCGGGCGACATCCTGGTCGGCAAAGTGACGCCGAAGGGCGAAAGCCCGATGACGCCGGAGGAGAAGCTGCTGCGCGCGATCTTCGGCGAGAAGGCATCGGACGTGCGCGACACCTCGCTGAAGCTGCCGCCCGGCGTGACCGGCACGATCGTCGATGTGCGCGTGTTCAGCCGCCGCGGCGTGGACAAGGACGAGCGCGCGATGGCGATCGAGCGCGCCGAGATCGAGCGGCTGGCGAAGGACCGCGACGACGAGAAGGCGATCCAGGAGCGCAGCTTCCTCAACCGGCTGCGCGAGCGGCTGCTGGGGCGCAAGGCGGCCGGCGGCTTCAAGGGCATCAAGGCGGGCACGACGATCACCGAGGAGGTGCTGGCCGAGCATCCGCGCGGCGCGTGGCGGCACATCGGCGTGCAGGACGACGCGGTGATGGCGGAGATCGAGACGCTGAAGCGCGAGTTCGACGCCGCCGTGCAGCGGCTGCAGGCGCGTTTCGACGGCAAGGTCGAGAAGCTGCAGCGCGGCGACGAGCTGCCGCCCGGCGTGATGAAGATGGTCAAGGTGTTCGTCGCGGTGAAGCGCAAGCTGCAGCCGGGCGACAAGATGGCCGGACGTCACGGCAACAAGGGCGTGGTGTCGCGCGTGGTGCCGATGGAGGACATGCCGTTCCTGGACGGACGGCACGCCGGTCGATCTGGTGCTCAACCCGCTCGGCGTGCCGAGCCGGATGAATGTCGGCCAGATTCTCGAGACGCATCTCGGCTGGGCCTGCGCCACCCTGGGCGCGCAGATCGGCGAGCTGGTGGAGGAGTACCGCCGCACCGGCGCGGCGCGGCAGGAACTGCTCGACCGGCTCAAGGACGTCTATGGCGAGCGCATCTTTGCCGACGAGATCGCCAATCTCGACGACGCAGAGCTGGTCGAGCTGTGCGAGAACCTGCGCAAGGGCGTGCCGATCGCAACGCCGGTGTTCGACGGTGCGCGCATGGGCGACATCGAGGCGATGCTGGAACGCGCCGGGCTGGACACGTCCGGGCAGGTGGTGCTGGTCGATGGCCGCACCGGCGAGCCGTTCGAGCGGCGCGTCACCGTCGGCTACATCTACATGCTGAAGCTGCACCATCTGGTGGACGACAAGATCCACGCGCGTTCGATCGGGCCGTACAGCCTGGTCACGCAGCAGCCGCTGGGCGGCAAGGCGCAGTTCGGCGGCCAGCGCTTCGGCGAGATGGAAGTCTGGGCGCTGGAGGCGTACGGCGCGGCCTACACGCTGCAGGAGATGCTGACGGTGAAGTCCGACGACGTGTCGGGGCGCACCAAGGTGTACGAGGCGATCGTGCGCGAGCAGGACACGTTCGAGGCTGGCATCCCGGAGAGCTTCAACGTGCTGGTCAAGGAGCTGAAGGCGCTTGGCCTGAACGTCGATCTCGACATGCGGCCGGTCTGAGCGGCGTCGGAGCGAACGAGGGCGGGCCGGGGCACCGGCGCGCCCGCCATTTCCCGTTGGGGACGAAGCCATGAACGAGCTGATGAAGATTCTGGGTCAGACGGGTCAGAGCATGACCTTCGACCAGATCAAGATCCAGATCGCCTCGCCGGAGCAGATCCGCAGCTGGTCGTACGGCGAGATCAGGAAGCCCGAGACGATCAACTACCGCACCTTCAAGCCGGAGCGCGACGGCCTGTTCTGTGCGCGCATCTTCGGCCCGATCAAGGACTACGAGTGCCTGTGCGGCAAGTACAAGCGCATGAAGTTCCGCGGCATCATCTGCGAGAAGTGCGGCGTCGAGGTGACGCTGGCGAAGGTGCGCCGCGAGCGGATGGGGCACATCGAACTCGCCAGCCCGGTGGCGCATATCTGGTTCCTGAAGTCGCTGCCCAGCCGGATCGGGCTGATGGTCGATCTGACGCTGAAGGAACTCGAGAAGATCCTCTACTTCGAGAGCTACGTGGTGCTGGAGCCGGGCCTGACCGACCTGAAACTGCATCAGCTGCTGACCGAGGAGCAGCTGATGGCCAAGCAGGACGAGTTCGGCGAGGACGCGTTCCGCGCCGGCATCGGCGCCGAGGCGATCAAGACCGTCCTGCTCGGCATCGACACCGACGCCGAGAAGGTGAAGCTGCGCGGCGAGCTGAAGGACACCACCAGCGAGGCCAAGCGCAAGAAGCTGGTCAAGCGCCTGAAGCTGATCGAGGCGTTCGCCGATTCCGGTGCCAAGCCCGAGTGGATGATCATGGACGTGGTGCCGGTGATCCCGCCGGAACTGCGCCCGCTGGTGCCGCTCGACGGCGGACGGTTCGCGACCAGCGACCTCAACGACCTGTATCGCCGCGTCATCAACCGCAACAACCGGCTGAAGCGGCTGATCGAGCTGCGCGCGCCCGACATCATCGTGCGCAACGAGAAGCGCATGCTGCAGGAGAGCGTCGATGCGCTGTTCGACAACGGCCGCCGCGGGCGCGCCATCACCGGCGCCAACAAGCGCCCGCTGAAATCGCTCTCCGACATGCTGAAGGGCAAGCAGGGACGGTTCCGCCAGAACCTGCTCGGCAAGCGCGTCGATTACTCCGGCCGCTCGGTGATCGTGGTCGGGCCGGAGCTGAAGCTGCACCAGTGCGGCCTGCCGAAGAAGATGGCGCTGGAGCTGTTCAAGCCGTTCATCTACTCCAAGCTCGAGAAGTACGGCCACGCCACCACCATCAAGGCGGCGAAGCGGATGGTGGAGAAGGAGCGTCCCGAGGTGTGGGACATCCTGGAGGAGGTGATCCGCGAGCATCCGGTGATGCTGAACCGCGCGCCGACGCTGCACCGCCTCGGCATCCAGGCGTTCGAGCCGGTGCTGATCGAGGGCAAGGCGATCCAGCTGCATCCGCTGGTCTGCACCGCGTTCAACGCCGATTTCGACGGCGACCAGATGGCGGTGCATGTGCCGCTGAGCCTGGAGGCGCAGCTGGAAGCGCGCGTGCTGATGATGTCCACCAACAACATCCTCAGCCCGGCGAACGGCAAGCCGATCATCGTGCCGAGCCAGGACATCGTGCTCGGCATCTACTATCTCTCGCTGGAGACGCCGGAGTTCCGGGCGGTGCCGGACGACCGCGCGCCGGCGTTCGGCAGTCTCGGCGAGGTCGAGCATGCGCTGCAGGCCGGCGTGCTGAAGCTGCACGACAAGATCCGCGCACGTCTGCCGCTGGTCGGCGCCGACGGGCGGACGGTGGTGCAGCGCGTGGTGACCACGCCGGGCCGCATGCTGATCGCGCAGGTGCTGCCGAAGCACCCGAACGTGCCGTTCAGCCTGATCAACCGGCAGCTTACCAAGAAGAACGTCTCCGACGTGATCGACGCGGTGTATCGCCATTGCGGCCAGAAGGAGTGCGTGATCTTCGCCGACCGGCTGATGGGCCTCGGCTTCGGCCAGGCGTGCAAGGCCGGCATCAGCTTCGGCAAGGACGACCTCATCATCCCCGACGAGAAGTGGCCGCTGATCCGCAGGACGCAGGCGGAGGTGAAGGAGTTCGAGCAGCAGTACCAGGACGGCCTGATCACCGCCGGCGAGCGCTACAACAAGGTGGTGGATGCGTGGTCGCGCTGCACCGACGAGGTGGCGGCGGCGATGATGCGCGAAATCTCCAAGCAGGAGCCGGGACGGCCGACCAACGCGGTGTGGATGATGAGCCACTCCGGCGCGCGCGGGTCGCCGGCGCAGATGCGCCAGCTCGCCGGCATGCGCGGGCTGATGGCGAAACCTTCCGGCGAGATCATCGAGCAGCCGATCATCGCCAACTTCAAGGAAGGCCTGACCGTGCTGGAGTATTTCAACTCCACGCACGGCGCGCGCAAGGGTCTCGCCGACACCGCGCTGAAGACCGCGAACTCCGGCTACCTGACGCGGCGGCTGGTCGATGTGGCGCAGGACTGCATCATCGTCGAGGAGGATTGCGGCACGCAGCGCGGCCTCACCGTGCGCGCGGTGATGGACGGCGGCGAGGTGGTGTCCAGCCTCGCCGAGCGCATCCTCGGCCGCACCACGGCGGAGGACGTGACCGATCCGGTCTCCGGCGAGGTGATCGTCGCCGCCAACACGCTGATCGAGGAGCCGGAGGCCGAGCGCATCGAGAAGGCCGGCGTCGAGGCCGTGAAGATCCGCTCGGTGCTGACCTGCGAGGCGGCGGTCGGCGTGTGCGGGCACTGCTACGGCCGCGACCTGGCGCGCGGCACGCCGGTGAACGCGGGCGAGGCGGTCGGCGTGATCGCCGCGCAGTCGATCGGCGAGCCGGGCACGCAGCTGACCATGCGCACGTTCCACATCGGCGGCGCGGCGCAGCGCGGCGCGGAGCAGAGCAGCGTCGAGGCGAGCCATGACGGCGTGGTCTCGATCAGGAACCGCAACGTGGTGCTGAACAGCCAGAACGTGCCGGTGGTGATGAGCCGCAACTGCGAAATGGTGCTGGCCGACGACAAGGGGCGCGAGCGCGCGCGCTTCCGCGTGCCGTACGGCGCGCGCCTGCTCGCCGATGAGGGCGCGCAGGTGACGCGCGGGCAGAAGCTGGCGGAGTGGGACCCGTACACGCTGCCGATCATCACCGAGCGCGCCGGCAAGGTGGAGTATCTCGACCTGATCGAGGGCATCACGCTGGTCGAGCGGGTGGACGAGGTCACCGGCCTCACCTCGAAGGTGGTCGTGGACTACAAGCAGGCGGCGCGCGGCGCCGACCTGCGGCCGCGGCTGCAGCTCAAGAACGAGCACGACCAGGTGGTGCGGCTGCCGAACAACACCGATGCGCGCTACTTCCTGGCCCCCGACTCGATCCTGTCGGTCGAGAACGGTGCGCAGGTGGCGGCGGGCGACGTGCTGGCGCGCATCCCGCGCGAGGGCAGCAAGACGCGCGACATCACCGGCGGCCTGCCGCGCGTGGCCGAGCTGTTCGAGGCGCGGCGGCCGAAGGACCACGCCATCATCGCCGAGACCGACGGGCGCGTGGAATTCGGCAAGGACTACAAGGCCAAGCGCCGCGTCATCGTCAAGAACGACGAGACCGGCGAGGAGACCGAGTACCTGATCCCCAAGGGCAAGCACGTCTCGGTGCAGGAAGGCGACTTCGTGCGCCGCGGCGACCCGCTGGTCGATGGCCCGCGGGTGCCGCACGACATCCTGAAAGTGCTCGGCGTGGAGGCGCTGTCCGACTACCTGGTCAACGAGATCCAGGACGTCTACCGGCTGCAGGGCGTGAAGATCAACGACAAGCATATCGAGGTGATCGTCCGCCAGATGCTGCAGAAGGTGGAAATCCTCGATCCGGGCGACACCACGTTCCTGGCCGGCGAGCAGATCGACCGCGTCGACTTCGACGCCGAGAACGCCAAGCGCGTCGCCGAGGGCGAGCGGCCGGCACAGGCCATGCCGGTGCTGCAGGGCATCACCAAGGCGAGCCTGCAGACGCACAGCTTCATCAGCGCCGCCTCGTTCCAGGAGACGACGCGCGTGCTGACCGAGGCGGCGACCGCCGGCAAGGTCGATACGCTGACCGGGCTGAAGGAGAACGTGATCGTCGGGCGGCTGATCCCGGCGGGCACGGGCAGCGTGATGAACCGCCTGCGCGCGGTCGCGGCCGGCCGCGACCAGGCGCGCGCACTGCCGGCCAAGGAGGCTACGCCCGCGATCGCCGGCGGTCCGCTGGCGGCCGAGTAGCGGGCGCGCCCGTCTCCCAAGCGAAGGCCGGCGGGCACTGCATCGCCGGCCTTCGTCTTTTCGGGGCTTCGGGCGTGAACCATTCGCCGGGCGGGCCTTGACTTGCCTCCCCCCCGCTCGTAGCTTCCGCGCCCTCGGCCGACCCGGACCCGCCGGATGGCCGTCGTTTGCAGGCACCAGCGCGTGCGGCGCCGCTCCCTTCCCCCACCGGGGCGGGAGCTCAGGTCGCAGGCAGGGTCGAACCCCGCAGGGTGGGCGGTGCCCGCCCGCTGCGGGGCTTGTCTGTGGCGGACGGTCGTGCGGGGTCGCGGCGGTTGCGGAGCAGGATGAAAGAGGGTCTATGCCGACCATCAATCAGTTGATCGCCAAGGGGCGCGAGCCGCGCAGCGTGCGCAACAAGGTGCCCGCGCTGCAGGGCTGCCCGCAGAAGCGCGGCGTCTGCACGCGCGTCTATACGACGACGCCGAAGAAGCCGAACTCGGCGCTGCGCAAGGTCGCCAAGGTGCGGCTGACCAACGGCTACGAGGTGGTCAGCTACATCCCCGGCGAGGGCCACAATCTGCAGGAGCACAGCGTCGTGCTGATCCGCGGCGGGCGCGTGAAAGACCTGCCGGGCGTGCGCTACCACATCCTGCGCGGCGTGCTCGACACCCAGGGCATCGCCAAGCGCCGCCAGCGCCGGTCGCTGTACGGCGCCAAGCGGCCGAAGTGAGGAGAGCGCGATGAGCCGCCGCCGCCGCGCCGTCAAGCGCGAGATCCTGCCGGACGCCAAGTTCGGCGACATCGTCATCAGCCGCTTCATGAACGCGCTGATGTACGACGGCAAGAAGTCGGCCGCCGAGGGCATCGTCTATGGCGCGCTCGACGTGATGAAGAAGCGCGGCGGGTCGCAGGCCGACCCGGTGCGCATGTTCCACGAGGCGCTGGACAACGTGAAGCCGGCGGTCGAGGTGCGCTCGCGCCGCGTCGGCGGCGCCACCTACCAGGTGCCGGTGGAAGTGCGGACCGAGCGGCGGCAGGCGCTGGCGATCCGCTGGATCATCGACGCCGCCCGCAAGCGCGGCGAGCACACCATGGAGGACCGCCTCTCCAACGAGTTGATGGACGCGGTCAACAACCGCGGCGCGGCGGTGAAGAAGCGCGAAGACACCCACCGGATGGCGGAGGCGAACAAGGCCTTCAGCCACTACCGCTGGTAAACCAGACCCCTTACCCCGGATCGTAGAGCGGGCACGGAGACAACGACGATGGCCAAGGCGAAATTCCAGCGCACCAAGCCGCACTGCAACATCGGCACGATCGGTCATGTCGATCATGGCAAGACGACGCTGACCGCCGCCATCACAAAAGTGCTGGCGAGGACGGGCGGCGCGACGTTCACCGCCTACGACCAGATCGACAAGGCGCCGGAGGAGCGTGCCCGCGGCATCACCATCTCGACCGCGCATGTCGAGTACGAGACCAAGAAGCGCCACTACGCGCATGTCGATTGCCCCGGCCATGCCGACTACGTGAAGAACATGATCACGGGCGCGGCGCAGATGGACGGCGCCATCCTGGTGGTGTCCGCCGCCGACGGCCCGATGCCGCAGACGCGCGAGCACATCCTGCTGGCCCGCCAGGTCGGCGTGCCGGCGCTGGTGGTCTATCTCAACAAGATGGACATGGCCGACCCCGAGCTGGTCGAGCTGGTCGAGCTGGAGCTGCGCGAGCTGCTCAGCTCCTACCAGTTCCCCGGCGACGACATCCCGATCATCAAGGGCTCGGCGCTGGCTGCACTCGAGGAGCGCGATCCGGAACTCGGCGACAAGTCGATCATGGCGCTGATGGACGCGGTGGACAGCTACATCCCGCAGCCGCACCGGCCGAAGGATCTGCCGTTCCTGATGCCGATCGAGGACGTGTTCTCGATTTCCGGCCGCGGCACCGTGGTGACCGGGCGCATCGAGCGCGGCGTGATCCGGGTCGGCGAGGAAGTCGAGATCGTCGGCATCCGGCCCACGTCGAAGACGGTGGTGACCGGCGTGGAGATGTTCCGCAAGCTGCTGGACCAGGGCGAGGCCGGCGACAACATCGGCGCGCTGCTGCGCGGCACCAAGCGCGAGGAAGTGGAGCGCGGCCAGGTGCTGGCGAAGCCGGGCACGATCACGCCGCACACCAAGTTCAAGGCCGAGAGCTACATCCTGACCAAGGAGGAGGGCGGACGGCACACGCCGTTCTTCACCAACTACCGGCCGCAGTTCTATTTCCGCACCACCGACGTGACCGGCATCGTGCATCTGCCGGAGGGCGTGGAGATGGTGATGCCGGGCGACAACGTGTCGATGGATATCGAGCTGATCGCGCCGATCGCCATGGACGAGGGGCTGCGCTTCGCGATCCGCGAAGGCGGGCGCACCGTCGGCGCCGGCGTGGTGGCGAAGATCACGGCCTGAATGCAGCGGGATCGGCCGGAAAGACTGAGGCAATGGACAACCAGAACATCCGCATCCGCCTGAAGGCGTACGATCACCGCGTGCTGGACAACAGCACGAAGGAGATCGTGAACACTGCCAAGCGGACGGGCGCGCGGGTGCGCGGGCCGATTCCGCTGCCGACGCATATCGAGCGGTTCACGGTGAACCGCTCGCCGCACGTGGACAAGAAGAGCCGCGAGCAGTTCGAGATCCGGACCCATCGCCGGCTGCTCGACATCGTGGAGCCGACGCCGCAGACCGTGGACGCGCTGATGAAGCTCGACCTCGCGGCCGGCGTCGACGTCGAGATCAAGCTGTAGCCGGATTTGGGCCTAAGGACAGCGGCCGCGGGCCGCCGCCCCTCTGGGAAAGACGAAGATGCGCACTGGATTGCTGGCAAAGAAGCTGGGCATGACCCGGCTGTTCAAGGAGGACGGGACGCATGTGCCCGTCACCGTCCTGCACCTCGACGCGGTGCAGGTCGTGGCCGCGCGCACCGAGGCGAAGGACGGCTACTCGGCGGTGCAGCTCGGCTGGGGTCGGGCGAAGGTGAAGAACGTGTCCAAGCCGAACAAGGGGCATTTCGCGCGGGCAAAAGTGGAACCGAAGGCCAAGCTCGCCGAGTTCCGCGTCGCCGCGGACGCGCTGCTGGAGCCGGGGGCGACGCTGAGTGCGGCGCATTTCCTGGTCGGCCAGCGCGTCGATGTGTGCGGCACGACCAAGGGCAAAGGCTTTGCGGGCGCCATGAAGCGCTGGAATTTTTCCGGGCTGGAGGCGAGCCACGGCGTCTCGATCAGCCATCGCTCGCACGGTTCCACGGGCAACCGCCAGGACCCCGGCAGGACCTTCAAGAACAAGAAAATGGCCGGCCATCTCGGCGTCGAGCGGGTGACCACGCTCAATCTCGAAGTGGCCGCGGTGGACGCCGACAAGGGGTTGCTGATGCTGAAAGGCGCGGTGCCCGGCGCCAAGGGCGGGTTCGTGCTGGTGCGCGACGCGGTGAAGCGGGCACCGCCGGCGGATCTGCCGTACCCGGCCGCACTCGTCGGCGCGGCGCAGGGCTGAGGGCGCGGGACATGCAGATCGAGATCAAGACGCTCGACAACGGTGCGGCCGGCACGATCGAGCTGCCGGACACGATCTTTGCCGCGACGCCGCGCGCGGACATCATGGCGCGGGTGGTGCATTGGCAGCAGGCGAAGCGTCGCGCCGGCACGCACAAGACCAAAGGCATGGGCGAGGTGCAGGGCACCACGAGGAAGCCCTACAAGCAGAAGGGCACCGGCAATGCGCGCCAGGGCAGCCTGCGCGCCCCGCAGTTCCGCACCGGCGGCGTCGTGCATGGCCCGGTGGTGCGCGATCACGGCTACGACTTGCCGAAGAAGGTGCGCCGGCTCGGGCTGATCTCGGCGCTGTCGCAGAAGCAGGCCGACGGCAAGCTGGTGGTGCTCGACGCCGCGACCGCGGGCGGCAAGACCAAGGAACTGGCGAAGCGGCTGCAGGCGCTGGGCTGGACGTCGGTTCTCATCATCGACCGCGCAGTGGACGCGAACTTCCTGCGCGCCAGCCGCAACATCGTCGGCATCAACGTGCTGCCGACGGTCGGCGCGAACGTGTACGACATCCTGGCGCATGACGTGCTGGCAGTGACCGCTGCCGGGGTCGAAGGGCTGAAGGAGCGCCTGGCATGAGCGAAACCACCGCTCCCGCGGGCAAGCCGCGCGGCCCGCGCCTGTCGCGCGAGGCGATGTATGCGATCATCCGCAGCCCGGTCATCACCGAGAAGGCGACCGCGCTCGGCGAGAAGAACACCATGGCCTTCCGGGTCGCGATCGACGCCTCCAAGCCGCAGATCAAGGCGGCGGTGGAGGGATTGTTCGGCGTGAAGGTGACCGCGGTGAACACGCTGGTCGCAAAGGGCAAGACCAAGCGGTTCAAGGGCCGCCCCGGCAAGCGCAGCGACGTGAAGAAGGCGTATGTGACGCTCGCGCCCGGGCAGTCGATCGATCTGACCACCGGGCTGGCGTGACGCAGGAATCGCAGCGATGGCACTGAAGAATTTCAAACCGGTCACGCCCAGCCTGCGCGGCACCATCCTGGTGGACCGCAGCGAGCTGTGGAAGGGCAAGCCGGTCAAGGGGCTGACGGTCGGCAAGAGCTCGACCGGCGGGCGCAACAGCCACGGCCACATCACCAGCCGCTTCCGCGGCGGCGGGCACAAGCGCACCTACCGCATCGTCGATTTCAAGCGCCGCAAGTTCGGCGTGGCGGCGATCGTGGAGCGGCTGGAATACGACCCGAACCGCACCGCCTTCATCGCGCTGATCAAGTACCAGCGACGGCGAGCTGCGCGTACATCCTGGCACCGCAGCGGCTGCGCGCCGGCGACACGGTGATCGCCGCGCAGCGCGCCGACATCAAGCCGGGCAACGCGATGCCGCTCGCCGCGATTCCGGTCGGCACCATCGTGCATAACCTCGAGATGAAGCCGGGGGCGGGCGGAAAAATCGCGCGCGCGGCGGGGCAGTATGCGCAGTTGGTCGGCAAGGACGCCGGCTATGCGCAGATAAAACTGATGTCGGGCGAGCTGCGCATGGTGCGCGGCGAGTGCATGGCGACGATCGGCGCGGTTTCCAACCCCGACAACGCCAACGTGCAGATCGGCAAGGCCGGGCGGCAGCGCTGGCTCGGGCGCCGGCCGCACAACCGCGGCGTGACGATGAACCCGATCGATCATCCGCACGGCGGCGGCGAGGGCCGCACCTCCGGCGGGCGGCATCCGGTGACGCCGTGGGGCAAGCCGACCAAGGGCTACAAGACGCGGGGCAACAAGCGCACCGACCGGCTCATCATCCGGCGCCGCAACAAGGGGAAGGGCTGAGCCGTGGCGCGTTCCGTCTGGAAGGGGCCGTTCGTGGACGGCTACCTGCTCAACAAGGCCGAGGCGTCGCGCGCCTCCGGCCGCAACGAGATCATCCGCATCTGGTCGCGCCGCTCGACCATCCTGCCGCAGTTCGTCGGGCTGACCTTCGGCGTGTATAACGGCCGCAAATTCCTGCCGGTGCTGGTGAACGAGAACATGGTCGGGCACAAGTTCGGCGAGTTCTCGCCGACGCGCACCTTCACCGGCCATTCCGGCGACAAGAAGGCCAGGCGAGGCTGACATGAGCAAGCCGAAGCATCCGCGCGGATTGGACGAAACCGAGGCGCAGGCGGTGGTGCGCAATTTGCGCGTCAGTCCGCGCAAGCTCAACCTGGTGGCGGGGCTGATCCGCAACCTGCCGGCCGGCGAGGCGGTGGCGACGCTGACGTTCAGCAAGCGCCGCATCGCCCAGCAGGTGCGCAAGGCGCTGGAGAGCGCGATCGCCAATGCCGAGAACAACCATCAGCTCGACGTGGACCGGCTGTTCGTCGCGCGCGCCGAGGTCGGGCGGTCGATGGTGATGAAGCGGTTCCACGCGCGCGGTCGCGGTCGCGCCGCGCGGGTGGAGAAATGGTTCAGCCACCTGAAGATCGTGGTGGCGGAACGCGAGCAGGCGGCCGGGCCGCCGACGGCGCAGGAGGCCGCGTAGCCGATGGGTCACAAAGTCAATCCGATCGGACTGCGGCTGGGCATCAACCGCACCTGGGACAGCCGCTGGTACGCCGGCAACGACTACTCCAAACTGCTGCTGGACGATCTCAAGCTGCGCGGGTATCTGCGGCAGAAACTGTCGGGCGCGGGCGTCAGCCGCGTGGTGATCGAGCGGCCGGCGAAGAAGCCGCGCGTGACCATCTATGCGGCGCGGCCAGGCGTGGTGATCGGCAAGAAGGGCCAGGACATCGAGGCGCTGCGCAAGGACCTCGCGAAAATGGCGAAGGCCGAGGTGGCGCTGAACATCGTCGAGATCCGCAAGCCCGAGATCGACGCACAGCTGGTGGCGGAGAACATCGCCCAGCAGCTTGAGCGCCGCGTGGCGTTCCGTCGCGCGATGAAGCGCGCGGTGCAGTCGGCGATGCGGCTCGGCGCGCAGGGCATCCGCATCAATTGCGGCGGCCGGCTGGGCGGGGCGGAGATCGCGCGCGTCGAGTGGTATCGCGAAGGCCGCGTGCCGCTGCACACGCTGCGCGCCGACATCGACTTCGGCATCGCGACCGCCAAGACGACCTACGGCACGTGCGGCGTGAAGGTGTGGATCTTCAAGGGCGAGATCATGGCGAACGACCCGACGGCGCAGGACCGGCGCGCCGCCGAGCAGGCGCCGCAGCGCTGAGGAACGGGAAACAATGCTGTCGCCAAAGCGCACGAAATACCGCAAGGCCCACAAGGGCCGCATCCACGGCCTCGCCAAGGGCGGCACGTCGCTGAACTTCGGCACGTTCGGCCTGAAGGCGCTGGAGCCGGAGCGCGTCACCGCGCGGCAGATCGAGTCGGCGCGGCGCGCCATCACGCGCGCCATGAAGCGCGCCGGCCGGGTGTGGATTCGCATCTTCCCGGACGTGCCGGTGTCGATCAAGCCGGCGGAGGTGCGCATGGGCTCGGGCAAAGGCAGCCCGGAATTCTGGGTCTGCCGCGTCAAGCCGGGCCGCATCATGTTCGAGATCGACGGCGTGCCGGCCGAGTTGGCCCGCGAGGCGCTGACGCTGGGCGCGGCGAAGCTGCCGATCAAGACGAAAATGGTCACCCGTATCGGAGACGCCTGAGATGGCCCAAGGGACAAAGGGTGGCACCAAGGCGGCGGACGTGCGCGCGAAAACCGCCGATGAGCTGGGCGTGCTGCTGCTCGATCTGCGCAAGGAGCAGTTCAACCTGCGCTTCCAGCGCGCGACCGGGCAGCTTGAGGGGGTGTCGCGGGTGCGCCAGGTGCGGCGCGACATCGCGCGGGTGAAGACGATCATGGCGGAGAAACAACGCTCCGCCGCACGGGCTTGAAGGGAGAAGGGCGATGCCAAGGCGCGTCCTGACGGGGCGGGTGACCAGCGACAAGATGGACAAGACCGTGACGGTGCTTGTCGATCGCCGCATCATGCACCCGCTCTACAAGAAGTTCATCCGGCGCTCGAAGAAGTACGCAGCGCATGACGAGCAGAATTTGTGCAAGACCGGCGACAGCGTGCGCATCGAGGAGTGCCGGCCGATCAGCAAGCGCAAGACTTGGCTGGTGATCGAGCGCAACGGCGAGCCGCTCGGCACCGCACCTGCGGCGCCGCCGCAGGGTTGAGGAGGGCGCGATGATCTCGGTCGAAACCAATCTCGACGTGGCCGACAATTCCGGTGCGCGGCGGGTGCAGTGCATCAAGGTGCTGGGCGGGTCGAAGCGCAAGACCGCCTCGGTCGGCGACGTCATCGTGGTGTCGGTGAAGGACGCGATCCCGCGCGGCAAGGTGAAGAAGGGCGACGTGCATCAGGCGGTGATCGTGCGCACCTCGTTTCCGGTGCGCCGGCCGGACGGCAGCGCCATCCGCTTCGACGGCAACGCCGCGGTGCTGATCAACAAGCAGCAGGAGCCGATCGGCACGCGCATCTTCGGCCCGGTGGTGCGCGAACTGCGCGCCAAGCGGTTCATGAAGATCATCTCGCTGGCGCCGGAGGTGCTGTGATGACGGCGCGGATTCGCAAGGGCGACACGGTGCTGGTGATCAGCGGCGCGGCCAAGGGGCGGCGCGGCGAGGTGCTGCGCGTGCTGCCGCGCGTCGAGCGCGCGGTGGTGCAGGGCGTGAACATGGCCAAGCGCCACACCAAGCCGCGCGGCGTCGGCCAGCCCGGCGGCATCCTCGAGCAGGAGGCGAGCATCCATCTGTCCAACCTGATGCTGATCGACGGCAAGACCGACAAGCCCACGCGCGTCGGCTTCCGCGTGCTGGACGACGGACGCAAGGTGCGCGTTGCCAAGGCGACCGGCAACGTGATCGAAGGTTGAGGAGGCGGCGGTGAGCGATTCGAAGAAGGGCGGCAAGGGCGCCCAAGCGAAGGGCGGCGCCGCGGCGAAAGGCAAGGCTGCCAAGCCGGCCCAGGCCGGCAAGGCCGGCAAGGCCGCGAAGGGCGCAAAGGGCGCGAAGGCGGGCGGCGAGGGGCCGGCGGTTTCGCTGCAGCCGGTGACGGTCGCGGCGGAGTCGCAGGCGACACCGCGCGAGATTCCCCGCATGCAACAGCGCTACCGCGAGGTGGTGCGCGGGGCGCTGCAAAAGGAGTTCGGCTACAAGAACCCGCTGCAGGTGCCGAAGCTGGAGAAGATCGTCATCAACATGGGCGTCGGCGAGGCCGCCGCCGACCAGAAGAAGCTGGATGCGGCGGTCGCGGAACTGGCGCTGATCAGCGGCCAGAGGCCGGTCAAGACACTGGCGAAGAAGGCCATCGCCGGCTTCAAGATCCGCAAGGGGCTGGCGATCGGCTGCAAGGTGACGCTGCGGCGCGCGCGCATGTACGAGTTCCTCGACCGGCTGGTGACGATCGCGCTGCCGCGGGTGCGCGACTTCCGCGGCATCACCGGAAAAGGCTTTGACGGCCGCGGCAACTTCGCCATGGGGCTGAAGGAACAGATCGTGTTCCCCGAAATCGTCTATGACCGGGTGGATGCGATTCGCGGCATGGACATCGTCTTCGTCACTTCGGCGCGCACCGATGCCGAGGCGAAGGCGCTGCTCAAGCAGTTCGACATCCCGTTCGCCAACTGAGCGGTACGGGATGCTTTGCGTGACACGAGGTTTGGAAAACCGCCGGCCGTGGCCGGCAGGTTCCGGAGGGTAAAGACAGGATGGCCAAGAAGTCTCAGGTCAACCGCAACGGCATGCGCGAACGCCTGGCCAAGCGCGACAAGGGCAAGCGGGCGGCGCTGAAGGCGATCGTCATGGACCGCACGCTGCCGGTCGAGGACCGCTTCAATGCGACGCTGAAGCTGGCGCAACTGCCGCGCAACGGGGCGAAGGTGCGGGTGCGGCTGCGCTGCGCGCTCACCGGGCGCTCGCGCGGCAACTACCGCAAGTTCAAGCTGTGCCGCATTGCGCTGCGCGATCTGGCGAGCGCAGGCCAGATCCCCGGCATGGTCAAGGCGAGCTGGTAAGGAGCACGAGCGATGAGTATGTCCGATCCGCTCGGCGACATGCTGACCCGCATCCGCAACGCACAGCGCGCGCGGCACACGGTCTGCGTCGCGCCCGGCTCAAAACTGCGCGCCAACGTGCTCGACGTGCTGCGGCGTGAAGGCTTCATCCGCGGCTTCAGCAGCGAAAGCCTGCGTCCCGGCGTGTCGCAGCTGCGCATCGAGCTGAAGTACAACGAGGGCGAGCCGGTCATCAAGGAGATCCACCGGGTCTCCAAGCCCGGCCGGCGCGTCTATTCCAAGATCAAGGAACTGCCGCGGGTCTATGCCGGCCTCGGCGTGTCCATCCTGTCCACGCCGCGAGGCGTGCTGAGCGATGCCGAGGCCCGCGCCGCCAATGTCGGCGGCGAGGTCCTCTGCCGCGTGTTCTGAGGAGGGTCGGCGCGTGTCGCGCGTAGGCAAGTATCCGGTCGAGATCCCCGCCGGCGTGCAGGTCGCGGTGGTCGGCCGCACGCTGAACGCCAAGGGCCGGCTCGGCGAGATGACGCTCGACCTGACCGAGCATGTCGAGGCCAGGGTCGAGGGCAACAAGGTGGCGATCATCCCGCGCGACGGCACCGCGCCGGCGCGCATGATGTGGGGCACCACGCGCGCCCTGGTCGCCAACATGGTCCGCGGCGTGTCGGCAGGCTACGCGAAGTCGATGGAGATCACCGGCACCGGCTTCCGTGCCGCGGTGCAGGGCAGCAACCTGGTGATCAATCTGGGCTTCTCGCACGACGTGGTGTATGCGATCCCGCAAGGCATCAAGATCACCTGCGAACGCCCGACCGCGATCAAGGTCGAGGGCGTGGACAAGCGCCAGGTCGGCCAGGTCGCCGCCGAGATCCGCGCCTTCCGCCCGCCCGAGCCGTACAAGGGCAAGGGCGTGAAGTTCGAGGGCGAGGTGATCCGCCGCAAGGAAGGCAAGAAGAAGTAATGAGCGCGAGCAACCAGTTGCGGGAGCGCCGGCGCGAGCGTCTGCGGTTCTCGCTGCGGCGGAAGGGGGGCGGGCGGCCGCGGCTGTCGGTGTTCCGTTCGTCCAAGCACATCTACGCGCAGGTGATCGACGATGCCGCCGGGCGCACGCTGGCCGCGGCCTCCTCGATCGACGCCACGCTGCGCACCGGCCTGCGCACCGGCGCCGACAAGGCGGCGGCGGCGGCGGTCGGCAAGCTGATCGCCGAGCGCGCGCTTGCGGCCGGCGTGTCGGCGGTGGTGTTCGACCGCGGCGCCTATCTCTATCACGGCCGGGTGAAGGCCCTGGCCGACGCCGCCCGCGAGGGCGGTCTGGCGTTTTGAGGGGAAGCAGCATGGCACGTGACTCGCGCGGCGGGCGCGACCGCGACCGCGAGCGGGACGGCGGCGACGAGCTGATCGACAAGCTCGTCACCATCAACCGCGTCGCCAAAGTGGTGAAGGGCGGCCGGCGGTTCGCGTTCGCGGCGCTGGTGGTGGTGGGTGACCAGAAGGGCCGTGTCGGCTACGGTGCGGGCAAGGCGCGCGAGGTGCCGGAGGCGATCCGCAAGGCCACCGACCGCGCCAAGCGCAGCATGATCCGCGTGCCGATGAAGGAGGGCCGGACACTGCACCACGACGTGCAGGGCCGCTATGGCGCCGGCTCGGTGGTGCTGCGCTCGGCCATCGCCGGCACCGGCATCATCGCCGGCGGGCCGATGCGCGCGGTGTTCGAGACGCTCGGCATCGGCGACGTGGTGGCGAAGAGCCTCGGCAGCCGCAATCCGCACAACATGGTCAAGGCGACGTTCGACGCGCTGACCCGCTGCGCCAGCCCCCGCTCGGTCGCCTCGCGCCGCGGCAAGAAAGTGTCTGACCTGCTCGGCCGGCGCGATGCCACCGCGCCCGCCGCCGCTCCCGCCGCCGCGCCGGCGCCGGAGGCGCAGGCCGATGGCTGACACACCCAAAACGCTGCGTGTGACGCAGACCGGCTCCGGCTGCGGGCGCAAGCCGGGGCAGCAGGCGACGCTGATCGGGCTCGGCCTCAACAAGCTGCGGCGCACGCGCGAGCTGGCGGACACGCCCTCGGTGCGCGGCATGCTGCGCAAGGTGGCCCATCTGGTGAAGGTGCAGGAGACGTGAAACTCAACGAGTTGCGCGACAATCCCGGGGCGCGCCCGAAGTCGAAGCGGCTCGGCCGCGGCATCGGCTCGGGCAAGGGCAAGACCAGCGGCAAGGGCGTGAAAGGCCAGAAGGCGCGCGAGGGCGTGGCGCTGAACGGCTTCGAGGGCGGCCAGCTGCCGATCTACCGCCGCCTGCCCAAGCGCGGCTTCACCAACATCTTCCGCAAGGAATACGCGCCGGTGAACCTGGGCGCGCTGGCCCGCGCGATCGCGGAGGGCCGGATCGACGCCGCGCAGCCGATCACCGAGGCGGAGCTGCGCGCCGCCGGGCTGGTGCGGGGCGGCAAGATCGCCGGCGTGCGGCTGCTGGCGAGCGGCGACCTCAAGGGGGCGGTGACGATCACGGTCGCCGGCGCCTCGGCGGCGGCCATTGCCGCGGTCGAGAAGCTGGGCGGCAGCGTGACCACGACGGTCGCCAAGCCGGCCGCCGCGGCGGCGGCGGGCTGAAGCCCGCGCCGACCTTGCACGCAGCAGCCGTGCGGCGGCACTATATGGGTCGAAGCGCGGCGCCCTCGGCACCTCCGGCGGGCGCCGCCTGCATGACGGAGTAGGGCATGGCCTCGGCGGCCGAGCAGCTTGCTGCCAATCTCAGCCTGGGCACGCTGTCCAAGGCGACCGAACTCAAGAAGCGCATCTGGTTCACCCTGGGCGCGCTGCTGGTGTATCGCATCGGCACCTACATCCCGGTGCCGGGCGTGGACGCCTCGGTCATCGGCGAGCTGCTGCAGAGCCGCAGCGGCGGCGGCGTGCTCGGCATGTTCAACATGTTCAGCGGCGGCGCGCTCGGGCGGATGACCGTGTTCGCGCTGAACATCATGCCCTACATCAGCGCCAGCATCATCATCCAGCTGATGTCGGCCGCCGTGCCGACGCTGGAGGCGCTGAAGAAGGAAGGCGAGAGCGGGCGCAAGAAGCTCAATCAGTACACGCGCTACCTGACCGTGCTGATCGCCATGTTCCAGTCCTACGGCATCGCCATCGGGCTGGAGGGCATGCACGGCAGTTTTGGCGCGGCGGTGATCGATCCGGGGACGTTCTTCCGGCTGTCCTGCGTGGTCTCGCTGGTCGGCGGGACGATGTTCCTGATGTGGATCGGCGAGCAGATCACCGCGCGCGGCATCGGCAACGGCACCAGCCTGATCATCTTCGCCGGCATCGTCGCCAACGTGCCGCACGCCATCGCGACATTGCTGGAACTCGGCCGCACCGGCGCGCTCAGCCCGATCTTCATCCTGGCGTTCATCGTCATCGCGTTCGCGGTGATCGCGTTCATCGTGTTCATCGAGCGGGCGCAGCGGCGCGTCGTCATCCAGTATCCCAAGCGCCAGGTCGGCACCCGCATGTTCGGCGGTGACGCGACCCACATGCCGCTGAAGATCAACACGTCCGGCGTCATCCCGCCGATCTTCGCCAGTTCCATTCTCCTGATCCCGGCCACCATCTCGGGCTTCTCCACCCGCGCCGGCGACACCGGCTGGCTGAGCTGGATCGGCAACGCGCTCGGCCACGGGCAGCCGGCCTATATGGTCGCCTATGCGGCGCTGATCGTGTTCTTCAGCTATTTCTACACCGCCGTCGTGTTCAACCCGCAGGAGACCGCGGACAATCTGAAGAAATACGGCGGCTTCATCCCCGGCATCAGGCCGGGCAGCGCCACGGCGGAGTATTTCGACTATGTGCTGACGCGGCTGACCACGGTCGGGGCGATCTATCTCGTGGTGGTCTGCCTGCTGCCGGAAATCCTCATCAGCAACTACGGCGTGCCGTTCTACTTCGGCGGCACCAGCATCATGATCGTGGTGTCGGTGACGATGGACACGGTGACGCAGATCCAGTCGCACCTGCTCGCCCACCAGTACGAGGGCCTGATCCGCAAGGCGCGGGTGCGGGGGAGAGGACGGTGAAGCTGGTCCTGCTCGGCCCGCCAGGCGCCGGCAAGGGCACGCAGGCCAAACGGCTGGAGGCGCGCTTCGGCATCGTGCAGATCTCGACGGGCGACATGCTGCGCGCCGAGGTCGCGGCCGGGTCGGAGGTCGGGCTGCAGGCCCGCGCGGTCATGGAGTCGGGGCGGCTGGTGTCCGACGACATCCTGATCCGCATGCTCGGCAACCGGATCGAGCGCCCGGACTGCGCGCGCGGCTTCATCCTCGACGGGTTCCCGCGCACCGTGCCGCAGGCCGAGGCACTGGACCGGCTGCTCGCCGAGCGCGGCACGAGGCTGGATGCCGTGATCGAGATAAAAGTCGATGGGCCGATGCTGGTGGAGCGCATCGTCGGCCGCTTCACCTGCGCCAGATGCGGCGCCGGCTACCACGACCTCTACAAGCGCCCGCAGGTCGAGGGCACCTGCGACGTCTGCGGCAGCCACGACTTCGTCCGCCGCGCCGACGACAGCCGGGAGACCGTGCAGGCCCGGCTCGACGCCTATGAGCGCCAGACCGCGCCGATCCTGCCGCACTACGCGGCGCAGGGCCTGCTGCATCCGGTGGACGGCATGGCCGACATCGACGCGGTGACGGCGGCGATCATGGCGGTGCTGGAGCGGCTGCCGGCGACCTCGGCGGCGTGAGCTTCGGTCGCGTGGATGTGACAGCCATGCGTTGACAGGGGAGCGCCGGACGCTATAGTCCGCGCCCTCGGCGGCGCCCAGCGGGCGGGGCCGCCGCTGACGTTTTCCCAGCCTCTGGGTATGAGCCGATGCCGGGGCCGGTCCCCCGGAACGAAGGAGTATGGCGGCGTGGCGCGTATTGCCGGCGTGAACATTCCCACCAACAAGCGGGTCGTCATCAGCCTGCGCTACATCTACGGCATCGGGCCGACCAAGGCGCGCGACATCTGCCGGCGGCTGGCGATTGCCGACGATCGCCGCGTCAACCAGCTGTCCGACGACGAGGTCATCCGCATCCGCGAAGTGATCGACCGGGAATACCGCGTCGAGGGCGATCTGCGGCGTGAAGTGGCGATGAACATCAAGCGCCTGATGGACCTCGGCTGCTATCGCGGCCTGCGGCACCGGCGCGGACTGCCGGTGCGCGGGCAGCGCACGCACACCAACGCCCGCACCCGCAAGGGCAAGGCGGTGGCGATCGCGGGCAAGAAGAAGGTGACGAAGTAGCCCCACCGGGCCGCGCCTGCGGGCTTCCCGCACCCAGCGAACCAGACAGGATCGAAGATGGCAAAGCCGGCGACCGGCGGTGCGCGCACCCGCAAGAAGGAGCGCAAGAACATCACTTCCGGCGTCGCCCATGTGGCGGCGACGTTCAACAACACCATGATCACCATCACCGACGCCCAGGGCAACGCGATCGCCTGGTCGTCCTCCGGCAGCCAGGGCTTCAAGGGCAGCCGGAAATCCACGCCCTATGCCGCGCAGGTCGCCGCCGAGGACGCCGGCCGCAAGGCGCGCGAGCACGGCATGGAGACGCTGGAGATCGAGGTGAGCGGCCCCGGCTCCGGCCGCGAGAGCGCGCTGCGCGCGCTGCAGTCGGTCGGCTTCGCCATCACCGCGATCCGCGACATGACGCCGATCCCGCACAACGGCTGCCGCCCGCGCAAGCGGCGGCGGGTCTGACCGCTGTTTCATCCTCATAGCGTGGCGCTGGTGCGCCGCGCCAAGCTGCATTCGAGAGTGCCATGAGGCAAAGCGCCGTCCTGCAGAAGAACTGGCAGTCGCTGATCAAGCCGGAGAAGCTTGATGTCGAGCCGGGGTCCGACCCGTCGCGCGTTGCCACCATCGTGGCCGAGCCGCTGGAGCGCGGCTTCGGCATGACGCTGGGCAATGCGCTGCGCCGCATCCTGCTGTCGTCGTTGCAGGGCGCCGCGGTGACCGCGATCCAGATCGACGGCGTGCTGCACGAGTTCAGCAGCGTCGCCGGCGTGCGCGAGGACGTGACCGACATCGTGCTCAACGTGAAGCAGCTGGCGCTGCGCATGCACGGCGACGGGCCGAAGCGCATGACGCTGACCGCGACCGGGCCGGGCGAGGTGCGCGCCGGCCAGATCCAGACCGGCCACGACATCGACATCATGAACCCCGACCTGGTGATCTGCACGCTGGATGACGGCGTGAAGCTGGGCATGGAGTTCACCGTCAACAGCAACAAGGGTTACTGGGCGGCCAGCGTGAACCGGCCGGAGGATGCGCCGATCGGCCTCATCCCGATCGATGCGATCTACTCGCCGGTGCGCCGTGTCTCCTACAAGGTCGAGCCGACGCGCGTGGGCCAGGTTACCGACTACGACAAGCTGCTGCTGAGCGTGGAGACCAACGGCGCGGTGACGCCGGAGGATGCGGTGGCGCTGGCGGCGCGCATCCTGCAGGACCAGCTGCAGCTGTTCATCAACTTCGACGAGCCGCAGCAGATCCGCGCCGAGGAGCCGCAGGACGACCTGCCGTTCAACCGCAACCTGCTGCGCAAGGTGGACGAGCTGGAGCTGTCGGTGCGCAGCGCCAATTGCCTGAAGAACGACAACATCGTCTATATCGGCGACCTGGTGCAGAAATCCGAGCAGGAGATGCTGCGCACCCCGAATTTCGGGCGCAAGTCGCTGAACGAGATCAAGGAAGTGCTGACCTCGATGGGGCTTTCGCTGGGCATGACGGTGCCCGGCTGGCCGCCGGAGAATATCGAAGACCTGGCCAAGCGGCTGGAAGAGCCGTTCTGAGCCGGGCAGGGGAAGAGAGCGATGCGTCACCGAGTTGCCGGCCGCAAGCTGGGGGTCACCAGCAGCCACCGCGCTGCCATGTTCCGCAACATGGCGCACGCGCTGCTCAAGCACGAGCAGATCACCACGACGCTGCCGAAGGCGAAGGAGCTGCGGCCGGTGGCCGAGCGGCTGATCACGCTCGGCAAGCGCGGCGGGCTGCACGCGCGGCGGCAGGCGTACGCGCAGCTGCGCGACGACGGCATCGTGGCGAAACTGTTCGGCGCGCTCGCCGAGCGGTATCGCGTGCGGCGGGGCGGTTACACGCGCGTGCTGAAGGCCGGCGTGCGCTATGGCGATGCGGCCAGCATGGCGGTGATCGAGCTGGTTGATCGCGATCCCTCGGCGAAGGGACAGGACAGCGGCCCGAAGCCGGAGATGGCGGAGGAGTCGGAGAGCGAGTAGCGGTTCTACGTGGCGGCGAACGGGTTCACGATTCTGACGCCGTTCCAGACAAAGCCGTTCTGCATGTCCTCGGAGAACAGTGTCCGGCATTTGGCACTGGCAGCAGCAGCGAAGACGATGCTGTCCCAGATTTTCAGACCGTGGCGACCTGCCAACAGCATCGCGTCCTCGAACACCGCTGGCGTCGTCGGAATGACTGCATAGGCCGCCTGCCATTTTGTAACGCTGATTGCGGCAGCGGCCGGCAGGAGGCCACCCTTGCGCGTCAGGACGGCGAACAATTCCCCGAGGACCTGGACCGGCAACAAAAGGTCACCGCTCCCGTGCCCGGCGATCAGTTCCCGTGCGACTGCACGCTTTTCGGCACCGTCCAGCCCGTACGCGTAGACGAGAATATTGGTATCGAGGGCCGCTTTGGTGCGGGTCACTCGTAGAGCTCGTCGCGGGTCCAGTGCCCGATGTTCTGCGTCGGTTGCTCGTCGAGATGCCGCAGCAGCGCCTCCCGCGCGGCGACCCGGGCCGCGTCGTCGGGGTCCGCCGGCACGATGCGAGCCACCGGGCGGCCCCGGGCGGTGACCAGGAACCGATGGCCGGCCGCCACCTCGCGCAGAATTCGAGAGAACTGCCGGTTGGCTTCGGCCGCTGCGATGACCTCGTCCACCACGTTGCGCTCCTTGTAGTGATCTGCACTACATCCTAGGAGCCGCCGGTTTGCGGTGCAAGGACCGGAGGCCGCCACCTTCGGTCTTCGCAGAACCGCATCAGCCCACCACGTCCACCAGCACCACTTCGGCATCCTCCGTCGCCGTGATCGCCAGTTCCGTCTCGCCGGTCACCGCGGCGCCGTCGCGGGTGCCGACCGCGGTGCCGTTCACCGTCAGGGCGCCGGTCGCCGGCACCAGATAGGCCGCGCGACCCGGCCGCAGCGTCTGCCGCACGCTCTGGCCGCGGCGCAGCGTGCCGGCGAACACCGCCGCGTCGGCATAGAGCGGCAGCGCCGACCCGTCCGCCTCCGGCCGCCCGTCGGCGAGCGCGGCCAGCGCGCCATCGACCTGTTTGGGGAATTCGCGCATGCCCCAGCCCGGCGCCACGCCGTGCCGGCCGGGCAGGATCCAGATCTGGAAGATGCGCGTCGGCGTCGCCTCCAGATTGTATTCCGCATGCACGATGCCGGTGCCGGCATGCATCACCTGCACGTCGCCCGCCTCCGTCCGGCCGCGGTTGCCCAGGCTGTCCTGGTGGGTGATCGCGCCTTCCCGCACATAGGTGATGATCTCCATCTCCTCATGCGGATGCGGGTCGAACCCCTTGCCGGGGGCGATCTCGTCATCGTTCCATACAAGCAGGCCCCCCACGCCAATCCGCGCCGGGTCGTGGTAGTGGCCGAAGCTGAAGTGGTGCCGCGCGTTCAGCCAGTCGTTGCGGAACCGGCCGAGGCGGTCGAAGCCCTGCACCTGGATCATCATCGCTCTCCTGATGTCGTTCGATATCGAACGGTTGCGACGTGAGCTAGGCAGCCGGAGGCGGGGCGGCAAGGGCGGCGGCATCCTCGCCGCGCGCGGCTTCCATGCCGAGCCGGCGCAGCAGCTCGCCGAGCTGGTGCAGCTCGGCGGGCGGCAGGCCCGCCATCGCCTGGGCGATGTCGGCGGCGTGGCGGGGGAACAGGCTTTTTATCAGCGCGGCGCCGATCTCGGTGAGTTCCACCCGCACCTGCCGCCGGTCGGCGGGATCGCGCACCCGGCGCACCAGCCCGCGCGCCTGCAGCTTGTCCACCACGTCGGTCATGTTGCCCGCACTGGTCAGCACTTTCCGCCCGAGCTCGCGATGCGTCAGCGCGCCCTTGTGCAGGATCGCCTCCAGCACGCCGAGCTGCGTCGTGGTCAGGCCCTGGCGGGCCAGCAGCTTCTCCATGCGCGCGACCACCGCGTGGCTGGCACGCAGCAGCTTGACATAGGTGCGCACCGCCTCGGCCACCGCGGGGTCGCCGACCCCGTACATGGCTCAGCGGTTCATCATGATCGGCAGCCGCGCGTGCTCCAGCACGTGGCGCGTCACGCCGCCCAGGATCAACTGGCGCAGCCGGCTGTGCGAATACGCCCCCATCGCCAGCAGGTCGGCGCCGAACTCGCGCGCCGCATGCAGCAGGCCGGCGCCGACCTCGCGATCGACCGGGCGGAAGGTCGCGACCTCGGCGGCGATGTCGTGCAGGGCGAGGTAGTCGGCGAGGTCCTGCGCCGCCGGCCCGCGCCGCTGGTACTCGTCGGCCGACAGGATGCGCACCGCCTCGGCGCGCTGCATCCAGGGGATCGCGCTGTACACGGATGCCGCGGACTCCGCGGTGCCGTTCCAGCCGACGCAGATGCGCCGCCCGATCTGCTCGGGCGGGGTGTGCGGCGCGATCAGCACCGGCCGCCCGGAATCGAACAGCACGGCATGCAGCGCGTCCGAGGACGACACCTCCTCCGCCGCCTCGGGATGCGGCACCACCGTCAGGTCGGCGAGGCGGGCGAGCTGGGCGACCAGGTCCTCCTCGCGCCCGGTGACGGCGGCGAAGCTCGCGGTCGGCACGCGCTCGCCGGGCGCCGGCTCGCCGACCCGGACCTGCTGGGCGGTGACGAAGCCCTCGAACATGCTGCGCACCTGTTGCGCGCGGGCGAGGCTCTCGCGCTCGGTCGCCGTCATCATCTCCTCGATCATCGCGCCCGACAGGCCCTCGCCGGCGAGCGGCGCCACGTCGCGGCTATCGACGCGGACGTGCAGCGCCAGCACGTGGGCGTTCCAGTCCCGCGCGATCAGCAGCGCGGTCGCCAGCGCGGCCTCCCCGGCGGCAGTGCCGGTCAACGGCAGCAGCAGCTTGCGGATGGACATGCGGCCCCTCCCGACATCGTTGCATGCACTCTAGCATGCGCCGCCATGCACGGCATCGCGCACCGAGGCAAGAGCGCGTGCGGCGTCGGATGCGTCCACCACCAGCCAGTCCGCGGGACGCTGCCGCGACCGCGCCGCGCGCCGGAGCACGGCCACGGTGGCGTCGGAGGCATCGCCCTGCCGCGCCGCGATCCGCGCCTCCAGCACGGCCAGCGGCGCCTCCAGCCAGACGCCGAGGAAGCGCACGGCCCCGGCGGCCGCGGCGACTTCGCGGCGATGCGCCGGGTCGAGATAGGTGGCATCCGCCACCGCGGCGTGGCCGGCGGCCGCGGCTTCGGCGACCGCGCGGTGCAGCTCGGCGAACACGGCGCGGCTCTCGGCGGCGGTGTAGGCGTCGGGCGGCAGGCGCTGCTCGGGGGCGACGCCGCGCCGGCGTTTCCTGATCTCGTCGCTGCGCAGCACCAGCGCGCCCGGCGCCGGCCCAAGCTCCGGCGCCAGGGCGCGCGCCAGCGTGGTCTTGCCCGTCCCCATCAGCCCGCCGACCGCGACCACGACGGGGGCGGCGGGATGCAGGTAGCCGAGGCTCATGGCGAGATAGGACTGCGCCTCGGCGCCGCGGCCGCGTGCCGCCTCGACATGCGCCCGCACCATCGCCTTCTGCGCCAAAAACAGTTTGAGCCCGGCGACCAGCGCCCAGTCGCCGGTGCGGGCGACGTAGCGGCTCAGCACCCGGTTGGCGGCCGGGCGGCCGGCGCGATGCTCCAGGTCCATCAGCAGGAAGGCGAGGTCGTAGGCCACGTCGCCGGTGGCGATCGCCTCGTCGAACTCCACCGCGTCGAACGGCACCGGCCGCCCCTGCCACAGACAGAGATTGCCGAGATGCAGGTCGCCGTGGCAGCGCCGCACGAAGCCCGCCCGGGCGCGGGAGCGCAGCCAGTCGGCGCGGCGGGCCAGCTCCGCCCGCATCGCCTGCTGCCATGCCGCCAGCGTGTCCGCGGGCAGCCCGGCGGCGCGGGCGGAGCGGAGGTTGCCCTCGGTCATCCGCAACTGGGCGGCGAACTCGTCCTCGGCCACCGCCGGGGCGGCGGACAGGTAGGCCGCCACCGCGTCGCCCAGCGCGTCCAGCAGCGCCGCGTCGAGGCCGCCGCGCGCGGCGACGGCATCGAGGAAATCGCCCTCCGGCACGCGCGCCATGCGCACGACCCAGTCGATCGGCTCGCCCGTCTCCGCCAGCGCCAGCGATCCGTCGGCACGCCGCACCACCGGGACCACGTCGCGATACAGGCCGGGCGCGTGCGGCGCGTTCAGCTCGTATTCGCGCAGCGCGGCGCGGTGCCGCTCGGCGAGGCCGGAAAAATCGAGGAACGGCAGCCGCACCGCCTTGCGCAGCTTCCACGCCGTATCGCGGCCCACGAACACCGCGGAGATATGCGTCTCGATCGGCGCGCGCCCGGCGAGCGCCTGCAGCAGCGCGGCGGTTTCCGCCTGCGCGGCGGGGATCACGGGTAGAGCGTGCCGACCGTCCAGCCGTCGCCCTGGCGGAGATAGACCGTGCGGTCGTGCAGGCGGAACTCGGCGGCCTGCCAGAACTCGAAGCGCGCCGGCACGACGCGGTAGCCGGACCAGTGCGGCGGGCGCGGGATCGCCTCGCCCGGATATTCTTTTTCCAGCGCGGCGAGGCGTCGTTCGAGATCGGCGCGCGCGGCGAGCGGGCGGGACTGGTCGGAGGCCCAGGCGCCCAGCCGCGACAGGCGCGGGCGCGAGGCGAAATAGGCGTCGGCCTCGGCGTCGCTCACGTCCTGCGACCGTGCCCTCGATGCGGACCTGGCGGCCGAGCGACTTCCAGTGGAACAGCAGGGCGGCGCGGCGGTTGGCGGCGAGTTCGCAGCCCTTGCGGCTCTCGCGGTTGGTGTAGAACACGAAGCCCCGCTCATCGTGGCCCTTGAGCAGCACGATGCGAGCGGACGGCGTCCCGTCGGCCGCCGCGGTGGCGAGCGTCATGGCGTTGGCGTCGTTCGGCTCGTGCGCGACGGCCTCGGCGAACCAGGCGGCAAACCGGGTGTGGGGATCGGCAACAGTCATGCTGCGACTCCGGATCGGGGCGGCGGCGACCGGCCTGCGGCTGCAAATCGACGAGCATCTGGAGGATATCGGGGCCCGGCAGGCTTGCCCAGCCCGCCGGGGGCCGTGTTAGTATCGCTGCCATGCCGCCCGCCGCTTCCCCCGCCCTGGCCGACCGTTTTGCCCATCTGGTCGAGGGCCTGCGCCGCGTCCTCGCCGCCCGCGGCGCCGGAACCTGGCTTGCCGTGCCGCTGATGCTCTTGCTCTGGTCGCGGCTGCGCCGCACCGCGGAGCGGTTCGCCCGCCTCGCGGCAAAAGTCCATGCCGGCACGCTGCCGCCGCCGCGCCGCCGCCTGCGCTCGCCCCGTCCGGCCCGGCCCCAGACGCTGCGGCTGCCACGCGGCTTCGCGTGGCTCGTGCGCCGGCTGCCGCAGGCCGCCGCCGCCGCCTCGCAGTTGCAGCACCTGCTCGCCGATCCGGCGATGGCCGACCTGCTCGCCGCCGCACCCCAGGCCGGGCGGCTGCTCCGCCCGCTCTGCCGGATGCTGGGCGTCCGCCCGCCGCCGGCGCGGAGCCTGTCCTCGGGCCGGAAGCAGGCCGGTCCCGTGGGCCGTCCGCCGCCCGTCCGGCCGGAGGCCCCGCCCCGCCCCTCTGTCCCTCCCCGGCCGCCGCCGATCGTACGGTCCCACGTCTTCAAGCCGCCCGCACGGAGCGCCCCACCCGTTCCGGCGTGACCGCGCGGCGCCCCCGTGCGGCCAAAATGTTCCGCCATAAAAACATGAACGGCCGGCGGGTGGCACCGCAGAGAGCGGGAGGGCCGGCTTGCGCGGTCCTTCGCGTTGACAGTGAGACACTGCCGCGTGCCCGACCGCCCTTGCGGCCTTGCGCATGCCTATGCCACGGAGGGCCGGACGAGACCCGCTCATATTGGGACAACGCCATGCACGACGGTCCGCTGACCGGCCCGCCTCCCGCCCGCGGAACGTTGATGCAGGGCAAGCGCGGGCTGGTGATGGGGGTTGCCAACGAGCGGTCGCTCGCCTGGGGCATCGCCGCCGCCTGCGCCGCCCAGGGCGCCGAACTCGCCTTCACCTACCAGGGCGAGGCGCTGGAAAAGCGCGTCCGCCCGCTCGCCGCCAGCGTCGGCTCCGACCTGCTCGCGCCCTGCGACGTGGCCGAGGACGCCAGCATCGACGCCGCCTTCGCCGCCGTCGCCGCGCGCTGGGACCGGCTCGATTTCCTGGTCCACGCCATCGGCTACGCCGACAAGCAGTTTTTGCGCGGCCCCTATCTGGACACGTCGCGCGCCGCGTTCCTGCAGGCGATGGACATTTCCTGCTTCAGCTTCACCGCCGTCGCGCGGCGCGCGGTGGCCATGATGGGTCCCGGCGGGTCGCTGCTGACGCTCACCTATCTCGGCGCCGAGCGGGTGGTGCCGCACTATAACGTCATGGGCGTGGCGAAGGCCGCGCTGGAGGCGAGCGTACGCTACCTCGCCGCCGATCTCGGCAAGCGCGCGATCCGCGTCAACGCGGTCAGCGCCGGGCCGATCCGCACCCTGGCGGCGGCCGGCGGCATCGGCGACTTCCGCTACATCCTGCGCTGGAGCCAGTACAACGCGCCGCTTGCCCGCAGCACCACGATCGAGGACGTGGGCGGCGCCGGCGTCTATCTGCTCTCCGACCTCGCCGCCGGCGTCACCGGCGAGGTGCATCACGTCGATTGCGGCTACCACATCGTCGGCATGAAGAACCCCGACGCGCCGGACATCAGCGTCGTCGAGTAGCCATGTCGCACAACAGTTTCGGCCATCTGTTCCGGGTGACGACGTGGGGCGAGAGCCACGGCCCGGCGCTGGGCTGCATCGTCGATGGCTGCCCGCCGCGCATCCCGCTCAGCGAGGCCGACATCCAGCCCTGGCTCGACCGGCGGCGGCCCGGCCAGTCGAAATTCACCACCCAGCGCGCCGAGCCGGACGCGGTGCGCATCCTCTCCGGCACGTTCCAGGGCATGACCACCGGCACGCCGATTTCGCTGATGATCGAGAACGTCGATCAGCGGTCGAAGGACTACGGCGACATCGCCGACCGTTTCCGGCCCGGCCACGCCGACCTGACCTATGAGCTGAAATACGGCATCCGCGACTATCGGGGCGGCGGACGGTCCTCGGCGCGCGAGACCGCGGCGCGGGTCGCGGCCGGGGCGGTCGCGCGCAAGCTGCTCGGCCCCGCAGTGCTGATCCGCGGCGCGCTGGTGCAGATGGGGCCGCACCGCATCGACCGCGCCAACTGGGACTGGGAAGCCGTCACGGAGAACCCGTTCTTCTGCCCCGACCCCGCCGCCGCTGCCGCCTGGGAGACCTATCTCGCCGAGGTGCGCAAGCGCGGCTCCTCCTGCGGCGCGGTGATCGAGGTGGTGGCCGAGGGCGTGCCGCCCGGCTTGGGCGCGCCGGTCTATGCCAAGCTCGACGCCGACCTTGCCGGCGCACTCATGGGCATCAATGCGGTGAAAGGCGTGGAGATCGGCGAGGGTTTCGCCGCCGCCGCGCTGTCGGGCGAGGACAACGCCGACGAGATGCGCATGGCCGAGGACGGCACGGTGACATTCGCCGCCAACCATGCCGGCGGCATCCTGGGCGGGATTGCCACCGGCCAGCCGATCGTCGCCCGCTTCGCCGTCAAGCCGACCAGTTCCATCCTCACGCCGCGCCGTTCGGTCGATCGCTTCGGCCACGATGTCGAGGTGGCGACCAAGGGCCGCCACGATCCCTGCGTGGGCATCCGCGCCGTGCCGGTCGGCGAGGCGATGGTGGCCTGCGTGCTTGCCGACCATCTGCTGCGTCACCGGGCGCAGAACCCGGACGCGCCCACCGTCGCCCGATTGAAACGGAATTAATCCGCACCGCGCCGGTCCGCTCTCGCCTTTGCCCCCCGGCTGTGCGATCACCGATTGCATCGGAGCCGGGGCGCCTCGTTCCCCGGCGGAGCGGGGATATGGCGGACGAACGCGCAGGCGCCGCGGCGCTCCAAAACTTCGTCGAGCTGGCCGGCGTGCGCGCCTGGACCGCGCGCATGGCGGAGCTTCGCCGCGCGATGGCGGCGGGGCCGCATCTGCGCCGCGCCCTGCAGCAGCGTCACGGGCTGGAGCTGGCGCTGGAGCGGCTCCGCCGCGGCCTCGACCGATCGCCGACGGCGGCCGAGACGCGGATGCTGGAACTGGCGGCCGAGACGGTCGCCACCGGCCGCCGCCTGACCGCCATCGGGCGGGCGCGGCTGCGCGCGCAACTGCACGCAGGGTTGAGCGGCGAGCAGACGCTGGCGCCGCTGTTCCACCTGGTCCGCACGGCGGCGCTGCACCGTGCGCGCGGCTTTGCGGTGCGCTTCGCCGGACTGGAGGAGGCGGCGCCGTTCGATCTGCTGATCCATCGCGACGGCATCGAGGCGGAGGTCGCGTGCGACGCGGTCTCGGCCGAGGAAGGCCGCGACGTGCGGCGCAGCGCCTGGGTGCGGCTGGTGGACCGCATCGACCCCGATCTGCAGACCTGGCTCGCCGCGCATCCCGGCCGCTACCTGCTGAAGCTGACGCTGCCGCAGGGGCTGCGCACCGATCCCGCCGAGCAGGACCGGCTGGCTGCGCTGCACGGCCGCATCCGCACGCTGCTCGGCGCCCAGCGCCGCGCCGACCACGACGAGGCGGCGGTGCTGCGGCTCGATCCGTTGATGCTGGCGGCGGCGCAGGCGGACGAACTGGGCCTGATGACCTCGCTGCGCCGCGAGTTCGGCCACGAGGCGCATCTGGCGGTGACCGCCGCGGGCGGCGGCGTGTTCGTCATGGCGGCGCGCGCCGGCCGCGAGAACGACGTCGCCGCGGCGATCCGCCGCCGCATGGCCGCCGTCGCGCCCGCCCGCCTGACCGGCACGCGCCCCGGCATCCTCGCCATGTTCGTCGAGGACACCGATCGCGCCGAGTGGCGCCACCTGCGCGAACGGCTGGAACTGGAAGGCGAGGCGCGGCAGTTCCTGACGCACAAGGAAGCGCGCGGGGTGGTGGCGGTGACCTGCGCCTCGCGGTTCGAGCTGCTCGGCGCAAAAGTGCCGGACGCCGCCCCCGAGGGCGAGCTGCGCTTCCGCAATCCCGCCCATCCCGCGGCGCGCGCCGCCGCACTGGCGCCGGCGGTGCTGTCCTCGCTCTGAGCCGGCCGTGTGCGGTCAATGTCGCGCGAAGCGGTTGCGAACCGCCATGTGTTCGCCACGTTTGCGCCTGTGACTGTCGCATGGCGGACGCGACGGCACGGAGGGCGCGATGACCGGGACGGACTACGAACGCAAGCTCGACGAGCTCGACCGGCTGCTCAACGACCCGGATGCGCCCTTGCAGCCGCACCGCGTCTGGGCGCTGCTCGCGGAGATTTCGCTGCACGACATCGATCCTCCCGCCGCCGCGGAGCGGGCGGAACAGGACGGGCACGCCGGCTGGTAAGGACGATCAGTGCGGCGGTTGCGCCGCCGCGCGCGCGATCGCGACGGCGATGAGTTGCCGCGCCGCCGCGGCATCGCCCCAGCCGATCAGCCTGACCCATTTGCCTGGCTCAAGGTCCTTGTAGTGCTCGAAGAAGTGCTGGATCTGCTCGGTGGTGATGCGCGGCAGGTCGGTGAAGTTGTAAACGTCGAGATACCGCTTGGTCAGCCTGGGCGAAGGCACCGCGATGATCTTCTCGTCGCCGCCATGCTCGTCCTCCATCTTCAGCACGCCGACCGGGCGGACATTGATGACGGCGGCGGGCGCGATCGGGCGCGTGTTGGCGACCAGCACGTCGATCGGGTCGCCGTCCTCGGACAGCGTGTGCGGCACGAAGCCGTAATTGCCGGGATAGCGCATCGGGGTGTGCAGGAAGCGATCGACGAACAGCGTGCCGGCCGCCTTGTTCATCTCGTACTTGATCGGCTCGCCGCCGATCGGGACTTCGATGATGACGTTCACGTCGTCCGGCGGGTTGTCGCCGATCGGGATGGCTTCCAGGCGCATCGGCCGTCTCCCCAGCTGATTCCAACGCTCCCGCAGGCGGGATGACGGCGGTTATACAACGGCGGCACGGTCCGGTCAGCCGTCGCGCAGCGCGGCGATCAGGAACTCGCGGTTGCCCTCCGGCCCGGTGATCGGGCTGTCGGTGATCCCCAGCACGCGCCAGCCCGGCAGCCCCGCCCACCAGTCGCGCACGCGCGTGCACACCGCGTCATGCACCGCGGGGTCACGCACCACGCCGCGCTTGCCGACCAACTCCGGCCCCGCCTCGAACTGCGGCTTGATGAGCGCCACGGCCCAGGCGCCGGGCGCGCACAGCGCCAGCGGTGCCGGCAACACCGTGGCCAATCCGATGAAGCTCGCATCGCACACCAGCGCCTGCACCGCCTCGCCGATCGCCGCCGCGGTCAGGTAGCGCGCGTTGACGCGCTCATGCACCACCACGCGCGGATCGCCGCGCAGCTTCCAGGCGAGCTGGCCGTGCCCGACATCGACCGCATGCACGCGCGCCGCCCCCCGCGCCAGCAGCACGTCGGTGAAGCCGCCGGTCGAGGCGCCGATGTCGAGACAGATGCGCCCCTGCGGCGACAGCGCGAAATGCGCCAAGGCATGATCGAGCTTCAGACCACCGCGCGACACCCAGGGATGATCCTGCCCGCGCACCGCGAGCGGCGCATCGTCGGGCAGCATGTCTCCGGCCTTCTCGACGCGGCGCTCGCCGGAAAACACTTTGCCGGCGAGAATGAGCGCCTGCGCCCGCGCCCGGCTGCCGGCCAGCCCGAGATCGACCAGGCGCTGATCGGCACGCCGCCGCGCCGCCATTGCGCAAACGCCTAGGCCAGCACGGCAGCGTCCGCGTGGCCGAGTGCGGCCAGCACCGTCGCCACGATGTGCGCCGCGTCCAGCCCCGCCGCGGCGATCTGGCGGGTCGGCGAATCGTGGTCGAGGAAACGGTCGGGCAGCACCAGCGGGCGCAGCTTCAGCCCGCCGTCGAGCATCCCGCGCCACGCCAGATGATGCAGCACAGCGGAAGAGAATCCGCCGACGGCGCCTTCCTCGATCGTCACCAGCAGCGCGTGGTGCCGCGCCAGCTGTTCGATCAGCGCGGTGTCGAGCGGTTTGGCGAAGCGGGCATCGGCGACCGTCGGCGCCAGCCCGCGCGCCGCCAGTTGGTCCGCCGCGCGCAACGCGTCGCCGAGGCGCGCGCCGAGCGCCAGGATCGCGACCGTGTCGCCCTCCCGCATCACACGGCCGCGCCCGAGCGGCAGCACGTCGCCCTTCGGCGGCACGGCGACGCCGCTGCCTTCGCCGCGCGGGTAGCGCACCGCACTCGGCCGGTCGCCGATCGCGGCGGCGGTGGCCACCATATGCACCAGTTCGGCCTCGTCGCTCGGCGCCATCAGCACCATGCCGGGCAGGCAGCCGAGATAGGCGAGGTCGAAGCTGCCCGCGTGCGTCGCACCGTCGGCGCCGACCGGGCCGGCGCGGTCGATCGCGAAGCGCACCGGCAGCGATTGGATCGCCACGTCATGCACCACCTGGTCGTACGCCCGCTGCAGGAAGGTCGAGTAGATGGCGCAGAACGGCTTCATGCCCTCGCTCGCCAGGCCGGCGGCGAACGTCACGGCGTGCTGCTCCGCGATGCCCACGTCGAAGCAGCGCGTCGGGAAGCGGCGGGCGAAGCGATCGAGCCCGGTGCCGGACGGCATCGCCGCGGTGATCGCGACGATCGCCGGATCGGCCTCGGCCTCGGCCGTCAGCGCGTCGGCAAAGATGCGCGTGTAGGTGGGCGGGCCGGGCGGCGCCTTCGCCTGTTCGCCGGTATCGACGTTGAAGCGGCCGACCGCGTGCAGCTTGTCGGCACTCGCCTCGGCCGGCGCGTAGCCTTTGCCCTTCTGCGTGATCACGTGCAGCAGGATCGGCCCGCTGTCCTCGGCATCGCGCACGTTGCGCAGCACCGGCAGCAGATGGTCGAGGTTGTGGCCGTCGATCGGGCCGAGATAGTAGAAGCCGAGTTCCTCGAACAGCGTGCCGCCGGTCAGCATGCCGCGCGCGTATTCGTCGGCGCGGCGCGCGGTGCGCTCGATCGCGCGCGGAAAGCGCTTGGCCATGCGCGAGGCGAGGTCGCGCAGCGACAGGAACTTGTGCGACGACAGCAGCCGGGACAGATACGCGCTCATCGCGCCGACCGGCGGCGCGATCGACATGTCGTTGTCGTTGAGGATGACGATCAGGCGCGAGCGCAGCGCCCCGGCATTGTTCATCGCCTCGTACGCCATCCCGGCACTCATCGCGCCGTCGCCGATCACGGCGATGACGTGACGGTCCTCGCCCTTGAGGTCGCGCGCCACCGCCATGCCCAGGCCGGCGGAGATCGAGGTGGAGGAGTGCGCGGCGCCGAACGGATCGTATGCGCTCTCGGCGCGGCGGGTGAAGCCCGAGAGGCCGCCGCCCTGGCGCAGCGTGCGGATGCGGTCGCGCCGCCCGGTCAGGATCTTGTGCGGATAGGCCTGGTGGCCGACATCCCAGATCAGCCGGTCGTGCGGCGTGTCGAACACCGCATGCACCGCGACCGTGAGCTCGACCACGCCGAGCGAGGCGCCGAGATGCCCGCCGGCGACGGAGACGGCATGGATGGTCTCGGCGCGCAGTTCGTCGGCGAGCTGGCGGAGCTGCTCGGCGGAGAGGTTGCGCAGATCGGCGGGAATGCTGACACGGTCGAGCAGCGGCGTCTTTGGCCGCGGGGAGACGATGGGCGCCGTCATAACGCGCTCCTCACTCGGCCGGGCCCAAGGCGAGCGACCCGTCGGCGCCGGCGACGATCGCCTGCACGCGGGCCTCCGCCTCGGCCAGTTTCGCCTCGCAATGCCGCCGCAGCCTGGTGCCGCGTTCATAGGCCGCGATCGCATCGTCCAGGCGCTGCTGCCCGCCTTCCAGCCCGCGCACGATCCGCTCCAGCTCCGCCAAGGCATCCTCGAACGACAACGCGCCAACGTCCTGCACGGCTGGGGAGGCGGGCGGACCGGAAGCGGTCATCGGGTACTCCTCCTCCACTCCCCGGCTTTTAACGCGGCAGCAGGGAGCGGATCGCAATGAGGCCGCGAGGTCGGCCGTTCAACACCTTGGTGTGTCAAGTCTGCAACAGCGTGCGGACGTGCAGCGCCGCTGACGCCGCCAGCGCGTCGAGGTCGTAGCCGCCTTCCAGCACCGAAACCAGACGGCCCGCGCAATGCCGGTTTGCAACCGCCACGAGCCGTTCGGTGATCCAGCCGAAATCCGCGGTTTCCAGACGGAGTTGCGCCAGCGGATCGGCCTTGTGGGCATCGAACCCGGCGGAGACGATCAAAAGCTCGGGAGCGAAGCGGTCGAGCGCGGGCAGCAGCGTGTCGGCCCATGCCGCGCGGAACGCGGCGCCCGTCGCGCCGGGCGGCAGCGGAGCATTGGCCACGTTGCCGCTCCGCCCCCGCTCGGCCGCGGCGCCGGTGCCGGGATAACACGGAAACTGATGGGAAGAGGCATAGAACAGGTCGGCGTCGTCGTAAAAAATGTCCTGGGTGCCGTTGCCGTGATGCACGTCGAAATCGGCCACGGCGACGCGCCGCAGGCCCCAGCGTGCCTGCGCGTGGCGTGCGGCGATGGCGGCGTTGGCGAACAGGCAGAACCCCATCGCGCGCTCGCGCTCGGCGTGGTGGCCGGGCGGGCGCACGGCGACGAAGGCGCGGCGCGCCCAGCCGTCCATCACCGCGTCCACGCCATGCACCGCCCCGCCCGCCGCGCGAAGTGCTGCCTCCCGGCTGCCGGCACTGAACACGGTGTCGGGATCGAGCGCGATGCTCTCGCCGGGTGCGGGCGCGAGGTCGAGGATGTTGCGCAGATGGCGGTCGGGATGCACGCGGGCGAGCTGTTCGACCGTGGCGAGCGGCGCCTGTTCGCGCAGCAGGTCGTGGAATTCTTCGGCTTCGAGCGCGCGCAGCACGGCGCGCAGGCGGTCGGCGCATTCCGGGTGCCAGGGGCCGGTGTCGTGCTCCAGGCAGGCTTGGTGCGTGATCAGGGCGACGGTCACGGGACGCTCTCCCGAGTCGTTGGTTTTGCCGCCGAGCCTAGTCCTCGCGCCGGCGGATCAGGAAGCTGAAGGTCCCGGCGTCCTCGCTCCAGGCGAGCAGGGCGTGGCCGGTCTCCTGGCAGAACGCCTGGAAGTCGGCGACGGCGGCGCGGTCGGTGGCGAGCACGCGCAAGCGCTCGCCGGGGGCGAGGCTGCGCAGTGTGCGGTTGGCGCGCAGCACCGGCAGCGGGCAGGACATGCCCTTCACGTCGAGGACGGTTTCGCTCATTGGCGGAGTGTGGCGGGCCGTCGCGCAGGGCGCAACGGAGGCCGCCGGGACGACGCCGGCGGAATGCCGCCTTGAGCGGTGCCCAGGGTCGCGGCAAAGTGCGTTACATGGCCAGCACGGACACGCCCTACGACTTCCGCCTCGGCATCGACCTCGGCGGGACGAAGATCGAGATCGTGGCCCTCGGCGCCGCGGGCGCGATCGCGCACCGGCAGCGGGTCCACACGCCGCCGAGCTACGACGGCACCATCCAGGCGATCGCCGACCTGGTGCTTCAGGCCGAGCAGACGCTCGGCGGGCGCGGCAGCGTGGGCATCGGCATTCCGGGCGTGATCAGCCCGGCGAGCGGGCTGGTGAAGAACGCCAACTCGCAGGTGCTGAACGGCCATCCGCTCGACCGCGACCTGGGCGTCAAGCTCGCGCGCGAGGTGCGGGTGAACAACGACGCCAACTGTTTCGCGCTCAGCGAGGCGTCGGACGGCGCCGGCGTCGGCCACCGCACCGTGTTCGGCGTGATCGTCGGCACCGGCTGCGGCGGCGGCATCGTGGTGGATGGGCGCATCATCGACGGGCGCCATCGCGTGGCGGGCGAATGGGGCCACATCCCGCTGCCCTGGCCGAAGCCGGAGGAACTGCCCGGCATCCCGTGCTGGTGCGGACTGCACGGCTGCATGGAGCGCTACATCTCCGGCACCGGGCTTGCCATCGATTGCGACGGACCGGAGGCGCGCGACGCCACCTCCATCCCCGCCCGCGCCGCTGCCGGCGAGGCGCGGGCGCAGGCGGCGCTGGCGCGGCACGCCGACCGGATGGGGCGCGGCCTCGCGGTGATCGTCAACATCCTCGACCCCGACGTGATCGTGCTCGGCGGCGGCGTGTCGAACATGGAGCATCTTTACGTCGAGCTGCCCAAAGTCTTGCAGCACTACGTGTTCTCCGACGTCGTGACGACGCCGGTGGTGCGCAACCGGCACGGCGATTCCTCGGGCGTGCGCGGCGCCGCCTGGATGTGGCCGCCGCCGGTTCGCTAGGGATGGGGCGATGGTGCCCGCGCTCTGCCGCGACTGCGATGCCGACGCCGCCGGCGCGGCGGAGTGCCCGGCCTGCGGCAGCCGGCGGATCGTGCGCCACGCGGCGCTGTTCGAGCTTGCGATCGCGCACGTCGATTGCGACGCCTTCTACGCCAGCGTGGAGAAACGCGACCGGCCGGAACTGGCTGCGCGCCCGGTGATCGTCGGCGGCGGCGTGCGCGGGGTGGTGACGGCGGCGTGCTACGTCGCGCGGCTGCACGGCGTGCGCAGCGCCATGCCGATGTTCAAGGCGCTGAAGGCGTGCCCGGACGCGGTGGTGATCCGCCCGGATTTTTCGAAATACGTCGCCGTGGCGCGGCAGATAAGGGCGCTGATGGGGCGGCTGACGCCGCTGGTGCAGCCGCTGTCGATCGACGAGGCGGTGCTCGACCTCGCCGGCACCGCGTCGCTGCACGGCGGCCCGCCGGCCATGGTGCTGGCGCGGTTCGCGCGGCAGGTCGAACGCGACGTCGGCGTCACCGTCTCGATCGGGCTGGCGCCGAACCGGCTGCTGGCAAAGATCGCGGCGGGGCGGGACAAGCCGCGCGGCTTCTGCGTGATCGGCGGCGAGGCGGCGGCGCTGCTCGCGCCCGAGCCGGTGCGGCTGCTGCCCGGCATCGGCCCGGCGCAGGCGCGGCGGCTGGAGGCGCGCGGCATCACCAGGCTCGGCCATCTGCAGGCGCTCGACGCGAAACGCGCGGAACTGCTGCTCGGCGAGGACGGGCCGGCGCTGGTCCGCCGCGCCCGCGGCGAGGACAACCGGCCGGTCGATCCGTCGCGCGACACCAAGTCCATCAGCGCCGAGACCACGTTCGATACCGACCTGACGCGGCGCGAGGACCTGGAGCGGCATCTCTGGCGCCTGACCGAGAAGCTGGCGCGGCGGCTGGCGGAGCAGGACCTCGCGGCGGCGGGCGTGGTGCTGAAGCTCAAGACCGGCGCGTTCGCACTGCGCACGCGCACGCGCCGGCTGGCCGGGCCGACGCGGCTGCCCGACGTGCTGTTCGCGCAGGCCCGCGCGCTGCTGGCCCGCGAGGCCGACGGCACGGCCTATCGACTGATCGGCATCGGCGCCCAGCCGCTGGCGCCGGGGTCGGCGGCGGACCCGCCCGATCTCGCCGAGCCGGAGCGGCAGCGGCTGAAAGCGGCACAGGCGGCGATCGACGCGCTGCGCGGCCGCTTCGGCGCCGCCGCGATCGGGCGCGGACGCGGGCTGCCTCCGTGATGCCCGCGGCTCAGCAGTGCGGCTTGAGCAGCCGGAATTCCGCCAGCGTGCCGGACATCACGAAGTCGCCGAAATCCATGCTGAGCTCGTCGGCGACGCCGTTCGCCCAATACCGCATCGAGACTTCGTAATCCGGCTCCATGCTCGCCGGGCCGCGGTCGAAGAAGGCGATGCGGAAGCGGCCGCTGGGCAGCTTGGCGAGCGCGCTCCACTTGCTCGGCCGCGGTCCGCCCCAACTGGTGATGACGATGGAACTGTCCTGCGCCCCGCTCGCCGAGGTGCCGTCGAACAGCGGCAGCGCCAGCAGCTTCTTGCCGGCCTCGGCGGCGGCGAGCAGCGCCTCGGTGTGCTTCATCGGAAACAGCGTGCCGGGCGGCAGTTTTTTGGCGCTGTCGTCGGGGCTGGTGAAATGCGCGGTGCCCGGCGCGCCGGTCGCCTTCAGCGTGGCCTCGCCGGCGATATCGCTGGTCACCGCCTGATCGGTGGTCTGGCGCGTGCGGAAGCGCAGCCGCAGCCCGTCCTTGCTCTCCCAGGTGGTGTAGTCGGAAAGCATGTCGATGTCCTGGCCGTCGCGGTTGGTCACGGTCATCTGCAGGCGCTGGCGCACCGCCCAGCCGTCGCAGGCATCCTGCACCTCGTAGGCCATGGTGCCGGTGGCGGCCTGCACGTCGCCGCCATGCGTCGTTTCCAGGTGCAGGCTGTAGATCGCCCGATGCGCCGCCAGGTCGGTGGCCGAAGCGGGCAGCGAAGCGCCGGACACGCCGAGGAACAGGGCCGCCGCCGCCAGGGGGCGCAGGTGCATGCGCTAGTTGCTCCGAAAAATGCGCGGCGAACATAGGAAGCCTGGCGGCGATGCGCCAGCTTCCGGTTCAGCGCCAGCCGGCGACCGAGGCCCCGGCCCGGCGCTGGTCGCGCAGCACCAGCACGATGGCCGGGCGGCACCACAGCTCCGGCAACCGCGCGGCGCCGGGGGACGACAGCAGGCGGGCGAGCCGGCAGGCGAGGCGGCGGAACGACGGCATGGCAAGATCCTCCTCAGCCGTGGCCGATGGCCAGTTGCACGACGCGCAGCACGACCAGCGCGCAGGCGGCGACCAGATAGAGCCGCAGCACCAGCATCCACCCCTGCGCCCCCGCCGACAGCACCAGCGGCGGCAGACGGTGCAGCGGCGGCATCCGCCAGATGCTGCGGTCGGGCGCGGGAGTCGCGGCGACTGCGCCGGGACGCCGGCGCAGGGAAGCGGCGCCGGCAGCGATGCTCAACGCCACGCCGGCGCCGAGGATCCACAGCATCGTCGTGCCGGAGAGGTCGGGGAACAGCACCGCGGCCGTCAGCACCACCGACAGCACCACCAGCACCGCGATCACCGTGCCGGTGAACAGGTTGAGCCAACGCCCGTTCACCCACGGCCCCAGCACCGCGCGGTCGTTGCACAGCAGCAGCAGGAACACGGTGGCACTCGGCAGCAGCACGCCGGCGAGCGTCTGCACCGCCTCGGTGATGAGGCCGAGCGGCGCGCCGGGGACCAGCACCAGCGCCGCCGCCAGCGCGATCAGGCCGGCATAGACGGCATGAAAGCCGATCGCCTCGCGCGGCTTGCGGTGCAGCGAATGGCGCAGCGACAGCACGTCGCCGATCGCATAGGCGCTGGCGAGCGACACCGCGGCGGCGCCGATCACGCTGGCGTCGATCAGCGCCAACGCGAACAGCACGCCCGCCGCGTGGCCCACGTATCGGCCGAGACCGGACGCGACGCCGCCGGCATCCGTGAACTGCCCGGCGGCGGGCGTGCCGGAGAAGGCGGCGGCGCAGAACGCCATCATCGCCGCGGCGCCGAGCACCACGATGGCGATGCCGATCCACAGATCGGCGCGCTCATAGGGCATGAACCGCGGCGTGATGCGCTTGTCGATGACGTAGCTCTGCTGGAAGAACAGCTGCCACGGCGCGACCGTGGTGCCGACGATGCCGATCACCAGCAGCAGCACGTCCGAAAGCTTGCCGGCGGGCCATTGCGGCAGCACGAAGTCGCGCGCGAGCGTGCCCAACGGCGGATGCGCCATCAGGAAGATCGGCAGCAGCAGCACGCTGCCGACGCACAGCACCATCGCGAACCGCTCGAAGCGGCGGAAGCTGCCGGTGCTCGCCGCGATCACCGTCAGCGCCGCCGCCGTCCCGACGCCGGCGAGTTTTGAGACGCCGAGATAATCGAGTGCCAGGCTGATGCCGATGAACTCGGTGACGATGGTGAGCGCGTTGAGCAGAAACAGGTCGATGACGCTGAACGCGCCCCAGAAGCGGCCGAACCGCTCCAGGATCAGCCGCGCGTGGCCCACGCCGGTGACCGCGCCGAGGCGCAGCACCATCTCCTGGTTCACATAGAGCACCGGCACCAGCAGCAGCAGCGTCCACAGCAGCGACGTGCCGTACATCTGCCCGGCCTGGGTGTAGGTGGCGAAGGCGCCGGCATCGTTGTCGCCGACCATGACGATCAGGCCGGGGCCGAGAACCGCGAGCAGCGTCGCGATGCGCCGCCGCCAGGTGACCCGTGCCGCGATGTCGTGCTGGCGAATGGTGCCGAACGCGCCTTCGATGTCGCCGAGATGGGCGAAGTCCAGCACCGCGCTGTCGGCGTCCGGTATGCTGCGATCCACGTAGCTCATCGTTGCGTTCTCCCGCGGCGCGCCATGCGCTGCCGCAACCGTCATCGTTGCCTCACCTCGGCCGCGCCGGCGGCGCGGCGGAGGCGGTCAACTTGGCGGCAGCAGGGAGGCGGACGCGGACGGGCGGCGGCGCAGCCGCGCTGCGCCGAGGCCGAAACCCCGGCGGCGGGCACAACGGAGAAAACACAGAGCGGCCATCAGGCGCCTCCTCTGGCTCAAGCGGTTGCTCGAACCCGGGGCGCTCGGGCCGCTAGGGGATCAACGCGACGGCGTCGATTCCGTTGCGGTCACATGCACGTCCCGGGCGACGACCCAACCCAGCGGCGAAGTCACGTCGGGCGCGCAGCGCCGACTGTGGCTCTCCGAGGGTTGGCTGCTAGATCGCGGGTTCATGTGATCCTTGGCTCTATGTTACGGACCGGCGGCTGCCGGAGCGGCACGCGCATCGCCCTGGCGGGCCCGCGCGAGACGCCATGAAGTCGCATATACCTTTCTCGATCCGGCAATCAAGGGGGATTGTGACAGCGTGATGACGGCTGCCGCGTCAGAGGTAGGAGCGCAGCGGAGGTGCGATGCCGTTGAGGTGGAAGTTGGCGATGGCGTGGTATTTCCAGCGCACCGGGTCGTGCAGCGTGTGCGTCCGTGCATCGCGCCAGAAACGGTCGAGGTCGTAGGCGGCCAGCGTGGCATGCGCGCCGGCCAGCTCGAACAGCCCGGAGGCGGCGGCCAGTGCCGCGTCGGTGGTGACGGCGCGCGCCTCGGCCACCGCGACCGAGGCAGCGATCAGCGTCGCGTCTGCGGGGGCCGAGCGCGCATCGTCGAGCGCCGCGGCGGCGCGGGCGAGCATCGCCTCGGCGGCGTGGACCTGCACCTGGAGCTGGCCGAAGCGGGCGAGCAGCAGCGGGTCGTCCTGGGCGCGATCGACGCCGGCATCGCGGAACGGCCGGCTGCGCGCGCGCACGAAATCGGCGGCGGCGCGCAGCGCCCCGCGCCCGATGCCGAGGTCGATCGCGGCGTGCAGCAGTTGCGCGAACGCCCCGACCGGGCTGCGCCGGCCGAAGGCGCCGTCGAGCGGCATCACCCGCTCCGGCCGCACCGCGACGGTGTCGAGGATGGCGGTGCCGCTCGCCGTGGTGCGCTGGCCCATCCCCGACCAGTCATCCAGGATGGTCATGCCGGGCGCGTCGCGCTCCACGATCGCGAGCACGGCGCGGCCCGTCTCGTCACGCGCGGTCACGGTGACGAGGTCGGCGAACAGCGCCCCGGTGCAATAGGCTTTGCGGCCATCCAGGCGGAACAGCCCGCCCGCCTCACGCAGCGTCGTCGGTGGCCCGCGCTCGGCCTCGGCGTTGCCGAAGCGCGCGCCGGCCAGCACGCGTGCGAACATCTCGCGCTGCTGCGCCTCGGTCGCCACGTGGCGCAGCGTCTCCAGCGTGGAAAAATGGTTCTGCGGGATCTGGGCGATGCTAGGGTCGCCCTCGGCGAGCAGCGCCGTCGCCTCGGCCAATGTGCGGTGGCTGACATCGGCGCCGCCGTGCGCGGCGGGGACCGTGATGGCCCAGAAACCGCTCTGCGACAGCGCCGTCACTTCGGCGTGCGGCAGGCGGCGCGCGCGGTCGCGCTCGGCGGCCTCGGCGGCGATACGGTCGCGGAAGGCGGCGGCGACGGCGAGCGCCTCGGCATCGTTGCGGATCAGGCGGGCGGGCGCGGCGGCCTGGTGCATGCGGGCTGGTCCTTGTGACGGTCGCAGCGACAACGCGGCCTCTCGGGTCATGGTCCGATTGACGATCCGGCCGCGTCTCTATTGACGCACGCAGCCTGGCGCTGCGAGGCTAAAATTGCGTTCAACCACCAAGAAGCCGGAGGGAACGCCGCGCGGGTCGGTCAGGCGGGAGCGGAACTCTCCGCGGCCAGACGTGCGACGGCGCGGCGCGGCAGTTCGTCCAGGCCGGCGCCGCCGGCCTCCGCGTGCGCGATGATCTCGGCGCGCATGCGCGGGGTCCAGAATTTTTTCAGGTGCGTGGCGATGCCCTCGACCGCGCGCGCCTCGCCTTGGGCAGCGAAGAATTTTCCGATGTCGTTGGCCATACGGACCAGCTTGGCGTCATGCGACATCCGCTTGCTCCTCCGCCGTGATCCGGTGCGCGCCGCAGAATACCTCGAAGCCGTCGCGGCGCGCGATGGCGACGAGCGTCATGCCGGACGCCTCGGCGAGCCGCACGGCATGCGCGGTCGGCGCCGAGACCGCGACCAGCACCGGCGCGCCGAGCGCCGCCGCCTTCTGCACCATCTCGATCGAGATGCGGCTGCTGAGCAGCACCATCCCGTCCGCCGCCGACCGCCCGGCGCGCGTCAGCGCGCCCGCGAGCTTGTCGAGCGCATTGTGCCGCCCGACATCCTCGCGCAGCGCCACGATGCCTTCGGCCGGATGCCAGAACGCGGCGGCGTGGACGGCGTGCGTCGCCGCGTTCAGCGCCTGCAGCGGCTCCATCGCCCGCAGCGCCAGCGCGATCTCGGCGGCGGCCACCGGACGCCCGGCGGCGACGGAGGGTGGCTGGCGGACGGCTTCGGCGAGGCTGTCGATGCCGCACAATCCGCAGCCGGTCGGCCCGGCGAGCCGCCGCCGCCGCCGTGTCAGCGCGGCGAGGCGCGGCCGAACCAGGTCCATGCGCAACTCGATCCCCAACGCATGCTCCACGACGTCGAGTGCGGCGATCTCGTCGGCGCCGGCGACGATGCCCTCGGTGAGCGCGAAGCCGACCGCGAAATCTTCGAGGTCCGCAGGCGTGCCCATCATCACCGCATAGGTCTCGCGGTTGAAGGTCAGCGCGAGCGGCGTCTCCTCCGGAATGTCGCGCGGCGCCGACGCCACGCGGACGCCGTGGCGCCACACGGCGGGCAGGGTGCGGCGCTGCGGCCGGATGGTCATTCGGCGGCGTCGTGATGGGCGTGCGCCGCCCCGGCGAGCAGCCCGTCGAGCCAGTGGAGATAGCTGCGCGCGTCCATGCCGGGCGGGCGTGCATGCCCAGGTTCCAGCAGGCGCAGGGCGCGTTCCAGATCCGGCGCGTGATCCTGCAGCAAGCGGGCGATGTCGCTGCGCGCGCCGGAGGCAGCCTTTGGCGCATCGTCCTCGGCGAACGCCGTGACGGCATCGGCCAGGGTCCCGCCGTAGATGGCAAAGTCCTGGTGCAGATAGGCCCCGAGCAGATGCGCGAGGTCGGGATAGGTTTCCGTGAGTTCCTTCGCCATCGCCTCAGATTCCTATGGCTCGGGGAACGCCGTCAAGACGAACCACGGCCGATCCGCGGCGGCCAGCCGGCGCAGGATCACGCGCACGCGCGAGGTGACGACCGGCGCGGCGCGGCCGCGTTCCAGCACGCGCCCGACCGGCCAGCCGACGTCCTGGTCGAGCCGCAGCACGCGGCGCCGCCCGTCGGGTCCGCGCCCGACAGTCCACGCCGCGATCGCATCGGCGCGCGCCTGCAAGGCTGCGCCAACGGCCTGCTCTGCCTCGGCAAGGCTCTCGAACGAACTGGCGTCGGCAATCTCCGGTTCCTCCGCCAGGCGCTGTGCGAGAAATGCGTCGCTCCGGCCGACGTGCCGCGCGATCGTGTGGCCGCCGAGCGCCTCGTCCGCGCGCAGATCGCGGCTGCCATCCGCCGTCATGGCCGCCGCGAACAGTCCGGCGAGCGCGAAAATGGCCGCCCGCCGGACCTGTGCCGCGATCAATCCGCCGCGTCCGCCAGCACCCGGCGGCTCTGCTGCGCCTGTTCCTCATAGCGCGTCTGCCACTCGGTCGGTCCGTTGGACGGCGTCACCTGCACCGCCGTCACCTTGTATTCGGGACAGTTGGTGGCCCAGTCGGAGAAGTCCGTCGTCACCACGTTGGCCTGCGTGTTCGGGTGGTGGAACGTGGTGTACACCACGCCCGGCGCGACGCGGTCGGTGACCAGCGTGCGCAGCGTGGTCTCGCCGGCACGGCTGGACAGCCGCGCCCAGTCGCCGCTGCGCAGGCCGCGCTGTTCGGCGTCGGCGGGGTGGATTTCCAGCCGGTCCTCCTCGTGCCACAGCACGTTCGCGGTGCGCCGCGTCTGCGCGCCGACGTTATATTGCGACAGGATGCGCCCCGTGGTCAGCAGCAGCGGGAATTTCCGCGTGCTGCGCTCGTCGGTCGGCTGGTACTCGGTGAGCATGAACTGCCCGCTGCCGCGCACGAACCGCTCCATGTGCATCACCGGCGTGCCCTCCGGCGCCGCCGCGTTGCACGGCCACTGCACCGAGCCGAGCTCGTCGAGCTTGGCGTAGGAGACGCCGGCGAACGTCGGCGTGAGGCGCGCGATCTCGTCCATGATCTCGGACGGATCGCGATAGTTCATCTCCAGTCCCATCGCGCGCGCGATGGCGACCGTGACTTCCCAGTCCGCCATGCCGGCGCGCGGCGTCATCACGCGGCGGATGCGCTGGATGCGCCGTTCGGCATTGGTGAAGGTGCCGTCGCGCTCCAAAAAAGTCGAGCCGGGCAGGAAGACGTGCGCGTGGTTCGCGGTCTCGTTCAGGAACAGGTCCTGCACCACGACGCATTCCATCGCCGCGAGTCCGGCGGCGACGTGGTGCGTATCGGGATCGGACTGCAGGATGTCCTCGCCCTGCACGTAGAGGCCCTTGAACCGGCCGCCCACCGCCTCGTCGAGCATATTGGGAATGCGCAGGCCCGGCTCCTTGTCCAGCGAGCAGCCCCATGCCGCCTCGAAGGACGCGCGCACGGCGTCGATGCCGATGTGCCGGTAGCCGGTGAGCTCGTGCGGGAAGCTGCCCATGTCGCACGAGCCCTGCACGTTGTTCTGACCGCGCAGCGGGTTCACGCCGACGCCGGGGCGGCCGATATTGCCGGTCGCCATCGCAAGGTTCGCGATCGCCATCACCGTCGTCGTGCCCTGGCTGTGCTCGGTCACGCCCAGGCCGTAGTAGATCGCCGCATTGCCGCCGGTCGCATAGAGCCGCGCCGCGTCGATGATCGTCTGCGCCGGCACGCCGGAGATTTCTGCCACTTCGGCCGGGCTGTTGCGCGCCTCGGCGATGAAGGCGGCCCATTCGCTGAATGCCGCAACATCGCAGCGTTCGCGCACGAACGCTTCGTTCACCAGCCCTTCGGTGAGGATGACGTGTGCCATCGCGTTCAGCACCGCGGCATTGGTGCCGGGACGCAGCGGCAGGTGGTACTGCGCCGCCACGTGCGGCGAGCGTACCAGGTCGATGCGGCGCGGATCGATCACGATCAGCCTGGCACCCTGGCGCAGCCGCCGCTTCATGCGCGAGGCGAACACCGGATGCGCGTCGGTCGGATTGGCGCCGACGATCATCACCACATCGGCGTGGTCGATTGAATCGAAGTCCTGCGTGCCGGCCGACGTGCCGAACGTCGTCCCCAGCCCGTAACCCGTCGGCGAGTGGCAGACGCGCGCGCAGGTATCGACGTTGTTGTTGCCGAACCCGGCGCGCACCAGCATCTGCACCAGATACGTCTCCTCGTTGGTGCAGCGCGAGGAGGTGATGCCGCCGATCGCGTCCTTGCCGTATTGCGCCTGGATGCGCTTGAACTCGGAGGCGACGCGGCCGATCGCCTCCTCCCAGCTCACTTCGCGCCACGGGTCGCTGGTCCGCTCGCGCAGCATCGGCTTGAGGATGCGCTCCTTGTGCATCGCATAGCCCCAGGCGAAGCGGCCCTTGACGCAGCTATGGCCGTGGTTCGCCTTGCCGTCCTTCCACGGCAACATGCGCACCACCTGCTCGCCGCGCATCTCCGCCCTGAACGAGCAGCCGACGCCGCAATAGGCGCAGGTGGTGACGACGGAATGTTCCGGCAGGCCGGCCTCGATCACCGATTTCTCGACCAGCGCCGAGGTCGGGCACGCCTGCACGCAGGCACCGCAGGAGACGCATTCGGACTGCAGGAAGCCCTCGTCGATGCCCGCCACCATGCGCGATTCGAAGCCGCGGCCCTCGATGGTCAGCGCGAAGGTGCCCTGGATCTCGTCACAGGCGCGCACGCAGCGCGAGCACACGATGCAGCGGCTGGGATCGAAGGTGAAATACGGATTGCTCTCGTCCTTCGGCGCCGCGAGATGGTTCAGCACCTGCTGCGGATAGCGGATCTCGTGAAGGCCCACCGCTGAAGCGGTCCGGAACAATTCGTTGTCCTGCTGCTTCGGATCGGAGAGCCAGTCGCGCGGATAGTCCGAGGCGTACAGCTCCATGACCCCGCGGCGGATCTGCTGCAGCCGTGGGGTCTGCGTGCGCACCGCCATGCCGGCGGCGACCGGCGTGGTGCAGCTTGCCGGCGTGCCGGGGCGGCCGTCGATCTCGACCAGGCAGACGCGGCAGGAGCCGAAGGCGCCGAGCGTGTCGGTGGCGCAGAGTTTCGGGATCTGCGTGCCGGCCTGCATCGCCGCGCGCATGATCGACGTGCCCGCCGGCACCGTCACCGCCGCGCCGTCGATGGTGAGCGATACGCTGGTCGTGCTCTCGGCGGCCGGCGTTCCGTAGTCGGTTTCCGTGATCAGGGTCATCCGTCCGCTCCTCACTCGGCCGCCACGCGCAGTCTCGGGCCGGCGAAATCCTCGGGGAAGTGCGTCAGCGCGCTCATCACCGGAAACGGCGCGAAGCCGCCCAGCGCGCACAGCGAGCCGAACTTCATGGTGTTGCACAGGTCGGTCAGCAGCGCGCGGTTGGCGGCGACGTTCTCGCCGCGCATGATGCGCTCGATCACTTCCACCCCGCGCGTCGAGCCGAGCCGGCAGGGCGTGCATTTGCCGCAGGACTCGATGGCGCAGAACTCCATCGCAAAGCGCGCCTGCTCGGCCATATCGACCGTGTCGTCGAACACCACGATGCCGCCGTGGCCGATCAGGCCATCCCTGGCGGTAAAGGCCTCATAGTCGAACTTGGTGTCGAACAGCGCCCGCGGAAAGTAGGCGCCGAGCGGGCCGCCCACCTGCACCGCGCGCACCTGCCGCCCGCTCGCCGTGCCGCCGCCGATGTCATCGACCAGTTCGCCGAGCGTGACGCCGAACCCCGTCTCGAACAGCCCGCCGTGGCGGACATTGCCCGCCAGCTGGATCGGCATGGTGCCGCGCGACCGGCCCATGCCGAAATCGCGATACCGCGCGGCGCCCTCGGCAAGAATCACCGGCACGGAGGCGAGCGAGATGACGTTGTTGATGACCGTCGGCTGGCCGAACAGGCCCTGATGCGCCGGCAGCGGCGGTTTTGCGCGCACCTGGCCGCGCTTGCCCTCCAGGCTGTCGAGCAGCGCGGTTTCCTCGCCGCAGACATACGCCCCGGCGCCGACGCGCAGCTCGATGTCGAAGGCGAAGCCGCCATCGGCGACGTTGGCGCCGAGATAGCCCGCGGCGCGCGCGATGGTCAGCGCATCGCCAAGCGCCGAGATGGCGTGCGGATATTCCGAACGAACGTAGAGAAATCCCTTGGTCGCCCCCACGGCGAAGCCGGCGATCGCCATGCCCTCGATCAGCACGAACGGGTCGCCCTCCATGACCATGCGGTCGGAAAACGTGCCGCTGTCGCCCTCGTCGGCGTTGCAGACGACGTATTTCTGCGCCGCCTTGGTCTGCGCCACGGTGCGCCACTTGATCCCGGTGGGAAAGCCGGCGCCGCCGCGTCCGCGCAGCCCGGACTGCACCACCTCCTCCAGCGCCGCCGCGGCGCCGAGCGAAATCGCGCGCTCCAGCCCCCGCCAGCCGCCATGCGCCCGATAGTCCTCGAGGCTGCGCGGATCGACGATGCCGCAGCGCGCGAAGGTCAGCCGCGTCTGCCGCTTCAGGAACGGCAGTGCCTCCGGCGCACCCAGCCGCAACGGGTGCGCCCCGCCCGCCAGCAGCCCGGCCGCGAGCAGCCCCTGCACGTCCTCCGCCGCGACCGGCCCGTAGCCGATGCGCCCCTCCGGCGTTTCGACCTCGATCAGCGGCTCCAGCCAGAACAGCCCGCGCGAGCCGGTGCGGACCACGCGCGCTTCCGGCGCCAGCCGGGCCAGCGCCGCCGCCACGTCGTCGGCGCCGACCGCAACCGCCGCCGCATCGCCGGGGACGAACACGCGGCCGGTCATGCCAGCGTCTCCAGCAGCGCCTCGACCCGTGCCGGCGTCAGCCGCCCCACCACCTGCCCGTCCAGCATCGCCGACGGCGCGGTGGCGCAGAGGCCGAGGCAATACACCGCCTCGACGGTCACGCGCCCGTCGCCCGTCGTCCCGCCCAGCCGCACGCCGAGCTGCCGCTCGACCTCTGCCGCGAGCGAACGGCAGCCCATCGACTGGCACGCTTCCGCCTGGCACAGTTTCAGCACGTGCCGCCCCGCGGGGGCGCGGCGGAAATCGTGGTAGAAGCTGACCACCCCATGCACCTCCGCACGGCTGAGGTTCAGCGCCTCGGCGACCGGGCGGATCGCGGCCTCGGGGATGCAGCCGAACACGGCTTGCAGGGCGTGCAGCAGCGGCAGCAGGGCGCTCTGATCACCCGCGTGGCGAGCGATCACCTCGGCGGCCCGCTCGGCGCTCCAGGGTTCGGGCAAGGGCATGTTTCCTCCGGCCATATCTGGCAGATGCGCCCGCGCCGGCCGCCGATCAATCCAGGCGGGGCCATCGGCTGATCGGAGTTCCCGATCACTGCGCGTCCAGAACCCCCAGCCGCGCCGCCGCCACCAGGGCGGCCGACAACACCGGCAGCGGCTCGCGGTGCGGCACCACCAGGCCGACCGTGTTCGCCACCTCCGGCTCCTCCAGCGGCAGCGCCTCCACCCCCGGCGCCAGCGCCAGCGTCTCGGTCCATTGCACGGGCAGCACGCTTGCCCAGGCGCCGGTGCGCAGGTGCGAGAGCAGCGCCACCATCGAATCCGATTCCACCATCACCGGCGGCGCGATCCCCGCCTGCCGCAGCGCCCGGTCGATGATGCGGCGGTTCTGCATGTCCGGCGTCAGCAGCGCCAGCTTCACCTCCGCCAGCTCCGCCCAGCGCACCGCCCGCCGCCCGGCGAAGGCGCCCCCGGTGCGGCAGATCAGCTGGAACCGCTCGCGATACAGCGGCACCGCCACCACCCGCCCGACCGGCTCGTTGTCGATGTAGGTGACGCCGGCATCCGCCTCCAGGTTCTCCAGCAGCGACAGCACCTCGTCCGATGTGCGCGACAGGATGGTCAGCTTCACCTGCGGATGCTGCAGCGCGAACGGCCCGGTCAGCCGGGTCAGCATCGGCATCGCGGTCGGGATCGCCGCCAGCCGCAACTGCCCCGACAGCGCCGTGCGCAGCGCCGCAATCTCCTGGCGCATCGCCCGCGCATCGCCGACGATGCGCCGCGCCCATTCCAGCGTCCGCTCGCCGGCCGCGGTGAAGCCGCGGAAGCGGCTGCCGCGCTCGACCAGCAGCACGCCGAAACTCTCCTCCAGCTGCTTGATGCCGGCCGAGAGCGTCGGCTGGGTGGTGCCGCAGGCGGCGGCGGCGCGGCCGAAATGCCGTGCCTCGGCCAGCGCCAGCAGGTACTCGAGCTTGTCGATCACGCGGGCGTACTAGGCCCGCGCCGGCCGCTGCACAACCTGCTACCGTGGGTTGACCGCCATGCCGGACGAGGGAGCCAACGCCGCATGAACATCTATTCCGGGCCGGTGTTCGATATGGCCCGCACGCAGTTTTACCGCATCGCCGACCACCTGGAGATCCCCGGCGACGAGCGCGACCGGCTGCTCTACCCCAAGCGGGCGATCGCCGTCTCCTGCCCGGTGCATCGCGACGACGGGCGGCTGACGGTGTTTCAGGGGTTTCGCGTGCAGCACCACCTGACGCTCGGCCCGACCAAGGGCGGCACCCGCTTCGCGCCCAGCGTCGATATCGGCGAGGTGGCGGCGCTGGCGGTGTGGATGAGCTGGAAATGCGCGCTGGCCGGCCTGCCCTATGGCGGCGCCAAGGGCGGGGTGACGGTCGATCCCTACGCGCTCTCGCTTCGCGAGCTGGAGGGCCTGTCGCGCCGCTACATGCAGGAGATGATCCCCTTCGTCGGCCCGCACACCGACGTGATGGCGCCGGACATGGGCACCAACGAGCAGGTGATGGCGTGGTTCATGGACACCTATTCCATGTACCAGGGCCGGACCGTGACCGAGATCGTCACCGGCAAGCCGGTGGCGACCGGCGGCACGCTCGGCCGGCGCGAGGCGACCGGGCGCGGCGTGGTCTATCTGGTCGAGCGGGCGATGGAGCGGCTTGCCTTGCCGATGACCGGGGCGACGGCGATCGTGCAGGGGTTCGGCAATGTCGGCTCGGTCACCGCCGCGTCGCTCGCCGCGCGCGGGGTGAGGGTGGTGGGGGTGTCGGACCACACCGCCTGCTACTTCGACGCAAAAGGCCTCGACGTGCCCGCCCTGCTGCGCCACGCCGCCGCCGCCGGCAAGCTCGCCGGCTTCTCCAACGAACTGGTGTTCGACCCCGCCCAGTTGCTGGTGCAGCCCTGCGACATCCTGGTGCCGGCGGCGCTGGAGCGGGTGATCGACGGCACGATCGCCCAGCGCCTGGCCTGCCGCGTGCTGGCCGAGGCCGCCAACGGCCCGACCACGCCGGATGCCGACGCGGTGCTGGAGGCGCGGCCGGAGATTTTCGTCATCCCCGACATCCTGTGCAACGCCGGCGGCGTCGTCGTCAGCTATTTCGAGTGGCTGCAGGATTTGCAGCAGTTTTTCTGGGACGAGGCGGAGGTCAACGACCGGCTGTATCGGGTGTTGCAGCGTGCCTTCGTCCAGGTGCTCGATCGCGCCGCGCGCGACAAGGTGTCGCACCGTACCGCGGCAATGGCGATCGGGGTGGCGAAAGTGCGCAACGCGAAAAACGTGCGCGGGCTGTTCCCCTGAACGTCGGTGTCATCGCGCCGACGTGACGGTGCGGCGGCGGCAACTGGACTTTTGGCCACCCGTTGCGATCACGGCTGTGGCGCCCGGTCGGCGGGCGAAGAGGGAAGCGATGCTCAGACTCGCCTTGTTTTTCTTCGTGGTCGCCATCATCGCCGGCGTGTTCGGGTTCGGCGGCATCGCCGCCGCCTCTGCCGGGATCGCGAAAATCCTGTTCTACATCTTCGTCATCGTGTTCCTGGTGCTGCTGGTCGCCGGGCTGATGGCAGGGAAGGCGATCTTCTACGGGCGCGCGCCGCGCCGCGCCGGTTCGCGACCGCCGCTACTGCGCGGCGGCGCCGAGTTCGCTGTCCGCCATCCCGGTGATGACGCTCTCCACCGCTTCGATGGTGGTGTGCTTCGGGTCGATGTCGTCGGCCACCACCCGGCCGCGCCGCATCACCACGATGCGGTCCACCACCTGAAAGACGTGGTGGATGTTGTGCGCGATGAAGATGCAGGAATGCCCGGAATCGCGGGCGGTGCGCACGAAGCGCAGCACGCCCTGCGTCTCGGCGACGCCGAGATTGTTGGTCGGCTCGTCGAGGATGATAAGGTCGCTGTCGAAATACATCGCCCGCGCGATCGCCACCGCCTGCCGCTCGCCGCCCGACAGCGCGCTGACCGGCGTGGCAGGCGGGATGTCCTTCGTGATGCCGACCTGCCGCAGCAGCTTCCTTGCCACCGCGTCCATCGTCGCCTGGTCCATGCGGTTCAGCAGGTGCGGCGAACGCAGCGGCTCGCGGCCGAGGAACAGATTGCGCGCGATCGACAGTTGCGGGACGAGGGCGGAGTCCTGGTAGATGGTCTCGATGCCGCGGGCGATGGCGTCGCTGGTGCTGCGGATTTCCACCCGCTTGCCGCGCACGTAGATGGTGCCACCGGTGATCGGCACCGCGCCGGACAGCGCCTTGATCAGCGTCGATTTGCCGGCGCCGTTGTCGCCGAGCAGGCCGACGATCTCGCGCTCCCTCACCACGAAGGTCACGTCGTCGAGCGCATGCACGCGGCCGTAGTATTTGTCGATGTGCTCCATGCGGATCAGGTCGTCGGCCATCGCCTCAGGTCCCCGCGTGGTGCCGGCGTTCCAGCGACGCGTGCAGCGCCATCATGCCGAGGATGATGGCGCCGATGAAAATGTTGTAGGCGAGGCCGGGCACGCCGATCATCACGATGCCGTTGCGCATGGCGCGCAGGATGAAGATGCCGAGCACGGTGCCGATCACCGTGCCGCGCCCGCCGGTCAGCGCGGTGCCGCCGATCACCACCATCGCGATCACTTCCAGCTCGTAGCCGGTGCCGCTGTTCGGATTGGCGGCCGAGGTGCGGATCGAACTGATGATGCCGGCGAAGGCGGACATCACGGCCGACAGCACGAACAGCGCGACCTTCGTGCGGTCCACGTTCACCCCGCGCGCCCGCGCAGCACCGGGATTGCCGCCGGAGGCCTGGATCCAGTTGCCCGCCTTGGTGCCGGTCAGCACGTAGCCGAGCACCAGCGCGGCGGCGATGAACCAGAACAGCGACATGTAGAGCCGCAGTTCGCCGACATGGAACTCGCCCACCAGCGCGTCGGTCAGCACGTGTCCGCCGGCGCTCCAGGTGCGCTGCGGAAAGCCCTGCGTGATGAACAGCGCGGTGCCGCGCACCACCAGCAGCATGCCCAGCGTGACCAGGAACGAGGTGATCTTCAGCCGCGTGACGAACCAGCCGTTGACCAGCCCGATCAGCGCCGCCATCGCCAGGGCCGCGACGAAGGCGACGTTCAGCGAGGTGGCCCCGCTGTTGAACAGCGTCCACATCAGCACCGGCGAGAACCCGAACACCGAGCCGACCGACAGGTCGAACTCCCCCGAGGTCATCAGCAGCGTCATGGCGAGCGCGATCAGCCCCAGCTCGACCGTGAAGGCGAGCGTGTTGCCGATGTTCTGCAGCGACAGGAATTCCGGGTTGAGCGAGCCGAACACGACGATCTCGACCAGCAGCAGCACGAACGGCCCCGCCTCCGGCCGCGCGATCAGCCGCTGCAGCAACGAGCCCTGGGTCACGTCGTCCCGTCGTTCGCTGGGGGATGAAGCGGAGGCGTGCGCGGCGACACGGGCCGCCGCGCACGCCGGACCGGACGGCTACTTGCCGCGCAGGATGGCGTCGTAGATCGGCGCCTTGTCCTTCTCATAGAGCGCGCCGGTGGTGACGTTGAACCCCGGCGGGATGCCGCTGGCCGCCATCGCCGCGAGCGACAGCGCCACATAGCTGGTCGCCTGCGGGTCCTGCCACTGCGCGGCGTTGACGTAGCCGTTGATGACTTCCTGCGTGGTGTCGAGCGAGTTGCCCCAGCCGACCACCGGGATTTCGCCCGGCTTGATGCCGACCTGGTCGAACACGCGCTTGATGCTGCCGGTCACCAGGTCGCCCAGGCCGATGATTGCCTTCACCTTGCTGCGGTGCGCGGTCAGGTAGTCGGTCATGCGGGTGATGATCTCCGCCTGGTCGAGCGTCGCCTCGGTGACCTCCCAGGTGATGCCGAGCGGTTTGAACACGCTGGCAATGCCCTGTTCCTCCTGCACGCCGTAGGTGGCGCCGGGAACCTCCACCGGCATCCAGACGAAATCGCCGGACTTCACCAGATGGTGGTCCACCAGATACTGCGCCCAGCCGCGGCCGAACGCGACGTTGTTGCCGCCGACATAGGCGTCGAAATGCGCCTTGGGGTCGGGCGTGTTGAAGTTGATGATCGGGATGTGCGCGGCGTGCGCATCCTGCACCACCTGCACCATGCTGCCCGGATCGGGGCTGGTGGTGACGATGCCGGCGGCTTTCGCGGCGATGGCGGCGCGCACCGCTTCCTGCTGCGACGGCACGTCGCCGTTGTGGAACGAGGTGTTCACGGTGTTGCCGGTGTCGTGCGCCCATTGCTTGGCGCCGGCGAGGAAGTAGGTCCACACCGGATCGGCCGGCGAGCCGTGCGAAATCCAGAAGAACGTTTTCGCCTGCGCCGCCAGCGGCAGCGCCAGCGCCAGCACGGCGCCGGCCAGCAGTGCCGTTACTTTCCTGACCATCGGTTTTCCTCCCCGTGACGATCGGCCCCCGGCGCTCCGGGAACCGTGAGCCGCGAAGTTTGCGCCGCGGGCCGGGCGGCGGCAAGCGCGGAATGCCGCCGTGCAGCCGGTCCCTCAGTCGGCCGCCGCCGTGCTCCGCGCCCGCATCATCGCCCCGGTCATCGGGATGAAGAACACACCCACGTCGCGGCGCGAATGCACTTTCCCCGCCGCGTCCTTGGTGTAGATGTAGAGCACCTGCCCGCGCTTGAACGGCTGGCCGATCGGGATGATCATGCGCCCGCTCGGCTTGAGCTGCTTCAGCAGGTCGGGCGGGGCGTATTGCGCGGCGCAGGTGACGATGATGATGTCGAACCCGCCCGCCACTTCCGGCCAGCCGTAATAGCCGTCGCCCACCCGCGTCGAGACGTTGTCGTAGCCGAGCGGCGCAAAAATCTTTCCGACCGCGCGGCCGAGCGGCTCGATGATCTCGATCGTGTAGGCGTGCCGCACGATGCGGCTCAGCAGCGCGCTTTGGAACCCGCTGCCGGTGCCGATCTCCAGCGTGATGTCGTCGGGCTTCGGCTGGCAGACCTGCGTCATGTAGGCCTGGCCGAGATAGTCCGACAGCGCCGAGCCGTAGCCGAGGGCCCAGGGTTTCGGGTTATCTTCATAGGCGTCGCCGGGGGTCGCCCGGCGCTGGTCGTAGAGGTAGTGGAAGTATTCCCGCGGCACCGCCTCGAACGCCGCCATCACGCGCGGATCGGCCTCGCGCAGATGCGCCTTGAGATAGTCCGCGATGCGATGCAATGCTGCCGGCTTGCGGGTCTGGATGGCGTCGAACTGCGCGTCGGTCAGCGACACGTGCCGTCCCGACCGCGCCATCGCCGTCTCGTAGGCCGCGCGGTTCCAGCCCGGCAGCGCGTTGGCCGCACCGGCCCGGCGCGCCGGCACGGCCAGCGCCGCGGCGGCGAGCAGGGAGCGGCGGCTCAGCGGGGCGACAAATCCTGCCACTGGAAAGTCTTCCTCGGCCGGGGGACGGTGACGATGGCGACTGCATACAGCAGCAGCGCCGCCAACAGAACCCCGCTATAGCCCTGTTCGCGCGCGATCAGGTTGGCCAGTGGCGTCGCCACCACGGAGAAGGCGCCGTTGAGCGCCCAGGCCCAGGGCAGGAACGGCGCCGGTCCCGGTCTGCGCCAGCCCGAGCGGGAACGGCATCCCGAGCGCGAACGACACCGGCGCCGCCAGCGCCAGCACGAGCGCCGCGCGCGCCGCGAACGGCAGCCCGATCGCGGCCAGCAGCAGCGGTTGCAGCCAGGCCAGCATCGCCGCGCACCAGAGCACCACGACGCAAGCGGCGACGGCGGCGGCCAGCGCCGGCCGGGCGGCGAACCGCGACGACACCATGCTGCCCAGCCCCGAGCAGATGAGCATCCCGGTCAGCACCAGGGCAAAGCCGCTGGTGCGGTCGTCGAGCAAAAAACTCGCCTGCTCGATCAGGTCGATCTCGATGGCGAGGAAGCCGAGGCCGAGGGCGGCGAAATACACGGCGGCCGAAAACGTCCCGCCCGGCGCCCGCAGCCGCCGCCCGGCGACCAGCGGCACCAGCAGCACCGCCAGCGCGATCAGCGCCGCCTGCGCCAGCACCGCCAGGTTGACCAGGGCGCCGACCTCCGGCTGCGGCAGCAGCTCGATGCGCCGCAGCACCGTCCCCAGCCGATCGAGCCGCAGCAGCGCATACCAGGCCGGCCGGTCGAGCGTGATCGGCGACAGGTTGAAGCTCGCGGCCGACGGCGTGGGCCGGCCCGCCAGCACCGCCCCGGCCTCGTCGGCGATGGCGTCGCGCGCCGGGCCGCCGGTCTCGACCTCGCCCGACTCGAAGGAAACCGGCGGCAGGTCGTTGTAGATGTCCGCGCGCGCCGCCGCCGGGTCGATGCCGGGGAAATAGCTGACGTCGAACGACCGCGCGTCGCAGAACGCCTTTGCCGCTGCGATCCGCTGCGCATCGAAGGGGGCGCGGGAGAGCAGGATGCGCACGTTCCAGGCCGAACGGTAGGCGAGCACGTGCTGCCCCGGATCGCTCACCCCCGCCGCCAGCAGCGCCGCCCGCGCGGTCGCCAGCAGCCGCAGCGCGTAAGCGGGAAAATCGCGGATCGAGACCGGCACCGACAGCACGCCCGCGGGCGACAGCGCACGCAAGTCGGCTTCCAGCGCCTCGACGCTGAAAGCGCTGGCATTGGCCTCGGCGGCGTCGAGGAAATCCCCAGCGATGTCGATCAGGTCGTAGTTCTCCCCGGACCGCGCCGCCGCCAGCGGGTTTTTCGCCGACACGGCGGGATCGGTCGGCGGCGCCGGGCCGAGGCCGCGCCGGATGGCTTCGCGCAGCACCGGCTCCGGCTCCAGCGCGGTGATGACGGCGGCGCCCAGCACCCGCGCCTCGGCGATGCGAAACCCGCCGGAGGCGCCGATCAGCAGCACGCGCGGGTGCGGGATCAGCACATACGGCAGGGCCGCCAGCATCGCCGGCGCATAGGCGGCCGAGGCGCCCGGCGGACGGGGCAGGGCGGCGATGCGGTTGCCGTCGCGATACAGCCCCAGCGTCCTCGGCGGACCGGGCAGGCCGAGCATGCCGGCGTCGTTGGAAATGTCGGTGTCGACCCGCTCGGTAAAATCGTCGAGCAGCATATAGAGGCCGCGCGGGGAGATGTGCCGTGCCACCACGCGGCTGTCCGGCGTGTGCAACGGCGCGTAGATCGCCTTGAAATCGTTGAACGAAGCCTGGTTGTCGCCCAGCAGCAGCGCCTCGCCCGCCGCCAGTGCCAGCACCGCGGCCAGCAGCGGCGCGCGGCGCGGCGCGGCGGCCAGCGCCAGCGGCACCAGCAGGCAGGCGGGCAGCAGGAACGGCGGCACGACCGCCATCAGCACCAGCACCAGCAGCGCGCCGGCCCCCGCCCCGGTCAGGTCATAGCCATAGACCACGCCAAGCCGCGTCGGGTTCAGCACGAACATCAGCGAGACGAACAGCCCGGTGAGGAAAAAGAACGGCAGCAATGCCGCGTAATAGCCGGCGATGTCCGCCAGTTGCGGCGCGAATGTCGCCGGGTTCTGCAGTTGCAGCGGGTTGAACGGATTGGTCGTGGCCAGATGGTAGCCGCAGGCCGCCGCCACGATCAGCGCCGCCGGCAATGCGGCCAGCAGCACCGCGCCGTTTCGCGCAAACCAGTCGCGGGCCAGCGCCATCACCACGCCGCTGAGGGCAAAACCGGCGAGCACGATCGAAATGACCCAGTAGCCGTATTCCGACCATTTCGCGACGGCGAAGTAGCGCGTCAGCGCGATCTCGAACCCGAGAGAGGCGGCCGACACCAGGAACAGCGGCAGCAGCCCGGAGCGGGCCGCGGTCAATGCCAGATGCGCCGGCGGATGAAATCGCCGACCAGCGCGTCGAACCGCGCCGGATCATCGACGAACATGGCATGGCCGACGCCGCGCAGCACCACCGACTCGGCCGAGGGGTCGTGCAGGCGCAGATTCTCCGCCTGTCCGGCGAAACGCGGCGTGACGAGGTAAAGCACGGGACGCGCCGTAGCATAGACCGCTTCCTTCCAGAAGCTCCGCGGCTCGTCGTAGTTGAGCAGCGCGGACGCGGCGTCCTCGGGCGTGCGCAGGCAGGACGCGGTCAGCCGGTCGAGATAGGCCGGCGGGCGCGGGCGGGCGAACATGGAGCGGACGAACAGCCGCATCCGCGCCTCGCGCGTGGCCGGCGGGCGCGGCGCCAGGCGGTGGCGCGGCGGCAGCGGCGCCGGCTCCTCGCCCACCGAATTGTCCACCAGCACGAGGCCCGCGATCCGCGCGTCGCCGTGCGTGTGGACATAGGCCAGCACGTCCAGCACGCCGAGCGACCAGCCGACCAGCAGCACCGGGTCGGGGCCGAGTTCGCGGATCAGCTCGGCGATGTCCTGGCCGCGGCGCGGCGCGTCGTAGCCGGAGGGTGCGGCCTCGCTGTCGCCCTGGGCGCGCGGGTCGAACGCGATCACACGGAAATGACGCGCGAAATCGGCGATCTGCGCGTCCCAGATCCAGGCCGGCATGGTCCATCCGGGCACCAGCACGATGGTGTGCCCGTGGCCGGTCTCGGTGTAGTGCAGGCGCGCCCCGTCGCTGGTCAGGAACTCGCGGTCCGCTGCCGCCGCCCGCCCCGGCGGCACCAGGCAGAGGGCGGTGAGCAAGGCCATTGCCGCGAACGCGCGCATGGCGCCAAGTGCCGCGACGACTCGGTCCGTGTCAACAAAAGTGCTGGTCAGGGAATGAGCAATCCCGCCGACAACGACGACGACGAGGGCGGCGGCCCGCCGCGCGCGGCGCTGATCGCGCTGGCGGTGATCGCGGTGCTGGTAGTGGGCGGCCTGTGGCTCGCGCACACGCTGCACGGCGTCGGCCGGCTACAGGATTGCGTCATGGCCGGCCGCACCAACTGCGCGCCGGTCGCCCCCAGGTCCGGCGGTTAGTCCGCGCTTAAGCAAGCCGGCCCATGTTCGCGGCGGCACGCGGCCGCTCGGCCAGGAGGGCGGGGCGGCGAGCGTGCGGCGTGCCTCGTGCGGGTCGGGGATTTCATGGCGGCAAAGGATCGGAAGAACGCGCGCGGCGGCACCGTGATCATCCGCAAGGAGGAAATCGTCGAGGGCGGCCACCACGGCGGCGCCTGGAAAGTGGCGTATGCCGACTTCGTCACGGCGATGATGGCGTTCTTCCTGCTGATGTGGCTGATCAACGCCACCACCGAGGAGCAGCGGCGCGGCCTCGCCGACTATTTCGCGCCGATGAACGCGATGGCGCGCAGCATGTCGGGCAGCGGCGCGCCGTTCGGCGGAAAAACCCCGTACGAGCAGGGCGCGATGGTCTCCGACCTCGGCGCGCAGGCGGTGCTGCCGGGCAAATCCTCCGCCCCGCCCACCGACGCCGCCGACGATGCGGCCACCAGCCGGCTGCCCAATCCCAACCCTCCCGCCGCGCCGGACGAGAAGCAGGGCCGCGCCGGCGAGCAGGCGACGGCGTCGGGCAACGCGCGCACCCCGATCGACGCCGACGGCGAGCACGCGCCGGGCGGCGGCGTCGCGGCCAAGCCGGCGCAGACGCCAAGCCGTGCCCAGTTCCTGGCCAATGCCGGCGCCGGCGCGCAGCCGGCGCCGGACGTGCATGCGATCGACACCGCCTCGCTGCGCGCCGAACTGGCGCAGCGCGAGCGCGCCGCCTTCGCCGCCGCCGCGGAACAGATCCGCGACGCCGTCGCCGGCGACCCGGAACTCGCGGCGCTGGCGCACCAGCTTGCCATCGACATCACGCCGGAGGGGCTGCGCATCCAGCTGCTCGACGAGGAGCGGCGGCCGATGTTCGCCTCCGGCTCGGCCGACCCGAACGAGCGGGCGCAGCTGCTGCTGGCGAAGATCGCGCCGGTGCTGGCGAAGCTGCCGCAGCCGATCGCCATTGCCGGCCACACCGATGCCGCACCCTACAAGGGCAGCGGCCGCAGCAACTGGGAACTGTCGAGCGACCGCGCCGAGGCGACGCGGCGGCTGCTGACCGGGGACGGGCTGCCCGACACGCGGTTCCGCGAAGTCGTCGGCCGCGCCGACCGCGAGTTGCTGCTGCCGGCGGACCCGCTGGCGGCGGCGAACCGGCGCATCGCGATCCTGGTGATGTCCTCGACCCCGCTGCCGCAGGCCGGGCACGCGCCGTGATCCCGCTCGGCGGCCTGGGCTTCCTGCTCACCTGCGTGTTCGGCAGCTACCTGGCGTCCGGCGGCAGCATGGCGCCGCTGATGGAGGCGCTGCCGTTCGAGCTGCTGACCATCGGCGGCGCCGCGATGGGCAGCTTCGTCATGGCCAACAGCATGACCGACGTGAAGCACACGCTCGGCGGCTTCGGAAAGATTCTCAAGGGCGGCAGCTTCAGCAAGACGGACTACGTCGATCTGCTGAGCCTGATGTTCTTCCTGGTGCGGCTGGCGGCGACCAAGGGCGCGATGGCGCTGGAGCCGCACATCGAGAAGCCGAACGACAGCGTGGCGTTCCAGAAGTTTCCGCGGATTCTGAAAAACCACCATGCCAGCGAGATGATCTGCGACTATCTGCGCATGGTCGGCATGAACGCCGACGACCCGAACCAGATCGAGGACGTGATGGCGCGGGAGCTGAAGAAGTCGCTGAACGAGGAATTGCACAGCGCGCACGCCTTGCAGACGATGGCGGACGGGCTGCCGGCGCTCGGCATCGTCGCGGCGGTGCTCGGCGTGATCAAGACGATGGCGCACATCAACGAGCCGCCGTCGGTGCTGGGGGCGATGATCGGCGGCGCGCTGACCGGCACGTTCCTCGGCGTGCTGCTCGCCTACGGCATGGTCGGCCCGTTCGCGAGCCGGCTGAAGGCGGTGGTGGAGGAGGAGGCGAAATACCTCGAAGTGATCCGCGCCGTGCTGGTGGCGCATCTGCACGGCAACGCGCCGCAGGTCAGCGTGGAGACCGGGCGGAAAATGGCGCCGACGCAGCACATGCCGAGTTTCCAGGAGCTGGAGCAGGCGTTGCAGACGTTGCAGATCGCCTAGCTTGCGCCGCGCTGCGCGGCCTGCGACCGGCGCTTGTCGGCTGACGGCGGCGCCGGATACGGTCGCCGCCGCCGCGATCCACCCTGGTGCCCGATGCCAATCGCCCTGCCGCCCGGCCTCGATCCGTTGCAGGACCCGCACGGCGCCGCGTTCGCCCGCCACCTGCCGCGCCGCGCCGGCGCCGAGATGACGCTGCCGCAAGGCCTCAGCTGCGTCTTCATCGTCTTCACGAATCGTTCCGGCTCCTCCTACCTGGCCGAACTGCTGGCTTCCACCGGCTTCTTCAACGGTGCCGGCGAGGACCTGAACGCGGATGTCGCGATCCGCGAATGTGCCGCGCGGGGACTGGACAGCTTCCCCGCCTACTTCGCGGCGCTGGCGGCGGAGCAGGCGCGCAACGGCTATTTTCTGGTCAAGTGCTCGCCGGGGCAGCTCGCCGTGCTGGCCTGGCACGGCATCCTCGAGCGGATTGTTGCGCGCAGCCGCTTCCTGCTGCTCGAACGGATCGACAAGCTGGCGCAGGTCATCTCCTGGTCGATCGCCGCGCGCACCGGCCGCTTCACGACCTATCAGCCGCCCGCCGGGGGGCCGCCGCCGTACGACGGCGCTGGGTTGCGTCGCGACCTCGACGCGCTCGTCGCGGCGCACGCCAATGCGGCGCTGCTGTTCGCGCTGAACGGCATCGTGCCGTTCCATGTCACCTACGAGTCGCTGACGTCCCAGCCGCTGCTGGTCGGTGAGCTGATCTGCCGCTGGCTCGGCCACAAGGAGCTGGTCTGCGATCCGGCGCGGATCGGGCTGCGGCGGCAGGCGGACATGCTGAATGCCGCCTGGCGCCGGCGCTTCGTCGCCGAACAGCAGGGCGGCGCCGGCTGAATATAAGGGCGCCCGAGGCGAAACACCCCGCGCGACCGCGCTGCCGCGATCAACCCGGGTTCAGCGCCCTGCACGACGCGGCAGGGATTGACCCGCACCGCGCCATCGGCCCGTCCTATTGTTTGCGCCCGGCTGTGGGGCGGTCGGACGGACGACGAAGCTGCTCGCGCAGGCGCCCGCGTGTCGTGTCGTGTTCCATCGCGCGACGTTGGCGCTCGACGTTCCGGCCATGCGCGGCGGCTTGGTCGAGGATGTGATCGGCTGATTGGATCAAGCCCGCCGCTTCAAGTTCCCGCAGAAAATCGCCGGTACTGATCAGGCCGACTCGTTCATCCACGATTGCCCGGCGCCGCGCGACGTCGGTATCCTCGAACAAAAGCAGCGCCTCCGCGGCCGGGCTGCTGCGAAGGAAGCGTTCGAGCGCCTCTATCGCCGCCTGCTCGCCGAGCCCGCGGATAGAGCGCCCTTCTTCCAAGCGCCGCTGCTGATCGATCCCGGTGTCGGTCGGGACGATTTGCACGAGGTCGAGATGGGCATTGATCCATTCGACGATCTGTTCGGCGCCGGGCGCGGCGTGGACCCTTGTCGCCTCGATGTAAACCGCGTCGGGGATGCTCACCGGCAAGCCGGGACGGAGCAATGCATCGAGGTTGTCCGCCAGCACCAGCGTGAACAGCGGCGAGGTGTCGGTAACGATGAGGCTGAACGGGCCACTCACGTCCGCGCCCGCAAGGCTTCGCGGATGATCTTCCGCCCGCGCGCACGCGCCTCCTGGTTCGGGCCGCCGACGCGGGCGATCGGCGGACGCAGGCCCAGTTCGCCGAGCGCGCCGAGCACCTGCACGTAGTTCTCGAAGCCGCGATGCTGCAGCTCGTGCCAGGTGATCTCGCCGGCGGCATAGCGGCGGATCAGGTCTTCGCTTTCGGTCGCGCCCGCCATCGTCTCACCCCGCCCGCTGGCTGATCCGCCGGATCGTCGCCGTGGTGCTGTGCCCGGCCTCAAGATCAATCAGCCGCACCTCGCCGCCATGCGCGCGCACGATGTCGCCGCCGACCACCTGATCCAGCCGGTAATCCGCGCCCTTGAACAGCACATCCGGCAGCAGCGCGCGGATCAGCGCCTCCGGCGTGTCCTCCTCGAACAGCACCACCAGATCGACCGCGGCGATCGAGGCCATCACCGTCGCGCGCGCCATCTCGTTCTGCACCGGCCGATCCGGCCCTTTCAGCCGCTGCACCGAGGCGTCGCTGTTCAGCCCCACCACCAGCCGGTCGCACGAACCCCGCGCCCGCGCCAGCAGCCGCACGTGCCCCGGATGCACGAGATCAAAACAGCCGTTGGTGAAACCGACCCGCAGCCCCGCCAGCCGCCACGCCGCCACCGTCGCCTGCGCCGTCTCGGTCTCCAGGATCTTCTCATCGAGCGCCAGCAGCTCGCGCCGGTGCAGCGCCGCCCCCAGTTCCGCGTGTCCCACCGTCGCCGTGCCGGGCTTGCCGACCGAGATGCCGGCCGCGACGTTGGCCAGCATCGCCGCGTGCGGCAGGTCGGCGCCGCTCGCCAGCCCGATCGCGAACGCCGCCACCAGCGTGTCGCCCGCGCCCGACACGTCGGCCACCGCCCGCGCGCGCGTCGGCACGTGCAGCGGCGGCGCGTCGCGGCGCACCAGCGTCAGCCCCTTCGCCGAGCGCGTCACCAGCACCGCCCCCGCCTCCGCCTGCGCCCGCGCCAGTTCGCCCGCGCGCACCGCGCCGTCGTCGTCGTCGGTGCCGATCCCGCTCGCCTGCGCCGCCTCGGCTTCGTTGGGCGTCAGCACATCGACACCGCGATAGGCGGCGAAACTGCCGCGCTTGGGGTCGGCGATCACCGGCTTGCCGGCGGCCCGCGCCGCGGCAATGGCGCCCGCCAGCACGCGGTCGGTCAGCACGCCCTTGGCATAGTCCGACAGCACCACGACATCGGCCCGCCCCAGCGCCTGCGCGAACGCCGCCAGCACCCGGTCCTCGATCGCCGCCTCGATCGCGAAGCTGGCCTCCTCGTCCAGCCGCAGCAGCTGGTGGCCGCCGGCGACGAAGCGGGTTTTCACCGTGGTCGGCCGCCCCGGCGCCGGCACCAGGGAGGCGGCGATGGCGGGGGCGGCGGCGAGCAGGCGGCCGATCTCGCTCGCCGCCTCGTCCATCCCGACCACGCCGACCAGCAGCGCGCCGGCGCCCAGCGCCGCCACGTTCTGCGCCACGTTGGCCGCGCCGCCCAGCACCGTCCGCCGCGCCTCGGCCTTCAGCACCGGGATCGGCGCCTCCGGCGAGATGCGGCGCACGTCGCCGAACACGTAGCGATCGAGCATCACGTCGCCCAGCACCAGCACGCGGCAGGCGGCGAAGCGCGGCAGCAGGCCGGCCAGCGCCCCGTCGGCGATGGCGGCGTCATTGGGATCGGCGAGGCTGTTCACAGGCGGTCCCGGTTGCTGTTCGCGCGCGTTATAGCGTTCCGCCCGGCGGCTTCGATAGCACCAGGGCCGGCGGCCGGGATGGCCGGCGCCTCACTGCGCGGTTTTTGCGATCGCCCGCCGCGCGTTCGTGTAGATCGCCGCCACCGCCGCGCTGGCCAGCCGCGTGCGCAGCGAATCCGCCCGGCTGGTCAGGATGATCGGCACGCGCGCGCCGAGCACGATGCCCGCCGCCTCCGCGCCGGCCAGGAACGTCAATTCCTTCGCCAGCATGTTGCCCGCCTCCAGGTCGGGCACCAGCAGGACGTCGGCATTGCCCGCGACCGGCGAGACGATGCCTTTCGCCACCGCCGCCTCGCGGCTGATGGCGTTGTCGAACGCCAGCGGCCCGTCGAGCAGGGCGCCCTCGATCTGCCGGCGGTCGGCCATCTTGCACAGCGCCGCGGCGTCGATGGTGGACGGGATTTTTGCCGTCACCGTCTCCACCGCCGACAGGATGGCGATCTTCGGCAGCGCGATGCCGAGCGCATGGGCAAGCCCGATGGCGTTGACGACGATATCGACCTTGTCGTCCAGCGTCGGCTGGATGGTCACCGCCGCGTCGGTGATGAACAGCGGCTTCGGATAGGTCGGTACGTCCATGATGAACACGTGGCTGATCCGCCGCTCGGTGCGGATGCCGGAGGTCCTGTCCACCACCGCTTCCAGCAGTTCGTCGGTGTGCAGGCTGCCCTTCATCAGCGCCGTCGCCTCGCCGCTGCGCACCAGGGCCACCGAAGCGGCGGCGCTGGCGTGGCTGTGCGGCGTATCGACGATCCGCACGCCGGCAAGATCGATCCCGGCCGCGGCGGCGACGCGGCGGATGCGCTGCTCCGGGCCGACCAGCAGCGGCACGATCAGCTTTGCCGCGGCCGCCGCCATCGCGCCGCCCAGCGAGGGCGCATCGCACGGGTGCGCGATCGCGGTCGGCGCGGCCGGCAGGCTCTCGCAATGGGCGATCAGCCGCTCGTATGACTGGCGGGTGATCGAGGATGCGTCCATGTCGGGCCTCCGACGGCGTCGTTGGGCGGAGTATACCGCGCGGCATGGCGAGCCGCCGCGATTTCCGCTTCAGGCTGCCGCGAGGTCGCGGCAGCCGCTGTCGCGCGCCGCGGTTGATCCGGAACAATGACCGGCGGGGCGGGCACCGATCTTCGGCCGGGGCGCGCGCTCGCCGAGCGCGCCGTGCGGGACGGCCTCGCCCGCTACTTCGCCGACCGCCGCAGCCGTGTCGATCCGTTCGTGGACCGGCATTTCTCGTTGCGCGGCGCGCTTGCCATCCATCGCGCGGCCCTCGGGCTCGACATCCTGCGCACGCCGGTGAACCTGACGCTGGCGGCGCCGCAGATCGGTGTGCGGCTGGCCGGCGCCGTGGCGTCAAAACTCGGCGCGCGGCGGCTCGGGGCGCGGCTCGGGGCCGCGCATCTGATGCTGCGCACGTCGGTTGCGCGCGAGATCGCCTGGCTGATCCGCACCGACCTGCTGGAACTGCCGGGCCGCGACGGCGCGCGCGTGGCGACGTGCGACGCGCTCGCCGAGGCGATCCTGAGCCAGCCGGAACTGACCGCGGCGCTGCAGCCGCTGCTCGCCGAGATCGGCCGCCGCGGCGCCGACCCCGCCTTCCGCGCGCGCGTCGAGCAGGCGATGGCGGAATACACCGGCAGCCGCGCCGCCGCCTCCGAGGTCACCACCGGCCTGATCAGCCTCGGCGCCGGCGCGCTCGCCTTCAACAAGATCACGCCGGGCATCGCCACCCTCGGCCCGACGCTGGCCGCGCTGCTGGCGCAGCAGGCGGCGGTGGCGTCGTTCCCGCTCGGGGCGACGCTGGGCGGGGTCTGGTACGGCCTGTTCCCGGCGGCGGCGCCGCTCGGCCTCGTGGTCGGCCTCACCGGCGGGCTGATGCTGGCCGGCAGCACCCTCGGCGCCTTCGCCGGCATCGTCGCCGACCCGGTGCAGCGCCGGCTCGGGCTGCACCGCGCGCGGCTGCTGAAGCTGATCGCGAGCCTGGAGCGGCAGGCGAGCGACCCGGACGGCGCCCGGCTTCCGGGTGCGCGACCATTACGTCGCCCGCCTGCTCGACCTGTTCGACTGGATCGGCGCGGCGGCGCGCATCGCGCATGTCTGAAAGACAGCCCCGCCGCGCAAGGGGCCGTGATAGATCGGGCCGTGCGTCCGATTCCGCCCGCCCGCCTGCGCGCTGCCGCCCTGCGCGTCATCCCGGCCTGGGCGCCGCGGGCCGACGAGCGGCTGCGCGGCATTCTGCTGGTCGTCGGCGCGACGGTGCTGTTCTCCACCTCCGACGCGGCGTCGAAATACGTCACCCAGACGCTGCCGCTGATCGAGGTCGCCTGGGTGCGCTATCTGGTGTTCGTGGTGGCGGCGCTGGCGGCGGTGCGGCTGCGCGGCGATGCGCTGCGCACCCGCCGGCCGGTGCAGCAGGCGGCGCGCGGGGTGGCGATCCTGGCCTCGGCGCTGCTGTTCCTGCTCGGCCTGCGCGTGCTGCCGATGGCCGATGCGGCGGCGATCAACTTCGTCTCGCCGCTGCTGATCACGGCGCTCGCGGTGCCGCTGCTCGGCGAGACGGTCGGGCTGCGGCGCTGGATCGCGCTTGGCGTCGGCATGGTCGGCGCGGTGCTGGCGGCACAGCCGGGCAGCGGAGCGTTCCAGCCCGGCGCGATCTTCCCGCTGCTGTCGGCGCTCGCCTGGGCCTACGCGATGGTGCTGACGCGCGGCTTCGCTGCCACCGAGCGGCCGGCGACGACGCTGCTCTGGACGGCGGTGAGCGGCCTGCTGCTGCTGAGCTGCCTGCTGCCGTTCGATACGCGCCTGCCGACCGGCCACGAACTGGTGCTCTGCCTGCTGATCGGCGTGGTCGCCTCGGGCGGGCAATGGCTGGTGGTGCTGGGGTACCGGCTGGCGCCGGCGTCGCTGCTGGCGCCGTTCTCCTACCTGCAGCTGATCTGGTCCACGCTGGCCGGCTACATCGTGTTCGGCGCCCGGCCGGCGGCCGCGACGCTGATCGGCGCCGCCGTCATCGCCGGCAGCGGCCTCTACAGCGCCGCCAGCGAGCGCGGCCGGACGTGACCGTCCGGCAAGCTGCGCGCCTTCAGCAGCCGGCGCGGCGCGCGAAGTTGCGGCCGGCGACGAAGGCCGGGTCGAACACGCGCGGCAGGTCGCTGCGGGTCAGCCCGATATCCGCCAGCTCGTGCTCCGACAGCCGGCCCAGCTCGTCCAGCACGGCGCGGCGCTTCGGCAGCTCGGCCAGCCACTGCACCGCCGCCGTGATCCGCTCGGCGAGCCTGCCCTGGCGCGGCGCCGTCGCTTCGCGCGAACCGGCCGCCGGCAGGAACGTCATCCCCTGGTTGGCAACATGCGCGGTCATCATCTTCATCCTTCCTCTGTCGTCCGCCGGTGGCGAGATCGTCTCGTTGTCCATCCGGCCTTTCGCAGTGCAACATAGGTGGCGGGGGCGCCGCAGGAACCTCTTGGTTGGGGGCGCCAGCCATGCGAGTTGCGCAGCATCAAGTTGCTGAGCTATGACTTTTTGCCGACACATTGCTGAAGGCACCGTGCCATGACCGCATCGCATCTCGCTGATCTCCGCGCCGAACTGGCCCGGCGTGGCTTGCAGGGTTTTTTGGTGCCGCGCGCCGACGAGCATCTCGGCGAATACGTCCCGCCGGGTGCCGAGCGGCTGGCCTGGCTGACCGGCTTCACCGGCAGCGCCGGGCTGGCGGTGGTGCTGGCCGAGCAGGCGGCGCTGTTCGTCGATGGCCGCTACGTGCTGCAGGCGGCGGCGCAGACCGACGCGGCGCTGTGGCAGCGCCGGCACATCCACGAGGACCCGCCCGTCGCCTGGCTCGCCGCCGCGGCGCCGGGGGCGCGCATCGGCTACGACCCGTGGCTGATGTCCGAGGAGGCGGTGCAGCGGTTCCTCGACGCCGGGGTGGCGTTGGTGCCGACCGAGCCGAACCCGATCGACGCGGTGTGGACCGACCGGCCGGGGCCGCCGCTGCATCCCGCCGAGCCGCATCCGCTGGCCTTCGCCGGACGGAGCAGCGCCGAGAAATGCGCCGACATCGCCGCCGCGCTGCGCGGCGCGCGCGAGGATGCGGCGGTCATCAGCGATCCCGCATCGCTGGCCTGGCTGCTCAACATCCGCGGCAGCGACGTGCCGTACACGCCGCTCGCGCTGGGCTTCGCGATCATCGGCGCCGACGCCTCGGTGCGGTTGTTCATGGACCCGCACAAGCTGCCGGCGCCGACCCGCGCCTGGCTCGGCGAGGGCGTCGCGATCGCCGACCGCACGGCGCTGCCCGGCGCGCTGGCGGCCCTGGCCGGGCGCCGGGTGCGGGTCGATCCCGCCAACGCCCCGGTCTGGTTCGCGCAGCGCCTGCGCGCGGCCGGTGCGACCGTGGCAGCCGGCATGGACCCGTGCCTGCTGCCGAAGGCCTGCAAGAACCCGGTGGAGCAGGAGGGGGCGCGCGCCGCCCACCGCCGCGACGCGGTGGCACTCGGCCGCTTCCTGCACTGGCTCGCCACCGCGTCCGGGCGCGAGACCGAGATGAGCGCCGCGGCGCGGCTGCTGGCGCTGCGCGCCGAGTTGCCGGATTTCCGCGGCGAGAGTTTCCCGGCGATCTCGGCGGCCGGCGAGCACGGCGCGATCATGCACTACCGCGTCGATGCCGCGAGCGACCGGCCGATCCGCGCCGGCGAACTCTACCTGATCAACTCGGGCGGCCAGTTCCCCGACGGCACCACCGATGTCACGCGCACGGTCTGGACCGGCGAGGGCCCGGCGCCCGCCGAACTGCGCGACCGCTTCACCCGCGTGCTGAAAGGCCACATCGCCATCGCCACGCTGCTGTTCCCGCAAGGGGTCGCCGGCCCGCATATCGACGCCTTCGCGCGCCACGCACTGTGGCAGGCCGGGCTGGACTTCGACCACGGCACCGGCCACGGCGTCGGCAGCTATCTCTCGGTGCATGAGGGCCCGGCCGGCCTGTCGCGGCTGGCCAGGCCGGTGCCGCTGGCGCCCGGCATGATCCTGTCCGACGAGCCGGGGTTCTATGCGCCGGGCCGCTACGGCATCCGGCTGGAGAACCTCGTGCTGGTGCAGCCGGCGCGGCCGGCGGAGGCGAGCAAACCGTTCCTCGGCTTCGAGACGCTGACGCTGGCGCCGTTCGACCGCGCGCTGATCGAGCCGGCCCTGCTGTCGCTCGACGAGGTCGCGTGGCTCGATGCCTACCACGCGCGCGTGCTGGCGGAGCTCGGTCCCGCCCTGCCGCCCGAGTCGCAGTCTTGGCTGGCGCGGGCCTGCGCGCGGCTCGGCGGCTGAAGGCCGAGCCGGTGCGCCGCGGCCGGGTCGTTGCGCCGGTCATGCACGATGACGAAAAGGTTACCCCATCGCGCGCGCGCGTTAACCATTGCCGCCGCGAATCGTGCGATGCTGCACGGGTTGCGAGTCGATTACCAAATCACGAGGGCGGAGGACCGATGCTCACGCGGGCCGAGTTGATGGTTCTGGGCGACTGGTGTCAGGCGCGCGACATGATCTGGACCCCCGGGCGGGCGGGCGGCGACTCGCCGGCGCTGCTGCTGGTGCGCGCGCGCGGCCGCAACAACGCCATGCTGCTGGTGGTGGAGGCGGCGGAGCGGCGCCTGCTCGACATCGTCGGCCACGAGCTCGCGGTCGCCTCGGACCTGCCGTCGCTGCTCGATGCGGTGGATGGCGGGGTGGCCAATTCGCTGACGCCATTGCCACCGCCCGCCGGCCGTGCCGCCGCGCGTGTCGCCCGCATCGCCGCCTGATCCCGCCCGGCGACAGCGCCTTCCCCTTCGTCGTTGCCACGATGGCGGACGAACCGGCCGCGGCGTCGCCCGGTCGTATGGCAGCGAACCGGCCCCTCGTCAGCCTTCGGCGCGCACCAGCGGGCGTGCGCCCTCACCGTCCTGCGAGGCGGTGGCCAGGCTGCGGACGCGCGACGGATCGGCGATCACGTAGCCCTGGCGCCGCGCCGACAGGATCGTCCGTTCCGACGCCCCGGCGGCGACCAGCTTGCGCCGCAGCTTGAGCACCAGCTGATCGACGCTGCGATCCTCGGCATGCAGCGGGCGCTTCAGCGCGACGCGGCCCAGCCAGTCGCGCGACACCGGGGCCCCGTCGGCATCGAGCAGGGTCTCCAGCGCAATGAATTCCGCCTCGCTCAGCGACGTGCGCTCGCCCTGCACCGCGACCAGGCAGCGATGCGCGGGATCGAGCGCGACCGGGCCGGACAATTCGTGGGGCAGCATCGGCTGGCCGCGTGCCACCCGCCGCTGCACCGCGCGGATGCGCGCGGCGAGTTCGCCGAGCGGCGCAAGCGACGGCACCACGTCGTCGGCACCGCCATCCAGGCTGCCGATCCGTGCCGCCTCGCCATCGCGGTCGAGCAGCACGATCACGCCGCAATCGCCGCCGCGGGCGAGCAGCGGGATCTGCGCCAGTTCCCTCGGCGGCGACCCGGCCGCATGCAACAGCACCACCGTGGGATGGAACCGCTGCACCACATGCAGGGCCTCCGCGACACTGGCGGCGATCTCGGCCTCCATGCCGGCCGCCTTCAGGCCGGCCGCCAGCGTCGCCGCGAGCGGCGTCGGATGCTCGACCAGCAGGACCCGCGACGGGGCCGGCATGGCCGGCGGCATGGCCAAACGGCTCTGGTCCATTTGCACCACGATGCCGAGGTTTGCGTTCGGCATCAACCTGCATTGGTGAATAAATAACAAAACAGCCGGCCGCGTCACGAGTCCGTGTGCCGCGGCATGCTTCCGGTCAGCGCCGCGCAGCTCACAGGCCGGCCAGGTCGCGCCAATCCTGTTCGGACAGCACGGCGATGCCGAGTTCGGCGGCCTTGCGCGCCTTCGATCCGGCGTCCTCCCCGGCGATCACCAGATCGGTGCGGCGCGAGACGCTGTCGGTGACTTTCGCGCCCAGCCGTTCGGCGAGCGCCTTCGCCTCCGGCCGCGTCATGGTCGCCAGCGTGCCGGTGAACACCACCACTTTTCCCGCCAGCCGCGCATCGCCGCCCGGCTGCGGCGCCGCGTCCTCGATCGTGAGAATGTCGGAAAGTTTATCGACGGTGGCGACGTTGCGCGGCTCCGCGAAGAACTCGGCGAGTTCCTCGGCGATCGCCGGGCCGATGCCGAGGATGTTGGCGAGGTCGCTGCGCGCCTCGGCGCCGGCCCGCACGGCCGCCGCCATCTGCGCCCGCCAGTTGGCGAAGCTGCCGTAATGGCGCGCCAGCAGCCGCGCATTGGCTGCCCCGATGCGGCGGATGCCGAGCGCGTAGATGAAGCGCGCGAGCGGGATGCGGCGGCGCGCTTCGATGGCGCGCACCAGGTTGCGCGCCGAGGCCGCCCCCCAGCCCTCGCGCGCGGCGATCGCCGCCTCGTGCGCCGGCAGGTCAAAGATGTCGGGCGGCGAATGCAGCAATCCCGCCTGCATGAATTCCCTGACAGTCTTCTCGCCGAGACCGTCGATGTCGAAGGCGGGGCGCGAGACGAAATGCACCAGGCGTTCCTCGGCCTGCGCCGGGCAGATCAGCCCGCCGGTGCAGCGGCGCACCACCTCGCCCGGCGGGCGCACCGCCAGGCTGCCGCAGGCCGGGCAATGGTCGGGGAAGACGTAGGGCGGCGTGTCCGGCGGGCGCCGTTCGGGGACGCTGCCGAGGATCTGCGGGATCACGTCGCCGGCGCGCTGCAGGATCACGGTGTCGCCGATGCGCACGTCTTTCCGCGCGATCTCGTCCTCGTTGTGCAGCGTCGCGCGGGTGACCAGCACGCCGCCGACATTCACCGGGGTCAGCCGCGCCACCGGCGTCAGCGCGCCGGTGCGGCCGACCTGGATCGTGATGTCCTCCAGCACCGTGGTCGCCCGCTCGGCCGGGAACTTCCACGCCGTCGCCCAGCGCGGCTCGCGCCCGGCATAGCCGAGCCGCTCCTGCAGCCCCAGGTCGTCGATCTTGTAGACCACGCCGTCGATGTCGTAGGCGAGGCCGGCGCGCGCCGCGGCGATCTCTGCCTGGAACGCGGCGGCTTCTGCCTCGTCGGCGAGCAGCCGCGACAGCGGGTTGACCGCAAAACCCCAGTCGGCGAGGCGTCGCAGATATTCCCAGTGCGTCGGCGCCACTTTTTCGTTCGCCTGTCCCATCGCGTAGGCGAACAGGCCGAGCGGGCGTTGTTCGGTGATGCGCGGATCGAGCTGGCGGAGGCTGCCGGCGGCGGCGTTGCGCGGATTGGCGAACAGCCGCTCGCCGGCTTGTTCCTGTGCCTCGTTGAGCGCCAGGAAATCGGCCTTGGTCATGAAAACTTCGCCGCGGATTTCGATGCGCGCCGGCGCCCGGCCGCGCAGCCGGTGCGGCAGGCTCGCCAGCGTGCGCAGATTGGCGGTCACGTCCTCGCCCTCGAAGCCGTCGCCGCGGGTGGCGCCGCGCACGAACGCGCCGTCCTCGTAGGTCAGGTTGATCGACAGCCCGTCGATCTTCGGCTCGCCGACAAAATGCAACTTGCTTTCGTTATTCAATCCCAGGAAGCGGCGGGCGCGGGCGCAGAACTCGGCAAAATCCTCGGCGGCGAACACGTTGCCCAGCGACAGCATCGGCGCGCCGTGCCGAACTTTCGCGAATCCGCCCGAAGGCGGCGCGCCGATGCGCTGCGAGGGCGAATCGGGGCGGACCAGCGCCGGATAACGCAACTCGATTGCATTATTGCGCCGGCGCAGTTCGTCGTACTCGGCGTCGGTGATTTCCGGGGCGTCGCGCTCGTGGTAGGCGCGGTCGGCGCGCGCAATGTCCTCGGCGAGCCGTTCGAGTTCGGCCTTCGCCTCGGCCTCGGTGAGCTGGTCGACCGGCTTCATGCCGCGCCCAGCAGGTCGGCGGCGGCGGCGCGGGCGGAATCGGTGATGCGCTCGCCGGCCAGCATGCGCGCGATTTCCTCGCGCCGCGCCACGCCGTCGAGCGGCTCGACGCGGGTTTCGGCGCGTCCGCGCGCGGCCAGCTTGGCGACGCGCAGATGCGCCGCCCCGCGTGCCGCCACCTGCGGGCTGTGGGTGACCAGCAGCACCTGCACCCGCCCGGCCAGCCGCGCCAGCCGCTCGCCGACCGCGGCGGCGGTGGCGCCGCCGATGCCGGCATCCACCTCGTCGAACACCATGGTCGGCGCGCTCGCCCCGCCTGCCAGCACCACTTTCAGCGCCAGCAGCAGCCGCGACAGCTCGCCCCCGGAGGCGATCCGGCCGAGCGGCCCCGGCTCCTGCCCCGGATTGGTGGCGATCAGGAAGCGCACCGCATCGGCCCCCTGCGGCCCCCAGGCCGGCTCCTCCAGCCGCTCCACTTCGGTCACGAACCGGGCGCGGTCGAGTTTCAGCGGCGGCAGTTCGCGCGCCACCGCCCGGTCGAGTCGCTGCGCCGCCGCACGGCGGGCCGCCGACAGCGCGGCGCACGCCTCGACATAGGCGGCGCGGGCGGCGGCGGCGGCGCGGTGCAGCGCGGCGATCTCGGCCTCGCCGGTCTCCAGCGCCGCCAGCCGGGCGCGCAAGCTCGCCAGCAGGTCGGGCAGCTCGACCACTGCGACGCTGTGCTTGCGGGCGGCGGCGCGCAGCGCGAACAGGCGTTCCTCGGTGCGCTCCAGCAGGCGCGGGTCCGGCTCCGCCGCCTGCGCCAGCCGCGCCAGCAGCGTCTCTGCCTCGATCAGCGCCGTCTCGGCCTGTTCCAATGCGACCAGCGCCGGGGCGGCGGGGCCGCCGCCGTCCGGGCCGATCAGCCGTTGCAGCGCGCGGGACGCGGCGCGCAGCGCGGCCCCCGGCGAGGCGCCGCGGCGGTCGCGCGGCGTCAGTTCCGCGAGCGCGGCGGCGATCGCCTCGGCACGGCGCTCGGCCTGTTGCAATGCCTGGCGTTCCGCCGCGAGCCGTTCCTCCTCGCCCGGCGCGGGGGCAAGCGAAAAAAGTTCGTCGGTGGCGTGGCGGAGCCAGTCCTGATCGCGCTGCGCCGCCGCGATCGCCGCCTCGGCCGCCGCCAGCGCCGAAGCCGCCTCGCGCCAGCTGCGGTGCTGTGCCGCCACGGTCTCGCGCAGCGGCCGCCGGCACGCCGAAAGCATCCAGCAGCGCGGCATGGCCGGCGGCGTCGGCGAGGCCCATCTGGTCGTGCTGGCCCTGCACCTCGACCAGCAGCAGGCCGAGCCGGCGCAGCAGCGCGACCCCCACCGGCGCATCGTTGGCGAAGGCGCGCGAGCGGCCGTCGCGGGTGACGATGCGGCGCAGCACGATCTCCTCCTCCGCCGCGATGCCGTGCTCGGCGAGCAGCGCCATCGCGGGGTGATCGGGCGGTGGGGCGAACACGGCGGCGACCACGGCCTGCTCGCAGCCGGCGCGCACCAGCCCCTGTTCGGACCGGGCGCCCAGTGCCAGGCCGAGGCTGTCGAGCAGGATCGACTTGCCGGCGCCGGTCTCGCCGGTCAGCACGGTGAGGCCGGGGCCGAAACCGAGGTCCAGCCGCTCGATCAGCACCACGTCGCGGATCGACAGCGCCGTCAGCATCGGACGGTCAGAAGATCCAGCCGAACATGCGGCCGAACAGGCCGGGCCGGTCGGAGCTGGGCACCTGCACGTGCCGCCCCTTCACCAGCCCGTCGGCGATCAGCTGGTCGTAGCTGTCGGCGTACCATGCGCTGCCGGGGTAGTTGTGGCCCAGCACCGCGGCGGTGCGCCGTGCCTCGTCGGGCAGGCCGAGCTTGAGGTAGATCTCGACCAGCCGGTGCAGCGCCTCGGCGACGTGGTTGGTGGTCTGGAAATCATCGACCACGCGCTGGAAGCGCATCAGCGCCGCGGCATAGAGGTGCTGGCGTTCGTAGAAGCGGCCGATGTCCATCTCCTTGCCGGCGAGATGGTCGCGCGCGAGGTCGATCTTCAGCCTTGCGTCGCGGGCATAGGCGCTGTCGGGGAAGCGGTTCACCACCTCCTGCAACGCCGCCAGCGCGTCCTGCGTGCCCTTCTGGTCGCGCTGGATGTCCTCGATCTGTTCATAGTAGCACAGCGAACGCAGGTAGTAAGCGTAGCCGATGTCGCGGCTGGACGGGTGCAGCTGGATGAAGCGGTCCAGCGTGCCGATCGCGTCAGTGTATTTTTGTTCGAGATACTGCCCGTAGCTCTCCATGAGCTGCGCGTTGGTGGCCCAGGGCGAGTACGGGTAGTACTGCTCCACATAGTCGAACTGCGTGACCGCGACCGAATAGGTCCGCGCCATCAGGGCGTCGGCGCCGCGGTTGTACAGCACCTCGACGGGCAGCGAGCCGGGATTCTCCGCCGGCTTGGAGGAACCGAACCACGCACAGCCGCCGAGCAGCAGCAGCGCGGACAGGGCGGCGCAAAGGCGGGACGTCAGCAAGTCCGATCACCGAGCGATGGAAAGCCGCCGTTATAGCACGGCGCGGCGCGCCACAACCCTCAGGCCGCGGCGGCCTGGGCGCGGCGATGCGCGGCGGGCAGCGCGGCCTGCGCCGGGGCCGGTGCCAGGCGCCAGTTGGCGGCATCGGCGAACAGCGCCCGCAGCAGGCGGTTGTTGAGCGCGTGGCCGCTGCGATGGGCGACGAAGCGGGCGCGCAACGGCGCCCCGGCCAGCGCCAGATCGCCCACCGCGTCGAGCAGCTTGTGGCGGACGAATTCGTCGGCCATGCGCAGCCCGCCGGGGTTGAGCACGCGTGCGCCATCGACCACCACGGCGTTGTCGAGGCTGCCGCCGCGGGCGAGGCCGGCGGCGCGCAGCCGTTCCACCTCGCAGGCGAGCGTGAAGGTGCGGGCGCGCGCCAGCTCGGCGCGGAACGACTCGGGCGTCAGCCGCAAGGTCAGCGCCTGGCGGCCGATGGCGGCGGCGTCGAAGGCAATGGAGAGCGCCATGTCGAGGCCGAACACGGCCGGCCGCAGCTCGGCAAAAGCCTCGCCGTCGGCGACGCGCACCGGGCGGCGCACCTCGATCGCGTCGGCGCGCTCATCCTGCTCGACGATGCCGGCGCAGTCGATCAGGAACAAAAAGCTCGCCGCCGAGCCGTCATGGATCGGCACTTCCGGCCCGTCCACTTCGACGATCGCGTTGTGGACGCCGGCCCCGATCAGGGCGGCGATGACGTGCTCGACCGTGCCGACGCGGACCTCCGGCTGTTCCGGCAGGCCGAGCGCGGTGCAGAGCCGGGTTTCGATCACGTGGTCGAAGCGGGCCGGGATGTCGCGCCCGAGATCGACCCGGCGGAAGACGATGCCCGTGCCGGCCGGCGCCGGCAGCAGCGCCAGACGCACCCGGCGGCCGGAGTGCAGCCCCACCCCCACGCAGTCGATCGACGTCTTCAGCGTGCGCTGGATCGTCGGCGTCGTCTGCAGGGGTAGCGTCAGCGGCAGCCCGTCCATCCTCGCCCTTTCCTGCGCGGCAACTGTGCAACGCATTCAGGCTGGCAGCCGGCCGGGGCCTTGGCCAGTCAATGATTATTGCTGAATATTTCCATGCAAGGCAATGATTTTGCAGCAAATACCGTGTTGCTGACTGTTGCTGCCGATAGCCTTTGAAATGAACGGGGCGGCGCCCGAAGGTGCCGCCCCGTGTCGTTTCGCAGGCCGGGTCGTCAGGACGACTGGCGGCGCAGGAAGGCCGGGATGTCGATCTGCATCTCCTCGCCGGCGGTCTGCCGCACGTCGGCCCGCACCGGCTCGCGCGTCGCGGGCGGCTCGGCGCGGGCGGCGGCCTCCGGCGGGGTGCCGCGGATCGCGCCGGTGACGATGTTGAAGATGCTGCGCCGTGGCGGCGCCGGCACCGTGGCAGCCGCGATGGCATCCGCCTCGGCGAACAGCGGGCTGCGGCGAGCGGGCGCGCGGGTGGGGCCGCGGGACGGCGCCGGGTGCCGCGGCTCGGCCTCGCTCGCCGGCTCGAACGCGGCCAGCGCCGGCTCCGGCTCCGCGACCTGCGGCAGCATGGCGTGCGCCAGGGGGGTGCGCGGCTGCGGCGCCGCCGAGGGTTGCAGCGCGTAGGCGTGGGGGCGCGGCTGGGCCGGGGCGGTGCGCGGCGCCGGGCCGGCGGCCGGACGCAGCATTGCCGGCGCGGCGTTGCCGGAGGGCGGGGCGGCGACGATGCCAAAACTCGCCGCGGCATGGTGCGGCGGCAGCGCGCCTTGCGCCACCGCCGGCGCCGCGCCGCCGCCGACCGCCACCAGCTTCGGCCGCTCGGCCGATTTCTGCGCCGGCGTGTCGATCCCCGTCGCCACCACCGAGACGCGGATTTTGCCGACCAGCGCCTCGTCCACCGCCGAGCCGAAAATGATGTTGGCTTCCTCGTCCACTTCCTCGCGGATGCGGTTGGCGGCCTGATCGACCTCGAACAGCGTCATGTCCTCGCCGCCGGTGATGTTGATCAGCAGGCCGCGCGCGCCGGCCATCGACGTGTCCTCCAGCAGCGGGTTGCTGATCGCCGCCTCGGCGGCGCGGATGGCGCGGTTGTCGCCGTCGGCCTCGCCGGTGCCCATCATCGCCTTGCCCATCTCCGCCATCACCGTGCGGATGTCGGCGAAGTCGAGGTTGACCAGGCCCGGTGCGACCATCAGGTCGGTCACGCCCCGCACGCCCATGTAGAGCACGTTGTCGGCCATCTTGAACGCTTCCTTCCAGCCGGTGCGCTCGTTGGCCAGGCGGAAGAGGTTCTGGTTGGGGATGACGATCAGCGTATCGACGAACTGCTGCAGTTCCTCGATGCCCTGCTCGGCCGCGCGCATGCGCCGCGAACCCTCGAAGGTGAACGGCTTCGTCACCACGCCGACGGTGAGGATGTTGCGCTCGCGGGCCATGCGCGCGATCACCGGCGCCGCCCCGGTGCCGGTGCCGCCGCCCATGCCGGCGGTGACGAAGATCATGTGCGCGCCGTCGAGATGGCGATACAGCTCCTCCGACGCTTCCTCCGCCGCGGCGCGCCCGATCTCGGGTTTCGCGCCGGCGCCGAGGCCCTGCGTGATGTGCGGGCCGAGCTGGATGCGCCGGTCGGCGCGGCTGTGCAGCAATTGCTGCGCGTCGGTGTTGGCGACGACGAACTCCACGCCCTGCAGGTTCATCGTGATCATGTTGTCCACGGCGTTGGTGCCGCCGCCGCCGACCCCGATGACCGTGATCCGGGGAGTGAAATCGGTGTGCGTCTGCTTTGGGATGGTCAGATTGAGGGTCATGGGCCTACTCCCCTGGAACTCGCCCGTTGCGAACTGGATGGTACATTCCCGCTGCGAGTTGCATCTGCATCAGACTCGCTCGCGCAGAAAATTGACGATGCGGCGGATCATGCCGCCGCCGCGTTCGATTTCGAGGTCGATGTCGGCAAGCTGCCGCCCCGCGCCGGCCGCCCAGGCGAGCAGCCCGACGGCGGTGGCGAAGGCGGGGCCGGAGGCGGAATCGGGCAGGCCGCGCGGCGCCGCCGGGCGGCCCGGGCGCACCTGCTTGCCGAGCACGCGCCCCGCCATGTCGCGCACGCCCGAGAGCTGGCTGGCGCCGCCGGTGAGCACCACGCGCGTGCCGGCGGCGCGGCCGAGGCCGGACCCCTCCAGCCGCTCCTTGACCATCTCGAAGGTCTCTTCGAGCCGCGGCTTGATGATGTTCACCACCATGCTGCGCGGCACTTTGGCGATCTGGTGTTCTTCCTCGCCGACCAGCGGCACCGGCAGCATCTCGCGCTCGTCGTCGGGGCTGGCCTGCGCGCTGCCGTAGAGCGTCTTCAGCCGCTCCGCGTGCGCGACCGGGGTGGAGAGCACGCGCGCGATGTCGTTGGTGACGTGCTGGCCGCCGACCGGAAGCTGGGCCGTGTGCAGCAACTGGCCCTCGGCGAACACCGCCATGCCGGTGGTGCCGCCGCCCATGTCGATCACGGTGGCGCCGAGCAGGCGCTCGTCCTCCACCAATGTCGCCATGCCGGCGGCCATCGGTGCGGAGACCATTTCCGCGACCTCCAGGTCGCAGCGTGCGATGCAGGCGCCGAGCGTCAGCAGCGCGGTTTTCAGCGCATCGACGACATGCAGGCGGGCGGCGAGGGTTTCGCAATGCAGGCCGCGCGGGTCGGCGACCCCCTGCGCGTCGTCGGCGGAGAAGGCGAGCGGCAGCGCGTGGATGATGTCGCGCCCGTCGCTGATGGCGCGCGCGCGCCCTTCCAGCATCACGCGCTTCAGGTCGGCCTCGGTGACGGCGCGCCCGCCGACCGGCCATTGCACGTTGAACAGCCGGCTTTCCGGCTGGCCGCAGGAGAGATTGACGATGACCGAGCGCAGCCGGATGTCGGCCTCGTTCTCCGCCTGGCCGACGGCGGCGCGGATGGCGCGCTCGGCTTCCTCGATGTCGGTGATGCCGCCGCCGCGCACGCCGCGCCCGCGCTGCCAGCCGAAGCCGAGCACGCGCGTCGCGCCGTCGGATTCGGTGCGGCCGATGATGCAGACGATTTTCGTCGTGCCGATGTCGAGCACGCCGAACGGGCCGGAGGCGCGGCCGCGCGGGCGCGGCGGTTCGCTCTCGTCGCCGGGCGGCAGGATGCGGCGCGACAGATCGTTCATGTCGGCTTCCTGGCGGGTGGTTCGTCGGTTTTCGGTGCGGCCTCGCGCGTCGCCTGCGGGCGGAACACGAAGCGGTCGGGCAGGCGCATGTCGATCGCCTGCAACGGCCGGTCGAGCAGCGCGTGTGTCGTCTGCAATTCGGCGAGCCGCGCCAGCGCCTGCGGCACCGCACCTTCCGGCAGCAGCACGTCGATGCCGTTCTTGAGGCGCAAATTCCAGCGCCGCTCGCCGACGCGCACGGCGGCGACCACGCGCGCCTGGATTTTCGGCTGCGCCGCCAGCGCGTCGAGCAGCGACGCCGCCGCCTCTGGCGCGCCGATCCCGACAACCAGGGGAAGCTGGCTGGCGAAGTCGGCCACGTCGGAGTCGGTGACCACCTGGCCGTCGCGGTCGATCAGGCGGAATTTGCCGTCGTGCTGCCAGACCGCGAACGGGCGGCGTTCGACGAGTTTCACCACGATCGTGTCAGGCAGATGCCGCTCGATGGTCGCCGACAGCACCCAACGGATCGACTCGATGCGTGCGCGCGCACCGTCCACGGACCAGCCGAGGATGGGATCGCCGGCGGCGATGCCGAGGGCCGCGCGCAGCAGCGGTTCCGGCGTTTTGGCGCGGCCCTCGACGTCGATCTGCGCCACGCGCAGGCCGAGCCGCGCCGTCGCGTCGCCGAGGCGTTCGCGAAAGCTCGCGCCGTGGCCGATCGCGTGCAGCAGCGACATGCCCGCGCCGATGACGAGGATCGCGGCGAGTCCCACGCCGGCCGGCACCAGCAGGCGGCGCTGGCGACGCAGCCGCACCTGCCACGCGCCGGGGCGGTCCAGCAGTTTCGGCGCGGGGCGTGGCTTGTTCACGCGCGGCATGCGGCCTGCTCCAGCATCCAGGCGCAGAGCTGCGCGAACGACACGCCGACATGCGCGGCCTGCTCGGGCAGCAACGAGGTCGGCGTCAGGCCGGGCTGCGTGTTGACCTCCAGCAGCACGAGGCGGCCGGGTTCGCCCGCGGTGTCGTCGTAGCGGAAATCGGCGCGCGTGGCGCCGCGGCAGCCGAGCGCGCGATGCGCGGCGAGCGCGATCTCCAGCGCCTGCGCCGATATGCGCGGATGCACGCGCGCGGGGATGATGTGCTGCGAACCGCCCGGCGCGTATTTCGCGTCGTAGTCGTAAAACCCCTGGCGCGGCGCGATCTCGGTGACCGCGAGCGGCCGGTCGCCCAGGACGCCGACGGTGAGTTCGCGGCCGGGCACGTATTCCTCGACGATGGCGCTCGGGCCGAAGCGCCAGGATTGGGCGATGCTGTCGCGGCGGTTGTCGCCGTTGCGGATGATGGCGACGCCGACCGAGGACCCTTCGTTCAGCGGTTTCACGACATACGGGCGCGGCAGCGGATCGCGCCCGGCGAGATCGGCGACGGCGATCACACGTCCCGACGCGATCGGCAGGCCGGCTGCGGCAAACACGGCCTTTGCCGCCGGCTTGTCGATCGCCAGCGCCGAGGCGCGCAGGCCGGAATGCGTGTAGGGCACGCCGAGATAGTCGAGCACGCCCTGGATCGTGCCGTCCTCGCCGAAGCGGCCGTGCAGCGCGTTGAACACGATGTCGGGAAGCGGATCGAGGGCCGCCAGCAGCGCGCGCAGATCGGCGCCGACCTCGATCGGCGTGATGTCGTGGCCGATCTCGCGCAGCGCCGCGACCACCTGGGCGCCGGAGGCGAGGCTGACTTCGCGTTCGGCGGAGATGCCGCCGTAGAGGACTGCGACGCGCATCACGTCACCGCCGCCGGTCGTGTGCCCGGCACACCGATGCGGCGGATTTCCCATTCCAGCGCCACGCCGCTCGCGTCATGCACGCGGCGGCGCACCTCCTCGCCCAGCCCCTCGATGTCGGCCGCGCTGGCGTCGCCGGTGTTGATGAGGAAGTTGCAGTGCTTTTCGGACACTTGCGCGCCGCCGCGGATCAGGCCACGGCAGCCGGCGGCGTCGATCAGCTCCCACGCCTTCATGTCCGGCGGATTGCGGAACGTCGAGCCGCCGGTGCGCGCGCGCACCGGCTGCGTCGCTTCGCGCGACGCGCGGATCTCCGCCATGCGCGCGGCGATCACCGTCGCCTCGCCCGGCTGCGCGCGGAAGCGCGCGCGCACCACGATCGCGCCCGGCGGCAGTGCCGCGTGGCGATAGGCGAAGCCGAGATGCTCGCCGGGGACGCGCAGCAACTCGCCCGAGCGCGTCACGATCTCCGCCCAGTCGAGAGACGAGGCGACATCGCCGCCATAGGCGCCGGCGTTCATCGCGACCGCGCCGCCGATCGCGCCGGGAATGCCGGACAAAAATTCGAGGCCGGCCAGACCGGCAGCGGCGGCGTGCTCGGCGACCGTCGCGTCCAGCGCGGCGGCGCCGGCGACGACGCCATCGGCAGCCACGTCGATCGCGTTGCAGCCGCGCGCCAGCCGCACCACCACGCCCGGCACGCCGCCGTCGCGCACGATCAGGTTCGACGCGGCGCCGATCGGCATCACCGGAATTTCGAGCGGCAGCGCGGCGAGACACGCGCAAAGGTCGTCGGCATCGGCGGGACGGAACAGCACTTCGGCATTGCCGCCGACGCGGAACCACGTCGTCGGCGCGAGCGGCGCGTGCCGCCTGCACGCGTCCGCGCACCGGCGGCAGCGTTTCGACCAGATGCGGGATGCGCGCCGCCGGCATCATTTCGCACCGCCGGCGCGGCGCGGCAGCGCGCCCTGCAGCTCGGTCAGCTGCGCGGGCAGCGAAGCGGCCCATTGCGTGATGTTGCCGGCGCCGAGGCAGACCACGAAGTCGCCCGGCCGCGCGATGGCATGCACCATCTCCGCCAGATGCTCCGGCCCCGGCAGCGGCACCACGCTGCGATGGCCGCGCGCGCGCAAGCCCTCGACCAGCGCGTCGCGGTCCACGCCCGCGATCGGCGGCTCGCCGGCGGGATAGACGTCGGCGACGATGACGGTGCCGGCATCGTTCATGCAGGTGCAGAACTGCTCGAACAGCGAGGCGAGGCGGGTGTAGCGGTGCGGCTGCACGATCGCCACCACGTCGCGCGCGCCGGCCTGGCGCGCGGCCTTCAGCACCGCCGCGATCTCCACCGGATGATGGCCGTAATCGTCGATCACGGTGATGCCGCCGGATTCGCCGGTCTTCGTGAAGCGGCGCTTGACGCCGCGGAAGGCGGCGAAGGCGCTGCGCATCACCGCATCGTCGATCTCCATCTCCATGCCGATGGCGACCGCGGCGAGCGCGTTCTGGACGTTGTGGTTCCCGAGCATCGGCAGCCGGAACGGGCCGAGGCGGCGGCTGCGGTTTCGCCCGCGCTCGGTCGCCGTCACCTCGAATGTGGCGCCGAGCCGGTCGGCCACCACGCGCTCCGCCCGCACATCCGCCTGTGGCGAAAAACCGTAGGTGACGATGCGGCGATCCGACAGGCGCGGGATCATCTGCTGCACGCCTGGATGGTCGATGCACAGCACGGCAAAGCCGTAGAACGGGATGCTGGCGACGAAATGCTCGTAGCCCTGCGCCATCGCCTCGGCGGTGCCCCAGTGGTCGAGGTGCTCGGCGTCCATGTTGGTGACGACAGCGATGGTCGCCGGCAGGCGCAGGAAACTGCCGTCGCTCTCGTCGGCCTCCACCACCATCCAGTCGCCGGCGCCCAATCGCGTGTTGCTGCCGTAGGCGTTGATGATGCCGCCGTTGATGACGGTGGGGTCGAGATGCGCCGCCTCCAGCACCGCGGCGACCAGGCTCGTCGTCGTGGTCTTGCCGTGCGTGCCGCCGACCGCGATCGACCAGCGCAGGCGCATCAGTTCGGCGAGCATCTCGGCGCGCCGCACCACCGGGATCAGCCGCGCGCGGGCGGCACGCACTTCCGGATTGTCGGGCTTCACCGCAGTGGAGACGACGACGACCTGCGCCGCGCCGAGATGTTCCGCGGCATGGCCGATCGCGACCGGAATGCCGGCGTCGCGCAGGCGGCGCACGTTGGCGCTGTCGGCGATGTCGCTGCCCTGCACGGAATAGCCGAGCGTGTGCAGCACTTCGGCGATGCCGGACATGCCGATGCCGCCGATGCCGACGAAATGGATGGTGCCGATCGAGAGCGGCAGGGCCCTCATGCTGCGCGCTCCTTGGCCATCAGTTCGTCCACCAGGTCGGCCAGCCGCGCGGCGGCGCCGGCACGGCCGAGCGCGGCGGCGCGCGCGGCGGCGGCGGCCAGCACGGCCGGATTGCCGAACAGGCGCGCCAGTTCCGCGGCGAGCGCCGCCGGCGTGAACGCGGGTTGCGGCATCGTCCAGGCGGCGCCGGCACCGGCGAGCGCGCGCGCGTTGGCGCTCTGGTGGTCGTCGATCGCGTGCGGCAGCGGCACCAGGATCGCCGGCCGTCCGATCACGGCGAGTTCGGCGACGGTGGAGGCGCCGGCGCGCGCGATCACCAGATGCGCCGCCGCCAGCCGCCCCGCGACATCGGCGAAGAACGGCGCGAGTTCGGCGGCCACTCCGATCGCCGCATAGGCGTCGCGGACGCGCGCGAGGTCCTCGCTGCGGCACTGCTGCGCGATGCGCAGCCGTGCGCGCAACGCGTTCGGCAACGCGGCGACCGCGGCGGGAATGACGTCGCTCAGCACGCGCGCGCCGAGCGAGCCGCCGAGCACCAGCAGCCGGATGTCCTCGGCGGGCGGCGCGTACGGCGCGGCGGCCAGCGCCGCGATGGCGGGACGCACCGGGTTGCCGATGACGCTGGTGCGCACGCCGTCCGGCACGCGCGTGGTCGCCGCGTGGCTGAGCAGCAGCAGGTCGGCGTGGCGCGCCAGCATGCGGTTGGCGCGGCCGAGCACGGCGTTTTGTTCGTGCAGCACGATCGCGGGACGCTGCCGCAGCAGCCGCGACGCCAGCACGGGCGCGACCGAAGGATAGCCGCCGAACCCGACCAGCACGCCGGCGTTCAGCCGCGCCAGGATGCCCCGCGCCTGCCATGCGCCGATCGCCAGCGCCGCGATCGCCGCCGCACCGCGCAGCGCGCCGCGCCCGGCGATGCCGGCGCCGTGCAGCACGAACCGCTCGCGGCCCTCGAATGCCGGCGAGGTCAGCCCGCCGGAGCGCGCATCGGTCAGCAGCGCGATGCGCTGGCCGCGCCGCGCGAGTTCCGCGGCGAGCGCTTCGGCCGGAAAGAAATGCCCGCCGGTGCCGCCGGCGGCGATCACCACGGAGCGGATCTGCGGCGCCCTCACAGCAGATCTCCCGGACCGCGGCGGCGCGTCAGCGCCAGCAGCAGGCCCATGGTGAAGCCGATCGCGATCGCCGACGAGCCGCCGTAGGAGATGAACGGCAGCGTCATGCCTTTGGTCGGAATCAGGTGCAGCGTCGAGGCCATGTTGACGAACGCTTCCAGGCCGAAACTCGCGAGCAGGCCGGTTGCGGCCAGCACCACGTACATCTCGCCCTCGGCGAGCAGCCGCAGCAGGCCGCGCAGCACGACGAAGGCGAAGATGCCGATGATGACGAGGCAGACCAGCATGCCGAACTCCTCGCCGGCGACGGCGAACACGAAGTCGGCGTGCGCGTCGGGGAGCACGTCCTTGATGTGGCCCTCGCCCGGGCCGCGGCCGAGGAACCCGCCGGCGCCGAACGCCTCCAGCGCACGGGTGATCTGGTAGTGGTCGCCGCTCGTCGGGTGCCAAAACCGATCGACACGGCTCTGCACGTGCGGGAACATCAAGAAGGCGCCGACGCCGCCGGCCATCACCATGCCGAGCAGGCCGCCGAACACCACCAGGTTCAGCCCGCCGACGAACAGTTGCAGCACGAACACGCCGGTGACGACGGCAAGCATGCCGATATCGGGCTGCGATTGCAGCAGCGCCGCGATGACGAGATAGAGCGCGCAGGCGATCAGCGTGCCGTAGGGCAGTCGGCCGCGCTTGCCCTCCGCGATCAGCCATGCCGCCGTGACGGCGAAGCAGGGTTTCAGGAACTCGCTGGGCTGCACGGAGAAGCCGGGCAGCTCGATCCAGCGCTGCGCGCCCTTGATCTGCACGCCGACGACCAGCGTGAGCGCGGTCAGCGCGAGCGCGACGGCGCAGCCGGCCAGCGCCACCCGCCGCACGCCGCGCGGCGACAGCAGCGACACCGCGACCACGACGAGGCCGGCGACGGCGAGGAAAAACACCTGTTTCAGGATGAACACGTCGCGCGCCTGGCCGATGCGTTCGGCGACGGCGGGCGAGGCGGCGAGCATCATGATGTAGCCGACGCCGATCAGCGACGCGATCGCCAGCAGCGTCCAGCGATCGACCGTCCACCACCAGCGGCCGAGCACGGAAGTGTCGGCGCGCGACAGCGTCGGCATCACGCGGCCTCCGCCAGCGTGCGCACGAGGGCGCGAAAACGGTCGCCGCGCGCGTCGAACCCGGAGAACTGGTCGAAGCTGGCACAGGCGGGCGACAGCAGCACCACCGGCGCCGCGCCCGCGCGCGCCGCGGCGTAGGCCGCCGGCACCGCGTCCTCCAGCGTGCCGACCTGCGCGTGCGGCACGCCATGCTGCGCGAGCGTGCGCGCCAGCACCGCCGCGTCGCGGCCGATCAGGAACGCCTTTGCGACGCGCGGGAAGAACGGAGCCAGCGTCGCGATGCCGCCCGCCTTGGCGATGCCGCCGGCGATCCACACCACGCGCTCGTAGCAGGCGAGCGCACGGGCGGTGGAATTGGCATTGGTCGCCTTGCTGTCGTTGACGAACAGCACGCCGCCGACGCTCCCCACGCGCTCCTGCCGGTGCGGCAGTCCGGGATAGCGGGCGATGCCGCGCGCGATGGCGGCGCGCGGCATGCCGAGCGCCCGCGCCAGCGCCGCCGCCGCCGCCGCGTTCTGCGCGTTGTGCGCGCCGGGCAGCGCTCGTGCGTCGCGCAGGTCGCAGATCGCGCCGTCTTTGTCGCGCAACACGAAATCGGGTGCGCAGACATCGGCCGGACCCTCGGCCGAAATCGTGACGACGTGCCCCGAAAACTCCGCCGCCATCGCGCGCGAGGCGGGATCGTCGATGCCGATCACGGCGGTATCGTCGCCGCTCCGGCGGTCGAAGATGGCGCGCTTGGCGCGCACATAGCCCGCCATGTCGCCGTGGCGATCGAGATGGTCGGGCGAGAGATTCAGCATCGCCGCCGCATCGAAGCGCAGGACGGCGAGTCGTTCCAACATGTAGGACGACATCTCGATCACATAGATGCCGTCGTCCGCCAGCAGCGGCAGCGCCAGCGCCGCCCTGCCGAGATTGCCACCCGCTTCAGCCTTGCCGCCCGCGGTCACAATGATGTGCGCGAGCAGCGCGGTCGTGGTGGATTTGCCGTTGGTGCCGGTGATGCCGGCGAAGCGCGCGCGCGATCCGGCGGCGCGCACGGCGCGATACAGCAGTTCGGCGTCGGACAGGATCGGCACCCTGGCCGCGTGCGCCGCCGCCGCGACCGGGTGCGGCGCCGGCAGCAGATGCGGGATGCCGGGCGACAGCACCAGCGCATCGAGCGCCGCCATCTCCGGCATCGCGACGCGCAAGCCCTCCGCCGTCGCCTGCGCGCGCGGCTCCGCCTTGTCGTCCCACGCCACCACGTCGGCGCCCATCGCGCGCAGCGCCCGCGCCGCCGGCAGCCCGTTGCGGCCGAGGCCGACCACGGCGAAGCGCGAACCCGCGAAGATGTGGGCTGGAAAGTTCATCGGATTTTCAAGGTCGCCAAGCCGACAAGGGCCAGAATCATGGAGATGATCCAGAACCGGATCACGATGGTCGGCTCCGCCCAGCCCTTCTTCTCGAAATGGTGGTGCAGCGGCGCCATCAGGAACACGCGTCGTCCGGTGCGCTTGAACCAGAACACCTGCACGATGACGCTCGCCGTCTCGACCACGAACAGGCCGCCGACGATCGCCAGCACCACCTCGTGCTTCACCGCGACCGCGATGGCGCCGAGCGCGCCGCCCAGCGCGAGGCTGCCGGTGTCGCCCATGAACACTTTCGCCGGCGGCGCATTGAACCAGAGGAAGCCGAGTCCGGCGCCGATCAGCGCCGCGCAAAAAACGGTCAGCTCGCCGACGCCGGGGACGTGGTCGAGCTGCAGATAATCGGCGAACACGCGGTTGCCGACGAGATAGGCGATCAACGAGAACACGCCGGCGCAGATGATGGTCGGCACGATCGCCAGCCCGTCCAGCCCGTCGGTGAGGTTGACCGCGTTGGAACTGCCGAGCATCACCAGCATGCCCAGCACCGGAAAGAACCAGCCGAGCGGCAGCACCAGGTCCTTGACCACGGGAAAGGTCAGCGTGGTCGCGATCGACGCCGGCGTCAGCGCGATGATCCACAGCGCGGCGCCGAAACCCAGCAGCGCCTGCACGGCGAGCTTGCCCTGCCCGGACAGGCCGCGGAAACTCGCCTTCGACAGTTTTATGTAGTCATCGACGAAGCCGAGCGCGCCGTAGCCGAGCGTGAGCAGCAGCACCACCCAGACGTAGCCGCTGCGCAAATCCGCCCACAGCAGCGTCGATACCGTCAGCGCCGCGAGAATGAGCCCGCCGCCCATCGTCGGCGTGCCCTTCTTTTCCAGCAGGTGACGCTCCGGCCCGTCGGGACGGATCGGCTGGCCGTTGCGCTGCACTCGGCGCAGCCAGCGGATGAACATCGGGCCGATCAGGAAACTCACCACCAGCGCGGTCAGGCACGCCGCGCCGGAGCGGAACGTGATGTAGCGGAACAGGTTGAACAGGATGAACTGCTCGGCATACGGGCGCGTGAGGCTGTACAGCATCAGCGCACCCGTTCGACGGCGTTCGGCGGCGCGGACAGCGCCTGCACGATGCGGATCATGCGGCTTCCCAGGCTTCCTTTCACCAGCACGGCGTCGCCCGGGCGCAGCGCCGCGGCCACGATCGGCGCGAGCGCCGCCGAGTTGCCGGCATGCACGCCGCGGATGCGGTCCGGCAGCGAATCGTGCAAGCCCCGCATCAGCGCGCCGCAGGTAAAAACCATGTCAGCGGCGGACACAACCGAAGATGCGAGGCCGGAATGCTCGCGTTCCGCCTCGTCACCGAGTTCCAGCATGTCGCCGAGCACGGCGATGCGTCGCGTTGCGGGCTGTAGCGCCAGCACTTGAAGTGCCGCGCGAACCGACGCCGCTGAGGCATTGTAGCTTTCGTCCAGCAGCACAATTTCGCCGCCCGCCACTGCGATGCGCTGCCGTGCGCCGCGCCCGCGCACCGGCGCGAATTTCTGCAGCGTCGCCGCCGCGCGCCGCACGTCCAGCCCGAGCGCATGCACGCAGGCCAGCGCCGCCATCGCGTTCATCGCCATATGCGCACCCGGTGCGCCGAGCCGGAACCGAAGCTCCGTGCCACCGATCCGCGCCGCGATGTCGCTGCCGTCGGCGTCGGCGGCACAGTCGAGCAGCCTTGCCTCGGCCTCCGCGCGCGTGCCGAACAGCACCACGCGCGCGTTGTCCGCGCGCGCGCGCAGCAGCGGCAGCAACGGCGAGTCGGCGGGCAGCACGGCGGTGCCGCCGGGCAGCAGCCCCGCCATGACCGACGCCTTCTCCGCGGCGATCGCCTCGATGCTGCCGAGAGGACCGATATGCGTGCGCTCGATCGCGGTGACCACGGCGACGTGCGGGGCGGCGAGGCGCGACAGCGGCGCGATTTCGCCGGCGTGGTTCATGCCGATCTCGATCACCGCGAACGCGGCATCGGGCGGCATGCGCGCCAGCGTCAGCGGCACGCCCCATTGATTGTTGTAGGACGCGACGGCGGCATGCGTCGGCGCAAACGCGCCGAGCATCGTGCGCAGCATTTCTTTGGTCGTGGTTTTGCCGACGCTGCCGGTCACCGCGACCACCCTTGCGGCGCAGCGGGCGCGGGCGAAACGGCCGAGCGCGTGCAGGCCGACGAGCGTGTCGGCGACCCGCAGCAGCCTCGGGCCCCCGTCATCGCGATGCACCATCGCGCCGGCCGCGCCCTTCGCCAGCGCGTCGGCGACGTGCGCGTGGCCGTCGCCGTTCTCGCCGACCAGGGCGACGAACAGGTCGCCGGGCGCGAGCGTGCGGCTGTCGATGGCAACGCCGGTCGCATCGAACCCCGGCGGCGGCGAACCCGTCGCCGCGGTAAGATCCGAAGACGTCCAGAGCGGCGTCACGCCAGCCCCGCCAGGCGCCGCACCACCGCAACATCGTCGAACGGCAGCACCGAATTGCCGATGACCTGTCCCTGCTCGTGGCCTTTGCCGGCGACCGCCAGCACGTCGCCGGGGCCGAGCGCGGCCAGCGCCGCCGCGATCGCCGCCTCGCGCCCGCCCATCTCGACCGCGCCGGGGCAGCCGGCGCGCACGGCGGCGCGGATCGCCGCGGGGTCTTCGCTGCGCGGATTGTCGTCGGTGACGATGACGCGGTCGGCGAGGCGCGCAGCCGCTTCACCCATCAGCGGACGTTTTCCGGGATCGCGGTCGCCGCCGGCGCCGAACACGACAGCGAGCCGCCCCGCGGTGTGCGGACGCAGTGCGGCCAGCAGCCGCTCCAGCGCATCCGGCGTGTGCGCGTAATCGACATAGACCGCGGCGCCGTTGGCGAGCCGCGCCGCCAGCTCCATCCGGCCGCGCACGCCGACGAGATGCGGCAGCAGATCGAGCGCATTCGCAACCCCCGTCGCCGTCGCCAGCGCCGCCGCGACCAGCGCATTGTCGGCCTGGAAGCGGCCGGGCAGCTGCAGCGTCACTTCGCGCACGGCGCCGCCGGCGGACACGCGCAGCACCTGGCCGTCCGGCCGCGCGATGCTCTCGATCAGCCGCAGCGCCGCGCCGCCTTCGCCGACCGTGCGCAAATCGAGCTTTCGGGTGCGCGCGATCGCCTGCAATGCCGCCATTGTCTCGCCGTCCAGCGCCGTGCTCGCCACCGCCGGCGCGCCGGCCGGCAGCAGCTCGGCGAACAGGCGCAGCTTTGCGGCGCGATAGGCGGCCATGTCGCCGTGGTAGTCGAGATGGTCGCGCGTCAGGTTGGTGAACGCCGCCGCCGCCAGACGCAGCCCGTCGAGGCGGAACTGATCCAGCCCGTGCGAGGACGCCTCCACCGCCGCGTGCTGCACGCCCTCGCGCGCCAGCGCGGCGAGCGCCGCCGACAGCGCCACCGGGTCGGGCGTGGTCAGGCCGGGGCCGCCCGCGACGCCCGGCGCGATCACGCCGAGCGTGCCCAGGCACGCCGCGCGGCGTCCCGCGAGCGTCCAGAGCTGGCGCAGGAAATCCACCGTCGAGGTTTTGCCGTTGGTGCCGGTCACTGCGACCGTGGTCGCCGGCTGCGCGCCGGCCAGCACGGCGGCGATCTGGGCGAGGCGGCGGCGCGGCTCGGGGTCCTCGATCAGCGGGCGCGGCGGCACGCCGGGCGGCCATTGCGTGCCCGGCGGCGCCAGCACCGCGGCGGCGCCGCGCCGCACCGCGTCGGCGATGAACGCCCGCCCGTCGGCGCGCGTGCCTTGGATCGCCACGAACAGCGCGCCGTCGCACGCCTGCCGGCTGTCGGCGGTGACGCCGCGCACGGCACCGCCGAGCGCCGCCCGCCAGGACGCGGGGAGGGCGGAGGGAAGCTGGCCGAGACGCTGCATGTCCGCCACCAGCTCAGCGAACTGCATGGTCGGGCACGACGTAGCGTGCCTCGTGGCGCAAATCGCGCAGCGCCGACACCGGCGGCACTTTCAGCGCGCCCGCGACCGGCACTGACGCGCCGGGCGGGCGGCCGGGCTGCAGCGGGATTGCCAGCTCGGCGTCGATCTGGGCGGCGTGCTCGGTGTCGGGCAGCAGGCCGAGCATGGGCGCCGCACGGGCGATCACGCGCGCCGCCACCGGCGCCACCACCCAGCCGGCGGTGGCGAAGCCGTGCGTGCTGGCGTTTGCCTTCGGCTCGTCGAGCATCATGTACACCGCGTAGCGCGGCGCCTGCATCGGGAAGATCCCTATGAACGCATCAACGCGCGCGCCGGCCTTGTAGCCGTGGCCGCCGGCGGTCTTCTGCGCCGTGCCGGTCTTGCCGCCGACGAAGTAGCCGGGCACCTCGGCCGATTTCCCCACGCCCTCGGTCACGACGAGGCGCATCAGCTTGCGCACGATGTCGGAAATCTCCGGTTTCATGATGCGCACGCCCGCGGGCGGCGGTGCGTCGGGGGCGAGGGCCAGGATGGTCGGCTTGCGCAGCACGCCGCCGGTGGCCACCGCGACACTGCCCATCACCACATGCAGCGGCGTCACCGCGATGCCCTGGCCGAAGCCGATCGTCATGGTCGCCAGCGACTTCCAGTTTTTCTCTGCCGGATAGAGCGGCACCGTCGCCTCCGGCAGCTCGATCGGGATGCGCGACAGCATGCCCAGCTTCTGCATCCAGGCGCGCTGCCGCACCGGCCCGACCGCATCGGCCATGTGCGCGGCGCCGATGTTCGAGGAATAGGCGATGATCTCGGGGATGTAGAGGAAGCGGTGCTTGCCCATGAAGTCGTTGATCGTGTAGCGGCCGACATGGATCGGCGCGGAGGCGTCGAAGCCGTTCCAGATGTGGACCACGCCGTCGTCCAGCGCCGACGACACGTTCTGCAGCTTGAACGTGCTGCCCGGCTCATAGACGTTGCCGACGGCGCGGTTGCGGCGCTGGTCGGGCGTGGCGCTGGCGTAGTCGTTGGCGTCGTAGTCGGGCAGGTTGACCATCGCGATCACCTCGCCCGTGCGGACGTCCATGACGATGCCGCAGCCGCCGATCGCCTGGAACTCCGCCATGCCGGCGATCAGTTCCTCGCGCACCACCGCCTGCACGCGCACGTCGAGCGCGAGTTTCAGCGGCGCCGGATCGTCGCGCAGCCGCTGCTCGAATTCCTTTTCCACGCCGGCGACGCCGTGCCCGTCGATATCGACCGCGCCGAGCACCTGCGCGGCGACGCGGCCGAGCGGGTAGTGGCGGCGCTCGGTCGGCTGGAAATACACGCCGGGGATGCCGAGGTCGTTGATGCGCAACTCCTCGCGCGGCGTGATCTGGCGTTCCAGATAGACGAACTGTTTCGTGCTTTCCGACAGCCGCGCCTCGACGGTTTTTTCGTCCAGCCGCGGCAGCACGGACACCAGCTTGCGCGCCGCGTCGGCGGGGTCGGCCATCTCGCGCGGATCGGCGTAGAGCGCCGCGGTCGGCAGCGAGACGGCGAGGATTTCGCCGTTGCGGTCGGTGATCATGGCGCGCACCGCGTGCGGCCCGTCATCCAGCGCGGCGGCCGGCGCGCCGGCGTTCGGGTCGGCGGGCGGCGGCTTGTCGTCGCGCAGCCTGGCGTCCGACTTCGCCAGCAGCGGCTGCAGCACGGTCGCATCCGCGAGTTTCAGCGTCAGCGCGCCGAACAGCACGGCGAACCCGGCCGCGGCCAGCACCAGCCGGCCGCGCGCCTTCTCCAGCATGGCGCGGCGGGCCAGGTCGGGGGCGGTGACACGGACATTCTCCATGCGCGGCACGGCGGCATCGCGCGGCGCGCCGAAGCGCCGCGCCGGGGCGGCCGGGTCCGGGGCGCGCGGGCGGTCCATGCTCACCTCGCGATGCGGTCGTGCGCCGGCGCGACCGCGGCGGCGTCGGCCGGCGTCACCGGCACGAACATCGTGCGCGCCATGCCGAGCGCGGACGCCACCACCGGCATGGCGGGTGGCTCGGCCGGGGCCTGGCGCGGCGTCGGCCGCGGGGTCGCGATCACCGCCGCCGTCGCCACCGCGCGCGGCGGCGACGCATGGTGCGCCGGTGCGGCCGGCTCGCGCGCCGCGGTCACGACCGGATGCGGGGCGGCGGCAAGCGCGACCGCGGAGGGGTGCGGCGCCGCCGGCCTGGCCGCTGCGGGCGGCGACGCGGCGGCGACGGGGGGCGCCGCAAGGGCGGGCGTGTCGGGCGCGGCCGGCGCGGCGCTGGCGGGTTCGAGCGGCGCCGGCGGCGCGGTCGCCTCGCCCACCGGGGGCAGCCGCTTGTCAAGCTCGGCCATCGATGTCCACTGCCCCGGCTGCGTCGGTTTGAGGTCGGGCAGGTGCTCCGCCGCCAGTTCGGCCAGCCGCGTCGGGTCGTTCAGCAGCGTGTATTCGGCGCGCAGCACTTCCGCGCGCTGGTGCATCGCGGCGGCGTCGCTGCGGATGTCCTCGATCTGCCGGTCGAGCACGCGCGCCTGCTGCTTGGCCTGATAGAGATAGAGGCCGGAGCCGGCGGCCAGCAGCATGCTGACGAAGGTGAACGGGCGGATCACGGCGCGACGGCCTCGGCGCCCAGCCGCTCCAGCGCGCGCAGCCTCGCACTGCGGGCGCGCGGGTTGGCGGCGGTTTCGGCCGCCCCCGGCCGCAGCGCGCGCGGCGTCAGCAGCCGCCAGGCGGGCGCGGCCCGCTCGCGCAGCCGTGCCGGGTCGTGCCGCGACGGCGCCGGCGCGCGGCCCGAAACCTCGGCCATGAAGCGCTTCACCACGCGGTCCTCCAGCGAATGGAACGCCACGACCACCAGCCGCCCGCCCGGCGCCAGCAGCCGCGCCGCCTGGTCGAGCGCGCGCGCCACCTCGCCGAGCTCGTCGTTGACGCGGATGCGCAGCGCCTGGAAGCTGCGCGTGGCCGGGTCGATACCGGAACGGTCTTGCGGCACAACGGCGCGCACGATGGCGGCGAGGTGCGAGGTGGTGGCGATCGGTGCCGCGGCGCGGGCGGCGACGATGGCGCGGGCGATGGCGCGGGAGCGCCGTTCCTCGCCGAACTCGAACAGCGTGTCGGCAAGTTCGCGTTCGGGCAGCGCGTTGACCAGCTCGGCGGCGGTCGGCCCATCGCGTCCCATGCGCATGTCCAGCGGGCCATCGCCGCGAAAACTGAAGCCACGGGCCGGATCATCGAGCTGGAAGGACGACACGCCGAGATCAAGCACCACGCCGTCGAGTCGCGCGACGCCGAACTTGCCGAGCAGATCGAGCATGTTGCCGAAGCGCCCCTCGATCAGATGCAGCCGGCCGGGATGCCGCGCGAGCAGCGCCGCGCCGCGCGCGATCGCCGCCGGGTCGCGGTCGATCGCCCAGAGCGTGCAGGCGGCCTCGAGCAAGAATGGCGCGCGCATAGCCGCCGCCGCCAAAAGTCGCGTCGCAATAGACGCCGCCGTCGCGCGGCGCGAGGGCCGCCAGCATTTCGGCCAGCATCACCGGCGCGTGCCCGCTCATGCGGCGGCTCCGGCAGCGGCGCGCTCGCGGGCGCGCTCGCGCGCTTCGGCACGGCGCTTCTCGGCGGCTGCGGGTTCCCAGATCTGGAACGTCTTGCCGAGCCCCATGAACACCACCGTGTCGGACAGGTTGGCGTGCGCCACGAGGTTGTCCGGCAGCACGATGCGCCCTTCCTTGTCGGTTTCCATCGGATAGGCGTCGGCATAGAGGGCGGTGGACATGTCGTCATGCGTGCCGCTGAACACGTCGATCTCGGCGAGCGGCTCGGCGAGCGCGTTGAACACCGATTCCGGCCAGCCCTCGATGCAGTCATGCGTGTGCGACGGGCGGAGCACGAGCGACGCGCCGCCGCCGGCCTCGTTGCGCAGCGCGGCGCGGAACGGCGCCGGGATGGAGACGCGGCCTTTTGCGTCCAGCCTGTTCGTGTGGGTGCCCAGGAATCGGGTCATCCGGCTCGGCTGCGCCCCTTTCCCGCGTCTGTCCGCCTGCCTCGCGAAACGATCGGTCCGGTCCGAGCGGCCCCTTGCCGGCTCGCGCTTTCTGCACCGGCGCCCGCCGCCTTGGGCCGGTATGGGATAACATGGAGAAATGTGGGCGTCAAAGGGATTTGCAGCTATTACTTGGGGAAAACCGGCGTGACGCCGCGCCGTCACGGAGTTGACCGTCATGCGCGGCGATGCGCGCCGGCGGGGATGTAACGAGCCAGTATTCGCGGTTTGTTCCTCGATGCTTCCGCGCCGGCCGGAGTCGGCAACGGTCTGCCGCAAGGGCGCGCGCGGCATCGTGACGGCGGCGAAGGCGCCAGACGGCCTGTAAGCCGGGTTCTGTCCGCGCCGTTGCCGGCGCGGGGCAGCCATTCCTCTGGGACGCGCATTGCTGCGCGCCTCGCGCGACCAACCCGGGCGGCGGGGCGGGAACGCCCCTGCGCCGGCGGTCCGGGCGCACCCGGAGCCGCTCGCCGGCCGCCCCTATTCGGTCTTGCTCCCGGTGGGGTTTGCCGTGCCGTCCCCGTTGCCGGGGGCGCGGGGCGCTCTTGCCGCCCCGTTTCACCCTTGCCGGCGGGAGGGCGGACCCTCTTGCGCCGGCGGTCTGTTTTCTGTGGCACTTTCCCTGGGGTCGCCCCCGCCGGCCGTTAGCCGGCACCGTATTCCCGTGGAGCCCGGACTTTCCTCCACCGCCGGCGCTCCGGCGGCAGCGGCTGCCCGGCCGTCTGGCACGCGTCCCCTGCGCCGCGCAGGACCGGCTGTCAACCGGATGCCGGCACTGGTAGTGACGCAGTTTGAAAACGACGCGGCCCGGCCGGCTTGCCCAGCCCGCCGGGGGTCGTGTTAGTATCGCTGCCATGCCGCCCGCCGCGTCCCCCGCCCTGGCCGACCGTTTTGCCCATCTTGTCGAGGGGCTGCGCCGCGCCATCGCCGCCCGCGGCGCCGGAATCGGACTCGCCGTGCCGCTGATGCTGCTGCTCTGGTCGCGGCTGCGCCGCACCGCGGAGCGGTTCGCCCGCCTCGCGGCAAAAGTCCATGCCGGCACGCTGCCGCCGCCGCGCCGCCGCCTGCGCTCTCCCCGTCCGGCCCGGCCCCAGCCGCTGCGGCTGCCGCGCGGCTTCGCGTGGCTCGTGCGCCGGCTGCCGCAGGCCGCCGCCGCCGCCTCGCAGTTGCAGCACCTGCTCGCCGATCCGGCGATGGCCGACCTGCTCGCCGCAGCACCCCAGGCCGGGCGGCTGCTCCGCCCGCTCTGCCAAATGCTGGGCGTCCGCCCGCCGCCGGCGCGGAGCCTGTCCTCGGGCCGGAGCAGGCGGTCCCGTGGGCCCTCCGCCGCCGGTGCGGCCGGCGGCCCCGTCCCGCCCCGCCTGCCGTCCCCGGCCGCCGCCGCGCGCGCGGCCCCGCATCCTCAGCCCGCGTCCCCGGCATCCCGCCGGTTCCCGCATGACCGCGCGGCGCCCCCGCACGCCGTGAATGTTCCTATACAGAAACATACTAGCCTGCGAACGGGGGAGCAGGCGTTTTGCGGTCGTTCGCGTTGAAACTGCGTCACTGCCCCGGCACTACTCCGCCGCCATCCGCGGCGGCTCGGCCATGCCGCTCGCCTGCTGCAGATCGACCGAGAGCAGCCGCGACACGCCGCGCTCCTGCATGGTCACGCCGTACAGCCGGTCCATCCGCGCCATCGTCAGATGGTGGTGCGTCACCACCAGGAAGCGCGTGCCGGTCTCGCGCACCATGTCGTCGAGCAGCCCGCAGAACCGCTCGACATTGGCATCATCCAGCGGCGCATCGACCTCGTCGAGCACGCACACCGGCGCCGGGTTGCAGCGGAACACGGCGAAGATCAGCGACAGCGCGGTCAGCGCCTGCTCGCCGCCCGACAGCAGCGACAGCGCGGCCAGCTTCTTGCCCGGCGGCTGCGCAAAAATTTCCAGACCGGCGACCAGCGGATCGTCCGAGCCGACCAGTGCCAGATGCGCGCGTCCGCCGCCGAAATTGCGTGCGAACAGCGCCTGGAAATTGCGATCGACCTGCGCGAACACGTTCGCCAGCCGCTCGCGCCCCTCGCGGTTGAGATGGCCGACGGAGCCACGGAGCTTGGCGATCGCGGTGGTCAGTTCCTCGCGTTCGCGTGCGAGCGTGTCGATCTGCCGTGCGATCTCTTCGGCCTCGATCTCGGCGCGCAGGTTCACCGGCCCCATGTCTTCGCGCTCGCGCAGCAGCCGTTCCAGCCGTTTTCGCGCTTTTTCTTCCGCCGCCTCGCCGGGATCGGCCGGCGGGTCGGGCAGGGCGGGGCTGGCGCCGAGCCGTTCCAGGATGCGTTCGGCAATCACGCCCCAGGCGCGCAGCGCGGCCTCGTGCTCGGCCTCGGCGCGGATCACCGTCTCGCGGCACGCGGCCAGCGCCGCCTCGGCGGTGCGCGCGGCGCGGTCGGCGGCGCCGGCCTGGCCGTCTGCGGACGCCAGCGCGTCGGCGGCGCGGCGCTGCGCGGCCTCCGCCGCCTCCATCGCGTCCAGCGCCGCCGCCCGCCGCGATGCCGCCTGCGCCGGCGCGGCCTGCAGCCCGGCGAGCGCCGCTCCGGCCTCGGCGGCGCGGGCGGTGAGGTCGGCCACCCGGCCGGCCGCGTCGGCGGCGCGCATCCGCCAATCATCGCGTTCGGCCGCCAGCGTTTGCGCGCGCTGGGCGCGGGCGGCGGCGGCGCGGGACAGCGCGTCGCGGTCGGCGCGGGCGGTGGCCTCGCCGGTGCGGGCCTGCGCCGCCGCGGCGCGCGCCTGCTCCATCGCGGCGCGGGCCGCAGCGGGATCGGCGAGGTCGCCGCGCGCCTGCCGCGCCGCCGCCAGCGCCGCGTCGGCCTCGGTCCGTTCCGCCGCCAGCCGTCCTTCCTGCTCGGCGAGTGCCGCCAGCCGCGCCGCCGCACCCTGCGCCTGCGCGGTGAGCGCGGCGGCGGCCGAACGTGCGCGTTCCAGGCGCTGCTCGGCGTCGCGTCGCGTCGTGCGCGCGCCGCTCTCGGCCTCGCTGGCGGCGCGCTCGGCGGCCTCGGCCTCGCTGCGGGCGGCGCGTTCCGCCGCCTCGGCCCCGGCGCGCGCGGCGGCTTCCGCGGCCTCGGCCTCGCCGCGCGCCTGCCGCGCCAGACCGGCCGCCGCTGCCGCCTCGGCCAGCGTCGCGCGCAGTTCGGCCAGCCGGTTGCGCTGCTGCAGGCGCACCGCCGCCGCGGTCGGCGTGCCGGCGCGGATCGTGTAGCCGTCCCAGCGCCACACCGCGCCGTCCCGGCTGACCAGCGCCTGCCCCGGGCGCAGCGACGCCTGCGCCGCCTCGGCCGCCGCCGCGTCCGCGGCCAGCCCGATCTGCGACAGCGCGCGCGACAGCGCCGGCGGCCCCTGCACCAGCGCCGCAAGGGCGGAAAAACCGTCCGGCAGCGCAGGCGCCGGGTCGAGCGGCGGCAGCTCCCGCCAGTGCCGCGGCGCGCCGGTGTCGGCGGCGGAGTCCAGTTCCTCGCCGAGCGCCGCGCCGAGCGCCGCTTCCAGGCCGGCCGGGACGGCGAGCTGATCGACCATGCGCGGCCAGGTCTCGCCGTCGCGCACCGAAAGCACCTCGGCGAGCGCCTGCGCCTCGGCCGCCAGTCTTGTCCGTGCGCTCTCGGCCGATGCGGCGCGGTCGCGCGCAGCGGCCAGCGCCGCCTGGGCGGTGCCGCGCATCCGTTCCGCCTGCTCGCGCGCGGCGGTGCGGCGCGCGGCGGCGTCGGCCAGCGTCGCCGCGCGGGCCCGCTCGGCCACTTCCAGTGCCGCGCGCGCCGCCGTCACCGCCTGTTCGGCGGCGTCGCGCTCCGTCTCGGCCGCCGCCAGCCGGTCCGCGGCGACGGCTTGCGCCTCGGCGCGCGCCCGTTCGTCGTGCAGCCGCGCCGCCTGTTCCGCGAGCCGCCGCGCCCGCGCCTCGGCGGCGCCGAGCGCCTCGGTGAGCGCGCGGTGCCGCACCGCCGCCTCGGCCGCGTGTTCGGTGGCGCGGTTCGCCTCCGCCTCGGCGGTGCGCAGCGCCTCCGCCGCCTCGGCTTCCGCGCGGTCCGCCGCCGCGGCGCGCGGCGGATGGGCGGCCTCGTCGATCGCGAGCTGCGCCTGCTCCGCGGCCAGCCGCGTTTCCGCCGCCGCGGCGTCCTTCGCCACCTGCTCGGCATGGGCGAGGTCGCGCGCGACCTGTTCGGCGCGCGCCCGCGCCGCCGCCAGGGCCGCCTCGGCGCGCGCCGCCTCTGCCGCCACCTGCTCCAGCCCGACGCGCTGGCGTTCCAGCGCCGTCCGCGTCTCGCCCTCCGCCGTCCGCAGCGCCGGCAGCGCCGCCGCCGCCGCCGCCGCGCGCGCCCCGGCAGCGGTCGCCGCCGCGGTCGCCTCGGCCGCTGCCGACTGGGCCGCGTGCAGCGCCTGCGCCGCCGCGTCGCGCCCGGCCTCGGCGCGGGCGCGCTGGATCGCCAAAAACTCCGCCTCGGCGGCGCGGATGGCGCCGGAGATGTTGCGGTAGCGCGCCGCCTGCCGCGCCTGCCGCTTCAGCCCGTCATGCTGGACCTCCAGCTGGCCTTTCAGGTCGTCCGCCCGCGCCAGGTTGGCCTCGGCCGCGCGCAGCTTCAGCTCGGCCTCGTGGCGGCGGGCGTGCAGGCCGGTGATGCCGGCAGCTTCCTCCAGGATCGCCCGCCGCTCCTCCGGCCGTCCGGCGACCAGCGCGGCGACGCGGCCCTGGCTGACCATCGCCGAGGCGCGCGCGCCGCTGGCGAGGTCGGCGAACAGCGTCTGCACGTCGCGCGCCCGCGCCTCGCGCCCGTTGACGTGGAAGAAACTGCCGCTGCCGCGCTCGATCCGCCGCGTGATCTCCAGGTCCGGTGCGTCGTGGAACGGCGGCGGTGCGGCGCCGGCGGCGTCCTCGACCAGCAGCGTCACCTCGGCGATGTTGCGGCTGGGACGGGCGGCGGTGCCGGCGAAGATCACGTCGTCCATGTCGGCGCCGCGCAGGCTGCGCGCCGAGCTTTCGCCCATCGCCCAGCGCATCGCCTCGATCACGTTGGACTTGCCGCAGCCGTTCGGCCCGACGATGCCGGTCAGCCCCGGCCGGATCTCGACCACCGCCGGTTCGGCAAAACTCTTGAACCCGGCGATGCGCAGGCGCGCGAAGCTGACCGGCAAATCTCGTTCTCCCGCGCTATCCGGTGCTGCCGCCGACCTCGGCGACAACTTTCGCGAACGCGTCGTACGTCATCTCGCCCGATTCGCGGCGATCCTTCTGCGCGGGTCCGCTGAAGATGAAGGTCGGCGTCGAGTCCACGTGATACTGTTTCTCCGCCTGGTCCTGCCCGGTCAGGATGGCGTCGCGCAGTTTCGTGTCGGTGATGGTCTTCTGAAAAGTCTCGTGCGACATGCCGGCCAGCGCCGCCATCTTGCCGATCTCCTCGGTGTTGTTCACGTCGCGGGCGAACGCCCAGCGGTCCTGGCTGGCCAGCAGCGCGAGAACAAACGGCTCGTAGCGCTGCGGCGGCAGCGCGCGCGCCACCATCGCGGCCATCAGCGCCACCTGGTCGAGCGGGAAATCCTCATACACCCAGCGGAGTTTTCCGGTGTCGATCAGGTTCTTCCTGATCTGCGGCAGCGTTTCCGCGGCGAAGCGCGCGCAGTGCGGGCAGGTGAGCGAGAAGAATTCATGCACCGTCACCGGGGCGCTCGCCGAGCCGACCATGCGCGGCGCCATCAGCTCGTCGTCGTCGGCGCGCGCCAGCCTCGGCACCAGGGCCGCGGCGAGCGGGGCGAGCAGCAGCGAGCGGCGGGAAACAGTCATCGGAGACCTCTTCTGCGGCAGGGGTGCGGCAGCATCATTCGCGCGGCGCGGCCGTCAAGACCGCGCGGCCGAGCCGTTCCAGCGCATCGCGCAGCCCGCCCGCGGGCAGCCCGGCGACGGCCGGCACCGCCACCGCCGCAAGCGCGGCGCGCGGCGGCGCCGCCGCCGGCACGACCGCCGCCCGCTCCTGCACGAAGCGCAGGCGCTGCACCACGACGCTGCCGAGATGGGCGTTGATGCGCTCGATCAGCGCGGTCGCCAAATGCTGCAGCTCCAGCGCCTGCGGCCCGGCGCAGCCGAGCGTCAGCGTGCCGGCCGCGAGCCGCCGCGGCTGCGCGGCGGCGGCCAGCGCCGGCCCGACGATCGCCGGCCAGTCCGCCAGCAGCTGCGCCGCCGCCGGCGAGCGCCGGCGGAATGCCGGGCGGGCGATGCGGGGCATCAGCGCGCCGAGCGGGCGCGGGCCATACACGTGGCGGCCCTTGTCGCTGTCGTGCTCGCCCGCCATACCGCGCCCGTGCCCTCCGCCGCCGCGCTGCTTGCCTGGTACGATCGCAACCGCCGCCGCCTGCCGTGGCGCGCCGCGCCGGGCGAGGCGGCCGATCCGTACCGGGTCTGGCTCAGCGAGATCATGCTGCAGCAGACCACCGTGGCCGCGGTCATACCCTATTACGGGCGCTTCCTCACCCGCTTTCCGACGGTCGAGGCGCTCGCCGCGGCCGAGGAGGGCGCGGTGATGGCCGCCTGGGCGGGCCTCGGCTACTACGCGCGCGCCCGCAACCTGCACGCCTGCGCGAAAGCGGTCGCGGCGGCGGGCGGCTTTCCGCGCGAGGCCGGCGGGCTGGCGGCGCTGCCGGGGATCGGCCGCTACACCGCCGCCGCCATCGCCGCGATCGCGTTCGGCGCGCCGGTCGTGCCGGTGGACGGCAATGTCGAACGCGTGGTCGCCCGGCTGTTCGCGATCGAGGAGGAACTGCCCGCGGCCAGGCGCGCAATCGCCGCCGCCGCGGCGGCGCTCGGCGCCGATCCGGCGGCGCGCGCGCGGGCCGGCGATTTCGCCCAGGCGCTGTTCGACCTCGGCGCCACCATCTGCACCCCCGCGTCGCCCGCCTGCGCGCTCTGCCCGTGGCGGGCCGACTGCACCGGGAGGCGGCGCGGCATCGCCGCCGGCCTGCCGCGCAAGGCGGCGAAGCCGGCGCGGCCGGTGCGGCATGGCGTGCATTTCTGGCTGGCCGACCGGGCGGGCGGCGTGCTGCTGCGGCGCCGCCCGCCGCGCGGCCTGCTCGGCGGCATGACCGAACTGCCCGGCACGCCCTGGCGCGCCGCGCCGTGGACCGCACCGGAATGGGGAGCGCACGCGCCGATGCCGGCCGCCTGGTGCGAGCTGGGCGAAGTGCGGCACGGGCTGACGCATTTCGAGCTGCGCCTGACGCTGCTCGCGGCCAACGTGCCGGCGATCGCGGCCGAGGGGTTCGTGCGCCCCGTCGCCGCCCTCGACGCCGAGGCGCTGCCGTCGGTGATGCGCAAATGCGTGGCACTCGCCTCGCCCCCGGCGATGAAAAGTTAACGACTGGTTAACGCCGCCCTCCCTGCCCAGTGCCGGCTCCGCTGTGCCAAGCTGCGTCGGCACGGGCTCGTCAGGAGGGTGCGGGCGTGTCGGGGGTTCCGCTCAGCATCGCGACCATCGCGTCGGGCAGCTATTACGGGACCAACGGCGCCGTCAGCCCGCCCGGCACGTCGCACGTCTATACGTGGCTGGCGACGGTGGGCGGCTATACGACGCCGCAGGCGGCGCCGCTGACCGTCCTCAACGGCCCGCTCACCGAGCAGCTCGCGACCGTCCACGGCAGCGCCGCGTTCACCAATTCGACGCTGCTGGCGAACGGCATTCCGGGGGACGCCGCCGGGGTCGCCGTCTCCGGGCAGAGCCCCACGCCGATCTACGGCACCACCGTGAGCGACTTCATCACCTACCGCTTCTTCGACGAGACGCTGCCCGCCGGCGTCAGCTTCGTGCTGTGGGAGGCCGGGGCCGGGCAGGCCGGCCGGACCGCGAGTTTTTCGTTCAGCGCCGCCGGTCCCGGCGACGCGCCGGCGACGACGGCCGACTGGACTTTCGAGGCGTTGCAGCCGTTCGTGTTCCCCGGCACCGCAACCGTCACCAGCGGGGGCGGCGTGGTGGATGTGAGCGACGGCACGGGGCCGGGCGAAAACCCGGAGGCCGTCGTGCTGATCACCCCCGGCGTGCCGCTGACCTCGCTCACCGTCCGCGCCACCGCCGGCGTGCAGGACAGCTGGGGGCTGGCGCTGGTCAATGCCGCGGCGCAGAACGACGCGCCGTGCCTGCTCGTCGGGACCGCGATCATGACGCCGGACGGGCCGGTCGCGGTCGAGCGCCTCCGCCCCGGCGATCCCGTGCTGGCGCGCCTGGCGGGCGTGGCGCCGGTGGTGTGGGTCGGCCGTCGGCGGCTGGCGCCGCAGCGGCACGCTCGGCCCGACGCGGCGTTCCCGTTCCGCATCCTGCGCGATGCGGTGGCGCCGGGCGTGCCGGCGCGCGATCTGCTGCTCTCGCCCGATCACGCGGTCTGCCTCGGCGGCGTGCTGATCCCGGTGAAATACCTCGCCAACGGCCGGACGGTGTTCCAGGACCGCGGTTTTTCGCGCGTGGACTACTGGCATGTCGAGCTGGCGCGCCATGACGTGCTGCTGGCCGAGGCGCTGCCGGTGGAATCCTATCTCGACACCGGCAACCGCGACGCGTTCGAGACCGCCGCCCCCGCCTTCGCCCTGCACCCGGACTTCGCGCGCCGAACCTGGGAGCGCGATTCCTGTCTGCCGCTATGGGGCGAGGGCGGGCCGGCCGAACAGGTCCGCGCGCGTCTCGCCGCCCGCGCCGACATGCTGCAGGACGCGCCGGCTCGCTCCGCGATTCGCAAGGCTGTGCGCCCGTTTCCTCGTGCGCCACAATAGGTTCGCTCGCGTCTCGTTCAGACTGGCCCGGCGACGCCCATCCGTCCGGCGAGGTCCTGGATGAACTGCCACGCCACCCGCCCGGAACGGGCGCCGCGGGTGACCGACCATTCCACCGCCTCGGCGCGCAGCCGTTCGGCCGGCAGGGCGAGGCCGAACCAGCCGGCATAGCCCTCGACCATGGCGAAGAACGTGTCCTGGTCGCAGTTGTGAAAGCCGATCCACAGCCCAAAACGGTCGGAGAGCGATACTTTCTCCTCGGTGGCCTCGGAGGGGTTGATGGCGGTGCTGCGCTCGTTCTCGATCATGTCGCGCGGCATCAGGTGGCGGCGGTTGGAGGTGGCGTAGAACAGCACGTTGGCCGGCCGCCCCTCGATGCCGCCGTCGAGCACCGATTTCAGCGCCTTGTAGTCGGCGTCCTCGCGCTCGAACGACAGGTCGTCGCAGAAGATCAGGCATTTGCGCGGCTGGTCGCGCACCTGGCGCAGCAGTTCCGGCAGCGTGGCGATGTCCTCGCGATGGATTTCCACCAGCACCAGGCTGCCCGGCGCCTGCGCGTTGGCTTCGGCGTGCGCGGCCTTCACCAGCGAGGACTTGCCCATCCCGCGCGCGCCCCACAGCATCGCGTTGTTGGCCGGAAGGGCGCGGGCGAAGCGCAGCGTGTTGTCGAGCAGGATTTTCTTCTGGCGCTCGACGCCTTGCAGCAGCGCGATCGGCACGCGCGAGACGGTCGGCACCGGGGCGAGCAGCGGCGGCGCCGGGTGCCAGACGAAGGCATCCACGGCGCCGAGGTCGGGGCGGGACGGCGGCGGCGGCGCGAGACGCTCCAGCGCCTCGGCGATGCGGGTGGCGGCGTCGATCAGGCGCTGGTCCATGCGGGGGATCTCTTTTGCGGCGGTCGCTTGACGGCGAGGCGGCGGAAACTATGGTCCGCGCGCCGCCGCCGCAATCGGAACCCAATCGCATGCTGATGTCAGCCGCCTACGCGCAGGATTTTTCCGGCGCACTGTCCTCGCTGTCGGGCGCCGGGCAGTTCCTGCCCCTCGTGCTGATCTTCGCCGTCTTCTATTTCCTGCTGATCCGCCCGCAGCAGCAGAAGCAGAAGGACATGAAGAAGATGCTGGGCGATCTGAAGCGCGGCGACCGGGTGGTCACCGGCGGCGGCATTCTCGGCGTCGTGACCAGGCCGCCGAAGCCGGACGACCGCGAGATCGAGGTGGAGATCGCGCCGAACATCCGCGTAACCGTGCTGCGCGAGACGATCACCACGGTGGTGCGGCCGACGGCGGCGAATGACGGCAAGAAAGGCTAGCGCCCCGTCATGGCCGGGCGTGTCCCGGCCACGACGAACGAGCGCGTGCGTTCAGATAACGCCGCGCGCTAAAGCTGCGACGCCGCGAACTCGTAGTTGGCGATCCTGTCCATCCAGTTCTGCACGTAGTCGGGACGGCGGTTGCGGAAATCGAGATAATAGCTGTGCTCCCACACGTCCACGCCGAGCAGGGCGCGGCCCTCGCCGGTGGCGAGCGGGTTCGAGCCGTTCGGGGTCTTCGTCACCTTCAGCTTGCCGTCGCTGCCCAGAACGAGCCACGCCCAGCCGGAGCCGAACTGCGTCGTCGCCGCCTGCTTGAAGGCGTCCTTGAACTGCTGCACGCCGCCGAAATCGGCGACCAGCTTCTGCTCCAGCTTGCCGGGAATTTTGCCGCCCTCGGCGGGCGACATCGCCTGCCAGAACAGGATGTGGTTCCAGTGCTGGCCGGCATTGTTGAACACCGGCGCCATGTCCGCCTTGCCGTGCGCAAGCTTCACGATCTCGTCGAGGGATTTGCCTTGCAGCGCGGCGTCCTTCTCGACGAAGCCGTTGAGCGCCGTCACATAGGCCTGATGGTGCTTGCCGTGGTGCAGTTCCAGCGTCTCCTGGCACATGCCGCGCTCGGCAAGCGCGCTGGTGGGGTAGGGCAGCTTGGGAAGCTCGAAGGCCATGTCGGACATCTCCATTCCTGAGTGAGGCGGCGCAAGAGGTAGCTATGGACCGGGGGGAGCAGCGTCAAGCAGGGCCGGCGCTGGCGCTGGTGCGGCGGCACGACCCGGACCGCTTCCTCGCCGCGCTGTTCGCGCCGGCCGACCGGCGCGAGACGCTGCTGCTGCTCTACGCCTTCAATCACGAACTGGCGCGCGCGCGCGAGATGGTGCGCGAGCCGATGCTGGCGATGATCCGCCTGCAATGGTGGCGCGAGGTGGTGGAGGGCGCGGCGCGCCGGCACGAGGTGGCGGAGCCGCTGGGCGCGGCGCTGGCGGACGGGCGGCTGGCGCGGGACGACCTGGCCGCGATGCTGGACGGGCGCGAGGCGGAGGCCGCGCCGGCGATCGCGACGTTCGCCGAGTGGCAGGATTTTCTGCGCGGCACCGCCGGGGCGCTGGCGCGCGCGGCGGGGCGGGCACTGGGAGCGGAGGGCACGGTGCTGGAGCGCATCGCCACGCTCGGCACGGCCTATGGCGTGGCCGGGCAACTGCGCAGCATCGGCGCGCTGGCGCGGCAGGGCCGTTGCCTGCTGCCGCTCGACCTGCTGGCGGCGCACGGGCTCACGGCCGAGGCGGTGGTGGCGCGGCCGGACGATGCGCGGCTGCGTCTGGTGGTTTCCGAGCTGTCCGGGTGGGGACGCACGCTGCTTGCGCAAGCCGGCGGACGGCTGCCGCGCCCGGTGATTGCGGCGGCGCTGCCGGCGGTGCTGGCCCGCCGCGACCTGCGCCGCAAGATGCCGCCGCCGGGGCCGCGCGGCTTCGGCGACCGCGCTTCGCTGCTGGCGGCGTTTCTTGCCGGCCGGGTGTGACGTTCAGTGAAACGGCAGGACCAGCTTGCCGAGCACCAGCAATGACAGGGTGATGTTCACGCCGACCATCCAGGTGAGCGTGTTGATCCGCCCGTCCACGCGGTCGATCCGCGTGCCGAGATCGGCAAACCGCGTCTCGAACGCTGCCAATGCTTCCGCGGCCCGCCGCGCCTTGTCGTCGGAGGCTCCGGCATCGAGCAGCGCGTCATAGACCTCGGCGATCATCGTCGTCATCGGCACAGCCCGTCATCCCGCATGCGCATAACCATACAACGCCGTGGCCCGGCAAGCGAGGGTGCCATTCATCCCGGGTATGACACCGCCGCGGATCGCGCTAGCCTGCGGCATCGACCGGACGGGAGGAAGACATGCGTCTGCTTGCCATCTCGGCGCTGGCGCTGGGGGCGTGTGTCCTCGGCCGGCCCGCCGCCGCTGCGGAGTGCGGTGCGCTCGCGCAGATGAAGATCGAGGCGGTGAACCTGCTTTCGGCGGCCGAAGTGCCGGCGCACGGCGATTTGCCGGCCTATTGCCGCGTGCTCGGCTACGTCCGCCCGGCGATCAATTTCGAGTTGCGGCTGCCGCTCGCCGACTGGAACGGCAAATTCTACGAGGCCGGCTGCGGCGGTTTCTGCGGCACGGTGGATAGCGAGCGGCCCGGCGTGTTCAACTCCATCACCTACGCCGAGCGCCGCAACTACGCGGTGGCGACGATGGATTCCGGCCATTGGGGCGCCTCCTCGGTGGACGGGCGCTGGGCGCTCGCCAACCCGGTGGCGAAGGCCGACTGGGCGTGGCGCGCGGTGACCGAAACCGCGCGCGTCGGAAAAGCGCTGGTGGCCGCGTTCTATGCCAAGCCGCCGCTTCACGCCTATTTCAACGGCTGCTCGACCGGCGGGCGCATGGCGGGCGTGGAGGCGACGCGGTTTCCGGGCGATTTCGACGGCATCATCATGGGGGCCCCGGCGCTCGACTACACCGGGCTGGTGGCGACCTTCTTCGCCTGGCTGACCGAGGCGAACACCGGCCCCGACGGCAAGCAGATCCTTGGCCCGGCACGGCTGCCGCTGCTGCAGAACGCGGTGCGCGCGGCGTGCGGCGGGCCGCTCGGCCTGGTCGCCGACCCGCGCCAATGCGACTTCAAGCCCGAACGGCTGCAATGCAGCGGCGCGACCGGCCCCGACTGCCTGAGTGCCGCCGAGGTCGATGTGCTGCAGAAATGGTATGCCGGCCCGCGCGACGCGATGGGCCGCCGGCTCTATCCCGGCGGGCTGCCGGCGGGCAGTGAGGCGAACTGGGGGTTGTGGTTGACCGGCATCGGCAGCCGCCCGCCGGCGATGCCGCTGTTCGCCCGCGATTTTCTGCGCTTCATGGCGTTCGAGCCGGATGCCGGCCCGACCTACAACGTCACGGATTTCGATTTCGAGCGCGACCCCGCGCGGCTGGCGCCGATGGCGGCGCTGTATAACGCCACCACCTGGGTGCCCGGCAATCCCGGCCACGTCGCCGGCCCGGACCTGGAAAAATTCGCCGGGCGCGGCGGAAAGATGATCGTCTGGCAGGGCTGGGGCGATCCGCTGGTGACGCCCTATCTCACCGTCGATTGGTACGAGGCGATGGCGAAAGCCGCCGGCGGGATGGACAAGGCGCGCGAGACGGCGCGGCTGTTCCTGGTGCCGGGGATGGACCATTGCGGCATCAACCCGAACAACGCCAGCATCCAGGACACCGGCCTCGACCCGCTGACGGCGCTGGAGCAGTGGGTGGAGCACGGCACCGCGCCCGATTCGCTGCTGGCGACCAAGAAGACGCAAGGCCGGGCAGACCGTCTGGCAGCGGCCGATCTGCGCCTACCCGCAGGCGACAAAGCTGGCGGCGGGCGGCGACCCCACGCAGGCGGCAAGCTGGGGCTGCGCGGCCGAGAATTAAGGCAAGTTGCTTTATTATCCCCTCCCGCCGACCGCGGGCGGGGCGTGGTCATGCCCGCGCCCGTGCGTTCTCCGGATCGTACGGGCTGTCGCGCACCACGGTCGCGGGATACAGCGCGTCCAGCATTTTGATCGCGAGCACCCGCCCCTCGACGGCGAATTCCGGCCGCACGAAGGCCATCGCGATCTGCTTGCCGAACACCACCGAGAACCCGCCGCCGGTGGCGCGCCCGACCACGCGCCCGTCATGCCAGATCGACTCCACACCCCACGGATCGGCGTCCGCCGGCCCGTCGATCAGCAGCGTTGCCAGCTTCCAGCGCAGGCTGCCCTCGGCGCGCTGCTGCTCCAGCGCGGCGCGGCCGACGAAGTCGGCGTTCTTGTCGAGGCGGATGAAGCGATCGAGGCCGCTCTCCCATGCGGTGACTTCCTTCGACAATTCGCTGCCCCAGGCACGAAAGCTCTTCTCCAGCCGCAGCCAGTTCATCGCGCGCATGCCGACGAGCCGCATGCTTTCGGCGCGCCCGGCTTCCTCCAGCGCGTCGAAAATGTGGTTGTGGTATTCGATCGGATGATGGATTTCCCAGCCAAGTTCGCCGACGTAGTTGACGCGCATCAGCCGCACCGGCGCCATCGCCAGCGTCGCATGCTGCCCGGTCAGCCACGGGAAGGCGGCGTTGCCGAGGTCGAGCCGATCCACCAGCTTCGCCAGCACTTTTCGTGAATCCGGCCCGGCGACGACGAACACGCCGATCTGGTTCGTGACCTTTTGCAGCGACACCGAGCGGTCCGCCGGCAGCGCGCGCGTCAGATAATCCCAGTCATAGGTTTCGGCGGCACCCGCGCCGACCATGTAGAGGTTTTCCGGCCCGTCGCGCATGATGGTGAATTCGCTGCGCACGCCGCCGCGCTCCGTACAGGCGTGGGTGAGCTGGATGCGGCCGTCCTTCTGCGGCAGGCGGTTGGCGATCAGCCGCTCCGCAAACGCGTTCACGCCCGGCCCGCTGGCCTGGTATTTGGCGAATGTGCCGGCCTCGATCAGCCCGACGCCGTTGCGGATCGCTTCCGCCTCCTCGCGCACATACGGCCACCAGTTGCCGCGACGGAAACTCCACTGTTCGCGAAACTCTCCGCCCCCCGCTTCAGGTTTGGGACCGAAGAAGTTCGGACGTTCCCAGCCGAAACGCTGGCCGAACACCGCGCCGCGCGCGCGCAGCCGGTCATAGCTCGGTGCGGTGCGCAGCGGACGCGCCGCCGGGCGCTCCTCGTCGGGATAGTGCAGCACGAAGACACGCGCATAGGCTTCTTCGTTCTTGGCGATCGCGTAGGGGCGCGTCGCGTAGCCGCCGAAGCGGCGCGGGTCGAGCGCGAGCATGTCGATCTCCGCCTCGCCTGCGGTGATGATCTGCGCGAGCATTTTCCCGGCACCGCCGGCCGCGGTGACGCCAAAAGAAAAACCCTCGGCCATGTACGCGTTGCGCAATCCCGGCGCCGGGCCGATCAGCGGGTTGCCGTCGGGCGTGTAGCTGATCGGGCCGTTGTACACCGTCTTCACGCCGCCTTTGGCGAAGCACGGCATGCGGAAGAAGGCTTCCTCGATGTGCCATTCCAGGCGTTCCAGGTCGGGCGGCAGCAGTTCCGCCCTGAAACCTTCGGGCACGCCATAGGCGGCCCACACGGGTGCGCCGTTCTCGTACGGGCCAAGGATCAACCCGCCGCGTTCCTCGCGCATGTACCAGCGCGCATCGGCATCGCGCAGGATCGGATGCTCGGGGTTTCCTTCTTTGCGCCACGCGACGATCTCGGGGATTTCGTCGGTGACGATGTACTGGTGCTCGACCGGGATGACGGGGATTGTCAGCCCCAGCATGCGCGCCGTGCGCAGCGCGTGGTTGCCGGTCGCGGTGACGACCACCTCGCAGGTGATGTCGCCTTGGTCCGTTGAAACCTTCCACTCCCCGGATGGCAGGCGCGCGAGCGCCGTCGCCTCGGTCTGACGGAAAATCTGCGCGCCGTTCTTCCGCGCCGCGTCGGCGAGCAGCAGCGTGATGTCGGCCGGATTGATGTAGCCGTCGGTGGGATGGAACAGCGCGCCTTGCAAACCCTCGGTGTTCACCAGCGGAAATCGGCGTTTTATCTCCTCCGCGCTCCACCACTCGTAGGAAATGCCGATCGCGTCCGCGGTGGTGGCGTAGGTCTGGAACTCCTCCATGCGCTCGCGCGTGCGCGCCATGCGCAGATTGCCGACGCGGCGGAACCCCACGTCGCGCTGCCAGTCCGCCGCGAGCCGCGTGTAGAGCTCGATGGAATATCGGTGCAGTTGTCCGGTGGCATAGGACATGTTGAAAAGCGGCAGCAGCCCCGCCGCGTGCCACGTCGATCCGGCCGTCAGCTCGTCGCGTTCCAGCAAAACCGCGTCGCGCCAGCCGGCCTCGGTGAGATGGTACAGGATGGAACAGCCGACGACGCCGCCGCCGACCACCACCACGCGCGCGTGCGATTGCATTCCGGCCGCCCTCCACATGAGCAGGACCGGAGGTGTAGCAGGAGCCTGGAGGCACGCAACAGCGCCAAGCCGGCGCGCGGCGGCGTCCGCCGGCAAGCGGATTTTGCGTCGGTTTTCGTTGCTGTCTCCTCACCTGGCGGTTAGCTTGCCGGCTTAATCAACGCGAGGGGGCCATGGCCAAGGAACTGGAGAAGGCGCGCAAGGACTACGCTCCGCTGGAGAAGCTGTCCGGGGCGCTGACCGACGAACTCGGGCGGATCAAGAACAACGCCGATCACATGGCGAAAATGGCGTTCGAGGCGTTCGACGAGATCAGCCGCCGGGTGCAGGAACTGAAGGACGGCGGGCAGAACGGCACCAACATCGATGATTTCAAGAACGACGGCGAAATCAAGAAGATACTGGCCGAGCTCGACGGCTACAAAAGCAAGACCGACGAAATGCGTGTCCGCTGGGCGAAGATGCTGCCCGAAGGGCAGGCGCTGCTGAAGTCGCTGAACGAGCTGGACGACCGCATCACCGAAGAGACCGACACCCGCACGAAGAAGAAGGACCGCTCCTTCGTGCCGATCAACTCGAAGTCCCTGCCTGACCTGGTCAAGCTGGGCAAAGAAGTCAACAAGACATGGATGCATGTCAGGGACGAGATCGTCGGCGAGCTGAAGCTGGATTTCCGCGTCTCCAGCAAGTTGTTCACCAGCGAGGTTGATCGGGCGGTGAAGGAGACCAAGCAGAGCCGCCAGACCGACGACCGCAAAGCCGTGCTCGGTCAGGCGCTGAACATCCGGCTGCTGAACGGTCGCGTGAACAAGGCACGGGCCGGCTTCAAGGAGATCACCGAGTGCTGCACGCGGGCGATCAAGGCGCTGGCCGCCAGCGACGGCGACACCGCCAAGCAGGAAGTCGGCAAAGCGCGGGAAACGTTCAAGGAGATCGCGGAGCTCCACAAGACCTATGCCGAGGCGCTCGGCGACCTGAACACCTATGACCGCCAGACGATGGAACAGTCCAAGGACGGCAAGATAATCCTCGACCTGATCGAGAAGGGCATCAACAAATGCTACACCGACGGCGACAAGCTGGTGAAGGCGGCCGCCGCGAAGGTCGGACTCTGAGCGCCGCATCCGCTGTGATGGAACGGCGGCAGCGGCCTTTGTAGCATCGACGCCGGTGCCGCGCGCGGCCGGCTTGTCGCCCGTTGCGCAACTTGCTGAGGGGCGAACGTTGCCCATCGTGGCTGCGATCCTGGTCGCCGGCATCCTGCTCGGCCACTGGCCGGAAATCATTCTCGGGCTGTCCTCCGACCCCATCTATTGGGCGGGCCACCTGCGCGGGTCGCTGCCGGACACAGTCCTGCCGGGCTTGCCGGGCTGGAACGACCCGAATGCCGGCACCACCACCTATGCGCTCGGCGGGCTGGCCGCGTCGCAGTGGCTGCGCGGCACGCTGCCCTGGTGGAACCCGTACAGCGGCGTCGGCCTGCCGCTCGCGGCCGAGATGCAGAACGCGGCGATGTTCCTGCCCTTTGTGTTCCTCCTGCTGCTGCGCAACGGCGTGTTCGTGCTGAAACTGGCGATGCAGCTCGTCGCGGGTTTCGCCACCTATGCCCTGCTGCGACAGCTCGGCATGCGGCGGCTGGTCGCGACTGCGGGTGCGCTGTGCTTCGCGCTCACGGGCACCTTCGCCTGGATGGCGCACGGGCCGATGCTGCCGGTGGCATTCCTGCCGCTGACGCTGCTCGGCATCGAGCGGTCGGCGGCGGCCTCGCGCGACCGGGCGCGGGGCGGCTGGGTCTGGCTGGCGCTGGGCGTGGCCTACACGGTGCTCGCCGGGTTCCCGGAGACGGCGCTGCTGCAGGCGCTGCTGGCGGCGTGCTGGGCGGGGCTGCGGCTGGCGCAGGCGGTGCCGGCGGCGCGGCTGGCGCTGCTGCGCAAACTGGTGGCGGGCGGCGCCGTTGGCCTGCTGCTGGCCGCCCCCGCGGCGCTGCCGTTCCTTGCGGCGCTGCCGGCGAGTTCGGCCGGCGTGCATGACCCTGGCAGCGTCGCCGTCGTGTTGCCGGCCCGGGAGTTGCCGCTGTTCCTCACGCCCTACGCCTATGGCCCGATCGCGTTCGCCGGCCACTGGCTGGAGTCCGGGCTGATGGGCGGGTTCCTGCAACTCGGGCTGCTGACGCTCGCCCTCTTCGGCCTGTTCGCCGGGCGGCGCGAGCGCGGCCTCTGCTGGATGATCGCCGTATGGTGCCTGGTGATGTTCGCCGACGTGCTGGGCGCGCCGGCGGTCGGCACGGTGCTGAACCTGATCCCGTTCTTCGGCCGCACGATCGTCGCGCGCTATGTCTGGCCGACCTGGGAACTTGGGGTCGTGGTGCTGGCGGCATTCGGCTTCGAGGCGTGGCTGGACGGGGCGCTGCGCGGCCGGCATGCGGCGCTCGCCGCGGTGCTGGCCGCGGCGGCTGCGGTGGCGGTCGGATTGGGCTGCGGCGGCGCCTACATCCGCCAGTTGCTCGCGGGCGTGCCGGGTTATCCGCCGTATCTGCTGGGCAGCGTCGCCTGGGCGGTCGCGGTGCTCGCGCTCCTGGCGGCCCTGCTGACGCGCGCGCCGAGCCGGCGGCGCGGCATCGTGCTGGGCGCGGTGCTGGCCGTGGAGGCGATCGGGCTGTTCAGCTTTCCGCTGCTGTCGGGGGTGCGGCGCGGCGCGCTGGACTGGGCGGCGGTGCATTTCTTGCAGCAGCGGATCGGCCTGGCGCGCTTCGCCACGCTCGGCCCGATCGCACCGAACTATGGCGCAAGGCTGGGCCTCGCCTCGGTCAACGAGGACTACCTGCCGGTGCTGACGGTCTGGCGGGACTACGTGGAGCGGCATCTGTTCCCCGGCGCCGGGCTGGCGTTCACGGCGTACGGCCCGGAGGGCGCGGACCTCGCCTCGGTGCTGCCCGAGCGGCTTGCCGCCTACGAGGCGGTCGGGGTGAAATTCGTCCTGGCGTTCCGCGGCACCGAGCCGTTCCGCAACCTGGCCGAACCGCCGCCGCTCGTATTCGAGGGCAGCGACATCGACGTCTATGAACTCGCGGCCCCCGCGCCGTATTTTTCGCTCGCCGCCGGCGCCTGCACGCTCGCGCCGCGCGGCCGCCGCGTCGTGGACGCGGATTGCGCGGCCCCGGCGCGCCTGCTGCGCCGCGAGTTGTTCGCGCCCGGCTGGACGGCACGCATCGGCCCGATGCGCGTGCCGATCGCCCGCGACCAGGAGATTTTCCAGAGCGTGGCGCTGCCGGCGGGCCGCTCCCGCGTGGCGTTCGCCTACGCGCCGCCCGGCATTGCCTGGGCCTGGGGCGCCTTCGCGCTCGGGCTGGCCGGGCTGGGCGCGGGGCTGATCGGGGGGCGGCGCGGCCCGGCTCCCCCCCGACCGGGGCGGGAGCCGAACCTGTCAGGTCAGACGGAGTAGTACATCTCGAACTCGACCGGGTGCGGCGTGTGCTCGAACCTGTACACCTCGGTCCATTTGAGTTCGATGTAGCTCTCGATCTGGTCGAGGCCGAACACGTCGCCGGCGAGCAGGAACTCGTGGTCGGCCTCGATCGCGCCGAGCGCCTCGCGCAGGCTGCCGCACACCGTCGGGATGCCCTTCAGCTCCTCCGGCGGCAGGTCGTACAGGTCCTTGTCCATCGGGTCGCCGGGATGGATCTTGTTGCGGATGCCGTCCAGCCCCGCCATCAGCATGGCGCTGAACGCCAGATACGGGTTCGCCGCCGCGTCCGGAAACCGCACTTCCACGCGCTTGGCCTTCGGGCTGGTCGCGTACGGGATGCGGCAGGAGGCCGAGCGGTTGCGCGCCGAATAGGCCAGCAGCACCGGCGCCTCGAAGCCGGGGATCAGCCGCTTGTAGCTGTTGGTCGTCGGGATTGGTGAAGGCGTTCAGCGCCTTCGCGTGCTTGATGATGCCGCCGATGTAATAGAGCGCCGTTTCCGACAGGTCGGCATAGCCGTTGCCGGCGAACAGCGGCTTGCCGCCCTTCCAGATCGACTGGTGGCAGTGCATGCCGGAGCCGTTGTCGCCGTAGATCGGCTTGGGCATGAACGTCGCGGTCTTGCCGTAGCTGTGGGCGACGTTGTGGATGCAGTATTTGTAGATCTGCAGATGGTCGGCCATGCGTCACCATCGGGCCGAACTTGATGCCGAGCTCGTGCTGCGACTGCGCGACCTCGTGGTGGTGCTTCTCGATCACCACGCCCATCTCGCCCATGGTCGAGAGCATCTCGGCGCGCAGATCGCTCTCGCTATCGACCGGCGGGACCGGGAAGTAGCCGCCCTTGATCGCCGGGCGGTGGCCCATGTTGCCCTCGGGATAGTCCTTCAGCGACGCCTGCGGGCCTTCCATGCTGTCGATCTGGTAGAGGCCGTAATTGCCGCCGGTGCCGAATTTCACGCTGTCGAACACGAAGAACTCGGCTTCCGGGCCGAAGAACACGGCGTCGCCGATGCCCGATGCCTTCAGGTAGGCTTCCGCCTTCTTCGCGGTCGAGCGCGGGTCGCGGTTGTACGGCTGGCCGGTGGACGGCTCGACGATGTCGCAGATCAGCACCAGCGACGGCTTGGCCGCGAACGGGTCCATCATCGCCGTCTCGGCGTCCGGCATCAGGATCATGTCGCTCTCGTTGATCGCCTTCCAGCCGGCGATCGAGGAGCCGTCGAACATGATGCCGTCGCGGAACACCTCCTCGTCGATGGTCGAGACGTGCTGCGCGGTGTGCTGCCATTTGCCGCGCGGGTCGGTGAACCGCAGGTCCACGTATTCGACGGAGTGCTCCTTGAGCATCTCCATCACCTTGCCCACGCCGTTGTCGCCGCCGCCTGCGGGTCGCTTCGTCATTACGCCAGTTCCCTCATTGCCAATGGCGCGGCGCCGGCCGGCGCCGCGCGCACCCCGAAGCCGCCCCACGCGGCCCCCATTGTTTTCCCGCCCGCCCTGCCGCAGACGGAACGAAACTCGTCAGATCGCGTCCTGCCCGCGTTCGCCGGTGCGGATGCGCACCACCTCCTCGATCGGGGTGACGAAAATCTTGCCGTCGCCGATGCGCCCGGTGCGGGCGGCGGCGACGATCGCCTCGATCGCGCGCTCCACCACGTCGTCCTCGCACACCACCTCGATCTTCACCTTGGGCAGGAAATCCACGACGTATTCGGCCCCGCGGTAGAGTTCGGTATGGCCCTTCTGGCGGCCGAATCCCTTCGCCTCCACCACGGTGATGCCTTGCAGGCCAACCTCGTGCAGCGCCTCCTTCACCTCGTCCAGTTTGAACGGCTTGATGACCGCCTCGATCTTCTTCATGCCTCGCACCACCCTTCTCGCAGCCGCACCGCATCATCCCGGGCCCGGGCGAGGCGGCGGCGGAGGGTTGCATGTCGCGTGCCATCGGACAATGCGCCGCGGCACGGCCCGGCTGCCCGTGGAGACGGCACGTTGCCGCGCTGCGTTCCTATGCGGGCGCTGCCTCATTTCGCGGCAGCGGCCCGTTGCGGCGGGCGAGCGCTGCCCCTAGTTTTCCGCCGCGTTGCAGGGAGGGGCGGGTGAAGCCGGTCAACACGCTGCTGGCGGCCACCGGGACGACGATTTTCACCGTGATGTCGGCGCTGGCCGAGGCGCACGGCGCGATCAATCTCGGCCAGGGTTTTCCCGACACCGAAGGACCGGCCGACCTGGTCGAAGCCGCCGCCGCCGCACTGAAGGACCGGCGCAACCAGTATCCGCCGCTGACCGGCGTTGCCGAACTGCGCCAGGCGGTGGCGGCGGCGAATGCGCGCTTCTACGGGATCGAGGTCGATTGGGCGGGCGAGGTGGTGGTGACCTCCGGCGCCACCGAGGCGATCACCGCCTGCCTCGCCGCCCTGCTCGATCCGGGCGACGAGGTGGTGCTGTTCGAGCCGCTGTATGACACGTATCTGCCGACGGTGAAGCTGCTCGGCGCGGTGCCGCGGCTGGTGCGGCTGACGCCGCCGCATTGGGACCTGCCGCGCGCCGAACTCGCCGCCGCGTTCGGCAAGCGGACCAAGCTGCTGCTGCTGAACACGCCGATGAACCCGGCCGGAAAAGTGTTTTCGGCCGACGAACTGGCGCTGATCGCCGACCTGCTGGCGCGCCACGACGCTTTTGCCGTGTGCGACGAGGTGTACGAGCACCTGGTGTTCGACGGCGCGCGGCACATCCCGCTGATGACGCTGCCGGGGATGCGGGAGCGGTGCCTGCGCATCGGCAGCGCCGGAAAAACGTTTTCGTTCACCGGATGGAAGGTCGGCTACGTCACCGCGCCGCGGGCGCTGGCGGGCGTGGTGGCCAAGGCGCACCAGAACCTCACCTTCACCACGCCGCCCAATCTGCAGCGGGCGGTGGCGATCGGGCTGGGCAAGGACGCCGCCTACTACGCGCAGCTTGCCGCGGACCTGGCCGCGCGGCGCGACCTGCTGGCGGACGGGCTGCGGCGGCTAGGGTTCGGCGTGCTGGAGACCAGCGGCAGCTACTTCATCACCGCCGATTTCGCGCCGCTCGGGTTTGCCGGCGACGATGCCGCGTTCTGCCGCGCGATGACGGAGCAGGCGCGGGTGACGGCGATCCCGCTGTCGGCCTTTTACGCCGGCGCGGCGCCGGGGCATTACGCGCGGTTTGCGTTCTGCAAGCGGCCGGAGGTGCTGCGCGAGGCGGTGGCGCGGCTGGAGGGGTGGCTCGCCGGCGGGCGCCCGCAGGCCGCCGGCTGACCCGAACACCGCCGAAATGCTTGCATCGTTCGCGCAGGCGGATCACTCTGGCACAGCAATGAGCGACCGCAGGAGGGCGCCATGGTGCCGATGTCACGTCCGAGGAGCCGTTGCGGGGGTGCGCCGCTGCTGCTCGGCGGCCTGGCGCTGCTCGCCGCCCGCCCGGCGGCGGCCGGCGTGCTGACCGTCGGCGCCGGCGACGAATACGCGACGCTCGGCGCGGCGGTGGCCGCGGCCGGCGCCGGCGACACCATCGACGTGACGGCCGGAACCTACGGCGACCCCGACGTAACCATCAACGTGCCGTTAACGATCGTCGGCGTCGGCGGCATGGCGGTGTTTACCTCGCCCAATCAGCTTCTGAACGACAAAGGCTTCCTGGTCGCCAACGCCGACCTGACGGTGGCGAACCTTGCGTTCGTCGGCGCCTATGCCGATTCCGCCAGCAACAACGGCGCCGGCATCCGCTACCAGAGCGGCAACCTGACGGTGCTGGACAGCGCGTTCACCGGCGACCAGGACGGTATCCTGGCGACGCCGAACGTCGCGGGCACAGGCACGGTCGTGGTCAACAACTCGACCTTCACGGACGACGGCGCCGGCGACGGATTCTCGCACGCGCTGTATGCGACCGACCTCGCCGCGCTGACGGTGACAAACAGCTATTTCGCATGCATGCAGGCCGGCCACGACATCAAGAGCCGGGCGGCCGACACCGTCATCGAGAACAATTTCCTCGACGACGGCGCGCTCGTCTGCAACGGCGTGACGAGCACCACCAGCTACGCGATCGACCTGTCCAACGGCGGCAACGCCACCATCACCGGCAACACCATCGACCAGGGGCCGAACACGTCGAACTCGAACATGATCGCCTACGATACCGAAGGGCTGATCTATGGCGACAACACCGCGCTCATCGACGGCAACGCGTTCATCAACTCCGATCCCGACGGGTCCGTCGGCGTGCTCGATGACGCGCTGCCGTCGCAGGATGTGTCGCTCACCGTGGCGTGCAATGCCTTCGATGACGTGCAGCAGCCGGTCAACGCCGCCAACGGCGCGCCGGTGACGGAATACGGCAACGTCAGCGGCAGTGCGCTGCCGGCCTGCGCGCATGGCGTGCCGGCGCCTTCGGGACGGCTCGCCGTCGCGCCGGCCCTGCTGGTGCTGCTGGCCGCGCGGCGCCGCCGGCGCATTGACGCAAGCACCGCCGCGCCCTAAATCGCCCGCTCGGCCGAACCGGTGGCGGGCGTAGCTCAGTTGGCAGAGCGCCAGGTTGTGGTCTTGGATGCCGTGGGTTCGAATCCCATCGCTCGCCCCACCCCGGTCCGTCACTTCACCGCGGAGAACGAGGTCGGTGCCAGGAACTGGTTGCTGACACTGGCGACGATCTGCGCCTCGCGCTCGGTCTCCGCCCGCACCGCCTGCCATTCCTTGTCGGCCAGGAAGGCGCCCCATCTGTTCTCGCGCTCGGCCATGCTCTCCCAGGCGAGCAGGTAGGTCAGCTCCTGGTTGCTCTCGCCGACCAGCGTGGTCCAGAAACCGGCCTGACGGATGCCGTGCTTCGCCCAGATTTTCAGCGTTTGGTTCTCGAACCGCGCCAGCAGCGCCGGCAGCCTGCCCGGCAGGCAGCGATAGACCCTGAGTTCGTAGATCATGCGAACGCTCTCCTTGCCCTGGCGGCCGCTAATGCACCGAGCCCAAGCTGGTGCTGCCCTCGCCGTCCGCAACCCGCCCCGGCGGCGGGCCGAGCAGCGCCGCCTCATAGGCGACGCGGTCATGGATCAGCCGCCGCGCCGCCGGCAGATCGAGCGCACCGCCGATCGCCGCCGGACAGGCGCTGCGCAGTTCCTCGATCTCGGACTCCGTCAGCGGCGGACGCGCCGCGCGGTGGCGGGCGAGCGCCTGCGCCATCGACTGCCGGCCGCGTGACAGCCCGAGCAACTGCCGCTCCAGCCCGCGCGCGCCGAAACTCGTGCAGACCTGCGGCAGCACGCCCAGCCCCTGCAACGGCCAGCCGAGCGGGGCGATCACCCGGCTCCAGCTGATGAACAGCTCCCCGCCGTCCGGCAGCGGCGCGATCGTCTGCACCAGCCCTTTGCCCAGCGTGCTGCTGCCCACCACCACCGCGCGGTGCTGGTCGGCGAGTGCGGCGGCAAGGATTTCCGCCGAGCTGGCCGAATTGCCATCAACCAGCACCACCACCGACAGCCCGTCCGCCATGTCGGCGCCGTCGGCGGTGAAACTGTGCAGCGCCGCCGGGTCGCGCCCCACGGTGGTCACCACCACGCCGTGCGCCAACAACGTCTCGGCCGCCGCCACCGCCTGGCGCAGCAGCCCGCCGCGATTGCCGCGCAGGTCGAGCACCACGCCGCGCGGCCGGCGCGGCCCGTCGAGCGCCTCCGCCAGCGCCTCGGCGATGCGGGCGCCGGTGTCGATGGCGAACCCGCTCACCCGCAGCACCAGTTCGTCGCCGCGCCATTCCACCACCACCGTGCGCGGCGGCACCAGCGCGCGCTCCAGCGCCACCTCGCGCGCCCGGCCGGTGCCGCGGCGCAGCGTCAGCACCACCTGCGTCCCCTCCGGCCCGGCCAGCAGCGCCGCCACGCCGTCGAGGTCCAGCCCCGCGGTCGCGGTGCCGTCCACCGCCAGCAGCCGCTCGCCCTCGCGCAGCCCGGCGGCGGCGGCGGGGCCGTCCGGCGAGAGGTCGCGCAGCACGAAAAAACCGCCGGCTTCGGCCACGCGCAGGCCGATCCCGGCGACGCCGGCACGGCGCACCCGGTCGGCGTCGGCCGCTTCCGGCGAGGCGTAGCGCGAATAGGGGTCGAGATGGAGGCACAGCGCATCGAACATCGCCTGCACGATGCCCTGCGTGCCGGCCTGGCGCACGGCATCCGACGCTTCCCAGCCGCCGCGGGCCAGCGCCGCCACCGCCTCGCCCCAGCCGCGCGCATCGTCCGGCGCCGGCGCCATGCGCGCCGCCACGATCCAGCCCGGCTGCGCCAGCAGCACCGCCCCGTCGCGCAGCTCCGGCGTCAGCCGCGCATCGAGTGTGGTCAGGCCGCGCAGCGCCCACAGCGCGAGCATCGGGATCGGCAGTTTTTCCAGCGTGCGCGGCGCCATGAACGCAAAGCCGGTCGCGAACACGTCGGCGACCAGGGGGGAGTTGAGGTTGCGGCCGAACGAGGGCGGATCGGCACGCGCGGCCAGCGGCGCCAGCGCCACCAGCAGCAGCACGAACGCGCGCATCACCGAACCCGCGGCCGTCTCCCCGCCGGAGCACGCCGCCCCGCGTCGGGAACGCCCTGCATGATGTGGAACACCAGCCCGCCGGTGACCGGACTCGCCTCCGCCAGCCGCACTTCGACGTCCTGCGCGAGACGGAATATCAGGCGCGTGCGGCGGCCGGTCAGCGTGGCGGCGGCTTCGTCGTGCATCCAGAAATCGTCCGGCAGAGACGAGACCGGCACGAGTCCGCTCGCCCCGTTGGCCGCGAGTGTGACGAAAAGACCGAACCGGGTCACGCCCGAAATGCGCGCGGGGAACACCGCGCCGACCTTGTCGGCCATGAAGGCCGCGAGATAGCGGTCGATCGCATCGCGTTCCGCCAGCGTCGCCCGCCGTTCCGTCGCGGTGATGTGTTCGGCGGCGTCGGGGAACCGCCCCGCCTCGGCCTCGGTCAGCGCGCCGGCGCCGAGCTTCAGCCCCGCGATCAGCGCGCGATGCACCAGCAGGTCGGCGTAGCGGCGGATCGGGCTGGTGAAATGCGCATAGCGCGGCAAGGCGAGGCCGAAATGGCCGATATTGTCGGGGCTGTAGGCCGCCTGGCTCTGGCTGCGCAGCATCACCTCGTTGACCAGCGGCGCCGCCTCGGTGCCGGCGACGCGCTTCAGCACGCGGTCGAGGTCGCGCGGCTGCACCGCATCGCCCGGCGGCAGCGCGATGTCGAAGCTGCGCAGGAAGTCGCGCAATCCCGCGAGTTTCTCCGTCCGAGGGCGGCGCGTGGACGCGGTACATGCAGGGACTGGTGCAGGCGTTCCAGTTCCTCGGCGGCGCAGACATTGGCCAGCACCATGAACTCCTCGATCAGCCGGTGGCTGTCGAGCCGCGGGCGCGGCGCGACGCGAGACGACGCGGCCGGCATCGTCGAGCACCACCGCCGCTCCGGCAGGTCGAGGTCGAGCGTGCCGCGCGCCTGCCGCGCCGCCAGCAGCGCGCGGAACGCGGCGTAGAGCGGCGTGATCGGAAGGGTGGTGTCGCCGCCGAACTCGTGCGCCGCCTGCACCTGCTCATAGGTCAGGCGCGCGGCGCTGCGCATCAGGCCGCGGCCGAAGCGGTGCGTGCGCTTGCGTTCCGTCCGGCGTCGATCGCGCATTTCGACGAACAGGCAGCCGCGGTCTTCGTCCGGGCGCAGGCTGCACCAGTCGTTCGACAGCGCCTCCGGCAGCATCGGCACGACGCGGTCGGGGAAGTAGCACGGAATTGCCGCGCGTCCAGGCGGCGCGGTCGAGCGCCGAGTCCGGGCGCACGTAATGCGCCACGTCGGCGATCGCGACCAGCAGCCGAAAGCCGTCACCGTCGGCCTCGGCGAACACCGCGTCGTCGAAGTCGCGCGCGTCCTCGCCGTCGATGGTGATCAGGGGAACGTCGCGCAGATCGGTGCGCCCGCGCGCGGTGACGCCGCGCGCCCGCTCGGCTTCGGCGAGCGTCGCTTCGGAGAATTCGGTCGGGATGTCGTGCGTGTGGATGGCGACCAGGCTGACCGAGCGCGCGTCGCCCATGCGGCCGAGCCGTTCCATCACCCGCGCCGGCTTCAGCCCGAACCCGGCGCCCGGCAGCGGCTCGCGCCAGCACGATCTCGCCCGCCTCGGCGCCGGCATCTTCGCCCGGCGGCACGGTCCATTCCGCCTTGGCGCGCCGGTCGGTCGGCACGATCCGCCCGCCGCCCGCGCCATGATGGCGATAGACGCCGAGGATGCGGCCGGGCGCGTCGGTCAGGCGCTTCAGCGTGCGGCCCTCGTAGCGGCCCGGCCCCAGCGGGCGCAGCCGCGCCAGCACGCGCTCGCCGGGCGCCAGCGCCGGCCGGCCGCGCGGCTCCGGCGCCATCAGCACCAGCGGCGGCGGTCCTTCGCCCTCCCAGCCGACCGGGCGGGCGATGGCGTCGCCGTCCGGGTCGGTGCCGGTGACCTGCACCACCATCGCGTCCGGCAGGCGGCCCGGGGCGCGGAAGCGGCGATGGCCGGCGGGGGCGACGTCGCCCTCGGCGGCCATGTCCTTCAGCAGGTCGCGGAGCGCGGTGCGCTGCTCGGGACCGAGATTGAAGGCGCGGGCGATCTCGCGCTTGCCGACGCGGCCCGGCTGTTCGCGGATGAAGCGCCGGATCGCCTCGCGCGAGGGCAGGGGCGCCGGCGCGTCGCGACGGCTGCGCGCCACGTCAGCCGGCGGCCTTGCGGCGCGGCGCGGCGGATTTGGCCGCCGGTTTTTTCTTCCCCTTCGCCTTGGCCTTCGGCTTGGCGGCGATGGTTGGCTTCGCCGCGGCCTTGCTCGCTGGCGCCGCGGCCTTCGCCGCGACCTTCCTGCGCCCGCGGCCCTTCGCCTTCATTGGCTTGCCCTTGCCGGCGAGCCAGGACACCGCCTGCTCCAGCGTCACGTCGTCCATCGCCACGTCGCGCGGCACGTTGGCGATCATGTTGGCGTGCTGCACATAGGGGCCGAAGCGGCCCTTGCGCACCAGCACCGGCTCCTTGTCGGCGGGATGCGGGCCGAGCGTGCGCACGCTCGCCATCTTTCGTGCCAGCACATCGACGGCGCGATTGAGGCCCAGCGCCAGCACGTCGTCGTCGCGATCGAGCGAGGCAAAGATGCCGCCCATCTTCACATACGGCCCGAACCGCCCGATCCCGGCCTCGATCGGTTCCTTGCTCTCCGGGTGAATGCCGACGATGCGCGGCAGCGAGAGAAGAGAAAGCGCCTGTTCCAGCGCGATCGTCTCGCCGTCCATCCCGCGCGGCAGCGAGGCGCGTTTCGGCTTGCGCTTGGCCTCCTTGTCCGCCTCGCCCTGCTGCACATAGAGGCCGTATGGCCCGCGGCGGACGGTGATGTCCTCGCCGGTCTCGGGGTGTTCGCCGAGCACGCGCATCCCCTCCTTGAGCGTGTCGGCGGCGGCGTCCTCGGCGGTCTCGATGGCGAGGCGGCGCGTGTACTGGCAGGCCGGATAGTTCGAGCAGCCGATGAACGCGCCGTGCCGCCCGAGCTTCAAGCCCAGCCGCCCGGTGCCGCAGGCCGCACACAGCCGCGGGTCGGTGCCGTCGGCGCGGGCGGGGAAGAAATGCGCGCCGAGATCCTCGTCCAGCGCCGCGATCACGTCGCTGATCTTCAGGTCCGTGGTCTGCTCGACGGCGTGCGAGAATTCTTTCCAGAACGCCCGCATCACCGCGCGCCAGTCCGCCCGCCCGCCGGAAATGTCGTCGAGCTGTTCCTCCAGCGCGGCGGTGAAGCCGGTATCGACGTAGCGCTCGAAGAAACTGGTCAGGAAGGCCGTCACCAGCCGCCCGCGGTCCTCCGGAATGAAGCGCCGGTTCTCCAGCCGCACATAGGTGCGGTCCTGCAGCACCGAGAGGATGGAGGCGTAGGTGGAGGGCCGGCCGATGCCGAGTTCCTCCAGCTTCTTCACCAGGCTGGCCTCGGAATAGCGCGGCGGCGGCTGGGTGAAGTGCTGGCTGGCGGTGACCTCGCCGCGCCGCAGCTTGTCGCGCTCGGCCATCGGCGGCAGCATTTTCGACTCGTCGTCCGAGCCGGACTCCCCTGGGGCGTCGTCCTGGTCCTCGCGATACAGCTTCAGGAACCCGTCGAAGGCGAGGACGGAGCCGGTGGCGCGCAGAAGCGGGCCGCCCGGGCGCGCCGGGTCGGCGATCTCCACCGTCACCTGGTCGAACTCCGCCGACTGCATCTGGCTGGCGACCGCGCGCTTCCAGATCAGTTCGTAGAGGCGGCGCTGTTCGGGGTTCAGGTAGCGGGCCACGCTTTCCGGCGTGCGCGACACGTCGGTCGGGCGGATCGCCTCGTGCGCCTCCTGCGCGTTCTTCGCGCGGCTGGTGTATTCGCGCGGGGCGGCGGGCAGGTAGGGCGCGCCGTAGCCGTCGCGGATATGCTCGCGGATGGCGCCGATCGCCTCGCGCGCCATCTGCACGCCATCGGTGCGCATGTAGGTGATGAGGCCCACGGTGTCGCCGTGGATGGCGATGCCCTCGTAGAGCTGTTGCGCCAGCCGCATCGTCGCCTGCGCGCCGAACCCAAGCTTTCTGCTGGCCTCCTGCTGCAAGGTGGAGGTGGTGAACGGCGCCGGCGGGTTGCGCTTGACGCGCTTCTTTTCCACCGAGGCGACGGCAAAACTGCCCGCCGCCACCGCCGCCTTGGCGCGCAGCGCCTTTTCTTCGTTGTTGAGATCGAACTGGTCGAGCCGCTTGCCGTCCAGATGCGTCAGCCGTGCGGTGAACGGGGCGCCGGCCGGCGTGGTGAACTGCGCCTCGACGGTCCAGTATTCGCGCGCGCGGAACGCCTCGATCTCGGCCTCGCGCTCGCAGACCAGGCGCAGCGCCACCGACTGCACCCGCCCGGCGCTGCGGCTGCCCGGCAGCTTGCGCCACAGCACCGGCGACAGCGTGAAGCCGACCAGGTAATCCAGCGCGCGGCGCGCCAGATAGGCCTCGATCAGCGGCTGGTCGAGGTCGCGCGGGTGGGCGATCGCGTGCTTGATGGCGCTGCGCGTGATCTCGTTGAAGGTGATGCGCCGCACATCGATGCCGTGCAGTTTTTTGCCCTCGGCCAGCATGGCGCGCACGTGCCAGCTGATCGCCTCGCCCTCGCGGTCGGGGTCGGTGGCGAGGTAGAGCGTGCGCGCGCCTTTCAGCGCCTTGGCGATCGCCGCGACCTGGCGGGTGCCGCGCTCGTCGGCCTCCCAGTCCATCGCGAAGTCCTGGTCCGGGCGCACGCTGCCGTCCTTGGGCGGCAGGTCGCGCACATGGCCGAAGCTGGCGAGCACCGTAAAGCCGTCGCCAAGATACTTGTTGATGGTCTTGGCTTTGGCGGGGGATTCGACGACGACGACGTCCGTCATGCTGTCCTGTTTGTGGGGCCGTCCTTAGGGCCCGGCTTCGCCGATCAGCGCGAACCGGTTGCCCGGCAACGCTTCCACACGCCCGGCCAGTTCCAGGTCCATCAGGGCGGAATTGACCGAGGCCGGGGAGAACTGGCAGCGACGGGCCAGATCGTCAACCGATGTCGGCGAGGGACCCAGCAGTTGCAAGAGCGCCGCGCGCACTCGCGCCCCGTCGGTCGCGGCCGGCTCCGCCTCGTCCCAGGGCGCCGGAACCTCGGCCAGCTTGGGCGGCGGGCCGTGGCGGAACAGCGCGGTGCGGGCGAGTCCCTCGCGCGCGGGGTGGTCGGGCAGGTTCTCCGCCACGTCGGCGGCGGTCTCGACCAGGTGGGCGCCGTTGCGGATCAGGTCATTGCTGCCGCGGCAGCGCGGGTCGAGCGGCGAGCCGGGGACGGCGAACACTTCCCGGTTCATGTCCTGCCCCAGCCGCGCCGTGATCAGGCTGCCGGAGCGGGTCGCGGCCTCCACCACCACGATGCCGAGCGACAATCCGGCGATGATGCGGTTGCGGCGCGGGAAGTGACGCGCGATCGGCGCCGTGCCGGGGGCGAGTTCACTGACCACTGCGCCCACAGCGGCGATGCGGGTCTGCAGGGCGGCGTGCTCGGGCGGGTAGGGGACATCGACGCCGCCGGCGACGCAGGCGACGGTCATGCCCTCGCGCAGCGCGCCCTCGTGCGCCGCCGCGTCGATGCCGCGCGCCATGCCGGAGACCACCACCAGCCCGTCATGCGCCAGCTGCTGGGCCAGCAGTTCGGCGATGCGCTGGCCGTTGGCCGAGGCATTGCGGCTGCCGACCAGCGCCACCGCGCGGCCGTGCAGGGCGGCTACCTTGCCGAGCACCATCAGCACCGGCGGCGCGTCGTCCAGCAATCCGAGCAGCGGCGGATAGTCCGGCCCGTCCACGAACAGCAGCCGCCCCTTCAGCCGCGCCATGCGCTCGACCTCGCGCTCGACGCTGGCCACGGTGGGGACAGTGGGGGCCATCGGCCTTCCGCCGGCGCGAGCGAGCCGCGGCAGCGCCTCCAGCGCCGCGGCGGCGGAGGGGAAGCGGCGCAGCAGGCGTCGATAGGTGATCGGCCCGACGCCCTCGGCGCGTGCGAGGCGCAGCCGATCGACGTCGCTCACCGCCGCGCTCCGATGCGCGGCTCGGTGCCGGCGAGCAGGCGGGCGATGTTGGCGGCATGGCGCCACCAGATCAGCGCGCCGACGGCGAGCGCGAGCAGGGCGGCGAGCCGGCCGGAGATGCCCCAGGCGAGCAACGGCGCCGCGGCGGCGGCGGCGAGCGCGCCGGCCGAGGAAATGCGCGTGGCACTGGTGACGCCGAGCCAGACCGCGGCGGCGGCGAGTGCGGCGAGCGGTGCCGCGGCGAGCAGCACGCCGAAGCCGGTGGCCACGCCCTTGCCGCCGCGGAAGCCGAGCCAGACCGGGAACATATGGCCGAGTGCCGCCGCCAGCCCGCCGAGCGCGCCGCCGACCGGCCCGGCGAGCAGGGCGCCGGCGATCACCGCGACGGCGCCTTTGGCGCCGTCGAGCGTCAGCGTGGCGGCGGCGAGGCGGCGGTTGCCGGTGCGCAGCACGTTGGTGGCGCCGATATTGCCCGACCCGATGCCGCGGATGTCGCCGAGCCCCGCGGCGCGCGTCAGCAGCAGCCCGAACGGCACGGTGCCGAACAGATAGCCGAGCAGGGTGGCGGCGGTGAGGCGGGACGGATCGGTCATCGAACGCATTATGCATCACGATCCGGGCACGGCGTATAGGGGCGGCCCGTCACCAGGCGCCGGGGGCCGCATCGCGGTGGGAAAACTCGCTACCGGCGACGGTGCGCGGTATCCCGCCGCCCTCGACCTCACAGGGCTGCGGGCACGGCAAAGGCCGCCTTGCGCTCGCTGTAACGGTCCACCAGGTAGTCGGCACGGTCGCGCAGGAGCCAGGTGAAGCGTACCAGCTCTTCCATCACGTCCACCAACCGGTCGTAGTTGGCGGAGGGTTTCATGCGGCCGGCTTCATCGAACTGCTCGTAGGCCTTCGGCACGCTCGACTGGTTGGGGATGGTGAACATGCGCATCCAGCGGCCGAGCAGGCGGAGCGTGTTGACGGCATTGAAGCTTTGCGAGCCGCCGCTGACCTGCATGACCGCGAGCGTGCGACCCTGCGTGGGCCGCAGCGCGCCCTCCGAGAGCGGCAGCCAGTCGATCTGGTTCTTGAACGCGCCGGTGATCGCGCCGTGCCGTTCCGGGCTGCACCAGACGTGCCCTTCCGACCATTGCGACAATGCGCGCAGCTCGGCCACCTTGGGATGGGTGGCCGGCACGCTGTCGGCGACCGGCAGACCGTGCGGATCGAACACGCGCGTCTGCGCGCCCAGGTGGCGGAGGATCCGTTCGGCCTCCAGCGTCAGGAACCGGCTGTACGAGCGTTCGCGCAGCGATCCGTAGAGCAGCAGGATGCGCGGCGGATGGCTCGCGCGTTCGGCGGGTTCCAGGCGCGCCAGATCGGGCGGCGCCAACAGGTCCGGCCGCAGCGCCGGCGTGGCTTCGGCCGCGTGCGCCTCGCCGTGGCTTGGCAGCAGAGCGTCCATTTCCCCTGCGTCTCCTATGCGGTATGCGCCGCGTGGCGACGGGCGCCGGACTCGTACCAGCCACGGCTCGCCTTCACGATGCGGACGACGGAGAGCATCACCGGCACCTCGACCAGCACGCCGACCACGGTGGCCAGCGCAGCGCCCGACTGGAAGCCGAACAGCGCGATCGCCGTCGCCACCGCCAGTTCGAAGAAGTTGGAGGCCCCGATCAGCGCCGAGGGACCGGCCACGCACCATTCCGTACCGAGCTGCCGGTTCAGCCAGTAGGCAAGGCCGGCGTTGAAATAGACCTGCACGAGGATCGGCACCGCCAGCAGCAGGATCACCAGCGGCTGCGCCACGATCTGCTGGCCCTGCAGGCCAAACAGCAGCATGAGCGTCAGCAACAGGGCCGCGAGCGAGAGCGGGCCGAGCGCTTTCAGCGTGCGCTGCAACGCCGCCGTGCCGCCCCGGCGCAGCACCGTGCTGCGCCAGAGCTGGGCCGCGATCACCGGCACGACGATGTAGAGAACGACGGACAGCATCAGCGTGTCCCACGGCACCGTGATCGACGAGAGGCCCAGCAGCACCCCGACGATCGGCGCGAAGGCTACCACCATGATCGTGTCGTTGAGCGCGATCTGGCTGAGCGTGAAATGTGGCTCGCCCTCCACAAGGTTCGACCAGACGAACACCATCGCCGTGCAGGGCGCGGCGGCCAGTATGATCAGGCCGGCGATGTAGCTGTCGATCTGGCCGGCCGGCAGGTAGGGGCGGAACAGGTAGCCCACGAACAGCCACCCGAGCAGCGCCATCGAGAACGGTTTCACCAGCCAGTTCACGCCCACGGTCGCCGCCATGCCGCGCCAGTGCGCGCCGACATGGCGCAGCGCGCCGAGATCGATCTTGAGCAGCATCGGCACGATCATCAGCCAGATCAACACGGCCACCGGCAGATTGACCTGCGCGATCGTCATCGCACCGATCGTGTGGAACACGTCGGGAGTCGCCTGGCCGAGCACGACGCCCGCGACGATGCACAGCGCCACCCACAAGGTCAGAAAGCGTTCGAACAGATTCATGACCGGCAGCTGCGGCGTTGTGACATCGGCCGCGAGCGCGGCGGGCGTGGTCATAGGATCGGCTCCTGGTGGGAGCGACGGCGGCCCTCGGCGTCGACGACCGGCTCGCCGTCTTCCTTGCTGAAGGCGCCATGCTGTGGATGGGGCAGGATGTCCAGCACGGTCTCGGACGGGCGGCACAGCTTTACGCCAAGCGGTGTCACCACGATCGGCCGGTTGATGAGGATCGGATGCGCCATCATCGCATCGAGGATCTGGTCATCGGTCAGTGCCGGGTCATCCAGCCCGAGCGCGTCATAGGGGGTGCCCTTGCGCCGAAGCAGGGCGCGCACGGGAATGTCCATGCGCCGGATCAGGTCCGCCAGCTCGTCGCGTGTGGGCGGCGTCTTGAGATACTCGACGATCCGCGGCTCCTCGCCAGAATTGCGGATCAGGCCGAGCACGTTGCGCGAGGTGCCGCAGGCGGGATTGTGGTAGATGGTGATGGTCACGACGACCTTTCCCTCATCCGCAGCAGGCGCTGGCCGGTGCCGGCTCAGCGTTCGCGGCCGGAACGAACACGTGCACGTGCAGGCGCTTCATGACGGGCATCTCCTTCAATGCTGGCGATCGAGGCGGCGGGGACACGGACGCCGGTGCCGCACGTCGCGGCGTCCCCCTGGCAGCAGTTCTCAGTCAGGTAGGCCAGCAGGACGTTCATGGCGCCATACTCGGCCGCATAGATGAGCGACCGCCCGTCCCGGCAAGAGGCGAACCCGCACGGCTCAACGCGCCTGATTGAGTGTCGCTGCCGTGCCGCCGCCGAGCTCATCGACGCGCGCCTGCAGCGCGATGCGGTCGAGCGAGTCGAACGGCAGGCTGATGAAGATCTCGATGCGCCGCCGCAGGCCGGCGTACAGCTCGTTGAGCAGGAGCGATCGTTCGGTGGCGTTGCCCCCGAAGGCAGCCGGGTCCGGCAGCGGCCAATCCGCGGTGAGCGTGGTGCCAAGGAAATCCGGACAGGCCTGCCCATGCAGCATGTCGCAGAGCGCGATGACGAAATCCATGCGCGGGGCGTTCGGACCACAGAACTCGTCCCAGGACTTGCTGTGCAGCCGCGCCACGTCGTGCCCGAGGCGGCGCAGCCGCTCGATCACCTCCGGCATCGGTTCCGGCGCGGGGTCCGAGCCTGCCGAGTAGGCACGGAAGCGGCTGCCGCCGACCTTGTTCAGGATGGCCTCGGCCATAATCGAGCGGGCCGAGTTCCTGGTGCAGAGGAACAGCACGTTGAACGCCGGGACCATGGGCACGCCCTCCTCGGGATCGGCGGGCAGCAGGCAGGCGATGTCGCCGCACAGCTCGGGATGGCCGGAGCAGCACGTCTCCGTCAGGAACGCAATGAGTTCCCGCAACGCCACGATCCGGACCGCGTGGATGATCTGGCGGCTCTGCCGGGTGGACTGGGTCAGTCCGGCGCGTTCGAGGGCGGCAAGGTGGAAGGACATGGTCGAAGCAGGCAGACCGAGCCGGTCAGCAATTTCCCCGGCCGGCAGCCCGTTCGGCCCCGCCGCGATCAGCAGGCGCAAGACACCGAGGCGCGTCTCTTGCGCCAGGGCGCCGAAGATCGGGGCAGCGTCCGATGTCTCCATGCTTCCAGCTTAGCAGAAATATTGTGTCTGAGGATGAACTCTATGTTGCAGGTTGGGGGTTGGCCAGTCGCTGGCGCGCCGGGGATTGCCGCCGCAAGCGGGCCACGCCGGGTCCGCCATCGACGCAGGCGGCCGCCAACCGCCGTTTGGGCGGCAGGGCGCAGAGTACCGCGCGGCACTGGCGCTCGCCTTGGCGGATTTCCGTGTGGCTGGCCTGGAGTTTCGTCACGACGCGCTTGGCGATCGCCGGAACCGGAGGTCCGTGCCGATGCTTCGCGTTATCCCGGCAGCCCGACGCTGGCCAAGGCGGTGCCGATGTAGTGCTCGGCATCGCGCCACTGCGCCTGCTGGACCGATGCGCGCGCATTGCCGATCGCGCGCAGTTCCGGCGCCGCATTATACATGCACGGGTTGCTCCGCGGGGTGTCGATGAGCAGCCAGGCGCTTTCCGCCCCGTTCAACGCCGCCAGCGCCGCCGCGGCGTCATGGGCCTCTGCCGCCGCCTGCGCGCGCTGCAGATAGGCGAACGACTGGTCGCCGCCCGGCGCGGAATAGGACGCGCAGGCGGTCAACCCCACGCCGACGCCGAACACTGCGGCCGCCGCCGAAACCGTCCTGAACACTCGTTCCTCCGTCGTATTGCGGCGGATGCCGGCCATCCGGCGTTTTCCAGCAACCTCTTGAAAACCTTGGCGGACCCGACACAATTCGAACGTGCGACCTTCGCCTTCGGAGGGCGACGCTCTATCCAGCTGAGCTACGGGTCCGGCACGGCCGCTGATAGCGCGAAACCCGCCGCGCGGGAAGCCCCGCTGCCTCAGGCCTCCTGCCGCGCCAGCCAGCGCGACGCCGCCGCGTCCGCGCCCGAGGGCAGCGGCGCCGCCGGCGCACGCAGCCATGACACGATGTCGCCGATCGGCACCGACCGTCCCAGGTCGCGCAGCATCAGATGATAGTCGTGCGGATAATAGGCCAGCGCGGTCTGCCCGTCCTGCGGCAGCGAGCGCCACATCGCCGCCATCGCCGGCTTCGGCACCAGCTCGTCACGCCCGCCGTAGAGAAAAAGCCCGTGCGCCATGAACCGCGGCGCCGCCGCCTGCGCCGCGTCCATCAGATCGACCAGGCCGCGCAGCGTGCCCAGCCGCGTGTCGCGGATGGTCAGCGGATCGTTGGTCAGGCGGATCAGCGCGGCGCGGTTGTCGCTCGCCGTCACGCGCACCGGCGCGCCGCTCAGCGCCAGCCACGGCAGCAGCGTCGATCCCACCCACAGGCTGCCGCGCAGGAACAGGTTCATCTCCGCCCGCCCCCAGACCGCCGGCGCCACCAGCACGTAGCGCGCACCCGCCGGCGCGAGTGCGCCGGTCGCGAGACACATCAGCACGGCCCCGCCCATGCTTTCGCCCATCATCACCAGCGGCGCGCCGGGATGCAGCGCGCGCACCATGCGCGCCACCCTGGCCGCGTCCGCCACCATGGCCGCAACCCCGGCCCACCGCCCGCGCTCCGGCGCAGTGCCGAAGCCGCGCTGGTCCGGCGCATACACCGCGCAGCCGGCCGCGGTGAGGCCGGCGGCCGGGATCTCCCAGGCATCGCGGCTGTCGTTGAAGCCGTGCAGCGCCAGGATCAGCGTCCTCGGCGGCCCCGCCGGCAGCCAGCGCCGATACGGCAGCACCGCGCCGTCGGGCATGACGAACGTGCCATCGACCCGCTCCGCCCGCGCCAGTTCCGGGCCGGTCAGCACCGGGCCGGCGGCGCAGCCGGCGAGGGCGAGGGCCGCGGCGGCAAGCACGCCGCGGCGGGAGACGCCGGCCGGGGACGGCGGCGGGGGCGCGGTTGAAAGCATGGCGGCCATGGCTATCATGGATTGGCCCGTGACGGGCACCCCCCATCGCACGAGGTTTTGATGCCCGATACGTTGCCGCCCCCAGCAGCACCCCCCGGCGCACCCGCGCCCACCGAGACCATCCACGTGGACGAGGCGGTCGTCGCCTGCGACGGCGGCGGCGGGCCGCTCGGGCATCCGCGCGTGTTTTTGCGCATCGTCGGGCGCGAGGTGATGTGCCCGTACTGCTCGCGCCTCTATGTGCTCAACGCAGGAGCCGGCCACGCCTCCGCCCACTGACGCGGCCGCCGCCGGAAGCGGTCGCGCCGCATGTCGTGCTGATCGACGGCTCGGGGTTCGTCTTCCGCGCCTTCCACGCGCTGCCGCCGATGACGCGGCCCGACGGCGTGCCGGTGAACGCCGTGTTCGGCTTCACCAACATGCTGGCGAAGCTGCTGCGCGAGCATGTCGGCACGCATCTGGCCGTGATTTTCGACGCCGGTCGCCACACCTTCCGCAACCGCCTCTACGACCGCTACAAGGCGCAGCGCCCGGAGCCGCCCGAGGACCTGATCCCGCAATTCGCGCTGGTGCGCGAGGCGACCGTGGCGTTCGGCGTGCCGTCGATCGAGCTGGCCGACTGGGAAGCGGACGACCTGATCGCCTCCTACGCCCGCGCCGCCGTCGCATGCGGCGGGCAGGCCACCATCGTCTCCTCCGACAAGGACCTGATGCAGCTGCTGCGGCCGGGCGTGGCGATGCTCGACCCGATCAAGCAGAAGCCGATCGGCCCGGCCGAGGTGATGGAGAAGTTCGGCGTCGCGCCCGACAAGCTGATCGAGGTGCAGGCGCTGATGGGCGATTCGGTGGACAACGTCCCCGGCGTGCCCGGCATCGGCCCGAAGAACGCCGCCCAGCTCATCACCGAGTTCGGCGACCTGGAGACGGTGCTGGCCGCCGCGCCCGCGATGAAGCCGTCGAAGCGGCGCGAGATGCTGCTGACCCACGCCGAGGACGCGCGCATCTCGCGCCAACTGGTGACGCTGCGCGACGACGTGCCACTGCCGATGCCGCTCGCCGAACTCGCCGCCCGCGAGCCGGACCGCACCAAACTCGCCGACTGGCTGCGCGCGCAGGGGTTTCGCTCGACGCTGACGCGGCTCGGGCTGGATGGCCACGGCGTTGCGGCGGCGGCGGCCGAGCCGGTGCATCCCGTGGCCGCACCGGAACCGTCCGCGCCGGCGGCGCCGTTCGGGCCGTATGCGTGCGTCACCGCGCCGGACGCCCTGCGCGACTGGATCGAGGCGGCGCGCGACGCCGGCGTGGTCGCCGTCGATACCGAGACCGACAGCCTCGACCCGATGCGCGCGAATCTGGTCGGTTTTTCCCTCGCGACCGCGCCGGGCCGTGCCTGCTACGTGCCGCTGCGCCATGTCGGCGCCGATGCACAGATGGACCCCGACGCGGCGGTTTCCGCGCTTGCGCCGCTGCTGACGGATGCGGCCGTTCTGAAAGTCTTTCATAACGCGAAATTCGACCTGACGGTGCTTTGCCGCGCCGGCGCGCCGGTTGCCTCCCCGCTCGACGACACCATGCTGCTCTCCTACGCGCAGGACGCCGGCGCGCACGGGCACGGCATGGACGAGCTGTCCGTCCTGCATCTCGGCCACACGCCGATCAGCTACGACGAGGTCACCGGCACCGGCAAGGCGCGCGTCAGCTTCGCCGAAGTGCCGCTCGACCGCGCCACCGCCTACGCCGCCGAGGACGCCGACGTGACGCTGCGGCTGTGGCACGCGCTGCGCCCACGTCTGCGCACGACCCGTTCGCTCGCGCTCTACGAGCAGGTGGAGCGGCGGCTGATCCCGATCCTGCGCGACATGGAGGTGGCGGGCATCACCGTCGATGCCGACGACCTGCGCGCCATGTCGAAAGATTTTGCGTCGCGCATGGCGGTGATCGAGCAGGACATCCACCGCCTCGCCGGCGACGCCTTCAACGTGGCGAGTGCAAAGCAACTGGGAGAAGTGCTGTTCGACCGCATGGGCCTGCCCGGCGGCAAGCGGATGAAGACCGGCGCCTGGGGCACCGATGCCGGCGTGCTGCAATCGCTCGCCGAGCAGGGCCACGACCTGCCGCAGCGCGTGCTCGACTGGCGGCAGCTGGCAAAACTGAAATCGACCTACGCCGACGCGCTGGTCGAGCAGATCAACCCCGAAACCGGGCGCGTGCATACGTGCTTCGCGATGGCGATCGCCAGCACCGGGCGGCTGTCGTCCACCGATCCGAATTTGCAGAACATCCCGATCCGCACCGAGGAAGGCAGCCGCATCCGCCGCGCCTTCGTCGCCGCGCCGGGGCACGTGCTGGTCAGCGCCGACTACTCGCAGATCGAGCTGCGCCTGCTCGCCGATGTCGCCGACATCCCCGCGCTGCGCGAGAGCTTTCTGCATGGCGAGGACATCCACGCGCGCACCGCGAGCGAGGTGTTCGGCGTGCCGATGGCGGGCATGGACCCGATGACGCGGCGGCGCGCGAAGGCGATCAATTTCGGCATCATCTACGGCATCAGCGCGTTCGGTCTGGCGCGGCAGCTGCAGATCGCGCCGGGCGAGGCGCGCGCCTATATCGACGCCTATTTCGCGCGCTATCCCGGCATCCGCGCGTATATGGCACGCACGCGCGAGGCCGCGCGCATCGCCGGCTACGTGCTGACGCCGTTCGGCCGGCGCTGCTGGATTCCCGGCATTGCCGACAAGAACCCGGCCCGCCGCTCCTATGCCGAGCGGCAGGCGATCAACGCACCGTTGCAGGGGGGGGCTGCCGACATCATCAAACGCGCGATGGTGCGCCTGCCGGCCGCGCTCGCCGAAGCGGGCCTGTCGGCGCGGATGCTGCTGCAGGTCCACGACGAATTGCTGTTCGAGGCGACCGAGGCCGAGGCCGAGGCGACCGCGCGCGTCGCCCGCGAGGTCATGGAGGGGGCCGCGCAGCTTGCTGTCCCGGTGGTGGCGGAGACCGGCACCGGCCGCACCTGGGCGGACGCCCATTGAGCGTGCTCACGCACTGGTCAACGTTACTTCCCGGCGGCGCCGGGCGATAACGCGGCCATCATGGACACGATCTTCCGCGGCAGCCTGATCTCCCCGCGCGGCCGGGCGCTCGCCTGGGCCGACAGCATGCTGGTCGATCATGGCGTGTTCCGGCTGGTGTGGAGCAATTTCGCCGCGGTGCTGCCGGGGCGCCTCTATCGCAGCAACCATCCGACGCCGCGGCGGCTGGCGCGGCTGGCGCGGCGTCACGGCATCCGCACGCTGGTCAATCTGCGCGGCCCCTGCGGCAACGGCTCCGATGCACTGTCGCGGGCGGCGGCGCAGCGGCTCGGCCTCGCCTTCGTCGATGCGCCGCTGTCGAGCGGCCGGGCGCCGCGGCGCGCCGAGGTGCTGGCGCTGGTCGAAGCCCTGCGCAACGCCGCCGAGCCGATCCTGGTCCACTGCAAGTCCGGCGCCGACCGCGCCGGCTTCGCCGCTGCCCTGTTCCTGCTGCTGGACGGACGCACGAGCGACGAGGCGCTGCGCCAGCTCTCGCTGCGGCACGGCCACTGGCACCGCTCGCGCGCCGGCGTGCTGGACGCGTTCCTGCTGGCCTATGCGCGCGAGGCCGAGGGCCGCACGACGTTCCTCGACTGGCTGCGCGAAAGCTACGACGCCGCGGCGCTGGGGGCGGCGTTCCGTCCGCGCCATTTCGCCGATTTCGTCACCCACCGGCTGCTGCGGCGGGAGTAGCGCCGGCGGCCTGCATCGACAGACCGCCCGCCCGTTCCGTATGAGTACCCGAAACGGGAGGCAGCCATGCACAAATTCCGTCGCCGTGTCGCGCCGTGCCTGATCGCGTGCGGGGTCGCGCTCGCCGTCTCGGCGGCACCGTCGCGCGCCGCGCCGCCGGCCCTGACCACCGAGGAGGCGATGATCCCCGCCCCCGGCGATCCGTCGCTGAAACTCTATCTGCGCGAAAAGCATCCGGCGGGCATGACCGGCGTGCCGGGCGAGCGCATCCTGCTGTTCGTGCATGGCGCGACCTATCCGGCGGAGACCGCTTTCGATCTGCCGCTCGCCGGGTTGTCGATGATGGACTACATCGCCCAGCACGGCTGGGATGTCTGGCTGGTCGATGTGCGCGGCTACGGCCGCTCGACCCGCCCGCCGGCGATGCGACAGCCGCCTTCCGCCAATCCGCCGTTCGCCGACACCGAAACCGCCGCCGCCGACGTGGGCGCCGCGGTCGAGCACATCCGTCAACGGCGCGGCGCGGCGCGGATCAACCTGATGGGCTGGTCGTGGGGCACGTCGATCATGGGGCTCTACACCACGCGCCACAACGACCGGGTGAACCGCCTGGTGCTCTATGCGCCGATGTGGATTTTCCAGGGCAAGCCGCTGATCGGCGGCGACGGGAAGCTCGACGCCTATCGCACGGTGACGCAGGCGCAGGCGCGGCAGCGCTGGCTCAGGGGCGTCGCCCCGGACCAGCAGGCGAGCCTGATCCCGCCGGGCTGGTTCGAGCAATGGGCGAGCGCCACCTGGGCCACCGATCCGGACGGCGGCGGGCGGACGCTGCGCGCGCCCAACGGCGTGCTGGCCGACCTGCGCGCATACTGGGCCGCGGGCAAGGCACAGTACGATCCGGGCGAGATCCGCGTCCCCACGCTCATCATCCACGCCGAATGGGATGCCGACTTGCCGGACTACATGGCGCAGGCCTATTTCGCCCATCTGACCCACACGCCGTACAAGCGCTTCGTCGAACTCGGCCAGGGCACCCATAAAGTCATCATGGAGAAGAACCGCATGCAGTTCTTCCACGAGGTGATGGGTTTTCTCGACGAGCAGGACCCGCAGGCGCTGCGCTGACGGCAGCAGCTTGTCGGGGCCGCTCCAGCCTCGCTACAAGATGCGGCGGGGAGGATCATGCCATGCCGCATCTGCGCCCGATCGCCGCCGCGTGTGTTTGTGCCGTGCTGCTCGCCGCCGGCGGGGCGGGCGCGCAGCAGGCGGCGACCAGCCCGCTCGACGCGGTGCCGGAGAAAATGCCGTTCAGCACGCCTTACGGCGCGCCGATCCCGCTGGCGCGCGCGCAGGCGGCGATCCAGGCGGCGGCAGCGGAGGCGGAGCGGCGCGGCTGGGCGGTGAACATCGCCGTCGTCGATTCCGGCGCCAACCTGGTCGCGTTCGCGCGCATGGACGGCGCACAGCTCGCCTCCATCGAGATCGCCGAGCACAAGGCTTTCGTGGCGGCAAAATTCCGCCGCCCGACGAAAGTGTTCGAGCAGGGCGTGCAGAAGGGCCTGAACTACATCCTGACGCTGGACGGCGTGATCGCCTCGCGCGGCGGCATCCCGCTGGTGGAGGACGGGCACCTGATCGGCGCGATCGGCTGTTCCGGCGGCACCGGCTCGCAGGACGAGGTCGCCTGCACCGCCGGCGCCGCCACGATCAACAAGTAGCCGGGCGGGCATCCAGGCGGCGCGTTCCTCAATACGCCGGATACGACCGCGGATAGGTGACCTGATCCGCCGGCCCCGGCGGGGTCGGGGGGCCGCGCTTGCCGCAGCCGGCCAGCGCCAGCGCGAGCACGAGCCCGAGCAGCAGCGCGCCCGCCCTCACGCCAGAAACTCCAGCCAGCGCGCCGCCTGCGCCGCCACGTTGGCGGGCGCGGTGCCGCCAAAGCTGGTGCGCGAGGCGACCGACGCATCGACGGTCAGCACGGAAAACACCGCCTCGGTGATGCCGGGTTCCTCCGCCTGCATCTCGGCGAGCGTCAGGCCGGCGAGATCGACACCTTTCGCCTCGGCCCGCGCCACCAGCCGCCCGGTGACGTGGTGCGCGGTGCGGAACGGCAAATGCAGCACCCGCACCAGCCAGTCGGCAAGATCGGTCGCGGTGGCGAAGCCGGCGCCGGCGGCCGCGCGCATCCGCACCGTGTCCGGTGTCAGATCGCGCACCATGCCGGCGGTCGCGGCGAGCGACAGCGCCCACGCCTCGGCGGCATCGAATAGTCCTTCCTTGTCCTCCTGCATGTCCTTCGCGTAGGCGAGCGGCAGCCCCTTCATCACCGTCAGCAGCCCCAGCAGCGCGCCGGCGATGCGTCCGGTTTTCGCGCGCACCAGCTCGGCGGCATCCGGGTTGCGCTTTTGCGGCATGATCGAACTGCCGGTGGTGAACGCATCCGACAGGCGCACGAAGCGGAACGGCGCCGAGCACCAGATGACGATCTCTTCCGCAAACCGCGACAGATGCATCGCCGAGATCGCGGCGGCCGACAGGAATTCGAGGGCGAAGTCGCGGTCGGAGACGGCGTCGAGCGAATTCGCCGCCGGCCGGTCGAAGCCGAGCGCCGCCGCCGTCATCTCCCGGTCGATCGGGAATGACGTGCCGGCCAGCGCCGCCGCCCCCAGCGGGCACTCGTTCAGCCGCTTGCGGCAATCGGCCAGCCGCCCGCGGTCGCGGGAAAACATCTCGACATAGGCGAGCAGATGATGGCCGAACGTCACCGGCTGCGCGGCCTGCAGATGCGTCATGCCCGGCATCGGGTCGGCGGCGTGCTGGGCGGCGCGCGTCGCGAGTGCGCGCATCAGCTCGGCGAGCTGGCCGTCCAGCAAGTCGATCGCGTCGCGCACCCACAGCCGGAAATCGGTCGCCACCTGGTCGTTGCGGCTGCGCGCGGTGTGCAGCCGCTTGCCGGCCTCGCCGATGCGCTCGGTCAGCCGCGCCTCGATGTTGAAATGGATGTCCTCCAGCGCACGCGCGAACGGGAAGCGGCCGGACTCGATCTCGGCGGCGATGGCGGCTAGACCGGTGGCGATGCTTTGCTCGTCGTTTCGGGAGATGATCCCGCAGGCCGCCAGCATCGCGGCGTGCGCGAGCGAGCCGCTTATGTCCTGGCGCCACAGCTTCTGGTCGAAGTCGATGGAGGCGTTGATCTGCTCCATCACCGCGGCGGGACCGGCGGCAAAACGCCCGCCCCAGAACGCGTTGGCTGGCGGGGTCGGCGTGTCGGTCAAGGGAGTGGACCCATCATGGCGGTGATCGCGCGGCGTTCGGTGCTGGCGGCGGCAGGCGGAGCGGCGGCGGCGACCCTAGCGGCGGCCATGCTGCTCCGCAAACCCGCCGCCCCGCCGGTGGTGACGCTGACGCCGGACACGCCGGCGGAGGCGGTGCGGCTGCAAAGCATCGCCGCGCTGCACCCGGTCGATCCGCCGCGCGCGCTGCCCGCCATCACGTTCGTGGACGGTTCGGGGGCCGTGCATGCACTGCGCGATTATGCCGGCAAGGGCGTGCTGCTCAATCTGTGGGCGACCTGGTGCGCGCCGTGCGTGGCCGAGATGCCCTCGCTCGCCGCGCTGGCGCGTGCAGCGGGGCCGGATCTCGTGGTGCTGCCGCTCTCCACCGATCGCGGCGGGGCGGACGTGGTGCAGCGTTTCTACCGCGCGCACGGCATTGCCGGCCTGCCCGTGCTGCTCGACGCGAAAGGCGCGGCGACCGAGGCGCTGGGCGCGCGCGGCCTGCCGACCACGCTGATCATCGACCGCAAGGGCCGCGAGCGGGCGCGGCTGGAGGGCGGCGCCGACTGGTCCGCGCCGGCGGCGCTGGCGGCGGTGCGAAAGCTTGCGCTGTAGCGGTCGCGGCCTACTCGCCGTCCTGCCGGTCCGCGAGTTGCGGGTTGTCGAACACCGGGTTGCGCCAGCGATGCAGCGCCTCGGCCAGCGCGCGGGCGAGGTCGCGCTTCTCCGCTTCCCCCAGGAACCGCCCCAGCTCCTCGCGCACGCCGTGCGAGCCGACCCACAGCGCCGGCACGCGGCCCGGCCGCTCCTCGATGTGAACCGCGAGCCACGCCGGCTTCAGCACCCGCTCCTCCCGGCGCACTCCCTTGGCATCGGTGCGCACCACGCGCAGCGCCTCGGGCGTCAGTAGCAGCAGCTCGCTCGCCCGCGCGCCGAGCGCGTTCAGCCGCAGCAGCGCCGCCGCCAGCACCAGTTCGCCGCCCGCGAAGCCGCAGACCGGCCAGGCGCGCAGATAGCCGAAAACGATCAGGTTGGCGGCGCAGATCACGCCGATCCCGCCCATGACCAGCCGCAGCCCGCGGCGCGACAGGCTGCGGTGCGGCACGATCATCGCCTCGAACAGGACGTCCTGCATGACCCATAGGTAACGCAGCGCGGCGGCTTGTCAGCGGGCGCGGCGGCGGCCAGGATCGTGCGCATGGCGAAACCGGCGCCGCCGCCGCGGCTTGTGATGACCCGCGCCGAGGTGGGCGCGTTCCTCGACGCGCTGGCCGCGGCCAATCCCGACCCGCGCAGCGAGCTGCAGTACCGCGATCCGTTCGAGTTGCTGGTCGCCGTGGTGCTGTCGGCGCAGGCCACCGACGCGGGGGTGAACAAGGCCACGCCGGCGCTGTTCGCCGCCGCGCCGACGCCGCAGGCGATGGCGGCGCTCGGGGCGGAGGGGATCGGCCCGTACATCCGCTCGATCGGCCTGTGGCAGACCAAGGCGCGCAACGTCGCGGCGCTGTCGCGCGCCCTGGTCGAGCAGCATGGCGGAAAAGTTCCGGCCGACCGCGCGGCGCTGGAGGCGCTGCCCGGCGTCGGGCGCAAGACCGCCAACGTGGTGCTCAACGTCGCCTTCGGGCAGGCGACGATGGCGGTGGACACGCACGTGTTCCGCGTCGCCAACCGCACCGGCCTCGCCCCCGGCGACAGCCCGCGCGCGGTCGAGGACGCGCTGGTCGCCCGCATCCCGCCGGCGCGGCTGCGGCTGGCGCATCACTGGCTGATCCTGCACGGCCGCTACTGCTGCAAGGCGCGCGCGCCGGAGTGCTGGCGCTGCGTCGGTGCGAAATGGTGCCGCTATCCGGACAAGGTTTTGGCGCCGCCCGCGCGCAAGCCGGCGGCCAGGTGAGTGCCGGCCGGCCGGCCGCGGCCAGGCGCTATCGCGCCGCCTTGCGCCGGCGGGCGAGCACCAGCCCGACCAGGCCTGCCCCCAGCAAGGACAGCGACGCCGGCTCGGGCACGCTGGGGGGAGTGATCACGACCCCGGAGGTCAGGAGGTTCAGGGAGAGGTATGCCCCGGTCTGCTCCCGGTCGTCGTAGAACACCTCGATCGTGTTGTCGCCGGCCGGCAGCACCGAGGAGGTGAAATCCACGTCCGTCACGCCGTGAATGCCCGGATTCTGGCCGATCAGGATGCCATCGACGTAAATGAACGAATCGTCGTCCGACCCGAGCTGGAACTCCACCGCTTCCGACGTCGCCAGGTCGAACGTGCCGCTGAACACCGCGGTCTCGAAATACGTGCCGTCGTTGGTGCCGGTGCTGTTCGGCGCGTACATGTTACTGCTGTAGGGCAAGGTGATGGTGCCGGTCCCGGTCTCGACCACGACGCTGTTGAGCGTCGGGCTCCACCAGGTGAGCTGATTGTCGGGACCCACGTCGGAGACGCCAGGCGGGCTGCTGAGAATCGGCATTCCGTTCGGCCCGAGCCCGCTGCCCAGCGCGATGTTCGGCGTGCCGCCGCCGCCGAAATCCGGCTCGTTCGCGGTGTCCCCAATCTCGAAGTAGGTCGCGGACAGCGTCGCGGTGACGGGTCCGGCCCAGGTCGGCGCCGCGCCGCCCGACAGCCCGACCGCAAAGGCGACGCCCCCGAGCCACGAAGCTGCCCGCAGCATGCACTGTCCTCCTCGGCGGGCCGCCGGGTTTATCGTGGCGATGCCCGTTTTTTGCTCATTCGCTAATTATCACATATCAACATCGGTGCGAATTAGCAAGCCCGAACAGCCTCGGGCGCGCTCACGCCTTGCGTTCCCACCCGCGCCCGGTCTGCTGCCAGTAGGTCAGCGCGTGCCCCGCCGCTTTTGCGGCGCTCCAGCGCTCACGCGCCGCCGCGACCGCGGCCTCGTCGCGGCCGTCGAACAGGTCGAAAACCCGGTCGAAGGCGCCGAGCCGTTCGCTCGCCGCGCTGTCGAGCAGGAACAAAAACCGCGCCCCGTTCGGCGCCGCGTCGTCGGTGGCGAGCCAGATCGGCTGCAGCGCGGCATCCCCGCTCGAAGCCGTGCCGTGCGGCAGCCAGTCCGGGTCGGCGCACAGCCACAATGCCGCGTCCAGCGCCGCCACCCGCTCCTCGCTGCCGCACATCACCGCGGCGCGCTGCCCGGCTGCTAAAGTCCGCCCGAGCAATTGCGGCAGCGCCTGGTCAGGCCCGGTGCGCAGCAGATGGTAAAAGCCGATTTCCGCCATCAACTTTCATAATTATCCGCAACGAGTTGGTTCAGCAGCCGCACGCCGTACGCCGTCGCCCCTTTCGCCGCGAGCGCCGAATCCTTGCCGGCCCAGGCCATCCCGGCGATGTCCAGATGCGCCCACGGCTTGCCGTTGACGAAGCGTTGCAGGAACTGCGCGGCGGTGATCGCGCCGCCAGGCCGGCCGCCGACATTCTTCATGTCGGCGATGTCGCTCTTGATCTGCTTGTCGTACGCCTCGCCGAGCGGCAGCCGCCACAGTTTTTCGCCGGTCGCCTCGCCGGCTTCGTGCAGCCGCTTCGCCAGATCGTCGTCGTTGCTGAAGAAGCCGCCGGTCTCGTGGCCGAGGCTGACGATCATGGCCCCCGTCAGCGTCGCCAGATCGACCATGAAGCGCGGCTCGAACTGTTTCTGGCAGTACCAGAGCACGTCGGCGAGCACGAGCCTGCCTTCGGCATCGGTGTTGATGACCTCGACGGTCTGCCCGGAATAGGTTTTGACCACGTCGCCCGGCCGCTGCGCGCTGCCCGAGGGCATGTTCTCCACCAGCCCGACCAGCCCGACCGCATCGACCTTCGCGCGCCGCCCGGCGAGTGCCGCCATCAGGCCGATCACCGCGCCGGCGCCGGCCATGTCCCACTTCATGTCCTCCATGCCGGCGGCGGGCTTGATGCTGATGCCGCCGGAATCGAACGTCACCCCCTTGCCGACGAAGGCGAGCGGTTTCTGGCCGTTGCCCTTCCGGCCCTTGCCCTGGCCGCCGCCGCTCGCGCCGTGCCAGTGCAGCACCACCATGCGCGGCTCATGCACGCTGCCCTGCGCCACGCCGAGCAGGGCGCCGAAGCCGAGTTTGCCCATTTCCTTCGGGCCCATGACCTCGACCTTGAGGCCAAGCTCGCCCAGCGCCTCGCAGCGATGCGCGAGCTCCTCCGGCGTCAGCACGTTCGGCGGCTCGCTCACCAGGTCGCGGGCGAGCACCACGCCGTCGGCGACCGGCCGCAGCCCCGCCCAGGCCGCCTCCGCCGCACTCGCGTCGTCCGTGAGCAGCCTGAGCTTCGCCAGCAGCGGCTTGTCCTCCGGCTTCTCGGCGGTGCGGTAGCGGTCGAAGCGGTAGCTGCGCAGCACCGCGCCCAGCGCCAGATGCGCCGCCAGCCGGGGCGAGAGCGGCCCAGGCGCGACCGCAACCGCCGGCTCGCGCAGCAGTTTCGCGATCGCCTCCCCGCCCGCTTCCTCGGCGGCGAGCGGCGCGAGTTCACCCGGCTTGCCCAAGCCCACCGCGACGACGCGCGACAACCCGGCGCCGGGGGCCAGGATGGTCACGGTCTGGCCCTTGCGGCCCTTGAATTCTGCCACTTCCAGCGCGCGGGACACCGCGCCGCCGGTGGCCGCGTCGAGGCCCGCCCAGCCGGCGGCCTGCGCGCCCGCGCCTTCCTCCACCGGCAGCACCAGCGCGCCGGACGATGGCAGGGTCGGGCGGGCAACGACGACTTCGAGCATGGCAGGACGGCTCCGCTGGTCTCGGGTTGTGATGAAGCGGCCAGTGTAGCAGCGGGTGGCTTGGTTGCCAGGGGCACGCTATAGGCCGGGGATGGACGATGCCGCCTTGCTCAGCCTCGCCGCCGACCTCGCCAAGCAGGCGGGCGCGACCATCCTCGCCGTGCGCGCGCGCGGCTTCGACACGCGCCACAAGCCCGACGCCTCCCCGGTCACCGAGGCCGACCACGCCGCCGAGGCGCTGATCGCCGCCGGCCTGCGCCGCGCCACGCCCGACATCCCGGTGGTCGCCGAGGAAGAGATCGCCGCCGGCCACGTGCCCGAGCGCGCCGACACCTTCTGGCTGGTCGATCCGCTCGACGGCACCAAGGAGTTCGCGAGCGGGCTGGACGATTTCGCGGTCTGCATCGGCCTGGTGCGCGACGGGCGGCCGGCGCTGGGCGCGGTCGCGGTGCCGGCGCATGGCGAGCTGTTCGGCGGCATCGTCGGCGGCGTCGCCTGGAAGCGCAGCGCCGCCGGCGAGCGCCGCATCGCCGCGCGCCGCGTGCCCGAAGCCGGCCTCGACGTGATCGCCTCGCGGGCGCACGCCAACGACGAGCGGCTCGCCGCCTATCTCGCCGGGCGGCAGGTGCGCTCGCTGCGCAATGTCGGCTCGGCGCTGAAGTTCTGCCGCGTCGCCGAGGGCGCGGCGGACCTCTATCCGCGCTTCGGCACCACCTGCGAGTGGGACACCGCAGCCCCGCAGGCGGTGGTGGAGGCGGCCGGCGGGGCGGTGCGGGTGATCGAGACCGGAGAGACGCTGCGCTACGGCAAGCCGCGCTGGCTCAACCCGCATTTCGTCTGCACCGGCGCCCAATGACCGAGGTTTTGGCCGCCGACGCCGCCGGCATCGGCCGGGCGGCGGCGCTGCTGCGCGCGGGCGCGCTGGTCGCGTTCGGCACCGAGACCGTTTACGGCCTCGGCGCCGATGCCACCGACGCGCGCGCGGTCGCCGCGGTGTTCGCGGCGAAAGACCGGCCGCGGTTCAATCCGCTGATCTGCCACTATCCGGACGAAGCGGCGGCGTTCGCCGAAATGGTGCCGACCGAGACCGCAAGCCGCCTCGCCGCCGCGTTCTGGCCGGGGCCGCTGACGCTGGTGCTGCCCCGGCGGGACGCGAGCCGCGTGGCGCTGCTGACCGGCGCCGGGCTGGACACGCTGGCGGTGCGCGTGCCGGCGCACCCGGTCGCGCAGGCGCTGCTGCGCGCGGTCGGGCGGCCGGTGGCGGCACCCTCGGCCAACCGCTCCGGCCAGGTCAGCCCGACCACGGCCGCGCACGTCCTGGAAAGCCTCGGCGGGCGCATCGCGGCGGTGCTGGACAGCGGCCCGTGCGCGGTCGGCGTGGAATCGACCGTGCTCGACCTGAGCGGCCCGGCGCCCGCCCTGCTGCGCCCCGGCGGCGTGACGCTGGAGGCGATCGAGGCGGCGATCGGCGCGGTCGCGCCCGGCCGGCCGGACGTGCTGCGCGGGCCGGGGATGCTGGCGTCGCACTACGCCCCGCGCCTGAAGGTGCGGCTGGCGGCCGAGCGCGTCGCGGCCGACGAGGCGCTGCTGGCGTTCGGCACGCCGCTCAAGGGCGCAGGGGCGGTGTTCCAGCTCAGCGCCGCCGGCGATCTGGCGGAGGCGGCGGGGAACCTGTTCGCCGGCCTGCGCGTGCTGGATGCGAGCGGCATGACGCGCATCGCGGCGATGCCGATCCCGGCGCGCGGCCTTGGGCGCGCGATCAACGACCGGCTGGAGCGGGCTGCGGCACCGCGGGAGTAGCGGCGACCGCCGCGACGCCTCACCCCCGCATGCGGGAAATCTCCAGCAGCACCTCGGCCTCCTGCTGCTTTTCCGTCAGCCGGTGGCTGACCAGGTCGCCGATGCTGACGATGCCGGCGAGCCGTCCGTTCTCCGTCACCGGCACATGGCGGATCTTGTTCAGCGTCATCAGCCGCAGCACGTCGTCGATCCGGTCCTCGGCGCGGCAGGTGATGACGTTGTGCGTCATCGCGCCGGCGAGGTCCCGGTGCAGCACCGCCGGCCCTTCCTGCGCCAGCAGCCGGACCAGGTCGCGCTCGGAAAAAATGCCGGCCAGTTTCTGCCACTGGTCCTCGATCACCACCGCGCCGATGCGCCGTTCCGCCAGCAGCCGCACCGCGCGCTCGACCGTGTCGGTTGGCAGCAGCGTCGCCACGTGCCGTCCCTTGGCCGCGATCACGTCCGAAACCTGCATCGCCACCCTCCGCGTCCAAACATGCCCGTCAGACGCGAAATGGGTGGCGCCGCCACCGCCGCCACCGCCGCGGCGGTTAAGCCTGGGCCACGCGGGTCACGAACCCATGAGCCGGGGCCTAGCGTTCCTCTTCGCCGGGTTCCGGGTCCACGCCCACCTCGGCGATGCTGTCGCCGCTGTCTTCGAGGTCGGAGGCATCCTCCAGCACGTCCTCCTCGACTTCTTCCTCGGGCGTCTCGACCTCCACGTCCGCGTCCTCGATCCCGGGCACCGGCACGACTTTTGGCCGCCGCTTCTCCTCCAGCACGTTGCCGCCGGTGCGGCGCGCGCGCGGCTGCTCGGCCGGCTGCTCGGTGCCGCATTTCGGGCACACCGCCGGCTGCTTCGTCAGGTCGTAGAAACGGGCGCCACAGGAGACGCAGACGCGTTTCGTGCCGAGTTCGGGCTTGGCCATTGCATGCCTCGCAAGCGCGCGGAAGGGTCGGAAGGGTCGAAAGGGCGCGCCCCATGCCATCGGATCGCCTGCCTGTCAAACCCGCAGACTGCGTGCTAAGCGGCGCGCATGACCGCTGCCCCCGCCCGCCCGTTGCGCGCCCGCCGGCCCGCCGCCCCGCTCGCCGGCACGCTCGCCGTCCCCGGCGACAAGTCGATTTCGCACCGCGCCCTGATGTTCGCGGCCCTCGCGGTCGGCACGACCCGCATCGCCGGGCTGCTGGAGGGCGAGGACGTGATGCGCACCGCCGCCGCGATGCGCGCCCTCGGCGCGGAGGTGGTGCGCGACGGGCCGGGCGCCTGGCGCGTCGCCGGCCGCGGCATCGGCGGGCTGGCCGAGCCGGCGGACGTGCTCGACATGGGCAATTCCGGCACCGCGGCGCGGCTGCTGGCCGGCATCCTGGCGAGCCATCCGATTTTTGCCGTGATGACCGGCGATGCCAGCCTCCGCGGCCGGCCGATGCGCCGCGTGATCGACCCGCTGAGCGCCTGCGGCGCCCGCTTCGCCGCGCGCGAGGGCGGGCGGCTGCCGCTCGCGATCGAGGGGGCGCGCGAGGCGTTGCCGCTCGACTACCGCCTGCCGGTCGCCTCCGCGCAGGTGAAGAGTGCGGTGCTGCTGTGCGGCCTGAACGCGCCCGGCATCACCCGCGTCGAGGAGCCGGCGGCGACGCGCGACCACTCCGAGAACATGCTGCGCCATTTCGGCGCCGAGGTCGCGGTGGCGCAGGCGGGCAGCGGGCGGGTCATCACGCTGCGCGGCCAGCCGGAGCTGCGCGGCGCCGACGTGACGGTGCCCGGCGACCCGTCCTCGGCGGCGTTTTTCGTCGTCGCGGCGCTGCTGGTGCCCGGCTCGCGTCTCTGCATCGCGGGCGTCGGACTGAACCCGTTGCGCACCGGCCTGTTCGCCACGCTGCGCGAGATGGGCGCATCGCTGGTCGTGGCGAACGAGCGCCTGGACGGCGGCGAGCCGGTCGGTGACCTGCTGGTGACGCACGGCGCGCTGCGCGGCGTCGAGGTGCCGCCCGGACGGGCGCCGAGCATGATCGACGAGTTCCCGGTGCTCGCGGTCGCCGCCGCCTGTGCCGAGGGCACGACGCGCATGCGCGGCCTGCACGAGCTCAGGGTGAAGGAGAGCGACCGGCTGGCGGCGACGGCGGCGCTGCTGGCGGCCAACGGCGTGCCGGTGGCGATCGAGGGCGACGACCTGATCGTCCACGGCACCGGCCGCGCGCCGCCGGGCGGCGGCCTGGTCGCGACGCTCATGGATCATCGCCTGGCGATGAGCGCGCTGGTGCTGGGGCTGGCCGCCGAGCAGCCGGTGCAGGTGGACGACGCCAGCTTCATCGACACGAGTTTTCCCGGTTTCGTCGAACTGATGAACGGTGCCGCCGGCGAAGGCGCGCCGGCGCTGCTGGCGGCGTGAGCCTGGTCATCGCCATCGACGGCCCGGCCGCGGCCGGGAAGGGGACGCTCGCGAAACGGCTGGCGGCGCATTTCGAGCTTCCGCATCTGGATACCGGCCTGCTGTATCGCGCCACCGGCCGGCGCGTGCTGGACGCGCACGGCGACCCGGCCGACCCGGCGACGGCAGCGGCGGCGGCGCGGGCGCTGCAAGCGGCGGACCTGGCGCGCCCCGACCTGCGCGGTCCCGATGCCGACACGGCGGCGGCTGCGGTCGCCGCGATCCCGGCGGTGCGCGCGGCGCTGCTGGAGTTCCAGCGCGATTTCGGGCGAGCGCGCGGCGCGGTGCTGGACGGGCGCGACATCGGCACCATCGTGTTTCCCGCTGCGCCGATAAAGCTGTTCGTCACCGCGAGCGCAGAGGCGCGCGGCCTGCGCCGCTGGCGCGAACTCGCGGCGCGCGGCGTGGCCGCCGATCTGGCCGCGGTGACGGCGCAAATCCGCGAGCGCGACGCGCAGGATGCGGCGCGTGTCGCCGCGCCGCTGCGCCGGGCGCCGGACGCGCTGCTGCTCGACACGACGGAACTGGACGCGGAGGCGACATTCGCCCACGCGTTGCGGCTGATTGCGGACCACGCCGGCCGGCGGCGTTGAGCCGTCGCACGGCATTCACTTGACTCCGCCGCCGGTCTGCTCATTTATGCGGCCCGCGGGCAGTTTCGGCCGCCCGTCCAGAGGCTTGGCAAAAGCTCCGCCATTTTCCCTCCGGCCATCGTTCACCCCCGGCCTGCGCCTCTCGCGCGGGCAAGTCGTGCTTTCCGGCAAGCGCGCATACAGCATGGTCCGCGGCCCCCGCGCCCGGCCACCCCACAGGACGCAAACGAACCACATGGCATCCGCCGCCGTCGCACAGGCTCATTCACCCGCCCACCCCGCCACCGAGGATTTTGCCGCCCTGCTCGACCAGACGCTGGGCCGCGATTCCGGCTTTGAAGGCTCCGTCGTCACCGGGCGGGTCGTCCGGCTGACCGAGGAATTCGCCATCGTCGATGTCGGGCTGAAAAGCGAAGGCCGCGTCGCACTGAAGGAATTCGGGCCGCCCGGCGCCCGCCCCGAGGTCAAGCCCGGCGATCACATCGAACTCTATGTCGAACGCTACGAGGACCGCGACGGCTCGATCGTGCTGTCGCGCGAGAAGGCGCGGCGCGAGGAAGCCTGGACCAATCTGGAAAAGGCGTTCGAGGGCCAGCAGCGCGTGCAGGGCTCCATCTACGGCCGTGTCAAGGGCGGCTTCACCGTCGATCTCGGCGGCGCCGTCGCCTTCCTGCCCGGCAGTCAGGTCGATATCCGCCCGGTGCGCGATGTCGGCCCGCTGATGGGCACGCCGCAGCCGTTCCAGATCCTGAAGATGGACCGCGCCCGCGGCAACATCGTCGTCTCCCGCCGCGCCGTGCTGGAGGAGACGCGCGCCGAGCAGCGCAGCGAGCTGATCCAGGGCCTCAAGGAAGGCATGATCCTCGACGGCGTGGTGAAGAACATCACCGATTACGGCGCCTTCGTCGATCTCGGCGGCGTCGATGGGCTGCTGCACGTCACCGACATCGCCTGGAAGCGCATCAACCACCCGTCGGAGGCGCTGCAGATCGGCCAGCAGGTCAAGGTGCAGGTGATCCGCTTCAACCCGGAAACCCAGCGCATCAGCCTCGGCATGAAGCAGCTGGAGGCCGACCCGTGGGAGGGGGTGGCGGCGAAATATCCGCCGGGCACGAAATTCACCGGCCGCGTCACCAACATCACCGACTACGGCGCGTTCGTCGAGCTGGAGCCGGGCGTGGAGGGTCTCGTCCACGTCTCGGAGATGTCCTGGACCAAGAAGAACGTGCATCCCGGCAAGATCGTCGCCACCAGCCAGGAGGTGGACGTGATGGTGCTGGACGTGGACTCCGCCAAGCGCCGCATTTCGCTCGGGCTCAAGCAGGTGCAGCGCAATCCGTGGGAGCAGTTCCTCGACGAGCACCCGATCGGCTCGGTGGTCGAAGGCGAGATCCGCAACATCACCGAGTTCGGGCTGTTCATCGGCCTGTCGGCCGACATCGACGGCATGGTGCATATGTCGGACCTGTCGTGGGACGAGCCGGGCGAGCTGGTCATGGCCAAATACGAGAAAGGCCAGCAGGTGCGCGCAAAGATCCTCGACGTGGATGTCGAGAAGGAGCGCATCAGCCTCGGCGTCAAGCAGTTGCAGGACGACCCGGCGGCGACCGTGCTCGACCGCGTCCACAAGGGTCAGGTCGTCACCTGCATCGTCACCGCGGTGGCGAACAACGGCATCGAGGTGAAGGTCGATGACGTGCTGAGCGGCTTCATCCGCCGCGCCGAACTCGCCCGCGACAAGTCCGACCAGCGGCCCGACCGGTTCGCGGTCGGCGAGAAGGTCGATGCGAAAATCATCGCCGTTGACCGCGCCTCGCGGAAACTGTCGCTGACCATCAAGGGCAAGGAAGTCGAGGAGGACAAGCAGGCGATCGCCGAGTACGGCACGTCCGACAGCGGCGCCTCGCTCGGCGACATCCTCGGTGCGGCGATCCGTCGCCGCAACCAGCAGGCGCAGCAGGACCCGTGACCGGCCGCGCTGCGCGATGAGCGTGGAGACCGATCTGCTGGTGGACAGGCGGCGCCTCAAGCGCCGCCTGTCGTTTTGGCGTGGCTTCACCGTGCTGGCGGTGCTGGCGGCCGGGCTGATCGCCTTCGCCCGCTTCGGCGGCATCGAGCGGGCCCACGTCGCGCGCGTCACCATCGCCGGCCTGATCACCGACAACCGCCAGCTTGCCGAAAAAATCCGCGCCCTCGCCGACGACGGCCGCGTGAAAGCGGTGCTGGTCGAGATCGACAGCCCCGGCGGCAGTGTCGCCGGCGGCGAGAGCCTGCACGATGCGATCGCGCTGGTGGCGGCGAAGAAGCCGGTGGTGGCGGTGATGGGCGCGCTCGCCGCCTCGGCCGGCTACATGGTGGCGGTGCCGGCCGCCCGCATCTTTGCGCGCGGCACCACGCTGACCGGCTCGATCGGCGTGCTGCTGGAGACCGGCGAAATCTCCGGCCTGCTGTCGCATGTCGGCATCAGCACGACGACGCTGGTGTCCGGCCCGCTGAAAGACCAGCCGAGCCTGACGCAGCCGCTGTCGGCGCAGGGCAAGGACGTGCTGCAGGGCCTGGTCACGGACATGTACGAGCAGTTCGTCGGCATGGTCGCGGACGGGCGGCACATGGACCCGGCGCGGGTGCGCGAATTGGGCGACGGGCGCGCCTATACCGGGCGGCAGGCGGTCAAACTCGGCCTGATCGACGCGCTCGGCGGCGAGCGCGAGGCGCGCGAATGGCTCGCCGGCCGCGGCGTGCCGCGCACACTGCCGGTGGCGGATGTCGAGAGCGAATCGCTGGCCGCGCGCGCGCTCGGTGCCGATCTCGGCCCGCTGCTGCAATCGATCGCGAAAACTATTGCGTTCCAAGGGGTTAGACTTGACGGCGCGTGGGCGATTTGGCAGCCTGCGGCGGCGGGCGAATAGTGTTGGGCAACATGACCAAGTCGGAGCTGATCGCCGAGCTGTCGGCGGCTAATCCGCACCTGCTGGGGCGGGATGTCGAGGTGATCGTGGCGACGATTTTCAACGAGATCACCGCGGCGCTGGCGCGCGGCGAGCGGGTGGAGCTGCGCGGCTTCGGCGCCTTCACGGTCAAGCGCCGCGACGCCCGCACCGGGCGCAACCCGCGCACCGGCGAGGCGGTGGCGGTGGACGAGAAGGCGGTGCCGTTCTTCAAGGCCGGAAAAGAACTGCGCGAGCGCGTCAACCACGCGAAAGCGCCGCGCAGCGCCGGCGCGCCGGTGCCGGCCTAGCGGCGCATGCTGCGCATCATCGTGGCGGCGCCGCTGCTGCTGATCCTGGTGCTGTTCGCGCTGTCCAACCCTGCGCCGGTGGCGCTCCGCCTGTGGCCGACCGATGTTTCGGTGGAGCTGCCGCTGTCGCTGGCGGTGCTCGGCGCGATGGCGGTGGCGTTCGTCGCCGGCGCGCTGGTGGTGTGGTTCAGCGTGCTCGCGGCGCGGCGGCGGGCGCGGCGGGCGGAACAGGTGGCGCGGCTGCTGGAGGCGCAGGTCGCCGAACTGAAGGCGCGCCTCGCGCCGCCCACGCCGGGGTCGCTGGTGCCGAGCCCTTAATTGAAGCAAGTTGCTTAAATAATGACAGACCGGCGCGCCACCCGAATAAAAGTCTGCGGCATCGCCTCGGCGGAGGCGTTCGACGCGGCGGTGGCGGCGGGGGCGGACTGGGTCGGCTTCGTGTTCTTCCCCGCCTCGCCCCGGGCGTTGCTGCCCGCGCAGGCGGCGTCACTGTCGGCGCGGCATCCGGGCGGGCCGCTGCGCGTCGGGCTGTTCGTGGCACCGGACGACGCCACGGTGGCGGCGGCGCTGGCGGCGCTGCCGCTGGACGTGCTGCAACTCTATGTCGCACCGGGGCGGGCGGCCGAATTGCGGGCGCGGTTCGGGGTGCCGGTCTGGCGCGCGGTCGGCGTCGGCACGCCGGCGGATTTGCCGGCGACGGCGGAGGGCATCGACGGGCTGGTGATCGAGCCGAAACCGCCGCCGGGTGCGACCCGGCCGGGCGGCAATGCGGTCGCGCTCGACTGGTCGCTGACCGCGGGCTGGCGCGCGCCGGCGCCGTGGCTGCTTGCCGGCGGGCTGACCGCGGAGAATGTCGGCGCCGCCATCCGCGCGTCGGGCGCGGCAGCAGTGGATGTCTCGTCGGGCGTGGAGCGGGCGCGCGGGGTGAAGGACCCGACGCTGATCGCGGCGTTCGTGGCGGCGGCTAAAGCGGCCGTTCCCAGTTCTGACCGACCAGGTCTTTCCCGAAACTATGGTGCCGCTCCTCCGCCGTCAGCGTGAAGCCGGCGGCCTGGTAGATGCGCCGGGCCGAGACCAGCACGTCGTTGGTCCACAGCATGATCCGCTGGTACCCCGCCGCGCGGGCGAAGCCGAGGCACTCGTCCACCAGCCGCGTGCCGATGCCCAGGCCGCGCGCGGACGGCTCGACATAGAGCAGGCGAAGCTGCGCCACCTCGTCGGACTTGCGCACGAGGAACACGGAGCCGACCACCTCGCCGGCGCGCTCGGCGACCCAGCTTCGCTCGCGCGCGGCGTCGAACTGCTCCACGAAGCGCGAGACGATGCCGGCGATCAGCGCCTCGAAGCCGGCGTCCCAGCCGTATTCGCGCGCGTAGAGCACGGCCTGCCGATGCACGATCCAGCCCATATCGCCGGGCACCGGCGCGCGCAGCACGTAGGGGACCGCGGGGGAGGCGGGTTCGGCTCCGAGCAGCGCCTCCGCCTCGTGCAGCGCGGCGGCGAGGCGGTTGCGCTGCGGCGCCGAGAGCGGGCCGAGCAGGGCCGCGATTTGGGCGCGCGAGCCGACGTCGAGGGCGGCGAAGGCGTCGCGGCCCGGCTTCGTCAGCGACAGCGCTGTGGCGCGCCGATCGGCGTCCGACGGCGCGCGCTCCAGCAGGCCGCGCCCGTCGAAGCCGCGCAGGATGCGGCTGAGATAGCCCTGGTCGAGACCGAGTTCGGCGGCGAGTTCCGCCGCCGTGGCGCTGCCGCGCTGGCCGAGTTCGTAGAGCACGCGGCCTTCGGCGAGCGAAAACGGGCTATCCAGCAACCCGTCCTGCAGCAGCCCGATGCGCCGCGTGTAGAAGCGGCTGAAGCGGCGGACGGCGGCGACCGTTGCGGCGAGGGCGGCTTCCGGCATGGCGGCAGCGTCGGCCAGATGCTTGACGGAGTCAAGCATCTCCGCGTCGGGCGGCGAAAAAGGCGCGCAGCAGGGCGGCGGATTCGGCCTCGCGCACGCCGCCGATGATTTCGGGGCGATGCAGGCAGGAGGCGGCGTCGAAAATGCGCGCGCCGTGCTCCACGCCGCCGCCTTTCGGGTCGTAGGCGCCGAAAATCAGGCGGCGGACGCGGAACAGGCTGGCGGCGGCGGCGCACATCGGGCACGGCTCCAGCGTCACCACGAGGTCGCAGCCGGACAGGCGCGGCGCGCCGAGCCGCCGGGAAGCTGCGCGCAGCGCGAGCAGTTCGGCGTGGGCGGCGGCGTCGCAGGTTGCTTCGGTGCGGTTTCCGTCCTGTGCCAGCACTGCGCCGTCCGGCCCGAGCACCACCGCACCCACCGGCACCTCGCCGCGCGCGGCGGCGGCGCTGGCTTCGGCGAGGGCGAGTTGCATCGCGTCCATCGCCGCTTCTTGCCGCGTGCGGCGCCGCGGCGCTAGCAACCGGGGATGACCACATCCAGGAGACCCGTGATCGGCGTGACCCTGGATGCCGAGCAGCCGGGCGGCTACTCGAAATATCCGTGGTACGCGCTGCGCACCAACTATGCCGACGCCATTGCCGCCGCCGGCGGGCTGCCGGTGGCGCTTGCCGCATCTGCCGGCGCTGGCCGCCGACCTGCTCGACCGCATCGACGCGCTGGTGGTCACCGGCGGCGCCTTCGACGTCGATCCGGCGCTGTACGGCGACGGCGACCGCCACGCCACGGTGACGCTGAAGCAAGGCCGCACGGCGGCGGAACTGGCGCTGCTGCGGGGCGCGCTGGCGCGCGACATGCCGGTGCTCGGCATCTGCGGCGGCGAGCAGTTGCTGGCCGTCGCGCTCGGCGGCGCACTGATCCAGCACATCCCCGCCGCACTGCCCGACGCGCTGGCGCACGAGCAGCCGAACCCGCGCCACCAACCCGGCCACGATGTCGCCATCCGCGCCGGCACGAGGCTGGCGCGCATCGTCGGCGCCGCCACCATGCAGGTGAATTCCTCGCACCATCAGGCGGTGCGCGATCCCGGCGCCGGCGCGGTGGCGAACGCGGTCGCCGCCGACGGCGTAATCGAGGGGATCGAGTGCGAACGGCAAAAATTCTGCCTCGGCGTGCAGTGGCATCCGGAGTTCCTGATCGACCCGGGCGATGCGCGCATCTTCGCCGCCCTGATCGCCGCCTGCCGATGACCGAGGGCGAGCGGATCGCGAAATTCCTCGCCCATGCGGGGGTGGCGAGCCGGCGCGACGCCGAGCGGATGATCGCCGAAGGCCGCGTGCGGCTCAACAACGCGCCGGTCGCGCATCCCGCCACCTTCGTGACCGAAGGCGATCTGGTGCTGGTCGATGGCGCGCCGGTCTCTCCGCCGGGCCGGACGCGGCTGTGGCGCTACCACAAGCCGGAGGGGCTGGTGACCACGCACCGCGACCCGCAGGGCCGGCCGACCGTGTTCGAGCGGCTGCCGCCGGAACTGCCGCGCGTGGTCAGCGTTGGCCGGCTCGATCTGACCAGCGAGGGGCTGCTGCTGCTGACCAATGACGGCGCGCTGGCGCGGCGGCTGGAACTGCCGTCCAACGGCTGGCTGCGGCGCTACCGCGTGCGCGTGTTCGGCGCGCCCGACCCGAAGCAGCTTGCCGCGCTCGCGCATGGCGTGACGGTGGCGGGCGTGCGCTACGGCCCGATCGAGGCCGGGCTGGACGCGCGCAAGGGCGACAATTGCTGGCTCACGGTGGCGCTGCGCGAGGGCCGCAACCGCGAGGTGCGAAAAGTGATGGCGCATCTCGGCCTGCAAGTGTCGCGGCTGATCCGCGTCGCCTACGGCCCGTTCCAGCTGGGAAAACTGCCGCGCGGCGCGGTCGAGGAAGTGCCGGGAAAAGTGCTGCGCGAGCAGTTGCCGGCGGAGAAGCGGTGAGGATCGTCGCCGGCGCCTGGCGCGGCCGGCGTCTGGCCGCACCGTCGGGTGCCACGACGCGGCCGACCGCGGACCGGGTGCGGCAGGCGCTGTTCGACATGCTGCTGCACGCGCCCTGGGGCGGGCGGGCGAGCGTCGAAGGGGCGGCGGTGCTGGACGCTTTCGCCGGCACCGGGGCGCTGGGGCTGGAGGCGCTGTCGCGCGGCGCCGCCTCGACGAGCTTCATCGAGCGCGACCGGGCCGCGCTCGCCGCGCTGCGCGCCAACATCGCCGCCTGTCGGGCGGAGGACCGGGCGCGCGTGCTGGAGGCCGACGCGACACGGCCGCCGCCGGGGACGCCGTGCGGACTGGTGTTCCTCGACCCGCCCTATGGCGAGGGTTTTGTGCCGCGCGCGGTGGCGGCGCTGGGCGCGGCGGGGTGGATCGCGCCGGGGGCGCTGATCCTCGCCGAACTGGGCCGGGAGGAGGCGGTGCCGGACCTCGGCGAGGCGCTGGCCGAGCGGGCGCACGGCGCGGCGCGGCTGGCGGTGTGGCGGGCAGCGGCGCCGCGCGTCACGGGCAGGTGAAGGCGGCACGGGGCCTGCGCCGGCGGCGCGGACGCCCTATCTCGGCAATAGGTTCCGCCACCCGCAACGGAGGGGATGACATGAAGATCGGCATCATCGGCGCCGGCAACATCGGCGGCGCACTGACCCGCCGCTTTGCCGCACTGGGCCACGAGGTGCGCGTCGCCAATTCGCGCGGGCCGGAGACGCTCGCCGAACTGGCGCGCGACACCGGGGCGCACGCGGTCACGGTGCGCGAGGCGGTGCGCGACGCCGACCTGGTGGTGGTCACGATTCCGCTGAAGAACCTGCCGAACCTGCCCGCCGGACTGTTCGCCGAGGCGCCGGCGCGGCTGGTGGTGGTCGATACCAACAACTACTACCCGCGCCAGCGCGACGGCCGCATCGAGCCGATCGAGGCGGGCATGCCGGAGAGCCGCTGGGTGGAGCAGCAGCTTGGGCGGAAGGTGGTGAAGGCGTTCAACAACATCTACGCGCAGCACCTGCTGGAGAACGGCAAACCCGCCGGCACGCCGGGCCGCATCGCACTGCCGGTCGCGGGCGACGAAGCGGCGGCGAAGGCGGTGGTGATGCAGCTGGTGGACGCGCTGGGTTTCGACGCCGTCGATGCCGGCGGGCTGGACGAATCCTGGCGCCAGCAGCCCGGCTCGCCGGTCTATGCGAAGGATTTCGACGCCGCCGGGGTGCGCCGCGCGCTGGCGGAGGCGCGCCGGGAGCGGCCGAAGGAGTTCACCGGCACCGCGGCCAGCCCGGGCAATTTCAACAAGCCCGCCTGAGGCTCGATGGGCGCCCGCGCAGGCGGCGTGCGCTTGCGCGGGCGCGGCGCTCCGGTATCGTCCCGCCGCCCCAGCGCCAGGACCGCGCCATGCCCGACTTCGTCATCGCCCCGCCCGCGCAGGCCGTCGTGCCGGTCAGCGGCGGCGGGCTGTTCCCGGTGCGCCGCATCTTCTGCGTCGGCCGCAACTACGCCGAGCACGCGCGCGAGATGGGCGGCAATCCCGAGCGCGAGGCGCCGTTCTTCTTCACCAAGCCGGCCGACGCCGTGGTGACGGGCGGCGCCGACCTGCCCTACCCGCCGGCGACCAAAAGCCTGCATCACGAGATGGAACTGGTGGTGGCGATCGGCACCGGCGGCGCCGGCATCGCGGAGGCGGCGGCACTCGGCCATGTCTGGGGCTACGCCGCCGGCATCGACATGACGCGGCGGGATTTGCAGAACGAGGCCAAGAAGGCGGCGCGCCCCTGGGACATGAGCAAGGGTTTCGATCATTCCGCCCCGATCGGCGAGATCGTGCCGGCCGCCCAGGGGCCCGATCCGACGCGCGGTCCGATCGAGCTCAGGGTGAACGGCACCGTCCGCCAGTCCTCCGACCTCGCGCGGATGATCTGGAGCGTGGCGGAGACGATCGCCTGTCTGTCGCTTCTGGTGCGGCTGGCGCCCGGCGACCTGATCTTCACCGGCACGCCGGAGGGCGTCGGCCCGGTCGTACGCGGCGACGTGCTGGAGGGGATGGTGGCGGGGGTGGGGGCGGTGCGGACGCGGATCGTCTAGGCCGTCGCGGGCCGCAGGGTCGGTATCTTCTTCAGTTCCGTCGCGAGGTCGCGCTCCACCCGCCACAGGTCGCGCGCCTGCTGCATGCGCAGCCACAGCCCGGCGCCGTTGCCGCACAGCTTGCCGAGCCGTGCCGCCATCTCCGGCGTGACGGAGGCGCGCTCGGACAGCACGGCATGCAGCGTCTGCCGCGACACGCCAAGCTTGGCCGCCGCGTCCGTCACCGTCAGGCGCAGTGCGGGGAGGACCTCCTCCCGCAGAAGTTCGCCCGGATGTGTCGGTTCCCAGGCTGCTTGCCCTCGCACACGATATTCCGCCATTACGCTGGTCCGCTGATGCCCCTGTGGATAGCGTGCTTTGCGTGTATAACAACGTCTGACCTCTCAGGCCACAATTGACACCGTGTCGCGCGTGACCTTACAGCCAAAACATGATTCGCTCGTTCCGGAGTCGCGCCCTGGCCGCGTTCTGGCGCAGGGGCGACGCCGTCCGCCTGCGGCCGGATCATGTCGAGCGCGTGCGGATACGGCTTGACGCCCTGAACGCCGCACAGCGCCCGGAGGACATGAACCTGCCGGGCTTCGACTTCCACAAGCTGCGCGGCCGGCCGACCCGCTACACGGTTCATCTCAGCGGTCCCTGGTGCATCACTTTCGAGTGGGAGGGGGAGGACGCCGTTCGCGTGGATTACGAGCAATACCACTGACCCTTGCTCCCAGCCGCGCGAGCACGCCGTTCTCCCGGTGCCACGCCCGCCGTCCTGCGCTAGGATGCCGCCATGCCGAGCGAATCGCCCCTCGACGCGGCCTGGACGCGCATCGCGGACCTGGCCGCCCGCCCCGACGCCCGCAACATCCGCGCCCTGTTCGCGGCCGACCCCGAACGCGCCCGCCGCTTCTCGGCCAGCTTCGAGGACCTGACGCTCGATTTCTCGAAGACCGCGATCGACGGCGAGACCCTGGTGGCATTGCTGGACCTCGCCCACACCGCGGACCTGGCAGGCTTCCGCGCGCGGCTGTTCAACGGCGAGGTGGTCAACCCGACCGAGGGGCGCGCCGCCATGCACATGGCGCTGCGCTCCGCCGCCGACGCCGGCATGCGGGCCGCGCTGCCCGGCGGCATGGACGAAGCCTCCCACCTCGCCGCCGCCGAGCGCGACAAGATGCGCGACTTCGTCCGCCGCGTGCATGGCGGCGAACTGCGCAGCGCCTCCGGCCAGAGCTTCGACACCGTGCTCAACATCGGCATCGGCGGCTCCGATCTCGGCCCGCGCATGGCGGTCGATGCGCTGACGCTGGCGGGCAAGAAGCGCATGCGCGCGCGCTTCCTCTCCAACGTCGATGGCCACGCCTTCGCCGAGCTGGCGCAGGAGCTCGATCCCGCGCGCACGCTGGTGCTGGTGGCCTCGAAAACCTTCACCACGCTGGAGACCATGACCAACGCGCGCGCGGTGCGCGACTGGATGGTGGCCAAGCTCGGCGAGGCGGCGGTGGCGGCGCAGTTCGGCGCGCTCTCGACCAACCTGAAGGCGGTCGGCGAGTTCGGCATCCGGCCGGAGCACGTGTTCGGCTTCCGCGACTGGGTCGGCGGGCGGTATTCGGTGTGGTCGCCGATCGGGCTGCCGGTGGCGCTCGCCGCCGGGTGGGACAAGTTCCAGGCGTTCCTCGACGGCGGCGCCGCGATGGACGCGCATTTCCGCGACACGCCGTTCGCCGCGAACCTGCCGGTGCTGCTGGCGCTGGTCGGCCTCTGGCACGTCGATGCGCTCGACCTGCGCACGCATTGCGTGCTCGCCTATGACGAGCGGCTGCGGCGCTTCCCGGCCTATCTGCAGCAACTCGAAATGGAGAGCAACGGCAAGTCGGTCACGCTGCACGGCCAGCCCGTGCCGCGCCTGACCTGCCCGGTGGTGTTCGGCGAGCCGGGCACCGATGCGCAGCACAGCTTCATGCAGCTGGTGCATCAGGGCACGCAGGCGGTGCCGGTCGATTTCATCTTCGCCGCGGCGCCCGACCACGACCGGCCGGAGGCGCACCGCATCCTGATCGCCAACGCGCTCGCCCAGGCCGAGGCGCTGCTGCGCGGCAAGACGCTGGCCGAGGCGGAGGGCGAGATGCGCGCGAAAGGCGCGGCCGAGGCCGAGATCGCCGCGGTCGCGCCGGCGCGCAGTTTTTCCGGCAACCGCCCGTCCAACACCATCATGTTCCGCCGCCTCGACGGCTATGCGCTGGGCCGGCTGGTCGCGCTCTACGAGCACAAGGTCGCGGTGCAGGGCTGGCTGTGGCAGATCGACAGTTTCGACCAGTGGGGCGTCGAACTGGGCAAGGTGCTGGCGGGGGGAATCCTGCCGGCGCTGGCGGACGAAGTGAAGCCGGGGGGCGTCAAGCCGGGCACGCATGACAGCTCGACCGCCGCCCTGATCCGCCGCTTCCGGGCGTTGCGCGGCGAGGGCTGAGCGATGCCGGCCGGCCGCATCCGCCTGCTGCCGGAGCGCGTGGTCAACCGCATCGCCGCCGGCGAGGTGATCGAGCGCCCGGCCGCCGCGGCGCGCGAACTGGTGGAGAACGCGCTGGACGCCGGCGCGCGCCGCATCGCCGTCGCGATCGCCGGCGGCGGCAGCGAGCGCATCGAGGTCGCCGACGACGGATGCGGCATGACCGCCGACGAACTGGCGCTGGCGGTGCAGCGCCACGCCACCTCGAAACTCGCCGACGATCAGCTCATCCGCATCGCCACCCTCGGCTTCCGCGGCGAGGCGCTGCCCTCGATCGGCGCGGCGGCGCGGCTGGCGCTCACCTCGCGCCCGGCGGACGCGGCCGAGGCGGCGACCATCAGCGTCGAGGGCGGCGCGGTCGGCCCGGTCCGGCCGGCGGCGGGTGCGCCGGGCACGCGGGTGGTGGTGCGCGACCTGTTCTTCGCCACGCCGGCCCGCCGCAAATTCCTGAAAACGCCGCGCACCGAGGCCGACGCCGCCGAGGCCGCGGTGCGCCGCCTGGCGCTGGCCGCGCCGGCGGTCGCGTTCCGCTGCGAGGTCGAGGGGCGGGTGGCGTTCGACCTGCCGGCGCAGAGCCGCGCGGCCCGCGTCGCCGCGCTGCTCGGCCCCGACGCCGCCGCGTCGCTGCTGGAGGTGGCGGGCGAGCGCGGCGCGCTGCGCATCGCCGGCTTCGCCTGCGCGCCGCTGCTGACGCGCGCCACTGCCGCCGGCCAGACGCTGGTGGTGAACGGCCGGCCGGTCGCCGACCCGGTGCTGCGCACCGCCGTGCGCGTCGCCTATCGCGACGTGATCCCGGCCGGCCGGCATCCGGTGGTGGCGCTGTTCCTCGACCTGCCGCCGGAGGAACTCGACGTGAACGTGCATCCGGCGAAGGCCGAGGTGCGGTTCCGCGACCCCGACGCGGTGCGTTCGCTGGTGATCGGCGCGCTCGGCCGCGCGCTCGGCGGCGGGGCCGGCCGTGCGGCGCCGCGCCCCGGCCTGCGGCTGGTGCATCCCGCGCCGCCGCCCCCGCGGCACTTCGCCGAGGCGGCGCTGCCCTTCGCCGCCGCCCCGGCCGCCCGCCCGGCCGCCGCGCTCGCCGCGACGCTGCCGCAGCCGACGGAATTCCCGCTCGGGGCCGCGGTCGCGCAGGTGCTCGACACCTACATCATCGCCGTCGCCGCCGACGGCAGCCTGGTGCTGGTCGATCAGCACGCCGCGCATGAGCGGCTGACGCAGGAGGCGCTGCGCGAGCAGGTGCAGGCGGGCGGCGTGCGCGCGCAGCCGCTGCTGCTGCCCGCCGTGGTCGATCTGCCGCCGTCCCACGCCGCCGCCCTGGTCGGGCGCGCCGCGGAACTGGCCCGGCTCGGGCTGGAGGTCGAGGCGTTCGGGCCGGGAGCGGTGCTGGTGCGGGCGATGCCTGCGTTGCTCGGACCCGCCGATCCGGCGCCGCTCGCCCGCGACCTCGCCGAGGAGTTTTCCGAGCTTGACGCCAGCACGGCACTGGCCGCGCGGCTCGATGCGGTGATCGCGCGCATGGCCTGCCACGGCTCCGTCCGCGCCGGCCGAAGGCTCAACCAGGCCGAGATGGACGCGCTGCTGCGCCGCATGGAGGCGACGCCGCGCGCCGCCACCTGCAGCCACGGCCGCCCGACGTTCTTGCAGCTGACGCGTGCGGAGCTCGAACGGCTGTTCGGCCGGCGCTGAACGCCGTCAGGGCTGCGCGCCGATGAAGTCCGACTTGCCCAGCGGCACGCCGTTGTGCCGCAGGATCGCGTAGGCGGTGGTGCAGTGGAACAGCAGGTTCGGGATCACGAAGCCGATCAGGTACTGCTCGCCGGTGAAGCGCAGCTCGCGCTGCGGGAAGCGCAGCACGATCTCGCGCGTCTCGCTGCCGTCGATGCGCTCGGGCGGGACCGTGTCGAGGAACGCCAGCGTGCGCACGAGCCGTTCGTGCAACTCGGCAAAGCTGCTTTCCGTGTCGGCGAATTTCGGCGGCTCCAGGCCGGCGAGCCGCGCCGTGCCGCCCTTGGCCTGGTCGGATGCGGTCTGCACCTGGCGCGTCAGCGGGAACATGTCGGGTGCCAGCCGCGCGCCGAGCAGCACCGCCGGCTCGATCCCGCGCTCCTGCGCGAAGGCCGCCCCCTTCTCCAGCACCGAGGACAGTGCCCCGAGCCGCTGGCGGAACAGCGGCACCGAGGCCGCGTACATCGACATCGTCATGGTTACAAACTCCCCCCTCGCCGTCCGGCCATCGCGCCCAGCCGCAGCCGCAGCGCGTTCAGTTTTATGAAGCCCTGGGCATCGACCTGGTCGTAGGCGCCCTGGTCGTCCTCGAACGTGACGTGCTTCATCGAATAGAGGCTGTGCGGACTCTCGCGGCCGATCACGCCGACATTGCCCTTGTACAGCTTCAGCCGAACGCTTCCGGTGACGGAATGCTGGCTCGCGTCGATCGCCGCCTGCAGCATGCGCCGCTCCGGACTGAACCAGAACCCGTAATAGATCAGCTCGGCATAGCGCGGCATGAGCTGGTCCTTCAGGTGCGCCGCCTCGCGATCGAGCGTGATGCTTTCGATGCCGCGATGCGCCGCCAGCAGGATCGTGCCGCCCGGCGTCTCGTAGACGCCGCGCGACTTCATGCCGACGAAGCGGTTTTCCACCAGGTCGAGCCGGCCGATGCCGTTGGCGCGGCCGAGCGCGTTGAGCCTGGTCAGCAGCGCGGCCGGCGACAGTTGTTCGCCGTCGATCGCGACCGCATCGCCGTGCGCGAAGTCGATCGCGACCACGGTGGCGCGGTCCGGCGCGTCCTCCGGGCGGATGGTGCGCTGGAACACCATCTCGTCCGGCTCGATCGCCGGGTCTTCGAGGATTTTTCCCTCCGAGGAGGAGTGCAGCAAATTGGCATCGACGGAAAACGGCGCCTCGCCGCGCTTGTCGCGCGCGATCGGGATCTGGTGCGCCTCGGCGAATTCCAGCAGCTTCGTGCGGCTGGTCAGCGCCCATTCGCGCCACGGCGCGATGATCTTTATGTCGGGTTTCAGCGCGTAGTAGCTGAGCTCGAAGCGGACCTGATCGTTGCCCTTGCCGGTCGCGCCGTGCGCCACGGCGTCGGCGCCGACCGCCTCGGCGATCTCGATCTGCCGCTGCGCGATCAGCGGGCGCGCGATCGAGGTGCCGAGCAGGTACTGGCCCTCGTACAGCGCATTGGCGCGGAACATCGGAAACACGAAGTCGCGGACGAACTGTTCGCGCAAATCCTCGACAAAGATCTGCTTGACGCCGAACAGCTCCGCCTTGCGCCGCGCCGGCGCCAGCTCCTCGCCCTGGCCGAGATCGGCGGTGAAGGTGACCACCTCGCAGCGGTATTCGGTCTGCAGCCAGCGCAGGATCACGCTGGTGTCGAGGCCGCCGGAATAGGCGAGCACGACCTTCTTCACGTTCTTCACGGGCATCGGCGGAGGTCCCTGGAAACCGGCGCAGCTAACGCGGGCGATGCCCGTTGCGCAAGCGGGGACGGCTCAGGGCAGCGACGCAGTTGCAACGCGGACGACGGCAAAACGCCTGTTTTCCCTGCGCAGGCGAGTATGTTTTTATATCGTAACATTGTGGCCGTGCGGGGACGCCGCGCGGTCACGCCGGAACGGGCGGGGTGCCGGGAAGCGGGCTGGGGATACGGGGCCGCGCGGGCGGCGGCGGCCGGGGACGGAAGGCGGGGCGGGACGGTGCCGCCGGCCGTGCGGGCGGCGGAGGGTGCTGCGCGGGCGGCGGGCGGACGCCCAGCATTTGGCAGAGCGGGCGGAGCAGCCGCCCGGCCTGGGGTGCGGCGGCGAGCAGGTCGGCCATCGCCGGATCGGCGAGCAGGTGCTGCAACTGCGAGGCGGCGGAGGCGGCCTGCGGCAGCCGGCGCACGAGCCAGGCGAAGCCGCGCGGCAGCCGCAGCGGCTGGGGCCGGGCCGGACGGGGGGAGCGAAGGCGGCGGCGCGGCGGCGGCAGCGTGCCGGCACGGACTTTTGCCGCGAGGCGGGCGAACCGCTCCGCGGTGCGGCGCAGCCGCGACCAGAGCAGCAGCATCAGCGGCACGGCGAGACCCAGGCCCACGCCGCGGGCGGCGAGGACGCGGCGCAGCCCCTCGACCAGATGCGGCAAAACGGTCGGCCAGGGCGGGGGAACGCGGCGGGCGGCATGACAGCGATACTAACACGATCCGCGCGCGGGCTGGGCAAGCCGCTCAGAAGTCGATGCAGCGGCCCTTGCGCTCCCAGTCGCCGTAGCGCGTCGGCTCCGGCCCCGTCGGGCCGCCGATCTCGGCCGGTTTTTTGTTCGATTCCTCGGCCGGCGGTTTGGCAGGCTCGGCGGGCAGCTTGGGCTTGCTCTCGCTCATGCCGGACATCTGGGACGGACGCGGCGGCGGTGCAACCGGGCGTCAGGACGGCGGCTCGCCCTGCACCGGCAGCGCGCCGAGCGTGCTCATCAGGGCCGTCACCTCGGCGATCGCCCGCTCGGCCGCCGCCGCGTCGGTGCCTTTCGCGACGATCGCAACGCCGCTGCCGGTGTCGCGGTAATAGGGGTAGCTGCCGAGGTCGAGCGCCGGATAGCGCGCCTGGATCGCCGCCAGCCCCTCGGCGATGCGCCCTTCCGGCAGGCCGACCGCATGCACCGCGCGCGCCACGATCGGCCGCCCGCCGGCGAGCCTGGGCGCGAGGCTCTCGAACTGCGCCTGCATCACCCGCGGCACGCCGGCCATGACGTGGACGTTGCCGATCGAGAAGCCGGGCGCGATCGTCACCGTGGTCTCGATCAGGCTGGCGCCGCGCGGCATCGTCGCCATGCGCTGCCGGGCTGCGTTGAAATCGCCCGGCTTGTACGACGCCGCCATTTTCGCCCACGCCTCTGCATGCGGCTCCCACGGCACGCCGAACGCGGCGGCGATGCACTCGCTGGTGATGTCGTCGTGCGTGGGGCCGATGCCGCCGGTGGTGAACACGTGGTCGAAGCGCGCCCGCGCCTCGTTGACCGTGCGCACGATCACCTCCGCCACGTCGGGGATCACGCGCGCCTCGCGCAGCGGCATGCCGATCTCGCCCAGCCGGGTCGCGAGGTAGCGCAAATTGGCGTCCTGCGTGCGGCCGGACAGCACCTCGTTGCCGATGACGATCAGGCAGGCGGTCGGGTTGGGCGCGTCGGACATTGTTTGCCTCTACAGGAAGTCGCGCAGCAGCGGCACCAGCGGCCGGTCGGCCGGCGGCATCGGATACTCGGCGAGTTTGTCCGGCCGCACCCAGGCGAGCGCCTGCCCCTCGCGCGGCTGCGGCACCCCCCGCCAGCGCCGGCACAGATAGAGCGGCATCAGCAGATGAAACGTCGGATAGGGGTGCGAGGCGAAGGCGAAGGCGGCGAGGCAGCTATTGGCGACTTCGATGCCGAGTTCCTCGTGCAACTCGCGGATCAGCGCCGCCTCCGGCGTCTCGCCGGGGTCGAGCTTGCCGCCGGGGAATTCCCATAAGCCCGCCAGCTTCTTGCCCTCCGGCCGGCGGGTCAGCAACACGCGGCCGTCGGGGTCGATCAGCGCGCAGGCGGCGACCAGCAGCAGCGGTTTCGCCTCGCCGGCGGCGGAAGGGCCGGGGTCGGGGGTGCCGAACAGGTCTTCGCGCGTGGCGGCGAAGCGCAGGATCGGCAGGTCGGCACCGCGCGCCTCGAAATGCTCGTGGCCCTGGCCGACCTGCTTGAGGCCGATGCGGCGCAGCACGGCGACGGAGGCGGCGTTGTCGGTGGCGACATTCGCCGCGATCGCGTCCAGGTCGAGATTGGCCAACGCCCAGCGGGCAAGCCGGCCGGCGGCTTCGGTGGCGACGCCGAGGCCCCAGAAGCGCTTGCCGACCCAGTAGCCGAGATGTCCGCTGCGCGCTCCGGGGTCGATGCGCAAGCCGACGCCGCCGACGATCACCTCGCGCTCGCCTTCCTTGCCGGTGATGGCCAGGTGGTAGGCGCTGCCCGCGGCGAGCGATTTGGCCGAGGACGCGATCCAGTCGTCGGCGAGCGCGCGCGGGTAGGGGAACGGCACGGCGGCCAGCGCCCGGCAGACTTCCCAGTCGTTGATCAGCCGGTGCAGTTCCGCGGCGTCGTCGGGGCGGTAGGGGCGCAAGGCCAGCCGCTCGGTGGCGAGCGGGGCGAAGGTGCTCGTTGCGGCGTCGGTCATCGCGGCGCGGCGGGGCGGGGCATGGGGAGGGAGTGCCCAAACCGGCGGGCGGGCGCAAGCCCTCGCGCTGCGGTGCCTGTTGCACGCGGCCGGATGCGCTAGATTGGCCAGGAGTGGCAGTCAGGGATACGACGGTGGCAACGAGACCCGAGGTGATCGAAGTCGCGGCGGGCGAGGTCGCGGATGAACTCCGGCGGCGTGGCATCGGCTCCGACGAGCGCGTCACGTTGACGATCGCGACGGAGCGGGAACTGGTCCCCGGCCGGCGCGAGTCGCGCGCCCGCGTGGTCGCCGCCGGCCTGTCCGATGCCGACATCGACCGCCTGGTCAAGCAGGCGCAACGGGAGGTCGAGCCGCCGCCCGGATGAGGGTCGTCATCGACACCAACGTCTTCGTCAGTGCCGCCCTGAAGGACAAGTCGCTTCCCGCCCTCGCGGTGCATCTGGCCTTGCAGCACGGCCGCCTGCTGAGATCGGCGGCGACGGAGCGGCAACTCTTCGACGTCCTGGCGCGACCCTATTTTCGCCCGCTGATCGGCCCGGCTACGCATGACTGGCTGAGGGGATTGCTGGCGACTGCGGAACTGGTGACGCCCACGGAGCGCATCGCGGCATGCCGTGATCCGACCGACGACAAGTTCCTGGAACTTGCGATCCACGGCCACGCGGACGTGATCCTGAGCGGGGATGCCGATCTGCTGGTGCTCAACCCGTTCCGGGGCATTCCGATCCTCTCCCCGGCTGCATTCGTGCAGGGTGGGACGCACTGAATGCCGCCTGCGCGGTTCGTGCAGGCCGGTGCAGTGCTGGGAGGGGCGCGCTCAGGGATGGCGGTGGATCGGGTCGATCCAGTGGACCGTCTCGGGCGCCTCGATGGGGGCGATGTCGAGGTTGACCACCACGGCCTCGTTGTCGCTGCGCACCAGCACGCATTCCAGCGCCTCGTCGCGGCTGGCGTTGATCTCCTGGTGCGGCACGTAGGGCGGCACATAGATGAAGTCGCCCGGCCCGGCTTCGGCGACGAACTCCAGCCGCTCGCCCCAGCGCATCCGCGCGCGGCCGCGCACCACGTAGATCACGCTCTCCAGCGCGCCGTGATGGTGCGCGCCGGTCTTCGCGTCCGGGTGGATGCGCACGGTGCCGGCCCAGATGCGCTGCGCGCCGACGCGCGCGGCGTTGATCGCGGCGGCGCGCTCCATGCCCGGCGTCTGCGCCGTGTTGGGGTCGAGCTGGTCGCCGCGGATCACGCGCACGCCATGATCGCGCCAGTCGGGTGTGTCGGCAGGATGACCGCTCATCCGCAGCCATATCGGGTCCCCCGGCGGGATGGCAAGCCGCCCCGCTTGCGGTGCCCGCGACCGCGCGCCACATCGCGGGTGAGGCGCGCGCGGCGCGCCGGCGCTGAACGGAGCACAGGATGCGGCTTTCGGTCCTCGACCAGTCCACCGTGGTCACCGGCCGCACGCCCGCGGAGTCGATCCGCGAAACCCTGGCGCTCGCGCGGCATTGCGAGGCGCTGGGCTATTCCCGTTACTGGCTCGCCGAGCACCACAACTCCGACGCCGTCGCCGGCGCGGCGCCGGAGGTGCTGATGGCCGCCATCGCCGCCACCACGCGGCGCATCCGCGTCGGCAGCGCCGGCATCATGCTGCCGCACTATTCGGCGTTGAAAGTCGCGGAACAGTTCCGCGTGCTGGAGGCGATCGCGCCCGGCCGGATCGACATGGGGCTGGGCCGCGCGCCCGGCTCCGACGGGCTGACGGCGCACGCGCTGAACCCGAACGCCGCCACCGCCGCCGAGCATTTTCCGGCGCTGGTGCGCGACCTGCTGGCCTGGGTCGCCGGCGAGAAGCTGATCGAGCGCCACCCGTTCCGCGACATCAGCGCCCAGCCCGCCGGCCCGACCGTGCCGGAAGCGTGGATCCTCGGCAGCAGCGATTACGGCGCGCAGGTGGCGGCGCATTTCGGCCTGCCCTACTGCTTCGCGCACTTCATCACCGACGGCGCTGGCGCCGCCGAGGCGATCTCGCTGTATCGCGAAACGTTTCGGCCGAGCGCGCGCCATCCGGCGCCGCATGCCTCGGTCTGCGTCTGGGCGGTGGCGGCCGACAGCGCGGCGGCGGCGGAGCGGCTCTATTCATCGCGGGCGCTGTGGCGGCTCCATCGCGACCGCGGCGTGTTCGTGGCCATGCCTTCGCCCGAGGAGGCCGAAGCGCATCCCTGGACCGAGGCCGAGCGGGCGCGGGCGGACAAGCTGCGCGCGCGCGCCTTCGTCGGCACCGGCGAGGAGGTGGCGGCACGGCTGCAGCGTCTGGCCGACGAACTCGGCGTGCAGGAGGTCGCGGTGCTCAGCACGGCGCACGACCCGGCGGCGCGCCGGCGTTCCTATGCGCTGCTGGCCGAAAGTTTTGGGCTACGGGCGGAAGACGTCGCGCTGGCCGCGGACTGAACTGCGGCCGGCGCGCCACGCCTGCCAGCGCACCGCCAGATAGGCGATCAGGACGGCGACGACCGCGATCGGGATCAGCATCAGCGCGATCCACAGGGCGAGCGACGCCAGCGCCAGCCCGCCCGCGACCACCGCCACCAGCACCGCGATGCCGAGCACGCGGGTGGCGAGCGGCAGCCGCGGCGGCGGCGCAAAACGTCCGTCGGGCGTCATGTCCACCACCCGGCGGGAGCGCGGCGGCCAGCGCATGTCGAACGAGACCATGCCAGCCAAGTGGCGTGGCCCAGGCGCCGCGTCAACGGGTGCAAGGCCGGGCGCAATCAGGCGGCGTCGGCGCGCGGGCGGCGGCGCACCGGGGCGGGCACCGGCACCGGCTCCGCGTCGTCCGAGCTGGCCAGCGCCGCCAGCAACGCCTCGCGCAGCTGCGCCAGCTTGCGCTCGTTCTCGATTTTCAGGCCGAACACGTCCTTCACGTAGAACACATCGACCGCGCGCACGCCGTAGGTGGTGACATGCGCCGAGGCGATCTGCAGCCCCTGGTCGCTGATCGCCGCCGTGACATCGTGCAGCAGACCGGGCCGGTCGCGGCCGTTCACCTCCAGCACGGTGTAGGTGTTCGAGGCGCGGTTGTCGATCATCACGCGCGGCGGCACATGGATCGCGCGCATCCGCCGCCCCAGCACTGCCTTGCCGAGCTTGCGGATTTCCGCCGACAGGCGCAGCCGGCCGGACAGCGCCTGCTCGATCAGAACATAAAGCCGCGCCAGCCGGTGCGGCTGGTCGAACGCGCCGCCGGCCGCGTCCTGGATCCAGAACGTATCCAGCGCCATGCCGTTGGTCAGCGTGTGGATGCGCGCATCGACGATCGAGGCGCCGGCCACCGCCAGCGCGCCGGCGATGCGGCTGAACAGCCCGGCATGATCGGCGGCATACACCGTCACTTCCGTCACCGCCCGCGCCGGCAGCGGCTGCGTCTCGACCGTCAGCGGCGTCGCGCGCGCATCGGCGTCGCGGATCATGCGCGCGTGGCGCACATGCGTCTCCGGGTCGAACGAGAGCCAATAGCCGGCATAGCCGAGGCCGAGGAATTTCGCGACCGCCTCTGCCGGCCAGTCCTCCAGCAGCAGCGCCGCCGCCTGCTTCGCGCGCTGCACGCGCACGTCGCGCTCGGTGGTGGCGAGCGCGCCTTCCAGCACTTCCGCCACGCGCGTGTAGAGTTCGCGCAGCAGCGTCGCCTTCCAGCCGTTCCAGACCTTGCTGGAAACCGCACGCATGTCGGCAACCGTCATGACCAGCAGCAGGCGCAGCCGTTCCGGGGACTGGATGGTGTCGGCAAGGTCAAGAATGGTTTTCGGATCGTCGATGTCGCGCTTGAACGCGGTCTGGCTGAGCAGCAGGTGATGCAGCACCAGCCACGACACCGTCTCGGTCTCTTCCGCCGACAGGCCGAGCGCGGGGCCGACCTCCTGCGCCAGCTCGGCGCCGAGCTCGGAATGGTCGCCGCCGCGGCCCTTGGCGATGTCGTGCAGCAGCAGCGCCAGATAAAGCGCGCCGCCGCGACTGCAATTGATCGGTCAGGCCGGAGGCGACCGGCGCGATCTCCTCCAACTCGCCGCGCTCCAGCGAGTTGAGCACGCGGATCGCCTCGATCGTGTGTTCGTCCACCGTGAACACGTGGTAGGTGTCGAACTGCATCTGCCCGACGATGCGTGCCCAGTCCGGCAGGAAGCGGCCGAGGAACCCGGTCTCGTTCATGATCGCGAGCCAGCGCGCACTGTCCGCGCGGTGCCGGTCGCCGTCGCGGCCGCACAGCAGGTCGAGGAAAAGTGCCGAGGCTTCCTTGTTGCCGCGCAGCTGCACGGCCCGGCGCTCGTTGCGGATCAGCGCGCGCATCGCCAGCGGATGCAGCGCGAGGTCGCGGTCGCGCGCGATCTGCAGGATGCGCAGCATCAGCACCGGCTCGTCGCGGAAGTCGCGCGCGCGCGTCCACATCAGCTTGCCGTCGGCGAGCACGAACCCGGCCGCGGCCAGCGCCGCGTCGGTCTCCGGCGCCAGCGCCGGCGGGCCGAGTGCCGCGCGCACCAGCGCCGGCTCCAGCACATGCGTCAGCCGCGTGACTTCGCGCGCGGTCAGGAAGTAGTGGCGCATGAAGCGCTCGACGCCGTCCTGGCGCGCCGTGCGCGCGTGTAGCCCATGCGCGCGCCGACCACCGGCTGCAGGTCGAAGGTCAGGCGTTCCTCGGCCCGCCCGGTGACGTAGTGCAGGTGGAAGCGCAGCGTCCACAGAAAGTCCCAGGACCGCTTGGCGAGCCGCGCCTCGGTCAGCGTGATGATGCCGGCCGCCGGACCCTCGGTCTGCACCAGGTCGAAGATGGTGCGGATGGCGAACACGTAGCGCGACATCCAGTACAGCGTCTGCAGGTCGCGCAGGCCGCCGCGGCCTTCCTTGATGTTCGGCTCGACCACGAACGGGCTGTCGCCATAGCGGCGGTGGCGGGCGGCGCGCTCGGCGCGCTTGGCGGCGATGTAGCCGCCGGCGCCGTCCGTCGTGGCAGGCCTCGCGGAACGCCTGCGCGAACGCGGCGAACAGCTCCGCGTCGCCGGCGACCGGCCGCGCATCGAGCATCGAGGTGCGCACCGTCGCATCGCCGTTGGACTCCGTCAGGCAGTCGCCGACCGAGCGCGTCGCGTGCCCGACCTTCATGCCGAGATCCCACAGGAAATACAGCATGAACTCGACCGCGTGCAGCGCCGCCTCGGTGGGCGCCTCCGGGGTGAGGAACAGCAGGTCGATGTCGCTGAACGGCGCCAGCACGCCGCGGCCGTAGCCGCCGGTGGCCGCCACCACCAGCCGCCCGACCGCCGCCTCGTCGTGCAGCGCGATGGCGTAATCATGCAGCACCGAAATGAGCCCGTCGGTCAGCGCCGCCAGCAGCCGTGCCGCCTTCAGGCCGGGCAGGCTGCCGTCCTCGAACGTGTCGCGCACGTGCTGCTGCACGCGGGTGAGGTGGCGGCGGAACAGGGCGAGGGCGGACTCGCGCGGCGCCGGCGTGCCGGCGGGGGCGAGGGCGGCCAGCGACTGCGCCAGCAGCGCGGCGGCGTCGTGCGGGTCGGACGGGAACGGCGGCTGCGGCGTCATGTCTCGGATGTTACCCGGCTCGCCGGCGCTGCAACAGCATTCAACTCCTTCAGCCGGTAGAGTTCCTGCAATGCTTCGCGCGGCGAGAGCCGGTCCGGCTCGATGGCCTCGATCGCTTCCCGCAACGGGTCGGCGCGTTCGGGTGCGGCTTCCGGTGGCGGCGGGGCGGCGGCGAACAGCGGCAGGGCGGCGGCGTCGGTCAGCCGCCCGGCGCGCGCTTCCAGCGCAGCGAGCAACGCGGCAGCGCGCTTGACCACCGGCGGCGGAACGCCCGCCAGCCGCGCCACCTGCACCCCGAAGCTGCGCCCGGCGGCGCCGGCGGCGACTTCATGGAGGAAAACAACGTCGCCGCGCCACTCCTTCACCCGCATGGCGTGCGGCGCCAGCCGCGGCAGCTCGCCGGTCAGGCCGGCGAGTTCGTGGAAATGCGTGGCGAAATATGACACGGCAGCGCACGGCATTGTGCAACGCCTCCAGCACCGCCCAGGCGATCGCCAGCCCGTCGAGCGTCGCGGTGCCGCGGCCGATCTCGTCCACGACGACGAGGCTGCGGGGTCCGGCCTGGTGCAGGATGGCGGCGGTCTCGGTCATTTCCACCATGAATGTGCTGCGCCCGCGCGCCAGGTCGTCGGCGCCGCCGACGCGGGAAAACAGCCGGTCCACCACGCCGATCTCGGCGCGCTCGGCGGGCGCCGGCAGGCCGGCCTGCGCCAGCACCGCGATCAGCGCGTTCTGCCGCAGGAAGGTGGACTTGCCGGCCATGTTGGGGCCGGTGAGCAGCAGCACGCGCGCCTCCGGCGGCAGGGCACAATCGTTGGGCACGAAGGCGGCGGTGCCGGACAGCGCCGCCTCTACCACCGGGTGGCGGCCGGCGACGATGCGGAACCGTCGAATCCTCCGTCACCTGCGGGCAGCACCAGCGCCCCGGCTCGGCGAGCCGCGCGCAGCCCTGCGCCACGTCGAGCGCCGCCAGCGCCGCCGCACACGCGGCCAGCGCCCCGGCCCGTTCCAGCGCCTGCGCGCAGATCGCGGCGAACACCGCACGCTCGCGGGAAGCCGCCCGCTCGGCGGCCTCGGCGATGCGGCGGTCGAGATCGGCGAGCGCCGGCGTGGTGAAGCGCGCGCCGTTCGCCATCGCCTGCCGCAGCGTCAGGTCCGGCAGCGCGCGCAGCTTTTCCACCGCGGCGGCAGGCGCCTCGATGACGTAGCCGAGCTGCTGCGTGGTGGCGGATTTTCAAGCTCGCGACGCCGTATTTCTGGGCGCAGTCGAGCTGCATGGTGGCGATCACGCGCCGGCTGTCATCGCGCAGGCGCCGTTCGGCGTCGAGTTCGGCGTCGAACCCCGCCGCGATCGCGCCCTCCTCCAGCCGCAGCGGCGCCGGCTCGGCCAGCGCCGAAGCCAGCACGGCGCGCAGCGAAGGCGCCGGATCGAGCGCCGCGACCGCGTCCCCAAGGAACGCCGGCAGCACGCCCGCCAGCGTTGTGGCGCAGGCAGCGGCCGCATCGAGGCCGCGACGGATCGCGGACAAGATCGCGCGGCCCGCCGCGGCCGAGCGAGAGCCGCGACAGCGCGCGCGCCATGTCGCCCGAGCCGCGCAGCGCCGCGCGCACGCCCTGCGCCGCCGCCGGGTCGGCCAGCAGCCAGCCCCAGCCGTCCTGCCGCGCCGCGATCGCGGCGGGATCGGTCAGCGGTGCCGCCAGCCACTCGGCAAGCAGCCGCGCGCCCGCCGCGGTCAGCGTGCGATCGACGGCGGCGAGCAGCGTGTGCGTGGTGCCGCCGTCGCGGGCGCGGGCGATCTCCAGGCTGGCGCGCGTCGCCGCGTCCATCTCCATCCGCCCGGCCTCGCCCTGCGGCGCCGGCCGCGCCAGATGCGGCAGCTTGCCGGCCTGGGTCGCGCGCACATAGTCGAGCGCCGCCGCCGCCGCGACCGCTTCGGCCTCGCCAAAACTGCCGAACGCATCGAGGCTCGCCACCGCGAACGCCTCGGCCAGCCTGCGCCGCGCCGTCGCCGCCGGCAGCGGTGCCGGCGCCGGGCCGCGCCGCCGCTCCCACTCGCCGAGCGGGACCGTCGCGGGCGCCAGGATCTCCGCCGGATCGAGCCGGCCCAGCAACGCCGGCAGCGCCGCGCGCGCGGTCGTCGGCGGTCTCGAACAGGCCGGTGGAGATGTCGATCCATGCCGCGCCCAGCCGCGCGCCGTCCTCGGCCAGCGCCAGCAGCAGGTTGGGCCGCCCGGCCTCCAGCAGCGCCTCCTCGGTCAGCGTGCCGGGGGTGACGAGGCGGACCACCTCGCGCCGGATCGGCACCTTTCCGCTGCGCGATTTCGGGTCCTCCATCTGCTCGGCGACGGCGACGCGGAAGCCCTTGCGAATCAGGCGCAGCAGATAGGCGTCGGCCGCATGCACCGGCACGCCGCACATCGCGATCGGCGCGCCGCCGTGCTCGCCGCGGGAGGTGAGCTGCGATGTCGAGCGCGGCGGCGGCGGCCTCGGCGTCGCCGAAGAACAGCTCGTAGAAGTCGCCCATGCGGAAGAACACCAGCGCGTCCGGGTGCGCCGCCTTGGCGGCGAACCATTGCGCCATCGCGGGCGTCGCGCCGGTCGCGTCCGGCGCAGTCCGGCTTGGGGTCATCCGGCTGCTTTAGCCGCCGCCGCCGGCGCTGCGAAGCGCCGCCCTTGTCGTGGGCCGCATCGCTGCGTCACGATGGCCGGGAAACGTCCCAAGACACGCCGAGGGAGGCGTCGCATGGCCGACCGCGACCACGATTCGCGCACGATCCGCATTTCCACCCAGGAGGCGCTGGCCCTGCACGCATCCGGCCGCCCCGGCAAGCTGGAAATCCGCATCACCAAGCCGCTGGTGACGGCGCGCGACCTCTCGCTCGCCTACTCGCCCGGCGTCGCCGAGCCGTGCCTGGAAATCCACCGCGACCCGGCGCTCGCCTACGACTACACCACCAAGGGCAACATGGTCGCGGTGGTGTCGAACGGCACCGCGGTGCTCGGCCTGGGCAATCTCGGCGCGCTCGCCTCCAAGCCGGTGATGGAGGGCAAGGTTGCGCTGTTCAAGCGGTTCGCCGACGTGGACGGCATCGACCTGTGCATCGACACCGAGGACGTGAGCCAGTTCATCGAGTGCGTGCGCTATCTCGGCCCCAGCTTCGGCGGCATCAACCTCGAAGACATCAAGGCGCCGGAGTGCTTCATCATCGAGGACCGGCTGCGCGAGCTGATGGACGTGCCGGTGTTCCACGACGACCAGCACGGCACCGCGATCGTCGCCGCCGCCGGGCTGATGAACGCCTGCCAGCTCACCGGGCGCGACCTGAAATCGACCCGCCTGGTGGTCAACGGCGCCGGCGCCGCGGCGATCGCCTGCGTCGAGCTGCTGAAGGCGATGGGCACGCCGCACGACAACATCGTGCTCTGCGACACCAAAGGCGTGGTCTACCAGGGCCGCGCCGAGGGGATGAACCAGTGGAAGAGCGCGCACGCCGTCGCGACGCGCGCGCGCACGCTGGCCGAGGCGATCGAGGGCGCGGATGCGTTCTTCGGCCTGTCCGCAAAAGGCGCGCTGACGGGGGAGATGGTGCGGCGGATGGCCGACCGGCCGATCATCTTCGCGATGGCGAACCCCGACCCGGAGATCACGCCGGAGGAGGCGCGCGCCGCCAGCCCGCGCGCGATCATCGCCACCGGCCGCAGCGACTACCCGAACCAGGTCAACAACGTGCTCGGCTTCCCCTACATCTTTCGCGGCGCGCTGGACGTGCGCGCGCGCACCATCAACGAGGCGATGAAGATCGCCGCCGCCGACGCGCTGGCGCAGCTGGCACGCGAGGACGTGCCCGACGAGGTCAGCACCGCCGGCGCCGGCCACCGGCTGCAGTTCGGGCCGGACTACATCATCCCCAACGCCTTCGACCCGCGCCTGATTTCGCGCGTGGCGCCGGCGGTGGCGAAGGCGGCGATGGAGTCCGGGGTGGCGCGCCGGCCGATCCCCGATCTGCGCAAATACGCGCGCGAACTTTCCGGCCGGCTCGACCCGACCGCGAACGCGCTCGATGCGATCATGGAGAGCGTGCGCGCCAACCCCAAGCGCGTCGTGTTCGCCGAGGGCGAGGAGGAAAAGGCGGTGCGCGCGGCGGTGGCGTTCCGCAATGCCGGCTACGGCACGCCGGTGCTGATCGGGCGCGAGGACCGGGTGCGCGCGACGATGGCGAGCCTCGGCCTCGGCCATGCCGACGGGCTGGAGATCCACAACGCACGGCTGTCGCACAACAACGCCAAGTACCGGGATTTCCTGTACGGCAAGTTGCAGCGCAGCGGCTATCTGTTCCGCGACTGCCAGCGCATGATCAACCAGGACCGCAACGTGTTCGCCGCCACGATGGTGGCGACCGGCGACGCCGACGCGATGGTGACCGGGCTGACGCGCGCCGCCTGGGTCTGCGTGGAGGAGATCGGGCTGGCGATCGACCCGGCGCCGGGCGGCATCGCCTTCGGGCTGACGCTGATGATCGGCGCGCGCGGCACCACGCGCTTCATCGCCGACACGCTGATGCATTTCCGTCCCGACGCAAACCAGCTCGCCGCGATCTGCTGCGGTGCGGCGGAGGCGGCGCGCGAGCTGGGGCACGAGCCGCGGGTCGCGCTGCTGTCGCACTCGACCTTCGGCAACCCGATGCACGCGACCGCGAACACGATCCGCGAGGCGGTCGCCGCACTCGACGCGCGCGGCGTCGATTTCGAGTATGACGGCGAGATGAGTCCGGACGTGGCGCTCGACCCGTCGTATCGCGCGCTGTATCCGTTCTGCCGCCTGACCGGCCCGGCGAACGTGCTGGTGATGCCGGGGCTGCATTCCTCGCACATCACCTCGCGGCTGGCGCCAAGGCTCGGCGGCGGCAGCACGATCGGGCCGCTGATCATCGGGCTGACGCATGCGGCGCAGCTGGTGCCGATGGATGCGTCGGTCAGCCAGATCGTCGAGATCGCCGGCATCGCCGCGCATCAGGCGGCGGCGCGGGCGAAGCAGCGGGTGTGAGGACGCGATCGGCAACCGTGAAAATCTACGCTGTCCCCGACGCCGCGACGACCAGGCGCGGGCCGCGCACCGCGGTGACGACGACATGCGCGTTCTCCGCCAGGTCGGGGCCTTCGGCGAGCCAGACCGTGTCGCCGAGCCGCACTTTGCCGCGGCCATCGACGAAGCGCGCGCACACCAGCCCGTGCTCGCCCACCAGCGACAGGTCGCGCCGGTTCAACGGCCGCTCCTCCGTCGCGTGCCAGCCAAGCGCGCGATAGACGAAGAACCCGACCCCGCAGCACACGGCGCTGCTCGCCGCGAACACCGCGACCTGCGACGTGAGCGAGAGGCCGAACGCCGCGTCGAGCGCCGACGTCGCTGCGGCACCGAGGCCGATCCAGACGAGATAGCTGCCCGGCGCGTGCAGTTCCAAGAACCCGAGCGCCGCCGCCGCCACCGCCCAGGCCCACCACGGCAGCATCATGCCCTTACTCCGTCCGCGCGGCGGCGCTTTTCGCCAGCTCCGCGATGCCGGCGATGGTGCCGAGCAGGCTGCTCGTCTCCAGCGGCAGCAGCACCAGCCGCGCGTTGCTGCCCTGGCCGATCTGCGTCAGCGCCTCGACGTATTTCTGCGCGATGAAATAGTTCAGCGCCTGCACGTTGCCGCCGGCGACCGCCTCGGAGACCGAAGTGGTCGCGCGCGCCTCCGCCTGCGCCAGGCGCTCGCGCGCCTCGGCATCGCGCTGGGCCGCGACCAGCCGCCCCTCCGCCGCCAGGATCTGCGACTGTTTCTGGCCCTCGGCCTCCAGGATCGCCGCCTGCTTGATGCCCTCGGCGCGCAGGATCGCCGCGCGCCGCTCGCGATCCGCGGTGAGCTGCTTGGCCATCGAGAGCTGCACATCCTCGGGCGGGCGCACGTCCTTCAGTTCGACGCGGGTGATCTTGGTGCCCCACGGCTCGGTCGCGGCATCCAGCACGTGCAGCAGCCGCTCGTTGATCTCGTCGCGCCTCGACAGGGTCTCGTCGAGGTCGAGCGCACCGATCGCGGTGCGGATGTTGGTCATCGTCAGGTTGGTGACGGCGCTTTGCAGGTTCTGCACCTCGTAGGCGGCGCGGCTGGCGTCCACGACCTGGTAGAACACGATGCCGTCCACCACCACCGAGGCGTTGTCCTTGGTGATGACGTTCTGCGCCGGGATTTCCAGCACGGTTTCCTGCACGTTGATCCTGCGCCCGATCCGGTCGATGAACGGATTGACGATGCGCAGGCCGGGCAGCAGCGTGACCCGGTAGCGGCCGAACCGCTCGACCGTCCATTGCGAGCCTTGCGGCACGGTGCGCACGCCGCGCGCAATCACCATGAGCGCGATGATCGCCGCCACGACGACGACGATGAACAGCCCGCCCAGATCCGTCATCGCCCGCTCACCGCAGCCCGCTCACCGCAGCCCGAGCGCCGCAAAGAGCCGCTCGCTCGGCGGCCAGGCGCCCATCACCTGGCTGCGGAAGGCGAACGCGGCCCAGATCAGCAGCGCCAGGATCAGCAGGCTGACCAGCCACGCCACCAGCGCGCCGCGGCGGCGCGGCACCTGCTCGATCTCGTCGTCGCGCGGCGGCAGGCGCGCGTCGTCGGCGCTATCGACGCTGCGCGGCCGGTAGGCGGAGAGCCGCGGCTCGGCGCGCAGGCGGTTGTCCGACTCGGGCGACGGAGGCGGGGGCTGGGGTTGCGGCGGCGACGCGGGCGGCGGTGCCGCCGCCGGCATCGGCGCCCATTCGGTGCCGCAGCGCGCGCAGCGCACCGCCTTGCCGCCCGCGAGCAGCGGTTCCGGCACTTCGTAGGCGGCACGGCAGTTCGGACAGACGATGCGCATGCCGCAATCCTGCGCGACCCGTCCCGTGCTGGCAACAGCCGCCCGGCGCGCACGCACGCTATTCGCGGCGCCCGCCCGCGTGGCAGAACCGCCGGAGCGGGACGGGCGGGACGGGGATGGTGCGACTGGAGGGCGTGGCGCTGCACTACCAGACCGGCCGGCGGAGGGGGCCGGAGGCGCTGCGCGACCTCGCCTTCAGCATTCCGGAAGGCGGCTTCCGCTGGCTGCGCGGCGCGTCCGGCGCCGGCAAGACCAGCCTGCTGCGGCTGCTGCACCTCGCGGTCCGGCCGACCAGCGGACGGCTCGTCGTGTTCGGCACCGATATCGGCGCCGCCGGCCGCGCCGAACTGCCGGCGCTGCGCCAGCGCATCGGCATGGTGTTCCAGGATTTCCGGCTGCTGCCGCACCTCTCCGCATTCGACAACGCCGCACTGCCGCTGCGCATCGCCGGGCGGCCGGAGGGGCAGCTCCGCGCCGATGTCGCGGAAATGCTGCGCTGGGTCGGCCTCGCCCGCCGCAGCGAGGCGCGGCCGGCCGAACTCTCCGGCGGCGAGCAGCAGCGGGTCGCCATCGCCCGTGCGGTGGTCGGCCGGCCGAGCCTGCTGCTCGCCGATGAACCGACCGGCAACCTCGACGACGTGCAGGCCGAGCGGCTGATGCTGCTGCTCAAGGAGATGAACCGGCTCGGCGCCACGGTGGTGGTGGCGACGCATAACGAGGCGCTGGTCAGGCGCCATCCCGGCCCGGCGCTGTTCCTGGAGCAGGGGCGGCTGGTGGATCATGCCTGAGCGCCGCCGCACGCTGCGATCCGCGCGTTTCGACGATCTCGGGCTGCGCCACGCGCTCGGCGACCGCATGCTGCCGCTGCTGGTGGCGGCGATGACCTTCCTCGCCGCGCTGGCGCTGGCCGGCTCGGCCGGGGCGGCGGCGCTGGTGCGGCACTGGCAGGAGGGGGCGGCGGCGGCGCTGACCGTGCAGGTGCCGGCACCCGGCGACGCCGCGTCCGGCGGGCAGACCCGGCTGGACGCCGTGCTGGCGGCGCTGCGCGCCACGCCGGGGATCGCCGCGGTGCATGCGCTGACGGCGGGTGAACTCGCCGCCCTGCTGCGCCCGTGGCTCGGCGAGGCGGCCGGCGACTTGGCGCTGCCGCTGCCGGCCGTCGTCGCCGCGCATCTGGCGCCGGGCGGAGCGGATTTTTCCGCCCTCCAGGCGCGGCTGGCGGCGGCGGCGCCGGGGGCGCTGGTGGAGAGCCACGGCATCTGGGTGCAGCGGCTGGCGCTGCTGGCGCGCAGCCTGCAAGCCTGCGCTTGGCTCGTTCTCGCCGTGGTGGCCGGGGTGGCCGCCGCCGTCGTGGCGGTCGCCACGCGCGCCGGGCTGGCGGCGCGGCGCGATGCCATCGAGATCGTCCACGGCCTCGGTGCCACCGACCGCTACATCGCCGCCCGCTTCGCCCGCCGCACCATGCGGCTGGCCGGGCTGGGCGGGCTGCTCGGCCTGCTGGCGGCGCTGCCGGTGCTGGCGGCGCTGGCCATGCTCGCCGCCCCGTTCACCGGGCCGCCGGCGCTCGCCGACCTGCCGCCGGAACTGCTGGCCGGCCTGCCGGCCCTGCCGTTCGCCGCCGCGGCGATCGGCTTCGCAACCGCGCAGGCGACGGTGCGGCGCTGGCTGCGCCGCCTGCCATGAGGCGGCTGCGCCGGCTCGCACGCCCGTCGCTGCACGCCGCCGCCGTGCTGGCGCTGCTGTGGCTGGCCGGCTTCGTCTGGTTCCTGCGCCTCGCCGAGCGCACGCCGCCGCCGCCGCCGCACGCCGATGCGATCGTGGCGCTGACCGGCGGCGCGGGGCGGGTGGAGGCGGCGCTGCGCCTGCTGGCGGAGGGGCGGGCACGCATCGCGCTGGTCTCCGGCGTCGGCGGTGCGGCCGAATTCGCCGCCCTCGCCCACCGCGCCGGGGTCGATCCGGTGCTCGGGGCGCGGGTGACGCTGGGGCGGGAGGCGCAATCGACGCGCGGCAACGCCGCCGAGACCGCGGCCTGGGCGCGCGCCAACGACGTGCGGTCGCTGATCGTGGTCACCGCATTCTACCATATGCCGCGGGCGCTCGCCGAACTCGCGCGCGCGATGCCTTGGGTGGCGCTCCATCCCGTGCCGGTGCGGCCGGGCGCGTCGTGGCGGCTGCTGGTCGGCGAATACGCGAAATTTCTGGCGGCCGAACTCGGGCTGACCGAATTCGACCTGCACGGCCTGCTGCACCGGGAGCATGGCGCATGACCTGGCTGCGCTCGGCCGTCTTCAACCTTTTCTTCTTTGGCGTGACGCTGGTGTTCTGTGTGCTCTGGCCGCCGCAGTCGCTGTTCGGCGTGCGCTGGGCGATGGCCTACGCGCGGCTGTGGGCGCGGCTGGTGCTCGGCGGGCTGCGCGCGATCTGCGGCATCAGCTGGCAGGTCTCCGGCCTTGAGCATCTGCCGCGCGAGGGGCCGGCACTGATCGCCTCGATGCACCAGTCGGCGTTCGACACGGTGGTTTGGGTCGTCCTGGCGCCGCGCTTCGCCTATGTCGTGAAGCGCGAACTGATGCGCGTGCCGCTGTTCGGCGCGGTGATGCGGCGGGCCGGCATGATCGCGGTCGATCGGCAGGCCGGGTCGGCGGCGCTGCGCGCGCTGCTGCGCGGCGCCGACCGTGCGCTGGCCGGCGCGCGGCAGGTGATCATTTTTCCCGAGGGCACGCGCGTGCCGCCGGGACAGCGCGCACCGCTCCTCCCCGGCGTGGCGGCGCTGGCCGTGCGCATGCGGCTGCCGGTGATCCCGGTGGTCACCGACTCGGGAAGCCACTGGGGCCGCCGCGCCTTCCGCAAGCGCCCCGGCGTGATCCGTATCGCCCTGCTGCCGCCGCTGCCGGCCGGGCTGCAGCGGGACGAATTGCTGCAAAAACTGGCCGCCAGCTTCGCCGCCGGCCTCCCCGACCCTGTGGACAACTCTGTGGGCACGCCGTCGAGGTGCTTGTCACCGCGCGCGAGTTAGAGCGAATAGTCGCTGGAAATATCTGGGCAATGTGCGAATCCTTGCGCTTGCGTGAGTTTCGCCCGGCGGCTGTGGACAAGGGCCGCCGGCCGCCTGGCATTTCCGCCGCCGCGCCACGCCGCCTATAAGCCCGCGATGCGCCGGCCCCTGGTCCTGCTGCTCGTCGTGGTGCTGGCGCTGGGCGGCGGCTCGTTCGCGCTGTGGTCCTGGACCGTGGCACGGCTGCGGGCCGGGTTCGACGCCTGGGCGCAGCAGGCGGCGGCGCAGGGCTGGACCGTCCATGCCGGCTCGATCGAGCGCGCCGGCTGGCCGTTGGCGGCCGAACTGGCGATGCGCGACCTGACGCTTACCGCCGGGCCGGACATGTTTCCCGGCGGCGCGGGCTGGACCGCGGCGCGGGCGGTGCTGCACCTCTCGCCGCTGGCGCCCGAAATGCTGGAGGTGCGGCTTGCGGGCACGCAGCTTGTGCGTGTGCCCGGCAACCGGGAGGTGCCGTTCGAGGCGGCGAGCTTCGTGCTCACCGTTCCGCTGCCCGGTCCCGGTCCGGTGCGGCTGACCGGCCGGCAGCTCCGCTTCGGCGCGCCGGTTTCCGGCATGAGCATCGGCCTGCTGGACGGCGAGGGGCGGCAGCAAGCCGACGCCTTGGGCTTCGAGCTGTCGGCGGAGGCGATCGCGCTGCCGCCGGCGACGCACCCGGCGCTTGGCCGCCGCATCGCCTCGGCGACCATCGCCGGCACGCTCGACGGGCCCGCTCCGCCGCCCTCGCCCGATCCGGCCACGGGCGCCGCCCAGTGGCAGAAGGCCGGCGGCATGCTGCGTCTGCAGCAAATGGCGGTGGGCTGGGGTCCGCTCGGCGTCACCGGCAGCGCCGCACTCGGGCTCGATTCGTCCTTGCAGCCGCAGGGCACCGGCACCGTGCGCGCGGTCGGCTACGCGGCGGCGCTGTCGGCGCTGGCGGCGGGCGGTGCCATCACGCCGGCAGCGGCGCAGGCGATCCACGCCGTGCTCACCCTGCTCGCCCGCACCCCCGAAGGCGGCGGTGCGCCGGAAGTGGTGCTGCCGCTCGCGCTGCACGACGGCGTGCTGCGCGCCGGCGACATCCCGCTCGGCCGCGTGCCGCACTGGGACTGGTCAGCGGCGCCATGAGCGGCTATGGTGCGCACATGATGCTCCGGATCCGCAGCGCACGAATTAGCCGCCCGGCTGCCTGACGCAGCCGGGCCTGCCCGCGCGCCTGCCCCGATCGTCCTGTCCGGAGCCCGCTTCCCATGCCGTATGAGCCTTGGACCCTGGTGGGTCTGCATGCCTCCGTCCGTTTCACCCTGACGGCGGAGGCCGCGCCCGGCCTGCTGCCGCGGCTGCTGGTGCCGTTCGCCCGCCGCGACCTGACGCCCGACAGCATCGATGCGCGGCGCGACGGCGAGGCGATGCAGGTCGAGATCGCGATGGCCGCGATGCCGGCCGAGATGGTCCACCTGGTCGAGGGCAACCTGCGCCAGACCGTCGGCGTGCGCGGCGTGACCCTGCGCCAGGAGATCACCGGCGTGGCGCGGCGCCGCGCCGCCTGAAACCATCGCCGCGGCGCAGCGATTGCTCCCTTGCGGCCGCCGCCTGGGTTGCGTTCGGCCGCCACGGGGATATGCCTCGGTAGCCGCCGTTGCGAGGAACCATGCCGGAAGCCGTCGTGCTGGCGCGCGCGCAGTTCGCGTTCACCATCGCCTTCCATATCGTGCTGCCCGCCTTTTCCATCGGGCTGGCGAGCTATCTCGCGGTGCTGGAGGGGTTGTGGCTGCGCACCGGGCGGCAGGTCTATCAGGACCTGTTCCAGTACTGGGTGAAGGCGTTCGCCCTGGTGTTCGGCATGGGCGTCGTCTCCGGCATCGTCATGTCCTACGAGTTCGGCACCAACTGGAGCGTGTTCGCCGAGAAGGCCGGACCGGTGATCGGCCCGCTGATGGGCTACGAGGTGCTGACGGCGTTCTTCCTGGAAGCCGGCTTCCTCGGCATCATGCTGTTCGGCCTGCGCCGCGTCGGCCCCGGCCTGCACTTCTTCGCGACCTGCGTGGTCGCGGTGGGCACACTGATCAGCACGTTCTGGATCCTGTCGGCGAATTCCTGGATGCAGACGCCGCAGGGGTTCCGCATCGACGCGCAGGGCCGCTTCGTGCCCACCGACTGGCTCGCAGTCATCTTCAATCCGTCGTTCTTCTATCGGCTGCCGCACATGGTGCTGGCGGCCTACTTGTCCGTCACGTTCTTCGTCGGCGCGGTCGGCGCCTGGCACCTGCTGCGCGACCGCGGCAACGTCGCGGCGCGCACCATGTTCTCGATGGCGATGTGGATGGCCACCATCGTGGCACCGGCGCAGATCGTGATGGGCGACCTGCACGGGCTGAACACGCTGCACTACCAGCCGGCCAAGATCGCGGCCCTGGAAGGCGACTGGGAGACCACGCACGCCGCCCCGCTGATCCTGTTCGGCTGGCCCGACATGCAGCGGCAGCGCACCGAGTATGAACTTGCCATCCCGCATCTCGGCAGCCTGATCCTGACGCACGACTGGAACGGCGAGGTGAAGGGGCTGAGCGCGTTCCCGCCCGCCGACCGCCCCTATGCGCCGGTGGTGTTCTGGGCGTTCCGCGTCATGGTGGGGCTTGGCTTCCTGATGGCGGGCGTGGGCCTCGCCAGCCTGATCCTGCGCCGCGGCGGGCGGCTGTATCATGCGCGGCGGCTGCAATGGCTCGCGGTGGCGATGGCGCCTGCGGGGTTCATCGCATTGCTGGCCGGCTGGGTGGTCACCGAAGTCGGGCGCCAGCCCTACACCGTCTATGGCTATCTGCGCACCGCGGACAGCGCCTCGCCGATCGCACTCCAGGGTGTCGCCACCTCGCTCGCCGCCTTCGCGATCGTGTATTTCATCGTCTATGGCGCGGGCTTGTCGTATCTGCTGGCGCTGGTCGCCAAGCCGCCGGTGCCGGCCGAGCCGGGGCCGCATCCGGGCGTGCCGACCCGCAGCGCCGGCATTACGCCCGGCCCGCTCGCCGCGCACACGCCCGGCGATCCGCGGCCGACGGAGGACGCGCCATGATGACGCTGCCCTGGCTCGATCTGCCGCTGGTCTGGGGCGGGCTGATCGCCTTTGCCGTGCTGGCCTATGTGGTGCTCGACGGGTTCGACCTCGGCACCGCCATTCTGTTCGTTGTCGAGCGGCAGCCGGAAGACCGCGCGCTGATGATGAACTCCATCGCGCCGGTCTGGGACGGCAACGAGACCTGGCTGGTGCTGGGCGGCGGCGGACTGTTCGCGGTGTTTCCGCTCGCCTACGCCGTCATCATGCCGGCGTTCTATCCGACCATCATCGGCATGCTGCTGGCGCTGATCTTTCGCGGCGTGGCCTTCGAGTTCCGCTTCCGCGCGCGCACGGCGCACGGGCGCGCGGCGTGGGATTTCGCGTTCCTCGCCGGCTCGACGCTGGCGGCGTTCGCGCAGGGGCTGACGCTCGGCGGGCTGCTGCAGGGCGTGCGCGTGGTCAACGGCGCCTATGCCGGCGGCTGGTGGGACTGGCTGACCGGCTTCACGATCCTTTGCGGCCTGGCGCTGGTGATCGGCTACGCGCTGCTCGGCGCGACGTGGCTGATCTGGCGCACCGAGGGCGCGCTGCAACGACGCTGCCGGCGGCATGCGCGCGTGCTGGGCGTGGCGACGCTGGCGCTGATCGTGGTGGTGAGCCTGTGGACCCCGATGCTGAATGCGGCCTTCGCGCGGCGCTGGTTCGGCTGGCCGGGCATCCTGCTGACCAGCCCGGTGCCGGTGCTGGTGGCGCTGCTGGCCTGGGGATTCTGGCGCGGCCTCGATCGCCGGCATGAGGTGACGCCGTTCCTGTGCGCGCTCGGCTGGTTCGTGCTGTGCTATGTCGGCATCGGCATCAGCCTCTACCCGTTCATCGTGCCGCCGAGCATCACGTTTCGCGACGCCGCGGCGCCGCCGGAGAGCCAGGCGTTTCTGCTCGTCGGCGCGGCGGTGCTGGTGCCGATCATCCTCGCCTACATGGGCTACGCCTACTACGTTTTCCGCGGCAAGGTGCAGCACGGCGAGGGCTATCACTGATGCGCCGGCGGCTGCTGTGGTTCGCGGCGCTGTACGTGATGGGCGTCGGCGTCACCGTCGCAGTCGCCGAAGTGTTGCGGCTGGTGCTGGTGCCGTAGCGGCGGGTTCAGCCGCGCACGACGCGGAACAACTCGAAGCGCTCGCCCCGGTCGAGCAGTTGCAGCCGTCCGGGCGCCGGACTGGCCGGGTCGCTGCGGTCCATGATGTAAACGAAGTCGTAGGTATGCGGCCAGTCCCGCCAGTAGATGCGGCCACTGGGCGCGTAGAATGGTGCCTCCGCCGGCGATGATGCCGGCGGCGGATGCAGCAGATCGGCGAGCGGCACCGGCTGGTCGCTGTAGCCGCCGGCGATCTGCCGGTATGGCGGCTTGACGACGAGTATCTGCTGCAACGGGTGGGAATACACCAGCGACACCAGGCTGGAGCGCTCGATTACCGCGAGGCACGGCAACTGCCGAATGGCGATCAGCAACTCCACCGAGTTGCGGTACTCGTCGGCGATCAGAATCCGGCTGCCGGGCGGGACCTGCTGCAGCGACGCATCGAGCTCCACCCTGATCCTATCGTAATGTCGGAACGCCGCCTCCACGGTGGCCGTGCGAAAGATGGCGAGTGCCGCGACGATCAGCACGAAGGCGGCGCGCGCACGGGCCGACGCCAGATTCCATTGCAGCGCGCCGATCACCACGAACAGGAGCGCAATCGGCAGCCGCACCGCCGCCCCCCACGAGCCCATCGCCCGGTTCGGCATCACCAGGTACACCGCAATCGCGACCGCCAGAAACACCCAGACGAAGGGATGCAGGCGCAGCACGCGCCGGTACAGCGCCCAGGCCAGCCCGATCGCCATGCCGACCATCGCGATCAGATCGAGCCGCGGATAATACGCCTGGAACACGTAGCGGATGCCGTCCATGCGCGCATGCAGCCCGCCCCATTCCGCAGGGATCGCGAAGGCGTTGTCCCTGGGTCCGAGCATCAGGAGCGGAATGGCGACCGCGAACGGCAGCGCCAGCAGCGCGCCGTCCCACAGCCGCGCGCGGATGGCTTTCGGCTCGACCCACCAGGACCACAGCTCGAAGCTGCCGATCGCGAGGCCGTAGAGGCCAAGCGCCATCAGGTGGCAGAAGAACAGCACGATCACGCAAACGATCGAGACCGACACGCGCAGCCAGGCGGCGGAGCGGCGCAGCGCGATCCATCCCGCGATCAGCCACAGCGCCAGGCCCACGCCGAACTCGTAGTTTACCACGCCGAACTTGTTGATGGAATTGTAGATGAACAGGCTCGCCACCAGCGGTCCGAGCGACAGCCGCCGGTACAGCGCCGCCTGGATCGCGTGCGGGCCGGTCAACAGCAGCAGCGTGTAGAGCACGATGAACAGCTTGCCGCCGAGATAGATGCCGGTCGCCTTCACCAGCAACGGCGCGATCAGGTCGATCGCCAAATTCGGCACGACCGTCCATCTGATTCCGTAGAACCGATCGAGCAGCGGGTCGCTGCCGTTGGTGACCATCACCCAGATGCGCGCCAGATGGTTCGTGTAATCGTCGAACGGCGGCATCCTGGTGACCAGCACGGGCGTGAGCACCACTGCGAACAGCACGGCCGCGACCGGCACCAGCAGGCCGAGCCGGACCGGGGCCGCGCTTCGCGCAGGTGCGGACCGGGGCAGCAGCGGCTCGGGGCCGCACAGGCTGCGCGCGGCCGGCACCGCCAGCAGCAGGCCCAGGCTGACGGCGACCCACCCGGCATGCCGCGCGCCCGCGAGCTGGGCGGCGACATACACCCCGACGATGACCGCACAGCCGCAGATCACTCGCCGGATCGACAGCGCCTGGCGCACGCGCCGTTCCGACAGCCAGTACTTTGCACGCAATATGTTATCGCTCATACGCTATAATCGGCCCCGCCATCATTCGCCACGAGGAATAGCACTGGCCCACTAATATACATTGCACCCTCGCGTCGTGTTCAAATCCATGCGAGGAAAAGGCTGGAAGTGCAGTCGAGTTGGTTTGATCTCCCCAAGATTTGAAGGTCATGCCATGTCGAAATGCTCGCGAATTCATCGATGAATTTTGTTAGAAACATTCAAGGCCGCAAGGCGGCGCCGGCGCAGGTGGAGTGCTCCCGATGGACGATCTCAGCTCGGCGCGGTTCCGGCCGCCATCGCTCTCGATCGTGGCGCCGTGCTACAACGAGGAAGCGGTACTGCCGGAGTTCCACCGGCGCGCCGCCGCTGCGGCACGCGACGCCTGTGGCGGGGACTACGAAATCGTGCTGGTGGACGACGGGTCCCGCGACCGGACCTGGAGCGTCATCGCCGAGCTCGCGTGCCGGGACGCGCATGTCGTCGGTGTCCGCCTGATGCGCAATCACGGGCACCACGCGGCTGCCACCGCCGGCCTGGAACTCTCGCGCGGACTGCGGGTGATGCTGATCGATTCGGATCTGCAGGATCCGCCGGAACTGCTCGCCGCGATGATGCGCGAGCTCGATGCCGGCGCCGACGTGGTGTTCGGCCAGCGGACCCGGCGCGAGGCGGAAAGCTGGTTCAAGCGCGTGACCGCCGCCACCTTCTATCGCCTGCTGGTGCGCCTCGCCGCGGTACCGATCCCGCGCGACACCGGCGATTTCCGGCTGATGAGCCGCCGCGTGGTGGAGGCCCTGTCGGCCATGCCGGAGCGGCACCGTTTCATTCGCGGCATGGTTAGCTGGGTGGGCGGCAAGCAGGTCGCGCTGCCGTACGAGCGGCAGGCGCGCTATGCCGGGTCGAGCAAATACCCGCTCGGCAAGATGGTCCGGTTCGCGGTGGACGCGATCACCGGGTTTTCGGCACTGCCGCTGCGCCTGGCCTCCTATCTCGGCTTCGCCGCCGCTGTGATCGGCGTGCTGATGCTGCTGTTCACGCTGTGGCGTTGGGCCGCCGGCGGCACGGTGGTCGGCTGGTCCAGTCTGATGACGGCGGTGGTGCTGTTCGGCGCCGTGCAGTTGCTCATGCTCGGCATCATGGGCGAGTATGTCGGGCGCGTGTTCCAGGAAGCGAAAGGGCGGCCGTTGTTCCTGGTCGATACGGTGCTCGCCGGGCGGACGCGGCACGCCCTGCCGATGGAGTTCTGCAGTCTCCGCCCGGAAACCCGCCGCGACCTCTGGAACGCGATGCGCGAGGCCGGCACTGCGCATGGCGTCGTGGCCCGCTAGCGCCGGCAGGCGTACCCCGCCTCAACTGCTGCCGATCAGCACTCCGGTCGCGAACACCAGTGCGCCGCCGAGGCCGACCTGCATCGCCGCCGAGAACGGCGGCGTGTCCATGTAGCGCCAGCGCACCCAGCTGATGACGCCCAGCTCCACCACCACCACCGCGACCGCCACCGACATCGCCGTCCAGAACATCGGGATCAGGAACGGGATGGTGTGGCCGATGCCGCCCAGCGTCGTCATCAGCCCGCAGATCAGCCCGCGCACCCACGGCGCGCCGCGCCCGGTCAGGCTGCCGTTGTCCGACAGCGCCTCGGCGAACCCCATCGAGATGCCGGCCCCGATCGAGGCCGCCAGCCCGACCACGAACGCATCCCAGCTCTGCCCGGTCGCCAGCGCCGAGGCGAACACCGGCGCCAGCGTCGAGACCGAGCCGTCCATCAGCCCGGCCAGCCCCGGCTGAATCACCCGCAGCACGAACAGCCGCCGCTCTGCGTCCGCCTCCTCGCGCTCGACGTTCTCCGGCACGTTCTCGGCGATCAGCCGGTCGGCGGTGTGCTCGTGCTGCGCCTCGATCTCGGCGAGGTCGCCGAGCAGCTTGCGCAGCGAGGCGTCGGTGCTGTGCGCCGCCGCCTGGCGGTAGAAGCGCTGCGTCTCCGCCTCCATCGCCTGCGCCAGCTTGCGCACCTGCTCGATGCCGAGCGTGCGCTGCTGCCAGACCGGCGCGTGGCGGATGAAGCCGCGCACGTCCTGCCGGCGGATCAGCGGGATGTGCTCGCCGAATTTCTGGCGATACAGGTCGAGCAGGCGGCGGCGGTGTTCGCCTTCCTCGCCCGCCATCTTGCTGAACACGCTTGCGGTCGCCGGATAATCGTCATGCAGGCGTTCGGCGAGATCGGCATAGATGCGGCCGTCCTCTTCCTCGTTGCCGATGGCGAGTGCGAGGACTTCGCGCTCGCTCAGCTCGTCGAAGTTGCGCATGAAAAACCCCCGGGCCGCCTGCGCGCGTGCCGCAGCGCTTTATGCGGGCGTGCGGGGGAACGTTCAAGGCGGCGCCGCAACGATGCGAACGCTTCGCAGTTGCATGCGGCTCAGGCGACGAGGCGGCGATAGAGGTGCCAGGTGGCGTGGCCGAGCACCGGCATCACCACGACGAGGCCGAGGAAGAACGGCACCGAGGCGACCAGCAGGCACACCGCCACGATCACCCCCCAGAGCGCCAGCGGCAGCGGATTGGCGCGCACCGCGGCGAGCGAGGTGCCGACCGCGAGCGACAGCATCTCGCCGCCGCTGCGCCCGAAGCGCCCGTCGATCAGCATCGGGAACGACACCACGCCGACCGCGAAGGCGACGATCGCGAACAGCAGCCCGACCAGGTTGCCGACGACGATCATGCGCCAGCCCGCCGCGGTCGCGAACACGTGGCGCAGGAACGCATCCACGGAGGCCGGCGGCGCGGCGCCGGCAAAATGCTCGTAGATCGCCAGCGCCACTTGCAGCCAGATCACGAACAGCGCCGCGTAGAGCACGCCGAGCAGCAGGATCGGGCCGAAGCCGCGCGCCAGCAGCACCGTGAAGGCGGTGCGCCAGGACACCGCCTCGCCGGCCTCGATGCGGCGGCTCATCTCGTAGAGGCCGGTGCCGGCGACCGGCCCGACCAGCGCGAAGCCGGCGGCGAGCGGGAACAGCAGCGCCAGCACGTCATGGCCGATCACGGCACGCGACAGCAGCAGGCCGAGCACCGGAAACAGCAGGCAGAGGAACATCACATCGGTGCGGTGCGCGACGAAGTCGTGCCAGCCATCTTGCAGCGCCGCGCCCAGGTCGCCGACGCCGATGCGGCGCAGTTCCGGCCGCGTCGCGACCACCGCCTGGGCGCGATCCGCGCCGGCGAACCGCTCGCCGAGCAGGCGGAACGGATAGGAAAAGCCGCCGACCGCGGGTTCGTTTTCCGGTGCGGAATTTTTCGTCATGGCCGTTCCTCCCGACCCAGGCTTTTGAGCACGTGGGCAGAGCGGGCGCGGCTTGCCGTCGGCTCGCGGAGTTGTGAACGCGCCGTTCAGTGGCGGAAGTGGCGCATCCCGGTGAACACCATGGCGATGCCGGCGGCATCGGCCGCCGCGATCACCTCGGCGTCGCGCAGCGAGCCGCCGGGCTGGATCACCGCGGTGGCGCCGGCTGCGATCACCGCCTCCAGCCCGTCGGCGAACGGGAAGAAGGCGTCGGAGGCGGCGACGCTGCCCTGTGCGCCTTCGTGCTCCGGCGGCCTTCCAGGCGGCGATGCGCGCGGCATCGACGCGGCTCATCTGCCCGGCGCCGATGCCGACGGTGGCGCCGCCGCGGGCATGGACGATCGCGTTCGACTTGACGTGCTTGCAGACGCGGAAGGCGAAGATCAGGTCGGCGAGCTCCGCCTCGGTCGGCGGCGCGGCGCGTCACCGTGCGCAGGTCGGCGCGCGCGATGCGGCCGGAGTCGCGCGTCTGCACCAGAAACCCGCCGGCGACGCTGCGGAACGTCGGCTCGCGGCGCGGCGGGATCGGGCAGGCCGCCGGTGAGCAGCAGGCGCAGGTTCTTCTTGCGCGCGAGCACCGCCTGCGCGGCATCGGTCGCGTCGGGGGCGACGATGACTTCGGTGAAGATGGCCGCGATCTTTTCCGCCGTCGCCTCGTCGAGCGTGCGGTTGACCGCGACGATGCCGCCGAACGCCGAGACCGGATCGCAGCGCAGCGCCGCGTCCCAGGCCTCGGCCAGCGTCGGCGGCGATGGCGACGCCGCACGGGTTGGCGTGCTTGACGATGACGACGGTGGGTTCGGCGAACTCGGCGACGCACTCGAAGGCGGCGTCGGTGTCGTTGAGGTTGTTGTAGGACAGTTCCTTGCCCTGCACCTGCCGGGCGGTGGCGACCCCGGGCCGCGTGCCGGTGGCGTAGAAGGCGGCGTGCTGGTGCGGGTTCTCGCCGTAGCGCAGCGTCTGGCGCAGCGTGCCGGCGATGGCGAGGCGCGGCGGGAAATTCCTGCCCCTCCTGTTGCGGCGAACCAGGCGGCGATGGCGGCGTCGTAGGCGGCGGTGCGGGCATAGGCGGCGGCGGCGAGGCGGCGGCGCAGCGCCAGCGTGGTGCCGCCGTGCGCGGCGAGTTCGGCGAGCAGGTCGTCGTACTGCGCCGGATCGGTCAGCACGGCGACGAAATCGTGGTTCTTCGCCGCGGCGCGGATCAGCGCCGGGCCGCCGATGTCGATGTTGTTCAACGCGAGTTGCCGAAATCGGCGCCGGCGCGCGACCGTCGCCTCGAACGGATAGAGGTTGACCGCCACCAGGTCGATCGGCGCGATCCCGTGCGCGGCCATTTGCTGCAACATGGTCTGCGCAAATCGCGCCGCCCCAGGATGCCGCCATGGATCTGCGGCACCAGCGTTTTCACCCGCCCGTCGAGGATTTCCGGGAAGCCGCTGTGCTGCGCCACCTCGACGACCGCGATCCCCGCCTCGCGCAGCGCCCGGGCCGAGCCGCCGGTGGAGATGATTTCCGTCCCATGCGCCACCAGCGCCTGCGCCAGCGGCAAAAGGCCGGTCTTGTCGGAGACGGAGATCAGGGCGCGGCGGATGGGGAAAAAGTCGGTCATGGCGCGGCCAATAGCAGGTCGAGCGTGCGGGCGACCACCCGCGCCTCGTCATAGAGGTCCAGCGCCCGCGCCCGCCCCGCCGCCCCCATGCGCGCCCGCAGCGCGGCATCGCCCGCCAGACGGTGCAGCGCGGCGGCGAGCGGCGCCACCTGGGCCGGTGGAACCAGCAGGCCGGTTAGACCGTCCACCACCTGTTCGCGCGGCCCCCTTATGTCGGTCGCGACGACCGGGAGGGCGCACAGCATCGCCTCGATCACCGACATCGGCAGCCCCTCGAAATGGCTGGGCAGCACGAAAATGTCGGCGGCGGCGAGCAGCGCCGGCACGTCCTCGCGATAGCCGAGCCGGCGCAGCCGCGCGCCGAGGCCGCTCGCCGCGAAATAAGGTTCGAGGTCCGCGCCGTGATCGGAGGCGAGCCGCTCGCCCACCACCCACAGCTCCGCGTCCACATCCCGCATGGCGGCGAGCAGTTCCGGGTAGCCCTTGTGCCGCACCAGCCGCGACACCGCGATCACCGCCACGCGATCCTCCGCCACGCCGAGCGCGGCGCGGATGCGGGTTCGCGCGGCCGGATCGGGGCGGAAGCGGGCCGGGTCGCGGCCGTTGCCGACGGCGTGGGGATCGCGGTGCAGGCGCAGCCGTTTCGCGTCGCGCGCTTCCTCGGTGGAGACAGTGAAAAAAATGTCGGTCAGGCGGCCGGCGCAGAATTCCATGACCAGCGAAGCGGCGCGGCGCGGCCAGGGGGCGGGCTGGTTGAACAGGAAGCCGTGGCCGGTATAGGCGACACGCTTCACCCCGGCGGCCCGCGCGGCGAGACGGGCAAGGAAACCGCTGATCGGCATGTGGGCATGCACCAGGTCCGGCCGCTCCGCCCGGAACAGACGCAGCAGGGCGCAAAACGCCCGTGCCTGCGCCAGCGGCGACGGGCTGCGGGCGAGCGGCAGCGCCACGATGCGGAAACCCTCGGCGCGCGCCGCGTCAAGCAACGGGCCGTCGGCCGCCACCCCCACCACCTCGTGCCCGCGCGCCCGCAGGCCGCGCATCAGCGGCAGCAGGAAATGGCGGAGCGAAAAATCGACGTTGGTGATCTCGATGATCTTCACGGGCGGCGGCTTATCGTCCGCGCATCGGTTCTGCTAGGGTTCCGGCCATGTCCTCACGCCCGCAACTGCTGCTGATCAACGCCGCCCACGGCCTGACGCATTACAGCCTGCTGATCCTGCCGACGGCGGTGCTCAGCATGGCCGTCCCCGGCGGCGCGTTTGGCCCGCATTACGGGCCGATCCTGGAACTCGCGACCGGGATGTTCGTCTGCTACGGCCTGTTCTCCCTGCCGCAGGGCTGGCTCGCGGCGCGGATCGGGCGGCGGGCGCTGATGACCATTTTCTTCTTCGGCGCCGCGGCGGCGCTGGCGGGGTCCGGCCTCGCGCGCACGCCCGCCATGCTGGCGGTGGCGCTGGCGGCGGCCGGCGCGTTCGTCGCCATCTACCACCCGGTCGGCACCGCGCTGCTGATCGAGGCGGCGGCGGAGCGGCCGGGGCGGGCGATCGGGGTGAACGGCGTGTGCGGCAATGTCGGCGTCGCCCTCGCCCCCGTCATCACCGCCTTCCTCGCGGTCCAGGTCGGCTGGCGCGCCGGCTTCATCGTGCCGGGGGCGCTGCTGGCGCTGCTGGGCCTCGCCTGGCTCGCGGTGCCGCATTCCGAGGCGGCGGCGCGGCGGGCGCAGGCGACGTTCCCGCCGATCCCGCGCCATCTGGTGCGCCGCGCGGTGATCGTGCTGATGGTGATCGCGGTCGCCTCCGGCTTGGTGTTCAACGCCTTCACCGTGCTGATCCCGAAACTCATGCAGGAGCGGCTGGCGGCCAGCCCGTCGCTGCTGCCGCTCGCCGGGGCGGCGGCGACGATCGCGACGCTGTGCGGCGCCGCCACCCAGTTCACCGTCGGGCGGCTGATCGACCGCATGACGCTGCGGCGCCTGTTCCTGCCGATGTCGCTGGCGCTGACGCCCTGCCTCGTGCTGCTGGCGGCGGCGCCGGGCTGGGCGGTGGTGCCGCTCGCCGGCGCGGTGGCGGCGACGGTGTTCGGGCAGGTCACGGTCAACGAGACCATGGCGGCGCGCTACATCGCTCCGGCGCTGCGGGTGCGGCTCTATTCGGTGCGGTTCTTCGTCGGCTTCCTCGGCGCCGCCGCCGCGCCGCCGCTGATCGCGTTCCTGTACGAGCGCACCGGCGGCCTCGCCGCCAGCCTGCTGGTGCTCGCCGGCGCCTCGCTGATCACGCTCGGCTGCGCGCTGTTCTTCCCCGACCGGCCGGAGGAGCTGCGGCCGGAGTTGTGGCGCGCCGCCGCCCCGCTGCCCGCCGAATAGGTCACATGCCGGCGGCGCCGGTTTGAATGGCGCGCCCGGCGCGCCAGATTGGCGGCATGAACCGCCGCACCCTGCTGCTGATGCTGCCCGCCGCCGCGCTGCTGGCCGCCGCCGCCCCCGTCGCCGCGCCGCTGACGCCCCAGGACCGCGCGGACCTGCAGCGGATCGAGGCGTATCTGAACGGCATCCGCACGCTGAAGGCGCATTTCCTGCAAGTGGCGCCGGACGGGTCCACCAGCGAGGGCACCGCCTGGATGCAGCGGCCCGGCCGCATGCGGTTCCAGTACGATCCGCCCAGCCCGCTGCTGCTGGTCGCCGGCCACGGGCTGTTCGTCTATTACGACCGCGAGCTGCGCCAGGTGACCAACATCCCGCTCGGCGAGACGCCGCTCGGCATCCTGCTCAGCGACCAGGTTACGCTCGCCGGCGCGGTGACGGTGACCGGGTTCGAGCGATTGCCCGGACAAATCCAGGTGACGCTGGTGCGCACCAGGAGCCCCGGCGACGGCAGCCTGACGCTGGTGTTCAGCGACGATCCGCTGGCGCTGCGGCAATGGGTGGTGGTGGATGCGCAGCGGCGCGAGACGCGGGTGACGCTGTATGATGTCGAGCTGGGCGGCACATTCGACCAGCACATGTTCACGCTGGTCGATCCGAAGGACTTTCCGGGGCAGGACAAGCTCTACCGTTGAGCCGCCCCGGCGTTGACGCGGGGCAGGGCGGTGCATGCTGCGGCGCAAAACAGCTTCACGTTTTGGCCACGATGGCGGAGAATGCTATTCGCCATGAAGCCGCTGGTCGGGATTTCCTGCTGCACGAAACTGTTCGGCACCTACGGGATGCCGAACCATGCCGCCTCCGACACCTATGTCCGCGCGACCGACCTGGTGGTGCGCGCCGTGCCGGTGCTGCTGCCGGCGAACGGCGAGGCGTCGGACCTGGTGACGCTGATCTCGCGGCTCGACGGCATCATCCTGACCGGCAGCCGCTCCAACGTGCAGCCCTCGCTTTACGGCGGTCCGCCGCACCCCGAGGGCACGCCGGAGGACGCGCGGCGCGACGCGCTGACGCTGCCGATGATCCGCGCGGCGATCGCGGCCGGGCTGCCGGTGCTGGCGATCTGCCGCGGGTTGCAGGAGCTGAACGTGGCGCTCGGCGGCTCGCTGCATCAGCGGCTGCAGGACTTGCCCGGCCGGATCGACCATTCGACGCCGATCGTCCCGCTTGCGCGGATGCGCACGGCGAAGGCGCATGCGGTGCGCGTGGTCGCCGGCAGCTGGCTGCACCGCGTCGCCGGGGCGCGTGAGATCGCGGTGAATTCGCTGCACAACCAGGGCATCGACCGGCTGGCGCCCGGCCTGGTGGTGGAGGGCACTGCGCCCGACGGCACCATCGAGGCGGTGCGCGTCGCCAGTGCGCCGGGCTTCGCGGTCGGCGTGCAGTGGCACCCGGAATACGACCACGAGACCGACGCGGTGTCGCGCCGCATCTTCGAGGCGTTCGGCGAGGCGGTGGCGGAACGGCGCGACCCGGCGGCGCGCGCGGCGGCGGACTGAGGACGCCGCGCGACGCTGCCCGAGTGATTGGTCGAAGGAGAGCGGGCGGTCAGAAGACGAATTCGTCGATGATCTTGTTCATCTCGGTGGCGCCCTCCTGGTCGAGTTGCTTCATCGCCTCCTTGTCGGTGGCGATCTTGCCGAGCTTCAGCTTGGCGGCATCGACCTCCTTGAGCAGCTTGCCGATATCGGCCTGCATTTCCTTGGCGAGATCGCTCTTGAAGCTGCGGTCGGCTTCGGCCTTGGTCAGTGCGGTTTCCAGATCGAGCAACGCGCTCACCAGGTCCTGGAAATTCTTTGACGTCTTGGCGCCCTTGTAGGTCGCCTTCTTCTGCTGGTAGCGGTCGATCTTGTCGGCGACGGCCTTGCTGCCGGCGCCGTCGAAGAAGCCCGCGCCCTTCACGCCGGCCTGCTTCTTGGCAGCCCGCCAGGCGGCCCCGGTGATTTGCTTCAGATCCGGCAGCATTGTTCCGACGCTCCTATCCCGTTCCGATATTTTTCCGGATGGCCGGCGGCTGCGCCCATCCGGGCGGGATGCTAGGCGCGGCCGGCAAGAACAGGCAACGAGTTTCCGGCGTCGCGTGCTCAGACGCCGTTGCCCACCGAGGCGAGCATGCCGCTCACCTCGGTGCCGAGTGCCGCGACGGCGGTGACGATCACCACGACAATGCCGACGCCGAGCGCCGCGTATTCCATCGCCGAGATGCCCCTGCGGTCCTTCAGCACCGGCGGGACATGCCGCATCGCCAGCGCGCGCAGGGATCGCCCGGCCAGGCGCGGCGATCGCGGATTGCAGCAGGTCGGCGTTGCCATGGTCATGTCCAGCATCTTCCGGCTCGGTTCACGCGAGGAGCAGGCGCCCGAACGAGACGTACGCAGAATGGCGTAATGATTCCTTAACGGCGCCGGCGAGGTTCGGGCCGGCCGCCCGTCCTACTCCGGCGCGCCGTCCCGCGGGCCGCGGATCATTGCCAGGAACTCCCGCCGCGTCGTCGGGTCGTCGCGGAACGCGCCGAGCATGCGGCTGGTCACCATCGCCACCCCCGGCTTGTGAACGCCGCGCGTGGTCATGCACTGGTGGCTCGCCTCGATCACCACCGCGACCCCGCGCGGCTGCAGCACGTCGTTGATCGTGTTGGCGATCTGCGCCGTCAGCTTCTCCTGGATCTGCAGCCGCCTGGCATACGCCTCGATCACCCGCACCATCTTGCTGATGCCGACGACGCGGCGGTGCGGCAGATAGGCGACGTGCGCGCGCCCGACGATCGGCACCATGTGGTGCTCGCAGTAGCTCTCCAGCCGGATGTCGCGCAGCAGCACGATCTCGTCGTAGCCTTCGGTCTCCGCGAACGTGCGTTCCAGCAGCGCCACCGGGTCGATGGTGTAGCCGGCGAAGAATTCTTCGTAGGCGCGCACCACGCGCGAGGGCGTCTCGCGCAGGCCCTCGCGGTCGGGGTCCTCGCCGGCCCATTGCAGCAGCGTGCGCACCGCCGCCTCGGCCGCTTCGCGCGTCGGGCGCGCTTCGGACCCCGAGGTCAGCACGGTTTTCGAGGGGACGATCTTCACGGCCGGGCTGCCTCGCTGTCGCTGTCGCACCTGTCTTTGCCGACGCCATTTGGGGCGGCAAGCCTGCGGCGCAAGGCAACTCGCCCGGCGCTCAATGCAGCCGGGTGTCGGCCTCGGGGCTGTCCAGGCTGAACGCCGGGATCGCCACGTCGAACGCTTCGCCCGAACCGACGGCGACCATGTGATAGGTGCCGGTCATGAAGCCCGACGGCGTCTCCAGCGGCGTGCCGGAGGTGTATTCGAACGCCTCGCCCGGCTCCAGCACCGGCTGCTGGCCGACCACGCCCTCGCCGTGGACGCGCTGGGTGCGCCCGCGCGCGTCGGTGATGAGCCAGGTGCGGCGCAGCAGCTGCACCGTCTCGCGGCAAAAATTGTCGATGCGGATGCGATAGGCCCAGACATAGGTGCCCTCGGCCGGCCGCGACTGGTCGGCCAGGAAGAAGCTGCGCACGCTGACGCGGATGCCGCGCGTGCTCGCCGTGTAGTCGTCGGTCATCGCGGCGGCATTGGGCGCCAACCGCGGCGCGCTGTCCAGGGCCGGGCGTTCACGCCGTGCGGCGCAAAGCCTGCGTCAGATCGTCGATCAGGTCGGCGGCGTCCTCCAGCCCGACCGACAGCCGCACCACGCCTTCGCTGATGCCGAGCCGCGCGCGCTCCTCGGCGCCGATGCGCATGTGCGTGGTGGTCGCCGGATGCGTGACGAGCGATTTGGTGTCGCCGAGGTTGTTGGAGACGCGGATCAGGCGCAGCGCGTTCATCAGCCGGAACGCCGCCGGCTTGCCGCCGGCGAGATCGAAGCTGACCAGCGTGCCGCCGCCCGACATCTGCGCCATCGCCAGCGCGTGCTGCGGATGGTCGGGGCGCGCGGGGTAGAGCACGCGCGCGACGCCGGGCTGCTCGGCGAGGAACGCGGCGATCTGCGCCGCAGCGGCCGCGGCCGCGTGGACGCGCAACGGCAGCGTCTCCAGCCCCTTCAGCAGCAGCCAGGCGTTGAACGGCGAGAGCGCGGGGCCGGTGTTGCGGACGAACGGTTGCAGAGTCGTTTCGATCCAGGCGCGCGCGCCGAGCACCGCGCCGCCGAGCACGCGGCCCTGGCCGTCGATGTGTTTCGTGCAGGAATAGACCACGACATCGGCGCCGAGGCGCAGCGGCTGCTGCAGCAGCGGCGTGGCGAACACGTTGTCCACCACCACGATCGCGCCCGCCTCGTGCGCCAGCCGGCAGACCGCGGCAAGATCGATGATCTCCAGCATCGGGTTGGAGGGAGATTCCAGCAGCACAAGCTGGGCCGGGCGGCGCAATGCCTCGCGCCACTGGTCCGAGGTCGGCGCCATCGACGAACTCGCTCGCGATGCCGAAGCGCGGCAGCAGGGTCGAGACGATCCAGTGGCAGCCGCCGAACAGCGCCCGCGCCGCCACCACCCGGTCGCCGGTGCGCAGATGGCTCATCAGCGCCGCATGCACCGCCGCCATGCCGCTGGCGGTGGCGCGGCACGCCTCCGCGCCCTCCAGCAGCGCGAGGCGGCGTTCCAGCATCGCGACGGTCGGGTTGGCGAAGCGGGAATACTGGTAGTGCGCCGCGGTGCCGGCAAACGTGGCCTCGGCCTGCTCGGCGCTGTCGTAGACAAAGCCGGAGGTGAGGAACAGCGCCTCGGCGGTCTCGCCGAACGCGCTGCGTTCGGTGCCGCCGTGGACCAGCAGGGTGGCGGGGCGATACGGGGGCAGGGAATCGGGCATGCGCGGCGTCCTCGACCAGCGTGACCGGACCGTGGACGCCGGGACGCTGCGGCCCATCGCCGCCGCCATCCCTGGCCTCTTTAGCGCGCTTGTTTCACCTCGCCGCAATCCGGCCGGACAAATCACGAGGGATGGCATGTGCCATCGCCGCGCACGCTACGGGCGCGCGCTTGCGCCGTCAACCGGGCCCGGCCTATATCCGCGCGGTCCGCCGGCGCGCGGGTGTAGTTCAATGGTAGAACGGCAGCTTCCCAAGCTGCATACGAGGGTTCGATTCCCTTCACCCGCTCCAGCGCTTGCCGTCATTCCGCGGCGTTGCGCAGGGCGGCGCCGGCCGCGAGCGGGCAGAGCGGCAGGGCGGCGGCGAGCATGGCGGCGAGGAACAGCAGGTGGGGCCGCGGCGACTGGCCGAAAGCGGCGGCATCGACGCCGGCGACGCCAAAAATCAGCACCGGAGTGGCGAGCGGCAGCACCAGCAGCGGCAGCAGCACGCCGCCGCGGCGCGCGCCCAGCACCACCGCCGCCCCCACAGTGCCGAGCAGCGACAGCAGCAGGGTCGCCGGCAGCAGGCCCAGCAGCAGCACCGGCAGCGCCGCCGGGGCGATGCGCAGCATCACCGCGACCGGCCCGGCGGCGAGCAGCAGCGGCAGGCCGGTGACCAGCCAGTGCGCAGCCGCCTTGACCAGCGCCAGCGCCGGCGCCGGCAGGCCGAACAGCAGCAGCTGGTCGAGCGAGCCGTCCTCGAGATCGGCGCCGAACAGCCGGTCGAGCGGCAGGATGGCGGCGAGCAGCGCGCAGACATAGACGATGCCGGGCGCGAGCCGCCCCAGCGTCTCCGGCGCCGGGCCGATGGCCAGCGGGAACAGCGCGGCGGCGAGCACGAAGAACAGTAGCGCCGCCAGCGTGTCGCTGCCGTGGCGCAGCGCCAGCAGCAGCTCTCTTCGTAGCAGGACGAGGAACGCGGTCACCCGCCCAGCGCCAGCTCTTCCGCCCGAGGCAGCGGCAGCGGCAGGTGCGTCGCCGCGACCACGATCCCGCCGCCGTCGCGGTGGCGCGCCAGCATCGCCCCGAACCGCGCGACCGAGGCGGCGTCCAGCCCGAGCGTCGGCTCGTCCAGCAGCCACAGCGGCGCCTTGCGCAGCTTGAGCCGCGCCAGGGCGAGCCGCCGCCGCTGCCCGGCCGAGAGCAGCCGCGCCGGCAGGTCGGCGAGCGGCGCCAGCCCGACCGATGCCAGCGCCTCCGCCACCGCCGCCCGCCCGGCCCAGGCGCGCAGGTTCTCGGCCGCCGTCAGGCCGAGCTTTATCGCGTCGAGATGGCCGAGATAGGCGACGCGCGCGGCATGGGCGGGAAAATCGTCGAGCGCGTCCTCGCCGCGCCACAGCAGCCGCCCCGCCTCCAGCCGGCCGAGACCGGCCAGCAGGCGCAACAGCGTGCTCTTGCCGGCGCCGTTCGGGCCGGTGAGCAGCAGCGCGCCGCCGTCCGGCACAACGGAACGACAGGCCGGAGAACACCAGCCGCTCGCCGCGGATCGTCGCCAAGCCCTCGGCCTGCAACACGCTCACCCCACCCTTGCTGCGGCGCAACAGCCGCCAAGTGGACCGCCCCGCGCCGGTGTGGTTTAAGCGCGATTCGCAGCAACACACACGCCCACTCGCCGCAGGGTTCTGGCGCGCGGCGCGCGCGGCGCAGTTCTTGGGGCCTCGCGCATGAAGACGATCGGGCAGGACGGTCTGCACACCCGCCGCACCCTCCGCGTGGAGGGGCGCGACTACGCCTATTTCTCGCTCGCCGAGGCGGCACACACGCTGGGCGACATCGCCCGCCTGCCGGTGACGCTGAAAGTGCTGCTGGAGAACGTGCTGCGCTTCGAGGACGGCACCACCTACCGCGTCACCGACGCGCAGGCGATCGCCAACTGGGTGCGCAGCGCCACCTCGACCAGCGAGGTGCCGTTCCGTCCGGCGCGCATCCTGATGCAGGATTTCACCGGCGTGCCGGCGGTGGTCGATCTGGCGGCGATGCGCGACGGCATCGTGCGGCTCGGCGGCGAGCCGGCGAAGGTGAACCCGCTGGTGCCGGTCGATCTGGTGATCGACCACTCGGTCATGGTCGATGCCTACGCAACGCCGGACGCGCTGCGCAAGAACGTGGACATGGAATTCCACCGCAACGGCGAGCGCTACACGTTCCTGCGCTGGGGCCAGGCGGCGTTCGACAATTTCCGCGTGGTGCCGCCCGGCACCGGCATCTGCCACCAGGTCAACCTGGAGTATCTTGCCCAGGCGGTGTGGACGGCCGAGGTTGACGGCACCACCTACGCCTATCCCGACACGCTGTACGGCACCGACAGCCACACGACGATGGTGAACGGACTGGGCGTGCTCGGCTGGGGCGTCGGCGGCATCGAGGCGGAAGCGGCGATGCTCGGCCAGCCGATCGCCATGCTGATCCCCGACGTGATCGGGTTTCGTTTCACCGGCAAGCTGCCGGAGGGCGCGACCGCGACCGACCTCGTGCTCACCGTCACGCAGATCCTGCGCAAGAAGGGGGTGGTCGGAAAGTTCGTGGAATTCTTCGGTCCTGGCCTCGACGACCTGCCGCTCGCCAATCGCGCCACGATTGCCAACATGGCGCCGGAATACGGTGCCACCTGCGGCTTCTTCCCGGTCGATCGCGTCACGCTCGACTACATGCGCCTGACCGGACGCGACACGCACCGCATCGCGCTGGTCGAAGCCTATTGCCGGGAGCAGGGGATGTGGCGCGATTCCAGCACGCCCGACCCGCTGTTCACCGATACGCTGGAACTCGATCTGTCCACGGTCCAGCCGAGCCTCGCCGGGCCGAAACGGCCGCAGGACCGCGTGCTGCTGAGCGAGGCGTCGTCGGCGTTCAGGACGGAACTGACCAAGAGCCTCGGCGTGCCCGCCAACGACGTCGGCACGCGCGTAAAAGTTGCGGGCAAGAACTACGAGATCGGCCACGGCGACGTGGTGATCGCGGCGATCACCAGTTGCACCAACACGTCCAATCCCTCGGTGCTGGTCGCCGCGGGACTGGTCGCGCGCAAGGCGCGGGCGCTCGGGCTGGCGCCAAAACCGTGGGTGAAGACATCGCTCGCGCCGGGTTCGCAGGTCGTGACCGAGTATCTGACGAAATCGGGATTGCAGGCCGATCTCGACGCGCTCGGGTTCAACACGGTCGGCTATGGCTGCACCACCTGCATCGGCAATTCCGGCCCGCTCGACGACGCGATCGCCGATGCGATCGAGGACAACAAGCTGGTCGCGGTCGCGGTGCTGTCGGGCAACCGCAATTTCGAGGGCCGCGTGCATCCGAACGTGCGCGCCAACTACCTCGCCTCGCCGCCGCTGGTGGTCGCCTACGCGCTGCTCGGCACCATGAACGAGGACATCACGACGGCGCCGCTCGGCACCGGCCGCGACGGCAAGCCCGTGTTCCTGCGCGATCTCTGGCCCAGCAACAAGGAGATTGCCGAGGTGGTCGGTGCCAACCTGTCGCGCGCGCAGTTCCTCGACCGCTACGGCGAAGTTTTTCGGGGGCCGGAGCAGTGGCAGCGCATCGCGGTCGAAGGCAGCGCAAAGACCTATGGCTGGTCCGACACTTCGACCTATGTGCGCAACCCGCCGTATTTCGAGGGGATCACGATGGAGCCGGAGCCGCGCGGCGACATTTTTGGCGCGCGCATCCTGGCGCTGCTGGGTGATTCCATCACCACCGACCACATTTCCCCCGCCGGCAACATCCGCAAAACCTCGCCGGCCGGCGACTATCTGCTGCAGCACCAGATCCGGCCCAACGATTTCAACAGCTACGGTGCGCGGCGCGGCAACCATGAAGTGATGATGCGCGGCACCTTCGCCAACATCCGCATCCACAACGAAATCGTGCCCGGCGTCGAAGGCGGCGTCACGAAACACCTGCCGTCGGGCGAGCAGATGCCGATCTACGATGCGGCGATGCGCTACCAGGCGGAGGGCGTGAAGCTGGTGGTGATCGGCGGCAAGGAATACGGCACCGGCTCGTCGCGCGACTGGGCGGCGAAGGGCACGCTGCTGCTCGGCGTGGCGGCGGTGATCGCGGAAAGCTTCGAGCGCATCCATCGCTCGAACCTCGTCGGCATGGGCGTGCTGCCGCTGACCTTCAAGGACGGCATGGACCGGAAAACGCTCGGGCTGACCGGGGCGGAGATTCTGGACATCGTCGGGCTGGAGCAGCTCAGCCCGCGCATGGACCTTGCTCTCGTGATCCATCGGCCGGACGGCAGGACGGAGACGGTGAAAGTACTGTGCCGCGTCGATACGCTCGACGAGGTCGCGTATTACCGCCACGGCGGCATCCTGCATTACGTGCTGCGCGGGATGGCGAAGGCGGCGTAGCCGGGCGCGCCGCTGGGAAGCGACCCCTCCCCTCGGCCCCCTCTCGCGAGGGGAGGGGGAGGTGTCGAAAGCCCCCTCCCTTTGCGGGAGGGGGATGCGGGGGGGTGGGCGGCACCGCGCACGCCGAAGCGGGCATTCCGCACGGCCTGCTGCCGCTGGTGTCCTTCGACCTGCGCCGCATCAGCATTGCCGAGGGCGTGCGCGCCGCGCTGGCGACCGCCGCGATCGTGGCGCTCAACGAGTGGCTGCAGTGGCCGCCGATGATGCAGGCGGCGCTGGCGGCGCTGCTCACCTGCCTGGCGGACCCCGGCGGCGCCATCAGGCGGCGCCTGCCCGCGATCCTGTCCTTCGGCGTGCTCGGCGCGCTGATCACCGTCGGCTACGGCCTGCTGCGCAATCTGCCGCTGCCGGTCGTGGTGGCGGTGGCCTGCACGGGCATCTTCTGCGCGCTGTTCGTGCGCGTGCTCGGGCAGGCGGCGCAGCAGGTCGGCAATCTGCTCACCGTGGTGCAGGTGCTGGCGCTGACGCGCGTGATCTCCGACCCGGGCACGGCGCTGGCGCTGGGCGGCGCGTTCTGGGCCGGCAGCCTGTGGGCGGCGCTGCTGACACTGGTGATCTGGCGCGTCCATCCGTTCCTGCCCGCCCGCCGCGCCGTGGCAGGGGTGTATCGGACGCTCGCGTCCCAGACGAGCGATCTGCGCGCCGTGCTGGGCCAGGGCGCGGTCGCGGAGTCGGTCTGGGACGCGCATGCGCGCAGCCGCCGCCGTGCCGTGCGCGAGGCGATCGAGCAGGCGCGCGACGCGGTGATGGCGACCGTGCGCACGCGCGGGCCGGTCAGCGCCCGCGCGGCGCAGATCATGCTCCGGCTGGAGGCGGCCGAGCAGATTTTCGGCGTGCTGACCGGCCTGTCGGACCTGCTGGCGGCGCGCCGCGACCCCGCGACCGACGAAGCGGCGGAGCGGCTGCTGCGGCGGCTGCGCCCGGTGCTGGCGCTGGCGGCGCACGGCATCGAGACCGACACGGTCGCCCGCCTGTTCCGTCTCGACGGCGCCGCGGCCAGGATCGCCACGATCGGGGACGCCGCACCGGCGCTGCGCACGGCCGCCGAGGCGCTGGCGGAACGGGTCCGCATGGTCGCCACTCTGGCCGCGCCGGAAGGCGCGGTGCCGGGGGCGCAGGCCGGCGAGCCGTGGCGCCTGACCTTGCGCCGGGCCGCGGCGCGGCTGCACGCCAATCTCGACTGGCGCTCCGACGTGTTCCGCCACGCGCTGCGCGGCGCCGTCGCGGCGGCGCCGGCGCTGGCGCTGACGTTGCACTGGCCGACCTCCTACGGCCACTGGCTGACCATCATGCTGGTGCTGACCATGCAGCCGCAGGTCTCGGTCACGCTGGCCCGCGCGCTGGAACGCGTCGCCGGCACGGTGGCGGGCGGGCTGCTGGCGGCGGCGCTCGGCACCGTCTGCACCACGCCGATCGCCATCGCCGCCGCGCTGTTCCCGCTCGCCGTGCTGGCGCTGGCGGTGCGGCAGGTCAGTTTTGCTCTGTTCATGGCGTTCCTGACGCCGCTGATCGTGCTGCTGTCGGAACTCGGCCGGCCGGGCGAGAGCGAACTCGTCATCGCGGCGATGCGCGCGCTGTATGTGCTGATCGGCTCGGGGCTGGCGGTCGCCGTGGTGGTGCTGCTGTGGCCGAGCTGGGAGCCGGGGCGCCTCGCGCAGACCCAGCGCGCGGCGATCCTGGCGCACGGCGCCTATGCGGCGGCTCAGATCGGCGCGCTGTTCGGCGATATGTCGCCGGCCGAAGTGGCGAGCGCCCGCCGCGCCGCCGGCATCGCCAGCAACAATTTCGAGGCTGGCCTGCACCGCGCGCTGCTGGAGCAGCGGGGTCCCGCCGCGCCGCCGCTTACCGCCGCGCTGACCGTGGATGCGGCGCTGCGCCGCATGGCGGGCCGTGTGGCGGCGCTGCAACTGGACGCGACACCCCGCCAGGACTCGGACACCTGGCGCGCCTGGGCCGTCTGGATCGAGGCGGCCGCGCACCGCCTGGCGCAGGGCACTGCCCTGCCGCCGCGTCCAAAACCGCCGCAGGGCGACACGCTCGCCGAGTCGCTGGCGCGCATCGCCCGGCAGATGGAAGTGTCGGCCGGCGCGCTCGCCCGTGTCGCCCAGGCGCCCTAGCCGAGCAGGGCCCAGAGCACGATCAGGCAGGGGGTGTCGAGCGGCAGGTCGGGGCTGGTGTAGATCATCCGGGTATGCCGGCCGCGCTCGGCGAACACCTGGTTGAGCAGGTCGGAGGCGCCGTTCAGTACGCGGGGCGAAGCCGCGAACCCCGGCGCGACGCTCAGCGAGCCTTCCAGTCGCACGATGCGCTGCACGCGCTCCAGGTCGCCGGACGCCGCCTTGAGCTGTGCGATCGCGTTCAGGGTGGCCAGGCGGCACGCCGCATAGCCCTGCTCGGCGGTCAGCTCGCTGCCGATCCGGCCCTTGAAGGCCAGGGTTTTTCCGTCGGGCCAGGGCAGTTGCCCCGAGGTGTAGATCATGTTGCCTGCGACCACCCAAGGCTCGTAGGCGGCGACCGCCCCGGGCGGGGCGGGCAGTTCGAGGCCGAGCTCGGCGAGCCGTGCTTCTGCGGTTGCCATCTGCGTTCCTCCCACTGTTTCGACGCTTCAGTATGGCCGGGCTGCGTCGCGCACGGAACCGCGCCCTTGGCGCGGCGCGGCGCCGGCCCTAATCCCCTGGTGATGGACGCGATCCGGGTCAGCGCGCTCAGCAAGCGGTACGGCGACACGCTGGCGGTCGATGCCATCGACTTCGCGGTGCGGCGCGGCGCAATCGTCGGGCTGCTCGGCGGCAACGGCGCCGGAAAGACCACCACCATCGCCATGCTGCTCGGCCTGCTGGTGCCGAGCGCCGGCAGCATCACCGTGCTCGGCCACGACATCGCGCACGACCGTTTTCCCGCCCTCGCGCGGATGAATTTTTCGTCGCCCTACGTGTCGCTGCCGCAGCGGCTGACGGTGGCGGAGAATCTGCGCGTCTATTGCCATCTGTACGACGTGCGCAACGCCGAGGCGCGCATTGCCACACTGGCGCACGAACTCGACTTCGCCGACCTGCTGCGCCGCAAGGCCGGAAAACTCTCGGCCGGGCAGAAGACGCGGGTGGCGCTGGCGAAGGCGCTGATCAATCGGCCGGACCTGCTGCTGCTCGACGAGCCGACGGCGAGCCTCGATCCCGACACCGGCGATTTCATGCGCGGCGTGCTGGAGCGGTATCGCGCCGAGAGCGGCTGCACCATCCTGCTCGCCAGCCACAACATGGCCGAGGTCGAGCGGCTCTGTTCGTTCGTGCTGATGCTCAAGCGCGGGCGCATCGTCGATCGCGGCACGCCGGACGAATTGCTGCACCGCTACGGCCGCGACGATCTGGAGGCGGTGTTCCTGGACATCGCGCGCAACCGCGGTGCCGCGGAGGTCGTGCGATGAGCCGGCCGGTGCTGCGGCGCATCTGGGGGCTGATCTATCGCCACATCGCGCTCTACCGCACGTCCTGGCCGCGGGTGCTGGAACTCGCCTACTGGCCGACGCTGCAGCTGTGCATCTGGGGATTCACCGCGCGTTTCCTGGCGTCGCGGGCCGGCGGTATCGGCGCGACCGCGTTCGGCCTGCTGGTCGGCGGCGTGCTGCTGTGGGAAATCGCGCTGCGCAGCCAGATGGGCATGACGGTGAGCTTTCTCGAAGAAATCTGGTCGCGCAATCTCGGCCACGTCTTCGTCAGCCCGCTGCGGCCGTGGGAACTGGTGGCGGCCCTGATCGCGACGTCGATGGTGAAGCTGCTGATCGGCTTCATCCCGGCGCTGCTGCTGGCCTGGCTGCTCTATGCGTTCAACCTGTTCTCGCTCGGCTGGCCGCTGGCGCTGTTCGCGGCGAACCTGCTGGTGATGGGCTGGTGGGTCTCGCTCGGCATCATCTCGATCATCCTGCGCCACGGCGCCGGGGCGGAATCCTTCGCCTGGTTGGTGCTGTTCGGGCTGACGCCGTTCTCCGCCGTGTTCTACCCGGTTTCCGTGCTGCCGCCGGCGGTGCGCCCGGTCGCGTTCGTGCTGCCGTCCTCGCACGTGTTCGAGGGGATGCGGCAAGTGCTGAGCCACGGCACCGTCGCCTGGGACCAGATGGGCTGGGCCACGGCGCTGAACGCCATCTGGCTGCTGGCGGCGAGCGCGTTGTTCATGCGCCAGTTCCACATGGCGCGCGTGCGCGGCGCGCTGATCGCGATCGGCGAATGAGCGCATGAGCGAAACCCGTTTCTGGCTGATCCGCCACGCCATCGTGGAGGAGAACGCGCGCACCATCATCTACGGCACGATGGACGTGGAACTGTGCCCGCACAGTCTCGCCGCGCAGCAGCCGATGTACGCCGCGCTCGCCCGCCGGCTGCCGCGCCCGGCGGTGTGGCTGGCCAGCCCGCTGTCGCGCACGCAGCGCACCGCGGCGGCGATTTTTCGTGCCGGCTACCCGGAGCAGGCGCTGACCATCGAGCCGGGCCTGATCGAACTGGCGTTCGGCGCCTGGCAGGGGCTGGTGCATGCGGCGCTGCCGGAGCGGCTGACGCTGCCGGCGCACGCGTTCTGGCCGCTCGGCGGCGAGGAACGTCCGCCGGGCGGGGAGAGCATGGCGGACGGCATCAAACGCCTCGGCGCGGTCATGGAGCGGCTGGCGGAGAGCCATGCCGGGCAGGACGTGGTCGCGGTGAGCCACGGCGGGGCGATCCGCGCCGCGGTGGCGCACGCGCTCGGCATCGGCGCCGACAACGCGCTGCACCTGTCGATCGAGAACATCTCGCTCACCCGGCTGGACCGCACGCCGCGCGGCTGGCGCGTCGCCTGCGTCAACGAGTTGCCGGGAGTATGATCAGGCTTTCGTTGCACGCACGGGAGTGGATCGAGCGGCGGTCCTTGTCGTTGCGGTGGATCGAGGCCGCCGTGTGGCACCCGGATCGCACCGCGCCCGATCCGCACAGTCCGGGACTGACGAGATCGTTCAAAGCAATCCCTGAAGCCGACGGGCGGGTGCTACGGGTTGTCCATCGCCCCGACGGCAACGATGTTCTGGTCGTGACGGCGCATTTCGACCGAGGAGCCAAGCGATGATCTCCACCAGCTACGATCCGGAGGCGGACGCCCTGACGGTCTGGTTCGGCGCAGCGGAGGCCAAGTCGGTGCGGACCGAGGAGGTCGCGCCGGGCGTGATGCTGGATTTCGGCGATGATGGCGATGTCATCGGCGTCGAGGTTCTCGATGTCCGGCGGCGAAGCCGGCAGGCGCGGACCGCGGACGCTGCGGAGGCCATCAAACCGGCCGCGGAGTAGCCGCCCCGTTTTCGGCGCTGGAGTCAGCCGGTTCTGCGCTATAGTTCGCGCCCGACGCGAACCTGCCCCCGACTCGGGAGACCCTGACGATGGCCGTTGCTGCCGAGGCCCGCCGCCTTGCCTCCCCGGCGCTGCACACGCTGGCGCGCCGCCGGGTGGCCGAGCTTGGCGCGCTGGCGCTGGCGCTGGCGGCGATGGCGCTGCTGGTGGCGCTGCTGTCCTACCATCCGGCCGACCCGTCGCTCGACACCGCCTCGGCCGGGCCGGTGGCGAACCTCGCCGGACGGCCGGGCGCGGTGGCGGCGGATTTGTTGCTGCAAGGGTTCGGCATCGCCGGCGCGCTGCCCGGCCTGGCGCTGCTCGCCTGGGCGTGGCGCATCGGCTCGCATCGCGGACTGAGCAGCCTGGCGCTGCGCCTTGCCGCCCTGCTCGCCGCCCTGCCGGCGACCGGCGCAGTGCTGGCGGCGATCCCGGACTGGCACGGTCGCCCGCTGGTCTGGCCGGCGGGGGCGGGCCTCGGCGGGGCGGCCGGGCGGCTGGTCGGCCAGGCTGCGATCGCGGCCGGGCGCGGCCTGCTCGGGCCGCTCGGCGTGACGCTGGTGGTCGCGCTGGGCGCCGCCCTGGCCGCCTCGCTGGTGGTGCTGGCGCTCGGCCTAAGCCGCAGCGAATGGCGCGCGGCCGGGCTGGCGGCGCGGCAGTCGGTGCAGCAAGGCCGCGCGGCAGCCGGATTTTTTGCGCGGCTGTCGGCGCGCGCCGGGCGGTTCGGGGTGGCGGTGCTCGACCGGCTGAACGGCACGCGGCCGGAGGCGCCACCCAACATCATCGGCCCCGCCGCGGCGCGCCACGCCGCACCGGACCCGCCGCCCGCCTCCGCGGCCCCGCCCCGTGTCGCCGCCCGCATCGCGGCGGTGCCCGGCAAGAAGCCGCTGCCGGCGCGGCAGGAGAGCCTGCCGCTCGACGGCCCCTGGCGGCTGCCGCCGCTGTCGCTGCTCGCCGCCGCCCCGGCGCGCGCCAGCATCGGCGCGCCAAGTGCGGAGGCGTTGCAGGCCAATGCGCGGCTGCTTGAATCGGTGCTGGCCGATTACGGCGTGCAGGGGCGCATCGTGGAAATCCGGCCTGGGCCGGTGGTGACGCTGTACGAACTGGAACCCGCCCCCGGCATCCGCAGTGCCCGCGTGATCGGGCTGGCCGACGACGTGGCGCGCAGCCTCTCGGTCACCGCGGTGCGCATCGCCACTGTCCCCGGCCGCAACGTAATCGGCATCGAAGTGCCGAACGCCCGGCGCGAGACGGTGTTCCTATCCGAACTGCTCGGCAGCGACGAGTGGAACCGCCAGCAGGCACGGCTGTCGCTGGCGCTCGGCAAGGACATCGGCGGCACGCCGGTGTTCGCCGACCTCGCGCGGATGCCGCATCTGCTGGTCGCCGGCACCACCGGATCGGGCAAATCGGTCGGCATCAACGCGATGATTCTGTCGCTGCTCTATCGGCTGTCGCCCGAGCAGTGCCGGCTGATCCTGATCGACCCGAAAATGCTGGAACTGTCGGTCTATGACGGCATCCCGCATTTGATGGCCCCGGTGGTGACCGAGCCGGCGAAGGCGGTGAAGGCGCTGAAATGGACGGTGCGCGAGATGGAGCGCCGCTATCGCGCGATGAGCCAGCTCGGCGTGCGCAACATCGGCGGCTACAACGAGCGGGTGGCGGAGGCGCGGGCCAAGGGCGAGCTGGTGACGCGGCGCGTGCAGACCGGCTTCGACCCGGAGACCGGCAAGCCGATTTTCGAGGAGCAGCCGCTGGCGCTGGAGAGCCTGCCGTTCCTCGTCGTGGTGATCGACGAGATGGCCGACCTGATGATGGTGGCGGGCAAGGACATCGAGACGGCGGTGCAGCGGCTGGCGCAGATGGCGCGGGCGGCCGGCATCCATGTGGTGATGGCCACCCAGCGCCCGTCGGTCGATGTCATCACCGGCACGATCAAGGCGAATTTCCCGACGCGGATGAGTTTCCAGGTGATCAGCAAGTTCGACAGCCGCACCATCCTGGGCGAGCAGGGGGCGGAACAGCTGTTGGGCCAAGGCGACATGCTGCACATGGCGGGCGGCGGGCGGATCGCGCGCGTCCACGGCCCGTTCGTCTCCGACCGCGAGGTGGAAGAGATCGTCGCCTTCCTGCGCGACCAGGGCGAGCCGGCCTATCTGGAGGAGGTGACGGAGGCGCCGGAGGAGGGCGAGGCGTCGGCGCTGTCGGGGATCGCCGGGGCGAGCGAGGGCGAGAAGGGACTGTTCGACCAGGCGGTCGATCTGGTGAGCCGCGAGGGCAAGGCGAGCACCAGCTTCATCCAGCGCCACTTGCAGATCGGCTACAACCGCGCGGCGCGGCTGATCGAGCAGATGGAGAAGGAGGGGATCGTCGGCCCCGCCAACCATGTCGGCAAGCGCGAGGTGCTGGCGCGCAGGAGCGAGGAGGATTAGGCGCAATCTTCGCCCGCGGCTGCGGTCATGGCGCCAGCACCGCGACCCCGACCCGCCCACCGGCGGCCTCGATGCCGGCGACCGTTGCATCGTTCAGCGGGATGCCGTCACGCGCGTAGGCGCCTGCGAACTCGTGCTCCAGCAGGCCCGGCGTATAGTGGAGTGCGCCCCTGCGGGTGGACAGATTCAAGTGGCGGTTTTGACCGCCTGCCGGGCGGGTTGGTCCTGGAACTGCGCGGGGCTCATACCAACCCGCCTAGACTTTGACACACGCCCAATCTCGCTGGCCAATGGAACGAATGCGGTCCGGGTCTCGGATCAGGAAATCCCAGGCCGCTTTGCAGGCGGCGACGATGGCGTCGTAGCTGTCCCAGACGCGGGCACAAAGCTTGTTGGCCCGCAGGTATTCCCGGACATTCTCCATCGGGTTCAACTTCGGCGCATAGGCGGGAAGCGGCAGCAGTGTCATGTTGTCGGGCAGCTTCAGATCGCCGCCCGTCTGGTGCCAGCCCGCGCCGTCGCAAATCAGCACGGCATCGGCGCGAGCCGCCACCTGCTTGCCTGCGTGGACAGCCTTCCAGAACCAACGCCAATGCCAAGAGACGACGAACCTGCGCGCCGCCCTGGCACTTGCTCGCCAATGCGCGAAGCTCCGCAGCCGAATACCCCGTCCGTGTGATCGGTAGCGCCGTCCCCATCGGATGCCTCCCGCCCGCGAATCGCAGCCGAGACCATCAACTCCGAACCCGACCCCTTGGGAATCCCGCGCGAGTCACACACCGACCCGGTTGGTATAACGCGTTGCGTCAGGTCGTGGCGGTGGTGACTAAGCGGAAGCGCCAGAGTGCGAGGCCCAGAAACACGCCGCCGATCGCCGCGACGATGGCGAACTCCGGCCATACGATCGAGAAACCGGCGCCGCGGTAGAGGATTGCCTGGGCGAAGGAGACGAAATGCACGGTGGGCGAGATCTGCACCGCCGTTGCGAGCCAGGGCGGCATGCTTTCGAGCGGCGTATTGGCGCCGGACAGCATGGCGAGCGGCATATAGACCAGCAGATACAACAGTCCAAGCTGCGGCATCGACCGCGCGATTGTGCCGAGGAAAATCCCGATCGCTGTGGCGAAGAACAGATAGATGGCGACCCCCACCAGGAACAGCGGGATCGACCCCTGGAGAGGGATGTGAAGGAAGCCGCGCAGGACGAAATACAGCGACAGCGCGACCGCCACCAGGATGACCAGGCTGTTGGCCCAGATCTTGGATATCGCGATCTCGAACGGGGTCAGCGGCATCACCAGCAGATGGTCCATCGTGCCATGTTCGCGCTCGCGGACAACGGCGGCGCCAGCCAGCACGATGGCCAGCATGGTAATGCTGTTGATGACGCCCATCACGCTGCTGAACCAGGAGGTCTCGACATTCGGGTTGAACGCGATGCGCACGTCGAGATTGACCGGAGTAAGGGGGGTGGCTTCGGTGTGGGACAGGAAATTGTCGATTTCCGTGGTGATGATCTGTTGCAAATAGCCGGCGCCGAGCCCGGCCTGCACCATCGCCGTGGCATCGACATTGATCTGCAGGCCCGGTTCGCGTCCACCCAGCACGTCGCGCTCGAAATGCGGCGGGATGTCGATCACGAAGGTATAACGCCCGGCATTCATCAGCGGCACCACGTCACGCTCCGCGATGAGCTGCGGCGTCTGAAAATAGGGCGGCAGGAAGGCGTGAGTGATCCGGCGTGACAGCTCCGAGTGATCCTCGTCCACAACCGCGATCGAGGCGTTGTGAACCTCCTGCGAGCTGCTTTGCGACTGCGCGATGATGGCCAGCGAGAAGCTGTAGGCGACCAGGGCCAGCAGCACGTAATCGCGCAGGAAGCTGCGCAGCTCCTTGGTGCCGAGCCAGAAGATGTTGGCGATGCTTTGGATCGGCCCGGACCTAACGCTCCTGCTTGCGTAGCAGAAGCAGGCTCAACATCAGCAGGGCCGGGACGAACAGGGAGAGACCGGCAAGCCTGCCGGCAAGGTCCGGGAAACCGAGGCCCTTGGTGAAAGTGCCAACGCTGATGGGAAGAAAATAGGTCATCGGAAACAGGCGCCCCATGATTTGCGCCATGCCGGTGAGCGAGGAGACCGGAACCGTCATCCCGGCGAACATCATGGCCGGCAGGAAGGTCAGGATCGCAGTGCCGAACAGGGCCGCGATCTGGGTACGGGCGAAGGCCGAGATCAGCATGCCATATGCCGTCGTCGCGGTAACGTAGATCAGCGTTCCCACCAACAGCGCCACGAAGCTGCCTTTCAGCGGGACCTGGAAGATGAACAGCGCGATCAGGAACATCAGCGCGAAATTGACCATGGCCAGCCCGACATAGGGCAATTGCTTGCCGACGAGGAATTCGAGGCGGGTGACCGGCGTGACGTAAAGATTGGTGATCGAACCCAGCTCCTTTTCGCGGACGACGGCAAGCGCCATCAGGATGGCAGGGAACAACGCAAGCAGCATCGCCAGGGTGGACGGGACCATGGCGTAGATGCTCTCGAAGTTCTGGTTGTATTTGAACCTGACCTCGATATCGGCGGCCGGTTTGGGGGTGGGCACGGTGGTGACCACGGCCGGATCGATCAGATAGAGCTGGTTCATGGCTTGCAGGTAGCCGCGGATGGTCTGCGCGATGAACGGCCGCGCGCCGTCGATCCAGGCGGCGACCCAGGCCGGACGCCCGCGTGCGATATCGCGCCCGAAGCCGGGCGGTATTTCGATGGCGCAATCGATGCTGCCATCCGCCAGCCTTGTGTCGAGCGCGGCGAGATTGGCAAGCGGCGCCTTCTCGATGAAGTAGGCCGAGCCGCGCAGTTCCTCGAGATAGGCACGGCTCTCATGCGTGCGGTCCTGGTCGAGCACCGCGAAGGTCAGTGAATTGACATCGGTCGAGATGCCGAAGCCGAATACCAGCATCAGAAAGGTCGTGCCGAACACGGCGAAGGCGAGCCGGATCGGGTCGCGCACCAGTTCCAGCGTTTCGCGAATGGTGCAGGCGATAAGGCGCCGCGGGCTGAACCAGGAACCGGCGCCTTGCCGTTGCGGCGACGTGCGGCGGCGCATCGTCTCTTCCGCGGGCGGGGCCGGCGGCGTGGCAGCGGCGCGCGCCCCGGCCGCCGCTTCGAGGTAGGAAATGAAGGCGTCCTCAAGCGTCCCCGCGCCGCGTGACGCGATCAACCCGGCCGGCGTGTCGGTGGCCAGGACATGGCCTGAATCCATCAACGAGATGCGGTCGCAGCGCTCGGCCTCGTTCATGAAATGGGTCGAGACGAAGATGGTGACGCCGTCCTTGCGCGACAGATCGATCAGCAATTCCCAGAACTGGTCGCGCGCCAGCGGATCGACGCCCGAGGTCGGTTCATCGAGGATCAGCATCTCGGGCTGGTGCACGATGGCGACGGCCAGCGACAGGCGTTGGCGGATGCCGAGCGGCAGATCCTGGGGGCGCTGATCGACATGCGCAGCAAGGCCGAAACGCTCGATCAGCGCGGCAAGCCGCGGCCGCGCCTCACGCTGCGGCAAATGGAACAGGCGGGCATGCAGATCCAGGTTCTGGCGAACCGTCAGCTCGCTGTACAGCGAGAAGGATTGCGACATGTAGCCGACCCGCCGGCGCGTATTGAGATCATTGGCGTCGATCGGCCGGCCGAACAGCAGGGCCTCGCCTTCGGTCGCCGGCAGCAGGCCGGTCAGCATCTTCATCGTCGTCGTCTTGCCGCAGCCGTTCGAGCCGACGAAGCCGAAGATCTCGCCGCGTTCGATGGTGAAGCTGACATGATCGGCGGCGGTGAAGTCGCCGAAACGGCAGGTCAGGCCGCGCGCGGTGATGACCGGCTCGGTGGCACCGCCGCGGCGCGGCGGCGCGATGGGTGTCGTGTGGCCACGCCGTTGCTCCTCCGGCATCAGGGCGATGAAGGCGTCCTCGACGGTGGGCGCCGCGGTCTGCTGCTTGAGCGCGCCGGGCGTTCCGGTCGCCACGACGCGGCCGGCATTCATCGCCACCAGCCAGTCGAACCGCTCGGCCTCCTCCATATAGGCGGTGGCGACGAGGACGGAGATGCCGCGGTGACGGGCGCGGATCCGCTCGATCAGCTCCCAGAACTGTCGGCGCGACAGCGGGTCCACCCCGGTTGTCGGCTCGTCGAGGATCAGAAGATCAGGGTCGTGGATCAGCGCACAGCACAGGCCGAGTTTCTGCTTCATGCCGCCGGAGAGTTTCTTGGCCGGACGGTCGGCGAAAGGCGCGAGGCCGGTGCTGGCCAGCAGGTCCTCGATACGCTCGCCGCGTTCGGCGCGGGATTCGCCGAACAGACCGCCGAAATACTCGATGTTCTCGCGGATGCTGAGATCGGGGTAGAGATTCTTGCCGAGCCCCTGCGGCATGTAGGCGATGCGCGGGCAGACCGCGCCGCGATGCGCGGGGATGGCGATGTCACCACCCAGCACCTGGACCGAGCCGGACTGGATTTGCCGGGCCCCCGCGACGATGGCGAGCAGCGAGGATTTGCCGACACCATCAGGCCCGATCAGCCCGACAAGACAGGCGGCGGGCAGCGACAGCACCACGTCGTCCAGGGCGATTGTGCTGCCATAGCGCTGGGTGACATGGTCAAGCTGCGCGATCCGGTCCGCCGTGTCGCTCATGGTGTGGCCGTGGCAGGGGCTTGCGGCGGCGGGCTGGGCGCCAGGCTGCGCGGCCACACGGCGGATGCGCTGGTGCGCACATAGGCCACACCCGGCAATCCGGTTCGTACCAATGCCTCGCGTCCCTCCAGCCGCGCCGGATCGATCCGCACGCGGATCCGGAACATCAGCTTGTCACGCTCGTCCTTGGTCTCGACGGTTTTCGGCGTGAACTGCGCCTGGCTGGCGACAAACACGACCCGGGCGGGAATGACATGGGTGGGATAGGCATCGAGCACGATGCGCGCCTCCGCCCCGATCCTGACGCGGCCGGCCTCCTGGGTAGGCAGGTAGATGTCCACGTAAATGTAGGAGGCGTCGAGCATGGTGAAGACCTTGCCGCTGGCGGGAAGAACCTCGCCGACATTGGCGACGCGGTATTCGATCGGGCCGTCCTTCGGCGCGAAGAGCTGGTTATCGGCAATCTCCACCGCGTAGTACTCCACCTGGTGCGTTGCCGCGTCCAGCGCGTGCTGGGCCGCGTCGATGGCGGCGTTGTCCGCGTTCTGGGTGGCGATCGCGCTGTTGAGCTGCTGGGTCTGCTGGTCGAGCAGTTCGACCGTGGCATAGCCTCTCGGTACCAGGTCGGCGGTGCGCGCCAGTTCCTGCCGGGCGAATTTCACCATCGCCTGCTGCGCCACCGCATTTGCCTTGGCCTGCTCCAGCGTATGCTGGCTCTGCTGCACCAACTGTTCGTATTGCTTGAGCTGTGCTTGAAGATCGCGCGTGTCCATCACCGCAACCACCTGGCCGGCCTTCACCAGGTCGCCTTCGTCGGCATACAGCTTCAGGATGCGCCCGGCGAACTTGGTGTCGATATCAACCTCATCGGCTTCCAGCCGGCCATTCCCCCAGGCAAAGCCCGGCGGCAAAGTCGGTTGCGAGCGCAGCCACCACCAATACCCCGCGCCCGCCAGCGCGAGGAGCAGAACCAGCAGTGACAGCACACGGCGCAGCCGGCGCCGCGGCGCGGGCTTGCGCGGCGGGATCACCGCCGGGAGATTCGCAGCCGTGGGCGGCGGCGGAATCGCTTGGGTGGTGTGGTCGCCGGGTTTGAGCGGATTGTCAGCGTTCATCAGGAGCGACAGCCAGTGCTGACGGATGGTCTTTCCAGAGCTATGTAACCGCGCTGATCCAAATCAAGTACGACGGTACCGGGGCATCTTACCCGGGATTCCCCCGATGAGCGGCCCATTCGCCGGCCGGGGGGGTAGCGTAGGTCCCAATCCCTGCGTCCTGCAACGGCCGGATCGCCAGGGAGCCTACCAGAGCCCTGCCATCCGGTCGATGACGGCCGTGTGCCCGGGCACCTGGCCCTGCAAGTCTGCATCGGGGCGCGCGTCTCCTGCTGATAGCCGCGTGAGCCCGGTATGCCGCTGATCCTCAGCATCGGGCGGGTGGCAACGGACGGAGTGCGGCGATGGCGCGCAGGATTTTCTAGAACACAGCGCGGGGCGCCCTGACCTCGGCCATCTGGAAGGTGATCGACCGTCCATGCCGGACAATCTTGGCGCCGATCTTCACCAGCCTGTCGCGCAGCTTCGTCGTGTGGGGGGGGAGCAGCCGTGGGTTACTTTGCCGGATTGGACGTATCGTTGGAAGAGACCGCGATCTGCATCGTCGATGACGCGGGTGGGATCGTGTGCGAGGCGCGTGCGGCCAGTGAACCGGAGGCGTTGATTGCCTTCTTCATGGCGTGCGGGATGGTGATGGAGCGGGTTGGCCTTGAGGCGTGCTCGCTGACGGCCTGGTTGCATCAGGGGCTGACCGAGGCCGGGATCGCGCAGATCATGCGCACCGGGTGGTATCGCGCGGTGCACGTGAAGAGCCCGTCCTGCCGCTCCTGGCGGGCGCTGCTCACGGCGCGGCGGATGGTGCTGAACAAGCGGCGCGACGTCGAGAACGGCGTGCGTGCGCTGCTGCGCGAGGCCGGGCTGAAGGTCGGCACGCCGAGCCGCAAGGGCTTCCCGGCCCGGGTGCGCGAGCCGGCCGCCGGTGCTGCCGTGCTGACCGGCCTGGTCGAGTCGCTGCTGTCGGTCATCGACGTGATGACCCGCGAGGTCGACAAACTCACCAAGCGGGTGATCGACGAGGTCCGCGTCGAGGCCACGTGCCGACGCCTGATGACGGTGCCCGGCGTTGGCCCGCTCACCGCGCTGGCGTTCCGCGCCACCATCGACCGGCCAGACCGCTTCCGGCGGTCGCGCGATGTGGGCGCGCATCTCGGCTTGACGCCGCGACGTTACCAGTCCGGCGAGACCGATGTGCAGGGCCGCATCAGCCGGTGCGGCGATGAACTGGCCCGCACCGCGCTCTACGAGGCGGCCCATTCGCTGCTGATCCGCGGGACCAAATGGTCGGCGCTGCGCGCCTGGGGCATGCAGGTCGCCAAACGGCGTGGCCTGGCGAGGGCACGGGTCGCGGTCGCGCGCAAGCTGGCGGTGATCCTGCACCGGATGTGGAGCGAGGGCTCCGAGTTCCGCTGGGGCAAGCAGGCCGCAACGACGGCCGCCGCCGCATGACGAGAGGAGTTGCAGTTTCCGCCCGACAAGGGCGGAGCCGACGCGGTTCCCGAGGGGACGACGGGCGAGGCGATCTCGTTGACGGTCCGGAGCCGGAGGGCAGCAATGCCCCGATGGTCGCGGGACGGATTGAGACGCCTCGCCCTCCCGACCCCATCATGCGGCGGCCACGCGCCGACCGCGAAGAGAAGCGTGTGACCCGCGGGAATGGCTTGAGGCGAGAGAAGCGGCTTGACCCCGACAACCCCAATCAGAGAGGGCATTTTAGTTGAGAGATTCGGGTACTCAAACCCCGGCTGAAGCCCGCCGATCTGGGCAGGGCTGATCGTTCGGGTGGGTTGGCAGAGTGATGTTTTCCGCCCGGTTCGGCCGCTCACCATGGTCGTCGTTAACGGCCGCTCTCCACCCGTCGCAGGCATCCGGTCCGGGCCGCCACCGAAAACGGGGTGCCGTTGTCCTGCCCCGCGCCGAGCGGCTAGCATCCCGCGCACCCGTGAACCGGGGAAGGGAGGGATCATGCCGCGCCACGCCGTCATCGCCGCGTTCGCCGCCTGCGCCGTGCTCGCCTGGCAGGGCAGCGCGTGCGCCGCCGACCAGCCGCCGCCGGCGGCGTGCATGAAGCCGATCTCGCCCGGCTCGGTCGATCCGGTGGTGCGCGACGTCCACTTCCACATCACCCAGGGCAGCCCGCTGATTTCCATCACGCTCTGCGTCGCCTCGGCCAGGCCCGACGTGCTGCAAGGCGTCGCCGCCAATGTCGGCGTGTTCAGCCATGACGGCGTGCTGATCAACTATGCCGGCCAGAGCTACACCAATGTCGCCCCGCTCACCGACCCGGCGGCGGACGGGCCGAAGCTGGTGCTGATGTACGGGGTGGCGATCCAGGTCGATCCGAAATACCGGCAGGACTTCGCCGCCGAAACCGTGGCGGCGCTGACCACGGTGGCCTGCACCAAACCGCTGCCGGCCTGCGACGCGGCCAAGCCACGAACGGAAACCTTCCTGCTGCCGGTGCAGATCGACCACGACCTGCCGAGCGGCGGCCCGCCGGCGAAGTAGCGCGCGCGATCAAACTCCGGCCGCGCCCTCTCCACCCCTGGGGACGGAGAGGGAACGGTCGCGCGGGGCTACAGGCTGTTCAGCGTCCGCTCCGCCAGCGTCGCCCAGTAGCTGGCGCCGACCGGCAGGATCGCATCGTTGAAATCGTAGCGCGGGTGATGCACCATCGGGTCGTCGCCGCCGCGGCCGGCGCCGAGCATGATGTAGCTGCCCTGCTTGGCCGCCAGCATGAACGCGAAATCCTCGCCGCCCAGCGTCGGCTTCTCCATCGGCACCACACGCGCCTCGCCCACCACGTCCGCCGCCGCGCGCACCGTCAGCTCGGTCGCCGCCGCCTCGTTCACCGTCGCGATGTAGGTCCGCTCGTAGCGCACCTCCGCCATGGCGCCGAAACTCGCGGCGATGCCGGTCGCGACGCGGCGCACGCCGGCCTCAAGGATGTCGCCGACCTCCGGCGTGAACCACCGCCCGGTGCCGAGCAGGCGCACGCTCTGCGGGATGACGTTGTGCGCGTGGCCGCCGGCGATGTGGCCGATGGTGACGACGCCGGCATCCGCGGCGTTGACGTTGCGCGACACCACGCTCTGCAATGCGGTCACGATGTGCGCCGCCGCCACCACCGGATCGACGGTGCGCTCGGGGTGCGCGGCATGGCCGCCGCGGCCGGTGACGATGATCTCGATGGTCGAGCAGGCCGCCATGATCGGCCCGATCCGCCAGGTGAACGTGCCCGCCGGCGCCTGCGGCCAGTTGTGCATGCCGAACACCATGTCCATCGGGAAGCGCCCGAACAGCCCCTGATCGACCATCAGCGCGCCGCCGGCCAGGCCCTCCTCGGCGGGCTGGAAGATCACATAGACGGTGCCGGGGAAGTTGCGCGTCTCGGCGAGGTAGCGGGCGGCGCCGAGCAGCATCGTCGTGTGCCCGTCATGGCCGCAGGCGTGCATCAGCCCCGGCGTGGCGCTGGCATAGGGCAGGCCGGTCTCCTCCTCGATCGGCAGCGCGTCCATGTCGGCGCGCAGGCCGACCGCGCCCGCGCCGTCGCGGCCGCGGATGACGCCGACGACGCCGGTATGGGCGATGCCGGTGACCACCTCGTCGACGCCGAACTCGCGCAGTTTTTCGGCAACCAGCGCGCTGGTGCGGTGCTCCTGGAAGCCGAGCTCGGGGTGTCGGTGCAGGTCCTGCCGCCACGCCGTCATGTCGGCGTGGAACTCGGCGATGCGGTTGATGATCGGCATGGCGTGCTCCTCAGTTCCGAAACGTGCGCGCGAGGCCGATCTCGAGCGGCATCGGCTGCACCCCCAATGTGGCAGACATCGGCGCGATGTCGAATCCCTTGTCTTCCTGCAGCCGGCGGATTTCGGCGGCCCTGACGCGCGGCAGGAACGGCAGCAATGCGGTCAGCGGCGCCAGCACGCGCAGCGGCGCCGCCGGCAGGCCGACGATGCGCGGCGGCGGCAGCCCGGCGGCGCGGGCGACCGCGCGCACGAAATCGGCGTAGGCGAGCGGCGCCGGCCCGGCGATCACCAGGGCGCGCGGCCCCTGCCAGTCGATCGCGAGTGCCGCCAGGATCGCGCGCGTCACGTCGTCCTGGTGGATCGGCTGCACCAGCGCCCGCCCGCCGCCCGGCAGCGGCACGACAGGCAGGCGGCGCAGCAGGGCGGCGAGGCGCTGCACGTTGTCCTCGCCGGCAGCGCCGAAAATCATGGTCGGGTGCAGCATCACGCCGCTGCGGCCGGAGCCGAGAAACGCCGCCTCGCCGTCGCGCACGCCGGTGCCGTGCGCGTCCGGGAAGCGGGAGAAGCGCCGCGTGCTGCCGAGCAGCACCAGCCGCGCCGAAGCCGGCGCCGCCGCCAGCAGCAGCGCCGTGGTGCGCGCGTGCGCGGTCGAGACGATGCGCGCGGCGTCGCGCAGCGCCTCGCGCAGCGCCGCCGCGTCGTGCAGATCGGCCATGCGCGGCGCGGCGAGCAGCGCCTGCGGCGCCGGTGCGGCCTGGCGCCAGCGGTCGCGGTCGCGCACCACCGGCTGCACGTTGGTGCCCGCGGCGAGCAGCGCGCGCACCAGCGCCGCCCCCGACCGCCCGCTCGCGCCGATCACGTGAACGGGTCCGGTCATCCCGCCGCCCGCTGTGGTATCATGCTACCGCGCAGAAAACCTCTTGACGTGGCGCGGTTCCTTCCGCATAAGCCGCCGCCGGATTGTCGCGAGTGGAGCGGCGGGGACAGATGTTGAAGACGACCGTTTCGCTGAAGCCGGCGGATGTCAAGAAGGACTGGGTGCTGATCGACGCCGAGGGGCTGGTGCTCGGCCGGCTCGCGGTGATCGTCGCCAACCGGCTGCGCGGCAAGCACAAGCCGCAGTTCACGCCGCACGTCGATTGCGGCGACAACGTCGTGGTGGTGAACGCCGAAAAAGTCAGGCTGACCGGCAACAAGGCCGGCCAGTCGGTGTTTTACTGGCACACCGGCTACGCCGGCGGCATCAAGGGCCGCACGCTGGGCCAGCGGCTGTCCAGTGCGCATCCCGAGCGGGTGCTGGAGAAGGCGGTGGAACGCATGATCACGCGCGGGCCGCTGCAACGCCAGCAGATGAAGCACCTGCACATCTATGCCGGGCCGAGCCACCCGCATGACGGCCAGCAGCCGCGCCCGCTCGACGTCGCCGCGATGAACCCGAAGAACCGGAGAGCCTGAGACGATGTCCGGAACCCAGAGCCGCACGCTCGCCGACCTGAAGGATCTCGCGGTCGCCGCCGCGGTGCCGGCGGAGGCGCAGCCCAAGCACGAGCCGAAGCGCGATGCGTTCGGGCGCAGCTACGCGACCGGGCGGCGCAAGAACGCGGTGGCGCGCGTGTGGATCAAGCCGGGCAAGGGCGAGATCAACGTCAACGGCAAGCGCGTCGGCCAGTATTTTGCGCGCCCGGTGCTGCGCATGCTGATCACGCAGCCGTTCCTGGTGGCCGACCGCTACAACCAGTTCGACGTGTATTGCACGGTGACCGGCGGCGGGTTGTCGGGGCAGGCAGGCGCGGTGCGGCACGGCATCAGCCGGGCGCTGACGCATTACGAGCCGGATCTGCGCGTGATCCTCAAGGCGGCGGGTTTCCTCACCCGCGACAGCCGCGTGGTGGAGCGCAAGAAATACGGCCGCGCAAAAGCACGGCGCAGCTTCCAGTTCAGCAAGCGGTAGGCCGCGTCACGCACTCCGCCGGCCGGCTGTTCTACGGCAAGGGCACGGGGACGCTGATCTCGCGCGCCGAGCAGTTGCGCGACCTGCTGCCGGCGGACAAGCGGTACCAGGTACAGTGACGGCTACAGCATGGCGGAGGCAGCAAAGCTCTGGGTCGCTGCCGGTGGCAACCTCCCGCGCCAGGTTGCCGACATCATCGGCAGCGACGCCTTGCGGTCGGCGCATTTCGAGTTCCCTACGACTGTCAGGGGCGGTGGTCGGTCCATGACGGACATCATGGCCTTCGTCCCCGACGGTGTGAGGGTAATGCCCAAAGCTTGGCGCCCGCTCTCGCTGGCGTCGCATTATACCCGCGTTCAGCCGAATGGCGCTGTGGCTTGCACCGGCGCCAAATTCGGTCCTCAAGCACCTCGTCATAAAGCCGTTCGCGGCCGATGCACTTGATCGGTCCCGAGTTCACATTCCGCAGGCGCTCCAGAGTGCGCGCCAACGCGGCTCATGTTCGGGAGTCAGCTTACCCGGCTCCCTCGGCTTAGGGACGGGCACAACCCGCGCGATCGGAACACCGTCGCGGACGATTTGAATTTCCTCGCCGCCTTCGACGCGTCGCAGGATGCCG
>CAWAZU010000029.1:0-144361 GCA_963786445.1 uncultured Pseudomonadota bacterium
CGAATAGCCCATGCGGTGGGCGTTGTGGACGGGGCCGTTCGCGCTCGTGTGGCTGCCGCCGGAAAAGCAGAAGTATTCGCACACCGACTTGCCGACGATCGTGCCGCCGGCATCGAGCACGCGCGTGACGACCGTTGCATCCACGTCGGGCACATAGCCCTCCAGCGTCGAGGCCCCGTTCATCATCGGCACACCCGCGAGGCAGATATTGTCCTTGACGGCAACGGTCTTGCCCTTGAGCTTGCCGCTTGCGGCGCCTTCTATCCGTGTCTTGACGTACCAGGCGTTGTGTTGGTTCTCCTCGCCGGTTGGCCGGTAGCCGGGCGTGCGCGGGTAGGTCACCGGCGGCAACTCGTCCGTCATGCGGTCGACGACGTTGTAGGCGGCGATGTTGTCGGCCATCGCGGCGAGGTGTGTCGTGAGGTCTGCCTCGGTGAAGGACAGGCCGAGATCGGCGGCGACGTCGCGCAGTTGCTCGATGGTCGGCACCTTCACGGTGGCCAGGGTCATGGATCGTTCTCCCTCGGTAGCTCGGTCTTCGCAGGCTATGACGGTGTGTCGCCGGCAGCCCGGTCGCCGCCAGCGTAGTCGATCGCCGTGGCGTGCCAGCCCTGCTCGCGCTTGCGCCAGAACAGGTCGTGCAGCCGCATGGTAATCGGACCGGGCCGATCGTTGCCCATGATCCGACCGTCGATGCGTGAGGCTGGCATGATGCCGCCCGCGGTCGTCGCGATGAAGATCTCGTCGGCGTTGCGCAACTCGTCGGCGGTGATCCGCTCCGTCCGGCACGGCAGGCCGATTTCGTCGCACAGCTCCATCACCGATCGCCGCGTGATGCCTTCGAGCGCGCCACGATCCGGCGTCGCCGCGACGCCGTCCGTGATGGCGAAGACATTGAAGCCCGGCCCTTCGGTCACGTACCCCTCGCCGTCGAGCAGGACGCAGGTGTCCGCGCCGGCATCGCGCGCTTCGAACAGGCCGCGCGTCAGATCGGCCCAGTGGAAGTTCTTCACCGTCGGATCGACGGAGGCGGGTGGAATTCGCTGCGGTGTGGCGATGACCAGGTGCGCGCCGCGCGCCTGGATGTCCGGTGGGATCAGCCACACCCAGGGGATCGCGAAGGCCACGAGGTAGTTGCGCGCATTGGCCGGGTGGTAGGCGGCGCCGGGCGGCGGGCGGCCGCGCAGGCAATCGACCGCAACGTAGGCGTCACGCAGTCCGGACAGGCGCACGCACTGCGTCAGCACCGCGCGGATGTCGCCGTCGCTCTCCGGCGGGGCGAGGCGCAGGGCCGTCATCGAGCGGCGGAAGCGGGCGATGTGGTCGTCGAGGCGGAAGAACGCGCCGCGCCAGACGCCGACCACGTCATAGGTCACGTCCGACCGGCGATAGCCCCAGTCCAGGATCGGGACCGCCGCCTGCGCGACCGGCATGTATCGCCCGTCGAGATAGGCCGCGCCGCCCGCAAAATCCGGTTCCACGCTGTCCTCCCCGCGTTTCCGTCCGTCCGGCCGAACCGCTGTCCTGCCCGCGGACCCCCGGCACGCGGCTCAGGTTCGCCTGCGCGGCGTCAAGGATCAAGCGCGACCATCCGGGTGCGGCGGCTGGCGGCGCTGCCGGCATCGAATGTGCGGCACCGCCGACCGGCCGCACGCCCCAGGCCGCAGGACGCCGCACACACCCAGCGCCCCGCCGCCGCCTTGCGCGCGTGCGCCGAGGCATGTTAGAACTTGTAAATGGTTAACCGTATTCGCGGCGCTGGGAACGTGAGGCCTGCCGATGTCCAAAATCTCGATCAACTGCGACATGGGCGAGGCTTTCGGAATCTATTCCCTGGGTGATGACGAGGCATGCATGCCGTTCATCACGCATGCCAATATCGCCTGCGGGTTTCATGCCTCCGATCCGCGCGTGATGTGGCGCACCGTGCGTGCCGCCAAGCGCCACGGCGTGCAGGTAGGGGCTCATCCCAGCCTGCCGGATCTGCAGGGCTTCGGGCGCCGCGAGATGCGGCTGGAACGCCAGGAGATTGCCGGGATCGTGATCTATCAGACCGGCGCGCTCAAGGGATTTCTTGACGCCGAGGGAATGACGCTCTCGCACATCAAGCCGCACGGTGCGCTTTACGGCATGGCGCAGCGGGACCCCGAGGTGGCGGAGGCGATCGCCGACGCGGTGCAGGTGTTCGGCGTTCCGGTATTTGCCTTTGCCAACTGCGCCATGTCGGACGTGTTCGCCCGGCGCGGCATTCCCTTCACGTGCGAGTTCTATTCTGATCTGGACTACAACGACGAAGGCCGGAACATCATAACCCGCGAACATCATCCGATATCGCCGCAGGACGCCGCGCAGCGCGTGCGCCGCGCGGTCACCGAGGGCCGGACGCGCGCGGTGTCGGGCAAGGATGTCCCGGTGGTCGCGCAATCCGTATGCGTTCACAGCGACACGCCGGCCGCGGCCACGATCGCCCGGGCGGTGCGGGAGGCGCTGGCGGAGTTTCTCTAGGCGTCGCTGCGCCGGCGAAGGACGGAACCGGATACCAGTAAAAGGGGGTGAAATGAGACAGCTTGTGATCGGCGCCGCGCTGCTCGCGGCCGGCCTGTATGGCGCTTCGGCAGCAGACGCCGCGGACCAGTGGTGGCCGGTGAAAGTCTACGACATGGATTCCGGCAAGGCGGTCGTGACCGACTACGTGCCGCTGCCGAAAGCGTCCAAGCCGTGGAACATCTGCGTGCTGTTCCCCCACATGAAGGACACGTTCTGGGTGGCGGTGGATTACGGGATCGTCGAGGAAGCCAAACGCGAGGGCGTCAATATGACGCTCTACCAGGCCGGCGGCTACGAGAACCTGCCGAAACAGCTCTCACAGTTCGACGACTGCATGGCGGCAAATTTCGATGCCATCGTGGTCGGCCCGATCTCCGAGGCCGGGCTGACACGCAAGATGCGCGAGGCCAAGAAGGCCGGCAAGGCGGTCATCAGCACCGTCAACCCGCTGCCCAAGGCGCCGGCCGCCGCGCGCATGTACGTCGATTTCACGCTGATGGGCAAGCAGACCGGAACATTCCTGGTTGACGACATGAAGGGCCAGCCGGCGCAGGTGGTGAACTTCCCCGGTCCTGCCGGCTCCGGCTGGGCCGAGGAGTTCAACGACGGCTTCAAGGATTCCATCAAGTCGGCCAAGAACGTTGATCTGCTTGGCGTGAAATTCGGCGACAGCGGCGTTGCAGTGCAGCTCGGCCTGATCCAGAATGCGCTGCAGGCCTATCCCAAGATGAATGTGATCTGGGGCTGCGCCCCTGCCGCCGAGGCCGCGATCGGCGCGATCCGGCAGGCCGGACGCAAGGACGTCAAGATCATTTCGGCCTACGAGAACCAGGCCATGCTGGACGCGCTGAACAAGAATGAAATCCTGGCCTTCGCGACCCAGTACCCGGTGCTGGAAGGGCGGGTGGCGATCGACACGGCGGTGCGCATCCTGGAACACAAGCCGTATATCAAATACTCGCAGACGATCCCCGACATGATCGACAAGGCTGATCTGAGCAAGATCAACATGAGCCTGGTGCTCGCTCCCGCAAGCTTCAAGGCGGAATACTCGGTCAAGGCGCAGTAATGACGCCGGCGGCGACCGGACTTCCCGCCCGGCTGGGCGCGGAGGAACCAGCGGTCGCCGTCCGTCAGCCAGCCGAGGCCGGCTTGCTGCTGGAGCTGGTGGGCATCTCCAGGCGCTTTCCGGGGGTGCTTGCGCTCGACGGGGTGGATTTCGACCTGCGGCACGGCGAAGTGCATGCGCTGTTCGGGGAGAACGGCGCCGGTAAGTCGACGCTCATCAACGTCGTCGCGGGCACCTTTCCTCCCGGTGCGGGGGACATGCGCTACCGGGGCATGCGGATTGCGGAACTCACGCCGCACCGCGCGCGCCTGATGGGAATCAGCCCGGTGTTCCAGGAATTCAGCCTGGTGCCCGACCTGACCGTCGAGGAGAATTTGTTTCTCGGCCGCGAGACCAGCAGCTTCGGCCTGCTCGACCGCAAGGCGATGCGGCGCAAGGCGCGCTCCATCATCGCCGAGCTGGGCTTCGACCTTCACGCCGCGCGCAAGGTGCGCGACCTCTCGCGTGCGCATCAGCAGATGGTGGAGATCGCCAAGGCGCTGCTGACGCATGTGCAGCTGCTGATCCTCGACGAGCCCACCGCCTCGCTGACCGAAACCGAGGCGGCCCGGCTGTTCGACCTGGTGGCGCGGCTGAAGGCAAATGGTGTCGGCATCATCTACGTGTCGCACCGCCTTGCCGAAATTCGCCGGCTGGCCGACCGCGTCACGGTGCTGCGTGACGGGCGCAAGATCACCACGGTCCGCGTCGGCGACGTCAGCGATGGCGCGATGATCGAACTGATGACCGGCCGCGCGGCCGGCGCGCTGTTCCCGGAAATCCGCACAACGCCGGGCGAGATGCTGTTCGCGATCGAGCGACTGTCGCTCGCCGACCAGTCGGTGCGGGACGCCTCGATCGAGGTGCGCCGTGGCGAGGTGGTGGGCATCGCCGGCCTGGTCGGCTGCGGCAAGTCGGAACTGATCCGCGCCGCCTTCGGGCTGGAGAAAATCGCGGGCGGCGTGGTGCGCTTCCGCGGCAAGGCGTTACACGGGCTGACGCCGCGGACGGCTCTCGCCGCGGGCATCTGCTATTTTCCGTCCGACCGCGTGGCCGAGGGACTGGCGCTGTCGCGTCCCGTGCGCGAGAACGTGTCGATGGCGTCGCTGGACTGCCCGACCTTCGCACGCAACCTGATCCTGCGGCGGACCGAGGAACGGTCGCAGGTGCAGCGCATCGTCGACAAACTGCGGCTGCGGCCGCCGCGGATCGAGCAGAACGTGGTGAACCTGTCCGGCGGCAACCGGCAGAAGGTCGTGCTGGCGCGCGCCATGACGCGCGCCCTCGACGTGTTCCTGTTCGACGAGCCCACGGTCGGCATCGACGTCGGCGCGAAGTTCGAGGTGTATGAACTGATCAAGGAACTCGCCGAGCGCGGTGCGGCGATCGTCCTGGTCTCATCGGAATTGCCCGAGGTGATGAATCTCTCGCACCGGCTCTATGTCATGCACCGTGCCCACGTCGTCGCCGAGTTGCAGCGCGCGGAGATTAGCGAACAGCGCGTGCTGGAGCATTTCTTCGCCGACTCGGCGCATGCCGGCTAAATCCCTCCATGCGCGGCTGCGTGGAGCGCTGCTGTTCGGCGAAGCCGGCGTGCTGCCGGCGCTGTTCCTGCTGCTGGTCGTCCTGCTGGCGCTGACGCAGCCGTACTTCCTCCGCGGCGAGAACATCGTTAACGTGCTGCGCAACGCCTCGTTCCTGGTCATTGCCGCGTCCGGGCAGATGCTGGTGCTGATCGTGGGCGGATTCGATCTGTCGATTGGGGCGGTGATCGCGCTGACCAGCGTGATTTCGGCGAGTGTCATGGCTGGGCTGCCGGGTGTCGGCATCCACGGGGCGTTCCCTATTTCTGCACTCGGCGTCCTGGCCGGGCTCGGCTGCGGGCTGGCGGTCGGTCTGCTCAATGCCGTGTCGGTGGCGGTGCTGCGGGTGCCGCCGTTCATGGCGACCCTCGGGTCGATGTCGATCGCCGACGGCGTCGGGCTGCTGCTGACCAACGGCATTCCGGTCTATGGCATGCCGGACCGCTATGTTGCGCTGGTTGGGCGCGCGATCGTGGCCGGGCTGCCGATCGCGCTCTATGCTGCGGTTGCCGTGGTGGGCCTGCTGTGGTGCATGCTCAATCTGACGCGCGTCGGCCGCTACATCTATGCCAGCGGCGGCAACTTGCAGGCGGCCGCGGTCTCCGGCATCAACACGCGCGCCATGCTGGTGCTGGCCTATGTGCTGAGTTCCCTGCTCGGCTCGCTGACCGGGCTGCTGCTGACCGCCGAGATCGGGTCCGGCCAGGCCACCACCGGCGAGTCGCTGATGCTGGAAAGCCTCGCCGCGGCGATGCTGGGCGGCGTCAGCCTGCGCGGCGGCGTCGGCCGGGTGGAGCTGGTGGCGCTCGGCGCGATCTTCCTGCTCACCCTGGCCAACGCAATGGACCTCATGCACGTGGATACACGATTGCAACTGATCGTGCTCGGGTGCGTCCTGGCCCTTGCCGTGAGCACGGAGGTGCTGGGCCGCCGCCGGCAGAGCGTGCGTGTCTAGCAGGGCCGGCGCGCTCGCCGCCCAGGCGCCGCGGCGGCGGTTCAGGCAGATCAGCAACCAGGCCGCGCTGCTGCTCCTACTGGTGGTGATGGAGACGGCCTTTGCGCTGATCCAGCCGCGCATCGTCTCGCCCGGCAACGTGCTGAACGTGCTGCATCAGGCAAGCTATCTGCTGGTGCTGACGGTGGCGCAGACGCTGGTGATCCTGACGCGCGGCTTCGACCTGTCGCTGGGCACCACCGTCTCCGCGGTCAGCGTCGCGGGCGCGCTGGTGCTCACCGGGTTCGGCGACGATCCGGCCCCCTGGGTCATCGCGCTCGGGATCTGCGCCGGGCTGGCGGTGGCCGCGGGCGTCGGCCTGTTCAACGGGCTGCTGGTGGCCGGGATCGGCGTCAACCCTTTCATCGCGACCCTGGCCAGCCTGAATATTTGTCTCGGTCTCGCCACGACGATTTCGGGCGGCAAGCCGGTGTTTGGCGTGCCGGACGAGTTTTCCGTGCTGCTCAACGACGGAACGGTGTTTGGCGTGCGCGTGACGCTGTGGATCGCGGCGGGGGTGGTGCTGCTCGCCTGGTTCGCCTTGAACCGAACCGTGTTCGGCCGCGCGGTCTATTTGCTCGGCAGCAACCCGCGCGCGGCCATGGTCGCCGGCCTGCCGGCGCGCGGCTTCCTCGCCGCCGCCTACGTGATCTGTTCGCTGCTGGCCGGGCTGGGCGCGCTGATGCTGACGGCGCGAACCGGCTCCGGCGAGCCGAACCTGGGCGGCAGCCTGATGCTGGAGAGCATTGCCGCGGCGGTGATCGGGGGCACCAGCCTGCGCGGCGGCACCGGCGGCGTCGCCGCGGCTGTTCTTGGCACGTTTTTCGTCACCATGCTGTCGAACGGCATGGATCTGCTGCGCATCAACGGCTACGTGCAGATGATCGCGCTCGGCGTGGTCGTCATTCTTGCCACGGCACTGGATTTTCTGCGCGGCCAGCGTGCCGCCTGACCGGGCATCGCAGAGATTGCCAGCCGGCCAGCCGGCGGGCAGAATTGCACTGGCGCGCGCGGCGCCGCCGGCAAGGGGAGGCGATATGGGACTGCGGATAGCCGTGGATATCGGTGGCACGTTCACCGACTTTTGCATCCTCGACGAGCTGACCGGGATGATGCGGGTGGCCAAGACGGCGTCCACCAGCGACCCCATCGAGGGGCTGTTCGCCGGTCTGGCGCAGGAACACGTCGATCTGTCGGACGTTGCGCTGCTGTCGCACGGCACCACGGTTGCGACCAATGCGCTGATTACCCGCCGGCTGCCGCGCGCCGCGATGGTCTGCACCGAGGGCTTCCGCGACGTGATCGAAATCCGCCGCGCCAACAAGGAAGATCTCTGGGACACCTACAAGGACGTGGCACGCCCCTACATCCCCCGGCGCGACCGGCTGACGGTGCGCGAGCGCGTGGACGCCGCCGGGCGCATCGTCACGCCGCTCGACGAGGCCGGGGCGCGCGAGGTCGCGCGCATCCTGCGCAGGCGCAACGTCGCCGCAGTCGCCGTCTGCTTCATGAACGCCTTCGTGAACGGCGCCAACGAACGGCGGATGAAGGCCATCCTGGAAGCCGAACTGCCCGGCATCCCGATCACCGCCAGCTCCGAGGTGCTGCCTGAAATCTTCGAGCATGAGCGATTCTCGACCACCGTTGTCAACGCGGTGCTGAACCCGGTGGTCGGCGGCTATGCTGAGCGCCTGGAGGACCGGCTCGCCGCTGGCGGCTACAAGAGCGACCTGCTGCTGCTGCACAGCGGCGGCGGCGTGATGACCGCGAAGGGCGCGCGGCAGTTCGCCGGGCGCCTGGCCGGGTCGGGCATCGCCGCCGGTGCGCTCGCCAGCCGTCACATCGCAATGCAGTGCGGCTATCCCAACTCGATCGGCCTCGACATGGGCGGCACCAGTTGCGACGTCTCGCTCGCGTGGGAAGGCCGCTCGCGCATCACCAAGGACTGGCATATCGAGTTCGGCTATCCGATCCGGTTCCCTTCGATCGAGGTGCTGACGATCGGGGCCGGCGGCGGTTCGCTCGCCTGGATCGACGCGGCCGGTTCGCTGCACAACGGCCCGCAATCGGCCGGCGCCGATCCGGGGCCGGCCTGCTATGGCCGCGGCAACGAAGCACCGACGAACACGGATGCGCATGTGGTGCTCGGCCGGCTCGGGCAGGGGCTTGCCGGCGGCAACGTGCGGCTTGATCCCGCGCTCGCGGAAACCGCGGTGCGGCGCGGCGTGGCGGAACCGCTCGGCGTGGGGGTACAGGCAGCGGCGGAGGCGATCTTGAAGGTTGCCGACGCCAACATGGCCGACGCCGTGCGGCTGATCTCGATCAGCCGCGGCCATGACCCACGCGACTTCGCGCTCGTGGCCTTCGGCGGCGCCGGGCCGCTGCACGGGGCGGCGCTGGCGCGCGAACTGTCGATCCCGACCGTGATCGTACCGCCCAATCCCGGCGTCACCTCGGCGCTGGGCTGCCTGCTGGTGGATGTCCAGCACGACCTGGCCGAGAGCTACATCCGCCCCGCGGACGATGCCGATCCCGCCGCCATCGAGACCGAGTTCGCCACGCTCGAGCGCGAAGCCTGGGAGCGGATGCACCACGAGGGCGTCAGCGACCGCGACGTGGTCATGGAGCGCAGCATCGACATGATGTATCGCGGGCAGTGGCGCTCGCTGGCGGTGCCGGTCGGGCGGCCGGTCGGCGCCATCGCCGACGTGATCGCTGCGTTCCACGCGCAGCACGAGCGTGAATACAATTTCCGCCGCGACGACGCTCCGGTGGAGTTCTACCGGCTCAACCTGCGCGCCGTCGGCGTCGTTCCGAAGGCAGCGTTCCGCGAGCACGGCGGCGCCGGCGTGCTGCCGCCGCCGGCCGAGCGCCGCGCAGTCTGGTTCGAGGGCGGCGCGCCGGTCGAGACGCCGGTCTATCGCCGCGACGACCTGAAGGCCGGGACTCGTTTCGCCGGACCGGCAATCATCGAGCAGCTCGACTCCACGACGGCCGTGCCGCCAGGCGTGGCCGCCGAGGTTGACCGCTTCCTCAACATCATCATGCGCGTGGGCGGCTGACATGGCGACGACGCAACAGGGTTTTGCCCTCGATCCCGTCACGTTCGAGGTGCTGAAGAACTCCTTCATCGCCACCGTCGATCAGATGGCGGAGCAGATTCTGCGGACCTGCTATTCCTTCGTGATCTACAACCGCGATTTCTCGAACGCGCTGAACGACATTCACGGCGATTCGATCGCGCAGGGCAACTCCGACATCGCCGTGCATGTCGGCACGCTGCACTACACCTGCAAGGAAGTGCTCCGCTTCTTCGCCGGCGAGATGAAGCCGGGGGACGTGTATGCGATCAATGATCCCTATGCCGGTGGCACGCATTTTTCCGACGTGCGCCTGATCCGCCCGGTGTTTGTCGGCGATGCGCCCATCGCTTTCGCGCAGTCGAACGGCCACTGGTCCGATGTCGGCGGCAGCGTGCCGGGATCGTTCGACGTGGCGGCCAAGGAAATGTTCCGCGAAGGCATCCGCATCACGCCGGTGCGCCTGTGGGACGGCGGCAGCTTCCGTCGCGACGTGGCGCACATGATCGCGGCGAACACGCGCGATCCAGCCTCCATCATTGGCGACATGCAGTCGCAGGCCGAGGCGACGCGCGTCGCCGAGCGCGAAATCCTCCGCCTCGTCAGCAAATACGGCAAGGACACGGTGCTGACCGGTTTTGCCGACGTGCAGAACTATGTTGAACGCGCGCTCCGCCAGCGTCTCGCGGCGCTGCCGGACGGCGAGTGGGAAACGCAGGACTTCATCGATCGCGACCCGGCCGGCGGAGAAGGCATGATCCCGATCAAGGTCAAACTGACCATCTCGGGCGACCGCGCGATCTACGACTTCGGCGGCAGTCATCCCTGCATCGGCTCGCTGTACAATTCCGCCTTCGGCAGCACGTTCTCGGCGGTGGTGGCGGGCATGAAGACGTTCTTCCCAGACCTGCCGCTGAACTCGGGCTTTTACCGGCCGATCGAGGTGATCGCGCCGGCGGACACGGTGGTCAATGCGCGCTGGCCGATCGCGGTGACCGGCTTCCTGATGCCGTTCGAGAAGATCATGAACTCGATCTATGAGATCTGGTCGCAGATCATGCCCGAACGCGCCATCGCCTGCGCCTTCAATCTGGAATACCTGCTGACCGGCGGGCGCGACCTGCGTTCCGCGGGCAAGCCGATCTTCATGTTCTATGACTGGCTGCCCGGCGGCTGGGGCGGGCGCAACGGCAAGGACGGCTGCAACGTCACCACCGCCTGCTTCGGCACCGGCCTGCAATCGCAGCCGGTCGAGGGCCAGGAACGGGTCTCGCCGATTCTGACCAACGAGTACCAAATCCTCACCGACTCCCCCGGTCCCGGCAAATGGCGCGGCGGCGCTGGCGTGCGCAAGACCAGCACCCTGCGGGAGGCAGACCGCACGGTGATCTCCTACATCTGCGACCGCGAGCGGGCGATCGTGTGGGGCATCAACGGCGGTCTGCCCTCGATGCCGCACGGGCTCGGCCTGCGGCGCGCGGGATCGAGCAGCGAGGAGTGGCTCGGTTCCGTGTTCTCCGACGTGCCGCTCGGCAGCGGCGACGTGTTCTCGCGCCCCACCGCGGGCGGCGGCGGCTACGGCGATCCGCTGGAGCGCGGCCCCGCACTGGTGCGCGAGGATGTGGCCGACGATTACGTCTCGCTGGCGCGGGCGCGCAAGGATTATGGTGTGGTGCTGCGCGTTGTCGATGCGGATCTCGCGGACTACGCGATCGACGAGGAGGCCACGCGGCAGGAGCGTGCGCGCATCCGCGCAAAACGGCGTGGCTGGCTTGTCGAGCCGCCGGCGGAGGTGGCGCGGCGCTATCGGGACGGCGAACTCGACCGCTTGGACGTGGTGCGTCAATATGGCGTCATCCTCGATTGGGCGACGGGCGAGGCGCTGGAGCGTTCGACGGCGCAGTTCCGCGAGATGTTCCACAAGCGCGCGGTTGCTCATTGGCAGGGCTGACGAGCGGAGGGGATCATGGCAACGAAGACGATTGCGGCGCCGCTGCCCGGCACGTTCTATCGCCGGCCCGCGCCCGACCAGCCGCCGTTCAAGAACGACGGCGATGCCGTCGCCGTCGGCGATCCGGTGGGGCTGATCGAGGTGATGAAGACCTTCACCCAGGTCACGGCCGAGCAGGCCGGCCGCATCCGCCGCTTCCTGGTCGAGAACGAGGACCCGGTGATGGCGGGCGAGCCGCTTTATGAACTCGACGTCTGATCGGTCGTCATGGCGCTGCGCAAGCTGTTCATCGCCAACCGGGGTGAGATCGCCGTCCGCATCATCCGGGCGGCCCGCGAACTCGGAGTCGCCACGGTGCAGGCGGTGTCCGCCGCCGACCGCGACATGCTCGCCGCGCGCCTCGCCGACGAGGTGGTCGAAGTGGGGCCGGCGCACGCCTCCCGTTCCTACCTCAACCAGGAGGCCATGCTGCGAGCCGCAGTCGCGTCGGGCGCCGATGCCGTGCATCCAGGCTACGGCTTTCTCGCCGAGAATGCGGCCTTCGCCGAGGCGGTCGAAGGCGCCGGCCTGATCTTCGTCGGTCCGCGGGCGGAGACGATCCGCCTGATGGGGGACAAGGCGCGGGCGCGCGAAGTCGCGGCGGCAGCAGGCGTGCCGACGGTCCCCGGCACCGGCAGCCGGCGCCTGGAGGCCTCGGCGCTGAAGGCGCATGCGCAGCGCATGGGTTTTCCGGTGATGATCAAGGCCGCGGCCGGCGGCGGCGGGCGCGGCATCCGCGTGGCGGCGGACGAAGAGGCGCTCGATCGTCTGCTGACCGAGGCGCGCGCCGAGGCGAAGGCGGCGTTCGGGGACGACACGCTCTACCTCGAACGCTTCCTCCCGCGCACGCGGCATGTCGAGGTGCAGGTGCTTGGCGACGGCGAGCGGGTCGTGCATCTGTTCGAACGCGAGTGTTCGCTGCAACGCCGCCGCCAGAAGCTGTGGGAGGAAGCGCCGGCGGCCTGCCTTTCCGACGTGGCGCGTGCCGCGCTGTGCAACTCGGCGGTGCGGCTGGCCGGGTCGGTCGGCTATCGCGGCGCCGGCACGCTGGAATACCTGCTCGACGAGACGACCGGAGATTTCTTCTTCATCGAGATGAACACGCGCATCCAGGTCGAGCACCCGGTGACCGAGATGGTCACCGGCATCGACCTGGTGCGCGAGATGCTCGCGATCGCCGGCGGGGAAGGGCTGCGCCTGCGGCAGCACCAGATCGCGCTGCGCGGTCACGCGATCGAATGCCGCATCAATGCCGAGGACCCGGCGCGTGGCTTCATGCCGGCACCGGGGCGCGTCGACGCCTTCAGCGTGCCCGGCGGCCCTGGCGTGCGCTTCGATTCCCTGCTCTACGCCGGCTACACCGTACCGCCGTTCTATGACTCGCTGCTCGGCAAGCTGATCGTGTGGGACGGAACGAGGCCGCAGGCACTGGCGCGTCTGCGGCGTGCGCTTGGCGAATTGCGCGTGGACGGCATTCCCACCACCATCCCGATGCACCGCACCCTGGCCGAGCACGCCGACATCGCCCGGCACGCCGTTCATACCGGTTGGCTGGAGGCTTGGCTCGCCAACTCGCCATTGACCAACATCGCAGCAAGCATAGGTCGCACATGAAGACGCGCATGAGCTTCGGGGGCGACGAACACATCTTCGTCGAACTCGATGAGGAAATGTCGCTCGAAGCCTGTTTCCGTGCTCTCGCGCTGACCAGCGCGGTGCGCGCGAGCGGCATCAAGGGCATCACCGAGGTGTGCCCGGCGAACGCCTCGTTCCAGGTCAGGTTCGACCCGGACGTGATCACCCCGGAGGATCTGCGTGCCCGGCTCGAATCGCTGGAGGAGGCGGCGGAGCGCGCCGAGCCGGTGCTGAACACGCGCGTCGTCGAGGTGCCCGTGCTCTACAACGACCCGTGGACGCACGAGACACTGATGCGCTTCCGCGAGCGCCACCAGGCTCCGGACATGACCGATCTGGAATACGCGGCGAAGATCAACAACCTTGCCTCGGTGGACGCGCTGATCGAGGCGCACGCGGCCTCGCCGTGGTTCGTCAGCATGGTGGGCTTCGTCGCCGGCCTGCCGTGGCTCTATCAGATGGTCGAGCGCGCCCGGCAGATCGAGGTGCCGAAATACCTGCGCCCGCGCACCGACACGCCGCGGCTGACGGTCGGCCATGGCGGCTGTCTTGGCTGCATCTATTCGGTGCGGGGTGCCGGCGGCTACCAGATGTTCGGGATCACGCCGATGCCGATTTACGACCCGCAGCAGACGGTCGCGCATCTGCACGACTTCATGATCCTGTTCAATCCTGGCGATATCGTGAAATTCCGCGCGATCGGGCGCGATGAATACGACGCGATCGAGGCCGAGGTGAAGGCGGGGCGGTTCGTGCCGCGCATTCGTGCCGTCACGTTCTCGCTCGATGCCTTCCACGCCGATCCTGCGGCCAGCAACGCCAAGCTCGTGGAGGCGCTCTATGGGCATTGAAGTGATCAAGCCGGGGCTTGCGACCTCGGTGCAGGATCTCGGGCGCCCGGGCTACTACCATCTCGGCATCCCGGAATCGGGCGGCATGGACCGCTACGCCCTGCGCGCCGCCAACCTGCTGGTCGGCAATGCGGAAGGCGACGCGGTGCTGGAGGCGACGTTCCAGGGACCGGAACTGCGCTTCGCTGCCGACGCGCTGGTCGCCGTGACCGGGGCCGAATTGCCGCCGAAGGTCGATGGGGCGAGTTGCCCGACCTGGACGTCGTTCGCGGTGAAGGCGGGGCAGGTGCTGAGCTTTGATTTTCTGCGGCGCGGTGGCCGGGCCTATGTCGCGGTTGCCGGCGGCATCGCGGTGCCGCTGGTGCTGGGCAGCCGTTCGACCTACGCGCTCGGTGCACTCGGCGGGTTTGAGGGCCGCAAGCTGCAGGCGGGCGACGTGCTGCCGGTCGGCACGCCGGGAGGAGCGGCCCGCGAAGGCTGCCAGGTGCCGGACAACCTGCGTCCCACCGCTGCCTCGCCGGCTATTTTGCGTGTGCTGCCCGGACTCTACGAGTTCCGGGTCACCAAGGTCGCGCTGGAGCGGTTTTTTGCCGACACCTGGCGGGTCGCGACCGAGGCCGACCGCATCGGCTACCGGTTTCGCGGCGGTCATCCGCTCGACTTCGTCCCACGTAAGCAGCCCTTCGGTGCCGGCTCCGATCCGTCCAACATCGTCGATAGCTGCTACCCGTACGGATCGGTGCAAATTCCCGGTGGCACCGAACCGATTGTTCTGCATCGGGACGCGGTATCGGGCGGCGGCTATTTCATGATTGGCACCGTGATTTCGGCCGACATGGACCTGATCGGGCAACTGCCGCCCAACGTGCCGGTGCGCTTCATACCCATCGACATGGCGGGCGCGCTGACGGCACGCCAACACGCCGCCAACCGCCTCACGAGCCTGCGCCGCAGTCTTTGGCGTTGACCCGGTTTGGTGGGCACCTTCCACTTGAGGAGGAGGTGCTGCGAGGCCGAGGAGTCACGCGCCATACGCGCCAGAGTTCCAGCGGCAGATGGTCGATCTGGTCCGGTCCGGCCGGAAGCCGGAGGAGTTGTCTCGCGAGTTCGAGCCGACGGCGCAGGCGATCTGGAATTGGGTGCGCCAAGCCGAGCGTGACGCCGGGCGGCGCGACGATGGGCTCCCGGCGGCGGAACGGGTTGAGCTGACGCGTCAGCGCCGCGAGAACCGCCAGCTGCGCCAGGAGCGTGAGATCCTGACAAAAGCGGCGGCTTGGTTCGCCCGGGAGACCGGAAGGATACCGTCCGGCTCTTCCGATTCACCTGAAACGCAGTTTCGATCCTCCATCTCCTGCAACGCAGCCGTCTCGTTCAGGTCGATCCCTGGCATCAAGCCCCCGTTCGTCGTGCTCACCGGCGGCCGGATTCGCCCGGCTTTGTCGGCCGGCGCACGCTCGTTCAGGACACGGCGCAACCCGTCCCCGATTAGGGCCGTCGGCGAACGGCTCTCAATGGCAGCTTTGCGCTTGGCACGTCTGACAAGATCGTCGGGAAGACGGACGGTGGTGCGCTCAGTCATGTCTTCCGTGCGGCAATACGCCAATGCCGTGGTGCTGTCCTTTCAGGCGCCGCTATCCCTTCCTCGCCGCCGCCCGCAGCTGCGCGATCGTCGCGCGCGAGGTGATCTGCTCCGGGTCGGTGCGCAGCTCGATCACCGCCGGCTTGCCGCTCGCCACCGCGCGGCGGAATGCCGGGGCGAAGCCGGCGGTCTCTGTCACCACCTCGCCGTGGCCGCCGAACGCCTCGATGTAGCGCGCGAAATCGGGATTGGTCAGCGCCGTGCCGACCACCCGGCCGGGATACTGACGCTCCTGGTACATGCGGATCGTGCCGTACATGTTGTTGTTGAACACCAGCACGATCGGCGCCGCGCCATGGTGCAGCGCCGTCGCCAGCTCCTGCCCGGTCATCAGGAATCCGCCGTCGCCGACGAACGCCACCGCCTGCCGGCCCGGGAACGCGATCGCCGCGCCCACCGCCGCCGGCACCGCATAGCCCATCGCCCCCACCGTCGGACCGATGAAATCCTGCCCCGCGCGCACGTGCATGAACCGCGCCGGCCAGGTGGCGAAATTGCCGGCATCGCAGGTCATCACCGCATCCGGCGCCAGCAGCTCCTCCAGATCGCGCAGGCACTGCGCCACGTTCAGCGCCCCCGGATACTCCGCCACCGCGTACGATGCCAGCCGCAGCGCCCGCAGCTCGCGCGTCCAGTCCTGCCACCGCACCGCGACCGGCGGCAGCGACGCGAGTGCCGCAGCAAACACGTCGAGCTCGCAGGCGATGCCGAGCGCCACACGGAACACGCGGCCGATCTCGGCCGGATCGGGATGCACATGCACGATCCGCGTGGCGCCGGCGATGTCGAACAGCGTGTAGCCCTGCGTCGTCGCCTCGGGCAGCCGCGTGCCGAACGCAAGCACGAGATCGGCCTCGCGCGCGCGCGCCACCAGCGCCGGGTCGGCGCCGACGCCGAGATCGCCGACGTAGTTCTCGTGCGTGCCGTCGTACAGCGACTGGCGGCGGAACCCGACCGCGACCGGAATTTCTCTCGCGCACAGATACGCGGCCAAAGCGGCGCGCGACGCCGCGTCAAAATTACCCCCGAGGATCGCGAGCGGCCGGCGGCTCGCCGCCAGCATCTCCTGCATCCGCGCGAGCGCCGCCGGATCGGGCAGCGCGCGCGCCAGCTTCGTCGGCGCCGGGTCGGCGACGGTGGCCGATGCCTTCTGCATCTCCTCCGACAGCGCGATCACCACCGGGCCCGGGCGGCCGGTGGTGGCGACATCGAGCGCGTGCGCCACCAGTTCGGGGATGCGCGCGGCATCGTCGATCTGCGTCACCCACTTGGCCAGCGGCGCGAACATCCGGCGGTAATCGACTTCCTGGAAACTCTCGCGGTCGGTCTCGTTGAAGGGAATCTGGCCGACGAACAGCAGCATCGGCGTGGAATCCTGCATCGCCACATGCACGCCGATGGCGGCGTGGCAGGCGCCGGGGCCGCGCGTGACGAACGCCGCCGCCGGCCGGCCGGTCAGCTTGCCGCACGCCTCGGCCATGTGCGCCGCCCCCGCCTCGAACCGGCAGGTGACCAGCTGCAGCCGGTTCCGCACGCCGTACAGCCCGTCGAGCACGTCCAGATAGCTCTCGCCGGGAACGGCGAAGGCGTGCCGTATCCCCAGTGCCACCAGCGTGTCCGCGAGGATGTGGCCGCCGATGCGCGCCTCGCCCTGGGTCGCCATTGCCGTCCTCCGCTCGGGTCGCGGCGAGGATAGCGCAGCGGCGGCGGCCGCGGCTACGCCGCCGCCTGCAACGCCTGCTCCGCGGTCAGCGCAGTCTCCGGCGTGCCGGAGACGATCAGTTCCAGCACCTCGCGCTCGCTGCTGGCGCGGATGTAGCGGTCGCCGACCGCCTGGCCGCGCTTGAGCACCATCACCCGGTCGCCGACCGCAAAAATGTCGGTCAGCCGGTGCGAGATGATGATCTGCGCGACCCCCTGCCGCTTCAGCTCGGTCATCGTCTCCAGCATCCGGTTGGTCGCCGTCGCCGAGAGATTGGCGGTCGGTTCGTCGAAGATGACGACTTTCGGCGCGAACGAGACCGCGCGCGCGATGGCGACGGATTGCTGGCGACCGCCGGACAGGCTCTCCACCTTCTGATGTACCGAGTTCACATCGACCTTGAGCCGCAGCATGTCGGCCTCGGCGTCGCGGTACATGCGCCTGCGGTTGACGAACAGCCCCCAGCGGACCGGCCAGCGCCCGAGAAAAATGTTCTGCGCCACGTCGAGGTTTCCGCACAGCGCGAAATCCTGGTAGATCATCTCGATGCCGAGTTCGCGGCTCTCGTGCGGGCTGCGGAAATGCACCTCGCGCCCGTCGATCAGCACCGTGCCGGCGTCGCGCTGATAGGCGCCGGTGAGGATCTTCATCAGCGTCGATTTGCCGGCGGAGTTGTCGCCGACCAGGCCGAGGATCTCGCCCGGCAGCAGCCGCAGCGCGACATCTCGCAGCGCCTGCACCGGGCCGAACGCCTTGCTGATGGCGCGCATCTCGACGATCGGCGTGGTCATGCGCTCTCCTCCGCGACCAGCGTGCCGGGCGCCGGCGGCGGCCGGCGCCGCAGGCCGCGCAGCTCGCCCAGGATGTTGTGCTGGCGCAGCCAGATGTCGCCGACGACGGCGACGATCAGGATGCCGCCGATGAACACGTCGAGCCACTGCGGCGGCAGCACGAACACGCTGCCGTCGGCGAAGCGGATCTGCAGCGACAGCAGCGAGCGGATCAGCGTGATCACCATGGCGCCGGCGAGCGACCCCAGCATCGTGCCATAGCCGCCGAACACCGACCCGCCACCGATGATGACCGACGCGATCGCATCCAGCTCGCGCAACTGTCCGGCACTCGGGTTGAAGCTGCGGTAGAACGCGATGTAGATGATGCCGGCGCAGGACGCGCAGATCGCGGCGAACACCAGCGCGGTGAAGCGCACGCGCCTTGTGTCGATGCCGGCATAGGCGGCGGCGCGCTCGCTGCCGCCGACCGCCAGCACTTTCTGGCCGAACGGCATGTAGGCGAGCACGACGCCGGCCAGCAGCGCGACGATGGCGACAAAAATGGTCTGCACGCTGACCGCTTTCGCGAGCGCCAGCGCAAAACCGCCCCGCGGCGCGGCGCCGAGCACGCTCAGCAGTTCATAGACGTTGCGGCCGATCAGGTTGAACCGCTCGGGAAACCCGGAAAGCTGGCGCCCCGCCACGATGGTCGCGCCGAGGCCGCGGGCGATGTAGAACATGCCGAGGGTCGCGATGAACGAGGGCAGGCGCATGCGCGTCGTCAGCCAGCCGTTCACCACGCCCGCGAACGTGCCGACCGCGAGTGCGATCGCGACCGCGGGCAGCGGCGACATGCCGCTCTCGTGCATCAGGAACGCCGCCGTCGCGCCGGACAGCGCCAGCACGGAGCCGACCGAAAGGTCGATGTCCCCCGCCGCCATGACGAAGGTCATGCCCACGGCGAGCAGCGCGACCTCCGAGAACGCCAGCAGGATGGTGAAGCTGTTGTCGAGGCCGCCCCAGAAGTCGGGCCGCGCCCACATGCCGAACAGCCAGAGCGCGATCGCGAGCAGGATCGCCGCGGCGTCGCGCCGATGCACGAACGCCATCAGCCCGCGCGCGTGCAGCGCGCGGTCCTGCGAGACCGTCCCGCGCGTCTGCACCGCGGCACCGGCGATGCCGCCGATCTCCAGCACCGGCGGCAGCTTGCGCCCGCGCAGCCGCGCCCACAGCCGCGGCAACGCGCGGCGGCGGACCAGCCACGGCTCGATCAGCACGGCGACCACGAGGATGAAGCCGAGCGCCGCCGGCACGGCGCCGGGCGGCAACTGCGCCACCGCTGCCACCGAGATCTTCTCGCCGCCCACGTCGATCACGCGCGTGATCGGCACGCCCTCGCGCAGCACCTTGTCCACCAGCTCGACGAACACCACGCCGATGCAGGAGCCGAGCATGCGTCCGCGCCCGCCGCTGATCGTCGCGCCGCCGACAATCACGGCAGCGATCGCGATCAGCTCGGCGCCGAGTCCGTAGCTGGAATCGACGCCCTTGTTCTGCAACGCCAGCATCAGCCCGCCGATCGCGGCGCAGACCGACGAGATCAGGTAGGAGCGCATGCGCACGAAGCGCGTGGCGATGCCGGCATAGCGCGCCGCCTGCTCGTTGCCGCCGGTCGCGTAGGTGGTCCAGCCGATCGTGGTATAGGCCAGCACGACGGCGCCGATCGCGGCCACCGCGACGAAGATCAGGATCTGGTTGTTGAAGCCGAAGCGGTTGCTGTCGCCGAGTGCGAACAGCGCCGGATACTGCGCCGCCTTCGCGGCGACGCCGATGTTGTCGCCGCCGGTGAGCCCGATGACGAGGCCGCGGCCGATGAACAGCATGGTCAGCGTGGCGATGAACGCCGGCACCTCCAGCACCGTCACCAGTACGCCGTTGATGAGGCCGATGACGACGCCGAGCGCCAGGCAGCACAGCACCGATGCGGTCGGCCCGAGATCGTAGCGCGAGCTGGCGAACGCGACCGCGAACACGGTCGCCGACAGTCCCGCGGTCGAGCCGACCGAAAGATCGAGTTCCTTGTTGACGATCACGAAGGTCATGCCGACCGCGAGCACGCCGAACACCGAGGCGTCGCGCAGCACCGCGAACAGCGCCGAGGCGGAGCCGAAGAAGTGCGGATTGATGTAGAGGCCGGCAAGGTAGAGCGGCGCCATGAAGACGAGCAGCCCCACCTCCCAGCCGCCGAACAGCAGTGCGGGCAGGCGCCCCTTTCCGCCCGCCCGCGCCGCTGCGTCGGTCACGCCGCGCTCAGTTCTCGAACCGCTTGCCGACCTGGGCCACGTTGTCCTTGGTGACCAGCTGCGCGCGCGTGTCGAGGTTGGCGGCGCTGATGTGCCGGTCGATCTGCAGATAGAGCTGCACCACCGGATAGAAGCCCTGCAGGAACGGCTGCTGGCCGAGCGAGCCGGTGAGCGCGCCGCTCTTGATCTGCTCCTGCTGCTGCGGGCCGAGGTCGAAGCCGAAGGCGCAGATCTTGCCGTTCATCTTGAGCTGCTCGATGGCGCTGCCGATCGCCGGCGTCACCGCGCCGTTCGGCCCGAACAGGCCGACCACGTCCTTGCGGCTCTCGATCAGCGAGACGACGCCGTTGGACAGGTTGTTCATGCCGAGATCGACGCCGATGTTGTCCGGCCCGGCATCGACCTTGAAGTCCTGCAGCCGGTTGGCGGCCTTCAGGCCCTTCACCACGGCGGTGAACGCGGCGGTGACGCGCCGGTTCACCTCGACATTGCCGGCCGTCGTCTGGCTGGGGAACAGGATCGAGCCGCCCTTGACGTTGTTCTTGACCAGGCACTGCACCATCGCGTCGCCGCCGATCGCGGCGGCCGAGGCGTCCTGGCCGGTGTGGCTGATGTTGTTGCGGTCGAGCAGGGTCGGATCGTAGGAGTTCATGGTGGCGACGACGACGCCGCGGCTCTCCAGCTTCTTGACGATGTCGTTGTACGCGCCGACCTGCGGCGTCGTCATGATGACGCCGTCGATCGTGGGGTCGTTGGCAATCTGGTTGAGGATCTGGATTTCGCGCGGGATGTCGTCCACCGGCGCTTCCGAGCCGAGCATGATGAGGTTGATGCCGAACGCATCGGCGGCGACTTTGGCGCCGACATAGGCGGGGTCGAAGAAGCCGCCGCCCGCGGTGTGGGTGACGATGGCGAAGGTCAGCTTCCTGCCGTTCTTCTTCGTGGTCGGCGCTTCCTTGGCCGCGTCCTCGAAGCTGTAGCCGCCGACCGCCTTGCTGATGGTGCCGGACTGGGCGCGGGCATGGCCCGCGGTGAACGCGCACGCGGCCGCAACGGCCGCCACGATGGCGAGATGCTTCATCTTCCCCTCCCTGGCGCCCCGCCGGGGGGCGCTGTTCTGCTTTGTGCGCTTACCCGCGGTTGCGATGCGGCGGCCGGGGCGAGCCGGGAAATCATATCTGCATCTGGTGCCGGGTCCAGCGACTTGTTGCGGCAGGCCCCGGGGCGGGGTGTCCGCTTGTGGTTCCCGGGCCGACGACCCCGCTTGACGGTCGGCCCGGCTCGGGATGTTGTCGGCGCGACGGCGGGAAGGAACCGGCACATGCGCGCGATCTTCGTCATGATAAAATGCGAGATGGGGCAGGCCTACCGCGTGGCTCGGATGGCGGTGGACACCATCCCGGAGCTGTCGGAACTGCACTCCACCTCAGGCCAGTACGACCTGCTGGCGAAATTCTACCTGGAGCCGGAGCAGGACACCGGGCTGTTCGTGACCGAACAACTGCAGACGCTGCCGGGCGTGAAGGACACCTACACGCTCATCACCTTCAACGCCTTCGGCAGCGGCGGCGGGAGGGGCTGAGCGCCCCTCCCCGTCGCCTCACATCGCGCCCGGCGCCGTGCCCTGGTGCGCGGTGCGGCGCAGTTCGGCCAGCGCCGCCTGCACCGAATGCCAGCGGTCGAGCTCCACCGTGCGGCCGGCGAGCCGCGCCTCCGCAACGCGCTCCTGCGCCACCGCGCCGGCGCGCAATCCGTGGCGGTCGATCAGCATGCGGGCGAGCGCGATCGGGTCCTGGGCCGGCATTGGCGTGCTCCTCCTTGGCGCCATCGCTACGCGCAACGGCACGGCGGGTTTTGCGCGCCGCGGGCACGGCGGCTACGCGCGCGGCGCGGCCCGCAGCACCTCGTCCACGCTGCCGTCCGCCGGCAGGCCGAGCACGTGATGGCCGTGCCAGAGGCAGGCGAACAGCAGCGACCAGGCCGGCTGCGGCGCGCGCGCGGCGTCGGCGAAGGCGGCATGCACCGCGTCCTCCGCCAGCAGCCCGGCGAGCGCCGGATGCGACGCCGCGAGCGCGCCGAGTTTTTCGCCGCGCGCGGCGATCCAGGCGCCGACCGGCGGTTTGAAGCCTTTTTTGCGCGCCCATGCCCCGGCTTCCGGGAAGGCACCGGCCAGCCAGCTCCGCAGCAGCACTTTGCCGAACCGCACGCCGGCTTTCGCGGCATCGGGCAGGCGGAAGGTGTGGTCGGCGACCAGCGGATCGAGGAACGGCGTGCGCCCTTCCACGCCATGCACCATCAGCGTGCGGTCGAGCTTTGTCAGCAGATCGTTGGGCAACCACTCGGCGATATCCACGGCCTGCGCCTGCTGCAATGCGGTGCGGCCGGACGTGGCGGCGCATTCCGCCTCGGCCAGCCCGTCGCGCCATCCGGCGAGCGCGGGCGGGTCGCCGAACACGCCGCGCCCGCGCGGCTTGCGCGTGAGCCAGCGCCAGGGCGCGCGCCGCTTGCGGTAGCGACTGTAGCCGCCGAGCAGCTCGTCCGCGCCTTCACCGCACAGCGTCACTTTCAGCCCGCTCGCGGCGGCGGCGCGGCCGAGCATCCAGCTCGGCAGCACCGCGGCGTCGGCGGTCGGGTCGTCGATGGCGGCGGCGATGCGCGGCGCCAGCGACCAGAAATCGCGCGCGGTCATGGTCAGCCGCTCGCAATCGGCGCCGGCGATGCGCGCCAGCCGCTCCGCCTCAAAACTCTCGTCAACCGCGCCGCCGCCGTCCCAGCCGACGGTGAGCGCGTGGATGCGGCTGCCCGTCGCGCGGCGCATCAGCGCCAGCAGCGCCGAGGAATCGATGCCGCCGGAGAAAAACAGCCCGTACGGCACGTCCGAACGCAGATGCGCGGTCACGCTGTCGAGCAGCACCCGCTCCAGCTCGGCCGGCGTGGCGCCGCCGCGGACCGGGCCGCCTTCGGGCAGGGCGGCGCGGCGGCGGCGGGCGACGATGGCGCCGCGCTCGACCACCAGCGTCTCGCCGGGCAGCACGCGAAAGATGCCCGGAAAAATGGTCTCGGCGCCGGTGGTGAATTTCAGTTGCAGCAGCTCTGCCATGCGCCGCGGCGCCACCGCCCGCGCGCCGCAGCCGGCGGCGAGCAAAGCCTGCGGCTCCGAGGCGAAGGCGAATAAATAATCCAAGTTGCTGTAATAAAGCGGCTTGATGCCGAACGGGTCGCGCGCCAGAAACAGCCTGCCGGTGCGCGGGTCGTGCGCGGCGATCGCGTACATGCCGCGCAGCCGGTCGGCGAAGCCTTCGCCCGCCTGCTCGGCGAGGAAGACGGCCGGCTCGCAGTCGGAGCGGGTGCGGAACGGCGTGCCCGCCATGTCCCGGCGCAGATCGGGGTCGTTGTAGATCTCGGCGTTGGCGACCAGCGCGGTGCCGCCCGGTGCGAACAGCGGCTGGTCGCCGGTGGCGAGATCGACGATGGCGAGCCGCAGATGCACCAGCCCGACATCGCCGCGCACCAGCATGCCCTGCCCGTCCGGCCCGCGATGCGCGAGCGCCGCCTGCATCGCGCGCAGCAGCGCCGGATCGGGCGGCGAGCCGTCGCGTGTCATGATGCCGGCGATCCCGCACATGCCGCGCGCTCTACACCGGACGCGCGCGCCCGTCACTTCCGTGCTATCGGGCGGGCGATGCGCATCCTGTTCGTGACATCGAGTCGCATCGGCGACGCGGTGCTCTCCACCGGCCTGCTCGACCATCTGCTGCGCGCCCACCCCGACGCGCGCTTCACCGTCGCCACCGGGCCGGTGGCGGAGGGCGTGTTCCTGCGCATGCCGCGCCTGGAGCGGCTGATCCTCGTGGAGAAACGGCGCTATGGCCGGCATTGGCTGGGGCTGTGGTGGGCGTGCGTCGGGACGCGCTGGGACCTGGTGGTGGACATTCGCGCCTCGGCGCTGGCCTGGACGCTGCCGGCGCGCGGGCGGGCGGTGATGCGCCGGCGCGGCGGGCACAAGACGGCCCAGCTCGGTTCGGTGCTCGGCCTCGCTGCGCCGCCGCTGCCGGTCACGTGGACCGCTCCCGAGGATCGCGCGCGGGCCGCCGCGCTGCTGCCGCCCGGCTCGCCGGTGCTGGCGCTGGCGCCGACCGCCAACTGGGGCGGCAAGGTGTGGCCGGCGGAGCGGTTCGCGGCGCTGGCAAGCGCGCTGCTGGCCGGACCGATGGCCGGGGCACGGGTCGCGGTGCTGGGCGGGCCGGGTGCCGGCGAGCGGGCGATGGCGGCGCCGGTGCTGGCCGCGCTGCCGGAGGCGATCGACCTCGTGGGCAAGCTGACGCTGCCCGAGGCCGCCGCGTGCCTGGCGCTTGTGTCGCTGTTCGTGGGCAACAATTCCGGGCTGATGCACCTCGCCGCCGCTGCGGGCGCGCCGACGCTCGGCCTGTTCGGCCCGACGCCGGCGGCGGAATACGGGCCGGCGGGCCGCTGCACCGCGAGCGCGGCGGCGCGCGGCGACCGCATGGCGGATCTCGACGTGGCCGACGCGCTGGCGGCGGCCTCCGGGCTGATCGCGCTGGACCGGGCGGCCTGATGCGGGTGGCGCAGGTGATGGCCGGGGCGGCGCTGGGGGGGGCGGAACTGTTCTTCGAGCGGCTCTGCCTCGCCCTGCACGACGCCGGCGAGGAGGTGCTGCCGGTGATCCGCCGCAATCCGGCGCGCGCGGCGCGGCTGTGCGCGGGCGGGCTGGCGCCGGTGGAACTCGGCTTCGGCAACCGGCTGGACCTGCTCACCCGGCCGAAGCTGCGCGCGGCGTTGCGCGCATTCGCCCCGCGCGTGGTGGTGAGCTGGATGAACCGCGCCAGTCGCGCGGCACCGCGCGGGACGTGGACGCTGGTGGGGCGGCTCGGCGGCTACTACGATCTGCGCTACTACCGCGGCTGCGACCATCTGGTCGGCAACACGCGCGGCATCGTCGCCTGGCTGCGCAGCCAAGGCTGGCCCGAGTCGCGCACCCACTACCTGCCCAATTTCGTCGCCGATTTTGCCGCCGTGCGCCCCGCGACCGACCTGCCCGCCGGCCGCCCGCTGCTGCTCGGGCTGGGGCGGCTGCATCCGGATAAAGGGTTCGATCTCGCCATCCGCGCCCTGCCCCGCCTGCCCGATGCACATTTGGCGATCGCCGGCGAGGGGCCGGAGCGGGCGGCGCTGGCGGCGCTGGCTTCGCGCGAGGGGGTCGCAGGGCGCGTACACTTCCTCGGCTGGCGCGACGACGCCGGGGCACTGCTGCAGGCGGCCGACCTGTTCGTGTGCTCCTCGCGCATCGAGCCGCTCGGCAACATGGTGATCGAGGCGTGGTCCGCCGGCTGCCCGCTGGTCGCCTTCGACGCCGCCGGCCCGGCCGAGTTGATCCGCAACGGCGCCGACGGGCTGCTGGTCAGGCTGGAGGACACCGCGGCCCTGGCCGACGCGATCGCGTCACTGCTGGCCGGCCGCGCGCGCGCCGAGGCGCTGGCGGCGGCGGGACGGGCGCGGTTCGCCGCAGAATTCGCCGCCGCGCCGGTGGTGGCGACGTGGCAGCGGTTTTTCGCCGAGGTGGCTGGATGAACGGTCAGGCGTCGTCGGTGAGCGGCAGGAGTTGCGGGCGCTTGCCGAGTCGGTCGATGGCGGCGGGCGTGACTGACAGCAGCAGCCCGCCATCGGACAGCGGCACCAGGTTCTCCACGCAGCCCTGGTCCCGCAGCGCGCGCAGCGCCGCCCGCACCTGCGCCGGCTCCGCCGGCAGACCGGCGCCTCGCACGGCCGCCGCCACGTCCGCCTGCCGCCGCGTGCTGCGCGCCGCCATGTCGAACAGCGCCCGCAGCAGCGCCTCGGCGAACGCCTCATCTGCTTCCGGGCGCAAATCCCTCCCCGGCGCAGCCGGCCCCGACGCCGGCATCTCGCTGCCCGGTTCGCCAGCCTCTCGTTGCATGGCTCTCGCCCCGTGGCCGTACCGAAGGACCGATTGCCGGCCAGCCACATTCACCTTCGCGTTATATATACCGACCCGACCGGACGGGCCAGCAACTTCTCGCATGGCAACGTGACAGTGCAGACAAACAATTGCCTGACTGATGTCAAGAATTTACTGGTTGGACATGCCAATGACTTGCGTTTGGCATCTGGTGTTACCGCGATTGTTTTTGCCGCCCCTGCGGTCGTCTCCGTTGCCGTGCTGGGCGGCGCCCCCGATGGCCGCCAGCAGGAATTGCTGGCGCCGGAGATGACGGTCGAGACGGTCGATGCCGTGGTGCTGTCCGGCGGCTCGGCGTTCGGCCTCGATGCGGCCGGCGGGGTGCAGGCGGCGCTGCGCGAGGACGGGCGCGGCATGGTCGTCCGCGGCGCGCGGGTGCCGCTGGTGCCGCAGGCGGTGCTGTTCGACCTGGCCAATGGCGGCGACAAGGCATGGGGACGGTTCTCCCCGTATCGCGAACTGGGCTATGCGGCGGCGCGTGCGGCCCGCGCCGGGGCGTGCGCGCTCGGCAGCGTCGGCGCCGGCACCGGCGCCACCACCGCGAGCGTGAAGGGCGGCCTCGGCACCGCCAGCGCGCGCACGGCCTCCGGGCACGTCGTCGGCGCGATCGCCGCAGTGAATGCGGTGGGGACGCCGACCATCGGCAAGTCGCGGCATTTCTGGGCGGCGCCGTTCGAGGTCGGGGCGGAGTTCGGCGGGCTGGGCTGGCCGGCGCGCCTCACGCCGGACGACGTGGCGCTGCGGCTGAAGCAGCCGGCGGCGCAGCCGGGCACCACGATCGGGCTGGTCGCGACCGACGCCCGGCTGACCAAGGCGCAGGCCAGGCGGCTCGCCATCATGGCGCATGACGGGCTGGCGCGGGCGATCTGGCCGGCGCATCTGCCGATGGACGGCGACACGATTTTCGCCGCCGCCACCGGGCGCGTGCCGCTCGGCGACGCGGCCGTGACGCTGGCGCAACTCGGCCACGCGGCGGCGTCGGTGTTCGCGCGCGCGATCGCCCGCGGCGTGTTCGCGGCGACACGCCTGCCACAGGAAGGGGCGCAGCGCACCTGGCACGACGCTTTCGGCTGATTGGCTGCTTGCGATCACAATTCCGTGCGCTAGGGTGCGACATTGGTTGAGGGGCGGGCGGGACCTGGTTCCGGCCGGAACATGAACCCAGGACAGCTGCAGCCGCGCTTCGTGCCGGTGCGTTTTGACATCCCGATGCTCGGCATGCGGCGCGGCGACATGCTGGCGGTGGTGCCGACCGACCGCTACCGCGGCGATGCGGTCTATATGCTGACGCTGGAGGGCATGCCGATGCCGGTGCGCGCCCGCACCACGTGCAACGGCGACGTGGCGGTGGTCGCGCTGCATCCCGGCGGCGGCGCAACCACGATGACGCGCAACCAGTTCTGCGAGCTGCTGCTCGGCCAGGTGCTCGCCACCTGCAAGGTGCTCGACCGGTCGCTGCTCGGCTGAGGCAGGCGTCGGCGCGGCGCTGCCGGCCCGCTGCATCGCCAGGCGTGGCCGCTACGCGAAGTGGCACGCGGCGCGCCAGGTCGCGTCGCCGCGCAGCGTCGGGCGCTCGGCGGTGCAGCGCGCAGCGGCCATCGGGCAGCGCGGCGCGTAGGCGCAGCCTTCGGCGGCCGGCGGCGCGTCGGCGGCAGCGGGACGGCGACGGGGCCGCGCACCGATGCGCGGCACCGCGGCCACCAGCGCTTGCGTGTACGGATGGCGGGGGGCCGCGAACACCGCTTCGGTCGGTCCCTCCTCCACCACGCGCCCGCGAAACAGCACCGCGACGCGCACGGTGATGCTGCGCACCACGCCGAGATCGTGGCTGATGAACAGCCACGCCAGACCGAGCCGCGCCTGCAAATCGGCCATCAGCGTCAGCACCTGCGCCTGCACCGACACATCGAGCGCCGAGACCGGCTCGTCGGCCACCACCAGCGCCGGCCGCGTCACCAGCGCGCGCGCAATCGCGATGCGCTGGCGCTGCCCGCCGGAAAACTCGTGCGGATATTTTTTCTCCGATCCCGGCAGGCCGACATCGCTCAGGATGGCCGTCACGCGCTCGTGCCGCGCGGCGCGCGGGCTGCGCGGCTCCAATGCGACGATCGGCTCGGCGACGATGCGCCCGACGGTGTGGCGCGGATCGAGCGAGCCGTACGGGTCCTGGAACACCGCCTGCACATGCCGCCGCGCCGCGCGCAATTCGCGGCGGGTGAGCGCGAACAGGTCGATGCCGCGCAGTTTTATGCTCCCCGCCTGCGGGCGTTCCAGCGCCAGCACGGTGCGCGCGAGCGTGGATTTGCCGCTGCCGGATTCGCCGACGATGCCGACGCCTTCGCCCGCCTGCACGACCAGGTCGATGCCGTGCAGCACGCGCAAGCGCGGCGCGGCGGCGAACGGATGCGGGCGCGGCAGCACGTAGTCGCGCACCAGGCCGGCGATTTCGAGCAGCGGCGGATCGCTCATAACGCGACGTGCGGATGCAGGCACGCGGCACGGTGCGCGCCGGCGCCGGCGAGCGGCGGCACGGTGCGCGTGCAATCCGCGGCGGCGCGCGCGCAGCGCGGGGCGAAGGCGCAGCCGGGCGGACGCTGCGCCGGATCGGGCACCTGCCCGGGGATCGGCGCCGGCAGCCCGCCCGCCTCGTGCGGCGAGGCGGCGAACAGCGCGCGCGTGTAGGGATGCGCCATGTGCGCGAACACGTCCGCGGTCGGCCCCTGCTCCACCACGCTTCCGGCGTACATCACCATGGTGCGCGCCACCGTCTCGCTGACCACGCCGAGATCGTGCGTGATCAGCAGCAGCGCCATGCCGGCAGCTTCGGCGAGGCCGGCGATCAGGTCGAGCACCTGCGCCTGCACGGTCACGTCGAGCGCGGTGGTCGGCTCGTCGGCGATCAGCAGGTCGGGACCGCAGGCAAGCGCGATCGCGATCACCACGCGCTGCCGCTGCCCGCCGGAGAGCTGGTGCGGGTAGAGTTGGGGCGAGACGCGCGGCGGAGCGAGGCCGACACGCGCCAGCAGTTCTCCCGCCCGCGACGCCGCCGCCGCCCGCGAAAGTTTTTCGTGCAGGCGCAGCGGCTCGGCGACCTGCGCGCCGATGCTCTGCAACGGGTTGAGCGCGGTCATCGGCTCCTGGAACACCATGCCGATGCGCCGGCCGCGCAGTGCGCAGAGTTCGGCTTCGCTCGCCGCCAGCAGGTCGCGCCCGCCGAAGGCGATGCGGCCGGCGACGCGCGCGCCGGGCGGCAGCAGGCCCATGATCGCGAGCGCGGTCATCGACTTGCCGCTGCCGCTCTCGCCGACCAGGCCGGCGCTCTCGCCGCGCGCGAGCGCGAACGACACGCCCGACAGCACCGGCACCAGCCGGCCCGCCATCGGCAAGGCAACCGTGAGGTTCTGCACCTCCAGCATCAGCGCGCGCGCCGCAGCCGCGGGTCGAGCAGATCCTGCAAGCCGTCGCCGAGCAGGTTGAGGCCGAGCACGGCGAGCGTGATGGCGAGGCCCGGAAACACCGCGAGCAGCGGCGCGCGCCAGATGAACGTCTGGGCGTCGTTCAGCATGCGTCCCCAGCTCGGCTGCGGCGGCTGCGTGCCGAGGCCGACATACGACAGGCCGGCATCGGCGACGATGGCGAGCGCGAACTGGATGGTCCCCTGCACCATCAGCACCGCGGCGATGTTGGGCAGCACGTGGATCAGCGAGATCGCCGCATCGCCGCGCCCGGCGACGCGCGCGGCCAGCACGAAGTCGCGCGCGTGGACGCCGCGGGCGGCGGCGCGGGTGATGCGCGCGAACACCGGGATGTTGAAGATGCCGATGGCGAGCATGGCATTGACCGCGCCCGGCCCGGCGAGTGCGGTGATCATCACCGCGGTCAGCAGCGCGGGAAAGGCGAAGGCGAGATCGCAGCCGCGCATGACCGCGTCGTCGAGCAGGCCGCCGCGCGCCGCGGCGAAGGCGCCGAGCGGCACGCCGACGCCGGCGCCGACCGCGACCGCGATCAGCGCCACCGCAAGCGAACTCTGCGCGCCGGCCATGATCATCGAGAGCACGTCGCGCCCAAAGCTGTCGGTGCCGAACGGATGCGCGGCCGAGAGCGGCGCCAGCCGGTGCAGGAAATCCATCGCGGTCGGCGGATACGGCGTCCAGACCAGCGAGACAGTAGCGACCGCGATCATGGCGAGCGTGATCGCGCCGCCCGCGATCAGGCTGCGGCTGCGCCATGCGGCGGTCATGCGGAGGCCAGCCGCTGCCGCGGATCGATCCAGGCGGCGACGATATCGACCAGGAAATTCACCACGATGACGCTGCCGGCGAGCAGCACCACGAGATCCTGCACCACGATCAGGTCGCGCTGCGCAATCGCCTGGAACACCAGCCGGCCGAGGCCCGGCAGGGTGAACACGTTCTCGATGATGACGGTGCCGGCAAGCAGAAAGGAAAATTGCAGCCCGATCAGCGTGACCACCGGCACCAGCGCGTTCGGCACCGCATGCCGCCACAGCGCGGCGCGGCGCGTGAGGCCCTTGGCGCGCGCGGTGCGCACGAAATCCTCGCCCAGCGTCTCGATCACCGCCGCGCGGGTGACGCGCGCCAGGATCGCGCCCTGCGGCAGGCCCAGCGCCAGCGACGGCAGGATCAGTGCGCGCAGCGCCGGCCAGGCGCCGCCGCTCCATCCCGGAAACCCGCCGGCGGGCAGCCAGGGCAGGCGGATGGCGAACAGCAGGATCAGCAGCAGGCCGAGCCAGAAATTCGGCAGAGCGACGCCGATCTGTGCCACCCCCATCGTCGCCGCATCCGCCGCCCGCCCACGCCGCGCGGCGGCGAGCACGCCGACGGGAATAGCGACCGCGGTGGAAATCACGATCGCCAGGATCGCCAGCGGCAGGCTGACCATGACGCGCGCGGCGATCAGTTCGCGCACCGGCACGCTGTAGGTGTAGCTGGTGCCGAACTGCCCGACCAGCAGGCCGCCGACCCAGCGCAGATAGCGCAGCAGCATCGGCGCATCGAGGCCGAGCTGGTGGCGCAGCGCCGCCAGCGTGTCGGGCCGCGCGCCGGTGCCGAGCATGATCGCCGCCGGATCGCCGGGCAGGATCTGCAGCACCGCGAACACGACGACCGACGCCGCGAACAGCGTCGCGAGCAGGATCAGCAGCCGCCGCAGCAGAAACGCAGTCACGCTTGCGGCGCGCCCTCACCCGCCGCGCGGCGCACGGATGAGGGCGCGCGCACGCTCAGTCGCCCCAGCTCACATGCGTGACATCGTTGGCCGGGATCGGCTGGTTCTCCCAAAGCCCGTGCAGCTTGGCATTCCACACGCCGACCGCGGCGAGCGCGAATAGGAAGACGTTGGGCTCGTCCTCGGCGAGCTTCTTCTGCAGATCGCCGACCAGCGCGAGCTGCGCTTTCGGGTCCACCGCCTCGACGAATTTCTGATACAGCGCCTTGTACGCAGGGCTGTGGTAGTTGAAGTAGTATTTGTCGCGCGCGTAGATATCCAGGTCGCGCGCCTCGGTGTGCGAGATGATGGTGGCGTCGTAGTCGGTGCGCTTGAACACCTGGTCCAGCCATTGCGCCCACTCGATCGGCACCAGCCTGGTCTTGATGCCGACCTTGCCCCACATGTCGGCGATCACCTCGCCGCCGCGGCGCGCATAGGGCGGCGGCGGCAGCGTCAGCGTGATCGTGAAGCCCGGCTTCACGCCCGCCTCGGCCAGCAGCGCCTTCGCCTTCGCCGGATCGTACGGATAGACGCCGGTGAGGTCGATGTAGCCGGGATCGGTCGGCACGTAATGCGAGCCGATCGGCTTGCCGTAGCCGGACTGCGCCGCGTCGATCAGCGCCTTGCGATCGATCGCGTAGGTCAGCGCGCGGCGCACGCGGATGTCGTCGAACGGTTTCTTGGCGTTGTTCAGCGCCACGATGGTCTTGCCCTCGGTGGTGCCGATGTTGACGTGGAAGCGCGCATCGGCCTTGAACTGGTCGATCGCCTCGGGCGCCGGGAACAGCGGGAAGGCGTCGATGTCGCCGGCCAGCATCGCCGCCGTCGCCGCCGACGGGTCGGCGATGAACTTGAACGTCACGCTCTTGAGCGGCGGCTGCGCCCCCCAGTAGTCGGGGTTGCGCACCAGCGTCACGTGGTCGCCTTTCACCCATTCCTTGAACTTGAACGGGCCGGTGCCGACCGGATCGGTCTTGTTGGTGGCGGCGGATTTCGGCGACACCATCACCGCATCGCCCCAGCCCATGTCGAACAGGAACAGGGCCGTGGGCCGCTTCAGCTTGACCACCGCGGTGAAACTGTCGGGGCATTTGACGCTGTCGATCGGCTCGAACAGCTGTTTCTGCGCGTTCACGCTGTCCGGCGCCATCGCGCGGCCGTAGGAGAACTTCACGATCGAGCAGTCGAACGGCGTGCCGTCGTGGAATTTGACCCCGCCGACCAGCTTGAACGTGTAGGTCAGCCCGTCCGGCGAGATCGTCCAGCTCTCCGCCAGGTCGGGCCGCACCTCGCCCTTGGAGTTGATGCGGGTCAGGCCCTCGTAGATGTTGGCGTAGGTGACCTCGCGGATCGCCGAGGCCGCGCCCGCGGTCGGGTCGAGGACCGGCGGCTCCAGCACCATCCCCAGCGTCAGCGTGTCCTTGGCCGCGGCGTGCCCGGCGACCGACCACAGCAGGCTCGCCGCCGCCGCCAGCAGAATACGTTTCATGTCCGGCATTCTCCCCTGCCCTCGCGGCGCAGAACACAACAGCGCCGCGCACCGGGGTCAAGCCGGCGCGTGCGGCGGGCGACGATTCGGCGCGTTTCCAGGCGCTTGCGGCGTCAGACCATCTGGTGGCGGGCGCGCGCGCCGCGCTCGATCGCGGCGGCGACCAGCGGGTCGAGATGCAGTTCGGCCTTGACGAACTCCAGCATGCGCAGGCTGTCCTGCTCGGCGAAGCGGTCGGCGGCGACCACCTCGCAGGCCAGCGCATAGGCGGTCTCGCGCAGCCGCGGCTCCAGCGCCTCGCGGATCAGGCGGCCGGCGTGGAGCAGCCCCTCCTCCTCGCGCAGCAGGTTGATTGCGGCCTCGGTCGCCGCGTCCAGCCGCGCGGAGGAGAACACGTGGAACACCGGCAGCGTCTGCACCAGCCCGGCCATGACGCCGATCTCGCGGTCGGTGATCTCGCCGCCGGCGGCGGCGACCAGCACCATGGTGCAGACCAGGGCTTCCTGCGCGTCCAGTCCGGGGCGGGCCAGCATCGTGCTCTCCATCGGTGACGGCGCGGACGGTGCGGGAAGCCGCGCCGCCGATCAAGCTACACCACCGTTACCTTTCCGTCAGGGGGGCGGCGCCGACGGCCCGGGCTTGAGCACGAACATCACCGCGGAGCGGCCGGTGATCTCATAGGCCTCGCCGAACATGAACGTCTCCTCCGACACGCGATCCGGTGCATTGGTGTCGAACAGCAGGCCCCAGTTGCGCCCGCCCGCCACCTCCGGCAGCGTGAACGCCACCACGTCGTGATAGGCGTTGAGCACCCACAGCAGCGTGGCGTCGCTGGCCGGACGGCGGATGCCGGTGGCCTGGGCGCGGCCGTCCATCAGCATGCCGAGGCAGTGCGTTGCGGCGTTGTCCCATTCGGCGGCCGTCATCTCCGCGCCGCCGGCGTTGATCCAGCTGACCTCCTTGATGCCGAGTTCGTCGTTGTAGGTGCCGGTGAGGAAGCGCGCGCGGCGCAGGATCGGGTAGCGGCCGCGCAGCACGATCAGCCGGCGGACGAAATCGGTGAGCGCGGTGCCGTCGGCGCCGATGTTCCAATCGACCCAGCCGATCGCGTTGTCCTGGCAATAGGCGTTATTGTTGCCGTGCTGCGTGCGGCCGAACTCGTCGCCGGCGAGCAGCATCGGCGTGCCCTGCGCCAGCAGCAGCGTGGTCAGCAGGTTGCGCTGCTGGCGTGCGCGCAGGCGCTCGATGTCGGGATCGTCGGTCGGTCCTTCGGCGCCGCAGTTCCAGGAACGGTTCTCGGAATGCCCGTCGCGATTGTCCTCGGCGTTGGCTTCGTTGTGCTTGTCGTTGTAGCTGACGAGGTCGCGCAGCGTGAACCCGTCATGCGCGGTGATGAAGTTCACGCTCGCCCACGGCTTGCGCCCGCGCCGGTTGAACACGTCGCCGGAGGCGGCGAGGCGGGTGGCCATGTCGGCCACGGCGCCCTCGTCGCCTTTCCAGAAGCCGCGCACGGTGTCGCGGAAACGGTCGTTCCACTCCGCCCAGCCCGGCGGGAAGGCGCCGACCTGGTAGCCGCCCGGCCCGACATCCCACGGCTCGGCGATCAGTTTGATGCTCGACAGGATCGGGTCCTGGCGGCAGGAATCGAGGAAGCCGCCGCCCTCGTCGAAGCCGTACGGCTCGCGCGCGAGGATGGTGGCGAGGTCGAAGCGGAAGCCGTCCACATGCATCTCGGTCACCCAGTAGCGCAGACTGTCGGTGACCATCTGCAGCACGCGCGGATGCGACAGGTTGAGCGTGTTGCCGGTGCCGGTGTCGTTGATGTAGTAGCGGCGCTGGTCGGGCAGCAGCCGGTAGTAGCTGGCGTTGTCGATGCCGCGGAACGACAGCGTCGGCCCGTGCTCGTTGCCTTCGGCGGTGTGGTTGTACACCACGTCGAGGATGAGTTCGATCCCGGCATGGTGCAGGTGCGCCACCATCTCCTTGAACTCGTTGATGGCGTGGGTCGCGGTGTAGCGCACGTCGGGCGCGAAGAAGCCGATCGTGTTATAGCCCCAGTAGTTGGTCAGCCCCTTGTCGAGCAGCAGGCTGTCGTTGACGAAGGCGTGGATCGGCAGCAGTTCGACCGCGGTGACGCCGAGGCTGCGGATATAGTCGATGACCGGCTTGACCGTCAGCCCGGCGAACGTGCCGCGCAGCGGCTCCGGCACTGCGGGATGCAGTTTCGTGTAGCCGCGGACATGGGTTTCGTAGATGATCGCGCGCTCCCAGCCGATCTGCGGCGCGCGGTCGCGGCCCCAGGTGAAGGCCGGGTCGATGACGCGGCATTTCGGCACGAAGCTCGCGCTGTCGCGCTCGTCGAAGCTGGTGTCGTCCTCGCTCTCCAGCGTGTAGCCGAACACCGCCGGATTCCATTCGAGTTCGCCGACCAAGGCTTTCGCGTAGGGGTCGAGCAGCAGCTTGTTGGGGTTGAAGCGATGGCCTTCGTCGGGGGCATAGGGGCCGTGGACGCGGTAGGCATAGACCATGCCGGGCCGGGCATCCGGCAGATAGCCGTGCCAGATCTCGTCGGTGAATTCCGGCAGCTCGATGCGTTGGATTTCCGTGACGCCGTCATCATCGAACAGGCAGAGTTCGACTTTCGTGGCGTGGGCGGAGAAGAGAGCAAAATTGACGCCGAGCCCGTCCCAGGTGGCGCCGAGCGGAAACGGCAATCCCTCGCGGATCCGTGTTTTCTGGGTGGTCGGTGCGGACACGTGCGTACCTCCGGCTCGGTGCGCAAGCATAAGCACGGCGGGCGGCAACGGTTGCGCGGGCGCACACCGCACCGGCCAGCCGCAGCCGCGACCCGCCTCCGGCACGGGGCATCCTCACCTGTCGGCCAGCCACAGCACCTGCTCGATCCGCTCCGCCCCGGCGGCGATCATGGCCAGCCGGTCGAACCCGAGCGCGATCCCCGCGCAGGGCGGCAGCCCGCCTTCCAGCGCGGCCAGGAAATCCTCGTCGAGCGGCCAGTCCGCCGCGCCGGTCAGCGCATGGCGGCGCGCCCGGTCGGCGACGAACCGCGCGCGCTGCTCGGCGGCGTCGGTGAGTTCCACGAACGCATTGGCCAGCTCGATGCCGCAGACGAACAACTCGAACCGCTCGGCGACGCGCGGGTCGGCCGGATCGCGCCGCGCCAGCGCCGCCTGCGCCGCCGGCCAGTGCGTGAGGAACGTCGGCTGCGCGCGGCCGAGATGCGGCTCGATCCGCTCCAGCAGCAGACGAAAGAAACAGATCCTCCCAGTCCTCGCCGGCGCGCAGCCGCGTCCCCGCCTGCGCCGCCAGCGCCGCCGCGTCGCCCGCACGCGCCAGCACGTCGGCGCCGGCATGGCGCGCGAACGCCTCCGCCACCGTCAGCGTCTCCGCCGCGTCGAGCCGCGTGGCCACGCCGCGGCAGGTCACCACCGGCGGCAGCACGGCGCGCAGCAACGCGTGCGTCTCGGCAATCAGGTCTGCCATGCCGGCGCCGGGCCGGTACCACTCCAGCAGGGTGAACTCGGCCGCGTGCAGGTCGCTGCCCTCGCCGTTGCGCCACACGCGGGCGAGCTGAAAGATCGGCCCCGCCCCGCCCGCGAGCAGTTTCTTCATGGCGAATTCGGGACTGGTGTGCAGCCACAATCTTTGTCGTTCGCCCACCGGGCCGACGCGCTCGGTGGCGAAGGCGGCGAGATGCACTTCCTCGCCGGGCGCCGCGACGGCGTACGGCGTCTCCACCTCCGTGTAGCCGCGCGCGGCAAAGAACGCGCGCACCGCCTCGGTCAGGAGCGCGCGGCGGCGCAGGAACGGCAGGCGGGCGGCGAGACGCTCGGGATGCCAGGCGGGTTGCGGCATGATGGGCGCCAGACTACACGCCCGCCCATGCCGGACGGCACCCCCCTCCCCCGCACGCTGCGCAGCGCCGGCGACCTGCTCGCCGCCGGCCTGATCCCCGACGCGCAGCGCGACGCCGTCGCCGCCGTCGCCGCGCGCTACGCCGTCGCCATCCCGCCGGCCCTCGCCGCCCTGATCGGCGATGCCGGCGACCCGATCGGCCGCCAGTTCGTCCCCGACCCCGCCGAACTCGTCACCGCCCCGCACGAGAGCGCCGACCCGATCGCCGACGCGGCGCTGTCGCCGATCAAAGGCATCGTGCATCGCTACCCCGACCGCGCGCTGCTGAAGCCGCTGCTGGCCTGCCCGGTCTATTGCCGCTTCTGCTTCCGCCGCGAGCAGGTCGGGCCGGACGGCGGCGTGCTGACCGAGGCGGAACTGGACGCCTGCTACCGATGGCTCGCCGCCCGCCCGGCGATCGGCGAAGTGATCCTCACCGGCGGCGACCCGCTGATGCTCTCGCCGCGCCGGCTCGGCGCCATCCTGGCCGCACTCGCGGCGATCCCGCACGTGCGGACGCTGCGCATCCACAGCCGGGTGCCGGTGGCCGACCCGGCGCGCGTCACGCCCGAACTGGCGGAGACGCTGGCAACCGAAACGCCGCTCTGGCTGGTCGTCCACGCCAACCACGCGCGCGAGTTCACCGACGCCGCGCGCTCGGCGCTGCGCCGCGTGCAGCGGACGGGCGTGCCGGTGCTCGGCCAGTCGGTGCTGCTGCGCGGCGTCAACGACAGCGAGGCGGCGCTGGAGGCGCTGTTCCGCGCCATGCTGGCCGCCCGCGTCAAGCCCTATTACCTGCACCAGCTCGACCCCGCCCCCGGCACCGCGCGGTTTCACGTGCCGATCGCCGAGGGCCGCCGCCTGCTCGCCGCGCTGCGCGGCCGGGTCACCGGCCTCGCCTGGCCGACCTACGTGCTCGACCGGCCGGGCGGCGCCGGAAAAGTGCCGCTCGGGCCGGCCGTGGCGGACGATCAGCCGTTCGACGATCGCAGCTCAAGGTCATCGAGCCGGGCATAGCGATAGACCAGGATCGAGGCGATCCAGGCGAAGATGAACACGCCGATGATGACGAAGCCGATGCCGTTGAAATTGTCGTTCAGCGTGCCGATTCCGCCCCAGAACCGGCCGCTCAGGCCGAACTGGTCGCCGATCAGTCCCAGCCCCTCGATGCCGCCGATCAGCACCGCGACCACCACCGAGACGGCGGTGATGACGATATTGTAGTACAGCTTGCGCACCGGCTTGACGAACGCCCAGTTGTAGGCGCCGAGCATCAGCACGCCGTCGGTGGTGTCCACCAGCGTCATGCCCGCCGCGAACAGCGCGGGGAACAGCATGATCGTCCAGACCGACATGCCGCGCGCCGCTTCGGTCGCCGAGATGCCGAGCAGGGCGACCTCGGTGGCGGTGTCGAAGCCCAGCCCGAACAGGAAGCCGAGCGGCAGCATCTGCCAGCTCCGCGTCACCAGCCGGAACAGCGGGCGGAACAGGCGCGCCAGCAGGCCGCGGCTGTTCAGCAGCAGGTCGAAATCCTCGGCCGCGAAGGCGCCGCCGCGGCGCACATGGCTGAACGTGCGCCAGACGCCGCGCAGGATCAGCAGGTTCATCAGCGCGATCGCGAACAGGAACAGCGTCGAGACCAGCGTGCTGACGACGCCACCCACGTCCTTCAGCCAATCGGCGTGCGCAGCGAGCGCGGTCGAGGTCAGCGCGATGGCGGCGGCCATCAGGATCACCACCAGCGAATGGCCGAGCGCGAAGAAGAAGCCGATGGCGGCGGGTCGCTTGTTCTCCTGCAGCAGTTTTCGGGTGACGTTGTCGATGGCGGCGATGTGGTCGGCATCGACCGCGTGGCGCAGGCCGAAGCCGTAGGCCAGCAGAGCGGTGCCGAGCAGCATGGCATGGTTGCGGAACACCAGCAGCGCCCACGCCCCAGACGCCGAAATTGATCAGGATCAGCAGCGTGTAAATGCCGATCAGCTTGCCGCGCAGATTGCCGGTGCGATCGTCGAAGGCACGCGAGAACAGTTGGTACATGACGGCCTCGTGCGAGACTCGCGTCATTGCGGCATGCCACGAGACACCCCGCCCGCTGCGGCCGCGCCGACGCCCCGTGATGGCAGGTCTCCTGGCTCGCGGGTCCGCGCCGGGCGCCGCCTTCCCGGGCGCGTGCCCAGTGGCAATCTGGCGACCGGCTCGCCGCCTACAGTTGCGGGGGCAGCCGCGGCCTCGCACCGCGTTCCCTTTTCACCCCATGCGGGGCACCATCGGGCATGACGCTAATCCCGGCGCGGCGAAGCGGTCAACGGCGCCGTCGGCCGCTTGCCCGCCTCCCCGCTTCGGTCTAAGCACCCGGCTCCCCGCCACCCCGACGAGATCTGACCGACCATGAAGCAGCAGGCGAACCTGATCCGTGCCGGGCAGGTGATCGAGCACGAGGGCCGTCGCTGGACCGTGCTCAAGCAGCAGATCATCACCCCCGGCAAGGGCGGCGCGTTCATCCAGGTCGAGATGCGCGACCTGAAAAGCGGCAGCAAGACCAACGAACGCTGGCGCACCGCCGACACGGTCGAGCGGCTGATGACCGAGGAGAAGGAGTACAGCTACTCCTACGCCGACGGTGACAATCTTGTTCTCATGGACCCCGAGACGTTCGAGCAGGCGCACGTGCCCGTCGCGCTGCTCGGCGAGGCGGCGCCGTTCCTGCAGGATAACATGACGCTGACGGTCGATCTGGTGGAGGGCGATCCGGTCGCCGTGCATCTGCCGCCGACGGTGGTGCTGGAAGTGGTCGAGGCCGACCCGGTGGTGAGGGGCCAGACCGCCGCCAGTTCCTACAAGCCGGCAAAACTGTCCAACGGCGTGAAGACCAGCGTGCCGCCGTTCATCGAAACCGGCGAGCGCATCGTGGTGCGCACCGAGGACGCGAGCTACGTCGAGCGGGCGAAGGGCTGAGCGCGGGCGGTCCGCACGCAGGAAGGCCGAAACGATGGCGCCTAACCTCTCCGCGCATATGACGGTGATGCAGAACGCCGTGCAGCGGGCCTCGAAGCGCCTGCTGCGCGACTTCAACGAGGTCGAGCATCTGCAGGTCAGCCTGAAAGGCCCGGGCGATTTCGTCAGCCAGGCCGATCTGCGCGCCGAGCAGTCGCTGCGCGACGACCTCAACAAGGCACGCCCCGGCTACGCCTTCCTGATGGAAGAATCCGGCGCGCACGGGTCGGACAACTGGGCGTGGCGCTGGGTGGTCGATCCGCTCGACGGTACCTCGAATTTTCTGCACGGCATCCCGCACTGGGCGATCAGCGTCGGGCTGGAGCGGCGGCTGCCCGACGGCGCCTCGGAACCGTTCGCCGGCGTGGTCTATGCGCCGGTGGTGGACGAGATGTTCTGGGCGGAAAAAGGCGCCGGCGCCTTCGTCAACGAGCGCCGCCTGCGCGTCTCGGCGCGGCGCGACATGCAGCAGGCGATGTTCGGCACCGGCATCCCGTTCGCCGCCTCCTCGGCGCGCCAGCGCCACAGCTACGCCCGCACGCTCGACGTTCTCATGCCGCAGATCGCCGGCATCCGCCGCTTCGGCGCGGCCTCGCTCGACCTCACCTGGGTGGCGGCCGGGCGGTTCGACGGGTTTTGGGAACTGCAGCTCAAGCCGTGGGACATCGCCGCCGGCCTGGTGATCGTGCGCGAGGCCGGCGGCTACGTCACCGACGCGGACGGCGGCGATCCGCGCAGCCAGGGCGACACCGTCGCCGCCAACCCGCATCTGCATCCGCTGCTCTGCGCCGCGGTGCGCCAGGGACTGGCCGGCAGCTAGAACGCGCCGGAGGCTTCATTGAGCGGCGGACAACCCTCGGTTAGGGTGCCGCCGCTCATGCGCACGATGCTTTCCTTTGCCGCGACGCTGCTCGCGGTCGCGACGCTCGCGGCCTGCCTCGGCCCCGTTCCCGGCCGGGCGCAGACCGTCTCGCGCAATCCGCACGCGCATCCGAACGGGCCGCACCAGACCCTGCCGCCCTCGCGCTATGCCGTCACCGTCAACCCGGTGGCCCCGACGGTGCCGCTGGCGCCGCCGCCCGCGCCGGTGCTGCCGGCGCCGATCGTGGTGCCCACCCGCCCGGTCGAGCCGCCGCCGCCGCCCGTCGTCGCGGCCAACGCCATCGGCGCGGTCGGGCCGATCCGCGACGGGCTGCGGGTCACCTTCGGCACCGGCGAGACCGAGATCACGCCCGCGACCGACGCGGCGCTGAAGCACCTGGCGAAGGCGGTGCCGGCGGCGGCCACGCTCGACGTGGTCGCCTACGCCGCCGGCACGCCGGACGATCCTTCCACGGCGCGGCGCGAATCGCTGTCGCGCGCGCTGGAGGTGCGCAGCGTGCTGATCGAGTCGGGGATCGCCTCGCCGCGCATCTACGTGCGCGCCCTCGGCGCCACGGTGCCGCCGCCGCCGGGCGTCTCGCCCGATCGCGTCGATGTCACGGTGACGGTGCCGCCGCCTGCCCCCAACGCGGGCGCCAGCGCCCAACCCGAGAAGGCCGCCCCATGACGCGCCCGACCATCTTTCTCATCCGCATGCTGGCCTTCCTCGCCGTGGTCGCGGCGGTGTCCGGGCTGCTGTCCGGGCGGCTGATCGTCGCCTTCGACAACAACCCGATGCTGAACAGCCTGATCCTGGCCATCCTGGCACTCGGCATCGGCTGGAACATCCGCCAGGTGATCCGCCTCTCGCCCGAGGTGACGTGGCTGGAGACGTTCCAGCGCGCCCGCGCCCGCATCGCCTCGGCGCCGGCGCCGAAACTGCTGGCGCCGATGGCGGCGATGCTCGCCACCCGCACGCAAAAGGGCCGCGACGGGCAGGAGCGCTTCACGCTGTCGGGGCAGGCGATGCGCTCGCTGCTCGATTCCATCGGCAGCCGGCTCGACGAGAGCCGCGAATTGTCGCGCTACATGGTCGGGCTGCTGATCTTCCTCGGCCTGCTCGGCACGTTCTGGGGCCTGCTGCTGACGGTGCAGTCGGTGGGCGACGTGATCGGCAGCATGTCGGTCGGGTCGGGCGACATCAACGCGCTGTTCGAACAGCTCAAGGCCGGGCTGGCCCGCCCGCTGCGCGGCATGGGCACGGCGTTCTCCTCCTCGATGCTGGGCCTCGCCGGCGCGCTGGTGCTCGGCTTCCTCGACCTCACCGCGGGACAGGCGCAGAACCGTTTCTACAACGAGCTGGAGGAATGGCTCGCCGGCCTGACGCGGCTGTCGTCCGGCGTGCTCGGCGGCGAGGGCGAAGGCTCGGTGCCGGTCTATGTGCAGGCGCTGCTGGAGCAGACCGCGGAGAACATGGAGGGGCTGCAGCACATCCTGGCCCGCGGCGAGGAGGGGCGGCGGGAGGCCAACCAGGCGGTGATTTCGCTGACCGAGCGGGTGGCGACGCTGTCGGACACGATGCGCGCCAACCAGCAACTGATGCTGCGCATCGCCGAGGCGCAGCAGGCGCTCGCCCCCGCCCTGCAACGGCTCGGCGAGCGGCGCACCGAGCCGTTGCAGGGCGGGTTCGACGACGCGGCCCGCGGCCATCTGCGCAATATCGAGCTCTATATGCAACGGCTGCTGAACGACACCGAGCAGGGCCGCATCCAGACCACCGCGGAGATCCGCAACGACATCCGCATCCTCACCCGCACCATCGCCGCGCTGGCCGAGGAGCAGCCGCGCTAGGGATTAAAGCAATTTTCTTTATTTATCGGCGGCATCGTCAGCCCGCGGTTTTCGCCTTCTCCATCAGCGTCTTGACCTCGTCCATCGCCTCGACGAAGCGGCGGTTGAGCAGCGCCAGCGCCTCGCTGTTGCTGCGCTGGATCAGGTCGCTCAGTTCCTTCGCATTGGCGACCGCGCGCTCGTAGGCGTGCTTCAGCAGGTCCGCCTGTTTCGCCGCCTTGGCCTGCGGCGCGTCGGCGGCGGCCAGCGTGCGCATGGTCTCGGTCATTTCGGCCATGGTCTGCTGCATGATCTCCATGTGCCGCCGCGCCACCGCCTGCGCGCCCTCCAGCGCGATGCGGTTGGCGCCCGACAGCGCCTCCATGTTGCGCCGGTAGGCGGTGCTCAACGCCTCCAGGTCCGGGACCGGCGGCAGCTTCATCTCCTGGAACATTTTCGCGAAATCCTCGGCGGCGCTGCGTGCCTGCGCCATCGCCTGGGCGAACGGGTGGTCGCTGCTGTCCGACGGCATGTCCGGCTCCTGTGCCATTGTGCTTGAACCGATTCTCTCAGAGCGGCGGCGCCACCGGCTCGTCCGCCGGCCCGGCGGACGGCGGCGGCGGCGGCTCCGGGGCGGCGCGGCGCCCGCCGAGCCAGCCGTGCATCCGCTCCGCCGCGACCAGCGCGCGATCCAGCGCCGCCATCGTCGCCGACAAATCCTCGCTGGTGTCGTCGTGCCACGCCCGCAGCACGACCAGCCACACCGCGAGCAGCCCTTTTCGCCGCAGCTGCCCGAGCGGGCCGCGCGCGGAAATCCCCGCCCCCTCCAGCATCCAGCCCATGCTGCGCAGATTGGCCAGCGCGAGGAAGGCGGCCAGCGGCGGATCGGCGGGCAGCGCGCGCATCAGCGCCAGCACCCCGGCCCGGTGCGTCTGCAACACGTCGAGCCGGCGCATCAGCAGGTCGAACAGCCGGTCGCGGTGCGGCCCCTCCTTGGGCGCCAGCGCCAGCGCCGCCTGGTCGGCGATGCGGCCGAACCGCAGCAGGACCGCCGCCCGCACCGGAAACCGACCGCGCGCGCGGTCGAGCGGCAGGTCGGCGCGCCGCGCCGCCTCCGCCACACTCACCTCACGCCAGCCGCGCTCGGCCGCCAGCGCGAACGCCGCGCCGACCAGGGCGCGATCGAATTCCGCGTCATCCATCCCCGGAACTTAGGAATGCGGACGCCCCTTGTCAGCCCGCAAGCTCGCGCGAGCGGCGGGTCGCCGCAGCGACGGCCCGCGAGAGCAGCGCCGGCCACGCCTCCTCCGCCATCAGCACGGCGAGCGCCTGCTCGGTGGTGCCGTTCGGGCTGGTGACGGCGCGACGCAGCGCCGCCGCGTCCTCGCCGCTCGCCGCCAGCAGCGCGCCGGAGCCGGCGACGGTCTGCCGCGCCAGCAGCCGCGCCAGCTCGGCCGGGATGCCCTGCTCCACCGCCGCGCGCTCCAGCAGTTCGGCGAGCAGGAACACATAGGCCGGGCCGCCGCCCGAGACCGCGGTGACCGGGTCGAGCAGCGCCTCGTCCGCGACCCAGGCGACGGCGCCGATGGCGGCGAGCAGCCGGTCGCAGAGCGCGCGCTGTGCCGCGCTCACCCCCGGCCCGGCGCAGGCGACCGCGACCCCCTGGCGGATCGCCGCCGGCGTGTTCGGCATGGCGCGCACGATCGCCGCCCGCTCGCCGAGCAGCCGCCGCATGCCCCCGATGCTGCGTCCGGCCATGATGGAAAGAAACACCGCCTGGCCGGCATACCGCGCATAGGCCGGCAGCGTCGCCTCGGCGTGCTGCGGCTTGACCGCCAGCACCACCGCGGCGGGGGCGAAGTTTTCCGCCACCGCGGCCGCGTCGGCGACCACCGTGACCTCGACGCCATGGGTCGGCGGCAGGGCGGGATCGACGGCAACGGCGTGCGCCATGCCCTGCTCCTGCCAGCCGGTGAGCATCGCCCCGCCCATCCTGCCCAGGCCGACCAGCAGGAGGGGCGGCAGCGGCGCCGTCATCGCCCGCTCACGCCTCCCCCACGCATTCCAGCATCGCCGCCTGCATCGCATCGGTCGGCGACTTGCCGCCCCACAGCACGAACTGGAACGCCGGAAAGAACCGCTCGCATTCGGTGATGGCGATATCCACCATGTCCTCGACGCTCTCGGCCGAGGCGCCGCGCGCGCCGCGCAGCAGCACCGAATGGCGGAACAGCGGCATGCCGTCGTCGCTGTCCATGCCGAAATGGCCGATCCACAGCCGCTCGTTGGCCAGCGCCAGCAGCTCGTACAGCGCCGGCCGCCGCTTCTCCGGCACTTTCAGGTCGAAGGTGCAGGTGAAGTGCATGGCCGAGATCTCGGTGGACCAGCTGAAATACAGGCCGTAGTCGCACCACTTGCCGGGGGCCTCGGCGGCCATTTCCGACTCGCTGCGGCGGTCGAAGGCCCAGTCATTCGCGCTGACGATCTGCTCCACGATGTCCAGCGGGTTGGCGGCTCTTTCCGGGATACTGCTGATGAGGGCTGACATGCGGGGTCTCCCAACAAGAGGAAGGCCGGACGGAAGGCGCCCTGCTCACGACCGGGGCGGAGTCGGGCATGCCCCCGTGGTCGCTAGCCTACCGGCCGTTGTTTCCGCGCCGCAAGAGCGATGCCACGGAAACACGCAGACTTAACACGCCATCGCATGGTGCAATGCAATAGGAATCGGGAGGCCGCGACGGATGCGCCGTGAGTGCGACTCCGGCGCCTGTGCGCGCGACCGGCTATCCCCCTCTCCGCCCCAAAGGGCCGGAGAGGGAACGAGCGTCCGTCACGCGATCATCCCCGGCCCGCCGCCGACCTCGCGCTTCGGCTCCAGCGCCGCGACCCGCGCCTCCAGCGCCTCGATGCGCTTGAGCGCGGCGGCGAGGCTGCCCTCCGCCGCCTCCTGCCCGGCGCGGGCGTTGGCGGCGAGTTCCCGCACCGCGTCGAGTTCCTCCCGCTTGACCAGGTCGAGCGCCCGCAGCGCCTCCTCGAGCCGCGCGCGCAGGACCGACTCCGCCTCGTCGCGCAGGCCGGTCAGCGCCGACAGCGCGCCGCCCGCTACCCCGGCGAGGTCGTCGAAAAACCGTGGCCGCTCGGCCATGCCTGCCTCCTGATCCGGCGCCCCGGCTTCCGCGCCGGGGGACCGCCCCGTATATCGTGCGCCCCATGATCCTTATCACCGGCGGCGCCGGCTTCATCGGCTCCAACCTGCACGCCGCCCTGTGCCGGCGCGGCCACGAGACCGTGGTGGTGGACCGGCTGGGCAGCGACGGCAAGTGGCGCAACCTGCGCCGCCACCCGCCCGCCCGCCTGCTGCCCCCCGAGGACCTCGACGATTTCCTCCACCGCCATCCGCCGCTGGAGATGATCTTCCATCTCGGCGCGATCAGCGAGACCACGGCGAGCGACGGCGACCTTGCCTGGGCCACCAATGTCGAGCTGCCGCTCAGGCTATGGCACTGGTGCGCGGCGCGCGCGGTGCGGCTGGTCTATGCCTCCTCGGCGGCGACCTATGGCGACGGCGCGGCCGGGTTCGCCGACGGGCTGGAGGGGCTGGAACGGCTGCGCCCGCTCAACCTCTACGGCTGGACCAAGCACGCCTTCGACCTCGCGGCCGCGCGCCTGCTCGCCAGCGGCGCGCCGCGGCCGCCGCAATGGGCGGGGCTGAAATTCTTCAACGTCTATGGCCCGAACGAATACCACAAGGGACCGATGATCTCGGTGGTGAAGGTCAAGCACGACGAGGTGGCGGCGGGCGGCGCGCCGCGCCTGTTCCGCGCCGACCGGCCCGATCTGGCCGACGGCGAGCAGAAGCGCGACTTCGTCTGGGTCGATGATGCCGTCGATGTGATGCTGTGGCTGCTCGACACGCCGCCGGTGAGCGGGCTGTTCAACCTCGGCACCGGGCGGGCGCGCAGCTATCGCGACCTGGCGCATGCGGTGTGCGATGCCGCCGGCGTCGCGCGGCGGCTGGAGTTCATCGACATGCCGGCGCGGTTGCGCGGGCAATACCAGAATTTCACCGAGGCGCCGATGGAACGGCTGCGCGCCGCCGGCTATGCCGGGCCGTTCACGCCGCTGGAAGAAGGGGTCCGTCGCTACGTGTGTGATTTCCTGGCGCAGCCCGACCCGTATCGCTGATGCTTCCCGTCCTGCTGTTCCCGCAGTTCGACCCGGTGGTGGCCATCGCGGGCGTGCGGTTCCAATTCGGGCCGTTCGCCATCCGCTGGTACGCGCTCGCCTACATCGTCGGGCTTGCTCGCCGGCATGTGGCTGGTGCAGCGCATGGTGCAGCGCCGGCCGGCCGTGGCGCTGAAGCAGCAGGTGAGCGATTTCCTCACCTGGGCGACGCTCGGCGTGGTGCTGGGCGGGCGGCTCGGCTACGTGCTGTTCTACCAGCCCGGCTTTTTCTTCAGCCACCCGCTCAACATCATCAAGGTATGGGACGGCGGCATGTCGTTCCATGGCGGGATGCTGGGCATCGCCGTCGCGATCGTGCTGTTCTGCCGGCACAACCGCATCCCGGTGCTCGGCTTCGCCGACCGCATCGCGGTCGCCGCGCCGATCGGCCTGTTCCTCGGCCGCATCGCCAATTTCATCAACGGCGAGCTGTGGGGCAGAGCGGCACCGCACTGGCTGCCATGGGCGATGATCTTTCCGCGCGTCGATGCCACGCCGCGCCACCCGAGCGAGCTCTACGAGGCGCTGCTGGAAGGCGTCGTGCTGTTCTGCGTCATGCTGGTGCTGGCGCGGTCGGAGCGGCTGCGCGCGCGGTTCGGCCTGCTGACCGGCGCGTTCCTGTGCGGCTACGCGATCGCCCGCTGCGTCGGCGAACTGTTCCGCGAGCCGGACGCGTTCCTGATGTTCATCCTGCCGGGCATCACGATGGGGCAGCTGCTGTCGGTGCCGATGTTCGTCGCCGGCGCGGTGCTGATCGCGTACGCGCGGCGCGGCGTGCCGGCGCACGCATGAGGGAGCGGCTGGACGACTTCATGGCGCGCGCCAACGCCGCCTACTACGCGCGCCGCGACCCGTTCGCCGACTTCACGACCGCGCCGGAGATCAGCCAGGTGTTCGGCGAGCTGTTGGGCGCCTGGGCGGCGGTGACGTGGCAGGCGATGGGCGCGCCGGCGCCGGTGATCCTGGCCGAGGCCGGGCCGGGGCGCGGCACGCTGATGGCGGACGCGCTGCGCGCGATCCGTGCCACCGCGCCGGCGTTTGCCGCAGGCGCTGCGCCTGCATCTGGTGGAGATTTCTCCGCGCTTGCGCGCGCTCGCCGCCGCGCGCCTGCCGCAGGCGGCGTGGCACGAGCGGGTGGCGGACCTGCCCGACGGTCCGCTGCTGCTGCTCGCCAACGAGTTTCTGGACGCACTGCCGATCCGCCAGTTCGTGCGGCGGGGCGAGGAGTGGGCGGAGCGGTTCGTCGAGGACGGGGCGTTCGTCGAAGCGCCGGCCGACCCGCTCTCCGCCCCCAGCGGGGCGGAGAGGGAGCAGGAAGCGGCGGTGGTGCTGGAACTCTGCGAGCCCGCCCGCGCGCTTGCCGCGCATCTCGGCGCCCGGCTCGCCCGCAGCGGCGGGGCGGCGCTGTTTCTCGATTACGGGCCGGACCGGAGCGCGCCGGGCGACAGTTTCCAGGCGCTGCGCGGGGGACGCCCGGCCGACCCGCTCGCCGATCCGGGCGAGGCCGACCTGACCGCGCATGTCGATTTTTCCGCATTTGCCGCCGCCGCGCGCGCGGCGGGCGCGGCAGCCTGGGGGCCGGTGGCGCAGGGCATGTTCCTCGCCCGCCTCGGCCTGTTCCAGCGCAGCGAAAAGCTCGCCCGCGCCAATCCGCCGCGCGCGCCGGGCCTGCTCGCGGCGGCGCAGCGGCTGGCCGAGCCGAGCCGCATGGGGCGGCTGTTCAAGGCGCTGGCGCTCGCCCACCCCGCCCTGCCCGCGCCGGCCGGGTTCCTGGCATGACCGAGGCGATCACCACCGCGCTGCCCGCAAGCCACGGCTTCTTCACCCGTGCCGGCGGCGTCTCCGGCGGGCCGTATGCCAGCCTCAACTGCTCGCTGTCCGGCCAGGACCGGCGGGAGGCGGTGCTGGAGAACCGGGCCCGCGCCGCATGCGCGGTCGGCGCCGCGCCGGCGCGGCTGGTCGGGCTGACGCAGGTGCATGGCGCGGTGGTGGTGCGCGTGACCGAGGCGTGGCCGCCCGGCGCCGGGCCGCCGGCCGACGCGATGGTGACCGACCGCGCCGGCATCGCGCTGGGCATCGTCACCGCCGATTGCGCGCCGGTGCTGTTCGCCGACCCGGATGCCGGCGTGGTCGGCGCCGCCCATGCCGGCTGGCGCGGCGCGGCGGCCGGCGTGCTGGAGGCGACGCTGGCGGCGATGGCGGAGCTCGGCGCGCGGGCGGAGCGGATCGTCGCGGCCATCGGCCCGTGCATCGGCCAGGACTCCTACGAGGTGGCGGCGGACTTTTATGACGCGGTTGCCGATCCGCGCTTCTTCCGCGACGGGCGGCCGGGGCACTGGCAGTTCGACCTGGCAGGCTACTGCGCCGCGCGGCTCGCCGCCTGGGGCGTCGGCGCGGTGCATCGCGCGACGGCCGACACGGCGGCCGAACCCCTGCGATTCTTCAGCCACCGCAGGCGCACGCTCGCCGGCGGCGGGCCGATCGGGCACCAGATTTCCGTGGTGGTGCGATGAAGGCCGCCCTGCCGCTCGCGCTGGCGGCGGTGCTCGCCGGCTGCGGCGACCTGCCGCGGCCGTTCGAGGGCAGGCCCGGCGCCACCGCCCGCCTGCTCTCCCGGCCGCCGCCGGCGCGGCTGGCGGTGCCCGCCCCGGTCAACGCCCTGCTGTCGGACGACGCCGGACGGAGCTATGCCGACGCGGTGACGGCGGCCCTGGTGGCGCGCGAGGTGCCGGCGATGGCCGGCGCGCCGCATCCCGGCGACTGGGGCCTGGAAATGACCGCCGAACTGCACGGCGGCATGGTGACGCCGAGTTTTTCCGTCACCGACCCGAACGGCAAGACGCAGGGCAGCACCGAAGGCCCGCCGGTCGCGGCCGATGCCTGGGAAGCCGGCACGCAAGCGGTGCTGCAACACGAGGCCGCCGCCTCCGGGGCCGCGATCGCCACGCTGCTGACGCGCATCGACGCCGTGCTGCGCCGCAGCGACCCGAACAGCCTGGTGAACCGCCCGCCGCGCGTGCGCGTCGCCGACGTGACCGGCGCACCCGGCGACGGCGACCGGGCGCTGGCGCTGGAGATGCGCCGCCTGCTGCCGCAGCTCGGCGAGATGGTGCAGGACACGCCGCAGGGCGCGGACTTCACCGTTGCCGGCGCGGTGCATACCGAGGCGGGGCCGAACGGCACGACGCGGGTGGAGATCGCCTGGCACGTCACCGACGCAGAGGGCCACGACCTCGGCAAAGTGGTGCAGCTCAACGACGTGCCGAAGGGCACGCTGGACGGGCTGTGGGGCGACGTGGCGCTGGTGGTGGCCCAGCAGGCGGCGGGCGGGGTGAAGGAGGTGATCGACCGGCAGACCGGACGCGGCGCCGACACCGCGGCCGCGCGACCGTGACGGTTCGTGGACAAGCGGCGGAGGCATTGCTAGAAGCCGGCGGAACGCCGCCCCCGGCCCTGGATCGTGCCCGATGAAAATCGTTGCCTGCAACAGCAACCGTCCGCTGGCCGAGGCGGTCGCCACGGCGCTCGACCTGAAGCTGACGCGCGCCTCGGTGCGGCGCTTCGCCGACATGGAGATCTTCGTCGAGCTGCACGAGAACATCCGCGGCGAGGACGTGTTCGTCATCCAGTCCACGTCGTATCCGGCGAACGACAACCTGATGGAGCTGCTGATCTCGCTGGACGCGCTGCGGCGCGCCTCGGCGCGGCGGGTGACGGCGGTGATCCCGTATTTCGGCTACGCGCGGCAGGACCGCAAGAGCGGCCCGCGCACGCCGATCAGCGCCAAACTGGTCGCCAATTTGATCGCCGAGGCGGGCGCCAACCGCGTCCTGACGATGGACCTGCACGCCGCCCAGATCCAGGGGTTCTTCGACATCCCGGTGGACAATCTGTTCACCGCGCCGCTGTTCGCGCGCGACATCCAGGAACGCTACCAGAGCCGCAGCATCATGATGGTGTCGCCCGACGTGGGCGGCGTGGTGCGCGCGCGGCTGCTGGCGACACGGCTCAATTGCGACCTCGCGATCATCGACAAGCGGCGCGAGCACGCCGGCGTCTCCGAGGTGATGAACGTGATCGGCGACGTGGCCGGCCGCGACTGCATCCTGGTCGATGACATCGTCAATTCCGGCGGCACGCTGTGCAACGCCGCGGTGGCGCTGATCGGACATGGCGCGCGCTCGGTCGGCGTCTATGTCACGCATGGCGTGCTGTCGGGCGGGGCGGTGGCGCGCATCGCCGCATCGCCGATCGAGATGATGACGATCACCGACAGCATCCTCGCCACCGACGAGGTGCGCAGCGCTGCCAACATCCGCCAGGTCACCATTGCGCCGCTGCTCGCCGAGGCGATACGCCGCATCTCCGACGAGAGCTCGGTGAGCTCGCTGTTCGACTGAAAGATCCAGGAGGATTCAGGATGAAGCTGTATTTTTCGCCCGGCGCCTGCTCGCTCGGCATCCACGTGCTGCTGGAGGAGATCGGCAAGCCGTACGAGACCGAGAAGGCCGATCTCTCGGTGCCGGCGCTGCAGCGCCCGCTGGCCAAAGTGAATCCGAAGAGCAAAGTGCCGACGCTGGTGCGCGACGACGGTTCGGTGCTCACCGAGTATCCGGCGATCGCGTACTGGCTGGCGCGCGGCAACCCGGAGCAGCACCTGTTCCCCGACGATCTGGAAGGGCAGACGCGCGTGCTGGAGGCGACGGACTATTGCGTCGCAAGCCTGCACATGCAGGGGTTCTCGCGCATGTTCGGCGCGCGGCGCGCGGCGACGCCGGCCGAGCAGGAATCGATGGCGGCGGCGGGACGCGACATCGTCAACCGCGCGCTGGGCCGCGTCGATGCGATGCTGGCGGGGCGGGAGTATTTCAACGGCACGTATTCCTTCGCCGACACCGCGCTGTTCTACTGCTGCACCTGGGCGCCGGCGTTCAAGATCGAGCTGCCGGCCAACGTCGCGGGGCATCTCGCACGCATGAAGGCGCGGCCGGCGGTGCAGGCGGCGCTGCGCCAGGAGGGGCTGGCCTGAACGCGCCGACGCCGCGGCTTTCCCCTGTCGCGTTCTGGTATCTCCGCCACGGCGAGACCGACTGGAACGCGCGGGGGCTGTCGCAGGGCAATGTCGATGTGCCGCTCAATGCCAACGGCATCGCGCAGGCGCATGCGGCGGCCGCGGCGCTGCGCGGGCGCGGCATCGCCACCCTGGTCGCCTCGCCGCTGGGGCGCGCGCAGGTGACGGCGGACATCGTCGCCGCGGTCATCGACGTGGCCGTGGCGACCGACGACGCGCTGCGCGAAGTGGCGTTCGGCGTGCAGGAGGGCCAGCCCATGCAGCAATGGTTCGACGACTGGATCGCCGGCGGGTTCACGCCGGACGGCGCGGAGCCGTTTGCCGACTTGCGCGCGCGGGCGGTGGCGGCGATCAACCGGCTGACGGCGCTGCCGGCGCCGCTGCTGGTGGTCGGGCACGGCGCGTTCTTCCGCGCGCTGCGCTCGGCGATGGGGCTGGTGCCGAACGTGCGGCTGCCCAACGCGATGCCGCTGCTCTGCGAGCCGGAGGACCCGGCCTGGCGGCTGACGCCGGCCTGAGCCTCACGCCGCTCCGTGCGGCGGCAGGCGGGGGCGCTGAATGTGCGGTGGCGGGAGCAGTTCCTGCGCGCGTAGCATCGGCGCCGGCACGCACCCCGAGAGGAGGCTTGGTCATGTCGGACGCAGAGGTCGTCATCGTCACCGGCGCCGCCGGCAATCTGGGGGCGGCGCTGTGCGGCGTGCTGGCGCGGCGGGGCTGCCGCGTGGTCGCGGTCGATCGCGACGCGGTCGCCATCGGCGCGCACCTTTCCGCCCCGCCGGCGCTGGTGGTCGCCCCCGCGGACCTGACCGACCCCGCCGGCTGCGCGGAGGTCGTGGCGCGCACGACCGCGGAACTCGGGCCCATCGCCGGCCTGGCGCACACGGTCGGCGGCTTCGCGATGGGCAGCATTGCCGAGCACGGGCCGGAACTGTGGGACCAGATGCGGCGGATCAACCTGCTGACCACGATCAACATGGTCCGCGCGGTCTGGCCGGGCATGCAGGCGGCCGGGCGCGGCAGCCTGGTCGCGATCGGCGCGCAGCCGGCGCTGCGCGCCGGGGCCGGCATGGCCGCCTATGCCGGCGCGAAAGCAGCGGTGCTGCGGCTGATCGAGGCCGCCGCCGAGGAGGGCAAGGCCCACGGCATCCGCGCCAACGCGGTGCTGCCGAGCATCATCGACACGCCGCAGAACCGTGCCGCCATGCCCGGCGCCGACCCGGCCCAATGGGTCACGCCGGAGCAGGTGGCGGAGGCGATCGCGTTCCTGCTCTCCGACGCGGCGAGCGGTGTCACCGGCGCGCTGCTGCCGGTGACCGGCCGCGGCTGATCGCACCGGGCTTTCCCCCGGCCGCGCTCTCTGCTACATCGCCGCCGCCGCGCCGGCACCCCTGGAGGCCGGCGGCGGCTGATCCAGGAGCGAAGCAATGGCCAGCTACACGACCATCGAGGCCGAGGCGCGCGCGCGTGCAGGTAAGGGGGCAGCACGGGCGACTCGGCGGGCAGGCAAGATCCCTGCCGTCATCTACGGGGCGCACCAGCCGCCCGACCTGATCGCGCTCGACCCCCGCATCGTGGTGCGCGAGATCCATCAGGCGGGCTGGCGCTCGCGGCTGTACGAGGTGCAGGTCAACGGCGGCACCACCCGCGCGCTGATCCGCGAGGTGCAGCTCCACCCGGTCACCGACCGGCCGGAGCACGTCGATTTCCAGCGCCTCGCCCCCGGCGAGGCGATCCGCGTCGCGGTCACCGTCCACTTCGTCAACGAGGGCATTTCGCCGGGCATCAAGCGCGGCGGCGTGCTGAACGTGGTGCGCCACACCGTCGATTGCCTGGTCGATCCGGACCACGTGCCGTCGCATTTCGATGCCGACCTCGCCGGCCTCGACATCAACGACAACCTGCGCTGGTCGCACCTCAAGGGCACCGAGGGCGTGCGGCCGGTGATCCACGACCGCGACTTCGTGATCGTGACCGTGGCGCCGCCGACCAAGGCGCAGGAAGCCGTCGCCGAGGCCGCGCCGGTCGCCGCCGTCGCGGTCGCCGCGGCACCCGCCGCCGCGCCGGCGAAAGCCCCTGCGAAAGCGCCGGCGAAAGCGCCGGGCAAGGGCGCCAAGAAGTAGCCGGGGGCGTGGCCCGATGCTGCTCTGGGTCGGGCTCGGCAACCCCGAGCCGGGCATGGCCCGGCAGCGCCACAACATCGGCTTCATGGCGCTCGACGTGATCGCGATCCGCCACGGTTTTTCGCCGTGGCGGCAGCGGTTCAAGGGACTGGTGGCGGAGGGCACGATCGGCGGCGAGCGCATCGTCGGCCTCAAGCCGCTGACCTACATGAACGAGTCCGGGGCGAGCGTGCAGGCGGCCGTCGGCGTTCTTCAAGCTGCCGGCGGAGGCGATCACGGCGTTCCACGACGAGCTCGACCTCGCTCCGGGCAAGGTCCGCGTGAAGCGCGGCGGCGGCGCGGCCGGGCACAACGGGCTGCGCAGCATGGACCGCATGCTGGGCACGCCGGAGTACTGGCGCGTGCGGCTCGGCATCGGCCATCCCGGCGACAAGGAGCGCGTGCTCGGCCACGTGCTCGGCGATTTCGCCAAGGCCGACCGCGACTGGCTGATCGCGACGCTGGACGCGGTGGCGGAGGCGGCGCCGCTGCTGGCGGCCGGCGAGCCGGAGGCGTTCATGACGAAAGTGGCGCTGCTCACGCAGGAAGCGACGTAGATGGGGTTCAACTGCGGCATCGTCGGACTGCCGAATGTCGGCAAGAGCACGCTGTTCAACGCGCTGACCGCGACGGCGGCGGCGCAGGCGGCGAACTATCCGTTCTGCACCATCGAGCCGAATGTCGGCCGCGTCGCCGTGCCCGATCCGCGGCTGGACGTGCTGGCGCGCATCGGCAAATCGGCGAAGATCGTGCCGACCTCGCTGGAATTCGTGGACATCGCCGGGCTGGTGCGCGGCGCCAGCAAGGGCGAGGGTCTCGGCAACCAGTTCCTCGCCAATATCCGCGAGGTCGATGCCATCGTGCATGTGCTGCGCTGCTTCGAGGATGCGGATGTCGCGCATGTCGAAGGCAGCGTCGATCCGATCCGCGACGCCGAGACGGTCGAGACCGAGCTGATGCTGGCCGATCTCGACAGCCTGGAAAAGCGCGTGCCCAATCTGCAGAAACGCGCGCGCGGCGGCGACAAGGAGAGCGCGGCGCAGCTGGCGCTGATCGAGCCGATCGTGGCGGCATTGCAGGACGGGCGGCCGGCGCGCACCGCGATCGCGCCGGCGGACGCCGAGGCGGCGCGGCGGCTGCAACTGCTGACCGTCGAAGCCCGTGCTGTATGTCTGCAACGTCGAGGAAGCGTCGGCCGCGACCGGCAACGCGCATGCGGCGCGCGTCGCCGCACGGGCGAAGGATGAGGGCGCGGCCTGCGTCATCGTCTCCGCCGCGATCGAGGCGGAGGTGGCGCAGTTGCCGGAGGCAGACCGTGGAGAATTCCTGGAAGGTCTCGGCCTGCACGACAGCGGATTGGACCGGGTGATCCGCGCCGGCTACGGCTTGCTCGGGCTGATCACGTATTTCACCGTGGGGCCGAAGGAGACGCGCGCCTGGACCGTCGTGCAGGGCACGAAGGCGCCGCAGGCGGCCGGCGTGATCCACGGCGATTTCGAGCGCGGCTTCATCGCCTGCGAGGCCATCGCCTACGACGACTACGTCGCCGGCAACGGCGAGGCCGGCGCGCGCGAGGTCGGGCGGCTGCGCGTCGAGGGCCGCGACTACGTCGTGCGCGACGGCGACGTGCTGCTGTTCCGCTTCAACGTGTAGGGGCTGCGCGCATGACCGAAAGCCGCGTCCTGCATCGCTTCGGCGCCGTCCCGCCGATCGCCGCCGCGGGTCGGGGCATGCGGCTGGTGCTGCCGGACGGGCGGGAAATCATCGACGGCGCCGGCGGCGCCGCGGTCGCCTGCATCGGCCACGGCAACGCCCGCGTCGCCGCCGCGATCGGCGCGCAGGCGGTGAAACTCGCCTACGCGCACACCGGCACGTTCAGCAGCGAACCCGCCGAGGCGCTGGCCGATTTTCTGCTCGCCGACGAACCGGGCGGGCTGGCGCGCGCGTGGTTCTGCTCCTCCGGCTCGGAGGGCATGGAGGCGGCGCTGAAACTGGCGCGGCAGTATTTCGTCGAGATCGGCCAGAATCAGCGCACGCGCTTCATCGCGCGGCGGCAGAGCTATCACGGCACCACGCTGGGCGCGCTCGGCGCCGGCGGCAACATGATGCGGCGCGCGCTGTACGAGCCGATCCTGGCAGCCGCGTTCAGCCATGTCTCGCCGTGCTTCCCCTATCGGTTTCAGGCGGCAGGCGAGAGCGACGGAGACTATCTCGACCGGCTGGAGGCGGAGCTGGAAGCGGAGTTTTCGCGGCTTGGCGCGGAGACCGTGATTGCCTTCATCGCCGAGCCGGTGGTCGGCGCCACCGCCGGCTGCGTCGCCGCGCTGCCGGGTTATTTTCCACGCATGCGGGCGGTGTGCGAGCGGCACGGCGCGTTGCTGATTCTCGACGAAGTGATGTGCGGCATGGGCCGCACCGGCACGCGCCACGCCTGGGAACAGGAAAATGTCACGCCAGACCTGCAAGTGATCGCAAAAGGACTCGGCGGCGGCTATCAGCCGATCGGCGCGCTGCTGATCGCGCGGCGGATCGTGGAGGCATTGGCGCGCGGCTCCGGCGGGTTTTTGCACGGCCAGACCTACCAGGCGCATCCGGTGGCGTGCGCAGCGGCGCTGGAAGTGCAGCGCATCATCGCCGAGGACGACTTGCTCGCGAATGTGCGCGCGATGGGGGCGCGGCTGGAGGCGGGGCTGCTGGAGCGGTTCGGCAATCACCGCCATGTCGGCGACATCCGCGGCCGCGGCCTGTTCCGCGCCATCGAACTGGTCGCCGACCGCGCGACGAAACAGGTGTTCGACCCGGCGCTGAAGATGCACGAGCGCGTGCAGCGTGCGGCGCTGGCGCGCGGCCTGTCGGTCTATCCGATGGGCGGCACGATCGACGGCGCGCGCGGCGACCACATCGTGATCGCGCCGGCCTATATCGCGACCGCGGCCGACATCGACGCCATCGTGGCGCGGCTGGGCGATGCGGTGGATGCGGCGATCGGCACGGCCGTGGGCTGAACGCCGCCCCCAATATCCTGGCGGCGGATGGGGAGGACAGCACGATGCGGCACGCGCGCGGTGTGGTCGTCGCTGTGGTGGCGCTGGCGGTGGCGCTCGCGGCGCTGGCCTGGTTCGTGCTGCCGGCCTGTGAGCGCGCGCCGCGCCCGCCGGCGGCGAAATCGCCGTCGCCGGCTGGCTGCTGCGTGCCAGCGTCCCGGCGGACGCCGCCGCGCGGCGCAATCCGGTGGCGGACGACGAAGCGAACCGCACCGCCGGTGCCGCGCTGTTCCAGCAGAACTGCGCGGTCTGCCACGGCTATGACGGCGGCGGCGGGACACGGATCGGCACCGGCGAATATCCGCGCGTGCCGGCACTGCGCGCCGCGGTGGCGCCGCATGTCCGACGGCGAGGTGTTCTACCACATCCGCAACGGCATCCGGAACACCGGCATGCCGGCCTGGGATTTGCCGGATCGCGCGATCTGGCAACTGGTGCTGTATCACCCGCCACCTGCCGGACGGTCGCGCCGATGCAGCCGGCGCCGCGTCCGGCAGCGTCGCCGGCGCGCACTATGTCGGCTCGGCCGCCTGCGCAGTCCTGTCACGCGCGACATCTATCGACGCGCTGGCGGAATTCGCCGCATGGCGAACGTGGTGCGCGACCCGCGCACGCATCCTGACGCGATCATTCCCGATCTCGGCAAGCCGGATCCGCTGGTGACGTTCACCAAGCGAAGACATCGCCTTCGTCTATGGCAGCCGCTGGAAGCAGCGGTACTTCAGGAACGTCGGCGACGACTATTTCCGCTGCCGGCGCAGTGGGACGTGACGCACAAGATCTGGCGGCAGTATTTTGTGCCGAACGGTACGGACTGGTGGGCGACGCTCTATCCGCCGGACAACATGCAGCGGCCGACCGGCCCGCTGTGCGACGGTTGCCATTCGGTGAACTACGACATCGCGACCAAGCCGCACCGAGTGGAATGTCGGCTGTGAACGTGGCATGGGACGGGAGCGCTCAGGCGTGCCCGACCTCGCCGACCATCATCAACCCGGCGCGGCTGGACTACGTCGCGCGCGAACGACACCTGCATCCAGTGCCACTCGCAGGGCCGGCCGCTCGAGCAACCCGATCGACGGCAAATATTATGACTGGCCGGTCGGGCTTCGACATGGGCAAGCAAGCTTCACGAATTCTGGAAGCTGGAGGAGCACAAGCTCGGGCGAGACAACGTTCACGCATTTCGCGGACGGCACCGCGCACAAGAACCGCATGCAGGGCAACGACTTCGTGCAGAGCCTGATGTATGCGCGCGGCGTGGCCTGCTTCAGCTGCCACGATCCGCACGGCAACGACAACGTGGCGATGCTGCGCGAGCCGGCAACGCGCTGTGCCTGACCTGCCACGGCCCGAACACGCAGAACGGCCCGCATGCGCGCGACGATCGAAGAGCACACGCACCACAAGGCCGCCAGCCCCGGCAGCGACTGCGTCGCCTGCCACATGCCGGCGATCGAGCAGACGATCGGGCGACGTGAATGTGCGCAGCCCACACATTCCGCTTCTCACGCCGGCCGAGACCGAGACGCTGAAGATCCGAACGCCTGCACGCTGTGTCATGCGACAAGACGCCGCGTGGGCGAGCGCGCGCTGCGCGGCTGGCGGATCGCTCGCTGGCGCGAGGGAATGGGCGCGAACGCCTCCTCCCAGGTCCCGATCGTGGAGGCGCGGCTGTATTCGGTCGCGCGGTTCTCGAAGAAGTTGGCGTGCTCGACGGCGTTCAGCATGTCATCGAGCCACGGCAGCGGATTGCGCTCGACGTGGTAGAGCGCATTGAGGCCGAGCTGCGTCAGCCGCCGGTCGGCGATGAAGCGGATATACTGCTTCACCTCCGCGCGCCGTCAGCCCCTCGATCGGGCCGAGCTCGAAGGCGAGGTCGATGAAGGCGTCCTCGTGATCGACGATGGTGGCGCAGGACAGGTAGATCTCGCGCCGCAAATCCTCCGTCCAGATCTCGGGATTTTCCTGCACGAAGGTGCGGAACAGGCGGATGACGGAGATGCAGTGCAGCGTCTCGTCGCGCACCGACCAGGAGATGATCTGGCCCATCCCCTTCATCTTGCCGAACCGAGGGAAGTTGAGCAGGATGGCGAAGGAGGCGAACAGTTGCAGCCCCTCGGTGAAGGCGCCGAAGGCGGCGAGGGTTTTCGCGATCTCGTGCCGGCTGTCCACCGTGAAGCCCTGCATGTAGTCGTATTTGTCCTTCATCTCCTTGTATTTCAGGAACGCCTGGTACTCGGATTCCGGCATGCCGACGGTGTCGAGCAGATGGCTGTAGGCGGCGACGTGGATCGTCTCGGTGTTGGAGAACGCCGACAGCATCATCAGCACTTCGGTGGGTTTGAACACCTGGCTGTAGTGCTTCATGTAGCAGTTGTTCACCTCGACATCCGCCTGGGTGAAGAAGCGGAAGATCTGGGTGAGCAGGTTGCGCTCGGCCTCGGTGAGGTTCTTGTGCCAGTCCTTCACGTCGTCGGCGAGCGGCACTTCCTCGGGCAGCCAGTGGCACGCGCTGCTGCGTCAGCCACGCCTCGTACGCCCACGGGTAGCGGAACGGCTTGTACACCGGGTTCTCGGTGAGCAGGTCGGAGTGGCGAGGCTGGTCGTCGGGCATTGCGCGGGTCTTCCCTGCTGAGATGGGAGCACTTGGATCGGAAGTCCGCGAGGTCAACCTGTCGCGGCCGGTCATGCGTAGCGCGGCGCGGGCGAGTCCGTCCAAGCCATCGCACGCAGCGGAGTACCGCGCGGCGCGGGCCGTGTTATGTTTCGTATTCGGAACACATTGGGCGCACCGCAGCGGCGCGCTGCGTCAGGCGGGAACGGGCGGACCGCAGGCGCGGCGGACGACCTCCGACACCCGGGGCGTGCGATGGGACCGCAGCGGTCCGGCACGGGCGGGTTCCGTTGGGCGCGGCCGTCCGGCCGTGGCGCGGCGCGGCGGCGCCGGCCTCGCTTGGGACGGAAGGCGCAGGAAGGGCGGAAGGCTGACGCCGAGCATCCGGCAGAGCGGGCGCAGCGTGCGGCCGATTTGTGGGGCCGCTTCGGTCAGGGTTTGCACCGCCGGATCGTCGAGCAGGGCCTGCAACTGGCCCGCGCCGAAGGCCGCCGCCGGTGCCAGCCGCACAAGCCAGGCGCGGCCGCGCGGCAGCCGCTGGTATGGCGGCGCGGCGGTCCGGCGCGGCGTGGCCAGGCGGCGGCGCGGCGGCGGCAACGGGCCGGCCGCAAGGCGGGCGGCGATTCGCTCCACGCGGCGGGCCATCCGCCGCAGCCGCGTCCAGATCAGGATGACCAGCGGCCCGGCCAGTCCCGGCCGTGCGGGGCCGGAGGCCCGCGCGGCCACGGCCTCGCACAGCGCCGCGATCAGGCGGGCGAAGCGTGCGGCCGGGGTTTTTGGGGCGGCTGGGGGCATGAACGGAATAGGAACACGGCCTGGGCGACCTGGGCAAGCGACATTTTCGCGCAGGGGAGGCGCGGTGCGGGTGGGGCTATCCGCAGATGAGAAAGGTCGCCTGGATGCTCGCGTGTGCACCGCTCCGCTCGTGGAAGAAATCTGACGCTTGGCACCCGTGCTCAAGGTCGGTTCAAGGTGGCAAGCAGGCTGTGTCTTCGGCAATATGCACGTCTCACGCAGGAGGATCACAATGGCAACGCCAGAGCGTCCGTCCTTCATCGCCCACTGGAGCGAGATCGAGCGATCAGATGACCGCCATTATGACGGCGATGATGAGCTGATGAGCATCGGCGCGCCTTTCGGGAGGGATTTCGGCCTGACGAAGCTGGGCATTCATCACGAGAGATTGCCACCCGGACGGCGCACATCCTTTCCACACGCCGAGAGCGCAGAGGAAGAGTTTGTGTATGTCATCGAAGGCGAGCCTGAGGTTTGGCTCGACGGCCATCTCCATCGACTCAAGCCGGGCGATGCCGTTGGATTTCCGGCCGGCACGGGGATCGCGCATAGCTTCCTTAACAACACTGAAGCCGAGGTCCGCCTGCTCGTGGTGGGAGAACGGAACAAACCTGAGAACCGCATCGTCTATCCGCTCAATCCCGACCGAAGGAAGCTGCGCGAGGATTGGTGGGACGATCATCCGAAACACGCCCCGGGTCCTCACGACGGGTTGCCGGACCTCGTGCGCGCCGCGAAGGCTCGGCAAAAAGCCGGATAGGTCCGCTCAGGGGCGAGGCCGGACCGGCGCCCCCTTGGGTAGCAAGCGTCAGATTGTATCCACTAGAGCGTGTCGTCAATTGCGCCAAATGGCTGCGGCGGCGAGGTGAACGGCGCCGAGGAAGTTCCGGGCGGTCTTGTCGTAGCGAGTGGCGATGGCACGAAACTGCTTCAGCTTGGCGAAGAAGTTCTCGATCAGATGGCGTGCTTTGTAGAGGTCTCGGTCGTAGTCGCGCAGCAGGCGGCGGTTTGCCTTGGGCGGGATCACGGCAGCCTTGCCGGCAGCGGCCAGCGGGGTGAGGACCCTTTCATCGGCGTCGAACGCCTTGTCGGCGATCAGCCTGTCGGCCTGCATCGAGGGCAGCAGGTGATAGGCACGGACCAGGTCGTGCGCTTTTCCGCCGGTCAGGAAGAAGCCGACCGGATTGCCGAGCGCATCGGTCGGCGCAAGGATCTTGGTGCTCAATCCGCCGCGAGACCGCACGATCGCCTGGACGTCGCCGGCTTTTTTTGCCGCCAGCACTATGCTGATGGCCACGCACGATGGTACTGACGATCACCGCATACTCGTTGTCGGCATCGACCGCGAGATGCTGGAACACCTTCTCCCAAACACCGGACTTGGCCCAGCGGCTGAACCGCCGGTGCACGTTCTTCCAGTCACCGAAGCGCTCCGGCAAGTCGCGCAACGGATGCCCGCGCGATAGCGGTAGAGCACCGCCTCGATGAACAGCCGGTTATCCTGCGCGGTTAATCCCACGTCACCTTCACGCCCAGGAAGCAGGTCCGGATTCGCTCAAATTGATCTCACGGAGGGCGTAGCGTCGCATCGGTCAGCTGCAAATCGGCTGATCACCTATAAAACGAGCTTTGCGCCGTGCCGGAAGCCCTAAATGACGAACGCCCTAGAGAATTCGGCGCCAACATGGAGGGCGGATCAGCGAAGCGCCATCCGCCTCCTGTTCGCGGGCACGACGGAAGGGGCGGAAGGCGCTGCGCTTTTCCGCCCTACACGTGCTGCGTCAGCCACGCCTCGTACGCCCACGGGTAGCGGAACGGCTTGTACACCGGGTTCTCGGTGAGCAGGTCGGAGTGGCGGGCGGGTTCCACAAGCGAGCCGGACGTCGGTTCAAGCCTTCTTTGCAAGACATCCATTCAACACGCAGGCAAGTCCTTCTCCGCCCCTCGGGGCGGAGAAGGATTTAGGATGAGGTAGGGGAAACGCAGGGCATTGTCTGGCGCGCCGTCCCCCACCTCACCCCGGCCCTCTCCGCCCCGAGGGGCGGAGAGGGAGAAGACGCCCTACTGGCACGCCAGGCACTCGTCGTAGTCCAGCACTTTCCCCTTCGCCACCGTCAGCGGCAGTTCCGGTTCGCGCACCGCGGCCGGTGCCAGCAAAAACTCCGCCGGCCGCACCGCCTTCTCGCCGACATTGTCGGCGCGCTGGATCGACAGGCTGCGGCAGTAGTACAGCGACTTCAGCCCGCGCTTCCACGCGAGGAAATGAATCTGGTGCAGGTCGCGCTTATGCACGTTGGCCGGGCAGAAAAACATTCACCGACTGGCTCTGGCACACGTACGGCGTGCGGTCGGCCGCGTGCTCGATCACCCAGCGCTGGTCGATCTCGAACGCGGTCTTGAACACCGCCTTTTCCTGCTCGGTCAAAAAATCCAGATGCTGCACGCTGCCCTGCGTGCGCGTGATCGAGGACCACGTCTCCTCGTCGTCGTGCCCGTGCGCGGCCAGCAGTTTCTGCAGCGGCCGGTTATGCACGGAGAAACTGCCCGACAGCGTCTTTTGCAGGAACACGTTGGCCGCGATCGGCTCGATCCCCGGCGAGGCGCTGCCGGCGATGATCGAGATCGACGCGGTCGGCGCGATCGCCAGCTTGTTGGAGAACCGCTCGCGGATGCCGTATTCCGCCGCATCCGGGCACGGACCGCGCTCGTCGGCCAGCATGCGCGACGCGGCGTCGGCCTGCGCGCGGATGTGCTTGAACATCCGCTTGTTCCACGACTTCGCGACCACGCTCTCGAACGGCACGCCCTGCGACTGCAAAAACCCGTGAAAGCCCATCACGCCCAGCCCGACCGAGCGCTCGCGCATGGCGGAGTATTTCGCCCGCTCCATCCCCTCCGGCGCGCGGTCGATGAAATCCTGCAGCACGTTGTCGAGGAAGCGCATCACGTCCTCGATGAACAGCGGATGCTGCTCCCACTCGAACCACGTCTCCAGGTTCAGCGACGACAGGCAGCACACCGCGGTGCGCTGCTGGCCGTGCTGGTCGATCCCGGTCGGCAGCGTGATCTCGCTGCACAGATTCGATGTCCTGACCTCCAGCCCCGCCAGCTTCTGGTGTTCCGGCCGCGCCCGGTTGACGTGGTCGGAGAACACCAGGTACGGCTCGCCGGTCTCGATGCGCGCGGTCAGGATGCGAATCCACAGGCTGCGTGCCGAGATTTTCCGCACGATGCTGTTGTCCTTGGGCGAGACCAGCGCCCAGTCCTCGTCCGCCTCGACCGCGCGCATGAACGCGTCCGGCACCAGCACGCCGTGGTGCAGGTTGAGCGCCTTGCGGTTCGGATCGCCCCCGGTGGGGCGGCGGATTTCCACGAACTCCTCGATCTCCGGATGGCCGACCGGCAGATAGACCGCCGCCGAGCCGCGCCGCAGGCTGCCCTGGCTGATCGCCAGCGTCAGGCTGTCCATCACCCGGATGAACGGGATCACGCCCGAGGTTTTGCCGTTCTGCCCGACCTTCTCGCCGATCGAGCGCAGATTGCCCCAGTAGCTGCCGATGCCGCCGCCCTTGGAGGCCAGCCACACATTCTCGTTCCACAGCCCGACGATGCCCTCCAGGCTGTCGGAGGCCTCGTTGAGGAAGCAGGAGATCGGCAGGCCGCGCTGCGTGCCGCCGTTCGACAGCACCGGGGTGGCCGGCATGAACCACAGCCGGCTGATGTAGTCGTAGATGCGCTGCGCATGCGCCGCGTCGTCGCCGTAGTAGCTCGCCACGCGCGCGAACAGGTCCTGGAACGACTCGCCCGGCAGCAGGTAGCGGTCGCCCAGCGTGGCGCGGCCGAAATCGGTCAGCAGCGCATCGCGCGACCGATCGACCCGGACCTGATGGCGACCTTGCAGCTGGACGGCGTCGAGCACGGCAGACCCTCCAATGAAACGACCTCGCCCCGCATTCCGGCCCAAGGGCTTGGCGGCGTCAATTGAAAACTTACTAGATGTGGCGGTCGGCCAACATCCTGGCCACAATATGAGGGTTTCGCGGCATCTCTCAATGGCCGGTCATGGCGAACAATACAGGAACATGCGCCGCCTGCGAATCACGATCGCGGCGCGACTCCACGGGGGAGCGCGCCGCGACGATCTCGGACGGGTTCGGGAACGCGGGTCGGATCAGTAGGGCGCGATGACCGGCGGCGGTGCGTAGGCGTAGGGATACGGGTAGCCATACCCGTACGGGTAGGCATAGGGGTAAGCATAAGGGTAGCCGTATCCGCCCCAACCGCCGCCCCAACCACCGGCCCAGCCACCATGCCAGCCGCCATAGCCGTAGCCGCCGCCGTGCCAGCCGCCGCCGCCGTGCCAGCCGCCGCCGCCACCGTGCCAGCCGCCGCCACCACCGTGCCAGCCGCCGCCGCCGTGTCCGCCGCCGCCGCCGTGACCGCCTCCCCCGCCGCCGTGCCAGGCTGCCTGCACCACGGCGGCACCGCTCGGCGCCGCGCCGCCCCCGGCCACCGCCGCCGGCGCCACCGCCAGCAACGCTCCGGCCGCGAAGGCCGCGGCGGCCAGCGTCCGAATCGAGCCGATCCTGAAGTCGCGCATGACGAGGGTCCTCCTCGATTGCGAATGTTGGCCGGGCGAGACGGCAACGCAAGGCGCTGTCACAGCTTGTCACAGAACGCACCGATCCGTCCCCGGCGGCGTCGCGCCGCCCGGTCGCGCCTCAGGCCGCCGCGCGCCGCCGCCCGGCGTGCAGCACCAGCGCGATCACCGGCACCACGTAGGGCACGGTCTGCATCAGTTCGCTGGGCAGGCCGATGCCCTGCAGATCGGTCGCGAACGCCTCCGCCGCCCCGAGCACCAGCGCCGAGACGAAGGTGCCGAGCGCCAGCCCGCCACCCATCACCTCGGCGGCGATGGCGATGAAGCCGCGCCCGGCGCTCATCCCGCCGGTGAACCAGCTCACATAGCCCATCGACAGGAACGCGCCGGCAATGCCGCCCAGCGCGCCCGACAGCACGAGGGCGAGGAACTGCACCCGCGCCACCCGCACGCCGGCGATCGCCGCGGCCTCGGCGTTCTCGCCGACCGCGCGCAGCCGCAGCCCGAACGGCGTGCGCATCAGCAGCACCGAGACCAGCGGCACCGCAAGCAGGCTCGCCCAGGTCAGCACGTGCTGATGCCCGAACGCGGTGCCCAGCACCGGCACGCCGTCGAGGAATTTCAGGTCGATGGTCGGCAGCACCTTGCTCGGCAGGCTGCCCGACATGCCCTTGTCGCCGGTCAGCGCGAACAGCAGCAGCACGGTGCCGCTGGCGCAGGCCAGGTTGAGCGCGATGCCGCTCAGGATCAGGTCGGCTTTCAGCCAATGCACCGCGCCGGACAGCACCGCGCCGAGCGCGCCGCCCGCCACGATCGCGGCGAGCAGGCCGAGCCAGGCGCTGCCGGTGAACGCGCTGCCGACCACGCCGGCGAACGCGCCGGCCAGCATGATGCCCTCGATGCCGATATTGATGACGCCGGCGCGGTCGGAGACCAGCGCGCCGAGGGCGGCGAACAGGATCGGCGTGCTGACGCGCAGCACCGCGGCGAGAAACAGGCCGCCGCCGAGATGGGTCAGCAGGTCATGCCACATCCCGCCACTCCTTCCGCCGCGCCCACAGGCGCGCGAGCCAGGGGCTGCGGGTGATCGCGGTGGCGGTGGCGAACAGGATCACCAGCGCCTGCACCAGCCCGACCACCTCGGCCGGCACCGCGTAGTTGCGCGACAGCAGGTCGCCGCCGACCTGCAGATAGGACAGCGCGAACGCCGCCGGCGGCACGAGGAGGGGATTGTTGCCGGCCAGGATCGCCACCACGAGGCCGTTCCACCCCTGGCCGGGCAGGCTCTGCCAGGTGAAGCGCAGATACATCCCCTGCAGCTCGATCGCCCCGCCCGCCGCCGCGATGAACCCGCCGAGCGCCTGCACCGAGGCCGCGACCACGGTGATCTTCAGCCCGAGATGGCGCGCGAAGCCCGGATTGGCGCCGACCACCCGCGCCTCGTAGCCCCAGCGCGTGGCGAACAGATAGACCGCGCCGAGCGCGCACGCCGCCAGCCCGATCGGCAGGCCGAGATGCACCCGCGTGCCCGCCAGCAGGCGCGGCAGGTGCGCCGCCGGGGGGAATTTGTAGGACAGCATCGCCCCGGCATTGGGGTCGCGCAGGATGTAGTTGATCACGTAGAGGCCGAAATACAGCGCGGCGTAGTTCAGCATCAGCGAGGAGACGAGTTCGGAGGCGCCGAAGCGTGCGCGCAGCAGGCCGGGGATCAGGCAGGCGAGCGAGCCGATTGCGGCCCCGAACAGGATGGCGACCGGCGCGATCGCCCAGTCCGGCAGCGGGATTTTCAGGATCGCGTAGGCCGCGAACACGGCGCCGAGGAAAAAACTGCCCTCGGCACCGAGGTTGAACATGCCGGCGCGGAACATCAGGCTGACGGAAAGCCCGGTGAACAGCAGCGGCGTCGCCGTCTCGACGATGTTGCCGAAATGGCGCAGATCGTTGACCGGCCCGAGCAGGAAGATGGCGATGGCGCCGGCGGGATCGGGCAGCGCGAGCGCGATCGGCACCAGCACGACGCCGACCACCGCGAGCAGCAGCGCGACGGTGATGCCGGTTGCCAGCAGGGCGCTGCGGATCATCCCGCGATGATGACGCAAACGGTCCCGCAGGCAAGCCGCAAGCTGTTCGAAGACTCGCTCGCGTCCATCAACTCCGCTGACCAGACACGCCCGGCAGCGGGGCTGATCTGGCGCATCATCATCGCGCCGCAGGGGGCGGGTTGCACCCGCCCCGCAAGCCGCCGGGCCGGACTACAGCCCCATCTTCTTCCTGGCTTTCGCCAATGCCTGGGTCTGTGCCGGCGTGATGTTGGCGCCCCATTCGTCCTGCGCCTCCTTGAGCAGATCTTCCCCGTGCTTGTCGGGCGACCCTTTCTTGTTGGTGTGCTTGTCGTGCGACTTGCTGGCGGACTTGCTGCCCGCCTGAACCAGGATCGCCTTCGCCTGGTTGTAGTCATCGTCCTTGATCGGCATCGCGTCTCTCCCGTGACATGACCGCGGCAGCCTTCCGGAACCGGGCGGACGCCAGGTCCACTCCCGCCGCACTCGTTACTATGTCATCCCGGCTGCGGGCCTGGAAGGGAGAGGGCGCGGCCGCGGGATGATCCCGGCAGAGAGGGCGCCCGCTACTCCGCCTGCGCGCTCGCCTCGCTCCGTGTCGCGCCGGCCCGCGCCGCCAGCGCCGCCGCCATGAACGCATCCAGATCGCCGTCCAGCACCGCGCCGGGATTGCCGCGTCTCCACCCCGGTGCGCAGGTCCTTCACCAACTGATACGGCGCCAGAACGTAGTTGCGGATCTGGTGCCCCCAGCCGATGTCGGTCTTGGCGTCCTCCTGCGCCGCCGCCACCGCTTCGCGCTTCTGCAACTCGGCTTCGTACAGCCGCGCCTTCAGCATCGCCATCGCGGTGGCGCGGTTGCGGTGCTGGCTGCGGTCGGTCTGGCACGCCACGATGATGCCGCGTCGGCACATGCGTGATGCGGATCGCGCTCTCGGTCTTGTTGACGTGCTGCCCGCCGGCGCCCGACGCGCGGTAGGTATCGACCTTCAGATCGGCGTCGTTGATCTCGATGTCGATCGTGTCATCGACCACCGGATAGACCCAGACACTGGCGAAACTGGTCTGCCGCCGCGCCGCCGCGTCGAACGGGCTGATCCGCACCAGCCGATGCACGCCCGCCTCGGTCTTCAGCCAGCCATAGGCATTCGGCCCGCTCACCTGCAAGCGTCGCCGACTTGATGCCGGCCTGCTCGCCCTCGCTCTCCTCCAGCATCTCCACCTTGTAGCCGTGCTGCTCGGCCCAGCGCGTGTACATGCGCACCAGCATCTCGGCCCAGTCCTGCGCCTCGGTGCCGCCGGCGCCGGCGTTGATCTCGACGTAGCAGTCGTTGCCGTCGGCCTCGCCGGACAGCAGGCTTTCGATCTCGCGCCGCTTCGCCTCCTCGGCCAGCGCGCGCAGCGTCGCCGTGGCATCTTCCGCCATCGCCGCATCGCCCTCCGCCTCGGCGAGCGCGATCAGTTCGACCGCGTCGGACGACCTCGCGTTCCAGCGTGCGCACGCCCTCGATCTGCGGTCGCGAGCCGGTTGCGCTCGCGCATGATGCTCTGCGCGCGCGGCGGCATCGTTCCACAGCGCCCGGGTCCTCGGCGCGGTGCGTTCAGTTCGGCGAGGCGGGCGATCGGCGGCATCCCAGTCAAAGATGCCTCCTCAGCAGCGCGACGGACTGCTTGATCTGCTCGTGGAGCGCGTCGGATTCGGCGGACATGGCGGGCGCTCAATACAGTCCGGGCAGCGTCATGTCACCCCCGGACGCCGACCCCGTCGCCGCGGGCGCCGCGGCGGTCGCGGCCCCCGACGCCGTCGCGTCGGCCGGCGCCGGCGCCGATGCACCGAGCGGGGCCGAGACGCCCGGCTGCTGCCCCGGCTTGAACGCATCGGTCACGGTGCCAAAGCCGCTGTCGTAGCTGGCGACGGTCAGCCCGGCGGGCACCGGGAATTTCAGGTTCGGCCGGCCCGCCAGCGCAGTCGCCATGAAGTCGTGCCAGACGGCGCGGCAAGATTGCCGCCGGTCTCGTTGTTGCCGAGGCTCGCCGGCGTTGTCGTAGCCGACCCACACCACGGTCACCAGGTCGGGCGTGAAGCCGGCGAACCAGGCGTCCTGCCAGTCCTGGCTGGTGCCGGTCTTGCCGGCGATCGGCCGGTCAGGCCCTGCGCCCGCCGGCATGCCGGTGCCGCGCTGCACCACGCCCTGCATCATCAGGTGATGAGCTGGATAGACGCTCGCCGGGTCGGCGATCTGCCGGCGCGTGTCGGCCAGTTCCGGCGGCTTGGCCGGGTCGTCGCAGGACTGGTCGCAGCCCGGTCCCGGCGCGCGCCAGACGACGTGGCCGTCGCGGTCCTGCACGCTGTCGATCAGCGTCGGGATCACCTGCTTGCCGCCGGCCGCCAGCCCGGCATAGGCGCCGGCCTCGCGCAGCACCGTGGTATCGACCGCGCCGAGCGCCGCCGGCAAGCACCAGCGGCATCTTGTCCACCATGCCGAACGCGATCGCGGTGTCGGCGACCGCCTTCATGCCGATCTGCTTGGCCACCCGCACGGTCACCAGGTTGCAGCGATTCCTCCAGCGCCACGTGCAGCGGCACCGGGCCCCATGAAGTCGCGCTCGTAGTTGCCCGGCCGCCATTTGCCCTGCGCGCCGAGATCGACCACGAACGGCGCGTCGAGGAATCGCTGGCTGGGCGAAATCCCCTGCTCCAGCGCGGTCAGATAGACGAACGGCTTGAAGCTCGATCCCGGCTGGCGCTCGGCCTGGGTGGCGCGGTTGAACTGGCTCATCTCGTAGCTCCAGCCGCCGGCCAGCGCCAGCACGCGCCCGGTGGTCGGGTCGAGCGACACCAGCGCGCCCTGGACCTGGGGGATCTGGCGCAGCAGCAGCCGCTCCGGCAGCCGCGTGCGGCCCGGGCGGCCGCGGGCGCGGCTCGCACCATCACCACGTCGCCCGGCTGCACCACGTCGGCGATGCGGCGCGGCGGCGGACCGGGCGGCTCGCCGCTCTCCTGCGCGCGGCCGCGCCCAGCCGAGATCGGCCAGAAACATCGGCAGCACCGCCTGCGTCGCGGCAACGTCGCCCGGCCGGAGTTCCAGCACGCCCACCCGCGCCTCGGTCTCGGTGGTGTCGAGCACGACGCCGAGCTGCCAGTCCGGCAGCATGCCCGGCGGGTGCGCCGCGGCGGCGAGGCTGTCGGCCCAGGAGGTGCGCAGCGCCGGCCCCGCCTTCAGCCGTGCCACCGGCCCGCGCCAGCCGCCATGCGCTGTGATCGTAGCGCCATCAGCCCGTCGCGCAGGGCGTCGGTCGGCGGCGGTCTGCAAGCGCCGGGTCGAGGCGTGGTGCGCACCACCAGCCCGCCCTGCGTGGTCACGTCCTGGCCGAAACTGGTCGATCAGCTCGCGCCGCACCTCCTCGGCGAACCAGTCGGCGCCGGCGATCGGCGCCGGGCGGTGGAATGCGGCCGGGACGATCGGCGTCGCCTTCGCCGCCGCCGCCTGCTGCGCGGTGATCGCGCTGGTCCTCGGCCATGCGGTCCAGCACCCAGTCGCGCCGCGCCTGCGCCGCCTCCGGGAAGCGGAACGGGTTGTAGTTGTTCGGCGCCTTCGGCAGCGCCGCCAGGAACGCCGCCTCGGCCACGGTCAGATTGTCCAGCGACTTGTTGAAATACGCCTGCGCCGCCGCCGCCACGCCATAGGACTGCATCCCGAGATAGATCTCGTTCAGATAGAGCTCGAGGATGCGGTCCTTGCTCAGCACCTGCTCGATGCGCATCGCCAGCAGCGTCTCGCGGGCCTTGCGGCGGAACGAGACTTCGTTGCCCAGCAGCATGTTCTTGGCGACCTGCTGGGTGATGGTGGAGGCGCCGATCGGCCGCCGCCCCGACCCGATGCGCATCAGGTCGGTCACTCCGGCGCGCAGCGATCGCCAGCGGATCGACGCCGTGATGGGCAAAGAAATTCTGGTCCTCGGCGGAGACGAAGGCGCTGCTTCACGATGTCGGGAATGGCGGCGTAACGGCACGAAGATGCGCCGCTCGGTCGCCAGTTCGGCGAGCAGGCGGGAATTGCCGGCATAGACGCGGCTCATCACCGGCGGCTGGTAGTCGCGCAGCCCGTCGCACGTCCGGCAGGCCGGCGGCGAAGTGGCGATAGGCCATGAAGCCGACCGCGCCGCCGAGGCCGGCGGCAAGCACGAACAGGCCGAGCAGCACGCCGGCGACGCGCCCGGGCCAGCCGCCGCTGCGGCGCCGGCGCCGCGGCGGCGCCGGCGCCGGCCGGCGCCCGTTCGGGCGCCGCGGCCGGGGCGGGATGGCGAGCGGATCGCGCGCGGTGAACGGCTCGGTCATGCGGCGGGCTTACACGATTTCGCAGGTGCGGCGTAGGCAGGCGAGGCACGCCAGGGTTGCCGGCGCCCGCCCGCCGGCGCGGGATCAGCCGGCGACGCGCGTTGGCTCCGGGTGCGGCGGCGCGGCCTGGGCGAACCAGGCGTCGATCGCCCGCCGCATCGCCGTCGCGATCCGCGCGCGGTGCTGCGCCTGTCGCAACGCGGCCTCGTCCTCGCGGTTCGACATGAATCCCATCTCGACCAGCACGCTCGGGATGTCCGCCGCCTTCAGCACCACGAAGCCGGCATGGCGCGCCGGCCGGTCCAGCAAATCCACGTCCGCGCCGGAAAAACTGCCGACCAGCCCGTGCGCCAGCCGCGCCGAGCCGACACGCGTCTCCTGCCGCACCAGGCTGGCGAGGATTCTTGCCACGTCCGGCGAGACGCCGTGGAATTCCGGGCCGCCGAAACGGTCGGCCGCGTTCTCCCGCCGCGCCAGCGCCGCCGTCTGCGCGTCCGAGGCGGTGCCGGCGAGCGTATAGACGCTCGCCCCGCGCACCGAATGGTCGGTCAGCGCATCGGCGTGCATGGAGACGAACAGCGCCGCCCCGCGATGCTGCGCGATCGCCACCCGCTGCTCCAGCGGGATGAACACGTCATGCCCGCGCGTCAGCTCCACGTGGTAGCGCCCGTCCGCCAGCAGCTGCCGCCGCAGCTCCTCGGCCGCGGCCAGCGCCACGCGCTTCTCGTAGGTGCCCGAGACGCCGATCGCGCCGGGGTCTTTTCCGCCATGCCCGGGGTCGAGCATGACCAGCGGCGCTGACGACGGCGCGCCGCGCAGGCGCCGCTTGGCCAGCGCGGCGTCGGGGAGCAGGAAGCTAGCCACGGCGGCGGGGCCGAGCAGCAGACGACGGGTGATCACCGGAACGCGCTCCTGCGGAAGCGTCAACTGGGCCGGTTTTCTAACCTGCCGACTCCGGTTTCGCACCTTACGCCTTGATGAACCGTCGGCCAGATGTGTGGTTCGCGGTCGCAACGTGGCAGCCCTGCCACGGTTGTGCTTGCGATGGCTGCCGCGATTGCGCCATCGTCTGCCGACCGGCCGCGCGCCGGCGTGGCCCCATTCCCTCGGCCGCGCCGCAGTCGCAGCGGTGCCGGATTCGACTCCGAGGGCAGCGCCGTCCGGTTTGCGGCCGGTGTGCCCGCAGACACAGGTTTTCATGGCCGACGCCGGTCCCGTCTTGTTCCGCCCTGCTGCATGGTGCCGCCCCACGCGGGCCGCGCCGGTTGTCGGACGGGGCGGGAGCGTCGCCTTTGCCGTGCCGTCGCTGCGGACCCATCAGCCCTCGACCCCCGCATCCTGTCGCCCGTTGACGGAGGCCTCGCCGAGCGAAGCTCCGCGCCGTCGGGCGGCGCACTGGAGTTCAGGGCTGAATGAGCAAGCGCATGCTGATCGATGCCACCCACGCAGAAGAGACCCGCGTGGTGGTGCTGGACGGAACCCGGCTTGAAGATTTCGACGTAGAGACCTCAACCAAGAAGCAACTCAAAGGCAACATCTACCTCGCGAAGATCGTCCGCGTGGAGCCGAGCCTCCAGGCGGCGTTCGTGGAATACGGCGGCGGGCGCCACGGTTTCCTGGCGTTCAGCGAAATCCACCCGGATTACTACCAGATCCCGGTCGCCGACCGGCAGCGCCTGCTGGCACTGCAGGCCGAGGAAGCGCGCGAGGAGGCGGAGCGCGAGGAAGCGGACGCCGACACCGCCCAGGCCGGCCACGCAGCGGCGGCGCCAGAGCCCCCGCCCGACGCCGAGCCGCAAGCCGAGGAAGCCCAGGCCGCGGCAGAGGTTGCACCCGCCGCCGAGGCGGTTGCACCTCCGCCGCCCAGGTGCCGACTCCGCCGAGGTTGTACCCGACTCTCCCGAGGTTGCACCCGACGAGGCCGCGCCGGACCCCGACGCGCCTCCCCGCCCCGCCCAGGCCGCCGCCATCGAGCGCGACGAACGGTTTGGTTCCGTCGCCGAGGCCGAGGAGCCGGCCGACCATCCGGCCGGCACTGACGAAGCGCCGCCGGGCGAGATCGAGCCGCCCGACCTCGACGCGCCGCCATCCGACATGCCGCCGCCGGAAACCGTCGGCGGCGAGAGCGACGCCGGCGAGGGCGCCGACGAGGCGCGCGCCCGCCGCACCTTCCGCTTCCTGCGCAACTACCGCATCCAGGAAGTCGTCAAGCGCCGGCAGATCATGCTGGTGCAGGTGGTCAAGGAGGAACGCGGCACCAAAGGCGCGGCGCTGACCACCTACATCTCGCTGGCCGGCCGCTACTGCGTGCTGATGCCGAACTCGCCGCGCGGCGGCGGCATCTCGCGCAAGATCACCTCGGCGGCGGACCGGCGGCGGCTGAAGGAGATCACCGCCGAACTCGACGTGCCGCAGGGCATGGGCCTGATCGTGCGCACCGCCGGCGCCAACCGGCCGAAGGCGGAGATCAAGCGCGACTGCGAATACCTGATGCGGCTGTGGGACGACATCCGCGAGCACACGCTGAAATCCGTCGCCCCCGCCTTGATCTACGAGGAAGCCTCGCTGATCAAGCGCGCCATCCGCGACGTCTATTCGCGCGACATCGACGAGGTGATCGTCGATGGCGAGGACGGCTGGCGCGGCGCGCACGAGTTCATGCGCATGCTGATGCCGAGCCACGCGAAGAAGGTGCAGCTGTGGCGCGGCAACGGCCAGCCGCTGTTCGCGAAATACCAGGTGGAGGCGCAGCTCGACGCGATGCTGGCGCCGAATGTGCAGCTGCGCTCCGGCGGCTATCTGGTGATCAACCAGACCGAGGCGCTGGTCGCGATCGACGTCAACTCCGGCCGCTCGACGCGCGAGCGCGGCATCGAGGAGACCGCGCTGCGCACCAACCTGGAAGCCGCCGACGAGGTGGCGCGGCAGCTGCGATTGCGCGATCTCGCCGGGCTGATCGTCATCGACTTCATCGACATGGAGGCGCGCAAGCACAACGCGATGGTCGAGCGGCGCCTGAAGGACGCGCTGAAGATCGACCGCGCGCGCATCCAGGTCGGCCATATCAGCCATTTCGGCCTGCTGGAAATGAGCCGCCAGCGGCTGCGCCCGTCGCTCGCCGAGACGAGTTTTTCGCCCTGTCCGCATTGCGGCGGCACCGGCCATGTGCGCTCGACCGAAAGCAGCGCCATCCACGTGCTGCGCGCCATCGAGGAAGAGGGCGCGAAAGGCCGCGCCAGCGCGATCCGCGTGCAGGTGGCGGGCGTGGTGGCGATGTATCTGCTCAACCACAAGCGCGATCGGCTGGCCGAGATCGAGGCGCGCTATGCCATGCACGTGACCTTCGAGCCGGACGAGACGCTGGTGCCGCCGCAGATCCGCATCGAGCGCCTGCGCCCGGCCGTGCCGGAGGCGGAGCGCCCGACCCACGGGCCGGTCGCCCCCGCCGCGCCGGCGCTGCCGGCGATCGACGAGGCGGAGGAGGAGGAGGACGAGGCCGAAGCCGAGGACGCGGCGGAGGCGAGCGCCGCCGAGCCGACGGCGCCGGACGCGGGCGAGGCGCACGCCGCCGGCGAGGATGCCGAACGCCGCCGCCGCCGCCGCCGCCGGCGTCGCGGCGGCCGTCGCGAGGGCGCCGCGGCCGAGCCGGCCATGCCCGAGCCGGCCGCCGAGGCCGGGCCGGCGGGAGCGCAGCCGGAGGCGATGCCGGCGCCGCTCGATCCCGCGCAGGCGGAGCAGCCGAGCGTGCCGGTGGACGGGCTGGACGAGGCGGGCCTGCCGCGCGCCCGGCGCCGCGGGCGGCGCGGCGGACGGCGCCGCGGCGCCATCGAACCGGCGGCGGCGCCGGAGCCGGTGCCGCAGGAGGTGCCGGCCTATATCGGCCCGACGCCGGCCGACCCGTTCGGCGGCGTGTCGTATGACCTGTTCGACATGATGGACGAGGACATCGTGGCACCGCCGGCGCCACAAGCCGCACCGGAAGCGCCGGCCGAGGCAGCGCCGGCAGACCCGCCGCAGGAGAGCGTCGCCGTGGCGGCGGAGCCGCCGCCCGCGCCGGACGAACCCGCGCCCGAAGAACCGCCGCCCGCCCCGGCGATCCAGCCGGTCGTCATCGCCGAGGAGCCGCCGAATGCGGATCGCAAGCGGGGCTGGTGGCGGCGGTAGGGTCGGCGGCGCCGGCGCGGTGCCTAGCGGACGCCGCCCGGCCAGAACACCACGCGGATGGTCTGGGCGATGATCAGCAGGTCGAACAGGATGCTGAAGTTCTTGACGTAGTAAAGGTCGTAGCTGAGCTTGGAGCGGGCATCGTCGATCGAGGCGCCGTACGGGTAGTTGATCTGCGCCCAGCCGGTCAGCCCGGCCTTCACCACGTGGCGCTCGTGGTAGAGCGGCACCTGATGGGCCAGCATGGCGACGAAGCCGGGGCGCTCGGGGCGCGGCCCGACCAGCGACATGTCGCCGCGCAGCACGTTGAACAGTTGCGGCATCTCGTCGATGCGGGTGCGCCGCAGCAGCGCGCCGATGCGGGTGATGCGGGGGTCCTTGTCGGCCGCCCACACCGCGCCGTGGCGTTCGGCATCGACGCGCATGGTGCGCAGCTTCAGGATGCGGAACACCCGCCCATGCCGCGTCACCCGTTCCTGGCGATACAGCACCGGGCCGCGGTCGTTCAGCTTGATCGCCACCGCGGCGCCGAGCAGCACCGGCGCGAACAGCGTCAGGAAGACAAAGCTGACCGCAAGGTCGAGGCCGCGCTTGAGCACCCGGTCGAGCAGGCCGAAATAGAACCCCTCCGAGAACAGCAGCCAGCCGAGTTCCATGCGTTTCAGATCGACGCGGTGGATCTCGTTCTCGACGAAGCCGAGATACTGCTGCACCGGAAACCCGGCGACCTTGCATTGCAGCAGCGATGCGAGGTCCATGCCGCGGCGTTCGTCGGGGGCGACGACGATCTGCTCGACGGCGAAGCGCCGTGCGACGGCGAGCGGGCCGTGGCGGCCGACGGAGATGACGGGGCCGGCGCCGCCGGCGGCCAGCCGCGGGTCGATCTCGCCGAGTGCCGGGTCGTGCAGGAAGATCATGCGGTAGTTCAGGTTGCGGCCTTCCTTGCCGAGCATCCACATCAGGTCCCAGGCGCGCCTGCCGGCGCCGAGGACGAGCAGGCGGCGGCGGAACAGGCCGCGCCGGCGCAGCGCGTAAAACAGGATGCGCGCGAGGGCGCCGCCGACGGAGCCGCAGCCGACGAAGGCGGTGAACAGCCAGCCCTGGTTGGGCAGCGGCGCGCCGAGCAGGGCCAGCAGCGCCAGCGCGCCGAGGCCGCCCAGCCCGATCGCGAGCGGCAGGCGGCCAAGCGCCTTGCCGGTTTCGAGGATCATGTCGCGGCGATAGAGGCCGAGCATGTAGAGACTGGCGAGGCCGGACGCCGGATAGAGCAGCCGCGCGAGCCAGGCGACGATGGTGGGCGGCGGGAGCAGGCCGGCCAGCGCCAGCAGCACCGGCCAGCACAACGCGATGGCAACAGCGTCGAGCAGGAACAAAGCGAGGCTCGGCGAAGGGCGGACGAGGTGCTTGGCCACGTCCGGGCCGACCCCGCCGGCCGGCGCGGTGCGGGGCGGGCCGATTGCGTCGATCCTGGTGAATTCGATCGTGGTCCCGGCCATGTGTGTCCCGTTCCCGCTCGCCACGGGGATCGCGGCGAGTTTCCATATTAGCTTGCTGAACTTATTTTAGTAAAGGAATTGTGACGGATTGGGCGGGAGGCTCGGTTGCGTGCGGCGACGTTGCAGCTTGGCCTTTGCGGAATGTCGCTTTCGCGGCGTGGCAAAGCGGCTTGCATCGGGCTGTCGGGGATTCAGGCGCGGCGGGGGCCGCGGCGTGGGCCTGCTCCTCGGTCAGCGCGTCGAAGCGCGTCCGATCATGTTTTGCGGCTTTCGCCAGGGTATCCGTGCCGCTCACAAGGTTCAGCCTTGCGGGCCGCGATGACGAAGAACGAAGCGCCGGCCGCCCTGGATGCCCGCGTGCGCGGGCATGACGAACGGGTCAGCGTCCTTGCTCCGCGGCATGACCGAGCCCCGCGGCGCCCGCCCATTCCGCCAGCCGCCCGGCCGCCGCCGCCATGTCCGCCTCCGGGCCGCAATAGCTGAAGCGCACAAAACGGCTGCCGCGCGCCCGGTCGAAATCCACCCCCGGCGCCGCCGCAACCGCCGCCTCGGCCAGCATGCGCGCGCAAAACGCCTCGCTGTCGTTGGTCAGGCGCGCAGACGTCGGCATAGAGATAGAACGCGCCCTCCGCCGGGCCGAGCGCGAACCCCGCCGCCGGCAGCGCGCGCAGCAGCAGGTCGCGCGAACGGCGATAGCGCGCCACGTTGGCCTGCAATTCCACGCCGCAGTCGAACGCCGCCTCGGCCGCGATCTGGGCGATGTGCGGGGCGCTGATGAAAAGATTCTGCGCCAGCCGCTCCACCGGCCGCACCAGGTCCTCCGGCAGCAGCAGCCAGCCGACGCGCCAGCCGGTCATGGAAAAGTATTTGGAAAAGCTGTTGACCACGACGGCATGTTCGCTGAACGCGGCGGCGGTCGCGAGCGGCGCGTCATAGTGCAGGCCGTGGTAGATCTCGTCGCTGACCAGCCGCACGCCGGCGCCGTCGCACCAGCGCGCCAGCGCGGCGAGTTCGTCCGGATGCAGCATCGTGCCGGCCGGGTTGCAGGGGCTGGCGACGATCAGCCCGTCCGGCGGCGGATCGAGCCGCTCCAGCATCGCGACCGTCGGCTGGAAGCGGCTCGACCCATCGGTCTCCAGCAATGTCGGAGAAAAGCCGAGCGCGGTCAGGATGTTGACATAGGGCGGGTAGAACGGGGCGGCGAGCGCGATCCGGTCGCCGGGGTCGAACGCGGCGAGGAAGGCCAGCGGGAACGCCCCCGACGCCCCCACCGTCACCGCCACGCGCGAAGCCGGCACGGCGAGACCGTACCAGTCGCGATAGTGCCGCGCGATCCGCTCGCGCAGCGAGCGCAGGCCGAACGCCTCGGTGTAGCCGAGCGGCGCGCCCGTCCGCAGCGCCGCCTGCGCGGCACGCACGGCGCCCGCAGGGGCGCCGGTGCCGGGCTGGCCGACCTCCATGCGGATGACGTGCGGCGCACCCGCAGGCAGCGCCGCCTGCCGCGCGTTGGCGGCGGCGATCACGTCCATCACGATGAAGGGCGGCGCCGCCGCGCCGCGTCCGACCTTGCGCGGCATCTAGCGATACGTCGGAATGCCGGGCGCGGGGGCGAAGTTCTGCGGCAGCGGCGCCTGTTCCGGCTCCGGCCCGACCGGCACGCCCGCCTCGGTCCCGATCGCCAGCCCGGAGCCGCGCGGATCGACCGCCCAGAAGCACGACTGCGGCGCGCCCGGCAGCAGGCCGGGGCACGCGATCATGTTGGCCCGGCCGGGTGCCGGCACCGGCGCCGGCATCGGGTGCGCGGTCGGGCCGCGATCGGCGAGGGCCGCCTGCATCGCCAGCGCGGCGGCGAGCGGCGCCGCCTCCTGCCCGGAGCCGCCGACCGCGGCGCGGAAGGCATGGCGGCGCGGGTTCCAGGCCAGCGCCGCCGCGAGCAGCGGCGCCGGCACCCGCGCCGGCGAGGCGGCGAGCAGGATGCCGGTGCCGGCGGCGACGCGCCCGGTGCCGAACAGGTTGTTCATGGTCAGCGCGCAGGCCACCGCATCGCCGCGCCGGTCCAGCACCACGAAGGTCGTCGAGGCCGGCAGCGGCGGCAGGCTCGCCGCCGGCAGGGTCGGCGCGGCGGCCAGCACCGCGCGCGCATCCCCGCCCGCCTGCCGCCAGCGCGCGGCAACCGCCAGCGCCTGCGCGCCGGCCGCGTCCACGGCTTGCGGATGCTGCCGCAGCGCCGCGAACGCCGCCGCGGCGGCCAGCCCGCCATCGGCCGGCGGCGGCAGGAACGCGACCGTGTCGGCGCCCGCCGGCTCGTCCAGCGCCGGCGCGAAACGGGCGAGCGCGTCGCGCAGATCGGGCACCGTCAGCCCCGCCCCGGCGTCATGCGCCGCGTCGGCCAGCGTGTGCGCCAGCACGCCCTGGTAGAGATCGCCGATGCCGCTGCGCCGCAACTCGCCGAGTGTCGCCGCCAGCCCCGGCTGCACCAGCCGGCTGCCCTCCTTCACCGGCGCGCCGTCCGGGAAGAACACGGCACGCGCGCCGGGATCGGCCGCCAGCGGCGCGGCCACGATGCTCAGGTCGTGGGCCAGCGAGCGGGAGACCGTGACGCCGTCGCGCGCCATCTGCTCGGCCGGGCCGAGCAGCGAGTCGAAGCGGCGGGTGCCGTAGCGCGAATGCAGCAAATAGAGGCCGCGCGCCAGCATCGGCACCGCGGCCGGCCGGTCGCCGGCCTCGGGATGCGCCGGCGCCGGCGGGGTGAACAGCACCGCCTGCGGCACGCCCTGGTTCGGCCCTTTGCGCGCCGGGTCGTAGGCCAGGCAGGCACCGCCGCCGCCCAGGCCGGCGCGCGAGGGCAGCGTGACCGCGAGCGCAAACCCGACCGCGACCGCCGCGTCCGCCGCCGTGCCGCCGGCCGACAGCACCTCCCGCCCGACCAGCGCCGCACTCGGCTCGTCGGCCGCCACGCCACCCAAAAACCCTTTGACGAAGCCCGGCGTGCCGCTTTGCGGTCCGCTCGGGCCGGTGACGGCGTTCACGACGTTCGGCAGGCCGCAGCCGCCGAGCATCAGCGTCACGGCGAGCAGGACGGCACCCCGCGAGTGGGCTATGCTGCCGGCCATGCGCTGGCCGTCCCTGTTGCCGCTGCTGCCCAACTGCGTCACGCTGCCTCCCTCGCCGCGCGGCCGGTTCCGTTCGCCATCCGGTCCGCATGATCACGCCGCGCGACGCCATAGACGCCTTCGCCACAACCGACAACCGCCGTGGAGTCCGCTGCCCATGCGTTTCGTGTTCGCCCTGCTGCTCGGCCTCGCGCTGGCGCCCGGAGCGCGCGCCGCGGAGGCGCCCGCGAGCTTCACGCCGGCGCAGCGCGCCGAGATCGTTGCCATCATCCGCGAGGCGATGGTGCGCGACCCGACGATCCTGCGCGACGCGGTCGCCGCTTTGCAGGAGAGCGAATCGGCGCACCGCGACGCCGAGGCGCGCAGCGCCATCGCCGCCGCCGGCCCGGCGCTGGTGCGCGCCGCCGGCGATCCGGTCGCCGGCAATCCGCGCGGCGACGTGACGGTGGTGGAGTTCTACGACCTGCGCTGCCCGTATTGCCGGCGCATGCTGCCGGTGATCGACGCGCTGCTCAAGCGCGACCCGAAGGTCCGGCTGGTGTACAAGGACATCCCGATCCTCGGCCCCGGCAGCGTGCTCGGCGCGCGCGCGGTGCTGGCCGCCCAGCTTCAGGACGGCTACGCCCGGCTGCAGACCGCGCTGATGCATGGCGGCCCGCAGATCACCGAGGACAGCCTGCAGAGCGCGGCGCGCGCGGCCGGCCTCGACTGGGCGCGGCTGCAGCACGACATGAAGGACCCGGCGATCGCGGCGCGGCTGCACGACAACCTCGACCTGGCGCGGCAGCTCGGGATCGATGGCACGCCGGCCTTCGTCATCGGCCAGCGGCTGATGCCCGGCGCGCTGGAGCTGGCCGATCTGCAGGGCGCAGTGGCGGCGGCACGGGCGACGGAGGCTACTGCAGCGGCACGCTGAGGCGCAGCGTCGGCAACAGCCGGAACCGCGCGTCGAACGCGTTGGAGTAGCTGGAGCCTTCGGTGTAGCCCTGGCTGTCCGCCGTCGGGCCGAAATAGGGCCGGCTGAGGCCGGGCGTCACCGAGGCGCGCGGCGGGCCGTCGTCCGGCCCGCGCGGCCGCACGGCGTCGAGGTCCGGCATCGGCGCCGGGGTGGCGAGCTCCGCCGGCGGCGGGCTGGCGGCGGCGAACGAAGGTCCGGGGTGCGGCGCCGTCAGCAGCAGCGCGCCCAACATCGCGGGTTGCCAGGCTCTCACAGCGCCCCTCCCGGCGACGTCGCGGCGCCGGGCACGCGCGCCTCGCCGCGCGGATCGGCGGGCGGGTTGCCGACCGGCGCGCCGAGCGGCGCCCCCTGCCCCGCGCGCCAGGCCGCGAGCGACCACTGCACCGAGGGGAAGGCCAGCTCGCCCCACGGGATGCTGTCCCAGGCGAACAGCCGCACCTCGGCGGTTTCCGGCCCGGCGGCGAACGACGCGGCAGCCTGATCGGCGAAGCGGGCGCGGAAGATCAGCTGCACCTGGCCGATGCGGCTGATGCTGAACACGCCGAGCAGCCCGTCGAATGCGAGGCGGACCCGCGCCTCCTCCCACGCCTCGCGCGCGGCGCCTTCCTCGGCGGTCTCGCCGAGTTCGAGGAAGCCGGCGGGCAGCGTCCAGAAGCCGCGGCGCGGCTCGATGGCGCGGCGGCACAGCAGCACGGCCCCGTCATGGCCGATGACGGAACCGACGACGATTTTCGGATTTTCGTAGTCGATATGCCCGCAGGCGGCACAGACCAGCCGCTCGCGCGAATCGCCCTGGGGAATCTGGCGGAGAAACTCCGGCATGGCGGCAATGGTGCCGCCTGCGCCGCCTGCTTACAACAGCGCCGAGCGGACGTTGCGCCGCCGGATGCGCGGTGGTGACCGGCGCGTCACACCGACAGGTCGAGCAGCGAGCCGCGCGGCAGGGCGCGCCCCGGCTGCGCCGACCCCGGCGCGGGCGCCGAGAGGGCAGGCGCCGGCGTCGGGGTTGCGGAGGGCAGCTTGATGGTCCGCACCGGCACCGCGCCGCCGCCGAGCGCCGCCGGCCCCTGGAGACCCGCCGAGAACGCCGAGAGGGATCCGGTCGCAATCATGCGGACGATCATCCAGCGCATCGGTGTACCATCCGTTAACGGGACGGACCCCTTATGGCGCAACGGTTCTCGGTTGTCAACTATTACGCTACTATGCCGCCGCCGGTTGCGGACCCGGCGGCCGTCACGCGTTGCGCGGCACCACGTATTCCGCGGGACAGGTCGCGGCGAATTCCGGCCGCGCCTCACAGCGCGCCGACAGCGCATCGAGCGCGGGATAGCGGCCGGGCGGGATCAGCCCGGCATCGACCATCCGCACGTAGCGGATCATGCAGGAGGTGGTGATCTGCGCCTGATCGAGACGCCCGGCGACCGGCCAGGATTCCGCGGCGAGCGCCGCCAGCGCGCCGGTCGCCTGGGTCAGGCAGCGCGCGATCCACTCCGGCCAGCGACAGGCAGACGGCCGGATCAGCCGTTCGTAGGTGGCGGCGCCCACCTTGTCGATCGCTCCGGTCGCCAGCGCGATCCGGCGCAGCACGTCGCGACGCGCCGACCCGGACGGCGGCACCAGCGCCCGCGCGGGCCCGACCGACTGGTCGAGCGCGTCCAGGATGGCCGCGGAATCGATCAGCGTCTCGCCGTCATCGAGCACCAGCGAGGGAATGCGGCCGAGCGGATTGACCCGCCGCATCGCATCGAAGTCGGCAAACACCGAGCGCGTGTCGTGCTCGTAGGCAAACCCGAGCACGCGCAGCGACACCGCCACGCGGCGCACGAACGGCGAGTTGTACTGCCCGACCAGGATCATGCGGCGCTCGGTCACGCTGCCAGCGCGGCCACCCCCGGCAGCGTCTTGCCCTCCAGCCATTCCAGGAACGCGCCGCCGGCGGCGCTGACATAGCTCAGCCGGTCGCGCACGCCGGCGTGGCGCAGCGCCGAGACGGTGTCGCCGCCGCCGGCGACGCTGCGCAGGCGGCCCGCCTGCGTCGCCGCCGCCACCGCCTGCGCGAACGCCGTGGTGCCGGCGTCGAAGGGCGGCGTTTCGAACGCGCCGAGCGGCCCGTTCCACACCAGCGTCCTGACCGACGCGAGGCGCGACGTGAGCAGCGCCACCGTCGCCGGCCCGACATCGAGGATCAGCGCGTCCGCCGGCACCGCGTCGATCGCGACCGTGCGCGTCGCCACGCCGGCTTGCAGCGCGTCCGCCACCACGGCATCGACCGGCAGCAGCACCGCGCACTGCGCCGCCTGCGCGCGCGCGAGAATGTCGCGCGCGGTGGCGTGCATGTCGGCTTCCTGCAGCGAGCGGCCGACCGATTTGCCCTCGGCGGCGAGGAACGTGTTGGCCATCGCGCCGCCGATGATGAGCACATCGACTTTGCCGACCAGGTTGCCCAGCAGGTCGAGCTTGGTGGACACTTTCGCACCGCCGACCACCGCCGCCAGCGGGCGCTGCGGCGTGGTCAGCGCCGATTGCAGCGCCTCCAGTTCCGCCTGCATCAGCCGCCCGGCATAGCTCGGCAGCAGGTGCGCCACGCCTTCGGTGCTGGCGTGCGCGCGGTGCGCGGCGGAGAACGCATCGTTGACGAAGATGTCGCCGAGTTTCGCGAGGTCCTGCGCGAAGGCGGGGTCGTTCTTCTCCTCGCCGGGATAAAAGCGCGTGTTCTCCAGCACCGCCACGTCGCCGTCGGACAGCGTTTCGATCACCTGCTGCGCCGGCAGCCCAATGCAGTCTTCGGCGAAGCGGACTTTCCGTCCCAGCACCTCGCCGAGCGCCTTCGCCATCGGTTCCAGCGACATCGCCTTCACGCGCTTGCCCTTCGGCCGGTCGAAATGGCTGAGCACGATGACGCGCGCGCCGTTCTGCGACAATTCGCGGATCGTCGGCGACAGCAGCTCGATGCGCGTGAGGTCGGTGATCTTGCCGTCGTGGACCGGCACGTTGAGATCGGCGCGCAGCAGCACCCGCTTGCCGGCAACCGCCACCCCGTCGAGCGTGCGCAAGGTCATGGCGGACTCCGTGTCAACGATTGCTCATCATGGCGCAAGGACGTCCCGTCCGCCGCAGACTGTTCCCTCTCCGCCCCAAGGGGCGGAGAGGGAAGAGTGGAGGGGCGGCAATCCCGCGGGCAACGTCATCGTCCGTGCCTAAAGACTTCCGAACAGCGCCGCGGTGTCCGCCATGCGGTTGGAGAAGCCCCATTCGTTGTCGTACCACCCCATCACCCGCGCGAGCGCGCCATCGACCACCGCGGTCTGCGGCGCGTCGAAGCTGCACGATGCCGGCACGTGGTTGAAATCGCTGCTGACCAGCGGCGCGGTGTTGTAGTCCAGGATGCCTTTCATCGCCCCCTCGCTCGCCGCCTTCATCGCCGCGTTGATGTCCTCTTTCGTGGCCGGCTTCTCCAGCACCACGTCGAGCGAGACGAGAGAAACGTTCGGCGTCGGCACGCGCACCGCGGTGCCGTCGAGTTTTCCCTTCAACTCCGGCATCACCAGGCCGACGGCGCGCGCCGCCCCGGTGCTGGTCGGGATGATGTTGACGGCGGCGGCGCGGGCGCGATGAAAATCCTTGTGCAGCGTGTCGATGGTGCGCTGGTCGCCGGTGTAGGAGTGGATGGTCACCATGTAGCCGCGCACGACGCGGAAATTGTCGTGCAGCACTTTCACCATCGGCACCAGGCAGTTGGTGGTGCAGGAGGCGTTGGAGATCACCGTCATGTCTTTCGTGATGACCGAGTGGTTCACGCCGTACACCACCGTCGCATCGGCGCCCTCGGCGGGGGCCGAGATCAGCACCTTGCGCGCGCCCGCCTGGATCAGATGCGCCGCCTGTTCCTTGCTGGTGAAGTGCCCGGTGCATTCCATCGCGACATCGACGCCGCGATACGGAACCTTCGTCGGGTCCTTTTCGGCGGCGACGCGGATCGGTCCCCAGGTGCGGCGTCCCTGCCGGATGGTGATGGCGTCGCCCGACACCTCGACCTCGGCGGGGAAGCGGCCATGCACGCTGTCGTAGCGCAACAGGTGCGCATTCGCCTCGACGCTGCCGAGATCGTTGATGGCGACGGGGACGACGTCCTCGCGCCCGCTCTCGACGATGGCACGCAGTACGAGGCGCCCGATGCGTCCGAACCCGTTGATCGCAACCGTCACGGCCATTGCTGTCTTCCTTCCGCCTCTTTCGATGACATTACCGGAAGCCTTCGCCGCCGTCTTGATGTGCGTCAAGCCGCGGCGGGTCGGCCCGACACGCGCCGCACCGCCGCCGCCACCGCCTCGGCGGTGATGCCGACCTCGCGGTACGCCGCCTCGCCCGGCGCCGCGGCGCCGAAGCGGTCGAGCCCGATGAACACGCCGTCGCAGCCCAGCCAGCGTTCCCAGCCGAAACTGCTGGCGGCCTCGATGCCGATGCGCGGCGCACCGCCCAGCACGCCGGCGCGGTAGGCGGCATCGGTGTGCGCGAACAGCGCCCAGCACGGCAACGACACCACCGCGACCGCCACCCCCTCCGCCGCCAGCCGCGCGCGCGCGGCCATCGCGATTTCCACCTCCGAGCCGGTGGCGATCAGCGTCGCCTGCCGCGGCCCGTCCGCCTCGGCCAGCACGTAGCCGCCGCGCGCCGAGCGGTTCTCGCCGCCATCGCCGCGCAGCGCCGGCAGGTTCTGCCGCGACAGCGCCAGCAGGCTCGGCCCGTCGGCGCGGCGCAGCGCCAGTTCCCAGCACTCCGCCGTCTCCATCGCGTCGGCCGGACGGAACACGAACAGGTTGGGCATGGCGCGCAGCGCGGCGAGGTGCTCGACCGGCTGGTGCGCCGGCCCCTCCTCGCCGAGCCCGATGCCGTCATGCGTCAGCACGTGGATCACGCGCCGCCCCATCAGCGCCGCCAGCCGCAGCGCGGGGCGCATGTAGTCGCTGAACACCACGAACGTGCCGCCATACGGGATCACCCCGCCGTGCAGCGCCATGCCGTTCATCGCCGCCGCCATGCCGTGCTCGCGCACGCCGTAATGCACGTAGCGCCCGCCATAGGCGCTCGGCCCCACCGGCACCATGCCGCGCACCTGCGTCAGCGTCGCGCCGGCGAGGTCGGCCGAGCCGCCGACCAGTTCCGGCAGCACCGGCACCAGCGCCTCCAGCACGCGCCGGCTCGCCGCGCGCGTCGCCAGCGTCGGACGGCCGGCGGCGAGGTCGGCGCGCACCGCCGCCATCGCGTCGCGGAAATTCGCCGGCAACTGGCCCGCCATGACGCGCTCGAACTCGGCGCGCTGCGGGTGGCGCGCCAGCCGCTTGAGCCAGCCGCGGCGGCGGCGGGCGCCGCGGGCACCGGCGGCGCGCCACTGCTCCGCCAGCCCGTCCGGCACCGCGAAGGGCGGATGGTCCCAGCCCAGCGCCGATTTCGCCGCCTGCGCCGCCTCCGGCCCGCGCGCAGCGGTGCGGCCGAGTTCGGTGCGGCAGGCGATCAGCGTCGGCTTCTTCGAGCGCACCGCCATCCCCAGCGCCGCCGCCACCTGGTGCGCGTCGTGGCCGTCCACCCGCTTGACCGCCCAGCCGCAGGCGGCAAAGCGCCGCAACGGGTCGTCGGAATGGCCGGGCGTGGCGGCGCCGTCGATCGCGACGCGGTTGTCGTCCCACAGCACCGTCAGCCGCTCCAGCCGCAGATGGCCGGCGAGGCTGGCGGCCTCGTGGCTGATCCCCTCCATCAGGTCGCCGTCGGAGACGATCACCCAGGTGCGGTGATCGACCAGCGAGCGGCCGAACCGTGCCGCCATCAGCCGCTCGGCCAGCGCCATGCCGACGGCGGTGGCCAGCCCCTGGCCGAGCGGGCCGGTGGTGGCCTCGATCGCCGGGTGCTCGCCGTGATGCGGATGGCCGGCGGCGGGGGAATGCAGCTGGCGGAACCGCTGCAAATCGGCGATGCCCATGCCGTCGTGCCCGGTCAGGTGCAGCAGCGCATAGAGCAGCATCGCGCCGTGGCCGGCGGAGAGCACGAAACGGTCGCGGTCCGGCCAGCGCGGGTCGGCGGCGTCGTAGCTGTGGAAGCGCGTCCACAGCACGGTGGCGGCATCCGCCATGCCCAGCGGCAGGCCGGGACGGCCGGACTGCGCGCAGGCCACCGCGTCGATGGCGAGCGCGCGCACGGCATCGGCCATGCGCCGCTCCGGCGTCGCCGGCTGCGCCAGGATCGCCGCCTGCACGGCGCGCGCGGCGCCGTCCTGCATCTTGATCGCCGCGGACGCCATGCCATCCCGTTCCTGCGTGCCCGCTCATACGGGCCGCCCGCGGATCGGGCAAGCCGCGCCGGCTTGCCGGGCCGGGCGGTTCCTGCGAGCCTTGCGGCGATGCGCACACCCACCTCCTGGCTGCTGGCGGCGCTGCTCGGCCTCGGCGGCTGCAAGCTGATCGACCAGCGCACCTTCGAGCGCACGCCGCAGGCGCCGTCGCCGGCGGCGCTCAACACGCCGGCGCTGCCGCCGCTGCCGCTGGCGCGGCTGCAGCCTGCCAACCCCGACAGCGACTGGCGCGCACGGGTCGATGGGATCGTGCAGCAGGTACTGGCGCGCAATCCCGACGCACAGTTCGACCTGCTGACGCCGATCCCGACTTCCGCCAGCCGAAAAATCCAGGACGGCTACCAACGCGCCGGCACCGAGGACGCGCAGGCCGTGGCGACGGCGATGCAGGAGGACCGGGTGGACGCCGCGCACATCACCATCGGCTTCCAGGGCGATCCCGGCACGCCGACGCGCGAGGTGCGGGTTTTCGTGCATTGATCGGGCGCGGCTATGGTGCGATGCAGTGCGGCCGGTTGACTTCCATCACGGACGGCGGAGTTATCCGCGTGACAAACGGACCGGCCGCACCACCCTCGGGACCACGCCGAATGCACCCTTTCCGTCTCGCCGCCCGCGCCGAACTCGACCGCATCCGTGCCGACGGCCGCTACCGCACCTTCACGCCGCTGCGCAAGCACGCCGAACGGTTCCCGGTCTATACGCTGGAACGCGACGGGCGGGCGCGCGAGATCACGGTCTGGTCGTCCAACGACTATCTGGCGATGGGCATCCATCCGGTCGTGGTGGGCGCGGCGATGGAGGCGGCGCGCATGATGGGCGCCGGCGCCGGGGGCACGCGCAACATCGCCGGCACCAGCCATCTGCACGACGCGCTGGAGGCGGAGCTCGCTTCGCTGCACGGCAAGGGCGCGGCGCTGCTGTTCACCTCCGGCTATGTCGCCAACCAGGCCGCGCTGACCACCATCCTGCGCAGCCTGCCGGACTGGCACGTGTTCTCCGACCAGAAGAACCACGCCTCGATGATCGTCGGCATCAAGGGCGCGCGGGCGAGCGTGCATGTGTTCGCGCACAACGACCTCGCCGACCTGGAAGCGCGGCTGCGCGCCGCCCCACCGGCGGCGCCGAAGCTGATCGCCTTCGAGAGCGTCTATTCGATGGACGCCGACATTTCGCCCATCGGCGCCATCTGCGACCTCGCGGAACGTTTTGGCGCGATGACATATCTCGACGAGGTGCATGCGGTCGGGCTGTATGGCCCGAACGGCGCCGGGGTCGCCGAGCGCGACGGCGTGGCGCACCGGATCGACCTGATCGAAGGCACGCTGGCCAAAGGGTTCGGCTGCCACGGCGGCTATGTCGCGGGCGACGCGGAGGTGATCGACTGGCTGCGCTCGACCGCCTCGGGCTTCATCTTCACCACCTCGCTGCCGCCGACCACGGTGGCGGCGGCGCTGGCCTCGGTGCGGCACGTGCGCGGCGACGCGGCGCGGCGGGCGACGCTGTTCGAGCGAGCGGAACGGCTGAAGACGAAACTCGCCGCCGCCGGCGTGCCGGTGCTGAATTCGAGCAGCCATATCGTCCCGGTGCATGTCGGCGAGGCAACGCTGTGCCGGCAGGTGAGCCGCCGCCTGCTTGAGGAATTTTCCATTTATGCAACTCCGATCAATTATCCGACGGTGCCGGTGGGCCAGGAGCGGCTGCGGCTGACGCCGACGCCGCTGCACACGGACGCGATGATGGACGCGCTGACGTGGGCGTTGCAGGCGGTGCTGCCGGCGGGACTCGCGGTTGCCGCCTGAGCCGGGCGCCCGCCCGACGCTGCGGCTGTTGCCTGGCCAGGGGCGGCGGCTGAAGGCGGGGCACCCCTGGGCGTTCAGCAACGAGATCGCCATGAAGCCGGAGTACCGCGCGCTGCCGCCCGGCGCGCCGGTGCGGCTGGAAGGCGATGACGGCTGGCGCTTCGGCACGTTTTCGTTCAATCCGCACAGCCTGATCGCGGCGCGGCTGCTGGACCGCGACCCGGACGCGGCGATCGACCGGGCGTTCCTGCGCGCGCGCATCGACCAGGCGGCGGCGCTGCGGGCGCGCGTGACCGACGGCCCGTATCACCGCCTGGTCCACGCCGAGGCCGACCGGCTGCCCGGCCTGGTGATCGACCGCTACGACGACGTGTTTTCGGTGCAGGCCAACAGCGCGGCGATGGACCGCCTGACGCAAGACCTGGTCGCGGTGCTGGAAGAAAAATTCGCACCGCGCGCCATCGTCGCCCGCAACGACAGCCCGGTGCGGGCGCATGAGGGGCTGCCCGAAGCCGTGGCGCTGCTCGCCGGCACCGACGCAACCGCGACGGTCGAGGAAGGCGGCGTCACCTTCCCGGTCGATCCGCTGGCGGGCCAGAAAACCGGGTTTTTCTTCGACCAGCGGCCGCACCGTGACCGCATGGCGGGGCTGGCCGCGGGGGCGCGGGTGCTCGACGTGTTCTGCCACACCGGCGCGTTCGGCCTGCGCTGCCTCGCCGCCGGCGCGACCGACGCCCTGCTGGTCGATGCCTCGGCGCCGGCGCTGGACGCCGCAAAAATCGCCGCCGAGCGCAACGGGCTGGCCGCCCGCGCCGCGTTCCGCCGCGGCGATGCGTTCGAGACGATGGCGGCGCTGGCGCAGGAGGGCGCGCGGTTCGACATCGTGATCTGCGACCCGCCGGCCTTCGCCAAGGCGAAGAAGGATCAGGCGGCGGGGCTGCGCGGCTATGGCCGCATGACCAGGCTGGCCGCCGCCCTGGTCGCGCCCGGCGGGTTTTTGTTCGTGGCCTCTTGCAGCCATCACGCGCCGCCCGACCTATTCGCCGCCGCCGTCGCCGAGGGGCTGCAGCGCGCGCGGCGCGACGGACGCATCATCGCCAGCGGCGGCGCCGGGCCGGACCATCCGGTGCATCCGCTGCTGCCGGAGAGCGCTTATCTCAAGGCCCAGGTGATCGAGCTGTTCTAACCCGTTCTCACGGCATCGGGATCACCCATCGCTCCTTTCGCTGGGTAGATTATCCGGCGGCGCAACGCGAACGGAGCCGTCATGCTCGGCTGGCACCGTGCCCTGATCGTCCTCGCCGCGCTCGCCGCGCCCTTGGCCGCGCACGGCGAGGACGTGCGCCTGCATCTGATCGCCCACGGCGCGATCGAGGCCGACACCACCGTCGCCCACGCGATCGACGGCGCGCATTTCTGCTCCGCCGCCGCCAATCCCTGGACCGCGCCCGACACCCGCGACACGCGCGCCACCCCGTTCCCGTTCTACCGGCTGGTGTTCGGCCAGGGCGGGCCGGGCGCCGACCTCGCCCGCCCCGGTCCCTCGATCGGGCTGGCGCTCGCGAACTATTTTTCGGCGGCGCGCGACCACAGCGACCCGATCAACGACAGCATCGAGCTGGTGCTCGACGGCCGCCATTTCGTCGGCCATGACGGGCTGAAGGACGCCGGCTACCGCTTCGCCGTCAGCTACCGCGACGACGGGCACGGCGGCGGCTTCGTCGCCCGCCACCTGCACGAGACCCGCACCGGCCACGCCACGCTCGACGTGGCGGGCACCTGGGAATGCCCGCCGGTCGCGGCCGACCTGCCGGAGCAGACCGTCTCGGTGCATCTCCTGTTCGCCGGCGCGGTGCCGGCCCGGCCCGAGCCCACGCCGCTGCGGCTGGCGCGCTCCGACATCCCCTGCCTCGATCGCGGCTGCGCCGGCTGGCGGGTGACCGACGAGGAGACCGGCGCCGCCTACCTCGCGCGCGTGGATTTTTCGCATCTGCGCCTCGCCAAGGCGCTGCGCAGGGAGGCCGAGCGCGGCGAGGTCGATCTGCTGGTCCGCGCAAACGTGCGCCGCGCCGAGCCGCCGCTGGTGATCGCGCTGGCGCTCGACGGCGTCGAACCGGCCAACCCGCCCGAGCCGCGGCCAATTCCCGAGGCGGCGTTGGCGGATGCGAACCGGGGGGGCTTCCCCTTCGGCTATTTGCATGACTTAATCCGCCGCGTGCAGGGAAAACGGGCGGAGCCGGAGCGCCATTTGGCAGACTGATCCGGGCCGATTGCGCACCCTTGCGCAACTGGACAGGCTGGAAACGTGCAAGGAGCAACGGAATGAGGAAGTTTGTCGGCCCGCTTCTGGCGGGCGCGCTGGTGGCCGGGCTGTGCGCCGGCAGCACCGCGCAGGCGCAGCAGAAGAAGACGCTGGTGTTCGTCACCAACGTCGCGGCGGATTTCTGGACCTTCGCTCGGCGCGGGATCGAGAAGGCGCAGAAGGAACACCCCGACTACAACATGGAAATGATCGTCACCACCGAGGGCACCGCCGCCGCCCAGCGGCGCGAGCTGGATGATCTGGTCGCCCGCGGGGTTTCCGGCATTTCCGTCTCGGTGGACGACGCCGCGCACGCCACCGAGGAACTGAACAAGGTCGCCGCCAAGGCGGTGCTGTTCACCACCGACAGCGACGCGCCGCAGAGCAAGCGCGTGGCCTATATCGGCACCGACAACGTCGCCGCCGGCCGCCAGGCGGGCTGCGGAGATCCTCAAGGCGCTGCCCGAACGGCGGAAAAATCATGCTGTTCGTCGGCACGATGGACGCCGACAACGCGCGCGAGCGTGTGAAAGGCATCCGCGAGACGCTCAAGGGCAGCAAGGTCGAGATCCTCGACATCCGCACCGACCAGGCGGACTTCACCAAGGCGAAGAGCAACGCCGAGGACACGCTGGCGAAATACCCCGACATCTCGCTGATGTCGGGGCTGTGGAGCTACGACACGCCGGAAATCTACGACGCGGTGAAGAACGCCGGCAAGTGCGGCAAGGTGAAGATCGTCGGCTTCGACGAGGACGCGCGCACGCTGCGCGGCATCTCCGAGGGCTGCGTGCAATCGACCATCGTGCAGCAGCCGTTCGAGTTCGGCTACCAGTCGATGATCGACATGATCAAGTACATCAACGGCGACAAGTCGTGGCTGCCCGCGGACGGCAAGATCATCGTGCCCACGCGCGTGATCGACAAGTCCAACGTCGCGGATTTCATCACCTACGTGAAGACGCTGCTGCGCAAGTAGCCGCCGTCCTGTCATGCCCCGGCGGCGCGCGTGCCGCCGGGGCCCCAGGTCCGGGAGGGGACGCTTGGCTGACACGCTGCTGGAACTTGCCGGGATCACGAAAACCTATCCCGGCGTCGTGGCCCTCGACAACGTCAGCCTGCGCGTCATGCGCGGCGAGGTGCTTGGGCTGATCGGCGAGAACGGCGCCGGCAAATCGACGCTGATGAAAATCCTCGGCGGCGTCGCCGCGCCGAGCGCGGGCAGCATCCGCATCGACGGGCGCGACCACGCCGCGCTGTCGGTCAACGAGGCGACGCGCGCCGGCATCGCCTTCGTCCACCAGGAACTCAACCTGTTCGAGAATCTCGACGTCGCGAGCAACGTCTTCATCGGCCGCGAGCAGCTCGCCGGCGGGCCGCTGATGCTGGTGGCCGACGCCGCGATGCGCGCGCGGGTGGCGCCGCTGCTGGCGCGGCTGGGCGCCGATTTCGCGCCGGACACGCCGGTCGAGATGCTGTCGATCGCGCAGCGGCAGATGGTGGAGATCGCGAAAGCGCTGTCGATCGACGCGCGCGTCATCATCATGGACGAGCCGACCTCGAGTTTGACGCTGTCGGAGACCGAGCGCCTGCTGGCGGTGGTCGCCGACCTCAAGGCGAGCGGGGTCGCCGTGATCTACATCTCGCACCGGCTCGGCGAGATCATGACCTGTGCCGACCGCGTCGTGGTGCTGCGCGACGGCCGCATGGTGGGCGAGCTGGCGCGCGAGGCGCTGACCCATGCCACCATGATCCGGCTGATGATCGGGCGCGACCTGAAATCGCTCTACACCCCGCCGCGCGAGCCGCCGCGCGACGGCGGCTGCGACATCGCCGGCGTGGTGACGACGGCGTTTCCCGACCGCAGCATCGATCTTGCGGTGCGGCACGGCGAGATCCTCGGACTGGCCGGGCTGGTCGGTTCCGGCCGCACGTCGCTGGCGCGCACCGTGTTCGGCATCGACCGGCTGCTCGGCGGCGAAATCCGGCTGGACGGCAAGCCGGTTGCGATCCGCAGCCCGCGCGATGCGATACGCAAAGGCATCTACCTCGTGCCGGAGGACCGCAAGCGCGCCGGGCTGATCCTGGACATGTCGATCCGCGAGAACATCACGCTCGCCGACCTGCTGCACCACGCGCGCATGCTGCTGATCGACCGCGGCTCGGAGGCGAAGGTGGCACGGGCGCAGGCGATGAGCCTCGCCATCAAGGCGCCGAGCGTCGAGACGCAGGTGCTCACGCTCTCCGGCGGCAACCAGCAGAAGGTGGTGCTGGCGAAGTGGCTGTCGATGCAGCCCCGCGTGGTGATCTTCGACGAGCCGACGCGCGGCATCGATGTCGGGGCAAAGACCGAGATCTATGCGCTGATGCGCGGGCTGGCCGACCGCGGGGTGGCGATCCTGATGATCTCCTCGGACATGGAGGAGGTGATCGGCGTCTCCGACCGCATCGCGGTGATGCACGAGGGACGCATCAGCGGCCTGCTGGAGCGTGAACAGTTCAGCGAATATAACGTGCTGCGGCTCGCCATCGGGCAGACGCTGGAGCCGGCGGAGAGTGCGGCATGAGGAAAGAATTCGGCCTGTTCCTGCTGCTGATCGTGGTCAGCGGGATCACCGCGGCGATCAACCCGTTGTTCCTGTCGGGCGTGAACCTGCTCGACATGGCCAACCTGATCGGCATGTTCGGCGTGTTCTCGATCGGCGAAGGGCTGACCATCATCACCGGCGGCATCGACCTGTCGATCGGCTCGATGTTCGCCCTGCTCGGCGTGGTGTTCGTCGATCTGCTGACCGACTACGCGTTTCCGTGGCCGCTGGCGCTGCTGGCGATCATCGCCGGCGGGCTGGTGCTGGGCGCGCTGCAGGGCTTCCTGATCACGCGGCTGAAGATGCAGCCGTTCATCGTGACGCTGTGCGGCCTGCTGATCTACCGCGGCGCGGCGCGCTACTACACGACCAATTCGTCGCGCGGCTTCGGCTACGGCGACGAAGCCGACACGCTGCGCACCCTGGCCGCGGGGCATGTCCACGGCGTGCCGAACACCTTCATCTTCCTCATCGTCCTTGCCGTCGTCATGGGCGTGCTGCTGCACCGCTCGGTGTACGGCCGCTACCTCTATGCCGTCGGCAAGAACGAGGAGGCGGCGCGATTCTCCGGCATCCGCAGCAATCTCGTGATTGCCGGCGCCTACGTGCTGAGCGGCGGGCTCGCGGCGATCTCGACCGTGCTGCTGGTGTTCTACACCAATTCCGTCTCGCCCAGCTCGTTCGGCAATTTCTACGAGCTCTATGCGATCGCGGCGGCGGTGCTCGGCGGCTGCTCGCTGCGCGGCGGCGAGGGCTCGATCCTCGGCATCGTGCTCGGCACGGCGCTGCTGCAGGTGCTGCAGAACCTCGTCAACATCCTCGGCATCCCGAGTTCGCTCAACTTCGCCGTCATGGGCACGGTGATCCTGCTCGGCGTGCTGGCCGACCAGCAATTGCAGGCGCGGCGCAAGCTCGCCGTCGCCGCGGCGGGCACGGTGCGCGCCGCGCCGGCGCTGGCGCGGCAGGGCCAGGGGACGTGACGGCGCCGCCGACCGCCGCCCGGCCCGCGAAACTCGGCGAGGCGGCCGGGCGCAACCTGCACGAGCGCATCGCCAACACGCTCGGCGAGCGCATCGTCGGCGGCCGGCATCCGCCGGGGCGTGCGCTGCCGACCGAGATCGAGCTGTGCGCCAGCCTGGCGGTCTCCCGCTCGGCGCTGCGCGAGGCGTTCAAGCTGCTGGTGGCGAAACGGCTGATCGTCAGCCGCCAGAAGGTCGGCACGCTGGTGCGCCCGCGCGCCGACTGGAACATGCTGGACCCGGAAGTTCTGGCCTGGCACCTGCACGCCGCGCCGACCGATGCGTTCGTCACCGGCCTGTTCGAGGTGCGAAAAATCATCGAGCCGTCGGCGGCGTCGCTGGCGGCCGAGCGGCGGTCGGCGGAGGCGCTGGCGTGCATCGAGGGGGCGCTGGCCGACATGTTCCGCTTCCAGGGCGGCGCCGGCGACCTGACCCACGCCGATCTGCGCTTCCACCAGGCGATCCTGGACGCGACGGGGAATCTTTTTCTCGCCTCGTTCGGCGCGGTGATCGAGAGTTCGCTGCGCGCCTCGTTCCAGTTGAGCTGGGACACCGCGTACCACACGCCGGAATACTCGCTGCGCCAGCACCAGGGCGTGGCGGAGGCGATCCGCGACCAGGTTCCGTCGGAGGCCTACGCGATCATGACGCAGTTGCTGCGCTCGGCGATCGAGGACGTGCGCCAGTCGCTGGCGCGGCGGCAGCGCGGCGAGGCGCCGGTGGAGGGCGCGGTCTGAGCGCGCAGGGCGGTGCCGTGCCTAGCTCATCCAGTTGCCGCCATCGACGTTGTAGGTCTGCGCGACGATGTAGTCGGAATCGGCGCTGGCGAGGAACACCGCCATGCCGGTCATGTCCTCCGGCCGCCCCATGCGCCCGTACGGCACCGCCAGCCCGACCTGCCGCTTCTTCTCGCCCTTCGGCAGGTTCTCGTATTTCGCGAACAGGCCATCGACGTGGTCCCACATCGGCGTGTCGATCACGCCGGGCGCGATCGCGTTGACGTTGATGCGGTCCTTCGCCAGCGCCAGGCCCGCGCTCTGCGTCAGGCTGATCACCGCCGCCTTCGAGGCGCAATAGACGGCGACCAGCGCCTCGCCGCGCCGCCCGGCCTGGGAGGCGAAGTTGATGATCTTGCCGCCCTGCCCCTGCCTGACCATCTGCCGCGCCGCCGCCTGCAGCGTGAACAGCAGCCCCTCGACATTGACGGCAAAGATCTTGTGGTAGCTGTCGCGCGTGACGTCGAGCAGCGGTGCGAGGTCGAACACGCCGGCGTTGTTCACCAGCACGTCGATGCGCCCCGCCTGCTGCACCGTCGCCGCGACCATCGCGTCGATCGACTCCTGCTTCGTCACATCCAGCGCCAGTCCGATCGCGCCGCGCCCGATGTGCTGCGCCAACGACTTCGCCTCCGCCTCCAGCATGTCGGCGACGACGACGCGCGCGCCCTCGTCGGCATAACGCTCGGCGATGGCGCGGCCGATGCCGCGCGCGCCGCCGGTGACGACCGCCACCTTGTCCTTCAGCCGCATCGTGTCCTCCCCTACCAGCAGCAATAGCCGCCGTCGGCGAGCACGATGCTGCCGGTCATCAGGCTGGAGGCGTCGGAGGCGAGGAACAGCACGACCGAGGCGATCTCCTCCGGCTGGCCCATCCGCCCCATCGGCGTCATCTCGAGCCACTTGTCCATCCACGCGGCCGCCAGTTCCCGTGTCAGCGGCGTTTCGATGTAGGTCGGCGCCACGGCGTTGACGCGCACGCCGCGATCGGCCCATTCCGCCGCCAGCGAGCGCGTGAGGTGATGCACGCCGGCCTTCGAGGCGTTGTAGAACGCCTGTTCCTGCGGCTTGTTGACGATGAAGCCCGACATCGAGCCGATGTTGACGATGGCGCCCCGCTTGCGCGCCAGCATGCGCTTGCCGAACGAGCGGCAGCACCAGAACAGTCCGTCGAGGTTGACGGAGAGATGGAAGCGCCAGTGCTCGTCGCTGGTGTCCTCGGCGCGCACGTCGCTGATCGCGACTCCCGCATTGTTGACCAGGATGTGCGCCCCGCCGCTCTGCTCGACCTTGTCCGCCAATGCCTCGACGGCCGCGGAGTTGGTCACGTCGAGCTTGTCGCCGCGCGCGTCGATGCCGAGCTTTTTCAGTTGCGCCACCGCGGCCTCGACGCGCTCCGGCACCATCTCGGCGACCACGACTTTCGCGCCGGCCTCGCCGAGCGCCTGCGCGCAGGCGAAGCCGATGCCCTGCCCGCCGCCGGTGACCACCGCCGTGCGCCCCTTGAGGTTGAATTTTTCCAGATACATCGCGGGACTCCTCGCTATTTCACGGCGCCGAAGGTCAGGCCGCGCACCAGCTGGCGCTGGCTGATCCAGCCGAACACCAGGATCGGCGCGATCGCCAGCGTCGATGCCGCCGACAGTTTCGCCCAGAACAGGCCCTGCGGCGCCGAGAAGCTGGCGATGAACGCGGTCAGCGGCGCCGAGTTCGTCGAGGTGAGGTTGAGGCTCCAGAACGCCTCGTTCCAGCTCAGGATGATGTTGAGCAGCCCGGTCGAGGCGATGCCCGGCAGCACCAGCGGCAGCAGCACCAGGAAAATGGTCTGGCGCACGTCGGCGCCGTCGATGCGGCTCGCCTCGATGATCGCCTTCGGCGTGTCCTTGAAGAAGGTGTACAGCATCCACACCACGATCGGCAGGTTCATCAGCGTGTAGAGGATGACCAGCAGGGTGCGCGTGTCGAGCAGGTCGGTGTCTTTCGCAAACAGGAAGATCGGCACCAGCACGCCGACCGGCGGCAGCATCTTCGTGGACAGCATCCACAGCAGCGTGCCGCGCGTGCGGTGCGTCGGATAGAACGCCATCGCGAATGCCGCCGGCACGGCGATGACGATCGCCAGCGCAGTGGAACCGAACGAGATGACGACGCTGTTGAGCGCGAAGTGGATGTAGTTCGCGCGCTCGAAAATGTCGTGGTAGTTCAGCAGCGTCGGCTTGAAGAACAGCGCCGGAGGGGTGGCGACCGCCGCCACCTCGGTCTTGAAGCTGGCCAGCACCATCCAGAAGATCGGGAAGAACATCAGCAGCGCCGCGAGCCACGCCAGCAGGCCCGCGACCGGCTGTACCTTTGCGCGCGTGCTCATTGCTCGTCCAGCCTCTTGCCGATGGCGCGCACCAGGAAGATCGCCAGCACGTTGGCGAGCACGATGGCGATCACGCCGGCGGCCGACGCGCCGCCGACATTGAACGCCAGCAGGGCGCGTTCGTAGATCAGGAAGGTCAGGTTGGTGGTCGCGGTGCCGGGACCGCCGGCGGTGGTGACGTAGATCTCGGCGAAGATGCCGAGCAGGAAGATCGTCTCGATCATGATCACGACGGAGATCGCGCGCCCCATGTGCGGCACCTCGATGTAGAGGAACGTCTTCACCGGGCCGGCACCGTCGAGGTTGGCCGCCTCGCGCGTCTCCTCGTCGAGCGATTGCAGCGCGGTCAGCAGGATCAGGAACGCGAACGGCAGCCACTGCCATGCCACGATCGCGACGATCGAGGTCAGCGGCCAGTTGGCGAAGAAGTCGATGGCGCCGAGGCCGAGGCTGCGGGTGATGTAGGCGATGCAGCCCGTTCACCGGGTTCATCAGCAAATTCTTCCAGATCAGCGCGCTGACCGTCGGCATGACGAAGAACGGCGAGATGACCAGGATGCGCGCGATGGCGCGGCCGGGGAAGCGCGCCTCGAACAGCGAGGCCAGGATGGTGCCGAAGACCACGGTGAGGATCAGCACCTCGCCGACCAGCGCCACCGAGATCCACAGCGACTGATAGAGCGACGGATCCTGGAACAGGAACCGATAGTTCGCGATCCCGGCGAACCCGTGCAGCATCGGGTTGAGCAGGTTGTAGCGGATGACGCTGAAGTAGAGCGTCGCCGCCAGCGGCACCAGCGAGAAGATCAGCAGCAACACCACCGAGGGCGCGACCAGCGGCAGCGTGTTGACCCCGCCGCCCCGGTGCTTGCCCCGCCTCGCCGGGCCCACCGCGAGCCCCCCTGCGGCCGTCGTGCTCATGGCGCTGTCCTCCACGCGAAGGCGGCGTCCCGGGATGTGCGGCCCGGGACGCCGTTCGGCGCTACTGGATGTAGCCGGCCTGCTGCATCGTGCTGGTGACGGACGCCTGCGCCTGCTTCAGCGCCTCGTCAACCGACATGCTGCCGGTCAGCGCCGCCGCGACCAGTTGCCCGACCTGCGTGCCCATCGCCTGGAACTCCGGGATCGCGACGTACTGGATGCCGGTATAGGGCACCGGGTCCATCGTCGGATGCGCGAGGTCCGCCGTGCGGATCGCCTCCTCGACGGTTTTCGCGAACGGCGCGGCCTTGATGTAGTCGGGGTTGGCGTAGGTGGTCGCGCGCGTGCCCGGCGGCACCACCGTCCAGCCGTCGGTCTTGCCGACCAGTTCGATGTATTGCTGCGACGTCGCCCAGGCAAGGAACGATTTTGCCGCCGCGACATTGTGCGATGTCTTCGGAATCGCCAGCGCCCAGGCCCAGAACCAGTGCGAGCCGTTCGGCGTCTTCTCGATCGGCGCCGGGGCGAAGGCGGTCTTGTTATAGACGGTGCTGCTCGTCTTGTCGAAGATGAAGCCGGCGCCCGAGGTCGCGTCGATCCACATCGCGCAATGCCCGGTCGAGAACAGCGCCTGGTTCTCGTTGAAGCCGTTGGAGCTGGCGCCCGGCGGGCCGTCGCGCCGCATCAGGTCCACGTAGAAGCTGAGGGCGTCGTGCCAGGGCTTCGAGGTCAGCTGCGGCTGCCACTTCATGTTGAACCACTGGCCGCCGAACGTGTTGACCAGCGTATCGACGAAGGCCATGTTCTCGCCCCAGCCGGGCTTGCCGCGCAGGCAGATGCCGTATTGCTGCTTGGACTTGTCGGTCAGCTTGTCGGCAAACGTCTTGACGTCGGCGTAGGTCGGCTTGTCGGGCATCTTCAGCCCGGCGGCATCGAACAGGTCCTTGCGATAGTAGGTGAACGAACTCTCGGCATAGAACGGCACCGCGTAGAGATGGTTGTTGACCGAGAGCGCGCCGCGCACCGAGGCGAAGACGTCGTTGTAGTCGTAGCTGGCGGGAAAATCGTCCACTGTGTCGAGCCAGCCGAGCTTGCCCCAGATCGGCGTCTCGTACGACCCGATGGTCAGCACGTCGAACTGGCCGGCTTTGGTGGAGATGTCGGTCGTCACCTTCTGGCGCAGCACGTTCTCTTCCAGCACCACCCAGTTGATGTGGTTGCCGGTCTGCTTCTCCCACTGCGGCGAGAGCCGCTGCATGACGATCATCTGGCTGTTGTTGACCGTGGCGATCGTGATGGTCGCCGCCGATGCCGCGCCCGCCGAGCCGGCGAGCATCGCGGCACCCGCAAGTAGGTGCCTCAGACGCATGTCCCGTTTCCTCTCCTGACCCCGCCGGATCGAGCGTGTGCCCACCGGTCGGGCAGATCATCAAAATTTCTCGCCATTTGTCAAGCCGTTCCGCCCGCTGCCGAGAATCGCGGCGGCGGTCGGTTCGTCGGTGATCACGGCGTTGATCAGGCTGCCCTCCAGCGCCCCGCGCAGGGCCGCGATTTTTTCGGCCCCGGCCGCGACCCCCACCGTGACACCGGCGTGCGCCGGCGTCACCGCGAGCCCGGTCACACGTTCGTTGATTGCGCTCGGCACCAGCCGCCCGGCGGCGTCGAAGGCGCGGCCGGCGATCTCGCCCGCCGCCCCCGCCTCGATCAGCTCGGTCAGCTCGGCGTCCGTGATGCAGCCCGAGGCATGGATCGGCGCCTGCCAATCGATATGGCCGACGCCGACCATGAGGAACCGGCTTTCGGCGTGGATGTCGCAGAGCGTGCGGTAGGCGAGCTGCGATTGCAGCAGGCGGCGTTCCTCGACGGTGCCGACCACGACCGGCAGCGGCATCGGGTAGCACTGCGCGCCGGTGCGCTCGGCGAGCTGCATGACCGGCTCGGCGGCGATGGCACGGCCGTTGCGGGCGATGATGCCGCAGAGCGAGAACACCTTGTGCTGCGGCGCGGCCAGCCGGGGCAGTTCGGCGGCGATGGCGCGCAGCGTGCGGCCGGTGGACACCCCGAGCGCCAGCGGCGCTTTCTGGCCGAACCAGCGCTCCAGCAGCCGCGCACCGGCGACCGCGACGCTCGCCAGCCCGCCGCCCGGCACCACCTCACAGGCGCGCAGGCGGTAGCGCTGGGTGAGCTGCTCGCCGAGCGCCATGCAGGCGGCGATCGGGTGATCGACGCGGAATTTGATCAGCTTTTCGGCGACCGCCAGCGACACCAGGCGCTGCGCGGCCTGGCGGGAGATGTTGAGCGTCGCCGCGATCTCGTCCTGCGTGCGACTCTCGACGTAGTAGAGCCACGCGGCGCGCGCGGCCTGCTCCAGCCTTTCGGCCTGGGGCGCGCGGCGGCCCGCTTCGGCGTCGTCCGGCATGGCGGAGGTCCTGGGCGTTTCCGATTATCTGCCCAGTGTAAGGGCAATCGCCACATGGAGACAACACCCGACAGCAGCCCGGCCGAGACGGCGACGGCCCGCGTCGGGGACGCGGGCCGTCTTGTAGTCGCCGTAAGGTGAAGCCGGGACGTTCGCCCCGGCCGCGGCCTCAGGCGTGGATGATCTGGTTCGCGGCCACCGTGCCGTGGATCTGCACCGTCGTGCCGTCGGAGAGGGTGAAGGAGAACACGCCGCCGGCGTTCGTCCCGCCCTGCGCGGTCGTGACATCGCCGGTGGTGTAGCCCGCGCTGAGGTCGAGGAAGTCGCTCGACTGCCAGTTGTTGATCACGACGGTGTGGGCGCCCTCGGACGCGAAGCCGAACAGCGAGCCGAACATCACGAACACGTCGCCGCCCGCGCTCGCGCCGGTCAGGGTGGTGTTGCCGGTGAACGGGTTGGCGCCGAAATCGACGTTCCACAGCACGACCGTGTCGTTGCCGACCGAGTTCGTCATGTTGATCGAGTCGTTGGTGCCGAAGCCCACCACGACCGCGCCGGTGGCGCTCGCCGCCGCGCCGATCGTCAGGTTCTCGTTGCTGTTGCCCCAGACCTGGTCGCCGACGTTTTTCGCGCCCAGCACCACCGAGTCCGACGCCATCGAAGTGCTGTCGGCGCCGCCATGCGCCACGAAGAAGTCCGACGAGTTCGCGCCCAGGCTGAACACGCCGCCGCCGGTGCCGCCGTAGATGGTTTCATGCGCCGCGCCGTACAGCGTGCTGGTGCCGGCGCCGCCGACGAACAGGTTGCTGCCGCTGCCGCCCATATAGACCGCCTGGCCGGCGATCACGGTATCCGAGCCGCCGCCGCCGAAGATCGTATCGGTGCCGCCGATGCCCTGGAACAGCAGCGAGGTCGAGCCGCTGACGCTGACCACGTCGTTGCCGGTGCCGAAGCCGAAGAACGCCATGCTGCCGGCGGAGGCCACCGCGGTGGACGACCCGGAGACCGAGGCACTGCTGTTGATGGTGCTCGCGCCGCCCGACTGGATGATCATCTGGGTCGCCGCCAGCGCCAGCACGTCGTTGGTGCCGCCGTCCAGCTGCACCGTCTGGCCGGCGCCGGTGGCGCTCACGACGTTGGTGCCGCCGGCGAAGCTCAACAGCGCCCCGGGGGCCGAATCGGCGACCGTGCCGCCAACCGACCCGGTGGAAAGCACCGTGCCGGCGTTGCCGCTGTAGTTCAGGTCGCCGATGATGACGGTGCTCGGGTCGGTGCTGGTCAGGCTGCCGGCGCCCATGTAGATGACGAACTCGTAGCCGGCCGGCACTCCGATCGTGCCGGTGTCGCTCGTCGGAATGATCAGGGTCTGGCCTGGGCCGGTGCTGGGCGGCAGCGCGGCGGTGCTGCCGGCCACCGTAACGGCACTGGACACGGAGAGCGCCGACGCAAACTTCTCCAGCAACTGACCGGTCAGGGCGCCGCTGGTGCTGACGGATGCGCTTCCAACGCCGACGATCGTGGTGCCCGACATCTCTAAACACCCTTGCCCAGTGAAGTTTTGTTGGCGCCTTTTTAACCGGAAAGGCCATCCATGTCAAAGGCAATTTCGATTCCGACACTCCTCGGGCGGCGGCCGTTCGACCGCCCGCGCCAGCAACGAAAATTCAACGATACCTGATGGTTACGATACGCTCGTGCGACCGTTGCGTAGCTGCCGGACGGGATTCGCCGACAGTCGATCAAGCAATGGTCATCCGTGAACGGCGGTCCCATGCCGGGGAAAGAATGAATCGCCGCGGCGCCGGCTGACCGCTCCGCACCCGCGCAGCCGGTCCGGGGGCTCGTCGCCGCGCCGGCGGCCCGGTGGATCGGTCAAGGCCTCATGGCGCCCCGCGTATTGACGTAGATCGCGTACAGCGACGTATGCCCGCAGATATAGAGCCGGTTGCGGCTGGAACCGCCGAAGGCGACATTCGCGACCTTTTCCGGCACGCGGATCTTGCCGATCAACTCGCCGGCCGGCGTGATGCACTGCACGCCGTCTCCCGCACTGGTCCAGATGTTGCCATCCACGTCGATGCGAAACCCGTCCGGAATGCCGGGCGACACCTCGGCGACCGCGCGCCCGCCGGTGAGCCGCCCCTCGGCATCGACCGCGAAGCCGCGGATATGGTGCGGCCAGTCGGGATTGGGCCAGAAGCCGGAATCGGCAATATAGAGCGTACTCTCGTCCGGCGAGAAGGCGAGGCCGTTCGGCCGGCGGAAATCGTCGGCCACTACGCGCAACGAACCGTCACGCGGGTCGAAGCGATAGACGTTGCAGCTGCCGATCTCGCTCTCGGCCTTGCCGCCCTCGTATTCCGCGGAAATTCCGTAGGTCGGATCGGTGAACCAGATCGTGCCGTCCGACCTCGCCACCACGTCGTTGGGCGCGTTCAGCCGCTTGCCCTGATAGCGGTCGGCGATCACGGTGATGCTGCCGTCGTGCTCGGTGCGCGTGACGCGGCGCGTCTGGTGTTCGCAGGTGACCAGCCGCCCTTGGCGATCGCGCGTGTTGCCGTTGGCGAAATTGGAGGGGGCGCGGAAGACGCTGACTGCCCCGGTCTCCTCGTCCAGCCGCCACATCCGGTTGTTCGGGATGTCGCTCCAGATCAGACACCGCAGGTCCGCGAAATACACCGGCCCCTCGGCCCAGCGCATGCCGGTATGCAACCGCTCCAGCCAGACGATCGGGATGGTGTACTGGCGAAAGCGCGGATCGAGGATCTCGAACGGGTCGTCCATTGCGGTGTCTCTCCCGGTTCGGGGCATGCGGTCACTCGGGCTCGGCGCGGTCCGTGGCGGCCGCGCCCTTCGCGCCGGCCGCGGCCCGGCGCCGCGCGGCCGCGTACACCGACAGCCCGACCGCCACGATCAGGATGCCCCCGTTGAAGAAATACTGTACGTAGAAAGCGGCGCCGAGCTGCTGCACGCCGGAAAACGAGAACGCCAGGATCAGCACGGCCAGCAGCGTGCCGACGACGTTGACCCGGCCGGGATGGATCGAGGTCGCGCCGAGCAGCGTCGAGGCGAAGGCGGGCAGCAGATATTCCGGCCCGACCGAGGGCGTCCCGGTCTCCAGAATGCTGCCGAGCAGGATGCCGGCGATGCCGCTCAACACGCCGGCCGTGACGAACGCGCCGCAGATATAGCGCTGCGTGCGGATGCCGAGCAGCGCCGCGGCGCGCGGGCTTGCGCCGATGACGTACAGGCTGCGCCCGACCGGCAGGCGTTCCGTGACCACCCACAGCGCCGCCGCCGCCGCCACCACGTACAGCGCCGGCAGCGGGATGTGCCAGACGATGTTGGACAGGCCGGTGAAGCTGTCCGGCAGATTGGGCGCGGTGATCTGCGCGCCGCCGCTGTACCAGTTGGAAATGCCGTAGAGCAGCGTGCCGACGCCCATGGTCGCGATGAACGAGTCGATGCCGAAGCGCGTCACCAGCAGCCCGTTCGCCAGGCCGATCAGCACCGCCGCGACCAGCACCACGGCCGCGGCGACCGGCCAGGGCAACCCGTTCTGCACCTGCAGCCCGATGATCAGCACCTGCGCCATGCCGAGATGGAAGCCCACGGAGAGATCGAACTGCCGTGTGGCCAGCGGCACCATCTCGGCCAGCGCCAGCATCGCGGTGACCGACTGCCCGACCAGCACGGTGTTGATGTTCATGCCGCTGAAAAAACTCTTCGGCCGCAGCAGGCCGAACACGATCATCACCAGCACGAACACGACCGCGAGCCCGTAGATCGAAGCAAGCTCGGCGAGCCGTCCGCGCGCGCCGCGCGAAACCTCCCGCCGCACGGCACGGCCGCGCGCCGCCCAGTCCCCGCCGGCGACCCGTTCATCCACGGTGCATCTCTCCCGCCGCGGTGCCGTCGGCCGCGTGCCGGCTGCCGAGCGAGGCGCGCGCGACCAGGTTGTCCACGGTCAGCGACTCGCCGCGCAGTTCGCCCACGATGCGGCCGCGGCCGACCACCAGCGCACGGTCGCAGAGCGATGCCACCTCGTCGAAATCCGACGAGACCACCAGGATCGCCGCGCCGTCCCGCGCCACCGCGCCGAGCAGGCGATGGATGGACAGCTTGGCGCCGACATCGACGCCGGCCGTCGGCTCCTCCATGACGAACAGGCGCGCCTTGGATTGCAGCCAGCGGGCGACGAACACCTTCTGCTGGTTGCCGCCGCTCAGCCAGTCGATCAGCAGCGCCGGGTCGCGCGGGCGGACATCCAGCCGGTCCAGGATGGCGGCGGCCTCGCGGCGCTCCCGCGCCGGACCGGTCAGGCGCCAGGCACTGCCGCCCGCGATCCCCGGATGCGGCAGCAGGTTCTCCTGCACCGACAGGCCCGCAAGCGCGCTCTCGCGCGGGCGGTCGGCCGGCAGCAGCGCGACGCCGCGGGCAATGCGATCCGCGATGCCGTCGCCGAGCGGCAACGCGGCGCCGCCGAGGCGAATCTCGCCGCCATCCGCCCTGACGGCGCCGAACACGGTGCGGCCGATCGTCTCGTGGCCGGCACCGCGCAACCCGACCAGCCCCACGATCTCGCCGGCGCCGACACGGAAATCCACCGGGCCGATATCGCCGCAGCGCAGTCCGGCGACCTCCAGCCCGGCTCGCGCGCCGGCTGCGGCGGGGTGGTGGTGCATGTGCAGCATCTCGACGGCATGGCCCAGCATGTCCTGCACCAGGTCCTGCGGCACGATCTCGCGGATCGACGCGGTGCGCACGCGGCGGCCGTCGCGCAGCACGGTCGCGCGATCGGCCAGTCCGAACAGTTCGCCCAGACGGTGCGTGACATAAATCACCCCGCAGCCCGATGCGCGCAGGCGGCGCAGCACGTCGAACAGATGCACGGCGTCCGGTTCCGGCAGTGCGGCGGTCGGCTCGTCGAGCACCACCACCCGCGCCTGCCGCGACAGCGCGCGCACGATGCCGAGGATCGCCTTGCCGGCCGCGGACAGCGTGCCGACGGGGGCGCGCGCATCCGGCGGTTCCACGCCCATGGCGGCGTAGATCTCGCGCGCCCGCTGCCACACCAGCGGCCAGTCGATCAGGCCGTGCCGGCGCGGGAATCCGGCAACGAGGGCCACATTCTCGCCGATGCTGAGCTCGTCCACCAGGCCGAGATCCTGATGCACGAAGGAAAGCGGCAGATGCGCGCCATGCCGGGCCAGCGGCTCGCCCAGCAGGCGGATCTCGCCGGCGTCCGGAGGATGGACGCCGGCGAGGATCTTGATGAGGGTGGACTTGCCCGCCCCGTTCTCACCGACCAGGGCGTGGATCTCCCCGGCGTTGACGGTCAGGTCCACATGGTCGAGCGCCAGGGTCGCGCCGAACCGTTTCGTGAGCCCCCGGATCTCCAGCACGGGGGCCTGTCCGACCGTCACCGGGGGATCCGTCAGCAGGGGTTGTTGGTGCCTTTCCAGATGTTGAGGTAGTGGCACGCAAAGTTGTTGCTCGGCACGAACTCGTGGTTCTTGCCGCCCTCGGCGTCCACGTTGTCCCTGGTGATGATGTAGGTGGGCTGGACGAACTTCGCCGGCGGCTCGCCCGCCATCGCATGCACCACCGCGTCCACCGCTTCGTAGCCGAACAGCGTGCTCGGCTCGGGAACGCTGGCGACTTCGTAGTTGCCCTTGCGGATCAGGTCGTAGGTGGCCGGCGGCGCATCGGCGCCGACCAGATGCGCCTTGTCGGGCGTCACGCCGGCGGCGTGCAGCGAGGAGGCGACATAGGGATAGTAGTCGTCGCAGCACGTGGTCATCCACCAGCCGTCGCCGAAGCGCGCGAGCAGGCCGGAGACGGTCGGCGCGACGCGCGTGGTCAGATCGCCGATCGGCACGTTGGCGATTTCCAGCAGCTTGCAGCCGGCGCAGTTCTTCATCGGCTCGGTCGCGGCACGCGCCTTGAAGCGGGCGATGGCGAAGCTGTTGTCCACCATGTGGATCACGCGCGCCTTGCCGTCCGACATCGCGATCACATAGGCGGCCTGCGACTGGCCGATCTCGGCGGCGCTGGAGGCGATGTTCTGATAGAGGCCGAGCTGCGGGCTGGGACCGGGGAACGCCGTGGCATGGATGCCGATCACCGGGATGCCGTGCGCGATCGCCGCCTTGATCGGCCGCTGCAGCGCATTGGCATCGGCCGGCGTGATGATGGCGACCGGGCCGGCCGCCAGCGCCTGCTGCATGGCGGCGAGCTGGCCGCTGACGGTGCCCTGCCCGTTGAACGTCAGCACCTTCCAGCCCAGTGCCTTTGCCGCCTGGCGCACGCCGTTGCCCCAGCCGATATAGGTCGAATAAGACTCATCGCCCGAAACCCAGGCGATGGTGGCCGATGCCGCGCTCGCGCGCGGGCCGGTGGTGGGACCCTTCCATTCCGTCTGCGGCTTGGTGCGCTCGGCGACGATCGCCTTCGCCTGGTCCACCGACATGTTGGCGTCGATGACCGGCTCGCCCCAGCCGGGGAACGGCTCGGCGCGGGTCCCGGCATGGGCGATGCCGATCAGCCCGGCGCTCGCCGCCAGCAAGCCGGCCCCGGCCAGCAGGCCGGCGAGCCGCGTTGTCGGACGCTTCCGCATGGTCTTCCTCCCTCGCTTCTTGTGATTTCCTCCCGGGCCGCCATGCCCGCTATTCGGCGGCTCGCGGCAGCTCGGTACTGGTGCCGCGCGGCGTCGCGGGCCAGCATGGTGTCCTGCAGCGCGCGCAGGTGATAGAGCGTGGTGTCGGTGCGCAGCTCTACCATGTCGGTCGTGATCGCCTGGTCGGTCGCGACCTCGCGCAGCAGCTTCGCACCCGGCAGCAGGCCGAGCGGCACAACGCGTTCGCGACAGGTCTGATCGTACAGGTCGTTCAGCGCATAGACCGACGACCCGCCCGGCCCCTCGATGATCTCGCCGGCCTTGAGCGGGCGTTTCGCGGCACCGAACACTTCGGTGACCATGCCGAGCTTCGGCACGATGGTCGGATGGCGGAACTCCACGGCGTTGACGATGGAGAGCGGGATCTCGTTCGTCACCAGGTGATACGGCGTGTACATGATGTAGTAGCCGTCGCTGCCGGTGACATCGAGATAGTCGAGGTCCTCGCGGATCTGCGCGTGGTCGGTGTGAACAACCAGGAACACCCCCGGCGTGACGCTGCGGTCGAAGTCGATGCTGCCGTCCGGGTGCTTCAGCGGCCGGGCATAGTCCACCACGCCGCGGCGGTTGAGGATGCCGCCCTCGGCGATCGGGCGGAAGATGCGCGGGATTTCGTTCACGCCGGCCACCGGCCCGTGCATGCCGCGGATGTCGGGCAGCAGCCCGGTGTAGTTCGAGATGCAGGCCATCTCGATCATGGTCTTGGTCGCGTCGCGGAAGGTGACGAGGAAATGCGGGTTGATGCCGAGCCGGCGCGCATCCTCGCCGACGCTGTCGGGCGTGGCGTAGCGGTCGAACAGGCCGACGCTGGAGGGCGCCTTGCCGACTGCCACCACCTCGAAGCCGAGCGCGCTGTAGCGGTCGAAATACTCCGCGATCAGTCCCGGCTCGTCGCCCGAAGATACCGTGTACACGAGTCCCGAGTTCTGCGCCATGCGGTGCAGGAACGGCCCGACGACCACGTCGGTCTCGACATTGAGCATGATGACATGCTTGCGGGCCTGCAATCCGCGCAGCGCCACATCGGCGCCGATCTCGGTGTTGCCGGTCGCCTCCACCACCGCGTCGATCTCCAGTTCGGCCACCAGATCGGCGTCCTCGGTGACCACCGGGCGCTGCCGACGCAACGCGTCTGCGGCCGCTCCGGCGCTGTTGGTGACGACCACGTCGTCGGCGCGCTGGCCGCAGAGTTCGAAGGCGCGGCGGGCGCGGCCGATGCTCAGATCGGCGATCACCGCGGTGCGGATGCCGCGCATCAGGCCGATCTGGCAGATGGCGCCGGTTCCCATGCGGCCGGCACCGACGAAGCCGACCTGAATCGGCCTGCCCGCGGCATGGCGGGCGTCGAGCGCCTGCTTGATCATCGGACACCTCCTGCTAGCCTTGCACCGCGGCATAGCATATCATCAGGATATCTGACAACCCGACTCGCGCCTGGGAAATGCCTCGCAGCCGCAACAGAGATGACGGAGCACGCATGGCCTCGGCGCGGCCGATCGCAACACGCCCCGCGCGGCCGGCGACCGGGCGGCTGCAGCCGGAAGCTGCACGGGCCGGCGAGGCCGACTACATCCGGCCGGTCAGCCGGGCCACCTTGCCGCAGGAAATCGTCGACGCCATCGCCGAGTTGATCATGCAGGGCATCTGGAAGCCCGGCGACATGATCCCCTCGGAGAAGGAACTCGCCGCCCGCTTCCAGGTCGGGCGATCGACCATCCGCGAGGCCGTCAAAAGCCTGGCGGTGCTCGGCGTCCTGGAGGCGCGGGTCGGCGAAGGTTCCTATGTCCGGCACACCAACTCGGAGCTGCTGTCGGGCGCCTTCAAATGGGGCCTGCTGCTCAGCGAGCGCAATCTGGGCGACCTGGTGGACGTGCGGGTACTGGTGGAGGTGGAGTGCGCCGGACGCGCCGCCGCCGCCTGCGACGCCGGACGCGGCGCGGGCGCTCCTGCGGACGCTGGAGGCCATGCGCGGCGTGCAGGAGGACGAGCGCCGCTTCATGGCCTACGACAACATGTTCCACACCCAGATCGCCGACATGGCGGGCAACTGCATCTTCGCCAGCATCGCCTCGACGATTCAGGTGATCGTTCGGCTCTGGTATCCGGCCACTTACTACGTGCCCGAGACCAAGGAGACCACGATCGCCGAGCACCACGCGATCGCGCAGGCAATCCATCAGGGCGACGCGGAGGCGGCGCGGGCGGCGATGCGCGCGCACCTGCTGAAAGCGGCAGCGCGGCTGGAGCGGGTCATTTCCGAACGCCGCTCGGCTTGAGACCAACCGGCGGCGCGCCGCTACGGGATCGGCCAGGGCAACCTATGCCGGACCGTCGAGCAGGTTTTCGACGCTCAGGGCGAATGTTTCGGCAAAGCCGCGCCGGCCCTTGGCGCTGACCGCGAGCGCGCGGGTGCCGGGACGGCGCTCGACCCAGCCGAGCTGCAGGAAGCGGCTGCACAGCGCGGCGCCCACCGCCCCCGCGATGTGCCAGCGCCGTTCGCTCCAGTCCAGGCACGGGCGGCAGAACGCCCGCCGCGCGCCGCCCCGCCGCGCGACGTCCGCGCCGAACGCGGCGAGGAAGCTCGCGCCGGCCTCGGTGACTTCGCCGCCGTCGGGCGACAGCACCACGCCGCCGCGTGCGATCAGCGCATCGGCGATGCCGACGCCGAGCCGGCCGGCAACGTGGTCGTAGCAGGTTCGCGCCCCGCGCATCGCGTGATCGAGCCGCGACGGCGGCGAGCGCCGCGCCGGCAGCTGCATCGCCGCCACCGTCATCACGCTTTCCAGCATGCCGCCGACCAGCGGCGAGGCCAGACGGTAGTAGCGGTGCCGGCCGCATTGCTCGACCGTGAGCAGGTTGGCCTGCGTGAGCCGGGCGAGATGCCCGCTCGTCGTCTGCGGCGCGACGCCGGCGATGGCGGCGAGTTCGCCGGCCGGCAGCGCGCGCCCGTCGGTCAGCGCCGCCAGGATATTGGCCCGCGCCGGATCGCCGAGCAGCGCGCCGATCTCGGCCATGCCCACATTCGCTGTGCCCATCGCCGGACCATAGCGCGGCGGCGATGCGGCGTCCCGCCCCGACGCTTCGGTCGCGGCCGTAGCGTTCCCGATCAGTCCGCCAGCGCCGCCAGTTCGCCGAGATACGGCGCATAGCGTCGCCACCTGCCGACCGAACCGCCATGCACGTCCTGGCGGGCCTGCCAGGCGCTGGCGGTGCGGATCATGCCGGGCCGCCCGGCGTGGCGCAGGCACGCGGCATCCCAGTCCAGCCCGCAGAACGCGACGACCCGCCGCGCCGTGCCCTCGACATCGCCCACCAGCGTCTGGTCCTGCACCTCGCACATCACGCCTTCCGGCAGCACCGCGCGCCAGTGCGCCGCCAGCCGCTCGTATTCGCGGCACAGGCAGACGATGTCGCCCTGGTCATAGGCGTAGTCGTGCGGCGAGGAAAACAGCGTCTGATAGATCGACAGGCCGACATCGCCGGCGGCGCGGCGGCAATGCAGCACGCGCGCCCGCGGAAAGGCGAGGTGGATCGCCCCGAGCGCATAGACGTTGTGCGGCATCTTGTCGGTCACGCGCCGGGCGTCGGCCGAGATGCGCGCCAGTTCGCGCGCGTAGGCAGCCCCGCTCGCCGCCGTCGCCGCGCGGTCCGGCGCCGGCAGCGGCCCGGCGCTCGGCCAGAACGCCAGCTCCCCGCCCGCGGCCACGTCGCGATGGGCGGCGAGGATGCGTTCGAGCAGCGTGGTGCCGGAGCGCATCATGCCCACGATCAGCAGCGGGCGCTCGCTGTCGCTGCCCCAGCCGCGCCGCGCGGCGAACAGCGCCGGCGTGAAGGTCGCGATCAGCCGGTCGATGCTGGCGCGGTGGCCGGCGCGGTCGAAGCGCGGCAGCAGGGCACGCTTGGCCGCGTTGGCGGCGTCGAAATGGCGCATCGCCGCCGCATAGTCGCCAAGATCGTCGTGCGCCTTGCCGAGCGCGAACAGCAGCGCGACGCGCTCGTCCGCCGGCAGGGACGCCGTCTCCGCCAGCGCTGCCATCTCCGCCATCAGCGCCCGGTCGGCCGGTCCGATCCGCCGGCCCCGCACCAGGCCGTGCCAGGCGGTGCCCGGCCGCTCGCCGTGCCGTGCCGCGCGCAGATAGAGCGTTGCCGCCGCGGCGAAATGTCCCGACTGGTGCAGCAGGTGGGCGAGGCGGAGCGCGGTTTCGGCGTTGCCGGGCTGCAGCGCCAGCGCCTCGCGCAGCACCGCCTCCCCCGCCGTTCCGTCGCCCTGCGCGATCAGCGCCTCGGCCAGCAGCCAGCGCGGCTCGATCGCCTGCGGAGCGGCCGCCAGCGCCGCCCGCAGCGCCGATGCCGCCGCCTCCGTCCTGCCGGCGCGCACCAGTGCGGCGCCGAGATTGGCCCGCGCATCGGCGTCGCCCGGCTTCAGCGCCACCGCCTGTTCGAACAGCGCCACCGCCTCCTCGGCATGCCCGCCGCGCAGCCGCACCGCCGCGAGATTGTTGAGCGCCTCGGCGTAGCCGGGATCGCGCGCGAGGGCCCGCCGCAGCAGCGCCTCGGCCGCGTCCGTCTCGCCCCGCCCGGCCAGCAGGAGAGCCAGGTTGTTCAGCGCCTCGGCGTGGTCCGGCGCCAGCGCGATCGCGCTGCGGTAGCCGGCGATCGCTGCCTCGCTGCGGCCGAGCGATTGCTGGCAGAGGCCGAGCCGGAACGGCGCGGCGGCGAGCGCGGGGTCGAGCGTGGCGGCGAGCGCATGGTGGCGCGCCGCCTCCTCGACCCGGCCGAGGCGTTCGCAGGCCAGGCCGAGCGCCAGCCGCGCCTGCGCATCGCGCGGGTGCAGCGTCACGGCCCGGCGCAGCCGCGCCAGTGCCGCGGCGGGCTCGTCGGCTGGCGGCGGCTGGGGGCGGGTGCGGCTCATGGACCGGCACCGGCTATAGGTGCCGCTTGGCGCCCTCGCAACGACGGCGCTAGCCTCCGCTCGAACCGGACCGTGTGCCGGTCCGGGAATGCCGCCGCCATAACAAGAAGGAACGCCCCGATGTCGCACGAAATCTCCCTGCTCGTCTGGTCGGTCGTGCTGACCTTCGTGCAGATGCTTGCCGCCGTCGCCACCTCCAGCGGCACCATCAGCCTGACCGCCATGCTGGGCAACCGCGAGGACACGCCGAAACTCACCGGCCTGGCCGGCCGCGCCCAGCGGGCGCACCTGAACATGATCGAGAACCTGCCGCTGTTCATCGCGCTGGTGCTGGCCGCACAGGTCAGCAACCGGCTCGACGCCGTGACGCTGCTCGGCGCGCAGCTGTTCTTCTGGGCGCGGCTGCTCTATGCCGTGGTCTATATCGTCGGCATCGCCTATGTGCGCACGCTGCTCTGGCTGGTGTCGGTCATCGGCCTGGTGCTGATCTTCTCGCAGCTCGTCTGAGCCTCACGGCGCCGGCTCGCGCGCCGGGGCCTGCGCGGCCCGCCAGCGCGCGACGTTGCGCTGGTGCTCCTCCAGCGTGCGGGCGAACACGTGGCCGCCGCTGCCGTCGGCGACGAAATAGAGGTCGTCGCTGCGCTCGGGATGCGCCGCCGCCGTGAGCGCGGCGAGGCCGGGGCTGTCGATCGGCCCCGGCGGCAGCCCGGCGACGCGATAGGTGTTGTAGGGATTCGCCATGTCGAGATCGTCGCGCGTCAGGCCGCGCTCCGCGCGTCACCGCCCCGCCGGTCGCGGCATAGGCGACGGTCGGGTCCGATTGCAGCCGCATCCCCAGCCGCAGCCGGTTGACGAACACCGCCGCGACGTGCGCCCGCTCCTCCGGCCGCGCGGTCTCGCGCTCCACCATGCTCGCCAGCGTCAGCAGCTGCTCGGGGCCGTCGAGCGGCAGGTCCGGGTCGCGTCCCTCCCAGGCGCGCGCCAGCGCCGCCGCCATCGCCGCCTCCGCCCGCCCGAGCAGCGCCGCGCGCGGCGTGCCGTAGGCGTATTCGTAGGTCTGCGGCAGCACCGCCCCCTCCTGCGGCACCGGCGCCTCGCCGGTCATCGCCGGAGCGCGGTCCAGCAAGCGGGCGATCTGGGCGGCGGTCAGCCCCTCCGGGATGGTCAGGAAATGCTGGACCGGGCGCGCCGTGCGCAGCACCGAAAACACCGTGCGCAGGCTGGCATGGGCGGGGAACGCCAACTCGCCCGCATGCAGCGGACCCGCAATGCGGGTCAGCGCCGCCGCCGCGCGAAAGGCCAGCGGGCGCGCGATCACGCCGGCGTCCTGGAGCGTCGCCGCAACCGAGGCAAACCCGCCGCGCGGGATCACCACGTTGCGCTGGGCAACGAGCGGCCCCGGCGCATCATAGGCGCGCCGCGCCAGCCAGACCCCGCCGCCCGCCAGCGCGGCCAGCAGCAGCAGCGAGGCGAGCAGGCGGCGCAGGATCGTCAGGCGGCCTTCTTGAAGATGATGCTGGCGTTGGTGCCGCCGAAGCCGAAACTGTTGGACAGCGCCACGTCGATACGCCGCTCCTGGGCGGTATGCGCCACCCGGTCGATCACGGTCTCGCGGCTCGGCGCATCGAGGTTGAGCGTCGGCGGGGCCACGCCGTCGCGGATCGCGAGAATGGAGAAGATCGCCTCGACCGCGCCCGCGGCGCCCAGCAGGTGCCCGGTCGCCGACTTGGTGGACGACATCGCCAGCCCCCGCGCGGCGTCGCCGAACAGCCGCTCCACCGCCTCCAGTTCGGCGTCGTCGCCGACCGGGGTGGAGGTGCCGTGCGCGTTCACGTACTGGATGTCGCCCGGCTGCAGCCCGCCGTTGCGCAGCGCCGCGCGCATGGCGCGGAACGCGCCCTCGTGGCCCTCGGCCGGCGCGGTGATGTGGTGCGCGTCGCCCGACATGCCGTAGCCGCCGATCTCGGCGTAGATCTTCGCGCCGCGGGCGCGGGCGTGCTCGTATTCCTCCAGCACCACGATGCCGGCGCCCTCGCCCATCACGAACCCGTCGCGGTCCTTGTCCCAGGGCCGCGACGCCTTCGTCGGCGTGTCGTTGAAGCCGGTGGAGAGCGCACGGCTGGCGCAGAACCCGGCCATGCCGATCAGGTTGATCGCCGCCTCCGCCCCGCCGGCCACCATCACCTCGGCGTCGCCCAGCCCGATCAGCCGCGCCGGCGTCGCCGATCGCATGCACGCCGGTGGCGCAGGCCGTGACCACGGCATGGTTCGGCCCCTTGAACCCGTACTTGATCGAGACATGGCCGGAGGCGAGGTTGATCAGCGAGGAGGCGATGAAGAACGGCGACATCCGCCGTGCGCGGCCGTCGCGCACCGTCATCGACGCCTCGTAGATCGTCTCCAGCCCGCCGATGCCGGAGCCGATCATCACCCCGGTGGCGCAGCGGTCGTCGTCGCCCTCGGGCTGCCAGCCGGCATCCTCGACCGCCTCCGCCGCCGCCGCCATGGCGAGACTGGATGAAGCGGTCCATCTTCTTGATTTCCTTGGCGGGGACATACTCCGTCGGGTCGAACTTGCCGTCCGCCCTGGCGCCGAGCGGCACCTGGCCGGCGATTTTGCAGGGCAGGTCGCTGACGTCGAAGGACTGGATGGCGCCGATCCCCGACTCGCCGGCGAGCAGCCGGCGCCAGACCCGCTCCACCCCGACGCCGAGGGGACCGACGATCCCCATGCCAGTGACGACCACGCGGCGCATCGCTTCAACCCCCGTCCCGTCCAAGCCGTGCCGCCTCTCCGCCGGCGCGCCCCGCGTCAGGCGGCCTTCTGCTTCTCGATATAGTCCACCGCGTCGCGCACCGTGCTGATCTTCTCGGCGGCGTCCTCGGGGATTTCCACGCCGAACGCCTCCTCGAAGGCCATCACCAGCTCGACCGTGTCGAGGCTGTCGGCGCCGAGGTCGTCGATGAACGACGCCTCCGGCGTCACCTTGCTCTCCTCGACGCCGAGATGCTCGACGACGATCTTCTTCACGCGCTCGGGAATGTCGCTCATGGGAGGGTTCGCTCCTGCCTGCCTGTCCTGGTCCAACGTCTCGTCATCCGGGTAACGCCGATCGCCGCTGCGGCCAAACCACACCGCCGCCGAAACGCCCCGGACGAGGCCGCCGGGCGCGTAGCACGGTTTCGTGGCACGGCCAATCGCCACCTTACAGCATTGCCATGCCGCCGTTGACGTGCAGCGTCGCGCCGGTGACCCAGCCCGCCTCGTCGCTGGCGAGATAGACCGCGGCCGCCGCCACGTCCTCCGGCCGGCCCAGCCGGCCGAGCGGGATCGCGGCGGCCAGCTTGTCGCGCTGCGCCGCGTCCAGCGCGCCGGTCATCGCGGTGGCGACGAAGCCGGGGGCGATCAGGTTCACGGTGATGCCGCGGCGACGCCACTTCCTGCGCCAGCGCCTTGCGTCAGCCCGGCCAGCCCCGCCTTGGCGGCGGCGTAGTTGGCCTGGCCGGCATTGCCGGTGGCGCCGACGATCGAGCCGATGCCGACGATCCGCCCGGCGCGCCGCCGCAGCATGCCGCGCAGCGCCGCGCGGGCGAGGCGGAACGGCGCGGTCAGGTCCACGTCCAGCACGGTCTGCCAGTCCTCGTCCTTCATGCGCAGCGCCAGCCCGTCGCGGGTGAGGCCGGCATTGTTGACCAGGATGGCGAGCGGCCCGGCGGCCTGCTCGGCCGCCGCCACCAGCGCGTCGGCCGAAGCCGGGTCGCGCAGGTCGGCGGGGCAGACATGCGCCCGCTCGCCCAGCTCCGCCGCCAGCGCGTCGAGCGCGTCGCGCCGCGTGCCGGACAGCGCCACCGTCGCCCCCTGCGCATGCATGGCCCGCGCGATGGCGGCGCCGATGCCGCCGGAGGCTCCGGTGACGAGGGCGGTCTTGCCGTCCAGGCGGAACATGCGCGCGCCTCAGAGCGATTTGAGAAAAGCTTCGATCTCGGCCGGCGAGCCGACCGCGGTCGTGGCGGCGTCGGGGACGATGCGGCGGATCAGGCCGGTCAGCACTTTCCCCGCGCCGAGCTCGACGAAACTGTCGGCGCCGAGCGCCGCCATCGCCTGCACGCTCTCGCGCCAGCGCACCGTGCGCGTCACCTGCTCGACCAGCAGGCGCACGATCTCGGCCGGGTCGGTCACCTTCGCGGCCGAGACGTTGGCGATCAGCGGCACCGCCGGCGGCCGGGGCGGCGTGCGCGCCAGCGCCTCGGCCATCGCGTCCGCGGCCGGCGCCATCAGCGCGCAGTGGAACGGCGCCGAGACCGGCAGCAGCATGGCGCGCTTGACGCCGCGGCTGCGGGCGATCTCGATCGCGCGGTCGACCGCGGCGCGGGCGCCGGAGACCACCACCTGCCCGCCGCCGTTGTCGTTGGCCGGCTCGATCACCTCGCGCCCGCCCTCGGGCGTTGCGGCGGCGGCGGCGCAGATTTCGCGCGCCAGCTCGAGCTCGGCGCCGAGCAGGGCCGCCATCGCGCCCTCGCCCGTCGGCACCGCCTTCTGCATCGCCTGGCCGCGCAGCTTCAGCAGCCGCGCCGCCTCGCCGAGCGAGAACGCGCCGGCGGCGGCGAGTGCCGAATACTCGCCGAGCGAGTGCCCGGCGACGACGACGGCGCGGTCGGCGAGGCGCACGCCGCCGTCGTGCTCGATCACGCGCAGCACCGCGAGCGAATGGGCCATCAGCGCCGGCTGGGCGTTTTCGGTCAGGGTGAGATCTTCGGCCGGACCCTCGAACATCAGTTTCGAGAGTTTTTGGCGCAGGGTTTCGTCCACCTCCTCGAACACCTCGCGGGCCGGCGCGAAGGCGGCGGCGAGGTCGCGGCCCATGCCGACGGCCTGACTGCCCTGGCCGGGGAAGACGAAGGCATGGACCGCCATGCGGGAGGGATTCCGATGCTGGGCAAAGCCGGTGGCGCGGCGGCGTAGCCGTGGCCGGGCGGGGTGTCAAGGAAGCGCGGTGCGCGCAGATTCGTTGCCGCTATGCGCCATGCGCGGCCGCGCATGGCGACGCGGCGGCGCGGCGGTCCCTGCCACGTGTCCGGGGCCGGCCCGCTCGCCTCCGCGGATGTTCAAATCGGCATGCGGTAGCCATAGAATTCGTGATCCTCGTTGTAGCCGCCGTTGCCGGCGCCGAGATCGGCAAAGTCCGCCACGAACTCGATGGCCTCGATCCATTTGACCATCTTGAAGCCAAGCTCGTTCTCGCAGCGCAGCCGCAGCGGGGCGCCATGAAGCACGCTGACGGGTGCGCCGTTCATCTCGTAGGCGAGGATGGTCAGTTCGTGTTCCATGTTGTGGAGTTTGTGGACGTCGTAGTAGCCGCCCCCAGCGGACCCCTCGGAGAACGAATAAAAGACCACGTAACGCGCAGCCGCTGTCGGCTTCACGATCTCCACGATGTCGCGCATGCGGACGCCGGCCCAGTTTGCGACGCCAGACCAGCCCTGAATGCAGAAATGCTCGGTAATCTGCCCATGTTTTGGCATCGCCTTGATCTGAGCGTAGGAAAAATCCTGCGGATGCTCGACCAAGCCGCTCACGCGCAGCCGGTAGTCGGCAAATCCGCCCTTTACCAGCGCGTTGAACTCATCGGAGTCCGGCAGCGTGCCGTTGAGCCAGAAGTGCGGGGAGATATCCTGTTGCGTGTACTGGGTCTTCGGACCCCCCCATTCCCCGAATGCCATCAACGGGCCGACCAGGGCTTGCCCGATCCTCTGAACCAGCCGGGCGTGCCGGATCGTGAAAGGCGAGGCGACGCACCACGCGGCGACCGCCAGGATCATGGCCAGGCTGAAGACCAGCAGTCCCTTCCAGGAACTGTCGTTCACCCCGGCCCACATATAGTTCAAATTCCCGCGCGCGCCGGTAATGAACACCAGCGTCCCATGGATGAAAATGAAGATCAGGAACCACCACAACACGCCGAAATGGATCGTCCTGGCCGCCTGCCGGTTGAGCAGCCGCGCAAACCAGCCAAGCCGGTTGGCGATGGCCGGCCCCTGCATCAGGCCGGTGACGACCGCCAGAGGGGCGGCCACGAACACCGTGAGGAAGTAGGCGATCTGCTGCAGGCTGTTGTAATTCGTCCAGCTGTGATCGACGGGGAAGTGCAGCGACAGATATTGCAGCGTCGTGGAGACGGCGTTGGGGAAAACCGTCCACGTACTCGGCACCAGCCTGCGCCACTGGTCCGTCGTGAACAGCAGCACATAAAATGCGACGCCGTTGACCACCCACAAAAGGTCGAAGGAGAAATGCCACCAGCGGGCGAGCCCGATCGAGTGACGAATGCCAGGGATGCCGAGCCACCGCGGGATGGTCACGGAATCGTCTTTCGACGTCCATACGCGGTCTTTCGGAACGTCGTGCTGGAAGCGGAACCAGCCCGTGCCAGGCGTGCAGTCGCGCCGCCAATAGAGCCGCGGATGATCGGCGAGGATCTGGATCCCCGCACGGATGATGAACATCATGAAGAAAAAATTGAAGAAGTGCAGCAGCCGCAGCCACAACGGAAACCCCGAGTACACCGCGCTCGACGCGGGGGTGACGCCGGGGTAGCGCGTGATGAAGTCCTGTACGCCGGGCATCGTGCGAAGCTGCTGGGCGACGGCGATCCCGAGGATCAGCAGAACCACGGCAATCGGGATGGCCCACAAAACATTGATCCATCGCCGCCCGATGCGGACGCGCGGAACGACGCCCTCCTGGGGCGGCAGCCATTCGCTCAGCAGAATCCGGTCGTCCGCTGCGCTCAATCCCGTCGCGACAGGGTCGTGCGGCATCACCCGGCGAGCGTCCATCACGGTGCTCCCGGTTGGTCAGCCGCTGGCATCCTTTAGCGCCTTGCCCTTGTGCAGCGCGATGTGATCGGTCTTCGTGCTTTTGATCTCGTATTGCGGATCATCCTCGGTGCAGCGATGCCGGTGGCCTTTGTAGGCAACGTCTTTCGTATGCACTCTGAGGATCGTGCCGCTGACATGTCCGGCCTCGGAATTCCAGCTCACCCGATCGCCGATCTTGAATCGCTCCACGCTCGTGAACCTCCGGTCGCGGTTTAACCCGGTGCGCCGCCGGCGCACCTCATCGGGTCACCCATTTGATGCCGTAATAGGTCTGGAATTTTTCGTCATAGGCGCCATCCAGGGTGATGGCGGGGTCGTAGGATGGCCCGTTCCTGACCTTCTGGCGTTCGACGTCAAGGTGGACCAGCCTGTCCCCCCAATCGATCTCCCGCGCCGAGTACGGCGAGATCAACACCTTCTCTCCCGGCCACCAGTTCCTGGTATCGACGACGACGTATCGGATGTTCCACGTCGCGTCATCGACCAGGAAATCCTCGACGTGACCGATCTCGCCGTCGGTGGCGTGGATATGATAGCCGGTGACGGCCGCAATGCTGCGCAGGTGCGGATCGTCACCGCCGGGCTGGGCGCCGTCGTCACTGTCGCCATGCGGCGGCGATGCCCAGAGCGACGCGACGAGCGGCGTGGCCACGGCGTTGGTCCCGAGCATGTCGCTGCCGCCCCAATAGGGATTCAGATCATAGTAGTTGTAGACAGCGGCCTCGATCTGGCGTGACACGGGGCGTTCCGTGTCGATATCCGGACTGTTCTCGACCTGCCGCATCGTCAGTCTGACCGGAAACTGGCGCCGCACCGGATCGGGCTTCCCCAGCGCCGACGGCGGCAGAAGCACTTTGCGGCCGGAGAGCAGATGGCCGGTATCCACGACGAGCCACCGAACGGTCCAGCCGGCATCATCGAACAGCAAGTCGCTGACGGTCCCGATCTGGCCATCGCTCGCCGCGACGGCATAGCCATTGACGGTCGCTGCATTCCACAACATCGTCCGCTCCTCCACGCAAGATAGGGCCGCCGATCGAAGGGCAGCCCCCTGGGCCAGGCACGTGCCGCAATGGCATGACGATCCATCCGCGCAGCGGCGCTGCGGGCGCTCACCACCGGGCCGACGTCTCGCGATCAACCGTGCTGATCTTAGCCGTCGGGCATGAGCCGGCTAGATTCGGAATCTACGCAGATCGGAGTATCGCCGTCCGCCCGGAACGAGATGCCGGCGGCACGGGCCGCAACCAGGTCAGCCGGCGGCTTTGGTCTCGTTCTCCGCGGCCGGATAGACGAGCCTCCCGCCGGACAGCAAGCGCACGCCCGGCGTGAGCGTCGCCGGATCGATCTTGTTCGGTCCCATGATATGCGCCACCCGGATCCCTTCCGCCAACAGGTAGTCGGCGATGATGCGACGATGGCAACGCCACCACACCGCCTCGGCGCACATGATCGCGCAGCAATGGTCACGGGCGAGTGCCCGCAATTCCGCCAATCCGGTTCGAAACGCGTCCGTTGCCGCATAGTCGGCATAGTTTCGGAAAGCCGGCACCCGCCAGAACGCATTGGGCGACGGCATGGCGCGCTTCGCGGGATGGCGCAGGCCGCCGAGAGCGGCCAAATGACGGTAGGCGATCCCGGCGGCCGCCAGCGCGCCCGGGAGCGTGTCCGCATTGAACTGCGGGTTCGTGCGCGAACGAGGAATCGAGCGGACATCGATGAGCAGATCAACGCCGGCCGGTTCGAGCAACGCCACGAATTCGGCGATCGTGCGCGTCGAATGGCCTATGGTGAAGATGATCGATGCTGCCTGTGGTCGTTGCAATAAATCGCTCCCGCCGGTGACGTCAGGTGACTTAGCAGCTTTCGGGCCGGGTGGTACTCGCCTGGATGCCGCTCGGAACCGCCGTGCCGAACTTTTCAGCGTTTTGCACAACCGGGAGTCTGGAATGAAAACAGCGATCCTGCCGCGAGTGGTGATCGTCGGCGCCGGCTTCGGCGGGCTGACATGCGCCAAGGCGTTGCATCGCGCCGGAGCGGCGCTGACGCTCGTCGATCAGCGCAATTTTCATCTGTTCCAGCCCCTGCTCTATCAGGTCGCCACCGCGGCCCTGTCGCCAGCCGACATCGCCATGCCGATCCGGCGCATCCTGCGCCGCCAGGGCAATGCGCGCGTGATCATGGGGCATGTCGAGGCCATCGACCGAATGGCGCACACGGTTTCCATCGACGGCGGCGCGACCGCGATTCCCTACGATTATCTGGTGATCGCCACCGGCGCACGACATGCGTATTTCGGCCACGAAGACTGGGAACCGTTCGCGCCGGGCCTCAAGCAGATCGAGGACGCCACCATGATCCGGCGCCGCGTGCTTGACGCCTTCGAGAAAGCCGAGCGGGAAACCAGCGCCGATGAGCGCCGGCGGCTGCTCAGCTTCGCCGTCATCGGTGCCGGACCCACCGGCGTGGAAATGGCCGGCGCGATCGCCGAACTGGCCAAGACCGAGCTGGCGATGCCATACCGGAGCATCCACGGGGAGCGCCCGCGCATCGTGCTGATCGAAGCCGGCCCGCAGATCCTGCCGGCGTTTCCGCCGTCCCTGGCCACCAAGGCCGTGCAGTCGCTGCAGCGGCTCGGCGTCGAGGTGCGCAGCGGGACGAAGGTCGAACGCTGCGATGCCGACGGCATCATCGCGGCAGGCCAGCGCATCGAAGCGCGCACCCTGGTCTGGGCCGCCGGCGTGCGGGCTTCCGCCGCCGCGCGGTGGCTGGGGGTCGCGGCGGACAATGCCGGGCGCGTGCCGGTCGGGCCGGATTTATCCCTGGCCGGCGATCCGAATGTGTTCGTCATCGGCGACACGGCAAAAGTCGCCTGGACGAAAGGCAGGAACGTGCCCGGCATTGCGCCGGCGGCCAAGCAGGAGGGCCTCTACGTCGCCAAGCTGTTGTTGCGCAGGCTCGGCGGCAGGCGCGCGCCACCTGCCTTCCGCTATCACCATCAGGGTGATCTTGCGACGATCGGACGCAAATCGGCCGTCATCGCTTTCGGCCCGCTGCGGCTGAGCGGCTGGTTCGCCTGGCTGCTGTGGGGCGCGGTCCACATTTTCTTCCTGATCGGCTTTCGCAATCGCGTGATGGTCGCCGTGAACTGGCTGTGGGCCTATGCCACCGACGAGCGCGGGGCGCGTCTGATTACCGGCAGCGGCCAAGACGTCTGAGCCGGCATCGCATGCCGATCCGGGCGATCGAACCGATGGCGGCGACTGTGGCATCGACTGAGTAGTTTCCGACTCTGACGGTTCGATCCGGCGCCGCCTACTCTCGGATACATCGGTCATGCAAACGGCAAGCGCGGGGCAATCGCGGTTGCCGTTGGGCCATCGACGACAAGGAGACACTCCATGAAACGCTCGGCCCTCGCCAGCTCCGTGGCAGCATGCATTTGCTGTGGTCTTGCCGGCCCGCTGCTCGCCGCCACGCCCGTGGATCAGCCGCCGGTAACCGGCACGGCGACACCCGCGTCTCCCGACGCGCAGACCGTCGCCGCGACTGCGCCGGCGCAGCAGTGCCTGAGCGATCTGCGCGCCTTCCACGCGCAGATGGGAAAGAGCGGCTATTGGCTCGGCGCGTCCGGCTACGGATACGGCTATCCGATGGGCGGATTCGGCTACGGCTATGGCGCTCCGCTGGTCGGCACCCCGGTGGGCGGCGTCGCTGCGGGTGGCGAGATCGGATATCGCACCGCGCGTCCGGGCTACGAGGTCCGCACGCTCCTCGCCGCCGCCAACATCCTCGCCCAGAACGGCCAGCAGCAGCCATGCGAGGACGTGCTCGCCACGACCCGCACAATCTACCAGCGCTACGCGGCCGATCTGCAGCGCACGGGCATGCGTCGGGCGGACGTGCCGGGCTGGCGGCACCAGCAGATCGCCGACGCGAAGCCGGTCACGAGCAAGAGCACCGCGTTCCGGTCGGACCAGCTGATCGGCGCCGACGTGCGCGACCCGCAGGACCAGGCCCTGGGCAGCGTCGAAGACATCGTGATGAGTCCCAAGACCGGCAAGATCGCCTATCTGGTCATCGCCCGCGGCGGAATTTTCGGGATCGATGAAAGCTACGTGCCGGTTCCCTGGCGCGACTTCAAGACCACCCCGAACGTGAACCTGCTCGTGCTCGACACCACGAAGGCCGCCTTGAACGCCGCCCCGCAGGTGAGCAACGACAAATTTGCCACCGGCAGCCATTTCGATCAGCAAAGCGCGAAGGTGGATGCCTACTGGAAGACCCACCTCTCGAGCACAGGCAGCACCGCATCCCACGGCTGATCCGCTGATCGGCGCACCCCTGCGCGCAAGAGGAGAACGCGATGTTGAGGAATGCATCCGTGATCGATGGCTACGCCATCATCGCAAACGATGGCCAGCTCGGCACCGTCAGCGACTTTCTCTTCGACGACACGAGCTGGGTGGTTCGATGGCTGGTCGTCGATACCGGCACCTGGCTCTCCGGCCGCAAGGTCCTGCTGCCTCCCTCCGTGCTTGGGCACCTCGATCCCCTGAAGCGGGAATTCGCGATCGGCTTGACCATGCAGCAGGTCAGGGACAGCCCGGACTTCGATACCGAGCGGCCGGTGTCGCGGCAGATGGAGAGCGACATCTACGGCCATTATGGCTGGAGCCCGTATTGGGGCGGCGGCCTTTACATGGGCGGACGCGGCTATATGGGCGGCGCCATCGGCGTGTCGCCCTTTCTGGAACCGCAACCGCGCGAGGAAGCGGCCGCCGAGATCCGGCGCGACGATGACGATCCGCATCTGCGCAGCATCGCTGCGGTCACCGGGTACCATGTCCATGCCAGCGACGGCGCAATCGGCCATGTCGAGGGCTTCCTGGTGGAGGACACCGACTGGAGCATCCATTACCTCGTCGTCGATACCAAGAACTGGTGGGCCGGCAAGAAGGTCCTGATTTCGCCGCGGTCGGTGCGAGGGATCGACTGGACGGACAAGCTGGTCAACCTCGATGTCGATCGCCAAAGGGTCAAGGACAGTCCGATATACGACGCATCCACGGTGCTCGATCACGCCTACGCGAAGCGTTTCCACGACCATTACGGCGAGGTCCGGCCGAACGCCCGGCTCTGACCGAAGGTCGGGAACGCGCCCGTGCCGCACCGCGTTCCGAATGCCGGGCGCTGAACGAGCGCTCCCGACCCGAACGCCGGGAGAGCCAGGCCGTGGCGGCAACGTCCGACCATTACGACGTGATCGTCATCGGCAGCGGGCCTGGCGGCGCATCCCTCGCGCACCGCCTGGCGGGCACCGGCAAGCGCATCCTGATGCTGGAGCGTGGCGGCTACCTGCCGCGCTCGCGGGACAACTGGGATGCCAAGACCGTCTTCGTGGACGCCGCCTATCAGGCGAAGGAGACGTGGTACGACCGCGACGGCCGCGCGTTTCATCCCGGCCTGCATTATTTCGTCGGCGGCAACTCCAAGATGTACGGCGCCGCGCTGTTCCGCCTGCGGGAACGCGACTTCGGCGAGCTGCGGCACAAGGACGGCATCTCGCCGGCGTGGCCGCTGGGCTACGACGTGTTCGAGCCGTATTACACTGAGGCCGAGGCGCTGTACCACGTGCATGGCCAGCGCGGCGAGGACCCCACCGAACCCTGGTCCAGCGCGCCCTACGCCTATCCGCCGGTCAGGCACGAGCCGCGCATCGCGGAGCTGAGCGACATTCTGCAGCGCGAAGGGCTGCACCCGTTCCATCTGCCGCTGGGCATCAAGCTGGAGCAGAATGCCGACGGCAGCGCCACCACCTACAGCCCCTGCATCCGCTGCGACGCCTTCGACGGCTTCCCTTGCGCGATCAACGCCAAGGCCGACGCGCAGGTGATCTGCGTCGATCCGGCGCGCGCGGCGTATCCCAACTTCACGCTGCTGACGAACGCCTATGTCACCCGTCTGGAGACCGACGCCGCCGGCCGCAGCATCCGCCGCGTGCATGTGATCCGCGACGGTCAGGTCGAGCAGTATTCGGCCGACATCGTGGTGGCCGCCTGCGGGGCCCTGAGCTCCGCCCTGCTGCTGTTGCGCTCGCCGAGCGACGCCCATCCGCGGGGACTGGCCAATGCATCGGACCAGGTCGGGCGCAACTACATCCGTCACAACATGTCCGTCGTGATGGCGATCCTGAAGCAGCCGAACCACACGGTGTTCCAGAAGACGCTGGCCTTGAGCGACTTCTACTTCGGCGCGGATGACTGGGAGTATCCGCTGGGCCTGATCCAGATGTGCGCCAAGTCGCACGGCGAGCAGGTCCGCGCCGAGGCGCTGCCCGGCTATCTCGCCTGGCTGCCGGAGATGCCGTTCGAGAAGATGGCCGAATACTCCATCGATTTCTGGTTGCAGAGCGAGGACCTGCCGCGGCCGGAAAACCGCATCCGCTACGATGGCGACCGCGTGGTGCTCGACATCCATGAAGGCAACGAGGAGGCCGCCCGGCGCCTGCGCGCCAAGCTGGAAGGGCTGCTGGCGCCGATGCGCGCCTGGCCGCATCTGATCGAGCGGCACCTCTATCTCGGCAAGGACATCCCGATCGGCGGGACCGCGCACCAGGCCGGAACCTGCCGGTTCGGCGCCGACCCGGCCAGCTCGGTGCTCGACCTCGACTGCAAGGCGCACGCGCTGGACAACCTGTACATCGCGGATGCGAGCTGCTTCCCCTCGATCGGGGCGGTGAACCCGACACTGACGATCATCGCCAATGCCCTGCGGGTCGCCGACCGGATCAAGGAGCGGCTGCGAGCGTGAGGGTCTCCGGGGCAGCCCGGCGTCGTCCGGCGGTGGCTGCGCCGCGCCCGCTGTTCCAGGTGCAGCGCGTGCTGCGGATCAGCCGCGTGGTGTCCGATCTCGGACGTGCCGAGGCGTTCTACCGCGACGGGCTCGGGTTTCGCACCATCGCGCAGGCGCGTCTCGACACGGCGGCGACGGCACCGTTCGGCCCGGGCGCCGGCGAGGCCGAGGGGGTGACGATGCGGCTGGGCGCCCAGGACATCGCCCTGGTGCGGTTCGCCGTGCCTGGGCGGCCCTACCCGCCGGACAGCCGAAGCGACGATCTGTGGTTCCAGCATCTGGCGATCGCCGTGAACGACATGGACGCGGCTTACGCCCACCTGTGTTCGCATTGCGGGTGGCGCCCTGTCAGCGAGGGTGGACCGCAGTTGCTGCCGCCGTCGGATGGCGCGGTGCGGGCGTTCAAGTTCCGCGATCCGGACGGCCATCCGCTGGAGCTGATCTGGTTCCCGCCCGGGCAAGGCCGCCCGGTCTGGCACCGGGATGTGTCCGACGGGCCATTCCTGGGCATCGACCACAGCGCGCTCGCCGTGGCCGCCATGCCGCGCAGCCTGGGGTTTTATCGCGCCTTGGGCTGGCGGGTGAACGCCCGGTCGCTGAACCGCGGGCCGGTGCAGGCCCGGTTGGACGGCCTGCCGGGCGCACGGGTGCGGGTGACGGCCCTGCGCCCGCCCTCGGCCGCCAGCCCCGGTCTGGAACTGCTGGCCTATCATCCACCCGGCCGGCCGGCCGGGATGGCCTGTGCGAACGATGTCGTGACGGACTGGCTGACGCTCGCGGTCAGCCCGTCGCCCGGCATTGTGCCGTGTGCCCTGCGCGACCCCGACGGCCACCGCCTGGTCCTGGTGGATCAGGGCGCCGGCACCACCGGGCTGCCGGCCTGAGGCCCGCTCACATGGGTCGAGGCGAGCGGATGCCGGACGACCACGCTGAGCGGCAGCGTCCGCGGCGCCAGCATGATCAGGCCGAGGCCGCCGACCAGGCCGAAATTCTTCAGGAACTCCCAGAAATGCTCAAGCCCCTCGCCTTCCCTGAACCGCCAGAAATCGGCAAAGCGCCAGAACTGGTGAAACAGCACCGCGGTGATCACGCAGAACCCCGCCAGGATGAAGGCGGCGAGCCGGTCATGCCATCCCGCGACGATGCAGACCGGCGCCACGAACTCGACGACGATGGAGACGACCAGCATCGCCGGCTTGAACGGAATGTTGCCGGCCTGCTGCATCGCCGAATTCCAGTTGAGAATCTTGTCCAGGCCGCTGAACGGGAACAGCACCACCACGCAGATACGCAGCAGCAGCGGTGCGTAGTCGTTGATCAGCGTCATTGCTACGGTCCCCACGGGTCATTCCCTCGGTCTCGAGCTTCACGGAACGGCATGTGCCGGAGGGTTCAACCATGCCCGGCCCCAGTATAGATCGGAGCGCCCAATGAGCGGCAACACGGCAGCGCGGCCTGAGATTGCCTATTGGCATCTTTGGACGGACGGCGACGGCGTCAGTCACCAAACCCGCTGCGCCCTGACGGAGTTCGAACTGAAGGGCGTCGGCGGCGCCGCACCGCAATGGAACAACCGGCAGCGCCGGTCGGAAGCGACGGTCGTCTATACCGTGCAACCCGTGGGGTGGGTGGGCGAGTGGCACGAGAACCCGGCGCTGCAATGGATCGTCGTGCTGTCCGGCCGCTGGTGGATCGAGTCGATGGACGGCACGCGCATCGAACAGGGCCCGGGCGAGTTCTCGCTCGGCGAGGACCAGGGCTGCCGCCTCATCGACGGCCGCAAAGGCCACCGGTCGGGGACGATCGGCGACCGGCCGGCCGTGCTGATGACGGTGCAGTTGCACGTTCCGCCGGCTCGCAACCCTTGCCGCTTCACCTAGATGGGGCTGCCCCGCTTGCCCCTGCCCCGGTTCCGTGCTTAACCCCGCGCCTTCCCTGCCGGGGGCGTCGGCCGTCCCCGGCTATGCTCGCGCGCCATCCCGGCGCGGCGGTCCACACCCGGACCCGGGGCAGAGACAAGCCAGAGGGAGCACCCATGCCGCTCTACGAATGCGTGGTCATCGCACGCAACGACGTCACCCAGCAGCAGGTCGAGGGCATGGCCGACGCCATCGCCCTCCAGCTCGACACCGACAACGGCGTCGAACCCGGCGCCGCGGTCAAGAAGCGCGAATACTGGGGCCTGCGCAGCCTCGCCTACCGGATCAAGAAGAACCGGAAAGGCCACTACCTGCTGCTCGGCCTCGATGCCAAGTCGGCGCCGCTCGCCGAGATGGAGCGCCAGCTGCGGCTGAACGAGGACGTGCTGCGCTTCCTGACCATCCGCGTCGATGCCATCGAGGAAGCGCCGAGCGCGATCCTGTCGCGCAAGTCCGACGACCGCGAGCGCGGCTTCCGCGGGCCGAAACCCGCCGGCCGCTTCGATTCCGGCCGCAAGCGCGGCTACGACGACCGCGAGGAGTTCCGCGCCCGCGACGAAACCGAGCGCGACAGCGGCTTCCGCGGCCGCGAGCCGGCGCACGAGGAGTAACCGGCCATGTCCGACAGCACCGACATCAACCCCGCCGCCCGCCGCGCCGCCGTCGGCGCCCGCCGGCCGTTCTATCGCCGCCGCAAGTCCTGCCCGTTCTCCGGCCCGAACGCGCCGAAGATCGACTACAAGGACGTGCGCCTGCTCTCCCGCTTCCTCTCGGAGCGCGGCAAGATCGTGCCGAGCCGCATCACCGCGGTCTCGGCCAAGAAGCAGCGCGAACTGGCGCAGGCGATCAAGCGCGCGCGCTTCCTCGCCCTGCTGCCCTACATCCTGACCTGACCGGAGCGCCGCACACATGGCCGCCGTGGAACTGATCCTGCTGCAGCGCGTGGAAAAGCTCGGCCAGATGGGCGAGAGGGTGAAGGTCAAGCCGGGCTATGCCCGCAACTACCTGCTGCCGACGCACCGCGCCATCCGCGCCAACAAGGAAAACCTCGCCCGCTTCGAGCAGCAGCGCGCGCAGCTGGAGGCGCAGAACCTCAAGCGCCGCGAGGAGGCCGAGCGCGTCGCCGAGCGCGTCCGCGGCCTGTCGGTCGTCATCATCCGCCAGGCCGGCGAGTCGGGCAGCCTGTACGGCTCGGTGTCGGCGCGCGACATCGCCGACGCGGCGACCGCTGCGGGGCTGACCATCACCCGCGCCCAGGTGGTGCTGGAGCACCCGATCAAGACGCTGGGGCTGCGCCACGTGCGGGTCGCGCTGCACCCGGAGGTGGCGATCCCGGTCGGCGTCAACGTCGCCCGCAGCCCCGAGGAGGCGGAAAAGCAGGCGCGCGGCGAAGCGGTCGCAGCGCCCGAGGAAGCCGAGCCGGAACTGACCGGCGAGGCGCTGTTCGAGGGCGACCTGCCGCTGCCGACCGCCTGACCGCCCCCCGCCGGCGCACAAGCGGCGCCGGCCGGGACGGGACGGCTTGATCCGACTTGGCACCCGATCCAATAATCCGCCCGGCACGTCAAGGCGACGGCACGGAGGGACGGATGCGGGTGGTGCTCGACCAGATACTCAAGCGGTTCATCGTCCTCGGCCGGCTCACCGTGCGCTGGCCCGACGGTTCCAACAGCACCTATGGCGGTACGTCGGGGCCGGAGGCGGTGATCGAGCTGCGCGATGCAGGCACGGTCGCGCGGCTGGCGCTCAACCCCTCGCTCGCCGTCGGCGAGGCCTACATGGCCGGCGGGCTGGTGCCGGTGGATTGCCCGATCTACGACGTGCTTGACGTGCTGATCGCCAGTCTGATGGCGGAGAAGTCGGGCAAGGCGATCGTGCGGGCGCGCGACGCCCTGCGGCTGGTGACGCGCCGCATCGCCCAGTTCAACCCGGCCGGCCGCGCGCGGCGCAACGTCGCGCACCACTACGATCTGAACGGCAGGCTCTACAGCCTGTTCCTCGACCGCGACCGGCAGTATTCCTGCGCCTACTTCCCGCGCGGCGACGAGACGATCGACGAGGCGCAGATCGCCAAGAAGCGCCACATCGCCGCCAAGCTGCAGGCTCGACCGCCCGGACCTGTCGGTGCTCGACATCGGCTGCGGCTGGGGCGGCCTGGCGCTGACGCTGGCGCGCGACTGGGGCGCGCGCGTCACCGGCATCACGCTCTCGACCGAACAGCTTGCCGAGGCGCAGGCGCGCGCCAAGGCCGAGGGGCTGGAGGACCGCGTTACGTTCGAGCTGATGGACTACCGCGCGATGCACCGCAGCTTCGACCGCATCGTCTCGGTCGGCATGTTCGAGCATGTCGGCGTCGGCTATTACCGGCGGTTTTTCGACACGGTGAAGCGCTGCCTCGCGCCGGACGGCGTGGCGCTGCTGCACGCCATCGGGCGCAGCGACCGGCCCGGCTCGACCAACGCCTGGATCGCGAAATACATCTTTCCCGGCGGCTACTGCCCGGCGCTGTCGGAGGTGTTCCCGCCGATCGAGAAGGCGGGGCTGATCGCGACCGACATGGAAGTCCTGCGGCTGCACTATGCCGAGACGCTGCGCCACTGGCGCCGCCGCTTCGCCGCCAACCGCGACGCCATCGCCGGCATCTACGACGAGCGGTTCTGCCGCATGTTCGAGTTCTACCTCGCCGGCGCCGAGCTGTCGTTCCGGCGCGAGCACATGATGGTGTTCCAGATCCAGCTGACGCGCGACCAGACGGCCGTGCCGCTGACCCGCGACTACATCACCGACGCCGAGCGGGCCGCGGCGGCGAAGGCGCGGGTGAGCGCCGCCGATTGACCAGGGAAGGACCGATGATCGCAGGACGTTCCTGATATGGAACGAGATGGACGCGCCTCCGCTTTGCCCGCTCAGGCCGGCAAGGGCGGGGGCCATGCCGGCGGGAGGTAGCGCGGCGCAGGCGGCCCGGTGGGGGGTGCGCCGGCAGGCGGCGCAAGACCGGAAGAGGCCGGTCGCGGAGGGGCGGGCGCGCGCGGGCGCGGCGACGGCGTGAGCGGCCCGGGCGGCGGACGGATTTTCAGCATCCGGCAGAGCGGGCCCAGGATGCGGCGCATCTGCGGGGCGGCGGCGGCGATCAGCGCCGCCATTTCCGGGTCGGCCAGCAGGTGCTGCAACTGCGCGCCGCTGGCCGCGGCCTCCGGCACCAGCCGCACCAGCCAGGCAACACCCCGCGGCAGCCTCGGCCTGGGCGCCGGCGGGCGGGGCGCGGCGCGATGGCGGCGGCGCGCGGCCGGGGCGGCAAGCCGGCCGTCGCGGATGCGGCCGGCAAGCAGGGCGAAGCGGGCGGCGATCCGGCGCAGCCGCGACCAGATGAGGACGATCAGCGGCCCGGCCAGCCCCCGCCCGCTGCGCGCAGCGACGGCGCGGCACAGCCCGTCGATCAGGCGGGCGAACCGCTCGGCTGGGGGGTGAGGCGCGGGGGTGAACACGAACGCAACAGGAACACGACGGCGCCCACCTGGGCAAGCGCCATCTTTGCGGGGAGACGCTCCGGAAATGCCGGCCTCTTGCGGCAGAAGACGATGGCTTGCGAGCCCCTTATGGGCGAAACGTGTGGCGGCGCATGGCGCTGCGCCTATGCGCCCGCTCGCTACCTCGCCGGCGCCGCCCTGTCGGTCCGCCGCGAACACATGATGGTGTTCCAGATCCAGCTGACGCGCGGCCAGACGGCCGTGCCGCTGACCCGCGACTACGTCACGGACGCCGAGCGCGCCGCGGCGGCGAAGGCGCCGCCAACCATCCGAGGCCCATTGGCGGCCCCCGGCGAGATACCTGTTCCAAATTCGCCAGGGGTACGTGATGCTGGCCCTTCACCGGCCCGTGAAGCGGAAGGTCTTGGCTGGAAATATCGGGTAAGGAGGCTTCGCCGGATGCTAAGCTACGAAGCACGAGTCAGCCGTGAACTGGAGAGTTATCGCGAGGAGCGACCCGAACTCGGCCTTCCGCCAATCTTCACTTATTGGGCTGTTCGACACCTCTCGCCTCGTCTGCTCAAGGTCATGGAGGTGCAGACAATCCCGGAGTTCTTTGCGAAGTATATGATCGGCTGCCTGCAGCGGACCGGTTCACGGCACGTGGCCAGCATAGGATGCGGGGACTGCGAAACGGAAATCGAGATTGTCAAATATTTTCGGGAGCACGGTGCAAACGACTTTGAATTTTACTGCTACGATATTTCCAACTTTGTAATTGGGCGAGCGAAGGCAAAAGTCGCAGGCGAGAACCTCGATCAGCATTTTCGGTTTATCGTCCAGGATCTGAATTCGTGGAAGCCGGACATGGCCTTCGCCGCTGTGATGGCAAACCACTCTCTGCATCATATGCTCAACCTCGAGCACATTTTTGATACCGTAAAGACAAGCCTGGACGCGGATGGTCTTTTCGTCGTAGCGGACATGATCGGGCGTAACGGGCACATGAGGTGGCCGGAGGCCCTCGAATTAATCAACGCGATCTGGCGTTTCTGTCCGGATACTTACAAGTACAATCATCTTCTGCATCGTTCGGAGGAGGTCTACGAAAACTGGGACTGCTCGAAGGATGGCTTCGAGGGAATCCGCGCGCAGGATATCCTGCCGGCCCTGGTCGAACGGTTCCACTTCCAGCGCTTTCTCGGGTTCGGAAACCTGCCTGATATCTTCATCGAACGGACGTTCGGGCCGAACCTCGACCCCAGCAATCTCAAGGACGCCGCATTCATTGACTTCCTCGAACTGCTCAACCGACAGATGATCACTGCAGGTGTGCTTAAGCCGACGCAGATGTTCGCAATCATGGGGAAGCAGCCCACGCACACGATTTGCGACCACGGCTGGTCGCCACAATTCTGCATCCGGCCGACGGATCAGAGTATTGCACCCGTACGCGATTCGGCTCCCGCCCCAGCCGCGAGCGAACCGCCGCCGCGAATTTCGTCGCTCCGCCAGCTTGGCGACCGCGCGCGACGGCTGTTACGGGTCCTTCGTGCAAATCATTAAAGCAACTTGCCTTACTTAACCGCTTCCAGCACGGAAACGTAGTTCGCCACCGCCGCGCCGCCCATGTTGAACACGCCGGCGATCTCGGCGCGCGGCAGTTGCATCTCGCCGGCCTGCCCCGTCAGCTGCATCGCCGCCAGCGCATGCATCGACACGCCCGTTGCCCCGATCGGGTGGCCTTTCGACTTCAGCCCGCCCGAGGGGTTCACCGGCAGCCTTCCGTCCTTCTGCGTCCAGCCCTCCAGCGCCGCCCTCGCCCCCTGCCCCGCCGGCACCAGCCCCATCGCCTCGTATTCGATCAGCTCGGCGATGGTGAAGCAGTCGTGCGTCTCGACGAACGAAAGATCGTCCAGCGCCAGGCCCGACGCCGCCAGCGCGCGCCGCCATGCCTCCGCCGCGCCCGCGAAGGCGATCGGGTCGCGGCGCGAGAGGGGCAGAAAATCGTTCACCTGCACCGCGGCGCGGAACCGCACCGCCTTGCCCAGCGCGCCCGCCGTGTCCTCGTCGGCCAGCACCAGCGCCGCCGCCCCGTCGCTGACCAGCGAGCAGTCGGTGCGCTTGAGCGGACGCGCCACGAACGGGTTCTTCTCGCTCTCGGCACGGCAGAACGCGAAGCCGAGGTCCTTGCGCATCTGCGCATACGGATTCGCCACCCCGTTGCGGTGGTTCTTCGCCGCGATCGCCGCCAGCGCGTCGGACTGGTCGCCGTGGCGCTGGAAATAAAGCTCGGCAATGCGCCCGAACACGCCGGCGAACCCCGCCGGGATTTTTCCTTCCTCGCGCCGGTAGCTGGCAGCAAGCAGAATATCGCCGACCTGCTCGCCGGGGGTCGCGGTCATCTTCTCCGCCCCGACCACGAGCGCGAACCGGCCACGGCCCGCCGCCAGCCAGTCCCGCGCGCCATGCACCGCCGCCGAGCCGGTGGCACAGGCGTTTTCCACCCGCGTGCTCGGGGTGAAGCGCAGCTCCGGCAGGCTTTGCAGCACCAGTGACGACGGAAAATCCTGCTTGGAAAATCCGTTGTTGAAGTGGCCGACGAAGATGGCGCCGATCTCGGCAGGCGCGATGCCAGCGTCCTCGATCGCGGCGCGGGCGACGCGGCCGATCAGCGCCTCGGCATCCGGCTCCTCCAGCTTGCCAAACTTGGTGTGGGACCAGCCGACGATGCAGGCCTCGGACATCCTGCGCACTCCCGCGATGATGGGGGTTTGCATGTGGGGCCGGCTGAGGCAGGCTGCCAGCCATGAGCCAGACCGTCCGCGCCGCCGCCGAGCCGAAAGTCGCCACCGCCACGCACCCCCCGCCGCAGCCGCCCGCCGCCCAGCCCGAGGAACCGCCGCGGCTCGGCCTGCTGCGCCTGTGCGCGCTGGCGCTCGGCGTCGGCATCGTCGGGGGCTTCGGTGCGGTGGTGTTCCGCGACCTGATCGGGCTGGTCCACAACGTGCTGTTCACCGGCCGCTTCGCCCTCGCCTACGATTCCAGCCGGTTCACGCCGCTGCCGCCCTGGGGCGCCTTCGTCATCCTGGTGCCGGTGATCGGCGGGGTGGGCGTCACCTGGCTGGTCACCACGTTTGCCCCCGAAGCGAAGGGCCACGGCGTGCCGGAGGTGATGGACGCCATCTACTACCAGCGCGGCGTCATCCGCCCGGTGGTGGCGGTGATCAAATCGCTCGCTTCGGCGCTGTCGATCGGCAGCGGTGCTGCGGTGGGGCGCGAGGGGCCGATCATCCAGATCGGCTCGGCGTTCGGCTCCACGCTCGGGCAGATGATAAGAATGCCGGCGGGCGAGCGCATCACGCTGGTCGCCGCCGGCGCCGGCGCGGGCATCGCCGCCACCTTCAACACCCCGATCGGCGGCGTGCTGTTCGCGACCGAGCTGATGCTGCCGGAGATCAGCGCCAACACGTTCATGCCGGTCGCCATCGCCACCGGCACCGCGACGCTGATCGGCCGCATCTTCTTCGGCTTCGAACCGGCGTTCTCGGTGCCCTCCGACCTCGCCGTGATGCCGCGGACGGCCGGTGCCGGCATCGTGCTGCTGGTGCTCTACACGCTGCTCGGCGCGCTGATCGGCGTCGCCGCCACGCTGTTCATCCGCGGCCTGCACTGGGCCGAGGACGCGTTCGACTTGATCCGCGGCAATTATGTGCGCCACATGCTCGGCATGCTGCTGGTCGGCCTCGGCATGTATGCGCTGCTGCGCTTCGGCGGGCACTACTATGTCGAGGGCGTCGGCTACGCGACCATCCAGGCGACGCTGAACGGCCAGCTCGTCTTGCCGGGGTTCCTGGTGCTGCTGTTCGCCGCCAAGCTGATGGCAACCAATGTCAGCCTCGGCTCCGGCTCTTCGGGCGGGATTTTCTCGCCCTCGCTGTTCATGGGCGCCACGCTGGGGGCGGCGTTCGCCGGCGTGGTCGGCCACGCGCTGCCGGGGCTGGCGATCAGCCCGGCCGCGTTCGCGATGATCGGCATGGGCGCCATGGTCGGCAGCGGCACCGGGGCGGCGATGACCGCGGTGACGATGATCTTCGAGATGACGCGCGACTACGACATCGTGCTGCCGCTGATCCTGGCCGTCGCGGTGGCGCTCGGCGTGCGGCGGCGGCTGTCGCGGGAGAACATCTACACGCTGAAACTGGTGCGGCGGGGCCACGCGATTCCGAAGGCGCTGCACGCCAACATGTTTTTGGTGCGCAAGGCGGCCGACGTGATGGACCGCGACGTGCTGGTGCTGGACGAGGCCACCACTTTCGCCGCGTTCCTGGAGATGGCGGCGGCGGCGGGCGGGTTGCGGCATGTGGTGGTGACGCGCGAGGGCAACATTCTCGGCGCGCTGCGCGTCAACACCGATTTGCGCCGCGCCATCGGGGCGGCGGGCAGCGACGTGCGGCTGGGCGAACTGGTGGGCGGCCGGCTCGCGACGGTGCCGGACACGATGGCCATGTTCGACGTGATCGTGCTGATGTGGCGCAGCGGCGCGAGCATGGCGGTGGTGGTCGGACCGGAGCCGGACGGTGGCCGGCGGCAGGTGGTCGGCATCATCACCAAGGAACACGTCGCCGACGCGGTGGCGGCGAGCATACGGATGTATCTGCCGGGGTGAGGCGGCGCAGAGTGGCGGGTCGAATCACATCACGCCGGGTCGGGGGAATCCCCTTCGTCCCCGCAGCCTCATGCCGTAGCGGTCCTGCAGACGCAGCAGCGCGCCTCTGAGGTCGGCCGTGACATACGCCGGGCCGCGCGTTTCGATCAGGCAGATGCGCCTGCGGGCACGATCCATGCACCCTGCAACGGAGATCGCTACAGTCCGTGATAGGTAGATTCCGAAGCTGCCGTCATCAGCGCCTCGACCCTTATGATGGCGCCGAGCGGCTGGAGGTGCGTCAATGGAGGACATCCTGCGGCAACCGACGGGATGGCGGGTCAACGCGCTGAAGCCGCAAGCGGCTTGCCGACGTTTCGGCGCAAGAGATCTCGGCCTGAAGGCAAGGCATCTGCGCGGGCGTTGTCAATCCGAAGACGGTAGATTACCAACGCCGCCTTTCAAGCCTTAGGCCCCAGCGCTTCGCCGTTGCAGTCGCGACCATCCCAATCCGTGGAGCAAACATGACCAACGCATCCGAAATCCAGTCGGCAGAGCTTTCCCGCCGCTCGGCATTGCGGAAACTTGCGCTCGCTGCCGGCGGTGCCGCTATTTTCGCCACGAACATGACCGAAAATCGCGCGGCCGCAGATCAGACCAAGATGGCACAGAAGGCGGTCGCCTATCAGGACTCGCCGCAGGGCATGCAGAGCTGCGGCAATTGCATGCAGTTCGAGCCGCCGGCTTCGTGCAAGGTCGTCGATGGCAACATCAGCCCGGGCGGTTGGTGCAAGATCTACGTGAAGAAACCAGCTTAGGTCGGGAGCAAAATCTTTTCGTCGGCTCGCGTCGTTATCGGCCTTTGCGGCGCGGCAGTTTGCCCAACCGCCCAGGGCGGCCTTCGTAAAGCGGCTTCAATCCGGTTGGCCGTCCGACCCAATCGCTCGTCGGTCCCCAGAGCATCGGTTACGATGCAGCGCTGGAGCCGGCCGATGTTCAAGCCGTCGCCAACAGGCGAACGATCCCGACGCGAGGGCCGAGACGACCCGCGCGACATCGTCGCCCTCGCCCCAGCGCCCCGCCGGAACGACGCCGTCGGCGATCAGCCGGTCGTACTTCTCCGTGACCGGGGCTGTCATGTCCGAACGAATGATGCCGGGCCGAACGTCGAAGACGCCGATACCATCCTTGGCAAAGCGAACGGCCAATCTCCTGCTCCACATGGCGAGTGCTGCCTTCGAAATGCAGTAGTCGAGCCGATCCGGCGAGACATGGGACGCACTCACGGAGCTGATGTTGATGATGGAACGGGAAAGCGGGCCCGGATCTTGCTGCAGCATCAGCTGCAATGTAAGCGTCGTGGTGGCGGCACATGGCGGCGCGATGCGTTGCTGTGATGCAAGGCGTTGATGGACGAAGTTGTGCAGACGCGCGGGCTGGACGAGAGCGCTCATACGACTGGTCGTAAGAGTGCACGCAATCGTCCGATGGAGATCATCACGCGGGGCGAGCGCCGGCGCTCGTGGGCACTGGAGCAGAAGCGTGAGATTGTCGCGGAGAGCCTGGGCTCTGAGCTGACGCCGACGGAGGTCGCGCGCAAGTACGCGATCAGCTCCGGGCAGCTCTACACGTGGCGTCGTCAATTGCTGGGCATGCCGGGGACGATGATCGAACGCGCCGTGCCGCGGTTTGCCGAGGTGGAGACAGCGCTGGCCTTGCCAGGCGCATCGGAACCGGCGCTGATCAGCGAGACCGCGCCGCCTCGACCGCCCGCACCGGCGCACGCCATCGGAATGATCGAGATCATGCTGCCGAGCGGTGTGTCGCTGCGCGTGGACGCCGAGGTCGATGGCCGTGCGCTCCGTCGGGTGCTGGAGGCGCTGGGCCGTCGATGATCACGCTCGCGCCGGGGCTGCGCGTGTATCTGGCCTGCGGCGTCACCGACATGCGCAAGGGCATGGTGGGTCTGGCAATGCTGGTGCAGCAGAGCCTGAGCGATGATCCGTTCGGCGGCGCCGTGTTTGCCTTCCGTGGGCGTCGCGCCGGGCTGATCAAGCTGATCTGGCACGACGGCATCGGCCTGTGCCTGCTGACCAAGCGGCTGGAGCGCGGCCAGTTCGCGTGGCCGTCGGCGAGCACGACGGGACGGATTATGCTGTCCTCGGCGCAACTGGCGGCGCTGCTCGACGGCTGCGAGTGGCGGGCGCCGGCCGCACGCCGCAGACCCGAACTCGCCGGCTGAAACTTTGCCGAACCTTCGCACAAACTCTGGCCCCGACGCGGCGGCGTCGTTCACCATGGCACCGTGCCGATCGACCCTGCCCCCCTGCCGAACGATCCCGCCTTGCTGCAGCAGATGCTGCGTGAGCTGTACGCGGAGAATGACAGGCTGCGACTGCTGCTGCAGCGTCTGGCGCGCCACCAGTTTGGCCGCCGCTCCGAGCAGCTGACCGACGAGCAGTTGCAGCTCGGCCTTGAGGATCTCGAGCAGACGGTTGCCGAGAACCAGGCCAGTCAGGATGCGGCCGAACCAACCGGAGATCGGCCGGCAAACCCCCGCACCGATCGCCCCGCCCGCAACCGCGGCGCGTTGCCGCCACATCTGCCCCGCTACGAAGTGGTGATCGATGCCGAGCCCATGGCCTGTCCTTGCTGCGGCGGCGCCATGCACTGCATTGGCGAGGCGCGCACCGAGCAACTCGACATCGTGCCGGCGCAACTGCGCGTGCGGGTCACGCGGCGCCCGCGCTACGCCTGCCGCGCCTGTGAATGCGCCGTGGTGGTGGCGCCGGCGCCGGAGCGGCCAATCGACAGGGGCATGCCGACCGAAGCACTGATCGCGCATGTCGTGGTCAGCAAGTTCTGCGATTCCCTGCCGCTGTACCGGCAGACGCAGATGCTGGCACGGCAAGGCGTGTCGCTTGACCGCGCGACGCTGAGCAACTGGGTGGGGAGTGCCTGCTGGTGGCTGACGCCGCTCTATGAATTAGTGCTCGGCACGGTGCTGTCGTCGACAAAAGTGTTTGCCGACGACACGACACTACCGGTGCTCGATCCCGGCCGCGGGCGGACCAAGACTGGCCGGCTCTGGTGCTACGCTGTCGATGACCGGCCGTGGCGCGGTCCGTCACATCCCTGCGTTGCCTATGTCTATTCGCAGGACCGCAAGGACGCGCGGCCCGCCGAACATCTGGCCGGCTTCGGCGGCGTGCTACAGGTCGACGGGTATGCGGGGTTCAAGCGCCTGGCCGGCGATCGCGCCGACGGATCGGTGCGGCTGGCCTTCTGCTGGGCGCACATGCGGCGCGACTTCTTCCAGTTCCACGCTTCGACGAAGTCGCCGCTGGCCGCCGAACTGCTGGCCCGCGTCGCCGCTCTCTACGCGATCGAGGCCGGGATCCGTGGTCAGTCCGCCGAACACCGACGGCAGGTGCGCCAGGAGCGAAGTCGACCGATCGTCGAAGGCCTGCATGAATGGCTGCTCGAGCATGTCGAACGCGTCTCCGGCACGTCCGATCTGGCGAAGGCGATGCGCTACGCGATCCGACACTGGCCCGGCCTGGTCGCGTTCCTCGACGACGGCCGCATCGAGATGGACACCAATGTCGTGGAGCGCGCCATCCGCCCGCATACCTTGACGCGCAAGAATGCGCTGTTCGCCGGTTCCGACGGCGGAGCACGTCATTGGGCGATCGCCATGACGCTGATCCAGACCGCCAAACTGAATGGCATCGAGCCGATGGCCTGGCTCACCGACGTGCTCAAACGCGTTGTCTCCGGCCGCATGCGGATTCCGATGATGCCGGACAGCGATTCCGATTGAAGCCGGACGCTGATTCCGATCCAAGGCGGACAGGGATTCCGATCGATCCCGTCCAGGGTCGTCGTCGACGTGGCTATGGGGTCAGGCAGCCGCCTCGGCGTCAAGCGTGAGCGCTTTGGCGGCCCGTTTTCGCAGGGATTCTCCCTTCAGCACCAGGCGATGGGCGTTGTGGACAAGCCGGTCCAGGACGGCGTCCGCGATGGTCGGATCGCCGATCACCTCGTGCCAATGATCGACAGGCAGTTGGCTGGTGACGATGGTCGAGCCACGGTCGTAGCGGTCGTCCATGATCTCCAGCAGATCGCGGCGTTGATCGCCGGTGAGGGGCGCCAGGCCCCAGTCGTCCAGGATCAGCAGTTGCACCCGACTGATCGTCTTCAACAGCCGACCGTGGCGCCCATCGCCGCGCGCCAGGGCCAGCGCCTCGAGCAGCCGCGGCACGCGGTGATAGACAACCGAGCGGTTGTCCCGGCAGGCCTTATGGCCGAGCGCGCAGGCAATCCAGGACTTGCCGACGCCGGTCGGACCGATGACGAGCAGGTTCTGTTTGCGGTCGATCCAGTCGCCGGCCGCCAGCTTCTGGAACAGAGCGCGGTCCAGACCGCGCGGCGCCCGCAGATCGATGTCCTCGACGACGGCCTCCTGGCGCAGGGCGGCGAACCGCAGGCGGGCGACCAGCCGCTTGTTCTCGCGCTCCATCGTCTCGCGATCGAGCAGCAGCGCCAGCCGTTCCTCGAAGTCCAGTGCCGCGATGTCCGGCTGTCGGCGCTGATCGTCGAGCGCGCGGGCCATGCCGGTCAGGCCAAGCGCGAGCAGGCGTTCCTGGGTGGGATGGGCGAGCATCGGATCTCCTTCTCAGTGGTAGTAGCCGCGGCCGCGGATGTTGGCGTGCAGCAGCGGGGCCGCGTCGGCTGCCGTCTCGTCGTGGAATGCGCGGTCGAGGCCGGTCTTCAGGATCGAGGCGATCGAGCCGTAGGTCCGCGCGCCGATGCTCAGCCCGCGCTGGCAGGCCGCTTCGAGCCGCACATCTCCGTAGGTCTTGGCCAGCTGCAGGATGCCGAGACAGGCCCGGAAGCCCTGCTCGGGGTGCGGCTTGGTGCGCATGATGGTCTCGACCAGGGCGGCCGTGCCCGGCCCCACCTGCGCCGCAAAGGACAGCATCCGTGCCGGCGTCCAACTGGCGTAGCGCCGATGCGCGCTCGGCATGTGCTCGGGCGTCGTCGTATGCCGCCGCTTCACCGCGGAGCGGGGATGGGCGGCAACACGCTGGCCGACGTGGAACACCTCGATCGTTGTGTCGGTGAGGCGCGCCTCGACCACCTCGCGGATCAGCCGCGACGGCACGGAATAGAAATGTCCATGAACTTCAACATGATAGTCGGGCGCCACCCGGCAGCGCCGCCACTCGGCGTAGGCGTAGGGCTCCGCCGGCAACGCCAGCAGCGCGGGGCGGTCGATCGTCTCGAAGAATTCGCGGCGGCTCGCGCCGAGCCTGCGCATCAGCCGGGCGTTTAGGTCGCCCTGGACGTCCCGGATCGCTTCGTTCAGCTCGCCCAGCGACAGGAACCGCCGGTTGCGCAACCGCGCCAGGATGAAGCGCTCGACGATCAGCACCGCGACCTCCACCTTGGCCTTGTCGCGCGGCCGGCGGACCCGCGTCGGCAGCACGGCGGTGCTGTAGTGGGCCGCCATCTCCTGGTAGGTGCGGTTGATGCCGGGTTCGTAGCGACAGGCTGCCGTCACCCCGGCGCGCAGATTGTCGCAGACCAGCAGCTTCGGCGCGCCGCCCAGGAACGCGAGCGCGTTGACGTGCGCGCCGATCCAATCCGCGAGCCCCTCGCTCCAGCGCGCCTCCGCATAGGTGTAGTTGGACGCGCCCAACACGGCGACGAAGATGTGAGCGCGCCGCTCCTCGCCGGTCGCCCCGTCGAACACCGGCACCGTGTCGCCGGCGTAGTCCACGAACAGCTTCTCGCCGGCGACGTGGGTCTGGCGCATCGTCGCGCTGACGCCGCGGCGCCAGGCGATATACAGATCGCAGAACCGGCTATAGCCGTAGCCGTCCGGTTGCTCGGCGCGGTATTCCTCCCAGAGCAGAAGCAGCGTCACGCCACGGCGGCGCAGTTCGGCGTGGACATGGTTCCAGTCCGGCATGACGCGCGTCGGCGCCTTGTAGAACCCGGCCGGCGTGAACAACCGCCGCTCCAGTTCGGCATCGTCAATCTCGGCTGGAACTGGCCAGGTGATCCCGATCACCGCCGTCCGCCGCAGATACTCCGCAACCGTCGTGTGGCCGACCCCGACCGAGCGCGCGATCGTCCGCACGCTCGCGCCACACGCATACTTCAGCCGCAAAACCTCTCGCACTTTCCGCATCGACAATCTCTCGGTTGGCATCGCGGTCCCCCTGCTTGGAAGACCACGCTACCGGTCATCGGATCGTCGACTTCGGCCCCACAGCCCCTCCTCAGCGCTGTCCGGCATCAATCGGAATCACTGTCCGGCTTCCGTCGGAATCAGTGTCCCCCTTGCGTCGGAATGACTGTCCGCCTTGGCTCGGAATACGCACTCAAACGCGTTGTCTCCGGCCGCACCAAGATTTGCGACCTGCACACGCTGCTGCCATGGAACTGGCAAGGGCAGACAGCAACCGCGGAAATCGCGATGCAGCAGGCCAGGGCTGCATGATCGACCATCCGGAGATCACCGAACGTCTGATCGCGAAGCTGAATGACGCTCTGCCGGTCCCGGCACGCCTGACGCCGGAATTGCAAGGACGTGCTGCGACGCCAGAACTCTGGGCCGGCGGTCCCGGCTCAGGCCACAATCACATGGATCAGCTACGCGGGCGATGAAGGCGGGATCGTCTGCAAACTCGACCTTGGGCCGGACGTTGAGAATGCGGCCTTCACGTCCATCACCCATCTGCGCTTCGACGCCCGTCTGCCACTGGCCCGCGAAATCGCCGCCTATCAAAAACACCGCGTCAAAAGCCTCCAGCGCCACCCACGATAGCCACGCCACGCTCACCGCCCTCCAGCAAAACCCGACGTGCTGTCGCCACGACGCTTACGCTGCAATACCGCCTGGGTGAGGAACTCGTTCCACGCAGGTTGACTGCCATCACGCGGTCGAAGTTCTCCGGTCGCAGAGCCAGCACGTCCCCGCGTTCCACCGTATCCATGCCGGCGTTGTTCCCGAGGCAGTCGATGCGAGCGCGACCCAGCCTGATGGCGTCGATCCAAGCCGTGTGAACATTCAGATCGCTGATATCGCCGCTGAGGTAGGTGACTGCGCCGCCGTGCCGGCGCAAGCTCTCCGCGACGCCGTCGTCATCCGGGCGGCAAGGGCGGCTTGCCGAGCACCAGGTCGGCAGCCTTTTTGCCGATCGTGATGGTGGACGCGTTCGTGTTGGAAAAGTTCACCCGCGGCATGATCGAGGCATCGCAGACGCGCAGGCCGTCGAGACCTCTCACCTTCAGCTCCAG
>CAWAZU010000030.1:0-24167 GCA_963786445.1 uncultured Pseudomonadota bacterium
CGCTCCGCCGCGTCTTCGCCATCAAGGCGTTCCAGCGCCGCCAGGAGGCGTTGCTGCGCTTCCTGCTCGCCGCCGGACATCGGGCGGAGGCACTGCTGGAGATGCGCATCGGCGCGCTGGAACCGCTCGCTGTCGACGCGACCGGCCGCGCCCTGGTCGACCGCTATCTCGCGCGCCGATCCGTCGTCGGCCCGGCCGCGCCGGAATGTCCGGCCTTCGTCGACCACAACGGCGTCGTGCCCGGCGCCGACGCCTTCGCCGCCTATCTCGCGAGATTGCGGCTGGTGAGGGTCAACATGGAGACGAACGGCGCGCTGTGCCGCGGATTGTTGGCGGAACGGTTCTCGGTCGCTGGGGGCCGCCAGCCATGAGGCTGAAGGATCGGGTGGCGGTCGTCACCGGCGCCGGCCGCGGCATCGGCAAGGCCATTGCGACGGCAATGGCGGCGGAAGGCGCGAGAGTGGTGATCGCCGACCGTGACGAGGCGACGGCCCGGCAGACTCCCGCCGACCTCGGCACCGAAGGCGCAGTGGCGATCCCTGTCGATATCGGCGAGCCGCAGTCGATCGAGACCCTGTTCCGCGATACCATCGCGCGTTTTGGCCGCGTCGACATTCTGGTCAACAACGCCGGGGTCGGCATCGCGCGGCTGTTCGTCGACACAAGCCTGGAGGAATGGGAGCGCGTCGTTCGGATCAACCTGACCGGCTCGTTTCTCTGCGGCCAGCACGCGGCGCGACAGATGATGCGGCAGAGGAGCGGCCGCATCGTCAATATCGTCTCCCTGTCGGGCCAGAAGGGTGGCGTCGGCCGGGCCGCCTATGGCGCGTCCAAGGCCGGCGTCGAGGTGCTGACGAAAATCATGGCGGTGGAGTGGCCGAGTACGGCATCAACGTCAACGCGATCGCGCCGGGTCCGATCATGACGGACGTGGCGCGGGAGATGCACACGCAAGAGACACGCGAGGCCTACCACCGGCTGGTGCCGCAGCGGCGCTACGGCGAGCCGAAGGAGATCGCCGCGGCGGCCGTGTTCCTCGCCTCGGACGATGCGACCTACGTCACTGGGCATACGCTCAACGTCGACGGCGGTTTCCTGGCGGCCGGTCTGATGTTTCCTTACGATCCGCAGAAGAGCCGCTCCCTTGCAAGCGCCGGCGAGTCATGACGTGCATCCGCCGTGCTCGCCGGCGCGGCAGCGGGCCGGCCGTGCGCGCATCGCCGGCCAACCCGTCCACGGCGGATCAGGCGAAGGCGGCCAGCGCCTGCGCGAGCGCCGGATGCGCTGCCGCGTAGCTCGGCAGATCGATGCCCGCCTGCGCAGCGTCCCAGGCCTCGCGGATGCTGCGCACGCCCGCGGCGACGCCCTGGGGATGCGCCATCACGCCGCCGCCGCAGCAGTAGATGACGTCGGTCGACCCAAGCGCGGCGAACGTGTCGGCCGCTTGGCCGGCCCATTGCCCCGAAGAGAACACCGGCATCGCCTCGAAGCCGGGCAGCGGTGGCGGGAACAGCGGCGTGAGGCAGGTGCGCGCGGACAGGATCACCGAGGCGTCCGGCTCGCAGAACTTGTTGCGGACGCCGTTCACATGCATGTGGTCGGCGCCGGCGAGGCGCCACAGCTTCTGCCACGCGACGTAGCTGAAGCCCAGCATCGGCGCGCGGGACAGGGCCCCAGCCGTTCCGGTGCCCGTGGATCGGCAGGCTGGACCGGCGGCGCAGCGCGCTCAATCCGTCAGGCCAACCGCGTTCACGCTGACCATCACGCAGGTCCCCCCCGCCGCCACCACGGTGTCGTGATGGCGCAGCATGTCGTCGAGGTCGTCGGTGATGTTGAAGGCGTACATCACCTTCTTGCCGATGCGCTGGGCACGCTCGTTGATCACCGCCATCACCGCGGCCACCCGCCGCGCGAGCGGGCAATGCGGCCCGTTCGCCTGCAACTCGTCATCCTTGATGAAGTCGATGCCCGATTGGCAGAGTTGCCGGGCAAGATCGGCGGTCGCCTCGGGGGACAGCCCGACGCTCGGCTTGATGATCGTGCCGACGAGCGGCCCCTGCATCACACCGGCCAGCCGGCGCGTCCCGGCGACCCCAAAGGCGGGGCCGGGGCATGCCCTGGCGAACGCCTCGGGGACGCGCAGATCGAGCAGCCGCATTCCGGAGAACTGGCCAAGCTCGAACAGATTTCCCGCAACAGTTGCAAGCAGGGTGGGAAGGCTGGTGCCAACATTCAAGAGCGGCCACGACAGCTCCACCTCGGCACGCCGCCAGATCGGCCTGGCGACGCCCTTTGGCAGCTTGGCGCCGGGCAGGCTGGGCTGGCGACCGTCCCGCGTTCCGCCACGTGTTCGACGCGTGCGGCATGCGCTTCGCGCAACGCATCGGTCTCGCCCGGCAGTCTGACGAACGTGCCGGTCGACTGTTCCCCGGCCATGGCCTCGGCCGCCTCGTGCAACGGAAACGCCGTTTCGATCAGATAGCTGGCGAAAATGCGATCTGTCCCGTTGGTCATTGCGATGTCCCCTCCGTATCGCCGTGGCGTTGCCGCCCCGGCGCGATCGGTCGCCTCATTGCCGCGCCGAGCGTGAACGATAGAATTTCATTCATAGTCATGTCAAGTATAATGTTGCCAACATCTGATACAATGAAATATTACCTCTTTCTATGGATGGTATAGGACATATGTGCTTGTGTGATTTCTGGCATAGTCTGGAACTTCGGCGCATTAACACTATCACCAATCGGCGCATTTGTGCGATTTTTCTTACAATTTCTACCGGAGTACTCCGATGCATGCCGTGATGCTGATCGCGCCACGCGAGGTCGTCGCCGTTGACCTCGCTCGCCCGCAACCGGGCGCCGACGACGTGGTGATTGAAGTCGCCGCCGCCGGGGTCTGTGCCTCTGACCTGCACGCCTATCGGGGCGTACATCCGTTCCGCAAGCCGCCCGTCGTGCTCGGCCACGAGGTCGCGGGCCGGATCATTGCTGTCGGCGCGGATGTCGTGGGCTTGGCGATCGGCGATCGCGTCGCCGTCGAGCCGCACCGAGGCTGCGGCCAGTGCAGCTTGTGCCTGTCTGGCCACTATCATCTCTGCCGGCGCAAGGAGGTGCCGGGCAAAGGGCCGTGGCTGGGCTCGTTCGCCGAATATTTCCGCGCCCCTGCCGCGGTGACCTACCGGCTGCCCGCAAGCGTGTCGTGGGCGGCCGGCGCGCTCGTCGAGCCGCTGGCGGTCGGCGAGCACGCCGTCCGCGTCGCCGATGTCAAGCCGGGGGAACGGGCCGTCGTGCTGGGGGTCGGCGCGATCGGCCTCGGCGTGCTGCTGGCGCTGAGCCGCGCCGGGGCGGCCCAGACCGCCGCGGTCGACGTGGTCCGCGGCAAGCTCGACCTGGCGCAGGGCCTGGGCGCCGTTGCCGTCGAAGCTGCCGCGCTGGCCGGCGGCGGCGTGAGCGCGGCGCTCGGCGGAGAGGCGGATGTGATCTTCGTCACCGCCAATTATCCGACCGTGCTGCGCGATGCCCTGCAATGCTCCGCGCCGCTCGGGCGGGTCGTCGTGCTGAGCCTGTTCGACGAGCCCGCGGAGATCGACACCGGCGTACTGGTGTTCGGCGAGCGGCGGATCATCGGCTCGCTCACCTATCTGCGGGAGGACTTTCAGACGGTGATCGCCGAACTGGCGCGGAACTCGTCCCGCGCCGAGACGATCATCAGCCACACGATGCCACTGGTCCGGGCGGATGAAGCGATGCGCATGCTCGATCGCGGGACGGACGGCGCAGTGAAGATCATTCTTTCGCCCGGGCTGGGCTGAGTACGAAGAGGCCCCGGAAGCATGGACATCGCCATGGCATCGCGACCATTGATCTGCTTCTACGGCGACGACTTCACCGGTTCAACCAATTCCTTCGCCCAGTTCCAGAAATTCGGGCTGACCGGCCTTCTTCTGACCAAGCTGCCCCCGCTCGACGAATTGCGGACGATCGCCCGGTCGGTCGATGTGCTCGGCGTCGCCGGCCTCAGCCGCTCGATGCCGGTCGCGGAACTGGAGGCGGAGTTGCGGACAGTGTTCGGCCTGTTCGCCGACCTCAAACCCTCGCTCATCCAGTACAAGGTTTGCTCGACCTTCAATTCGTCGAAGACGATTGGCAATATCGGCCGCGCCTGCGAGATCGCATTTGAGATGTTCCCCGGCGGGCCGATCGCGGTGGCGCCGGCGCAGCCGGACTTCGGCCGCTACACGCTCTTCGGCCATCATTTCGCGCGCGCGTCCGATGGTCGCGTCTATCGTCTGGATCGGCATCCGACCATGGCCGTGCATCCGGTGACCCCGATGAGCGAGTCGAGCCTGCGTCTCAACCTGCTTGCGCAGGCGGAAGGCCTGACGGTCCGCGAGGTCCATCTCCTGGACCTGCGCCGGGCAGGCGGAGACAGGGTAGCGACATGGGGCGGCGAAGCCATGCCACAGCGGGTGACCGTGTTCGACGCGCTCGCGAATGACGACCTCGAAACGATCGCCGACCTTATTCTCGCGGAGGCGCCACGTGGCGGACCCGCTTTGTGCGTCGGATCCGGCGGCATGAGCTACGGCATCGCGGTGTTTCTGGCGCGCCGCACCTCGGCGAGCGCCAGGCGCAGCCCGCCGATGCCGCCGGTCGGGGCGATGCTGGTCGTGTCGGGTAGCTGTTCGCGGCTGACCGCCGAGCAGATCGAGCGGGCGGTCGAACACGGCTGGCGCGGCGTGCGGGTCGATCCGGCGCGGCTGGCGCACGCGGATGCGCTGGCCGAGCAACAGGAATCGGTCGTGGCGAGCCTGTCGGCCGGACAGAGCGTCGTCGCCTACACGGCCTCGGGAACCTCCGACACGCCCGACGCGGATGTGGCGGTCATCGGGGCCGGCCTTGCCCGGATCGTCGAGGCGTCGTTGAAGCGTGCCGGCGTGCGGCGGCTCATCGTGGCCGGCGGCGATACGTCGGGCTACGTCGTGCGCGCGCTGCCGGTGCGGGCCCTGAAGCTGGGCGCGGTCGTCATCGAAAACGCGGTGATGTGCACGACGATGTCTGCCGAGCCGTGGCTCGATGGCGTCGAGGCGATGCTAAAGGGCGGGCAGGTCGGCGACCGCGATCTGTTCGAGCGGGTGCGGCTGGGCCTGTCGGTCGAGGGGAGGGCGTGACGTCGCGACGGCCGCCTCGATCTCAGGGCTGGCGTTGGGGATCATTTCGCCCAGGCCGGTCGGGTCATTAGTGCATCAATTCCATAGAACAAACCGATTGCGTGGGGTTCCCCTGGTCACGGCGCGGGTTGTAGCCTGTCCAGCCGTCATTGCGGCCGGTAGTGGGTCATGTGTGGATGGCCCCCGGCCTGCAAGGACATTCGGTGCGTGACGGGACGGACGAGGTCGCTTGCGGTCATGTGTTCGGCCTGTTGACGCGGCGCCATGGCCGCCGAGGGGAGGACGCGCCGGTTTGATCCGCGGCGTTGTCACGACGATGCGACTGTCGGTGAGGAAGCGGTTGAGCGCCGCCCATCGCTTCAGGCGAGCCGAGCAGGCGAGTCCGGTAAGTGGGGCAAAACCCCGGGCGGACCGTCGATCGGACAGGGATCGATCCACGCCTGAACGGCGAGGAATGGCAGATTTCTCAGGGCGCCGTTGCATCAGCGTGCCAATGCTGCACGTGCGTGCCCGGGGTTTTGCCCCACCTGCCGAGTCCGGCGCTAACTGGCGGAAATCATTGGGAGGTGCAGGGCTGACCCAGCGCCCGTGTTGTTGCTGGAAATGCGAGGAACCGCGTTCGACATAAGTGGCTTCGTGCCCCCGCAACCACTTTTATCGAACGACCGAACAAATCAGGACCGGCCCCGGCAGCCGCCGTTCCGCGCGCTGCCGGCCCGTCCAGGCCCAGCCGCACCATCGCCGCGATCTCGCTCACCAGCTCGATCTCGAAGCCGGCGTGACCGTCCTGCGATACGGGGTGCAGCACCACCCGCTCGATCAGCGAGCCGATCGCGTCGAGCGCCTCGGCGGCGTCCGGTCCCGCCAGCGCGGCCTGCAGGCGCGCGACCTTGTCGCGATACACCTCAGCCAGACCGGGGTGGAGGCGGGGTGCGGGCGTCGGGCCGGCCTGCACGACGCGTTCGAGTTCGGCCTTGCGCGCCTCCAGCTCCTCCAGCTTCTGCTTCAGGCCCGGCGTGCGCAGCCCGTCGGCGATCGCGTCGAACAGCCCGTCCAGCTTGCGCTTGACTGCCTCCAGCTCGCGGCGGCGGCCCGCGCCGGTGGCGGCGACCTCCGCCTGCAGTCGGTTCCATTCCTCGGTGAACGCGGTGACGAACTCGGCGACGTGCCCGGGCTGCATCAGCTCGCGCCCGAGCGCGTCGAGCACCAGCTTGTCCAGGACCTCGCGCCGCATGCCGCGCTTGTTGGCGCAGGTGTCCTGCCGGCGGGCGGCGGCACACGCCAGGTAGTCCCGCCCGATATTGGTCATCAGGCCGCCGCAGCCTCCGCAGAACACTTTTCCGGTCAGCACGTGCTGCGCGCGTCAGCCGTTCGCGGAACAGCCAGATCGTCTTGGCGTCCGGAACCGGATTGTGCAGCGCAAGGCCCGCGAAGCGCATGAACGACAGCCGGTCGCGCAGCTGATATTCGGCCTGCTCGTCCGACAGCGTGTAGAGCGTCTGCAGCACCAGGATGCGGAACATCAGCACCGCGTCATAGGCCGGGCGGCCGCCCTTGCTGCCGTCCGAACGCGGCACCGCGCCCTCCAGTTCGGGACGGAACAACTCGAAATCCACCACCGAGCGCAGCCGCTCCAGCGGATCGCCCGCCGCCGACAACGCGCCAAGCCGCTCGTCCGCATCGAAGAAACCCGGCTGCTTCGCCATCGCCGCCTCCCCGTCAGGAAGCCTCAGCGAATCATCATCCACGCCGCGTCGCCAATGGTTTTTCGAGCCGTCCAGCTGGCTTCCGGACAGATGGGGTGATTGGGGTCTCACCCGGACGATCCGGGTGGCTGCTCCTCTCGGGATGATAGATCGTGGTCCGGTGTGCATCGGCCACAAGCATCGAGGAGGAGCAGCCGTGGACTACTTTGCCGGGTTGGACGTGTCGCTGGAAGAGACTGCTGTCTGCATTGTTGATGACGCCGGGCGGATCGTGCGGGAGGCGCGCGCCGCCAGCGAGCCGGAGGCTCTGGTTGCGTTCTTCAGGGCGAGCGGGGTGATGCAGCGCGTTGGTGTGGAGGCGTGTTCGCTGACGGCGTGGCTGCACCAGGGGCTGACGGAGGCTGGGATCCCGGCGATCTGCATCGAGGCCCGCCAGGCCAAGGCGGCGATGGGTGCGATGCCGAACAAGACCGACCGTAATGACGCGCGTGGAATCGCGCAGATCATGCGCACCGGCTGGTATCGTGCCGTGCATGTGAAAAGCCCGGCCTGCCGCTCCTGGCGGGCGCTGCTCACGGCGCGGCGGACGGTGCTGGGCGGCGCGGCCAACGTGGCGCAGAACGTGGCGGCGCTGGGCGCCGGCGCGCTGCTGGTCGGCGTGGTCGGGATGGACGAGGCGGCGAGCGAGATCGGCCGCCTGCTCGCCGCCGCATCCGCCATCGCCGCCTCCCTGGTGCCGGCGCCGGGGCGGCCGACCACGGTGAAAACCCGCTTCGTCGCCGGCGGCCACCAGCTGCTGCGGCTGGACGAGGAGGCCAGCTTCGCGATCGAGGCGGCGATCGAGGACCGGGTGCTGGCGGCGTTCGCGCAGGCGCTGGGGCGGGCCGATGTCGTGGTGCTGTCGGACTATGCCAAGGGCGTGCTGACCGACCGCGTGCTGGCGGGCGCCATCGCCGCGGCGCGGGCCGCCGGCAAGCCGGTGATCGCCGACCCCAAGCGCGGCAGTTTCGCCGCCTATCGCGGCGTCGATGTGCTGACACCCAACGAAGCCGAGGCGGCGCAGGCGAGCGGGATCGGCACCGACGACGACGACGGCGCGGTGCGCGCGGGCGAACTGGCGCGGGCGCAGGCGGAGGCGGGGGCGGTGCTGGTGACGCGCTCGGCGAAGGGGCTGACGCTGGTGCGCCGCGACGCGCCGCCGCTGCACGTGCCGACGCGCGCGCGGGCTGTGGCCGACGTGTCGGGCGCGGGCGACACGCTGGTGGCGGCGTTCGCGATCGGGCTGGCGAGCGGCGCCGACCTGCCGCACGCGGCGATGCTGGCCAACGTCGCGGCCGGCATCTCGGTCGGCAAGCCCGGCACGGCGACGGTGGGACACGCGGAACTGGGGGCGGCGCTGCACCGGCGCGAGCTGCTGGCGCTCGATGAGAAGATCCTGGAGACCGAGACGGCGCAGGCGACGGTGGCGGCGTGGCGGCTGGCGGGGCTGCGGGTCGGTTTCACCAACGGCTGTTTTGATCTCGTGCATCCGGGGCACGTGCGGCTGCTGGCGCGGGCGCGGGGTTTGTGCGACCGGCTGGTGGTGGGGCTGAACAGCGACGCCTCGGTGCAGCGGCTGAAAGGGCCGGATCGGCCGGTGCAGAACGAGATGGCGCGCGCGACGGTGATGGCCTCGATCGCCGCGGTCGATCTGGTGGTGCTGTTCGAGGAGGACACGCCGGAGGCGCTGATCCGCGCGCTGCTGCCGGATGTGCTGTTCAAGGGCGCGGATTACCGGCTGGACCAGGTGGTGGGCGGGGACATCGTGCGCGCACATGGCGGCGAGGTGCGGCTGATCGACCTGGAGGCGGGGCACAGCACCACGGCGACGATCAGGCGGATCAGCCAGCGGGCGGGGTGAGACGATTGCGGGCGCGACCGAAGGCGACTTCGGCCGCGCACCGCGACCGGCTACTGACTGCGATGCGAGAACGATACCGCGTAGGCCTGGTCGCGCAGGTCGATCAGCGGGCCGTCCGATGGCTCGATGCCGTCGGTGAGCGCGCCCGGCAGGAACAGCAGCTTCTTCTGCGCGTCCGCACTGTCCGCCACCAGCTTGTCGACCGTCACGACGCCCAGCTCCACCACCTTGCTGTCCGTGGGCCAGGGTTTCGCCGCGTCCTTCGTGTCGTCGCCGGGCGCGGCGAGCTGCGCCTTGAGGTGGAACGTCACCGGCCCGTGCTTCAGCCGCTCCGCAATCTCCGTGCTCAAAAAGTCCGGCGCCCGACGCCCAGCGTCACGATCGGGCCGGTTTTTGTGCGCGGTGGAGCAAAAACCCGCCCGGACCGCGCCGGGGGCGAGAACAGGGTGATTAAGTCGTTGGAGGGAAAGGAAAGTGCTCCGTGGGCCTCAATTGAGCCAGGCGGGCAGGAGCGCGCCCGAGTCGCACAAGAAACCCGCGCGCGCGGTCTAATAACCCAAAACCCCAGCGGCGCTTGCGGCGCATGACGGCGCCAGGGGCGCTTCGGCGGTGCCGAGTGCCGATGGCGATGCCGGCGCGGGCGAGCCGCTGGCGGCGTCGTGCGCCGGGCTGCTGGGCACAGTTTCGCGCGGAGTCCATCGACGCCACCGCAGTCCCGACTCACCGTCCTCGATCGTCAAGCGCGAGAGGTTGTGCAGGCTCGCGCCGCGGAACCATACCGCACCGTCCGGCCCGATCGCCTGCCACGGCTGGTCGGGCGCGCCGGCCGCGACGATCTGCCGCGCGAGCGCCATCGTGCAGCCGTGGCGGCTGGTGGCGCGGTAGAGCTCGCCGCCGTGCGTAGCCTCGGCGGTGTCGATGCCGGTGCCGGCCTCGATGATCTGGATGATGCAGGTCATGGCGCTGCTCGCGGGATTAGGGGAGGAAAAAGGGGACAAGCGGCGGCCTGTGGGAAAACCGGCGGCGTTCCTGGCCGCGGGGCGGAGACCGGCTCCGCCGTTCCCCCATCCCGCGCGCGGGGCATCACGCCGCAATCAGGCTGGAAGGGGGCGGCGATGCGGGGACGGCAGGGATGGCCCACAGCCGCAGAACCTCGTCGAGCGGCGCGGTGTGCAACTGGCCGATGATTGCCGCTGCGGTTCGGAGCACGCTGGCACGGGCGTTCTTGGAATCCCTGCCATTGAACTTCCCGTCGCGCCCGTTTCGCCGGGCCGCCCGCTCAAGTGCCTCGGCGCGGCGGATCAGGACATCTGCGGCCGGCTCCAGCTTGTACCGAATCTCGCGGCGCGCCTGCCGCTCTAGTTTGCGGTCTGGCGTGTGGGCGTGGGGCGGTAAGGGGGCTGTGTTGGGCATGGTGGTTTCTTTCAGGCTGTGAGGTCGTTGTCGGCGGCTTCATCGTCCACTCGACGGCGCATCCTGCGCCACTCCGCGCGGGAGCATCGCCGAGGCGCCGATCTGCGCCCATCAAGCGAGCGCGGTGAAGCCCGCCGGGGCAGCGCGGTCAGGGCGTAGATTGGGGGTTAGGATCAGCAATGCGGTCGAACCCGGGTACCACCAACTCAACGGTGCCGATGCCCACGTGGCGATGCCGAGTTCGGCCCGCAGGCGCCGGGCCTGGGCGAGGGCTGGTGCGAGGGGTTGCCCGTCCCGGTCGAGCGCATTGTAGGGTTCGGCCAGCAGCACGCCGATTGCCCAGGTAAGCGGGCCGGAGGTGCCAGTGCGGCGGAAGTTCAGGGCATGGTCGATCAGGGGCCAACCGAACATCTCGCGGTCGGCTGGCCTCCCGTATGGGATCAACGACCCCGCCGCCGCCCGCTGCCAGGCGCCTCCGAGGACGGCGGGCAGCATTTCGTCGGCATAGGCGGTGAGGGCGGCACGGGCGGCGGCGTCGTGCGCGGCCTCGGCGCTGCGTTGGGCAATGCGCTGCTCGCGGTCTGGCCGAGCGGTGCCGATGGCGGCAGCGATGCGGTTCTGCTCGGCGAGCGTGACGCGGCATTGCGCGACGGCGGCGAGGGTGTCGGCGAACTGTGTCCTGGTTTGCATGGATTCGGTGTCCTCGTTGGTTGTGGAATGGGGCGGAACATCGAAACGGGATGAGAAGAAACTCAGCGCGCCGCCCCTGCGGACGCGGGTCCAGGTCGCGGGCGGCCTGTCGCAAATGTCGCTCGTGCGCATACGAGGAGAGAGAAAGGAGACTGTGGTCGGTATAAGTAAGGGGAGGGGAACCGCCCCCCTTCCTCCTCGTGTATGCGTGAGTGACATTTGCGACAAACTATCGCAACGAAATCTGCGCGTCGGTTTTCAACGCTCTCGCGGCGGCGGCATTCCGCTTCCGCGCAGCCCAAACCGCTTCCTGTAACTCCCGCGCCCTGTGCCCCGAGCGTCCTGCCGCTCGTATTTTCGCGTGGATTTCCGGCCATGCCTGCCGATTTGGCATTCCAGCGGTCTCTTTTGCGATGCTCTCCACCAGTTCGGCCGTCGTGCGGCATGCTGTGTCGATGGCTGGCGGATTGGGTTTCCCCCAACGCGACATCACGCCGCTCTCTCCCCTTTCAGGTGCGCCGCCAGCGTCTCGCGGATACGCTCCTTTGCGGCGTCGCGGGCCTCCCGCTCGCTTTTCGCGCGCTCGGCGAAGCGGGCATGGACGGCGGGGTTAACCTCCCATGCGTTTGTCTCGCGGCCATCGCGGGTTGTCTCGGGGCGAACCCAGCCGATCGCCTCAAGGCTCGCCATAACCTCTTGTATTTCCTTCCTATGTTCCGGTGCGCGCAATGCTCCGTACGAGCGCACAATGTCGCGGACGGTGATGCGGTGTTCGGGGTGGGCTAGGATGTAGCCGGCGATCCAGCGGGCATGTCCGGTCTGTTCGGTACGGAACATGATGGCGTCGGCACGCAGCAGGTGGGGGAGCAAAATGTCGCGCAGATAGCTTGTCGCAGTTCCCGCAGAAGCCTTTGCGACAATTGTGACAAACCCCGTGTCGCCGCGGCTGCGGGCGTCGGCGAGGTCGATCAGGTGGAACAGCAGCACCATGCGCGCCCACAGGCCGGGCCACTTGCCGAGCGCGGATTTGAGGCGGCTGCTGGCGTCCGGCATCGCGCAGAGGGCCTCGGTCAGGTCGAGCATGGCGAGACGGTGACGGTGGGCGTCAGTGTGCAGCACGACAGCGCGGGGGGTGTCTTCCTCGTAGCTGGTGGTGGGGGTAAGGGCCGCCATGGCGTGGACGAGTTGCCTGTAGCCGGCGATGGCGCTGGTGTTGGGCTGGCGGTCCTCGCCGCGGCCCTGGTGGGTCGGGACGCAGTAGCAGAAGCGTTGCAGCAGCCCATCGTCGGCGGCGTCGCGGGCGATGGCCTGGATGGGGCCGGGCTGGATGCCGCCCAGGATGCAGGCTGACCAGTTAGGCACCGCGAAGGTGCCGCGGTTGATGCGGTCGATGGTGTGCCGGCCGCCGTTGTAGAGCCGAAGGTATGCGCCGCGGTCGGCGCCGCCGCGTCCGCCGGAGCGGTAGCGGTCGAAGCCGGCACACCACTCGCTCATTTCGTCTTGGCGGATGAGCACCTTCTTGGCGGGTGCGTTCTGATGCGCGTTCCAGTCGGTGCGCAGGGCCTCGGTCAGGGCTTCGGTTGTCGTGCCCTCGACCATGTAGCGGTCAAGGCGAGGGTGCTTCGGCTCGGTCTCGGGGTCGGAGCCGGCATCCTTCCAAGCCTTCATGGCTGCCTGGTGGCGGCGCATGGCGCTTTCGTGCCGGTCGCGGGCCTCGGCTTCCATTTTGTCGATCGGGGCGGTTGCGGCGGCGATGATGGGCGTTTTGAGCATGGACGGATCGCCGACGATTGCGCCCCAGATGCGCGGCGCCTCGGTCCACGTGAAATCGTGAGCCTTGGGCTGGATGTGCCAATCGTCGGTCACGACGCTGGAGAGCGACACCAGCGCGGCGAGCGCGACGGCAGCGGGATCGACGCCCATCCTCGCCGCGGTGTCGAACACGAACGGCGCCAGTGCCGCGGGTAGGTGATCTACTCGCAGTTCGGGTGCGCCCGTCAGTTCGGCATCGGCAAGAAAGTCGAGCGGTTCGGACCATACCCATCCGCCGCTGCGCTTCGCGTCCAGTGCGGCAGCAACGTCCTCGTCGGTGTCAAACATTCTCGCCCCCCGCGGCGTGAGCCGCCCACAGGGCGATGTCCCGGACCTTCTCGGCGGAGACGGGCGAGTCCAGTTCCGCGTTCGCGAAGTCAAGGCGCTTCAGGATGTCGATCCCCGGCACGCGATCCCTGAACATGCGACACGCCAGCTTCGCCAGAACGCGGCCGGAGTCGCGCCGCTGCGCCGCCGGCTTGGCGTACTTCCGCGCCGCGCTCTCGACCAAGCGGCCAATCTCGGCGAACCGCATCTGCCATCGCTGGTCGCGGTCCTGTTCCGGCCGCGCCAGCATCATCCCGCGCAGCAACTCGGCGATGGTGGTCGCTGGCACGTTGCGGCCGATCAGGCGAGCGGCGAGCGGCGTCAGACAGGTGTGCAGTTCCTCGGCGGTGACGATGCGGCGCACCAGTTCGGCAATCTCGCGCTCGTCGCCGGTGGCGTCGGGGTTCTCAGCGCCGGTGGCGGGCGCGTTGCTCGGCCCGACCCATATCTCGTCCAGGTCGTCATGTTGGTCGATCGGCGAGCCGTCGATCAGCTCGACGCGGTGCGACGGATTGTGACGGACGCTGCCGAAATAGTACGACTGTGACAGGGTGAAGCTTTCGCGGGCGAAGATGCCGCCGAGCAGGCCATTCAGGCGGCCCAGGAAGTCCCGGCGCCGGTGTGGCGGCATCTGTTCCGACAGCGGGCACAGCACCCGCCAACGCGGCGCATCTTCGGTGTGCGAAGGCGACGTGTAGACGATGGCCGCAACACCTTGCCGGGTCAGGCGGTCGCAGGCTTCGTCAACAGGGATCACGCCGCCGTCGTAGTCGGCCTCGATGCCGGTGATCGTCAGCACGTTGGCATCGTGGCGCAGGCTGTTCTTGTCGGATCGCGTCTCGCCGAACCGCGCCAGCTTCAACCACGGGAGCTGTGCCTTCTGCGCGGCGGTGACGGTGCGGATGCGGTCGGCGAGGGCGCGGGGGGCGTAGGCTTCCTCGCGCTTGGTGTCGGCGGCGTAGGTCTTGAAGAACGTTACCGGGATGGGGCGGTCGAGTGCGTTCATGCCTGCGCCCTCCACGACCGAGCGAACATCGTCAGCGCCTCGCGCTCGCTTTCCTCCGCCGCTTTGACGACACGAAACTGCTCAACGTCGATGTGCTGCTCGATCTTGGCGCGGACGATCTCACGCAGCTTTAGCGGCGGGATCGCCTCCAGCTCGCAACTGTCGCCGACGAAACCCTTGGCGTGCCGATTACCCTTCCGCTTGGTCGGCCGGGTCGGCAACTTCCATTCTGCAATCTGTGCTTCAGTGACCGCCGCACGCTCAAAATGGATTTCCGCGCCAGGTGCGAAGTGCCGGAGGGTGCGCTCGATGTGTGCGGCGGCGACAAGCCCGGTAGGGTCACGGTCGCCGAAATGGTAGATGTAGGTCGGCTTGTCGTGAGCGGCGATCGCCTGCGCCGTCTCGTACAGGTAGGTTTCCGACGAGCAGCCCCGCGCCACCAGCAGCGGCACGTCGTACGGGTCCGTCTCCTCCATGATGACGCCGGCCAGCGCATCTTTCTCGCACCAGATTTCGACGCGCACCGGCATGTCGGCCCATAGCGCGCGGCGGTATGTCTTGAGCGTCAGGTTCAGGAAGTGGTCGATCCCGCGATACGAACTGGATTTCCGCATCCATCTGGTGTTGTCGCTGATCCAGTCGTACGGGACGCGCTTTCCGCGGCGCAGCAGTAAAAGGTCGTTCTGCACCCGCCGGCATCCCTTCTCCGACTTGACGACAAGACCCTCCGTCTCGGCGATGTAGTAGAGGTGCCTCACCGTGGCGGGTTGCGACTGCTCGGCCAGTTCGACCAGCCGGTCACGGCGCCGTGCCACCGCCGGGTCCTTGGGTCGCCCCCTCGATTTAGTGGGGCTAGCACTACTAAATGCCGCCGCGCGGGCTGCGGCGTCGGCGCGCACGCCTTGGTCGATCTCCTCCAGGAGGCTGAGGATGCCCCCCAGGTCATCGTCGTCGGCAATGACCTCGCCGGACCCGTAGGACACCACCTCAAGCGCACCATCGCGCCATTGGAGGCCGTAGCGGCCGAAGCCGTCACGCTCCCAGCCGGCGAGGATGTCGGCGACCTGCCGCTGGACCGGGTTGGCGGTGCCCGCGTCGGGGAGCGCGGTCATGCCGCCCTCCCCGCCGGTCGGGGATTATCTCGATCCGTCAGCGCCGCCAAGCGCCGCCCCAGCTCGGCCAGCGTTTCGGTACGCATCGCGGCCCTGATTGCGGCGCGCAGGTGGTCGTCGCGCAGATCACCCGGCAATGACGCAGAACTATCCGCTGCGAGAAAAGCACGGACGCGGAATGGCCCGGCCGAGACAAAAGCTTCGGCCAGGGTGTGCCGCCCAAAATAGTCCACATTGTTGAGGCCGACTGAGACACGCGCCAGCGTGAAGGGAGGCTGGATATTAAAGGGCTGGGACCCCGGCTCGGCAAATTCAGAATTAATTTTCGGCACGTCGGCCTCCATCATGGAGGCGCAGCTTGCATTTTCAGGGCAGATGGGTTACTTCTCCGGGTGTGCCAGCCAGCACAATGTCACCCGAAAAATTCGCCCGACCCTTCCCCTGCGCCAGCCGCGCGGGGGAATAGGTCAGGCGGCGATATCCGTCCGGTGCTGCTTGCGCGCCATCCGGATTTCGGCTTTCGGCAAACTCGCGAGGAACTGGCGCAAGCTTTCACCGAGAACGAGTGTTCGGCCGCCGCAGATGCGAGCCTCGATCAGACCTTCGCCGATCAGCGCATAAAGTGTGGTTTTTCCGAGACCGAGTGCACGGCAGGCGTCGTCGATTCGGTAGGCAAGTTGGTCGCTCACGTCTACGCTCCTTCATTTGGACGTGAGCGAATTATGGGGGCTGGCGCTCGCCTATTCCCCTGGAAACAAAAACCCTCTCAGGTGGACTTTGGACTACAGGCTGGGAACAGGCTGGCGAATTCAGAAGCATCTCCTGCGGTCAGTTCCCCCTTTGCCTTCTTTATGTGTGGAAGCCAGCCCGCCGTCGTCTGGCTGCCGCCGTGTCCCTGGGCGGCTCCGCCAGCGATCTCCCAAAGGTGTCGGCAGGCATCCCGCGCGGCGGCCGAGGTGTGCTTGATGTCTTCCCCGCGGGTTGCGCGCCACGCGAATGCAACGACCAAAGCGCAGGCGCTTTGCGGCGATCTACCGGAGTCGTGTTTGTCGGAACCCTGCCGCTCGGGAACGGCACGCAATGTCGTTTCAGCGGCCTCGGTCAGTGAGACGAGTCCGTGGAACACGCCTTCCCCGCCCGTTGGATCAGTCCCGGTTGCGGCACTGATTTCCCGCATGAGGACACCATCATCGAGCGCCACGAGCACATGTCGCGCCGCCTCAATCAGTTTTTTCAGCCGCTCTTGCAGCTCCCCGCGATCGGGATGTCTGGCCTCGGATTGGATCACGAAGCGAACCGCGGACACGGCTTTCTCCAGACCGGTCAGCAGCCAATCGGGAGGCACCTGCTCGCCCGCAATCAGGGCAGCCAGCGCGACAACGCGCTCATCGCTTGTGGAGGGGGGTGGATTGCGGGGCGGCGCGGTCGGCTGCCCGTCTCCCGCTGCGGAGATTAAACGCCTTCGTTCGTCCAACAGCCGCTCGCGCTCGGAAGAGGGAAGACCGCCCGCGAGCAGCATCTTGTCGATCTCTCGCAAACGCTTGGCGCCTGGGCCAGTGACGCGCACCTGGGCAGCGGCGTGCCTGTCTGGCGCCGATCGGGTCTCGGCAACGGTGGGGCCGCGCCCACCCTTCTTGTCGTCCTTGCTCACGGCTACTTACCGGCCGGCCGGCCGCAGAACGCGGCCCAGTCCGCCATCAGCCGGCGGCGCTTCTCGAACAGGTCGCCGCGCCGGTAGGCAGCTTCGACCTTGTCGTCCAGCGTGTGCGCCAGCGCGGCTTCGGCCACCTCGCGCTGGTAGTCGGTGCGCTCCGCCGTCCAATCGCGGAACGTGCTGCGGAACCCATGCGCGGTCAGGTCGCCCCGACCCATCCGGCGCAACGTCATCGCCATCGCCATGTTGGACAGCGGCCTGGCGGCCATGCCGCCGGGGAACACGAAGGCATCCGGCTTGTCCGTGGTGCGCAGCACCGCCACCTCGCGCAGCACCGACAGCGCCGCCGGGGCGAGCGGCACGCGATGCTCGCGCCCTGCCTTCATCCGGGCCGCGGGGACGGTCCAGACGGCCGCCTGCATGTCAATCTCAGTCCACCGCGCGCCCAGCACCTCGCCGGTCCTGGCAGCCGTCAGAATGGCGAATTCGAGGGCGCGCGCGCCGACGCCCGACTGGCCGCGCAGCGTCGCCATGAAGGCGGCCGTGTCCGGCCAGGGCAGCGCGGCGTGATGCTCTACCGGCGCAATCTTCGCGCGCGACGGCAGCAGTTCCGAGAGGTGCCCCCGCCACGTCGCCGGGTTCGCGCCGTCGCGCCAACCGCGGGCGCGAGCATAGTCGAGCACCGCCTCAACCCGACCGCGCACGCGCGATGCTGTCTCCGCCTTCGTGCGCCAGATGGTGTCCAGCGCCGCCATGACGTGCGCGGTCGTCACCTCGGCCACGGGCAGGTCGCCCATGTGGGGGTAGGCGTAGGCCGCGAGGGTCGCTCCCCATTGCGCTCGGTGCTTGGGGTTGCGCCATCCGGCCTCGTGCGAGGCGATGAACTGTTCGGCGACGCTGCGGAAGGTGATCGCCCGGACCGCTTCCTGTTGTGCCCGCGCCCGCGAGGCGGCGGTTTCGGCATGCTTGGCGTCGAGCGGATCGACGCCGGCCCGCACCCGCTTGTGTAGCTCGCCAGCCCTGCTCCGCGCCTCCGCGAGGGTGACCGCGCCGGGGTCGCTGCCCGCTCGGCCGAGGCCCATTTCCCGCATACGGCCGGCGCGGGTGTAGCGAAACAGCCAGAAGCGCGCCTCGGGGGAACGCACCAAAAGATACAGCCCGTTGCCATCGCCGTAGCGGCCGGGCGCAGCCGTCCGCACCCTTGCCGCTGTCAATCCCGCCGCTCGCCTCGGCATCGTCACGCCCTCCGCTGGATTAGGGGATGGCCGAGAGGTGGTTTCTCGATCCTCCGCCCGGATAAGGGGACAAACCCGCGTCCCCCACCCCATCCCCTAATCCTGGCACCGAACGGGAGCGAACGCAAGCGGATTGATGCGAGCTACCGAGTGGCTGAAAATGGCCTCTAGACTGGATTGTTGTGGCCTCGTCTAAACGGGCGCGAACGGCTACGGATTAGGGGAGAACGGATGGGGTGGGATTCGAACCCACGAACCCTTGCGGGTCGGCGGTTTTCAGGACCGCTGCCTTCAGCCGCTCGGCCACCCATCCCGCGCAGGCAGATCAGCACCGTACCATGCGCCCAACGAGAACAAAAGAGGACGCCGGCAGCATCTCTCATGGCTCCCATCCTCCGCAAGCCCGGCAACGGGGGTCAACTCCAACCGCCCATTTCGGTCCACGTCCGGGGCCCGCTCCGCCATCCTCGGCGATTGCCGCCTGGCTTGCGCCGCGTCGAGGCATCGATTCCATGCGTGTCCGGCATCGGCAGGCGATCGCGCAGACGTTGCCGGGTGCGGTCAACATTCCACGTATTCGCCACAATCCGGCCATGCCATAGCCAATCCCGCCGCCCTTATAGAAGCGCGGCAACGGGATGGAGTGAAGTCATGGTCCGGGCGGGCTTGCTCGCGATGGTGTGCCTGGTGCTCTGGTTTCTTCTCATGGCGCATCAAGGCGACGCGAGCGTGGCGGCATTGTTCTGATGCAATGCGCGATCAGCCGTCGCCAAGCATGGCGTGCAGCGCCTCCGCCGCGGCCAGCACGCCGGCGTCATCGCCGCGCCTTCCGACCACCTGCAGCCCCGCCGGCAATGCGCCTCCACCGAGGCGGTACGGCACCACCGTCGCCGGCGCCTGTGCCAGATTCACCGGGTAGCTGAACCCCGCCCACTCGGTCCAGCGGCCGAGGCCGGAGTTTTGCGGCACTTCCTCGCCGGCTGCGAACGCGCCCACCGCCACCGCCGGCGAGACCAGCACGTCATGCGCTGCCAGCATCCGCTCGAACGCCGCGCCGAACGCCGCGCGGCGGACCTGGGCCGCGATCAGGTCGAGCGCCGACAGCCGCGCCCCGGCCGCGGCGATGGTGCGCAGCCCCGGCTCGACCAGATCGAGCGTTGCTTCCGGCACGCCGGCAAGCCGCGCCGCGGCGCCCGCGTTCCAGTGCAGCGTAAACAACTCCCAGATGTCCTCGCCGGGCAGCGTGACACGCACCAGAACCGCGCCGGCATCGGCGATGCGGTCGAGCGCACGGGCGAACGCGTCGCGCACCTCCGGCGCCACCGCGCCGTGCGGCGGGGTGTCCCACACCGCGACGCGCAGGCCGCGCAGCGCACGCGGCGCGAGCGGCGTCACCTCCGGCACCGGCCACGGCGATTGCTGCCAGTCGCGCAGGTCGCGCCCCGACATCGCCTGCAGCATCAGCGCCGCGTCGGCCACGCTGCGCGCGATCGCGCCGAGATGCGCGATCGTGCCGAAGGAACTGGCCGGATAGGCCGGCACGCGCCCGAAGGTCGGCTTGTGCCCGACGACGCCGCAGAACCCGGCCGGAATGCGAATGGAACCGCCGCCGTCGGTGCCGAGATGCAGCACCCCCGCGCCGCACGCGCACGCCGCCGCCGCCCCGCCGGAGGAGCCGCCCGTGGTGCGCGCGGCATCCCACGGGTTGCGCGTGACGCCGGTGAGCACACTGTCGGTCACCGCCTTCCAGCCGAACTCGGGCGTCGTGGTCAGCCCGAGCAGCACCGCGCCGGCCGCGCGCAGCTGGGCGACGGCGGGCGCGTCCTCGGCCGCGTTCACGCCAGGCGACGTGCGTGTGCCGTAGCGCACGGTCCAGCCGCGCACCCAGACGATGTCCTTGATGGTGACCGGCACGCCGTCCAGCGGGCCGAGCGGCGACCCGGCGAGCCAGCGCGCCTCGGACGCCCGCGCCGCCGCCAGTGCGCCCTCCGGGTCGAGATGGCTGAACGGGTTGAACCGCTGCTGGATCGCCGCCGCGCGCGCCAGCGCCGCCTCGGCCGCCTCGACCGGCGAGCACGAGCGGTCGGCATAGCGGCGCGCCAGCGTGGCGGCGCTGAGCCGGCACAGGTCCGGCGCATCGTCGAGCGGCGTCTTGTATGCCGCCGCCGCGGAAGCTTCCGTCATCGCGTCCCTCCCGGTCGTCCCGCCGGCCTTAGAAGGCGGCGTCATCCAGCGCCATCATGGCAGCTTTGCCCGACTTGATCGCGGCGTAAAGGCTGCCCGCCTGCGGCAGGATGCGCTCCATGTAGAAGCGTGCCGTCGCGAGCTTGGCCGCGTAGAAGCCGGCATCGCCGTCCGCCGCCGGCAGCTTTTCCGCCGCCAGCACCGCCATCCGCATCCACATGAAGCCGAGCGCCACCAGGCCGAACAGCCGCAGATAGTCGCTCGCCGCCGCCCCGGCTTCCTCGGGATCGGCCAGGCCTTTCGCGGCGATATGCGCGGTCGCGAGCTGCAGCGCGCCGAACGCCTTTCCAAGCCCCGTCACCATCGCGCCGAGCTGCCTGTGCTTGGAGTGCGCCTCGATGAACTCGCTGACCGGATGGAAGAAGCCGCGCAGCAGCCGCCCCGCGTGCAGCGGCAGCTTGCGGCCGACCAGGTCGAGCGCCTGCACGCCGTTGGTGCCCTCGTAGATCATGGCGATGCGGGCGTCGCGCACGTACTGCTCCATGCCGTGATCGCGGATGTAGCCATGGCCGCCGAACACCTGCATGCCGAGATTGGTCGCCTCGAAGCCGAGATCGCTGAACAGCGCTTTCACCACCGGCGTCATCAGCGCGGTGAAGTCGGCCGCGCGCTGCCGCGCGTCATGGTCGGTCGCGCGTTCCATCTCGTCGAGCTGCCGCGCCACCCATCCGGCCAGCGCGCGGCAACCTTCGGCATAGGCGCGCATGGTCAGCAGCATCCGCCGCACGTCGGGATGCACGATGATCGGATCGGCAGGCTTCTCGGGATGCTTTGCCCCCGCGAGCGAGCGCCCCTGCAGCCGCTCCTGCGCGTAGGCGACCGCGCCCTGGTAGCTGGCTTCGGCGAGTCCGAGACCCTGCACGCCGACCGACAGGCGTTCGCTGTTCATCATCGTGAACATCGCCGCCATGCCTTTATTCGCTTGCCCGACCAGCCAGCCGGTCGCGTTTTCGAAACCGAGCTGGCAGGTGGCCGAGGCTTTGATGCCCATCTTGTGTTCGATGGCGGTGCAGACCACGCCGTTGCGCGCGCCGGGCCGTCCGTCCTCGGTGGGCAGAAATTTCGGCACGAGAAACAGGCTGATCCCTTTTATGCCCGCCGGCGCATCCGGCAGCCGCGCCAGCACGAGATGAATGATGTTCTCTGTCAGGTCGTGCTCGCCGGCGGAGATGAAAATCTTCGATCCCGTCAGACGGTAGCTGCCGTCCTGCTGTGGCACGGCGTGCGTGCGCAGCAGGCCGAGATCGGTGCCGCACTGCGCCTCGGTCAGGCACATCGATCCGCTCCAGGTGCCATCGACCATTTTCGGCAGGAAGCGTTCTTTCAGCGCCTCGCTGCCATGGCTGGCGATCGCCTGGTAGGCGCCGAAGGCGAGGCCGGGATAGGTGCCGAAGGCGAGGTTGGCGGAGCAGATCATCTCCTCCACCGCCTTGTTGACGCTGTGCGGCAGGCCCTGGCCGCCATGGCGCGGATCGCAGGCGATCGCCGTCCAGCCGCCCTCGCGGAACGCACGGTACGCGTCCGAAAAGCCCTTTGGCGTGCGCACCACGCCGTTTTCCAGCCGGCAGCCTTCCGCGTCGCCGCCGGCGTTCAGCGGCGCCAGCACGTCCTCGCAGAGTTTCGCGGCTGCTTCGAGGATGCTGTCGATCAGTTCCGGCGACACCTCCTCCAGCCCTTTCAGGGCCGCGAGAGAAGAGCTGTCGTGCAGTTCGTGCAGCACGAAGCGCATGTCGCGCAGCGGCGCCTTGTAGGTTTGCATGAGCCGATGTCCCGTCGCTAGTTCCTGAGCGGCTTGCCGGTGTCCAGCGTGTGCTCGATCCGCGCCAGTGTCGGCCCGGTGCGCACCAGGCGCATGAACGCCGCCCGCTCGATGTCGAGAAGCTGCTGCTCGCTCACCACGTCGATGATGTCGGCGGGGCCGCCGGTCAGGACTTCCGCCAGCGCATCAGCAACCGTCAGGTCGTGCGCGGTGGCGATGCCGCGGCGGAAAAACGACTGCGCCGCGAGGTTGAACCCGACGCGCCCGGCGCGGCCCGGCAGCACGTATTCGGCCGGCTTCGGCGGCACGTAGCCCTCGACCATGCGCAGCGCGCGCGCTTTCGCATCCGCGAGCAGCCGGTTGCGGTTCATCGTGATGCCGTCGCCCTCGCGCAGGAATTTCTGTTCCATCGCCTCGTACGCCGACTTCGACACCGTCGCCGTGCTCACTGTCTCGAACACTTTGGCGGATGCCGGCACCGGGCCGCGCGGCAGTTTCCTGTCCGCGCGCCAGCGGGCCAGCATCTCGCCGTTGCCGCCCCAGCCGGGGATCAGCCCGACGCCGCACTCGACCAGGCCGATATACGTCTCGGCGTGCGCCTGCACCGCGTCGGCGTGCAGCACGATCTCGCAGCCGCCGCCGAGCGCCATGCCGGACGGTGCCGCCACCACCGGGAACGGCGCATATTTCAGCGCCTTCAACGCCTGCTGTCCGCCGGCGATGGTTTTCTCGATCTCGCCCCACGCCGCGATATTGGCCGCGAACAGGGCGAGCGCGATGTTGGCGCCGAGGGAAAAATTCTTGCCCTCGTTGTAGATCACCAGCGCCTTGAACCGCTGCGTGACCGTCGCGACCGACTCGCCGAGCAGCGCCATGATCTGCTCGTCGAGCGAATTGCTTTTCGAGGTGAACTCGAAGCACGCGACCCCGTCGCCGATGTCCCACAGCGCGGCGGAGGCGTTCTTCAGCACCGGCTGGCCGGCGCGCTTGATGTCCTCCAGCAGCAGCACGCCGCCGGGGCGCACGACGTCATGGCATGTACCTTCGACGCCGAGATACTGTAGCCGCTTGCCTTCGATGCGATAGAACGTCTTGCCAACGGCGTCCCGCAGGAAGCCGGGTACCGTCATGCCCGCGGCGGTCAGCTGCTCCACCAGCCATGCGGCGCCCAATTTGTCGATAAGCTCGAACGGCCCCTATTTCCAGCCGTAGCCGAGCCGCATGGCTTCATCGATGGCGGCGACCGAGGCCGCCTCCGGCAGCAGGGACGCCGCATAGGCGAGCGTGGGCGCGAGCACGCGGAACGCATAGGTGCCGATCCGGCCCGGCGCTGACAAAAGCGCCCGCAAATCCCGGCCGGCCGCTTCAGTTCCGGCAGAACCGGCTTTTGTTCTGGCCTGTATTCGCCGGCTGCAGGTCGATCGCCTCCTTCGACCGCCCTGGACCGGTTGCGCATGCGATAGAAGCCGCCTTTGCCTTTTCGCCCGGTGAAGCCATCCTCAATCATCCGGCCGATCAGCGACGTCCCGGTCGACGGCGTGGAACGCATCGTCCTTGGGCAGCGCGCGGCGCATCGACGCATTGACCTGCGGGCCGAGATCGAGGCCGACCAGATCGAGCAGCCCGAACACCCCGGTCTTCGGAAAACCGATTGGCCGGCCGATGATCGCATCCGCTTCCTCGACCGTCATGCCGAGATCGAACGCCTCCACGATGGCGCGCTGGATCCAGTAGATGCCGAGCCGGTTGGCGATGAAGCCCGGCGAGTTGGCGCAGCGGACCATGCTCTTGCCCAGTGCGATATCGGCAAACCCCGTGACGGCGTCCAGTACCGGGCGCAGGTGTCCAAACCGCCGACGATCTCCAGCAGGCGCATGTAGCGGGGCGGGTTGAAGAAATGAGTGATCAGGAAATCGCGGCGAAACGCCTCGCTCATCCCCTCGGTCAGCACCCTCAGCGGGATCGTGGAGGTGTTGGAACTCATCGCCGTGCCAGGCCGGCGAACGCCCTCCAGCTTCCGGTACAGCGCCTGCTTCACCTCCGTGTGTTCGAGACCGCCTCGATGATCCAGTCACAGTCGACGAGTTTCTGAAAATCGTCCGAGAGGTTCCCGGTCGCGACCAGTTTTGCCGCGCG
>CAWAZU010000031.1:0-2500 GCA_963786445.1 uncultured Pseudomonadota bacterium
TCGACGACCGCCAGATCGTCGATCCCCATTTTGCAGGTGCCGCAGGGAGGCGAGCGCGGTCAGCTCTGTGGCGCGACATCCGCCTGCTTCCGCCCCGCTTCCACGCCTCGCGCGCTTCCATGCTCTATTCACGACGAAGCCCGCTAGATCACTGATCTAACGGGCTTTTTTGGTTGCGGGGGCAGGATTTGAACCTGCGGCCTTCAGGTTATGAGCCTGACGAGCTACCGGGCTGCTCCACCCCGCGGAGGTGGTGGTGGTGTGTGGGGTTGGGGTGGGCTGGAGGACCTGGCGGCGACCTACTCTCCCGCGACTTGGGTCGCAGTACCATGGGCGCTGGGGGTTTTCACGGCCGAGTTCGGGATGGGATCGGGTGCGCTCCCCCCGCCAAAGCCACCAGGTCGTCCGGCCCACCCCGCCGAAGGCGCGGGTGGGTGGGTTCTGGTGCGGTGTGTGGCGGGACGTGCCTGCCGGCAGGCGGGCCGCGCGATGGCGTGGCTCGCTGCTGTGCGTGATGGGCGGACCTTGAGCCTGTCGGGCGATTAGGACCGGTCAGCTGCGTGCGTTGCCGCACTTCCACACCCGGCCTATCGACGTGCTGGTCTTGCACGGCCCTCGGGGAGACCTGGTTTTGAGGAGGGTTTCCCGCTTAGATGCTTTCAGCGGTTATCCCGTCCGCACATAGCTACCCGGCGGTGCCGCTGGCGCGACAACCGGTACACCAGAGGTGCGTCCATCCCGGTCCTCTCGTACTGGGGACAGCGCCTCGCAAGTCTCCTTCACCCACGGCAGATAGGGACCGAACTGTCTCACGACGTTCTAAACCCAGCTCACGTACCACTTTAATCGGCGAACAGCCGAACCCTTGGGACCTGCTCCAGCCCCAGGATGTGATGAGCCGACATCGAGGTGCCAAACCTCCCCGTCGATGTGGACTCTTGGGGGAGATCAGCCTGTTATCCCTAGAGTACCTTTTATCCGTTGAGCGATGGCCCTTCCACGCGGGACCACCGGATCACTATGGCCGACTTTCGTCTCTGCTCGAGCTGTCACTCTCGCAGTCAGGCGGGCTTGTGCCATTGCACTCAGCAGCCGATGTCCGACCGGCCTGAGCCCACCATCGCGCGCCTCCGTTACACTTTGGGAGGCGACCGCCCCAGTCAAACTGCCCGCCATGCAGGGTCCCGGACCGGGCTGACCGGTCGCGGTTAGACATCAGAAGCGCCCAGGGTGGTATTTCAAGGCTGGCTCCACCGAGGCTGGCGCCCCGGCTTCGATGCCTCCCACCTATCCTACACAGTGCTCCCCTGATGCCACTGCAAAGCTGCAGTAAAGGTTCATAGGGTCTTTCCGTCTGACCGCGGGTACCCCGCATCTTCACGGGGAATTCAATTTCGCTGAGCCGATGCCGGAGACAGTGGGGAAGTCGTTACGCCATTCGTGCAGGTCGGAACTTACCCGACAAGGAATTTCGCTACCTTAGGACCGTTATAGTTACGGCCGCCGTTTACCGGGGCTTCAATTCAGTGCTTGCACACCTCCTCTTAACCTTCCGGCACCGGGCAGGCGTCAGACCCTATACGTCGTCTCTCGACTTCGCAGAGCCCTGTGTTTTTACTAAACAGTCGCTACCCCCTGGTCTGTGCCACCCGCACCCGGTTGCCCGGATACGGGTCCCGCTTCTTCCGAAGTTACGCGGGCAATTTGCCTAGTTCCTTCGACATCGTTCTCTCAAGCGCCTTGGTATGCTCTACCAGTCCACCTGTGTCGGTTTCGGGTACGGTCTCGACGCTGGAGCTGTTTCCCGGAACGCTCCGGCGGCACGGGCAATCCGTTAAGCCCGCACCACGCTTCGCGTTCGTCACTTCCAGCAGGCCCAGGAATATTCACCTGGTTCCCATCGACTACGGCTCTCGCCCTCGCCTTAGGGGCCGGCTCACCCTGCGCGGATTAACCTTGCGCAGGAACCCTTGGACTTTCGGCGACAGAGTTTCTCGCTCTGTTTGTCGCTACTCATGTCAGCATTCGCACTTCCGATACCTCCACCGCTCCTCACGGATGCGGCTTCACGGGCCTACGGAACGCTCCGCTACCAAACGATCGTCAGTTGTCGGACGTCAGCGGATCAGAGAAGCTCAGGGCCATCCGCAGATGGCCGCAGATAAGGCTTTCATCCACAGATTGCACAGATTACACAGATTAGGTTTTTTAGGATTTCATCCACAACCACCTTAGACCAGCAGATTGGCTTTGTCCGTTCGACAGACATAAACCCTGATCTGTGCAATCTGTGCAATCTGTGGATAAACCTACTCTTCCTACTCTGCGTCATCTGCGTCATCTGCGGACAACATTTTTCTCCGCTGTCTGACAACTGACGACTGACAACTGACGACCGTTTCCGCAGCTTCGGCACGTGGCTTGAGCCCCGTTACATTTTCGGCGCAGGGTTTCTGATAGACCAGTGAGCTATTACGCTTTCTTTAAAGGATGGCTGCTT
>CAWAZU010000031.1:7500-208815 GCA_963786445.1 uncultured Pseudomonadota bacterium
TGCGCCTGCGCCAGCTGCTTCTCCAGCCCGGGGATGACGCCGTAGAGCAGTTCCGACGCGCGCTGCAGGTCGCCGCGCCGCTGCGCCACCTCCACCTCGCTGCGCGCACGGTCGAGCCGCTCCTTCAGCGACTGGTTCTGCTGCAGTTTTTCCTTCTCCGCCTTCCACGCCGCGGTCAGCGCATTCGACTTCTCTTCCGCTTCGGCGAGTTCGTGCTCCAGCCTTGCCAGCCGCTCGCGGCTCGCCGGATCGTCCTCGCGCTTCAGCGCCTCGCGCTCGATCTTGAGCTGCAGCACGCGGCGGTCGAGTTCGTCCAGTTCCTCGGGCTTGCTGTCCACCTGCATGCGCAGCCGGCTCGCCGCCTCGTCGATCAGGTCGATCGCCTTGTCGGGCAGAAAACGGTCGGTGATGTAGCGGTTGGACAGCGCCGCCGCGGCGACCAGCGCGCCGTCGGTGATGCGAACGCCGTGATGCAGTTCGTATTTCTCCTTGATGCCGCGGAGGATGCTGACGGTGTCCTCGACACTCGGCTCGCCCACGAACACCGGCTGGAAGCGCCGCGCCAGCGCCGCATCCTTCTCCACGTGCTTGCGGTATTCGTCGAGCGTCGTCGCGCCGACGCAATGCAGCGCGCCGCGCGCCAGCTCCGGCTTCAGCAGGTTCGACGCGTCCATCGCACCTTCGGCACGGCCGGCGCCGACCAGCGTGTGCATCTCGTCGATGAACAGGATGATCTCGCCGTTGGTGCTTTCGATCTCCTTCAGCACCGCCTTCAGCCGTTCCTCGAACTCGCCGCGGTATTTGGCGCCCGCCACCATCGCGCCCAGGTCGAGTGCCAGCAGCCGCTTGCCCTTCAGCGCCTCCGGCACGTCGTCGTTCACGATGCGCAGCGCGAGGCCCTCGACGATCGCGGTTTTTCCGACGCCGGGTTCGCCGATCAGCACCGGGTTGTTTTTCGTGCGGCGCGCGAGCACCTGGATGGTGCGCCTGATCTCCTCCTCGCGGCCGATCACCGGATCGAGTTTGCCTTCCCGCGCGAGCGCGGTCACGTCACGCGCGTATTTCTTCAGCGCGTCGAAACTGGCCTCGGCGTTCTGGCTGGTCACCTTGCGTCCCTTGCGGATGTCGGCGACCGCCTTTTCCAGCGCCTGCGGCGTCGCCCCCGCACTCCGCAGCGCCCGCGCCGCGGCCCCGTCGCTATTGGCCAGCGCGAGCAACAGCCGGTCCTGTGCGACGTATTCGTCGCCCGCCTTCTCCGCCGCGCGCTGCGCGCCATCGAGCACGCGCACGAACCCCGGCGTCGCCTGCGGCTGGCTGGCGCCGCTGCCGCTCACCTTCGGCTGCCTGGCGAGTTCCTGCTCGACCGCCGCACGCACCGCGCGATCGTCGCCGCCGGCGGCGCGGATCAGGCCCGACGCCGCGCCCTCCTCATCGTCCAGCAGCGCCTTGAGCAGATGCTCCGGCGTCAGCTGCGGGTGGAACTCGCGGATCGCGATGGTCTGCGCGGCCTGGATGAAGCCGCGCGACCGCTCGGTGAATTTCTCGATATCCATGGCCTTGTCCCTTCTCAGGCGACCAGCGTGCCCGCCCCTATCTTAGGCAGCGGGCGCCCTGTTCCCGGGTCACGAAATGGGGGATGATGCCTGTCCACTCAAGAGCTTCCGGGGCCGCAGCGAGGCGCGCATGCGAATCGAGCATCTCTATCGCTATCCGGTGAAGGGTCTTACCGCCGAGGCGCTGGAAGCGGTGGCGCTGGCGCCGGGCGAGACCGTGCCGTGGGACCGCGCCTTCGCGCTGGCGCAGGGCGACGCGCCGTTCGACCCGGCGGCGCCGCGCTGGCTGCAGAAGACGCATTTCATGTGCCTGATGGTCAACGCCCGCGCCGCCCTGCTGCGGGCGAGCTTCGACGCGCCCTCCGGCGTGCTGCTGATCCGCGCGCCCGACGGCAGCCGGATCGCCGAACCGGCGTTGACCGACGCCGGCCGCGCCCGGCTCGCCGCCTGGCTCGCGGCGTATCTCGGGCCGGAGGCGCGCGGCGTGCCGCGGTTCCATCACGTACCAGAACATTCCTTCTGCGATGTGAACGCGAAAGTGGTCAGCCTCATCAACCTTGCCAGCCTGGCCGATCTCGCCCGCCGCGCCGGCGCGCCGCGCCACCATCTGCGCTTCCGCGCCAACCTGTATTTTTGCGGCGCGCCGGCGTGGAGCGAACTCGGCTGGGTCGGGCAGGAACTGCTCGCAGGCGGGACGCGGCTGCGCGTGGTCAAGCGCATCTCCCGCTGCGCCGCGACGGAGGTGAACCCCGACACCGCCGAGCGCGACGCGCGCCCGCCGGCGGAACTGCGCGAAGCGTTCGGCCACGTCGATTGCGGCGTCTATGCCGAGGTGGTCGAGGGCGGGCGCCTCGCCGTCGGCGATGCCGTGGAACTGCTGCCCGCCTGACCGTTCACGCCTCCAGCCAGCGCAGCGCCCGCGCCACCGAGCGTTCGACCGCCGCCTTCCCGTCGGCGGGGATGACGCGGTCCCAGAACGCGCCGTACACGCGCTCATAGGCGAAGGGCGCGACCGCATCGGCGATGCGGCGCACGCCGGCCGGACCGAGCGGGATCCAGTTCGGGTAGCTGCGCATGAAGCCGGCCGACTTGCGGTCGGCCGCGACCTGGATGATGTCGCCGGAGAGCAGCGCACCGCGTCCCTCTGCGCCCGCCGGCCAGTGCAGCATCGCCGCGCCGTCGAAATGGCCGGGCGCGTGGATCAGCGTCAGGCCGCCGGGCAGGCCATGCGTCGCGCCGGACCAGAAACGCAGCGCCGGATCGGGCCGCATCACCCAGGACCGGTCGGCCTTGTGCAGCCACACCGGTGCCGCGAACGCATGCGCCCACTCGACGACGGTGCTGTAGTAGTGCGGGTGCGAAATCGCGATCGCGGCGATGCCGCCGAGGGCGCGGACCAGCGCGACGGTCGCCGCGTCGATGAAGCTGATGCAGTCCCACAGCACGTTGCCCGCGTCCGTCTGCACCAGCAGCGCGCGCTGGCCGATCGCAAAGGCCGGCGTCGTGCCGATGCCGAACAGCCCCGGCTCAAGCTGCCGCCAGGCGTTCCAGTGCGTGATCCGCATCCGCTCCAGCGTCGTCCATTGCTGGCCGGACGGCGCCAGAAACTGCCGCTCGTCCTCGCAGACCGGGCAGGAATCGGGCGGCGCGTCGGCGGGCGGATACTGCACGCCGCAGGTCACGCAGATGAACGCCGGCATTTTTACCTCCCACTGTGATCTCCATAGCGGTCAGACCGCTGACTCAGCGACGCTTTCGGTCGGGCTTTTCACGGTCGTCCGAGTTGAGACTGCGACACGACCCGGCCGGGTGGTGTCGTATCGTGAATCGACGCGGCCCGGCCGGCTTGCCCAGCCCACCCCGAGGCGTGTTAGTATCGCTGCCATGCCGCCCGTCGCGTCCCCCGCCCTGGCCGACCGCTTCGCCCGTCTGGTGGCGGGGCTGCGCCGCGCCATCGCCGCCCGCGGCGCCGGCATCGGACTCGCCCTGCCGCTGATGCTGCTGCTCTGGTCGCGGCTGCACCGCACCGCCCTCCGCTTCGCCCGCCTCGCGGCAAAAGTCCATGCCGGCGCGCTGCCGCCGCCGCGCCAGCGTCGGCGCTCGCCCCGCGCGGTGCAACCTCCGCCGCCGCGGCTGCCGCGCGGCTTCGCCTGGCTGCTGCGCCGGCTGCCGCAGGCCGCCGCCGCCGCCTCGCAGTTGCAGCACCTGCTCGCCGATCCGGCGATGGCCGACCTGCTCGCCGCAGCACCCCAGGCCGGGCGGCTGCTGCGCCCGCTCTGCCAGATGCTGGGCGTCCGCCCGCCGCCGGCCCGGAGCCTGTCCTCGGGCCGGAAGCAGGCCGGTCCCGTGGGCGCTCCGCCGCCGGTCCGGCCGGCGGCCCCGTCCCACCCGGCCTGCCGTCCCCGCCCGCCGCCGCGCGCGCGGCCCCGTATCCTCTCCCCGCCCGCACCGAGCACCCCGCCCGTTCCGGCGTGACCGCGCGGCGCCCCCGCACGCCCTGAATGTTGCGAAACAGCAACGTAAACATGGCCCTTCGCAGTGAAACCGGGGCGCTGCCACCGCCCCTGGATCGCCCCCGGCTGCACCGTTAGGCTGCGCGCCATGCCGTCCCCCGCAACACTGCCCGCGCATCCCGACACCGAGATCGAATCCGACGAGACCGTCTGGCACGGGAAATTCCCGCTGCAACGCATCCGCTTCCGCCACCGCCGCTTCGACGGGCGCATGTCGGGCCTGCGCACCTGGGAACTCTGGCGCCGCGGCCGCGCCGCCGCGCTGCTGCCCTACGACCCCGTTGCCGACGCGGTGGTGCTGATCGAGCAGTTCCGCCTGCCCGCGCTCGCCGCCGGCATCGATCCGGTGCTGGTGGAAGTGCCCGCCGGCCTGTGCGACCCCGGCGAGACGCCGGAGACAACGCTGCGGCGCGAGGCCGAGGAGGAAATAGCGATCACGCCGCGCCGCCTCGTACGCATCGGCGATTTTTTGCTCACACCGGGCGGCAGCGACGAATGCGTCGCTCTCTATGCCGGGGAGGTGACCGCCCCGGCCACCGGCAAGGACGGGCTGGCCGGCGAAACCGGGCTGGCCGCCGAGGACGAGGACATCCGCGTGCGTGTCTGGCCGGCACCTCATGCCATCGCCGCGGCCGTCGAAGGAAAATTCGCCAATTCCGTGACCGCGATCGCATTGCTCTGGCTCGGGCTGCGCCGCGACCGGCTGCGAGAGGAGTGGACATGACCGAACGCCTGTTCCTCGCCGACGCCATGCTGCGCGAAGCCGCGGCGACGGTGCTGGCCAGCACGCAAGAGGGCGTGCTGCTCGACCGCACGCCGTTCTACGCCCGGTCCGGCGGCCAGCCGGGCGATGCCGGCGTGCTGCGCTGGGCCGGCGGCGCCACGATCGTCACCGAGGCGGTGAAGGGCGACGGCGAGGCGATCCGCCACCTCGCCGCCGCGGGATCGCCCTTGCCGCCGCCGGGGACGCTTTTGACGGCATCGCTCGACTGGCCGCGGCGGCAGGCGCACATGCGCATGCACACGACGCTGCACCTGCTCTGCGCCGTGCTGCCGGGGGCCGCGGTCACCGGCGGGCAGATCGGCGCCGACCGCTCCCGTCTCGACTTCGACCTGCCCGACCCGCCGGCCAGGGAGGCGATCGAGGCGGCGGTGAACGCGCTGATCGCCGCCGACCATCCGGTCGCGGCCGAGTGGGTGGAGGAGAGCGTGCTCGACGACAACCCGGCACTGGTGCGCACGCTCTCGGTCAAGCCGCCGCGCGGCACGGGGCGGCTGCGGCTGGTGCGCATCGGCGCCGGCGAAACGCCGATCGACCTGCAGCCCTGCGGCGGCACGCATGTCGCCCGCACCGGGACGATCGGGCCGGTGCGCGTGCTGAAGATGGAAAGCAAGGGGCGGCAGAACCGCCGCATCGTGGTGGCACTCGCATGACCGATCCGCTGGTTTCCACCGAATTTCTGGCGCAGCACCTCGGCGATCCCGACCTGATCGTGCTGGACGCAAGCTACTACCTGCCGCACGAGGGCCGCGACGGACGAAAGGAATACCGCGCCGCGCACATTCCCGGCGCGCGGTTCTTCGACATCGACGCGATCGCCGATGACGCGACCGACCTGCCGCACATGGTTCCCTCGCCCGGCCGCTTCGCGCGCCTGGTCGGTGCGCTCGGCATCGGCAACGACAAGCGTCTGGTGTTCTACGACCAGCGCGGCATTTTTTCCGCGCCGCGCGGCTGGTGGCTGATGGGGCTGTTCGGCCATGACGCGGCATCCGTGCTGGATGGCGGCCTGCCGAAATGGCGCGCCGAGAACCGGGCGCTGGAGCACGGCGAGCCGCCGCCGCCCCCGCCCGCCACGTTCCGCCCGGATTTCCGCGCCGCCCGGCTGCGCGGCATCGGCGACATGCTGGGCAACCTCGCCTCACAGGCGGAACTGGTGCTGGACGCCCGCGCCGCCGCGCGCTTCCGCGCCGAGGCGCCGGAGCCGCGCGCCGGGCTGCGCGGCGGCCACATCCCCGGCGCCGCCAGCCTGCCGTTCGGCGAGTTGCTGGCAGCGGACGGGACCATGCTGGCGCCGCAGGCGCTGCGCGCCCGCTTCGCCGCCGCCGGGGCGGACGGCAAGCCGGCCAGTCGTCACCAGTTGCGGCTCCGGCGTCAGCGCCGCCGTCGTCACGCTGGCGCTCGCCCGCGCCGGCCTGCCGACCGGCGCGCTCTACGACGGGTCGTGGGCGGAATGGGGCGGGCGGGGCGACACGCCGGTGGAGCGCTGACGCCGCCTTGCCAAGCCGCGCGCGAGCCGGTTGAACAGCGCCTCGACGCCGCAAGGACCGCCGCCCATGCCCGATGACGCCTCGACACCGCGCCCGCGCCAGGACTGGCACACGCGCCTGTCGCATGCCGGACGCGCCGGCACGCACGCGCACGGCTTCGTCAACCCGGCGGTGCATCGCGGCTCGACCGTGCTGTGCCCGGACATCGCGACGCGCCAGGGCGGCGGCGCGAAGCGGCTGCAACAGGCGCTGGTGTACGGCACGCTGGGCACGCCGACGCACTGGCCGCTGGAGGACGTGATCGCCGAGATCGAGGGCGGCTCGCGCTGCCAGATCGTCAGCACCGGCGTCGCCGCGTTCACCGTGCCGCTGCTCGCCTTCCTGGCCGCGGGCGACCATCTGCTGATGCCGGATTCGGTCTATGGCCCGGCGCGCCAGTTCGCCGACCATTTCCTCACCCGCATGCACGTCGAGACCACCTACTACGACCCGATGCTCGACGGCGACGGACTGCGCGCGCTGCTGCGGGCGAACACGAAAGTGGTCTATCTGGAAAGCCCCGGCAGCCACACTTTCGAGGTGCAGGACGTGCCGGCGCTCGCCGCCGTGGCGCACGCGCACGGCGCGAAAGTGCTGATGGACAACACCTGGGGCATCCATTTCTTCCAGCCGTTCGCGCACGGCGTCGATGTGTCGATCCAGGCGCTGACGAAATACGCCGCCGGGCACTCCGACCTGGTGCTGGGCGGCATCGTCACCAACAGCGACGCCGACTGGGAGCGCGTGCGCACGACGACGCTGCTGCTCGGCCAGCACGCCAGCCCCGACGATTGCTGGCTCGCCTTGCGCGGCCTGCGCACGATGGCGGTGCGGCTGGATCGGCAGATGCAATCGGGGCTGGAAGTGGCGCGCTGGTTCGCCGCGCGGCCGGAGGTCAGGCAGGTGCTGCATCCCGCCCTGCCCTCCTGCCCCGGCCACGCATTCTGGCGGCGCGATTTTTCCGGCGCCTGCAGCCTGTTCGGCGTGGTGTTCCGCCCGGAGTTTTCCCGCGCCGCCATCCACGCGATGGTCGAGAGCCTGGCGCTGTTCGGCATCGGCGCGTCCTGGGGCGGCTTCGAGAGCCTGGTGCTGCCGACCAACGGCTTCATCACCCGCACCGCCGGCACCGGCGAGTTCGGCGGCGAGACGGTGCGGCTGCATATCGGGCTGGAGGAACCGGCCGACCTGATCGCCGACCTCGATCGCGGCCTTGCCGTGCTGCGCGGCTTCGTCGCGCCGGACGGGGAACCGTGAGCGGGGACGCCATTCTCGACGCCATCGCCTTCGATGCGCAGGGGCTGGTGCCTGCGGTGGCGCAGCAGTTCGACACCGGCGAGGTGCTGATGCTCGCCTGGATGGATCGCGCGGCGGTGCGCGAGACGCTGGCGACCGGGCGCGTCTGCTATTTCAGCCGCAGCCGCGGCGCGCCGTGGCGCAAGGGCGAGACCTCCGGGCAGACGCAGCGGCTGGTGGAACTGCGGCTGGATTGCGACGGCGATGCGCTGCTGGTGCTGGTCGATCAGACGGGTGTCGCCTGCCACACCGGCCGGCGCGCCTGTTTTTTCCGTGCCGCGCACGCGGGCGCGTGGCAGGAGATCGCCGCGCCGGTGGTGGCGCCGGAGACGCTGTACGGCGGAACGCCGTAGCCCAACCGCAGCGCCGCGTTCACCCCGGCTGGCGTTCGCCGTCCGGCTTCAGCGACAGCGGTACCCAGCGCAGCCCGTCGCTGCTCTGCACCAGAAACAGCACCGACGCGCGGCCGGCCTTGCGCACCTTCTCGACGCGGTCCTGCACGTCGGCCGGGTTGGTCACGTCCTCCTGCTGCACTTCCACGATCACGTCGCCCGCCTTGAGCCCGCGGTCGGAGGCCGGCGTGCCCTGGCCGACATCGGTGATCAGCACGCCCTTCTGGTCCTGCGCGATCTGATACTTGTCGCGCGCCTCCGGCGTGATCGGCGAAAGCTGCAGCCCGAGCGAGGAAAGTTGCAGCGGCTTCGCCGGCAGAATCTGGTCGGGCTTGGTCGAGGCCACCTGCGTCGGCTGGTCGTCGGGCAGCTCGCCGATCTTGACCTGCAGCGTGTCCTCCTTGCCGTCGCGCCAGACCGTCACCGGCACGTCCTTGTTGATCTCGGTCTCGGCGACGATGCGCGGCAGCGCGTGCATGTCCTTCACGTCCTCCTCGCCGAACTTCAGGATGATGTCGCCGGCGCGCAGTTGCGCCTTGGCGGCCGGGCCGTCGTCGTCCACCGTCGCGATCATCGCGCCGCGCGGCTCCTTCAGCCCCAGGCTCTCGGCGATGTCCGGCGTCACCTGCTGGATCTTCACGCCGAGCCAGCCGCGCCGCGGGTGGCCGTACTCGCGCAGCTGGTCCACCACCGTCTTGGCGAGATTCGCCGGGATCGAGAAGCCGATGCCGATCGACCCGCCCGACGGCGAATAGATCGCCGTGTTGATGCCGATCACCTCGCCGTCCATGTTGAACAGCGGCCCGCCGGAATTGCCGCGGTTGATCGGCGCGTCGGTCTGGATGAAGTTGTCGTAAGGCCCCTGCTGGATGTCGCGTCCGCGCGCCGAGACGATGCCCGCGGTCACGGTGCCGCCCAGCCCGAACGGATTGCCGATCGCCAGCACCCAGTCGCCGACGCGGGAGCGGTCGGAATCGCCGAACTGCAAGGCGGGCAGCGGCTGGCTCGGCTTCACCTTGAGCACCGCGAGGTCGGTTTTCGTGTCGCGGCCGATCACGGTCGCCTTGAGCGTGGTGCCGTCCTGCAGCGTCACCGTGATCTCGTCGGCGCCCTCGATCACATGGTTGTTGGTCACCACGACGCCTTTCGGGTCGATGATGAAGCCGGAGCCGAGGCTCTGCAACTTGTGTGGCGGTGTCTGCGGATTGTCGTGGTTGCGGCGGTTGCGTTCAAGGAAGTCGCGGAACAGCTGCTCGAACGGCGAGCCGGGCGGGAACTGCGGCATCTCCGGCCCGACGCCGGGACGGTCGTTCTGTGCCACCACGGTCTGGCTGGAGGAGATGTTCACCACCGCCGGCAGCAGCCGCGCCGCCAGGTCGGCAAAACTGTCCGGCGCCGGCCGGGCCACCGCCGGCAGCACGTAGCCGGGCAGCGCCGGCACGGCGAGCACGGCCGCCAGCGCCAGCGAGGCGGCACGAACGGAACGGAGTGTCACGCTACGCATCTTGGTCTGTCCCTCAGGGCTTGCGGCAATGTCGGGTGGACGGCAGGTCGCGGCAAGCGCCAACTGCGTCCGTTGCCTTCGCGGACACGTGAGACTCACGGCGAGCCGGCCGCGGCCGGCGCCGCGGCGGCCGCGGCGGTGTCGCCGTCGCCCGGACGCGGCGCCTGGCTCAACAGTTTCAGGAACTCGTCGCCGGGCGTCAGCACCAGCCGCGACGTGCCGGCGGCGAACGCCTCGCGATAGGCCAGCAGCGTCCGCCAGGTCTGGAAGAAGCCCGGATCCTGCCGCACCGCATCGGCGTAGGTCGCGATCGACTTCGCCTCGCCCTCGCCGCGCAGCCGGTCGGCGGCGGCGCGCGCGTTGGCCAGCAGCACGGTGCGTTCGCGGTCGGCATCGGCACGGATTTTTGCCGACGCCTCGGCGCCCTCGGCGCGCGCCTGCTTGGCGACGCGCTCGCGTTCGGACTTCATGCGCGCCAGCACCGCCTGCGTGTTCTCTTCCGGCAAATCGGCGCGGCGGATGCGCACGTCCTCGACCGTCACGCCGAAACCGCGCATTTCCGCGTTCGACTGGTCACGGATCAGCGCCATGATGCGCCCACGCTGCACCGACAGCACGTTCAGCAGCTGCTCGTTGCCGAGCACGCGCCGCAGCGCCGACGACACCACCGAATTGAGCCGCGCCCTGATGCCCTCCTCGCCGATCCCCACCGCCTGATAGTAACGCAGCGGATCGACGATGCGGAAACGCGCGAAGCCGTTCACGATCAGCCGCCGCTGGCCGCCGAGGATCACTTCCTCCGGCGGTATCTCGTAGTCGAGCAGGCGGCGGTCGAACATGATGACGGTCTGCACGAAGGGCACTTTCGCGTGCAGCCCCGGCCGCTCGATCACGCGCACCGGCTGGCCGAATTGGGTCACCAGCGCCTGCTCGGTCTGCCCGACGGTGAACAGCGCGGCGTTGGCGAACAGCGCGACGACGAAGGCCGCCGCGAGGGCGATGATGGCAGTGCGGCTCATGGCGTCGTCCCCGTCGCCGGCGGCCGCGCGGCCGGGTTGGCGCGCCCGGCCTCGTTGAGCGACAGGAACGGCACGATGCCTTGCAGGTTCCGATCGACCACCACCACGGGCGTGCGGCTGAGCACGTCCTGCATGGTCTCGATGTAGAGGCGGCGCAGCGTCACGTCCTTCGCGGCGTCGTAGGCCTTCAGCACGGAGAGGAACCGCTGCGCCTGGCCGCTCGCCTCGGCGATCGCGGCCTGGCGCTGCCCGTCCGCCTCGGCGACGATGCGCGCCGCATCGCCGCGGGCGCGCGGCACGATGTCGTTGCGGTACGACTGGGCCTCGTTGCGCATGCGGTCGGCGTCGGTGTTGGCGCGCTGCACGTCGCGGAAACTGTCGATCACGGCATCGGGCGGATCGACCTTCTGCAGCTGCACCTGGGTGACCTCGATGCCGGTGCCGTACTGGTCGAGGATGGCCTGCACGCCCTTCATCACGTCGGTTTCGATCTTGGCGCGCCCTTCGGTGAGCGCGAACTGGATCGCCGTATGGCCGATCTCCTCGCGCATCACGCTCTCGGCGGCGGACTTCACCGTGTCGGCGGGGTTGCGCGTGTTGAACAGGTAGTCGGGGGCGTTGCGGATGAGCCAGAACACGGCGAAGTCGATGTCGATGATGTTCTCATCGCCGGTCAGCATCAGGCTCTCCGCCAGCACGTCGCGGCCGGCGGCGTCGCGGCCCTCCTCGATGCGCGCATCGCCGCCGCCGGGTGCGGAGCGGTAGCCGATCTCGACGCGATTGATGCGGGTGACCTGCGGCAGCAGCACGCTCTCGACCGGCCAGGGGATGTGGTAGTTGAGGCCGGGCAGCGAGGTGCGGTTGAAGGCGCCGAAACGCAGCACCACCCCCTGCTCGTCGGCCTGCACGCGATAGAAGCCGCTGAGCAGCCACAGCGCCGCGATGCCTGCCACGATCAGCGCCAGGCCGCGCCGGCCGCGGCCGAAGCCGCCGCCGCGCCCCCGGCCGAACGGCGGCAGCAACCCGCGCAGCCACGCCTGCATGCGGCCGATCAGTTCATCCATGTCGGGCATCGGCCCGCCCGGACCGCCGTCGCCCCACGGCCGTTTCGGCCCGCCGCCGCCGCCGTCCGGCCGGCCGCCGCCTTGCCGCGGGCCGTCCTTCGGCGAACCGGGGGGCGGACCCCACGGGCTGCCGCCGCCGGGGCCGCCATTGTTCCAGGACATCGGGCCGGGCTGCTCCTTTCGCCTGTCGAGACCGGGGCGCCGTGGGGCGCACCGATCCTGCCCGGCCGCGCGGCCATTGGCAGGACGCTGTGCGGGCGCCATATCGGCACCGCCGCATCACTGCATAATGACGAGCTTCAAGAGGTTTTCAAGCGCATGAGCACGTCCCTCTCCGCCGAGACCCTGCGCGAGGCGCTGCGCGACGTCGCCGACCCGGCCACCGGCCAGGACATCGTCGCCGCCGGGCTGGTCGAGGGGATCGAGGTGCGGGACGGCCTGGTGCAGGTCTCCCTGCTCACCGACCGCCAGCACGCCGCGGCGATGGAGCCGGTGCGCCGCGAGGCCGAGCGGCGGCTGGCGCGCGAGCCGGGGGTGAAGAACGCGACCGCCGTGCTCACCGCCCACAAGCCGGCCGCCGCCGCGCCCCCCCGCAACCGCACGGCGGCCAGGCGCGCGGGCACGGCCAGCACGCCGCCCGTCCGGCGTTGCTGCCCGAGGTCGGCGCCGTGATCGCGGTGGCCTCCGGCAAGGGCGGGGTGGGCAAATCGACGGTCGCGGTCAATCTCGCGGTGGCGCTGGCGCAGATGGGGCTGCGCGTCGGCCTGCTGGACGCCGACATCTACGGCCCCAGCCTGCCGCGCATGCTGGGCCTCGCCCGCAAGCCGGAGGTGCGCGGCGAGCGCATGCTGCCGCTGCCGGCCTGGGGCCTGAAGGCGATGTCGATCGGCTTCCTGGTGGACGAGGCGACCGCGATGATCTGGCGCGGCCCGATGGTGATGAGCGCGCTGGAACAGATGATGAGCCAGGTCGAGTGGGGCCCGCTCGACATCATGGTCGTGGACATGCCGCCGGGCACCGGGGACGCGCAGCTGACGATGGCGCAGCGGGTGGCGCTGGCGGGTGCGGTGATCGTCTCGACGCCGCAGGACGTGGCGCTGGCCGACGCGCGGCGCGGCGTGAAAATGTTCGAGCAGACGCGAGTGCCGGTGCTCGGCCTGGTGGAGAACATGAGCTTTTTCTGTTGCCCGAACTGCGGCCACCGGGCGGAGATTTTCGGTCATGGCGGCGCGCGGGCCGAGGCGCACCGGCTCGGCATCGACTTCCTCGGCGAGGTGCCGCTGCTGCTCGACATCCGCAGCTCGGGCGATGCCGGCGAGCCGATCGCGGCGGCAGCGCCCGAGAGCGAGGCGGGCCGCGCCTTCACCGCGCTGGCGCAGCGCGTCTGGGCCAAGCTGCCGGCCGGGCGGGGCGCGACGGCGCCGGCCGGGCCGCGCATCGTGGTGGAGTGAGCGCGGGAGGCTACTCGGCGGTCTCGCTCTCCCGCTCGCCCTCGCCCTCGCCGTCGGGGCGTGGCAGCGCCGGCGGCGAGGCTTCGATGAAGTCGAAGTCCAGCTTGTTCTCCTTCAGCGTCACTTTCACCGCGCCGCCCTTGGTCAGCTTCCCGAACAGCAGCTCCTCGGCCAGCGGCTTCTTGATGTATTCCTGGATCACGCGCGCCAGCGGACGCGCGCCATAGAGCCGGTCATAGCCGCGCTCGGCGAGCCATTCCTTCGCCGCCGACGACAGCTCGATGGTCACGTTGCGGTCGGCGAGCTGCGCTTCCAGCTGCATCACGAATTTTTCCACCACGCGCGCCACGATCTCCGGGGTCAGCCCGGCGAAGGCGATCACCGCGTCCAGCCGGTTGCGGAACTCCGGCGTGAACATGCGCTTGATCGCGTCCTCGTCCTCGCCCACGCGCACGTCGCGGCCGAAGCCGATCGCCTCCTTGGCCATGTCGGAGGCGCCGGCATTGGTCGTCATGATCAGGACGACGTTGCGGAAATCGACGGTCTTGCCGTTGTGGTCGGTCAGCTTGCCGTGATCCATGACCTGCAGCAGGATGTTGAACAGGTCCGGATGCGCCTTCTCGATCTCGTCGAGCAGCAGCACCGCGTGCGGATGCTGGTCGATCGCGTCGGTCAGCAGCCCGCCCTGGTCGAAGCCGACATAGCCGGGCGGCGCCCCGATCAGGCGCGAGACCGAATGCCGCTCCATGTACTCGCTCATGTCGAAGCGGATCAGCTCGATGCCGAGCGTGCTGGCGAGCTGGCGTGCCACTTCGGTCTTGCCGACGCCGGTGGGGCCGCTGAACAGGTAGTTGCCGATCGGCTTCTCAGGCTCGCGCAGGCCCGCGCGCGACAGCTTGATCGCCGCCGCCAGCGCCTCGATCGCGCGGTCCTGGCCGAACACCATGCTGCGCAGGTCGCGCTCCAGGTTGCGCAGCGTCTCCTTGTCGTCGGCCGACACGCTTTTTGGCGGGATGCGGGCGATTTTCGCGACGATCTCCTCCACGTCGCGCAGCGTCACCGTCTTCCGACGCTTGTGCTCGGGCTGCAGCATGCGCGAAGCGCCCACCTCGTCGATCACGTCGATCGCCTTGTCCGGCAGCTTGCGGTCGTGGATGTATTTCGCCGACAATTCCACCGCTGCGCGAATCGCCTCGTCGGTGTAGCGCACCTTGTGGTGCTTCTCGTAGTTCGCCTTGAGTCCGCGCAGGATTTTGACCGCGTCCTCGGGGGTCGGCTCGTTCACGTCGATCTTCTGGAAGCGCCGCACCAGCGCGCGGTCCTTCTCGAAGTAGTTGCGGAACTCCTTGTAGGTCGTGCTGCCGATGCAGCGCAGCGTGCCCGATGCCAACGCCGGCTTGAGCAGGTTGGAGGCGTCCATCGCGCCGCCGCTGGTGGCGCCGGCGCCGATCACGGTATGGATTTCGTCGATGAACAGCACCGCGTGCGGCTGCGCCTCGAGCTCGGTGACCACCGCCTTCAGCCGCTCCTCGAAATCGCCGCGGTAGCGCGTGCCGGCCAGCAGCGCGCCCATGTCGAGGGCATAGATCGTCGATTTTGCCAGCACCTCGGGCACGTCGCCCTCGACGATGCGCTTGGCCAGCCCCTCGGCGATCGCGGTCTTGCCGACGCCGGGATCGCCGACATAGAGCGGGTTGTTCTTGGTGCGGCGGCAGAGGATCTGGATGGTGCGCTCGATCTCGCTCTCGCGCCCGATCAGCGGGTCGATCTTGCCCGCCATCGCCTTCTTGTTGAGGTTGACGCAGTAGTTGGTCAGCGCGTCCTGGCCGCGGCGCGACGGCTTTTCCTCGCGTTCCTGTTCGTGGCCGTCGGCGGCGCCCTGCACCGGGCGGGCCTGGCCGCGGCCCGGCGCCTTCGCGATGCCGTGGCTGATGAAGTTCACCGCATCCAGCCGCGTCATGTCCTGCGTCTGCAGGAAATACACGGCATGGCTCTCGCGCTCGGAAAACAGCGCCACCAGCACGTTGGCGCCGGTCACCTCGTCGCGGCCGGAGGACTGCACATGGATCGCGGCGCGCTGCACCACGCGCTGGAAGCCCGCGGTCGGCTTCGGATCGCCCGGCCGATCGGTGGCCAGGCCGGCCAGGTCCTTGTCGAGGAATTCGACGAGGTCGTTCCTCAGCCGCTCCAGATCCACGCCGCAGGCGCGCAGCACCGTCGCCGCGTCGCTGTCCTCGACGAGACCGAGCAGCAGGTGTTCCAGCGTCGCGTATTCGTGCTTGCGCTCGCTGGCATAGGAAAGCGCGCGGTGGAGCGTCTGTTCGAGGTTTCGCGAGAGCATGAGGTTCGACGCTCCTTCGGTTCAGGTCAGCCGGTCCGCCGACGGCAAGCCGTGCCGGGCTGCGGACGCGCCCGGGAACACTACGCAAGATCGAGGCGGGCGGATAAGGCGATGCCGATCACGATGCATGGGCAACCTTTCACGATCCTGGGCCGACCGCGCCAGTGCTATCTTGCCGCCGATTGATTTAAAATTCGAAGCGACGCCGAACATCCCCGTCATCCGGCCAGGGTTGCGCGGCCGAGCAGGCAATCGGCGGGCCAGCCGGCCCGGCCGGCCGCGGTGCGCCGTGACCGCGCGCCGGTTATTCCTTCTCGATCGTGCATTGCAGCGGATGCTGGTTCTGGCGTGCCAGGTCCATCACCTGCGTCACCTTGGTCTCGGCGACCTCGTAGGTGAACACGCCGCACACGCCGACGCCGCGGCGGTGGACGTGCAGCATGATCCGCGTCGCCTCCTCCCGCGACTTCTGGAAAAAGCGCTCCAGCACGTGGACGACAAACTCCATCGGCGTGTAGTCGTCGTTCAGCATCAGCACCTTGTACATCGCCGGCTTGCGGGTCTTCGGCCGCGCCTTGACCACGACGCCGGTGGTCGGGCCCTCGCCGCCATCGGTGCGCCCGCCGTCGTTGCGCCCGTCGTCCTTGCGCCCGTCGTCCTTGCGCCTGTCACCGTCGCTCATTGCCGCGTCCGCTCGCCTCTGGCCGCACTCCGCCCCCCGTCTCCAACGCCCCGCCGGGACCGCCATGCGGGGAAGCCGCTGCGAGCGAGGATATCGAAATCCGTGGCGCCGGGAAAAGGGCATCGCGTGGATTTCTGCGCGCGTGCCGGTCCGGCGCCGGGCGGCGCGCGTGCCGGCGCCCGAAATGCGATCCGCCGGCCCGGGTCGCCCCGGGCCGGCGGATCGGCCTCGCCGCAATACGCGCTGCGTTCAGGCGACGCGGCCGAACCGCTCCGCCGCCAGCGAGATGCGCGCCGTCAGCGGCGCAAAGGCCTGCTCCGCCAGCTTGATCGAGGCGTCGGTCAGCTTGCCGGTCTCGGCGACCGCCTTCTCGACCGAGGCGCGGGCAAGGCTCGACTGCAGCTCCATCGCCTCCTTGAGCGACTTCGCGCTGGCCAGCGCCTTCCACGTCGCCATGGTCTGATCGACCTGCGCCTGCGCGCTGGCCGCCAGCTGCTTGCCGAGGTCCTGCACGCCGGCCGCCCAGATCTGGCTGGACTTCGCCAGCGCCTCCAGATTGCCCTGGCCGAACGACACCAGGTCTTCCGCCGTCTTGATTGCCTTGTCCATGTGGTCCTTCACCTCTGTGCTTGTCTTGTCGAACTGAGCCGCGGCGCCGACCATCGTCGCCGATACCGATCTCTGGATGCGCTCCGGGGCCGCAGCCGCCGGTTCCGCCACCGTCGCCGGGGCCATCGCCACCGGTTCCGACACGCCCTCTGCCGTCACGTCCGGCAGCGGCGCATCGCCCGCCCTTTTTGCCGCCATCTGCTCACCTCCTCGTTGCTTGCAGCGCCATTGCGAGCCGGGCGAACCTTCGGTCCACCCCGTCCCGGTGCGACGCCGCGCGTCTTTGCTGCACTGCACAATGGGAACATAGGCAGGGCGCCGTATCGGGTCAAGGACGAATTTGTGCAGTGCACAAAGTGTCACGGTTGCCGCCCCGCGCCAGCGCCGATGCGGGGCGGGAATAGATTTTCGTGCAGCTCCGCGCGATAAGTCGTTCAGCGGGCGCGGTTTCCCGTCGTTTCCCACTGGACAGCCGCGACCTGGGCCGGTTAAGAGAAAACACGACAATTCGCCGGAAGGCTCGCCGATGGACGCATTGCGCATCCGGATACACGCAGGCGTGATGCGCCTTGTGCATACCGCCGGCGGGTGCGCGGCATTGCTCGCCGTCGCGGCGGTGTTCGCCGTCGCCGCTGCCGGGCCGGCGCGCGCGCAGATCGGATCGGACCGCTACAGCTCCATCGTCATCGATGCCGCGACCGGCAACGTGCTCAGCGCCGTCAACGCCGACGCGCCGCGCTACCCGGCCAGCCTGACGAAGATGATGACGCTCTACATGGCGTTCGAGGCGCTGCGCGACCGCCGCCTGACGCTCGCCACCCCGGTGCCGGTGTCGGCGCACGCGGCCTCGATGGCGCCCTCCAAGCTGGGGCTGCTGCCGGGGACGCGGCTGACCGTCGAGCAGGCGATCCTCGGCCTGGTCACCAAGTCGGCCAACGACGCCGCCGCGGCGCTCGGCGAGCTGCTCGGCGGCGACGAAGCGCAGTTCGCGCAGATGATGACGCTGCGCGCGCGGGCGCTGGGGATGACGCACACCAGCTTCCGCAACGCCTCCGGCCTGCCCGACCCGCAGCAGGTGAGCACGGCGCGCGACCTCGCGTTGCTGGCGCGGCACCTGATCCGCGACTTCCCGGACGACTACCACTACTTCAGCACGCCCTCCTTCGTGTTCCACGGCCACACCATCCTCAACCACGACCATCTGCTGCAGCGTTATCCGGGCGCCGACGGCCTCAAAACCGGATACATCGAGGCGGCCGGGTTCAACCTCGTCACCTCGGCGGTGCGCGGCGAGGTGCGGCTGATCGGCGTGGTGATCGGCGCCGCCGGCCCCGGCGAGCGCGACCTGCACATGGCCGCCCTGCTCGACCAGGGGTTCGATGCGATGAACGTGCCGGGCGCCGCGCGCCACGACTGGGCGAGCCACGGCGGCGGGCTGGTGGCCTCGGCCCAGGCGGCGACGCTCGATGCCGCGCCGATCGCGCCGGCGGCGACCCACGAGCACGCCGCCGCCCGCGAGTGGGGGCTGCAAACCGGCGCTTTCCCCAACGAGGCCGCCGCCCGCGCCGCCGCCGCCCTGGCGCGCCGCGGCGGCGAGCTGGGCGAGCTGCATGTCGAGCGGGTCGGCCCGCGCCATCATCCGCGCTGGCGCGCCGTGCTCGCGGGACTGAGCCGGGCCGAGGCGCGCGGCGGCTGCGGGGCGCTGCTGCGGCGGCATTTCGCCTGTGCCGTGGTGCGCACCGACGCCGGGGAGTTCGCCAGCCGCTGATCTCCCGCGCACGTCGCGCGCGTCGGCCGGCCTTGCACCGCGCCGGCCGCTTGCGCATTTTGGCGGGATGTCGCCAGGCCCCGGCACGCACCAGGGGCCGGGCCGGAGGCACGGAGCGGTTGGATGGACGGCGGCGCCGACGCGAGACGGATCACCATACACGCGCCGGCGGATTTCGCCGGCATGCGGGCAGCCGGCCGGCTCGCCGCCGAGACGCTGGACATGATCGCCCCGCATGTCCGCCCCGGCGTCAGCACCGCGTCCCTGGACCGGCTGTGCCACGACTTCATCACCGCCCACGGCGCGGTGCCGGCGCCGCTGAACTACCGCGGCTTCCCGAAGTCGATCTGCACCTCGATCAACCACGTCGTCTGCCACGGCATCCCCGGCGAGAGGCGGCTGGAGGCGGGGGACGTGCTGAACATCGACGTGACCGTGGTGCTGGACGGCTGGCACGGCGACAGCAGCCGCATGTTCTGCGCCGGCCCGTCGAGCACCCGGGCGCGCAACCTGATCGACGTGACGCATGAGGCGCTGCTGCGCGGCGTCCGCGCGGTGCGGCCCGGCGCCACGCTCGGCGATGTCGGCCACGCCATCCAGAGCTTCGTCGAGTCGCACCGCTTCAGCGTGGTGCGCGATTTCTGCGGCCACGGCATCGGACGGCGCTTCCACGAGGCGCCCAACGTGCTGCATTTCGGCCGCCCCGGCGACGGCCCGGTGCTGAAGCCCGGCATGTTCTTCACCATCGAGCCGATGGTGAATGCCGGCCGGCCGGAAGTAAAAGTGCTGGACGACGGCTGGACCGCGGTGACGCGCGACCGCAGCCTGTCGGCGCAGTTCGAGCACATGGTCGGCGTCACCGAGGCCGGCGTGGAAGTGTTCACCCACTCGCCCGCCGGCCTGGACAAGCCGCCGTACCAGGCCTGATCGGTGGGCGAACCCTACGTCACGACGCAGCGCCTGCGGTTCTGCGACACGGATGCGGTCGGCCACGTCAACAACGCGGTCTATGCGGTGATGTGCGAGGCCGGGCGCGCCGAGCTGGCGCTGCGCTGCGGTCTGCTCACCCCGGAACAGGGGCGGGTGGTGGTGATCGCGCGGCTGGAGCTGGATTTTCTGCGCGAGATGGCGTGGCCCGGCGAGATTCGGATCGAGACCGAGGTGGCGCGGATCGGCAACAAGTCCTTCGACCTGCGGCAACGCCTGTGGCAGGAGGCGACGCTGGTGGCGCGCGCGCATTCGGTGCTGGCGGTGCTCGATGGGCGCAGCCGCCGCGCCGTGCCGATCGCCGAGGAATGGCGCGCGGCACTGGCGCCCTACGCGGTCGCGGGCGAGTAGCCGGCTTCACGCCCGCGCGGTTGCGTGGCAGGCTCGGCCGGCATGGCAAAACGTCGCGGACTGGCCGAGCAGCCCGGCCTGCTGGAGGCGCTGCCGATGCCGGCGGGGGCCCCGGCGGGGGCGGAGGGGCACCGCGAGCGGCTGCGCACCCGTCTGCTCGCCGCCGGGCCGGAATCGCTCGCCGACCATGAATTGCTGGAGCTGGTGCTGTTCGCCCTGCCGCGCCGGGACACGAAGCCGATCGCGCGGGCGCTGATCGCCCGCTTCGGCAGCTTCGCCGCGGTGATCGCGGCCTCGGTGCCGGACCTGCTCAAGACCGATGGGCTGGGCGATGCCGGGGCGGCGGCGCTGAAGGCGGTGCAGGCGGCGGCGCTGCGGCTCGCCCGCGCCGAGGTGATCCAGCGGCCGGTGCTGAACAACTGGGACGGGCTGATGGACTACCTCAACGCGGTGCTGGCGCGGGAACGGATCGAACATTTCCGGGTGCTGTTCCTCGACAGCCGCAACCGCCTGCTGGCCGACGAGGCGCAGTCGCGCGGCACGGTGAACCACACGCCGGTCTATCCGCGCGAAGTGGTCAAGCGCGCGCTCGAACTGCACGCGACCGCGCTGATCCTGGTCCACAACCATCCGAGCGGCGATCCCACGCCCTCGGCCGAGGACATCGCCATGACGCGCGAAATCCGCGATGCGGCGCGCCCGCTCGCGGTGGTGCTGCACGACCACGTCATCGTCGGCAACGGGCGCTGGCTGAGTTTCCGGCGCGAGGGGCTGCTCTAGCCCGCCATCACCCGCGCCGCGACCTGGTGGCCCCCCTCCCAGATCAGCCGCAGCGCCACGCTGACCACGACGGCGAGCCCGATCCAGGCGACCCAGCGATACCGCCCCAGCAGCCGCGCCGCAAAATCGGCGGCGACGCCCATCAGCGCCACCGACAGGGCCAGCCCCACCACCAGCACCCAGTAATGCCCCTCCGCCGCGCCGGCGACCGCGAGCACGTTGTCGAGGCTCATCGACAGGTCGGCGAGCGCGATCTGCAGCATCGCCGCCCGCAGCGTCTTCGGCGCCCCGGCCGCGTGCAAATGCGTCTGGTGGTGCAGCTCGCGATAGAGGCGCCAGGCGACCCAGAGCAGCAGCAGCCCGCCGGCGAGCAGCAGGCCGATCACCGCCAGCAGCCGCAGCGCCACCGCGCCGAGGGCGATGCGCAGCGCCGCCGCGGCACCGACGCCGACCAGGATCGCCAGCCGCCGCCGCTGCTGCGGCAGCCCGGCGACGGCAAGCCCGACCACCACCGCATTGTCGCCGGCGAGCGTCAGGTCGATCAGCACCACCTGCAACAGGGCAGCGAGTTCGTGCAGCAGCAGGAGGCGGCTCCCCGGGTTGCGGCGCGCGCCCGGCGCGGCCTAGATGCGTCGCCCGCAGATCGGAGCACGCATGGTCCCTCGCTACACCCGTCCGGCGATGGCCGCCATCTGGGCGCCGGAAAACCGCTTTCGGACCTGGTTCGAGATCGAGGCGCTGGCCGCCGAGGCGATGGCGGAGCTCGGCGCAAATCCCCGCCGCCGCGGCCGCGGCGATCCGCAGCCGCGGCGCCGCCCGCGTCGCGGCGTTCACCCCTTCCGACCTGGACCGCATCGAAGCGATCGAACGCGAGACGCGGCACGACGTGATCGCCTTCCTCACCTGGCTCGCCGAGGCGATCGGGCCGGACAGCCGGTTCGTGCATCTCGGCCTGACCAGCAGCGACGTGCTCGACACCTGCCTCGCCGTGCAACTGACGCAGGCCGCCGACCTGCTGCTCGCCGACCTCGACGCGGTGCTGGACGCATTGCGGGCGCGCGCCTTCGAGCACAAGCACACGCTGACCATCGGCCGCAGCCACGGCATCCACGCCGAGCCGACCAGTTTCGGCCTGAAACTCGCCGGCCACTACGCCGAGTTCGCCCGCAACCGCGCGCGGCTGGTCGCGGCGCGCGCCGAGGTCGCGGTGGCGGCGATCAGCGGCGCGGTCGGCACCTACGCGCACGTCGATCTGCGCGTCGAGGCGCATGTCGCGCAGAAACTGGGCCTCGCGGTCGAGCCGGTCTCGACGCAGGTGATCCCGCGCGACCGCCATGCCGCGTTCTTCTGCACGCTCGCCGTGATCGCCTGCGGCGTGGAGCGGCTGGCGACCGAAATTCGCCACTTGCAGCGCAGCGAGGTGCGCGAGGCGGAAGAATACTTCGCGCCCGGCCAGAAAGGCTCGTCCGCGATGCCGCACAAGCGCAACCCGGTGCTGAGCGAGAACCTGACCGGGCTGGCGCGCCTCGTGCGCGCCGCCGCGCTGCCGGCGCTGGAGGACGTGGCGCTGTGGCACGAGCGCGACATCAGCCATTCCAGCGTCGAGCGTGCGATCGCGCCGGACGCGACGGTGACGCTGGATTTTGCGCTTGCCCGCCTGGCGGGCCTGGTGCGCGACCTGGTCGTGCATCCCGACCGCATGGCGCAAAATTTAGAATCGCTCGGCGGCGTGGTGCATTCCGGCGAGGTGCTGCTGGCGCTCGCCCGCGCCGGCATTTCGCGCGAGGACGCCTATGCCATTGTGCAGCGCAATGCGATGGCGACCTGGACGCAACTCGGCACCGCGGAGGGCCGCAGTTTCCGCGCCAATCTCGACGCCGACCCCGATGTGGCGGGACGCGTCGATGCGGCGACGCTGGACGCGGCGATGGACCCGCGCGCGCATCTGCGGGCACTGGACGCGATCTTTGCCCGCGTGTTCGGCGAGGCCGGCCCGTCGCCGCCGGCGTGATCGACGCTGTCGGAATGGCAGCCATCCCGCAGCCGCTTGCGACGCGAACGCGCACGTGCTTGCTCTACCGGCACGGATTGTGCTTTGCCATCAGCAAGCCTGCGTCGCGCGGCTCCGGACCCGGCGCGCTAGGTAGGGAAGGAAGTGCCTTTGCAGCCGACCGATCTCGGTAATCCGGACTACTTCCACAAAGTCGTCGATTGCCAATGGGCCTGCCCGGCGCACACGCCGGTGCCCGAATACATCCGGCTGATCGCGGCGGGGCGCTATGCCGACGCCTACATGGTCAACTGGGTCTCCAACGTCTTCCCCGGCATCCTCGGCCGCACCTGCGACCGCCCCTGCGAACCCGCCTGCCGCCGCGGCCGGGTGGAGCAGGAGCCGGTGGCGATCTGCCGGCTGAAACGCGTCGCCGCCGACTACAAGGGCGACATCACCGGCCGCCTGCCGCCGCCGCCCGCCGCACGCACCGGCAAGCGCGTCGCCTGCGTCGGCGCCGGGCCGGCTTCGCTCGCGGTCGCACGCGACCTTGTCGCCGCCGGGCATGACGTGACCGTGTTCGACGGCGAGGCCAAGGCCGGCGGCTTCATCCGCTTCCAGATCCCGCGCTTCCGCCTGCCCGAGTCCGTGATCGACGAGGAGGTCGGCTACATCCTCGACCGCGGCGTCACCGCGCGGCTCGGCGAGCGCGTCAACAGCCTGAAGGCGCTGCTCGGCGAAGGCTACGACGCCATCTTCGTCGGCTGCGGCGCGCCGCGCGGGCGCGACCTGGCGATCCCCGGCCGCCAGGACGCCGCCGCCCGCATCCATATCGGCATCGACTGGCTCGCCTCGGTCAGTTTCGGGCACATCAAGTCGATCGGCAAGCGCGTGATCGTGCTCGGCGGCGGCAACACCGCGATGGATTGCTGCCGCTCCGCCCGCCGCCTCGGCGGCGAGGAAGTGCGTGTCGTCGTCCGCTCCGGCTTCGAGGAGATGAAGGCATCGCCTTGGGAAAAGGCGGACGCGATGCACGAGGACATCCCGATCCTCAACTACCTCGCGCCGAAGGAATTCGTCCACGATTCCGGCCGCCTGACCGGGATGACGTTCGAGCGCGTGCGCGCCGAATACGATGCAAAAGGACGGCGCTCGCTGGTGCCGACCGGCGAGCCGGACGAGTTCATCGCCGCCGACGACGTGCTGGTCGCGGTCGGGCAGGAGAACGCCTTCCCCTGGATCGAGCGCGACGCCGGCATCGCTTTCGAGCGCAACGGACTGCCGGTGCTCGACCCGGCCACCCTGCAATCGACGCACCCGCTGGTGTTCTTCGGCGGCGATGCCGCGTTCGGGCCGAAAAACATCATCTGGGCGGTGGCGCACGGGCACGACGCGGCGATCTCGATCGACCTGTTGCTGCGCGGCGGCGACCTGCACGACCGGCCGCCGCCGATGGTGACGCTGGCGTCCCAGAAAATGGGCATCCACGAGTGGAGCTACGACAACGCCGTCTCCATCGACCTGCGCTACAAGGTGCCGCACATCGAGAAGGGCCGCGCGCTGAACGACATCTCGGCCGAGGTGGAACTCGGCTTCGATGTCGAGCTGGCCTTCAAGGAGGCGCAGCGGTGCCTCAACTGCGACGTGCAGACGGTGTTCGCGCCGAAACTGTGCATCGAGTGCGACGCCTGCGTGGACATCTGCCCGGTCGATTGCATCACCTTCACCGAGGACGGCGCCGAGGCCGAGCTGCGCACGCGGCTGAACGCGCCGGCGCACAACCTGTCGCAATCGCTCTATGTCGAGGGCGGGCTGAAGACCGGGCGCATCATGGCAAAGGACGAGGACGTGTGCCTGCATTGCGGCCTGTGCGCGGAACGCTGCCCGACCGGGGCGTGGGACATGCAGCTTTTCCTGATCGAGCTGGCGCAGGTCGGCGCGCGCCGGGCCGCCTATGCCGCGTGATCCGTCCATGAGTGCGCCGCGCGTCAACGACTTCGTCGTCCGCTTCGCCAACGTCAACGGCTCCGGCTCGGCGAGCGCCAATCAGCTGTTCGCGCGCGCCATCCTGCGCATGGGCGTGCCGGCGACGCCGCGCAACATTTTCCCCTCCAACATCCAGGGCCTGCCGACCTGGTACGAGGTGCGCGTCTCCGAGACCGGGCATTTCGGCGCGCGCGGCGGCACCGACCTGATGGTGGCGATGAACCCGCAGACCTGGGACAAGGATGTCGCCAGCATTGCGCCGGGCGGCTACCTGTTTTACAACTCGACGCGGCCGGCACGGCATCTGCGCGACGACGTCACCGTGCTCGGCATGCCGCTGACCGCGCTGTGCAACGCCGAATACGAAGACCCGCGGCAGCGGCAGATTTTCAAGAACATCATGTATGTCGGCGCACTGTCCGCGCTGCTCGACATCGAAGCCGAGGTCGTCGAGCAGCTCGTCGCCGAGCAGTTCAAGGCAAAGGAAAAACTGATCGCGCCGAACGTGCATGCGCTGCGGCTCGGGCGCGACTATGCGTTGGCCAATTTCGCCTGCCCGATCGACCTGCGCGTGCGCCGCTCCGAGGCGGTGGGCGAGCGCATCTTCATCGACGGCAACAGCGCCGCCGCCCTCGGCGCCGTCTATGGCGGCGCGACCGTCGCCGCGTGGTATCCGATCACGCCCTCGACCTCGCTCGCCGAAGCGTTCATGCGCTACTGCAAGCGCTATCGCACGGAGCCCCAGACCGGCCGCGCGCGCTATGCGATCGTGCAGGCCGAGGACGAGCTGGCGGCGCTCGGCATGGTGATCGGCGCCGGCTGGAACGGCGCGCGCGCCTTCACCGCGACCTCCGGTCCCGGCATTTCGCTGATGCAGGAATTCCTCGGGCTGGCGTATTTTGCGGAAATTCCCGCGGTGATCTTCGACGTGCAGCGCGCCGGCCCGTCCACCGGCATGCCGACGCGCACGCAGCAATGCGACGTGATGGCCTGCGCCTATGCCTCCCACGGCGACACGAAGCACGTGCTGCTGTTCCCCGAGGACCCGCGCGAATGCTTCGAGTTCGGCGCGCTGGCCTTCGACCTCGCGGACCGGCTGCAAACGCCGGTGTTCGTGCTGCTCGACCTCGACATCGGCATGAACGAGCGGCTGTGCGCGCCGTTCGCCTGGGACGATTCGCGGCGCCTCGACCGCGGCAAGGTGATGACGGCGGCGGAGCTGGAGGCGGGGCGCGAGTTCGGCCGCTATCTCGACGTCGATCACGACGGCATCGCCTATCGCACGCTGCCCGGCACGCATCCGGCCAAGGGCGCGTTCTTCACCCGCGGCACCAGCCGCGACGAATACGCGCGCTACACCGAGGAGGGTGCGGCCTATCAGCGCAACATGGAGCGGCTGCTGCGCAAGTTCGCGACCGCGAAGCAGCACGTGCCGCGCCCGCTGAAGCGCGACGCCGCCGAGCCGACGCGGTTCGGCGCGATCTATTACGGCTCGACCGCGCCGGCGATGGACGAGGCCGCCGCGATGCTGGCGGCGCAGGGAGTTGCGATCGACCTGCTGCGCGTGCGCGGCTTCCCGTTCCACGACGAGGTGATGGAGTTCATCGCGCGCCACGACAGGGTTTTCGTGGTCGAGCAGAACCGCGATGCGCAGCTGCGCACGCTGCTGATCAACGAGGGCGAGATCGATCCGGCAAAGCTGCCGCGGGTGCTGCACTACGACGGCACGCCGATCACCGCCCGCTTCATCGCCGCCGCCATCGGCGACGCCGCGGAAGCGGCGAAGATCGTCCCGTTGCGCAAGGCCGTGCCATGAGCTTCCTCCCCAAGCCCCAGCTGCACCATCCGGAACTCGCCGCCAACGTGCTCGGCTTCACGCGCCGCGACTACGAGGGCGCGATCTCGACGTTGTGCGCCGGTTGCGGGCACGATTCGATCAGTGCGGCGATCATCCGCGCCTGCTTCGAGCTGTCGCTGCCGCCGCATCGCATCGCCAAACTCTCCGGCATCGGCTGCTCGTCGAAGACACCGACCTATTTCCTCGGCGCCTCGCACGGCTTCAATTCCGTCCACGGGCGCATGCCGAGCGTGCTGACCGGCGCCAATCTCGCCAACCGCGACCTGATCTATCTCGGGGTTTCCGGCGACGGCGATTCCGCCTCGATCGGCCTCGGCCAGTTCGCGCACGCGCTGCGCCGCGGCGTCAACATGCTCTATATCGTCGAGAACAACGGCGTCTATGGCCTCACCAAGGGCCAGTTCTCCGCCACCTCCGACAAGGGGGCGAAGAGCAAGACAGGCGTCGCCAACACCAACTCCGCGATCGACCTGGTCGGCCTCGCGCTGCAGCTCGGCGCCACCTTCGTCGCGCGCAGCTTTTCCGGCGACAAGACGCAGCTGGTGCCGCTCGTCAAGGCGGCGTTGCAGCACGAGGGGGCGGCGTTCATCGACTGCATCTCGCCCTGCGTGCAGTTCAACAACCACGTCGGCAGCACGAAAAGCTTTGACTACGTGCGTGAGCACAACGAGGCGGTGAACCGGCTCGATGTCATCACCGACCGCGAGGAGATCACCGCCGAGTACGCGCCCGGCAAGGTGGAGATCGTCAAGCAGCACGACGGCAGCCTGCTGGCGCTGCGCAAGCTCGCCGCCGACTACGACCCGCACGACCGCGGCGCGGCCATCAACTACCTGCACGAGCGCAGTGCCGCCGGCGAGATCGTCACCGGCCTGCTCTACGTCGATCCCGAGCCGCAGGCGCTGCACGCGCATCTCAACACGGTCGCGGCACCGCTCAACACGCTGGGCGAGGCCGAACTGTGTCCGGGATCGGCGGCGCTGGAAAAGCTCAACGCGGCGCTGCGCTGATCCGCTGCCGCTCGCGGAACGGCGGCGACAGCCTCATTCGCCGAGCACGGCGCGGCACGCGGCCGGCAGCGCGGGCGGCGGCGCCGGATGTGGCGGCGTCGGCGGCTGCATCGGCTGCGCGAACCACCAGTCCAGCGTGGCATCGCACCCGTCGCCCGGCGGCGGCGGCGGACCCTCGACGCACTGCGTCTGGCCGGCGGGGCAGCGCAGGCGGATGTGCATGTGGCTGGTATGTCCCCACCACGGCCGGATCAGCCGCAGCCACGCGCGGTCGCCGCGCACGTCCGCGCACAGAAGTCGCTTGATCGCCGGATTGACCAGGATGCGATCGACGCCGGGCAGGCTCGCCGCCAGATGCAGCAGCGTGATGTCCGCGGCCGACCAGTGCGCCGGGTCCACGTCGCGCCCGTCGGCGCGCACCATGCCGGGCGGCACCAGCTCGTCGCGCGCCGCTTGCGGCAGTGCCGGGTGCGGCGCGAGGTCGAGCCACACATCCGCCTCCAGCCCGATTTCGTGCCCGGCATGGCCGGCCAGCGGCCCGCCGCGCAGTGCCGAGAGGTCGCCGACATAGAGGTCCGGCAGCCCCGCCGCCTGCGCCCTTCGGCCGAGCTCCAGCAGCGCGCCGATCAGCACCGGCGCGCCCCAGAACGTGCTGTACGGGGCGCGGATGGTCTGCAATCCGGGCGCGGTGTCGGGCAGGCGCGCGGCACCGCGGATGCAGCCGGCGCTCGGCCGGCCGATGATCTCCACCGGCGGCGCCGCGGCGGCGAGGACGACCAGCAGCAGCGGCAGCACTCGGAGGCGGCGCATCACCGCTTGCTCGCCCGCGGAACCGGCGACGTCAATCCCGCATCACGCCGCGCCGCCCGCGTCGCATCGTCAGCGGAAGACGAGCCGTCGCGAGAGCGTGAAATTGGCAAACATTCCGGTGATCGAACCCGCAGCGACCGCAATCACCGGATTGGCGGCGCACAGTACCGAGACAGTCACGAGAGTAAAATACGCGCCACGGTTGAGCACGAAGCCGAGGCTGTTGGCGGCCAGGAACTTCGCCCATTGCCGATGCACCGCGCCGGTGCTGAGGCCACGGAAGGTCCAGACGCGGTTGAGCGCCCAGTTCGCCGAGGCGGCGACGAAGAACGCCAGCAGGCCCGCGCCGTACAGGCCGAGCGTGCCACGGCTGGCATAGACGGTGGCGGTATCGACCAGGAAGCCGAACGTGCCGACCGTGCCGAAACGGAGGAATTGCGCCAGCATGGCAACGGTCTCTAGCCGCGGCGCGAGCGGAGGGGAAGGGCGGCGTGACGAGTTGATCATCGCCACGGCGGGCATGCATGGGCCGCACCCCGGGGCGGTTGCACCAGCCCGCGCCAGCGGACCGCCGGGCGTTCCGGCGATGTGCGGGGGTCGCGGGCGACCGCGGCGGTCTGTTCGGGCCGCCGGCGCCTTGACCATCCTCGGCGCGGATGCCAACACTCCGGCCATATCACGAGCGGGTTAGGGAGGGACGCATGCCCCAGGTCAGCCTGACGGTGAACGGCAAGCCGGAAGCGGCCGAGGTCGAGGCGCGCACGCTGCTGGTCGAACTGTTGCGCGAGAAACTCGGTCTGACCGGCACGCATGTCGGCTGCGACACCAGCCAGTGCGGCGCCTGCGTGGTGCACGTCGATGGCCTTGCGGTCAAATCCTGCACCATGCTGGCCGTGCAGGCCAACGGCAGCACCGTCACCACCATCGAGGGGCTGGCCGCGGCCGACGGCACGCTGCACCCGATGCAGGAGATGTTCCGCGAACATCATGCCCTGCAATGCGGGTTCTGCACGCCGGGCATGGTGATGACGGCGGTGGACATGGTCAATTCACATCCCGGCGGGCTGACCGAGGAGCAGATCAGGCACGAGCTGGAAGGCAATCTCTGCCGCTGCACCGGCTATCATAACATCGTCAAGGCGATTGCCGCGGCCTGGCCGCTGATGCACGGCAAGCGTCTGCCGGCCGCCGCCGAATAACCGCGTCGCGACACCGGCCGGCAAGGGGAGAAACACAAGATGGCACCACCGTTCGAGGGCATCGGCGCTTCGGTCCGGCGCAAGGAGGACCTGCGCTTCATTTCCGGCCACGGCCACTACACCGACGACATCAACCGCCCGGGCCAGTTGCACGCGATCATCAAGCGCAGCGACCGGCCGCACGCGCGCATTGTCGCGCATCGACACGCAGGCCGCGCGGTCCGCGCCCGGCGTGGTCGCGGTGTACACCGGCGCCGATCTTGCGAACATCGGCGGGCTGCCCTGCGGCTGGCAGATCCACAACAAGGACGGCTCGCCGATGGCGGAGCCGAAGCATCCGGTGCTGGCCGAGGGCAAGGTGCGCCATGTCGGCGATCCGATCGCGGTGGTGATCGCGGATACGCGCGAGCACGCCAAGGACGCGGCCGAGAAGCTGGCGATCGAGCTGGAAGACCTGCCCGCCGTCGCCACCGTCACCGACGCGGTCAAGCCCGGTGCGCCGCTGGTGCATGACGCGGTGCCCGGCAACATCTGCTACGACTGGCACATCAACGACCGGGCGCCGGTCGATGCGGCGTTCGCCGCCGCGGCGCATACCGTGCGCCTCGACCTGACCAACAACCGCCTCATTCCGAACGCGATGGAGCCGCGCGCCGCGATCGGCGAGTTCGACCCGAGCACCGGCGACTACACGCTCTACACCACCAGCCAGAACCCGCACGTGATCCGGCTGCTGATGGGCGCGTTCGTGCTGTCGCTGCCCGAGCACAAGCTGCGCGTGGTCGCGCCCGACGTGGGCGGCGGCTTCGGCAGCAAGATCTACCACTACGCCGAGGAAGCCATCGTCACCTGGGCCGCCGGCAAGCTGAAGCGCCCGGTGAAATGGACCGCCGAGCGCGGCGAGAGTTTTATGAGCGACGCGCACGGGCGCGACCACGTGAGCACCGCGGAACTCGCGCTCGACGCGGATGGAAAGTTCCTCGCGCTGCGCGTTCACACGCTCAGCAACATGGGCGCGTATCTCTCGACTTTTTCGACCGCGGTGCCGACCTATCTGTATGCGACGCTGCTCGCCGGCGTGTACACCACGCCGCTGATCTATGTCGAGGTGAAGGCGGTGTTCACCAACACCGTTCCGGTCGATGCCTATCGCGGCGCCGGCCGGCCGGAGGCGTCGTTCCTGCTCGAACGCCTCGTCGATGTCGCGGCGCGCGACACCGGGATGGACCGGATCGAGATCCGGCGGAAGAATTTCATTCCGCGCAACGCCTTCCCCTATCAGACGCCGGTGGCGCTGCAATACGACAGCGGCGATTATTTCGCCACCCTCGACGCGGCGCTGAAACATGCCGACTGGGCCGGCTTCCCGGCGCGGCGCGCGGCGGCGGCAGCGAAAGGCAAGCTGCGCGGCATCGGCGTCTCGACCTATCTGGAGGCGTGCGGCATCGCGCCCTCGGCCGTGGTCGGCGCGCTCGGCGCGCGCGCGGCACTCTACGAAGTCGCCAATGTCCGCGTGCATCCGACCGGCAGCGTCACCGTGTTCACCGGCACGCACAGCCACGGCCAGGGCCACGAGACGACATTCGCACAACTGGTCGCGGACCAGCTCGGCCTGCCGGTCGCGCAGGTCGATGTGGTCCACGGCGACACCGCGAAAATCCCGTTCGGCATGGGCACCTACGGCAGCCGCAGCCTCGCGGTCGGCGGCTCGGCGATGGTCAAGGCGATGGACAAGATCATCGCCAAGGGCAAGAAGATCGCCGCCCATCTGATGGAGGCCGATGTCCACGACATCGAGTTCAAGGACGGCAAATTCTCGGTCGCCGGCACCGACAAGAGCAAGACATTCGGCGAGATCGCGCTCACCGCCTACGTCCCGCACAACTACCCGATCGAGGAGCTGGAGCCGGGGCTGGAGGAGACCGCATTCTACGACCCGAAGAACTTCACTTTTCCGGGTGGCTGCCACGTCTGCGAAGTGGAGATCGACCGCGACACCGGCGCGGTGCGCGTGGTGCATTTCGTCGCCGTCGATGACGTGGGCCGCGTGGTCAACCCGATGATCGTGGAAGGCCAGGTGCAGGGCGGCGTCGCGCAGGGCATCGGCCAGGCGCTGCTGGAGCAGGCGGCGTACGACGCCAGCGGGCAGCTGCTGTCCGGCTCGTTCATGGACTACACCATGCCGCGCGCCGACGACCTGCCGAACTTCGACGTCACCACCGAGAACACGCTCTGCACGCACAATCCGCTCGGCGTGAAGGGCTGCGGCGAGGTGGGCGCGATCGGCTCGCCGCCGGCGGTGATCAACGCGGTGGTCGATGCGCTGCGCGATTTCGGCGTGCGGCACCTCGACATGCCGGCGACGTCGGCAAAAATCTGGTCGATCATGCAGTCCGGCGCGCCCAGGATGGCGGCCGAGTAGAAGGGACCGACAGCGATGTACGATTTCGCGTATCAGAGGCCGGCGAACGTCGCCGATGCGGTCAAGCTGCTCGCCGACCCGGAGGCGAAGCCGCTGGCCGGCGGCATGACGCTGATCCCGGTGCTCAAGCAGCGGCTGAACAGGCCGAGCACCGTGGTCGATCTGGCGAGACTCGGGCTGGCCGGCATCACGGTTGCCGGTGGGACGGTGACGATCGGCGCCATGACCACGCATGTGACGGTGGCGCGGTCGGCCGAGGTGAAGAAGGCGATCCCGGCGCTGGCGTCGCTGGCGGCGGAGATCGGCGATCCGGCGGTGCGCTATCGCGGCACGATCGGCGGCTCGCTCGCCAACAACGACCCGACGGCGGACTATCCGGCGGCGGTGCTGGCGCTCGGCGCGACGATCCGCACCGACCGGCGGACGATCGAGGCGGATGCGTATTTCCGGGGCATGTTCACGACCGCGCTGCAGCCGGGCGAGATCATCACCGCGGTCGCGTTCCCGGTGCCGGAGAAGGCGGCCTACGTGAAATTCCCCAACCCGGCCTCGCGCTATGCGATGGTCGGCGTGTTCGTGGCCAAAGGGCCGAAGGGCGTGCGCGTGGCGGTGACCGGCGCCGGCCAGAACGGCGTGTTCCGCCACGCGGGGTTCGAGCAGGCACTGGCGAAGTCCTGGAGTGCCGCTTCGCTCGACGGGGTGGCAACGGCGGCGGCCGACCTGAACAGCGACATCCACGGCAGTGCGGAGTATCGCGCGCACCTTGTCGGCGTGATCGCGAAACGCGCGGTGGCCGCGGCGGGCTGATCCGCTTCGTCGGCAAGGCATGGGGATCGCGTCGGGTCGCGGCGTGACATCCGGCGTCGTGTCACGATCCCCCCGCCGTTCGCAGGCCGCGCCGGCTTGACAAACCGGCCGGGGCGGCCCGACGCTGTCGTCGCCGGAACGGGGGCGCCCATGAAGATCACCGCGATCGAGACGCTGCGCGCCACGGAATTCGCCAACCTGCTATGGGTGCGCGTGCATACCGACGAGGGCATCACCGGCCTCGGCGAGACGTTCCTGATGCCGCAGACCGTGGAAGCCTATATCCACGAAACGGCGGCGCCGAAACTGCTCGGCCACGATCCGCTGGCGATCGACCGGATCGCCAAGGACCTGACCGGCTATCTTGGCTTCCGCTCCACCGGAGCGGAAATGCGCGGCAATTCCGCGCTCGACATCGCGCTGTGGGACCTGTTCGGCAAAGTCACCGGCCAGCCGATCGCGCAACTGCTCGGCGGGTTCTCGCGCCGCCGCATCCGCACCTACAACACCTGTGCCGGCACCGCCTATATGCGCAGCAACATCGGCCAGCGCAGCGGCAACTGGGGGCTGGGTGCGACGCGCGAGTACGACGATCTCGACGCCTTCCTGCACCGCGCCGACGAACTCGCCGCCGACCTGCTCGGCGAGGGCATCACGGCGATGAAGATCTGGCCGTTCGACCTCGCCGCCGAACACCACGACGGGCAATACATATCGCCGCTCGAATTAAAGACCGCCCTCGTGCCGTTCGAGAAGATTCGCAAATCGGTCGGCGACGGCATGGACATCATGGTGGAGTTCCACTCGCTCTGGCAGCTCCTGCCGGCGATCGCGATCGCCAAATCCCTCGCGCCGTTCGGCACGTTCTGGCACGAGGACCCGATCAAGATGGACAGCCTCGCCAGCCTGGCGCGCTACGCCGCGGCCTCGCCGGCGCCGATCTGCGCGTCGGAGACGCTGGCGACGCGCTGGGCGTTCCGCGACCTGCTGGAGACCGGCGCGGCCGGCGTGGTGATGCTCGATCTCTCGTGGTGCGGCGGCATTTCCGAAGCCCGGAAAATCGCATCGATGGCGGAGGCGTGGCATTTGCCGGTGGCGCCGCACGACTGCACCGGCCCGGTGGTGCTGTGCGCCTCGACGCATCTGGCGCTGAACGCGCCCAACGCGCTGGTGCAGGAAAGCGTGCGCGCCTATTACCGCACCTGGTATCGCGATCTGGTCACCGCGGTGCCGGAGGTCGCCGACGGCCACATCACGGTGCCGCCGGGGCCGGGCCTCGGCCTCGACCTGCTGCCCGACATCGAACAGAGGTTCAGCGTGGCGAAGCGGATGTCCGAACTCGAATAGGCGACGCAAGCAAACAAGGGAGGAAACCAGACATGCGCAGACACATCATCGGAGCGAGCCTGCTCGCGCTCGGCCTCGCCTGCGGCGGGGCGGCGCGGGCGGAGCCGCTCACCATCGTCTTCACGCACCACTCGTCCGCGTCCAATCCGTTCTGGCAGGCGGTGAAGAAGGGATTCGACGACGCCTGCGCGAAAATCCATGCGAGCTGCCAGATGACGTTCCTGCAGAACGAGGGCGCGATCGAGCAGCAGGTCGCCAACATGCAGGCGGCGCTGGCGCGGCATCCCGACGCGCTGATCACGGCGCTGGCCGACAACCACGCCTTCATCGGCGTGCTGACGCAGGCGCGCAAGCAGGGCACCATCGTCATCGCCGCCAACGTCGATGCGACCGAGGGGCCGGAACGCGAACTGCGCGAGGCGTTCATCGGCCAGAACTTCATTCCCGCCGGCGAAAGTCTCGCGCGCGCGCTGTCCAAGCAGTTCCCGAAGACGGGCGATCTGCGCATCCTGGTCGGCGTCAGCGCGCCCGGCCAGAACTGGGCCGAGCAGCGGGCGCAGGGCGTGATGAACGGGCTGGAGGAATACAAGAAGGCCAATCCGGGCCGGAAGATCGTGATCGACAAGATCGATTCCGGCACCGACGGCGCGATCACCGCCGACCGTGTCGGCGCCTACATCACCGCGCACCCCGACACCAACGCCTATTTCGACATGGGCCTGTGGCACTCGGCGGTCGCGCGGACGCTCAAGGACCGCGGCATCCCGCCCGGAAAGATCCTGATGGGCGGCTTCGATCTCGTCACACAGGTGCTGCAGGAGATGAAGGCCGGCTACATCCAGGTGGAGGTCGATCAGCAGCCCTACGAGCAAGGCTTCATGCCGGTGATGGAAGTGTATCTGGCGAAGAATTTCGGTCTCGCACCGGCGAACATCGACACCGGCGAGGCGCTGGTCACGCCGGACCAGGTCGATGCGATCATGGGCCTGGCGAAGCAGGGCCTGCGCTGACGCAAGGCAGGCGGCCCGGCACCGCGCCGGGCCGCTGCCGCCGACCGGCGGGGACGCGACGTGCGCAACCTGTTTCGCATCTACCTGGAAAAGCCCGAACTCGCCGGCATCGCACTGCTCGCCGTGCTGATCGCGGTGTTCGAGTTGCGTTCGAACGGCACGTTCCTCTCGCCCGACAATCTGCGCGGCATCCTCGGCTTGCTGCCCGAAGTGGGGCTGGTCTCGATCGGCGTCACCGTGCTGATGATCTGCGGCGAGTTCGACCTCTCCGTCGGCTCGGTGTTCGCGCTGATGCCGATGGTGGCGGCGGTCCTGATGGAGCGCAGTGTCGGCTTCCTGCCGGCGGTCCTGGCCGGCCTGGCGGTGTGCGTCGGGATCGGGCTGGTCAACGGCTTCATCACGCTGCGCTTCGCGATCCCGAGCTTCATCACCACGCTGGGGATGCTGTTCATCGCGCGCTCGCTGACGGTGGTGATCTCCGGCGGCTTCCCGCCGGTGCTGCCCGACGCCATCCCGGCCTGGCTGTTCACGCAGTTCATCGGGCCGGGCGGGCTGATCCGCATGTCGTTCCTGTGGTTCGTCGGCATCGCGCTGCTCGCCTCGGCGGTGCTGTCGCTGACCAATGTCGGCAACTGGATCAAATCGACCGGCGGCTTCCTGGAAGCCGCCGCCGCGATGGGCATTCCGGTGAACCGCGTGAAGCTGGGCTGCTTCCTGGTCTCCTCGCTGCTGGCGGGCTTCGCCGGGCTGATCCAGGTGCTGCGGCTCGCCTCGCCGCTGCCCTCGATCGGCCAGGGGCTGGAGCTGCAGGCGGTAGCGGCGGCGGTGATCGGCGGCACGGCGCTGACCGGCGGCGTCGGCACGGTGCTCGGCGCGATCGTCGGCGCGCTGCTGATCCGCGTGATCGACAACGGGCTGGTGCTGACGCAGGTGGACGCCAACTGGTTCCAGTTCGCCGTCGGCGCGCTCACCATCTTTGCCGTGGTCGCTAATTCCTGGCTGCGCCGCGCCGCGCGCCGCATCCGCATCGAGACCGGGGCATGACCGCGCCGATCGTCGAATGCCGCGGCGTACACAAATGGTATGCCGGCGTGCATGCGCTCAACGACATCAACTTCGCCATCGCGCCCGGCCAGGTCGTCGGCCTGGTCGGCGACAACGGCGCCGGCAAGTCCACGCTCATCAAGATTTTCTCCGGCGTCCACAAGCAGGATTCGGGAGCAGTGCTGATCGATGGCAGGCTGGCCCAGATGCGCTCGCCCAAGGACGCCATGCGGCTGGGGATCGAGACGATCTATCAGACCAACTCGATGGTCCCGACCATGTCGATCGCGCGCAACCTGTTCCTCGGCCGCGAGCCGCTCAGCTTCGGCGCGTTCGGCGTCGGCCTGCTCGACCAGGAGCGGATGCGTCGCGAGAGCATTCACGCCATCGCCGACGTGGACCTGCATCTGCGCTCGCCGGAGGCGCTGGTCGGCGAGCTGTCGGGCGGGCAGCGGCAGGGCGTGGCGATCGCGCGCGCGATGCACTTCAAGTCGAAGCTGCTGATCCTCGACGAACCGACCAACCATCTCTCGGTCAAGGAAACCAACAAGGTGCTTGGCTTCATCCGCGGGCTGCAGCCGCAGGGCATCACCGGCATCTTCATCAGCCACAACATCCATCACGTGTTCCTGTGCTGCGACCGCGTGATCGCGATGGCGCGCGGCGCGATCGTGTTCGACAGCACGGTCGATGCCACCTCGATCGACGAAATCCACGAACTGCTGTGAGGCCGCCCATGTCCGCCCTTTCCGGCAAGACCGCGCTGCTGACGGGTGCCCTCGGCACGCTCGGGCGGGCGCAGGCGGCGGCGCTGGCCGGTGCCGGGGCGGCGCTGCTGCTGCTCGATCGGCCCGGCCATGCCGACGGCGTCGGCTTCGCGGCCACTATCGCGGCGCGGTTCGGCGGCGCGGCGGAATTCGTCGGCCAGGACTTGAACCAACTGGCGGCGAGCGAGGCCGCAGTGCGGGCGCTGGCGGACGCACGCGGCGGCATCGACATCCTCATCAACAATGCCGCCCTCATCATCAACAAGCCGTTCGAGCAGTTCTCGCTGACGGAATACGAGGACCAGGTGCGCGTCAACTCCTCGGCCGCGTTCGCGCTGGCGCGCGCGGTGGCGCCCGGCATGAAGGCGAAATCCTGCGGGAAAATCATCAATTTCTGCTCGGTCACGCTGAACGGGCGCTGGGACGGCTACGTGCCGTATGTCGCTTCGAAGGGCGCGATGCTGGGGCTGACCAAAACGCTCGCGCGCGAACTCGGCCCGCACGGCGTGCGGGTCAACGCGGTGTCGCCGGGTGCGGTGGTGTCGGAGGCCGAGCAGCGCGTGTTCGCCGACCGGCTGCAGCAGTACAACGACTGGATCCTGGAGAACCAGTGCCTGAAGCTGCGCATCCAGCCGCACCACGTTGCCGAGTTGGTGCTGTTCCTGGTCTCGTCCGCGTCCGACCTGATCACCGGCCAGAACATCGCCATCGACGGCGGCTGGTAAGATGCGCACGCCGATCCGCATCACCGCGATCCGCCCGACCACCGTTGCCGTGCCGCTGGAGGCGCCGCTGCGCCACGCCAACGGCGCACACTGGGGCCGCTTCGTGCGCACCATCGTCGAGGTGGACACCGACGCCGGCATCACCGGCCTCGGCGAGATGGGCGGAGGCGGCGAGAGCGCGGAGGCGGCGTTCCGCGCGCTGCAATCCTATCTGGTCGGCCATGACGTCACCCGGCTGGAGGCGCTGCGCTTCGCCATCGCCAACCCCACTGCCAGCCTCTACAACAACCGCACGCAGATGCTGGCGGCGGTCGAGTTCGCCTGCCTCGACATCGTCGGCAAGGCGCTGGACGTGCCGCTGCACGTGCTGCTCGGCGGCAAGCTGCGCGACCGCGTGAAGTTCGCCTCCTACCTGTTCTTCCGCTTCCCGACCGACGATGCCGGCACGCACGAAGTGCGCACCGCCGACCAGCTCGTCGCGCATGCCCGCGCGCTCAAGGCCACGCACGGATTCACCAGCCACAAGCTGAAGGGCGGCGTGTTTCCGCCGCGGCACGAACTCGCGTGCTACCGTGCGCTCGCCGAGGCGTTCCCCGACGACACGGTCCGCTTCGACCCGAACGCCGCCTTCTCGATCGAGGACGCCATCCGCTTCGGCCGCGCCATCGCCGACCTGCCGAACGACTACTACGAGGACCCGACCTGGGGGCTGAACGGCATGCGGCAGGTGCGCGCGAGCCGTGCCGATCCGGCTCGCCACCAACACCGTGGTCGTGAACTTCGAGCAGCTCGCCGCCAATCTGCGCGATCCGGCGGTCGATGTCGTGCTGCTGGACACGACGTTCTGGGGCGGTGTGCGCGCCTGCATGAAGGCCGCCGGCGTGTGCGAGACCATGCAGCTCGGCATCGCCGTGCATTCCTCCGGCGAGCTCGGCATCCAGCTCGCCACCATGCTGCATCTCGGCGCGGTGCTACCGAACCTCACCTTCTCCGCCGACGCGCACTACCACCATCTGCGCGACGACGTCATTAAAGACGGCAAGTTGCATTATTCGGCGGGGTCGATCGCGGTGCCCGACGGCCCCGGCCTCGGCGTGACGCTCGATCCCGAGCGGGTGGCGCGCTATGCCGAGTTCTATCGCCGGTCCGGCGGCTACGCCTATGACCGCGACCCGTCGCGACCCGGCTGGTATCCGCTGGTGCCGAACGCAGACTGGGCCGATCCCGCAGCGCCGTCGCGAAAACTGCCGGGGCAAGGGGAGGCAGGCGCATGACCGAAATCCGTCTCGTCGTGGATGCCCGCAACAAGCTCGGCGAAGGCCCGGTCTGGGACGCGGCCGGGCAGGCGCTCTACTGGGTGGACATCGAGGGGCGCAAGCTGTTCCGCCTCGATCATGCCGGCGGCACCGTGCGGGATTGGAATTTCCCCGAGCGCATCGCCAGCTTCGCGTTGCGGCGGGCGGGCGGGCTGGTGTGCGCGTTCGCGTCCGGCCTGGCGTTCTTCGATCCCGACAGCGGCGCGATCGAATGGATCGCGCGGCCGGAGGCGATGATCGCGCGCAACCGCTTCAACGACGGCAAATGCGACCGCGCCGGCCGCTTCTGGGCCGGCGGCATGGACGACCGCATGAAGGAGCACACTGCATCGCTCTATCGCCTCGACCCCGACGGCCGCGTGCATCGCATGGACGGCGCGATCGGCATCTCCAACTCGCTGGCCTGGAGTCCCGACGACCGCGTCTTCTATTTCGCCGATTCGCTCGACGGCGCCATCTACGCCTACGATTTTGACGCCGCGACCGGCGCGCTCGCCGGCAAGCGCATTTTCGCCGCCGCCGGGGGCCAGCCCGGCGTGCCCGACGGCTCGACGATCGATGCCGAGGGGTTCTTGTGGAACGCGCGCTGGGACGGCTGGCGCCTGGCGCGCTACGCGCCGGACGGGCGCATCGACCGCGTCGTCGAACTGCCGGTGCAGAAGCCGACGAGCTGCATGTTCGGCGGCCCCGACCTTGCCACGCTCTACGTCACCTCGGCGATCTGGGACCTGTCGGGCGAGGCGCTCGCGCGCCAGCCCTGGGCCGGCGGGCTGCTCGCCGTGGACGTGGGCGTGCGCGGCCTGCCGGAGCCGCGCTTCGCCGGATAGCTTTCGCATCCGGCATTTCGGCTTGACGGGGACTGCCGCGCGGTGGTCCTTTCACGACCCCGCGAGGCACCGTTGGGGCGCCCGTATCGACCGCCCGGAATCGCCGCATGCTGATCGCCCCCGTCGAAGGGCAAACCGCCCCGGCCGAGAGCGTTTCCGAAGCCGCCGACGCCCCGGCCTCGGCAAAGCCGGCGCCGCCCATCGCCGGGCCGGTCTCGGCGGGCGACCCTCCAAGCGCGCCTATCCGGCCCCCGCGGCGCAGCCGACGCAGGAGGGGCCGAGCGGCATCCGCTTCGACTTCAACGAGGGCTGCCGCGTCACGCTGCCCGCCGCCGAGCGGCCCTGGCGCGTGGTGCTGCGCGACCGCGACACCGGCAACGTGCTGTTCCGCACCGATCTGGTCTCCGGCGCGGTCAACAGCACCAAGCGCTACTACATCCGCTTCCGCATCGAGGTCACGCAGGACGACCAGCCGGTGCTGACGCACGACTACGACGCCGCCGGGCGCGATGTGCTGGTGCTGCTGCCGATCGGCACGCTCGGCGACACGCTGGGCTGGCTGCCCTATGCGATCAAATTCCAGCGCCGGCACGGCTGCCGGCTGACCATCGGCATCGCCGAACGGCTGATCGCGCTGTTCCGCGACGCCTACCCGGACGTCACCTTCGTCGCGCACGAGGGCATCGCGGTCGAGAGCTACTACGCTACCTATTATGTCGGCCTGTTCTTCGACGACGACGGCGCAGTCTGGCAGCCGAGCGATTTTCGTCTGGTCGGGCTGCACCGCACCGCCGGCTACATCCTCGGCGTCGATCCGACCGAGGAGCCGCCGCGCATTTCGCCGCTGCAGGACGGCGCGCCGCTGGACGAGCCGTATGTCGCGATCGCGACGCAGAGCACGACGCAGTGCAAGACCTGGAACAATCCCCACGGCTGGCACGAGATCATCGCGTTCCTCAAGCAGCACGGCTACCGCGTCGTCTGCATCGACCAGAAGCAGGTGCATGGCACCGGCGTCGTCTGGAACCACATCCCCAACGGCGCGGAGGACCAGACCGGCGACCGCCCGCTGCTGGAACGCGCGCGCTGGATCAAGCACGCCGCGTTCTTCGTGGGACTTTCCAGCGGCCTGTCCTGGCTCGCCTGGGCGGTCGGCACGCCGGTGGTGATGATCAGCGGCTTCACGCACCCGATCAACGAGTTCGCCACCCCCTATCGCGTCATCAACTACCACACCTGCAACAGCTGCTGGAACGACATGCGGCTGCGCTTCGATCACAAGGATTTCCTGTGGTGCCCGCGGCACGCCGGCACGGCGCGGCAGTTCGAATGCACGCGGCTGATCACCACCGAGCAGGTGAAGGACGCGATCCGCCGCATTCCCGGCTTCGGCGCGCAGCGCGGCTGACCGCGCGCTCAACGGAATCGTGAGGTCCCGCCAGCGGCTTGACAGCGCCGTCTGCCGTGGACAGTTCTGCGCCGGTGCAACGAGCGGGAACCGGAGCGGCGACATGCGCGGCAGAATCGTGTCCGCTTGCGTCGCGGCTGCCGTGTTGGCGGCGGTCGCCGGCGCGGCTTTTGCTGTCGGGCCGCCGCAGGAACCGTTCACGGTCGGCTACGCGGCCGGGCTGCTCGCCGATCCGTTCCAGTCGATCCAGGCGGACCTCAGCTTCGCGCTCGCCCGAAAAGCGGGGCTGAAGATGCTGCCGGTCGCCGACGCCAACGGCGATGCCGCAAAGCAGGTCGCCGATGTTCGGAAACTGATCGCACGCGGCGCGCGGGGCATCATCGCCGTGCCGCTCGACGGCGAGGCCATCGTGCCGGCGCTCGATTTCGCCGCCGCCAAGGACGTGAAGGTGGTCGCCATCGACACCGCGCCATCCGGCGGCAAAGTGGCGATGGTGGTGCGCGCGGACGATCGGCGCATGGCCGAGGACGCCTGCCACCTGATCGGCGAGCGCCTCGGCGGCAAGGGAACGGTGCTGTCGATGATGGGCAGCCAGGCCACCTCCGCCGGCCGCGAGCGCACCACCGGGTTCGCCGACTGCATGCGCAGTGTCTATGGCGACGTCACGCTGATGCAGCAGCCGACCGATGGCAGGAGCGAGCGCGCCGCCGCGGTCGCGCGCGCCGCGGTGACGGACACGCCGGAGCTTGCGGCGATCTACATGCAGAGCGATGCGGTGATGCTCGCGGGCGTGCTGAACGAGTTGCGGCGCGCGGGCCGGCTGACGCAGGTCGGCGCGCCGCATCATATCGTGCTGGTCAGCATCGACGGCACGCCGCTGGCGTTGCAGCGCATCCGCGCGGGCTATCTCGACGCCGCGATCGCGCAGCCGCTCGACCAGTCGGTGACCTATGGCCTGCAATATCTGGAGGAAGCGATCGAAGGACGGAGTTTCCGGCCCGGTCCCACCGACCACGACAGCCGGATCGTCGAGCGCAAGGGCAATCTGATGGACCTGCTGCCCGCGCCGATCGTGACCAGGGCGAACGCCTCCAGCCCGGCGCTGTGGGGCAACAAGTTCAAGACATGATGCAATCCGAGCCGGCCAAAATATCGACACGCGGGCGCCCGGATGAACGCCGTCATGCCGTGGGCAACTGGCGGAATCCAGGTTCGGCGGGCGGCTCGGCCAGCGCTTCCTCGATCGCGGTGACCTCGGCCAGCCGCGGGCCGCGCCGGCAGGCGCGCACCATCTCCTCCACCGCCGCAGTGTCGCCGTCCACCAGCACCTCGATACTGCCGTCGCGGCGGTTGCGCACCCAGCCGGAGAGGCCCAGCGCCTCCGCCCGCGCCACCATCCAGGCGCGGAACCCAACTCCGTGAACGCGGCCGGAAATGGTCAGGCGTTTGGCGGTCATGCGCGCAGCAACTCCAGGAAGCGGGCGGCCACCGCTATGTCTTCGCCGATCCGGCGCCGCCGCGCGAGGGCTTCTGCGTCCTCGCCCCAGAATTCTGCCTGGAACGTCTCGTCCAGGATCGCCGCCCGGTGCGCCGCCTCCGCCGCGATCACGCCGTCGGCCAGCGCCAGCCCCAGCACGAGGCTGCCCAGCGCCGGCACGGCGATGCCCAGCGCTGCCAGCGCATACGGCCCCAGCGCCGCCAGCGCCGCCGCCAGCGCGGCCAGCGCATCCGGCGGCTGCGCCACCGGCACGACGCCCACGGTGACGGCAAGCTGCGCACCGTGCCGCGCCGCCAGCCAGTCGAGCCAGGGCTGCCACGCAGCCGCCTGGCGCGCGGCCAGCGCCGCCGGCTCGACGGCGCGGTAGCACAGCAGGTCGGTCTCGCCGTAGCGCACCAGTTCCAGCGCCATCGGCTCGGGATCGGGCGCGATGCGCACCTGGCCGGTGCCGGCGATGCGCGTCAACTTCAGGTCGGCGAACGAGGTTTTTCCCCCTTTGCCGCCGCCGGCCGCCTGCCACTCGGCGGCGACGGCCTCGGCGAGCGCGCGGCCCGGCAGACGCAGCTCCGCGCCGCCCGGCAGATGCACCGCCCGCCCGTCGAGCAGGATGCGCCAGCAGGCACCGATCGGCGCAACCTGCGCGGCTTCCCAGAAGCGTTGCATGCGCGCCGCCTACGGCCCCGGCAAACACGGGGCGGCCGGCGCGGCGGCCGCGTGCTGCCTGGCGAGCGCGCCCGCCAGCGCGCCGAGCAGCGCCGTCCGCCCGGCCGCGCCGGAGTCGAGCACCGGCTTGGGGTCGCGCAGCGTGCCGCCGAGGCGCACCGGCACCACGATGCCCGGCCCCACGCGCAGCATCGGCCGCAGGTGCAGGTTCAGCGTCTCCGGCCCCAGCTCCACCGAGCCGCTGCCCTGCACTTGCAGTTTTGGCGTCTCGGCGAACAGGGTCGCGACCGTCACCGTGCCGTCATGCGCCCTTAGCCGCAGGTCGAGGCAAGTCAGCCGGCTGCGCCCGACGCCGCCGAGCGCATTGGCCGGCAGCCGCGCCGCCTTCAGCACGCCGCCAAGTGCCGCCGCCAGCAGCGCGTCGTCGATGTCGGCGTCGCTCGCGGTCAGCGCCAGATGCCCGTCCAGGCTCGCCGCCAGCGCGTGCGGCGAGGTGCCCGTGGCCTTCAGGTCGGCGTCCACCGTGGCGCTGCCGTCGAGTGCGCCGGGCCAGCCCAGCGCCGCCGCCAGCGGCGCCAGCGACAGCGCCGGCGCGTGCAGCGCCAGGGCCATCGGCGGCGCCGGCACGCTGGCGTCGATCGCCAGCCGCCCGTCCAGCGCCCCGCCCGGCGACTGCCCGGCGAACGGGTCGAGCGCCAGCCGCCCGTCCTGCAGCAGCAGATGCCCCGCCACCTCCGAATAGGCCGCGCCCCCGGTCTGCAGCACCGCCACGCTGAATTGCAGGTCGGCATCGGCCCGCCGCAGCACGGAAAAGTCGAGCGGCTGGTCGGAGATCAGCCCCGCCGGGCGCGCGGCCAGCGGCGCGGGCGCGGCCGCTGCCGGCGGAGGCGGAAGCGGAGGCGGAGGCGGCGGGGGCGGGCGATGCCGCCAGCAGCGCGTCGAGGTCGAGGAACTGCGACGTCAGCGTGCCGCGCACGGCCGGGCGCGGCGCCCAGGCGACGGTCACCGCCGCATGGAGCTGCAGCAGTTTCGGCGCCTCCGCCGTCAGCGTCAGCGGCAGCGTGGCCCCGGCGAGCGGCCCGGCGGTCGCCAGCGCGTGCAGCGTCGTGCCGTGCAGCGTGGCCAGCACGTCGGCCTGCGCCGGCTGCCGCAAATCGGGCGCGGTCACGTCGGCGCGCGTGAGCACAAGGCCCGGCACCACCGCACCGAGATCGAGACCGGCGATATGCAGCGTCAGCGCGCTCACCGTGGGCGCCGCCCGCCCGGCCGCGGCCAGCCGGGCGGCGACCGAAACGTCGTGCAGCCGCGGCAGCGCCGCCGGCAGCAGCGGCGCGAACGCCGCGAGGTCGGTCGCGGCGGCATCGAGTTGCAGCGAGTAGCCGGCCCGCGCCACCGGCGCGGCCAGGGTGCCGCGCACGGCCAGCCGCGCCCCCTCCCCTTGCAGCACCAGCTGCACCGGCCAGGGCGGGGCGCCGGGACGGTCGAGCAGCCGCTCCGCCGGTCCGGTCTCGCCGCTCAGCGCCAGCCGCCGTCCGGCGCTCACGACCTCGCCGGAGAGCACGAGGTCGGCCCCGGGCGCGGCGGCCACGGCATCGAAGCGCGGCACGGCGAAACGCGCGCCGTGCCACGTCACCTGCCCGTCGCGCAGATGCACCGCGCCGATCGCCAGCCGCAAGCGCCGTGCGGGGGCGTGCGGCGGGGCCGACGGCGCTTGCGGGACCGCCGCGGTCGCGGCGGGCGGCGGCGCCGCGCCCGGTTGCAGCGTCAGGCTGGGCCGCACCAGGTCGAGCCGGACCACGTCCACTTCGCCGGTCAGCAGCGGCAGCAATGCGATGCGCGCGGCGAGCCGCCTGACCTGCGCCTGCACCGCGCCGCCGCGTCCGGTGAACGCGACATCGTCGGCCACCAGCCGCGGCGGCAGGCCGAACCCGAGGCGGATCGGCCCGCGCAGCGCGAGCGTGCCGCCGGTGGCGCGCGCAGCTTCGGCCTCGATGCCCGGCTTGAACCCGTTGGGATCGACCAGCAGCGTCGCCGCCAGCGCCGCACCGAGCACCAGCACCGCCAGCAGCAGCACGCCGCCGACCAGCCAGCGCAGCACGGGACGGCGGCGCCGCCTCATGCGCGCAGCGGCGGCAGCGGCGCCGGCGCGACGAAGCCGAGCGCACGGAACGTCGCCGCCATGTGCGCCGGCAGCGGGGCCTCCACCGCGAGCCGCCCGCCCGCCGGATGCGGCAGCACCAGCCGTCGCGCATGCAGGTGCAGCATCGCGGCGAAAACCCTCGACCGGCGTCGTGCCATAGGCGTCGTCGCCCAGGATCGGCGCGCCGATCGCCGCGCAATGCACGCGCAGCTGGTGCGTCCGCCCGGTCAGCGGGCACAGCTCCAGCCAGGCGAGCTTGCGGCCGGCATGGTCGAGCGTGCGGTATTCGGTCAGCGCCCGCGCCGACGTCGTGGTCATCCTCCGTGGCCACGGCCACGCGCGCGCCGCCGATGCCCGGCTCGTGGCGGACCAGGGGCGCGTCGATGCGCCCCTCCACCGGCACCGGCCGCCCGACCACGACCGCCCAATAGGTTTTCTCCACCGCGCGGCTGCGGAAGGCGGCGGCGAGCTTTGCCGCGACGCCGGGCGAGCGCGCCACCACCAGCACGCCCGACGTATCGCGATCGAGCCGATGCACGAGGCGCGGCCGGTCCTGCGGCCCGCTCGCCAGCGCCGCCAGCATTCCGTCCAGATGCCTGGCAATCCCCGGCCCGCCCTGGGTCGGCAGGCCGGGCGGCTTGTCAAGCACCAGCAGGTGGTCGTCGCGATACAGCAGCATCCGCTCCAGCTCGGCGCGCGTGCGTTCGTCCGGCGGCGGCGCGGCCGGCGGGGCTGGGGCGGCGGGCAGCGGCGGGATGCGCACCGACTGGCCGGGCGCGAGCCGCGTCGCCGCCGCCACGCGCCGCCCATCGACGCGGATCTGCCCGGTGCGGCAGAGACGCTGGATCACGCCCTGGGTCAGCTCCGGGAAATGCCGGCGGAACCAGCGGTCGAGGCGGATATCGGCCTCGTCGGCCTCGACCGCGCGCATCGCGACCCCGCTCATGCGCTGCGCGCCGCCCGTTTCTTCGCCCAGTAGGCGAGCCGTTTGGCCACCTCGCGCTCGAACCCGCGCTCCGCCGGGCGGTAGAACGCGGCGCGCGCCATGCCGTCCGGGAAGTAGTTCTGGCCGGAGAAGGCATCCGGGGCGTCGTGGTCGTAGTCGTAGCCGGCTCCGTAGCCAAGACGTTTCATCAGCGTGGTCGGTGCGTTGAGGATATGGGCCGGCGGCATCAGGCTGCCGGTGGCGCGCGCCGCCGCCTGGGCTTGCCCGAACGCGACATAGGCGGCGTTCGATTTCGGCGCGGTGCCCAGATACAGCACCGCCTGCGCGATCGCCAACTCGCCCTCCGGGCTGCCGAGCCGCTCGTAGGCCTCCCACGCCGCCAGCGCCTGCGTCAGCGCCGCGGGATCGGCGAGGCCGATGTCCTCGACCGCGAAGCGCACCAGCCGGCGCGCCACGTAGCGCGGGTCCTCGCCGCCGGCCAGCATGCGCGCAAACCAGTAGAGCGCCGCATCGGCATCCGAGCCGCGCAAGGATTTGTGAAGCGCCGAGATCAGATTGTAGTGTTCCTCGCGGTCCTTGTCGTAGAGCGCGGCGCGGCGGGCCAGCAGGTCGGCCAGCGCAGCCGGGTCGAAAGCCGCGGCCGGCGGCGGGATTGCGGCGATTTGTTCAACCATGTTGAGTAAATACCGCCCATCGCCGTCGGCCATGGCGCGCAGGCTGGCGCGCGCCTCCGGCGTCAGCGGTAAAGCGGTTGCCAGCGCCGCTTCGGCCCGTTCCAGCAGTTTTTCCAGTGCCGCGTCGTCGAGCCGGCGCAGCACCAGCACCTGGCAGCGGGAGAGCAGCGCGCCGATCAGCGCGAAGGACGGGTTTTCGGTCGTCGCGCCGATCAGGGTGACGACGCCGGTTTCGACCACGGGCAGAAAACCGTCCTGCTGGGCGCGGTTGAAGCGGTGGATTTCGTCCACGAACAGCAGCGTGCCCTCGCCGGCGGCGCGGCGGCGCGCGGCGTCCTCGAACGTGCGCTTGAGGTCGGCGACCCCGGAGAACACGGCGGAGAGCTGGACGAAAGCCAGGCCCGCGCGCTCGGCGAGCAGGCGGGCGATGGTGGTCTTGCCGACGCCGGGCGGCCCCCACAGGATCAGCGAGGCGAGGCTGCCGCGGTCGAGCATGCGGGTGAGCACGCCCTGCGGCCCGACCAGGTGATCCTGGCCGACCACGTCGGCGAGCGTGCGCGGACGCAGACGGTCGGCGAGCGGGGCGGTGGTGGACACGCGGGGGAGTTTAGGCGCGCTGGGGTCCGCGGGCCATGTCAGTCCAGGCAATCGAGGCCCTCGGCGCGGGCCGCGGCCACCAGCTTGGCATCGAGACTTGCCAACACGGCATGGTGCCGGAGCGCCAATTCGAGATAGGTCGCGTCGTAGGCGGTCAGCGCATGGCGGAACGCGAGCGGCGCCGCCCGCTCCCACGCCAACGTGAGCGAGGTGGCGTCAAGCGCCACCGCCAGCGTGGCCGCCTGCGCCAGTGCCGCACGCGCCTCGTCTTGCGTCAGGCGCTGGCGGCGAACGGCCATCACCAGCGTGTTGGCGACCTCGAACGGCCAAACTGCCGGAGCGGTCGCACCGTCCCGCAGGACGCGGGCAACGACGGCCTCCATCCGTTCGGCAACAGCGGGTTCGCGCAGCGCCCAGCCGATGATCGCGGAGGCATCGACGACGAGCACCGCGCTCAGTGCCGTCCCTCATCGCGCAGGGCGATGACGTCCTCGGCACTGAGCGGCACGAAGCCGCGGGCGCCAAGCCGCTCGCGGAACCGGCGCATCTCGGCGATCACGTGCTCGGACGAGGGCTGCGGCTGCGCGGGCACGAGCCGCGCGACCGGCGAACCGCCGCGCGTCAGCACGACCTGTTGGCCGGCCGCGACGCGCGCCACCAGATCGTCGAGCGAGACCGGGCCATCGTCGAGCGCCACGCTGGCTGCCGCGGGAACGGGGGTGTCCATGTGCGCATCATAGCGTCCCCGTGGGGCGGCGTCGAATGCGCGGTCGTGCGGGCGAGGCACCGCGGCGCAGGCCGGCCGGCGCGCCGCCGGCCCTTGCGCCGTGTCGCGCCGTCCAACACCATGCGACCGCGAATTGAGGCGACGCTCGCGGAACTGGCGCGTTACGTCGGCGAATCATGCTGGTGTCTTCGCTTTCGCTGCCGGAGGCGGCGCGCGTCCGTGATCCGCGGTGCGGGACTGGACGCGCATCGCGGTTGTGATCGCCACCGTCTCCACGCTCACCCTGACGACGCGCGCAAGCAGGTCGATGACACGTTCCTTGTGGTCGGCGAAGCGATAGGTGTTGAACTTGGCGCGAATCGTGGGGTCCTTCGGCGTGCGCTCCTTGTGCTGGTCCAGCACCCAGTCGATCGCGCAGCGGTTGCCGAGCCGGTAGGCCCAGGCTTCGGCGGGAACGTCCGCGAGTTGCGTCTCGGTGTCGATCAGGATGACGCGGGCGGCAGGATCGGATTTCAGCAGCACTTTTGGCGAGACGCCGGCGCGGCGGGCGGCCTCGTCAGGCACGTCGATGCGGCGCAGCTTCCAGGGGTCCACGGTCTCGTAGCCGACATGCAGCCGCATCAGCGCCTCGCCCCATGCGGCCCATTGCCAGAAGTCGGGGTAAAACGGGATGCGCGGGAAGGATCGCTTCAGGTTCTCGGCGTAGGTTTCCCGGTAGATCGGATCGTAGAGGACGGCATAGACGTAGTGGAATATCGCGTCCTTGGTGATCGGGGGCGCGGAGGCGATCGCAGCACCGTAATGCTCTTGGAACTGGGAGAGTGCCCAGTCCGTGATGTTGTCGAGACATCTTCGGCGGAGAAGCGGTACTGGGCGAGACATACCGTTCCAGCCGCAGCTCCTACAAAATGTAAATCGGGAGTCTGTCCAACCGCTTGCACCATCCACGGCTTTTGCGATGTGGGGTCGCTGAAGCAAACAGCGAGGTTCTTTGCTCGCCCTGGGAAAAGAGAGGGCTGCTGGTACATTCGATGCGTGACGACCGGCGCAAAATATAATAGTCGGGATACAAAGGGACGATATGAGGCACGGACGATGTTCGTCGCGCCGAATGACAGCTCGATGTCGCGTCTTAACGAATCCTTTAGTTCGCTCGTCCACTTAATATCACGCCTGACCCAATCACGAATCGGCTCTGAAGGCGCTCCCATCTTCCATCTTTTCCGTTCCGTTTCGTAAAATGAGATGAACCATCTGACTTTCTCGGTGAGATCGCCTTCTGAGATGTCGTAGAGCCAATCATCCCGATTAGTTGCAACCCCAAGCGAGAAAAGACGGAAGATTGCTTTTTCCTGAACCTGCGCAGACGCCTGCTTCGTAGTCTTATTTGCGAGCGGAAGAAAGTCGTCGAAGCTCGCTTCGGGGTGGTCGAGCCAATATGACCCTCGCGAAACGATCTCAGTCCATCGCAAGGTTGCCGAATCTGAAATGCACTGAGCCAGGTCAACTTCTCCTCACCAGAACCGCTTGCGGTGCAGCGATGGTACCGAATTCGGCATGCGGCTTTCTCTGACCTGGGTTTCTTCACCCAAAAACTCATCGCGACCCCGGTTCCAATTTGCCGAAAACATTGCCCACTCGCAGCCGGCAGCCGTGATCTTCTTGTAGTCGCCGCCGAGGTCAATCACGTATGCATCTGCTGAAATCTTCCGAGGGCACACTTGCGAAACCCATCCGCGTTGTGATCATCGAGAAAGCTGACGATTTGTGATAAATGCGATGAACGCCGTCCTCCCCGATCCGGTCCGACGCCCAGCGGAAGAACCGCACATACATGTCGTACAGCTTGGTCTTCTGCGCCGTTGGACGCGGCGATGTAGGTCTCCTTGATGCGCCTGTCCACCGCCGGATAGGCGCGGTTCTTGTTGTTGTCGTTCTCGTTCTGCTGGTTGGCGTTGTACGGCGGATTGCCGATCACCACACTGATCTTGCGCGCGTTCTGCCGCTTGATGCGCGCCATGTTCTCCGCGCTCATGCCCCCGAACAGGTCGCCCGTCGTGCCCTTTGCGCCATGCTCCGAGACCCAGCCCATGTTGTCCAGCGTGTCCACGAAGCAGAGGTTCGGGAATTCCTCGTATTCGCCCGCGATGGCGGCATAGGTCGCCTCGATGTTCAGATTGGCGACGTAATAGGGCAGGATCGCCAGTTCGTTGGCGTGCAGCTCCTCCCGGTACTTCGCCCGCAGCTTCGCGGGCTGGCCGCGAAAGTCCTCGATCAGCTCGGTCACGAACGTCCCCGTCCCCGCCGCCGGATCGAGGATTTCCACACCTTTGTCGATCAGCCGCTTGCCGAAATGCTTGTCGCAGAGCCAGTCCGCACCCTCGATCATGAAGCGCACGATCTCGTTCGGCGTGTAGATCACGCCCAGCCGATCCGCCGCCTTCGGATTGTACACCTTGTAGAAGTTCTCGTAGATGACCTTCAGGAATCCCTGCTTCTCGTGGTGGCCGCCGATCTGCGCGGCGGCGGCGCGGATCGCGGCGTAATACGGCTCCAGGGCCTTCAGCGTGTCCTTCTTCACGCCGCCGACGAAGAACGTCTCCTCCAGGGCATAGAGCGCCTGGGCCACATTGTTCTGGCGGTGGAAGTCGCTTTCGTCGAACACCTTGGCGAAGATTTCCTCCGTCAGGATGTGCTGGATCAGCATTTCCCGCACGTCGGCGGCGGTCACGTTCGGGTTGATGGTCGCGCGCGCATGATCGAGGAAGGTTCCCAGTGCGGCGCGGAACGGGTCGCCCTGCTTTTCGGCGCGGTCGATCCGTTCGCGCAACGCCGCGAGCACGGCGGGCAGGTCCGCCTTGAACTGCTCCACCGCCTTGCGGAAATCCGTGATCTCGGCACGCTCGTAGGCGAAGAACAGCCGCAGCAGCCGCTCCAGCGCCGCCGCGTCCTCGACCTGGCAGCGTGCCACTTCCTGACGGTTCTGGAACAGCGCCGCAGTGCGGCTGTTCTCGATGATGATGTTCGTCTGGGGATAACCGCGGCGGAATTTCAGCGCAATCTGCTCGTCCAGATTGTCCTTTGCGTCCTTCGCCTCCCAGTAGCCGAAGGGGACGCGCAATTCGTACAGCAGCGCCCCGTCCACGTACCGCCGCTCGCGCGCCGGCGTGGCGACCTCGAACTCCGGGACGAAGATCAGGTTGAGAGCGCGTCCCCACGACTTCAGCAGATCCTTGAACGCCTCCCGCACCACGCTCTCGCGATCGGTGCCCGATGCCTTCCGCAGGTCGCGAAGCTGGTTGAAGTAGGCTTGGATCAGTTGCTAACTCACGGAGGAGGCGACCTGTCGTTTTGCCGCCGACCAGGATAGGCCCAATCCCCGCCGCGCCGCGAGAGGCAACCGCGTCCGGTACTGCCGTTACAGCGCGCCGAACGGAAGATGGCCCTTGCCCAGCCGGCCGCCGTTGTGTTCCTATTCCGTTCGTGTCCCCCGCCGCTCCCCCGCCCTGGCCGATCGGTTCGCCCGCATCATCGACGGGCTGCGCCGCGCCGTTGCCGCAAGCGGCCCCCGGGGCTGGCTCGCCTTGCCGCTGCTTGTCCTGCTCTGGTCCCGGCTGCGCCGCATGTCGGTGCGGTTCACCCGCCTCGCGGCCCGGCATCAGGCCGGCACGCTGCCGACGGCCGCCTCCGCCCGGCGCCGCCGCGCATCGCCACGCCCCGTGCCGCCGCCGCGCCTGCCGCGGGGTTTCGCCTGGCTCCCCCGGCTGATGCCGCAGGCCGCGTCCAGCGCCTCGCAATTGCAGCATCTCCTCTCCGACCCGGAGATGGCGGCGCTCATCGCCGCCGCGCCGCAGGCGGGCCGCATCCTTCGCCCGCTCTGCCGGATGCTGGGCGTGCGCCCCACGCCCGGCCTGAGCAGGCCGCCTCGTGTGGTGCCGCCCCGCCGCGCCACGCCCGGCCGGCCACCCCCCGCCACGCCGCCGCGGCCGCGCCGTCCGGCGCCGATGCCGCTCCCGAAGCCATCCGCCGCCCGCCGCGCCTGCTTGCCGCCCGTTCCGGCGTGACCGACCGTGCCTCCGCACGCCCATATTGTTCCACATAAGGAACGTTCAAGGACCGGCCCGCCATGAAAATCACCGCCATCACCGCCTGGCAGGTCGATCTGCCGCTGCGCGAGGGCCGCTACGCCTGGTCGAACGACAACGCCGTCGCCGTCTTCGACGCCACCGTCGTCGCGGTCGAAACCGATGCCGGCATCACCGGCCATGCCGAATGCACCCCGCTCGGCTCGGCCTACCTGCCCGCCTATGCGCGCGGCGTGCGCGCCGGCCTCGCCGAACTCGGGCCGAAGCTGATCGGCCTCGACCCGACCGACCTCACCACGCTCAACCGCCACATGGACGCCGCCCTGCGCGGCCATCCCTACGTGAAAGCGCCGCTCGACATCGCCTGCTGGGACATTCTCGGCAAGGCGGCGGGGCTGCCGGTGACCAAACTGCTCGGCGGCGCGGCGCAGGACAGCATCCCGCTCTATCGCGCCATCTCGCAGGACACGCCGCAGCGCATGGCCGACAGCGTCGCCCGCTATCGCGCCGAAGGCTACCGCACCTTCCAGCTCAAAGTCGGCGGCGCCGCCGACGCGGACATCGCACGCATCGAAGCGTGCCGCGCGGCGCTGGCACCCGGCGAGCTGCTGGACGCCGACGCCAACACCGGCTGGACCCTGCACGAGGCGGCGCGCGTGTGCGCCGCCATCGCACCGCTTGACGTGTATGTCGAGCAGCCCTGCCCGAGCTATCGCGAATGCCTGTCGATCCGCCGCCGCTGGCCGCGGCCGTTCGTGCTCGACGAAGTCATCACCGGCGCCGATATTCTGATGCAGGCGATCGCCGAGGACGCGATGGACGTGGTGAACCTGAAGATCTCGAAAGTCGGCGGCCTGACCCGCGCGCGGCTGCTGCGCGACCTGTGCGTCGAGGCCGGCATCGCCATGATCATCGAGGACACCTGGGGCGGCGACATCGTCACCGCGACGATCGCGCATCTGGCGCAATCGACGCCGGCCGAGTTCTGCTTCGCCGCCACCGACTTCAACAGCTACGGCACGCGGCGGATCGCGGACGGCGCGCCGGAGCGCAAGGACGGGCGGATGACGGCGCCGAGCGCGCCCGGCCTCGGCATCGCGCCGATCGCGGCGGAGCTGGGCCGGCCGGTGCTGACCATCACGGCGGCAGGCACGCGGCCCGTATGACCTCGCGCGGCCGCGCGGCGTGCTGGCGGACGGATTCGATGCGTCGCGCTTCGCCTGATCGGCACGCCGGATCGCCTTGTGCGGGCTTGCAGGGACCGCCGCGCCGCGTGACGGCGGCGCTGTTCGCCATCGCGCTCGCCGCCGGCCCGGCGCACGCCGCGGCGCCGAAGCGGGCGCCGCCGCCCGAGGACGTGCTCGGCACCTGGACCACGCAGGACGGCAACGGCGTCATCGCGATCGAGCGCTGCGGCGATACGCTGTGCGGGCGCATCGTCGGCATCAGGCGCGCACCCGGCGCGCCGATCCCGAAAGACGTCCACGGCGCCTCGCAATGCGGCCTGACCATCATCACCAACCAGCGCGCCACCGCCGAGGGCGAATGGCGCGGCCAGATCATCGACCCGCGCGACGGCACCACCTACGGCGCAAAGCTCTGGCGCGACCAACGAGGCAATCTGCGCGTGCGCGGCTATCTCGGCCTGCCGCTGTTCGGGCAGACGCAGACCTGGCGGCGCTTCAACGGCACGATCGCACCCGGCTGCCGGCCCGCGTGAGCGTTCAGAATCCCCAGGCCACACGCTTGTCGTTGCCGCGCTGCAGGTTGCGGTAGCGCGCCAGCGCCAGCAGCGGAAAGAACAGCCGGTAGCCGTGATAGCGGAGATAGAACACGCGCGGAAAACCGACCGCCGTGTAGGCTTCCTCGTCCCACTCGCCATCCGCTTTCTGGCAGGCGGCGAGCCAGGCGATGCCGCGCGGCACCGCCGGGTTCGCCGCCTCGCCCGCCGCCATCAGCCCGAGCAGCGCCCACGCGGTCTGCGACGGATTGCTGCGGTCGGAACGCCCGCGCGGCGCGCCGGCATAGCTCTCGTTGTCCTCGCCCCAGCCGCCGTCTTCCCGCTGCGTGGCTTCAAGAAACCCGACGGCGCGGCGCACCGCCGGATCGTCTTCCGGCACGCCGGCGGCGTTCAGCGCGCACAGCACCGACCACGTGCCGTAGATGTAGTTGGTGCCCCAGCGGCCGAACCAGCTGCCGTCCGGCATCTGCTCGCGCCGCAGCCACGCCAGCGCGCGCGCCAGCACCGGATCGTCGGTGCGCATGCCGGTCTGGGCGAGGAAGGAGATGCAGCGCGCGGTCACGTCGGCGGTCGGCGGGTCGAGCAGCGCGCCGTGGTCGGCGAACGGAATGTGGTTGAGATACATCTTGTCGTTGTCGGCGTCGAACGCGCCCCAGCCGCCGCCGCGCGACTGCATGCCGACGATCCAGTCGCGCGCCCGCGCGATCGCCTCGGCGTGCGCCGGGTCGCCCTGCCGATGCAGCAGCATGCCGACGACGGCGGTGTCGTCCACGTCGGGATAGTGCGGATTGGCATACTGGAAGGCCCAGCCGCCGGGAATCACATCCGGCCGCGCCGCCGCCCAGTCGCCGGCCACGTCGAGCACCTGCTTTCCGCGCAGCCACGCCGCCGCGTGCGCGACCGAAGCACTCGCGGCACTGTCCGCCTCGGCCACCGCGTGCGCGGCCAGGCCCGTGTCCCACACCGGCGAAAGACAAGGCTGGCAGTAGGCGCGATCCGCCTCGACCACCAGCAGTTTTCGCACGCTCGCCCAGGCGATGGCCGCGTCGGGATGCGCGGGCGGATAGCCGAGCGTGTCGAACATCATCACGCTGTTCGCCATCGCCGGATAGATCGCCGCCCAGCCCGTCCTCGCCGTTCAGCCGTTTCGTGACGAAGGCGACCGCGCGGCGGATCGCACGCTCGCGCATGGATTTCGGAAACCGCGGCTCCGCGGCGCGAAGAAGCCAATCGAGATGCTTGAAGAAATGGCCCCAGCGCGAGCGGTAGGGGCCGCGGATCCAGTCGCGCACCTGCGCGGGCGGCGTGCGGAACAGCTCCGGCACATGCACGCCGCGCGGATTGCGCGCGCGCGGCTTCAGCGCCATCAGCACGGTCAGCGGCACGATCACCGTGCGCGACCAGTACGACACCTTGTCCAGATGGAACGGGAACCAGCGCGGCAGCAGCACCAGCTCCACCGGCATCACCGGCACCGCGCGCCACGGCACCTCGCCGTACAGCGCGAGCTGCGCGCGCGTGAACACGTTGCTGCGCTCGGCGCCGCCGGCCGCCAGGATCGCCTCGCGCGCGCGGCGCATGTGTGCTGCGCCGGGATCGTCGCCGAGCATTTTCAGCGCAAAATACGCCTTCACGCTCGCCGAGATGTTGCAGGCGCCGTCATGGAACAGCGGCCAGCCGCCGTGCGCGCCCTGGGTCGCGCGCAAATAGTTGCCGATGCGCCGCTCCAGCTCGGGCTCGATGCGAGTCGAGAAAATGTTCGAGCAGCACGTATTCGGCGGGGATGGTGGCGTCGGCTTCGAGCTCGAAGACAAAATGCCCGTCCGGCCGTTGCCGGCGCAGCAGCGCGGCACTGGCGCGGGCGACGGCGTCGTCCAGCGCGGTGTCGATGGTCTCGCTCGGCATGATCGGCGTCCGTCAGGTGGCCAGGATGAGTTGGGCGGCGGTGCGGCCGGAGCGGATGGCACCTTCGATGGTCGCGGGCAAGCCGGTCGCGGTCCAGTCGCCGGCCAGCACGAGGTTGCGCAGCCGCGTGCGTGCGCCGGGCCGCCGCGCTTCCTCCGCCGCCGTCGCGGCAAAAGTGGCGCGCTTCTCCTTCACCACGCGCCAGGCCGGCATGGCGCCGGAGAGGCCCACGGCCGCGCACACGTCGGGCCAGACGCGCGCGGCGATTGCGTCGGCCGGCAGATCGACGAGGCGGTTGGCGGCGCTGATGGTGACCGAGACGATGCCGGGCTTGACGAACACCCATTCGGCGACGCCGCCGATCACGCCGACGAAGCCGGCCGGGCCGGGATCGGCGTCGGCGCGGAAATGCACGTTGACGATCGCCGAGAAGCCAAGCGGAACCACGAGGTCCGCCAACAGGTCGGCAGCGACCGGCGGCGGCACCGCCAGCACCACGGCGCTGTCGCTCACGTCGAGCGGACCATCGGACGTGTGCAGCACCGTCACGACATCGTCCGCGACATCGAGTGCCGCGATGCGCTGTCCGGTCCGCAGTTCGCATCCGCGCGCGGCGAGCCACGCGACCGCGGGATCGACAAAAGTTTCCGACAGGCCGACGCGCGGCACGCGCGGGATGCAGGCCGCGCCGCCCTGCATCAGCGTCTCCCGCACCACGCGGCCGAGCAGACGCGCGAGGCCCGACTCCGGCGGCGTGTTCAGCGCCGCGATCGCCAGCGGCTCCAGCAACTTGCGATACAGCGCGCCGCCGTCGTCGAGCGTCTGCTGCACGGTCGCATCGCCGCGCACGCGCCGCAGCGACAGCAGAGAAAAATAGTCGCGCGCGCGCGTGCCCGGCACGCGGCAGCGCGAACGCAGGATCCACCAGGGAATTCGCCCGCGGCTCGGCGCCAGCGTCCAGCGCGCGCCGCTCGCCGCATCGACGAACGGGAACAGCGGCGCGGCCGGGCCGGTCAGCGTGCCAGCGGCGCCGACCTGCGCCAGATATGCCATCGTCGCGGCGTTGCCCGACAGCAGCAGGTGATTGCCGTTGTCGATGCGGCAGCCGAGTTCGCGGTCGAAGTAGGAGCGGCAGCGTCCGCCCGCCGCCGGCCCGGCCTCGTAGAGCGTGACCTGCCGCGCCGCCGCCGCCAGCGTCACCGCCGCCGACAGCCCGGCGAGGCCGGCGCCGATGACATGCACCTGCCGCACCGCGCGCATTCAGGCCAGACCGTAGCGCAGCGCGATCCACAGTTTTTGCCATTTCGGCAGTTTCGCGGGCTGGTCAAGGTCGCGCCAGCCGCGCCGCTCGACACGCGCAAGGATCGCCTGATAGGTCGCGCCCATCAGCCGCGCCGGCCGCATCGCGCGGCGGTCGCAGCGCCGCATCGCCGAGGCAGCCTCGGCGAAATAGCCGTGCGCCCGCCGCGCGACTTTCGCACACACCTCGGCCAGTCGCGGATGCGCGAGCGCCGCCGTCGGGGTCGCGCGGCACGCCGGCGTCGTCCAAAAATTCGCGCGGCAGATAGAGCCGGCCGCGCGCGGCGTCTTCGCGCAAGTCGCGCAGGATGTTGGTAAGCTGCAAGGCGCGGCCGAGACCGTGCGCCACTTCGTCGGCCGCCGGCGATGCGTCGCCGAAGGCGCGCACCGAGAGCCGTCCGACGGCGACGGCCACGCGGTCGCAGTAGCGCTCCAGCGTGGCGAGATCGGGCGCCACGATGGCGGCTTCGCAATCCATCTGCATGCCGTCGATGACGGCGTGGAAATCCGGCTCGCGCAGCGGAAAGACGGCGACTGCGCGCGCCAGCACGCGCGTCACCGGCCCGTCGGCCGCGCCGCGCCACAGATTCGCGATGCGCACGCGCCACGCGTCCAGCTCCGGCAGTTTTTGGGCAAAATCGTCGTCGCCGTCGGCGATGTCATCGACGCTGCGACAGAAAGCATAGATCGCGTACATGGCGTGCCGCCGATCTGCCGGCAGCACGCGCATGCCGCGATAGAAACTGGTGCCGGCCGCGCGCACCAGCGCCGCGACCGCGTCCAGGTCGGCCTGCGCCGCACCGAGCGGCGTCACGGCAGGAACCGCAGCGCGCCGATGATCGAGGCCGCGGCGTCGCTTTTGCGCAGCCGTACGCGTGCCGCCAGCGGATCGCCGTGCCGCAGACGCAGCGCCAGCCGGCGCGACAGGCCGACGATCACCGCGGTCTCCAGCCGCAGCCGCCGGTCGCGCGTGCGGCGCGGCAGGTCCCCGGCGGCGCCGTTCAGGGCGTCGCAATGATCGAGCAGCCGATCGAACACGCGGCGCAGGCCCGCATTCGTCGCGCGCGCGGCCACATCCTCCACGCGCGCGCCGTGCGCGGCGAGCAGGTCGGCCGGCAGGTAGCAGCGGTCGAGCGTCGCAAAGTCCTGCGCGCAGTCCTGCAGATGGTTTTCCACCTGCAATGCCGCGCACAGCGCGTCGGAGGCGGGCCAGGTGTCGCGCGACTCGCCGTGCAGGTCGAGCACGTGCCGCCCGACCGGCATCGCCGAACAGCGGCAATAGTCGAGCAGATCGTCCCAGTCGCGATAGCGCAGCTGCGTCGCATCGCGCCGGAACGCGGCGAGCAGGTCGCAGGCGTGCTGCGATGTGACGCCGGTTTCCGCGAGGCTCGCACGCAATCGCGCCGCACTCGGGCTGCCGGCGTCGCGGCGGCCGAGCAGCACGTCTTCCATTGCGTCGAGCCGCGCGATCTTCTCTTCCGCTTGCAGCGCTCCGCTGTCGGCGATGTCGTCGGCGTTACGCGCGAAGGCGTAAAAGGCGTGGACGTGCTTGCGCAGCCGCGCCGCGATCAGCAGCGAGCCGACCGGAAAATTCTCGTCGCCGCGATCCTTGCCCGACCAGGTTTCGACCGTTCCGGCGGCGGCGCTCATGCCTGCCGCTCCGTGTAGGCGCGCCGCTTCCATACCACGCCGCGCCCGCGATGATGGTCGATCGCCGAACCGAGCGTCGCCGCCATGTAGAACAGCGCGACCAGCGGCAGCAGCAGCGCGCGCAGCGGCGACCGGCGGAAGCGGCGCAAGGTCGGGAAAAACGTCGCCGCCATCACGACCCACGCGGCGAGGCCGAGCCAATGCCCCGACAGCGCGGCGACCGGCGGCACCACGAACAGCAGCGCCAGGCCGAGCGTCGTGCCGATCAGCAGCAGCGGCGAATAGCGCAACTGCACATAGGCCGACCGCGCCACCATGCGCCAGATGTCTCCGACATTCGGATACGGGCGGATCGAACGCGCCAGCGCGCTGTGGCCCAGCCAGATCGTGCCGGCACGCTTGACGCGCACCGCCAGCGCCACGTCGTCGATGAGTGCAGAACGGATCGCGGCGATGCCGCCGACGCGCTCCAGCGTCGCGCGCCGCACCAGCATCGTGCCGCCCGCCGCGGCGGCGACGCGGCTCTGCGGATCGTTGACGCGGGCAAAAGGATAGAGCAGCTGAAAGAAGAACACGAAGGCTGGGATCAGCGCGCGCTCGGCGGCGCTGGTGCAGTTCAGCGCCACCATCTCGCTCACCATGTCCGCGCCGCTGCGTTCGGCCTGCGCCATCAGCGTCGCCACGTGCGCCGGATCATGCACGATGTCGGCGTCGGTCAGCAGCAGAAATTCGGCATCGGTCGCGGCGACGCCCTGCTGCACCGCCCAGAGTTTGCCCGCCCAGCCGGCGGGGCGCGGCGCAGCCTCGATCACATCGAGACGCCCGCCCAGCCCGCGCGCGATCGCGCCGGTGCCGTCCTCGCTGCCGTCATCGACCAGCACGACGCGGAACTCGCCCGCATAATCCTGCGCCAGCAGCGAGCCGATGCTGCGCGCGATCACCGCGGCCTCGTCGCGCGCCGGCACCACCGCCGCAACCGACGGCGCGCGTGCGGGCCGCGACGGCGCCAGCACCGGCCCCGCCTGCCAGAATTGTCCGTGCAGCAGCGCGAGATACAGCCACGCCAGCAGCGCAATCAGCGCGAGCCAGGTCATGCCTTGCTCCGCCGTTCGGCGCGGAACCACGCGACCGCGTCATGCACCGCCTCGCGCGCCGGCCGCGGCGCGTAGCCGAGTTCGCGCATCGCCGTTGCCGACGAAAAATACATTTTCTTGCGCGCCATGCGCAAATGGTCGCGCGTCACCAGCGGGTCGATGCCGCCAAGGCGTGCCGCCGCCTCGAAGCCGATCGCGACCGGCCACAGCGTCTGCCATGGCAGCCGCAGAAACGGCGGCCGGCGTCCCGCCGCCGCGGCGACCAGCGCCAGCAGGTCGCGCAGCAACAGGTTCTCGCCGCCGAGGATGTAGCGTTCGCCGATCCGCCCGCGCTGCAACGCCAGCACGTGCCCCGCCGCCACGTCATCGACATGCACGACGCACAGCCCGGTATCGACATAGGCCGGCATGCGCCCGGCAGCGGCGTCGGCGATCATGCGGCCGGTCGGCGTCGGCTTGATGTCGCGCGGCCCGACCGGCGTCGCCGGATTGACGATCACCGCCGGCAATCCTTCATCGCGCACCAGACGCAGCACCGCCTGCTCGGCGCGGTATTTCGACAGTTTGTAGATGCCGACAATGGACTCTTCATGCACCGGCGTGGTCTCGCCGGCCGGGGTGCCGTCCGCGGTCAGGCCGAGCGCGGCGACGCTGCTGCAATGCACGACGCGCTCGACGCCCGCCGCCAGCGCCGCGCGCATCAGCGCCTCGGTGCCGGCGACGTTGGCGCGCAGCATCGCGTCCGGGTCGGGCACCCACAGGCGATAATCCGCCGCGACATGCACGACGAACCGGCAGCCGGCGACGGCCGGCGCGAGGCTGGGCGGATCGGCGAGGTCGCCCTCGACCGGCGCCACGTCCAGTCCGGCGAGGTTGCGCCGGTCGCTGCCGGCACGCACCAGCACGCGCAGCGAATACCCGGCGCCGAGCAGTGCGCGCGCGACGGCCGAGCCGACGAAGCCGGTGGCGCCGGTCAGCAGGGTGAGGTCGCCGCTCATAGGTCCGGCTCTATAGCCCGCGGCGGCGCGCGCGACAAAGAACCGCTCACGGACCGTGCAACGCCGCGCCACGTGGGGCGGCAGGACGGTCTCGGCTTCCGGGGCGATCGCGCCGCCTCTATTCTCGGTCGCGTGCGCAGCCTGTTCGCCCTCCGTCGTGCCTGACCTCGCGCTCGGCCTGGCGGCGGCGCTGGCGTGCGGCCTGGCGGCCGCGGGGCTGGCCGGGGCGATCCGGCCGCGACTCGGCTACGCCGTGGCGCTGGCGCTGTGCGCGGCGGGGGCGCTGGCCGTGCTGGCGTATCTCGCCGCCGGCGCGGCCCCGGCGCGCATCACGGTTCCGTTCGGGCTGCCCGGCGCGGGGATGACGCTGGCGCTGGACGGGCTTTCGGGATTCTTCCTGCTGCTGGTGTTCCTGGTCGGCGCGGCAACGAGTGCCGCCGGGCTGGCGGCGCCGCTCGGCGCGGCGAGCGTCCCGCCCCTGCTCGGCGCGCTGGCGCTCACGCTGCTGGCCGGCGACGGGTTTTCTCTCGTGCTCGGCTTCGGCGCCACCGCGACCGCCGCCTTCGCGCTGATCCTGGCGGGCGCGGAGCCGGCGGCACGGCGGCAGCTCGGCATTGCGGCGGTGGCCCTGTTCTGCCTCGTGCCGGCGCTGGCGCTGCTCGCGCCGGCGGGCGGCGCGTTCGGCTTCGCCGCCATCCGCGCGCATCCGCCGGAGGGGTGGCGCGCGGTTCTGCTGCTGCTGCTGGCGCTGCTCGGGGCGGGCAGCCAGGCGGGGCTGGTGCCGCTGCATCTCTGGCTGCCCGCATCCGTCGCGGCGGCACCGGCGCCGGGCGCCGCTGTGCTGGCCGGGGCGGTGCCCGGCGTGGCGCTGTATGCGCTGATCCGGCTGCTGTTCGACCTCGCCGGGCCGGCGCAGCCGGCGTGGTGGGGCGCGCCGCTGATCGCGCTGGGCGCGGCGGGCGCGGTGCTCGGCGGATTGCGCGCGACGCAGGAGGCCGATTTCAAGTCCGTCCTCGGCAGCGCCGTGATCGGGCAGAGCGGGCTGATCGCGGTCGGCCTGGGCGTCGCGCTGGCGGCGCGCGCCACCGACCTGCCGCCGGTCGCCGCGCTGGCGCTGGGCGGCGCGCTGCTGCAGGCGATGGCGGTGGCGCTGGCCGCGACGCTGCTGGTGCTGGCCGCCGGCGCGGTGCAGGCGGGCGCGGGCACGCAGCACCTGGCGCGACTCGGCGGGCTGATCCGCGGCATGCGGCGGACCACGCTCACCGTGCTGGTCGGCGCCGCTGCGCTCGCGGCGCTGCCGCCGGGAGGCGGATTTCCCGGTGTCTGGATGCTGTTCCAGGCGGTGTTCGCCGCACCCCGCATCGGCGGCCTGCCGATGCAGGCGCTGCTGGTCGCCGCCGCGGCCTGCATGGCGCTCGCCGTCGCGCTGGCCGCGACCGCGGCGGTGCGGCTGATCGGGGTCGCGTTCCTCGGCCGTCCGCGCACCCCGCGCGCGGCGGCGGCGCAGGAGCCGCCGGCGGCAATGCGCCACGCCATGCTGGCGCTGGCGGGGGCGAGCCTGCTGCTCGGGCTGTTCCCCGCCACGGTGCTGGCGCTGGCGCAGCCGGCGCTGCTGCTCGCGGTCGGCGCCGGGCTGGGCGGGCGCAGCGGAGCTCTGGCGGTCGCGGCGCAGGCCGACGCGCCGGGCTACGCGGCGCCGGCGCTGGCGCTGCTGCTCGCCCTCGCACTGGCGCTCGGCTGGCTGCTGGCGCGCTCGCACGGGCCGGGCGGCCATCGCACCGCGCCCGCCTGGGACGGCGGCGCCGACGCCCCGCCGCCGTGGCTGCCGTTCGGCGACCCGCTGACGCAAGTTGGCGCCGCCGGCTTCGCCCAGACGCTGCGCGCCCCGCTCGGCCGGACGCTGCTGGGCGCGCGCGAGACGGTCGATCCCGCGCCGCCGGGTGCCGCAGATCCGGCGCGACTCTTTGCCAGCGCCCGCGATCCCGCGACCGCGTTCCTGGTGCGCCCGGCGCTGCGCCTGCACCGCCGCATCGCGGAGCGCGCCGCGCGCGTGCAGCGGCGGAGCGTGCGCGGCGCGCTGGCGCTGGTGCTGGCGACGCTGGTGCTGCTGCTGCTCGCGGCGGCGTGGCCATGATCGCGGCACTGCTGGCGCTGATCGCGCAACTGCTGCACGTGGCGCTCATGGTTTTGGCGGCGCCGCTGGTGTGCGGCCTGATGCGGCACGTGCGCGCGCGGCTGCTCGGCGCGGCCGGGGCGCCGTTGCTGCAACCCTGGCACGAGCTGAAAAAACTCGCGCGCAAGCAGCCGGTGGTGGCCGACAATGCCAGCCCGCTGGCCGTCGCCGCGCCCTATGTCGATTTCGCCGCCAGCCTCGCCGCCGCCGCGCTGGTGCCGAGTTTTGCGCTCGGCATGACGCTCGCGCCGGCCGCCGACCTGCTGGTGATCGCGGGCCTGCTGGCGCTGGCGCGCGTCACGCTGGCGCTGGCGGCGATGGATGCCGGCACCGCGCCCGGCGGCCTTGCCGCGAGCCGCGCCATGACCGCGGCCACTCTCGCCGAGCCGGCGCTGCTGCTGGTCATTTTTGCGCTCGCGCTGGCCGCCGGCACCACCAACATCGACCGCATCGCCAGCCTCGCCGTGCGCGGCGCCAGCCCCCCGCACGCGGCGCTCGGCCTGGCGCTGGCGGCCCTGCTGATGGTCACGCCGGAGGCGACGCGCGAAGCGGCCCTGCGGCGCGATTTCTCGGGTCGCCATCTGGCGCTGGCCGAAGCCGCCGCGGCGCTGCGGCTGCTCGCGTTCCTGTCGCTGATCGTCGCAGCGTTCGTCCCGTACGGCGCGGTGGAAGCCGCCGGCCTGCCGCTGCTGTGGCCGCTCGGCGCGCTCGCCTGGGGCGCGAAGATCGCCGCGCTGGCGCTCGGAGTCGCGGCGGTGCGGACCGCGCTGGCGGCGCCGCAGCCGGCGCGGGCGGCGGTGCTGTTCGGCACGGCACTGGCGCTGGCGGTGCTGGCCGCCCTGCTGCTCTGCGCGGAGCAGGGTTTTGCATGAACGCTCTCGCGCCCGTGCCGTGGGCCGCGCTGGTCGTGCTGCTGCCGCTGCTGGCATCCGTCGCCGCGTGCTGCGTGCGGACGCCGCGCGCCGCCGCGTGGCTCGCGGTCGGCGGCAGCGCCGCGGCCTTCGCCTGCGCCGCCGGGCTCGCCTGGTGGCGCACGCACAGCTGGCTGCGGCCGCTGATCGACCCGCTGGCGCCGCACGTCGCCCTGCTCACCGCCTTCGTCGCGATGACGGCGTGCTGGACCGCGCGCGAGGGCACGCGGGCGCAGCACGCGCTGTTCCTCGCATTGCTGGGCGCGCTGCTGGCCGCCGTGCTCGCCGACGACCTCGCCATCACCTGGGTCGCGATGGAGGCGGCCACCCTCGCCGGCGCGGTGCTGATCGGGCTGGCGCGCACCGAGGCCGCCCTCGCCGCCGCGTGGCGGTTCTTTATTCTCGGCGGCGTCGGTCTGGCGCTCGCGCTGTTCGGCTCGGTGCTGCTGTATCTCGCGGCGGTTCCGGCGCTGGGGCCGGGACTGGCGGCGATGAGCTGGAGCGCGCTGGCCCACGCCGCGCCGGCGCTGGACGGCAAGCTGGTCAGCATCGGATTCCTTTTCGTTCTGGTCGGCTACGGCACGCACGCGGCGCTGGTGCCGCTGCACAGCTGGATGCCGCAGGCCGAGGCCGCAACGCCGGCGCCGGTCGCCGTGCTGCTCGGGGGCGCGATGCTCAACGTGGCGCTGGTGGCGATCCTGCGCGCGCGGGCGGTGGCAGCGGGGAACGCGGCGGCGATGGCGCCCGGCCCGCCGCTGATGGCGCTCGGCCTGTTGTCGCTGCTGTTCGCCGCTTTTGCCCTGTGGCGTCAGCGCGAGACGCGGCGCGGGCTGGCGCTGGTGACGATCGGGCAGTCGGGCGTGGCGGCGTTCGCATTCGGCCTTGGCGGCGCCGCCGCCAACTTCGCCGGCCTGCTGCAACTGACGCTGCACACGCTGGCGAAGGCGGCGGCGGTGCAGAGCGACGGCCCCGCGACGCCGGCGCGCCGGCTGACGCTGGCCGCCGCGCTCATCGCACTCGCCGGCCTGCCGCCGTTCGGCCTGTTTTCCGCGTTGTTCCTGATCATGGGCGAAACCGCCCGCCGCCTGCCCTGGCTGCTGCTGCCGCTGGGCGTCGGGCTGGCGGTCGGCGCCTGGGCGCTGGCCGCGCGGCTCGCCGCCCTCCCGCCCGGCGCGGCGGAGCGCGGCACGACCGCGACGTATCTCGCGCTCGCCCCGGCGTGGCTGGCGCTTGCGCTCGTGCTGCTGCTCGGCCTCGCCATGCCGGGCGCGGCGGTCGCGTGGTTCGCCGAGGCGGCGCGGATGATGCCATGAGCGATGCCGCCGCCCTGATCCGCGCCGCCCCCGACGCTGCCCTGCGCGCCGTGGCCGCGGCATCTGTTGACCGCCGAGCACTGGCGCGCGCTCGCCGCCGCCCTGCCCGACCAGCCGACGCTCGCCTTGCTGGCGCTGTGGGCCGATGCCGGCCAGGTCCACGCGCTGTTTTGCGACGAGGGCGACGGCGCGATGCTGCCGGCCTCGGTCGCGGTCGCCGCCGGCGCCTATCCCGCGCTGTCGCCTTCGCGCCCCGCCGCCGCGTGGTTCGAGCGCATGATCCTCGATCTCTGGGGCCATGCCGCCGAGGGCGGGCTGGACGCGCGGCCCTGGCTCGACCACGGGCGCTGGCCGACCAGCGCGCCGCTGTCGCTGCGCCCGCTGCCGGTCGCGGGCAAGCCGGAGCCGCAGGAATTCCTGCCCGCCAGCGGACCCGACCTGCACGTGCTGCCGCTCGGCCCGGTGCGCGCGGGCATCGCCGAGCCGGCGCTGCTGCGCCTCGCCGCGCAGGGCGAGACGGTGGTGCGGCTGGAAGTGCGGCTCGGCTGGCTGCACAAGGGCACGCTGGCGCTGATGCGCGGCAAATCGCCGCGCGCCGCCGCGCGCTTCGCGGCACGCCTCGCCGGCGATTCGACGGTGGCGCACGGCATCGCCTTCGCCCGCGCCGCCGAGGCCGCGAGCGGGGTCGCCGCCCCGCCGCGCGCCGATGCGCTGCGCGCCGTGATGGCCGAGATCGAGCGCATCGCCAACCACCTCGCCGACCTCGCCGCGATCGGGCAGGCCGCCGGCTTCGCGCCGCTCGCCGCACTCTGCCTGCCGCACCGCGAGGCGTTTTTGCGCGCCGCCGCGACCGCGTTCGGGCACCGGCTGATGATGGACTGCGTGGTGCCCGGCGGCGTCGCGGCCGAGCTCGCGCCCGGCGGCAGCGACGCGATCCTGGCCGCGCTGGCGGCGCTGGAGGCGGCGCTGCCGGCGCTGGCGCGGCTGCACGACGGCTCGGCCAGCCTGCTCGGCCGGATGGTCCGCGTGGGCCGGGTGACGCCCGAACTGGTGCGCGCGTTCGCCGCCGGCGGCGTGGTCGGCCGCGCCGCCGGGCGCGCCGCGGATGTGCGCCGCCGGCCCGGCTATCCGCCCTATGACGGCCTCGACGTCGCCCTCCCGGTGCGCCAGGAGGGCGACGTGGACGCGCGCGTGCGCCTGCGCCGCGACGAACTGCCGCACAGCATCGCCCTGCTGCGCGACCTGCTCGGCGCGCCGGCGGAGGGGCCGATCGGTGCGCCGCTGCCGCCGGCGTCCGGCGAGGGCATCGGTTTCGCCGAGGGGTATCGGGGCGACGTGTGGCACTGGCTGCTGCTCGATGGCGGCATGATCGCCGCCGGTTTTGCGCGCGACCCGGCCTGGCTGCACTGGCCGCTGCTGGAGGCGGCGATGGCCGGCGGCATGATCGCCGACCTCGACCTGGTCGCCGCCTCGTTCCACGCCAGTTGCGCCGGGATGGACCTGTGACCGCCGGGCGCGCCCTGGCCGCGGCGCTGCGCCGCCGAACCATCCCGCCGGCGCCGCCGCCCGACGCCGCCACCACCGCGGCGCTCGCCGAGCGCATGGCGCGGGCGGCGCAGGTGCGGCTCGGCCGCAGCCTCGCCGTCTGCTTCCTCGATGCCGGGAGCTGCAACGGCTGCGAACTGGAGGCGCGCATGCTGGCCAGCGCGCTGTACGACCTGGAACGCTACGGCCTCGCGTTCGTCGCCTCGCCGCGCCATGCCGACGTGCTGCTGGTGACCGGGCCGGTGACGCGCGCCATGCAGGAGCCGCTCATCCGCGCCCACGCGGCGATGCCGGAGCCGAAATTCGTGGTGGCGCTGGGCGACTGTGCGATCGACGCCGGCGTGTTCAAGGGTGCCTACGGCGTGCTCGGCGGGGTCGAGGCGGCGGTGCCGGTCGATCTGACCATCCGTGGCTGTCCGCCCACGCCGGCGCAGATTCTCGACGCCCTGCGCGCGCTGCTGGAGGCCAACGCAACCGGCTGACGGGTGGAACCGTTCGCCGCAAGTTCACACTTCTCGCGCGTTTGCGACTGGTAAAGCTGCGCCGGAACGAATTCGTTGCCGTCGATGCGCCTGCGTCCCCTTCTCCTCGCCCTGCTGCTCGCCGCCGTCGCGCCGGCCGGCGCCGCCGCCGACCCCACGCCCGCCGTGGCAGTGCGGCTCGGCGTGCTGTGGCCGGATCTCGGACCGGCGGAATCGCGGCTGCCGGGGGCGGACGTGAACGGCGAGTTGCTGTTCGACACGCCGCTCACTGGCTGGACCGCGAACCTGCCCGGCTGGCTGCGCTGGGCGGTGGCGCCGCGGGTGAATGTGGGCGCGACGGTGAACACCGCGGTCGCGACGCGCCAGGGCTATGTCGGGCTGACCTGGACGGTGCCGCTGGCGACCGGCCTGCTGCACCGCGACGACGGGTTGAGCTTTGGATTTTCCATCGGCCCCGACCTGCTCGGCGGCCCGGCCACGCCGCGCGGGCTGGACCAGGGCGCGCAACTGCGGCTCGGCGCCGAGATCGGCTATCAGGTGACGCCGCGCATGGGGCTGTTCGTGCTGTTCGACCACGTCACCGGCGGGCCGCTGACGCATGAGGGCGACACCCTCAACGAGCTGGGCGTGCGCGTCGGGTTGAATTTCTGACCCGCGCTTGGCGATTGTAGTCGCTGCCACAGCACTCCTATCCTGACCCCGGCACGACAGCGGGGGGCGACATGCGCGGACGGAGCAGACGGGGCCGGCACGGACGATGGGGCGCCTTCGCGCTCGGCCTGGGCCTCGGCCTCGGCGCCGGGCAGGCACAGGCGCAAGCGCCGGACGCCGCGGCGCTGCAAACGCAGCTGCACGACTGGCTCGCCGCCCTGTTCGGCCCGCACGTCCCGCTCGGCGACCGCCCGGTGCAGGTGACCGCGCAGGACGACCGGTTCGCCCTCGCCGTCCCGGTCGCCGGCCCGATCGGGCCGGCGCAGGCGACGCTGGACGGCCCGCCGGCGACCGCCACGCTGCACAGCCTCGATGGCGGACGCTGGGCGCTGGACGACGTCAAACTGCCCTCGCCGCTCAGCATCACGGTGCAATCGCCGCACGGTCCGAGCGTCTGGACCGTGACGGTGCAGGACCAGGACCAGCACGCCGTCATCGACCCGACACTGGCCACCACGTCCTCCTGGGACGGCCAGATCGGCGGCTATTCCGCGCGCTGGCAGGGGCCGGGGGGCGAGCGGCACAGCGAGGCCGCGCACGTGGTCACGCACGTCACCTGGCAGCCGGTGGCGAACGGCCGCGTCGATGTCACCGAGACGGCGAGCAGCGACCTGCTGTCGAGCAGTTCGCGCACGGAGAAAGTCGGCCTGGTGTCGTTCAGCGCCGCGCATTCGCGCTTCGATGCGCATATCGACGCGCTGGCGCCCGACCGCGTGCCGCCGCTGGTGCATGCCGTGCTCGAACTGGCCTCGCCGGTGATCGCCACCGCCTCGGCCGCGGTCGCCGCCGGCACCACGCCGGTGCCGCCGCAGATGACGCCGCAGATGCGCGCCGCCCTCGGCGCGCTGGTGGACGCGGCCGGCGGCCTGCTCGGCGGCTTCGGCGAGCAGGTGAAGCTGGAGAACGTGCATATCCAGGGGCCGATGGGCGATGCGGGATTGCAGGCGATGGAGATCGGCACCAGCGCCGCGGCGCCGGACGGGCGGCTGCGCCTGCGGCTGCATCTGGCGCTGGACGGGCTGGACAGCGACGCGCTGCGCGGCGGGCCGCTGCACGCCTACCTGCCGCACCATATCGCGCTGACGCCGCAGGTGAGCGGGCTGCAGGCCGACCGCGTGCTGGCGCTGCTGCGCCGCGCGGTGGCGAGCGACGGCAAGGACCCGGCGCTGGAGAGCGATGCCGAGGCGATCGTGCATGACGGGCCGCTGGCGATCGGGCTGGACAAGGTCGCGGCGGATTTCGGGCCGGCGCAGCTCACCGCCTCGGGCGAGATGCGCATTCTCGGCAAGCACGAAATCTCCGGCCGGGCGCACATCCAGGTGACCGGGCTGGACGCGCTGATCCACGATTCGCAGACCGTGCCGATGCTGCAGCAGGCGACGCCGGCGCTGATTTTCCTGAAGGGCATCGGCGCCAGCGAAGGCACCGCGACGGTGTGGGACATCGCCTATGTGGACAACAAGCTGACGGTGAACGGCAACGACATGTCGTCGATGATGCCGCAGAAGTAGGCGGAGCGGTCAGGCGGGTCCGGCTTGCGGCCGGCAGCGCATGAAGGCGGCGCGCACGCAGGTCGCCACCACCTCGCCGCGCTGGTTGATCGCCTGGTGCTCGAACTCGACGATGCCGGCATCGGGCCGCGAACGGCTCGGGCGCCTGGACAGCACTTTCGTGCGCGCGCGCAGCGTGTCGCCGTGGAACACCGGTTTCGGGAACTCGACACGGCTCATGCCGAGATTGGCGATGGTGGTGCCGAGCGTGGTCTCGCCCACCGTCAGCCCGATCAGCAGGCCGAGCGTGAACAGGCTGTTGACGATGCGCTGGCCGAATTCGGTGCCGCGGGCGAATTCCTCGTCGAGATGCAGCGGCTGCGGGTTCATGGTCAGCGTGCTGAACAGCACGTTGTCCATCTCGGTGACGGTGCGCGTCGGCGCGTGCTCGAACACCTGGCCCTCGGTGAACTGCTCGAAATAGAGGCCCGCCATCGCCGCCCTCCCGCGTCGCGCGGCAACTCTGGCGCAGCGGGCCGGGCCGCGCCAGAAGGCAATCGCCCCTGGTCGCGGCAGGCCGCCATGCCAAGCTATGATCGTCCGCGGCGCGACGTCGCGCGTTGGGCACGGATGGCGAGCCGCAGGGAGGCGAGATGAGCGACACCACCGCGGGGTATCGGCGCGACGGGGCGATCCCGCCGGCCGAACGGCGCGAGCCGCCCAAGCCCGGCCGGCTCGGCCGGCTGCGCGAGTGGCTGGAGGGCCAGCGGGACCGCCGCGGCCTGCGCCGGCCGCAGGGCAAGAAACCCTCGCCGCCGGAGCTGCGCGCCCATGCCGGGTACTGGTTCGCCGCCGCCGCGCTGCTGATGCTGTTCCAGGCCTGGTGGGCTGCCCAGCAGACCGTGCAGAGCGTGCCGTACAGCGAGTTCCTGCAGATGCTGCACGAGCACAAGCTGACCGCGGTGCAGGTCGAGGGCCAGCACGTCTATGGCGCACTCGCCCAGAAACTGCCGAACGGCCGCACCACGGTCGAGGCGATCACGGTCCCGGAATATCTGCAGAAGGAATTGCAGGCGGCCGGGGTGAAATACACCGGCGAACTGCCGGACACGTTCTGGAGCACCGTGCTGTCCTGGGTGATCCCGATCGGCATTTTTCTCGTCTTCTGGTCGTTCGTGTTCCGCCGCTACGCCGAACGCTTCGGCGGCGAGGGCGGGCTGATGTCGATCGGCAAGTCGCGCGCGAAGGTTTTTGTCGAGACCGACACCAAAACCACCTTCGCCGACGTGGCCGGCGCCGACGAGGCCAAGGAGGAATTGCAGGAGATCGTCAACTTCCTGAAAGACCCGTCCGGCTACGGCCGGCTCGGCGCGCACGTGCCGAAGGGCGTGCTGCTGGTCGGCCCGCCGGGCACCGGCAAGACGCTGCTGGCGCGCGCGGTCGCCGGCGAGGCGGGCGTGCCGTTCTTCTCCATCTCCGGCTCGGAATTCGTCGAGATGTTCGTGGGCGTGGGGGCGGCGCGGGTGCGCGACCTGTTCCATCAGGCCAGCGAGCGGGCGCCGGCGATCGTGTTCATCGACGAGCTTGACGCGCTCGGCCGTGCCCGCGGTGCCTTCCCCGGCATCGGCGGGCATGACGAGAAGGAGCAGACGCTGAACCAGCTCCTGGTCGAGATGGACGGCTTCGACCCGACCTCCGGCATCGTGCTGCTGGCGGCGACCAACCGGCCGGAAATCCTCGACCCCGCGCTGCTGCGCGCCGGGCGGTTCGACCGGCAGGTGCTGGTGGACCGGCCCGACCGGCCGGCGCGGCGGGCGATCGTCGCGCTGCATCTGCGGCGGATCAAGCTGAGCGCGAACGTCAATCCCGAGCAGATCGCCGAACTGACGCCGGGCATGACCGGCGCCGACCTCGCCAACCTGGTCAACGAGGCCGCACTGCTCGCCACCCGCCGCGGCGCGACGGAAGTGGACATGAACGACATCAACGAGGCGATCGAGCGCAGCGTGGCCGGGCTGGCCCGCCGTTCGCGCGTGCTGGGCCCGCGCGAGCGCGCGATGGTGGCGTATCACGAGCTCGGCCACGCGCTGGTGGCGATCTCGCTGCCCGGCACCGACCCGATCCACAAGGTCTCGATCATCCCGCGCGGCGTCGGTGCGCTCGGCTACACCATCCAGCGGCCGAGCGAGGACCGCTATCTGATCTCGCGCAGCGAGCTGGAGAACCGCATGGCGGTGCTGCTGGGCGGGCGGGCGGCGGAAGTGCTGGTGTTCGGCGAGGTGACGACCGGCGCGGCGGACGATCTGCAGAAGGCGACCGACATGGCGCGCTCGATGGTGGCGCGGTTCGGCATGATCGACAGTTTCGGCCCCGCGACATTCGAGGCGGACCGGCAGACGTTCCTGGGTGGTCCGGCGGCCTCGCCGGAGCCGTGGCGGCGCGAGAACAGCGAGGCGACGATGCAGGTGATCGACGGCCTGGTGCGCGACCTGGTGCGCCACGCGCTGGAACGCGCCGCCGACCTGCTGCGCGAGCGCCGCGAGGTGCTGGAGCGGGCGGCCAAAGCGCTGCTGGAGCGCGAGACGCTGGGCGGGGAGGAGCTGCGGGCGCTGACCGACCAGAAGGTGCGGCTGGAGGCGCCGGCGGCGGGTTGATTTTTGCGCAGCAAGCGGTGGGCCGGCATCGCCAAGGTGGCGCCGGGCAGCGACGCAGTTTCAACGCGAACGACCGCAAACCGCCTGTTTCCTCCTTCGCAGGCTGGTATGTTTCTATGTCGGAACATTATGGACGTGCGGGGGCATCGCGCGGTCACGCCGGAACGGGCGGGATGCCGGGGACGGGCGGGGAGAGGATGCGGGGCCGCGCGCGCGGCGGCGGCCGGGGACGGCAGGCCGGGCGGGACGGGGCCGCCGGCCGGACCGGCGGCGGACGGGTGCTGCGCGGGCGGGCGGCGGGCGGATGCCCAGCATCTGGCAGAGCGGGCGCAGCAGCCGCCCGGCCTGGGGTGCGGCGGCGAGCAGGTCGGCCATCGCCGGATCGGCGAGCAGGTGCTGCAACTGCGAGGCGGCGGAGGCGGCCTGCGGCAGCCGGCGCAGCAGCCAGGCGACGCCGCGCGGCAGCCGCAGCTTCTGGGGCCGGGCCGGGCGGGGAGAGCGGAGGCGGCGGCGCGGCGGCGGCAGCGTGCCGGCTTGGACTTTTGCCGCGAGGCGGGCGAACCGCTCCGCGGTGCGGCGCAGCCGCGACCAGAGCAGCAGCATCAGCGGCACGGCGAGCCAGGCCCGGCGCCGCGGGCGGCGAGGGCGCGGCGCAGCCCCTCGACCAGATGGGCAAAACGGTCGGCCAGGGCGGGGGACGCGGCGGGCGGCATGACAGCGATACTAACACGACCCGCGGCGGGCTGGGCAAGCCCCCTCCCCCCATTGGCGCAAAGATAACTGAGAAAAGCCTCGGATTTGTTCCCTCTCCTCCCGGCTTCGGGAGGAGAGGGTCAGGGTGAGGAGGGCCATGCCGCGGCACCGAGGGGCGGTCAGACCCACCTCACCCTGACCCTCTCCCCCCGCAAGAGCGGGCGGAGAGGGAAAGAGGTGCGTCGAATTGCAGACTGCGGCACTCCCCGGCCGGGTCGTGTCGCAGTCTCAACTCGGACGACCGTGAAAACCCTCACTCCCCTCCTTTGCGGGGGAGAGGAAAAAACCGGCAGCGTCGATTTTCAAACTGCGTCACGACCTGGCGCTGCGGAAGGTGGACATGCTGAACGCCGCGGCGGCGCTGGATGACCTGCGCAGCCCGCCGCTTGTCCCGCGCAGACTCTGGGTGACAGAGCAGGTCGAGGGCGTAAAGGGTGCGGCCCGGATCACGGACAGCGGGACGCGCTGCGCTTTCCCGCCTTACACTTGCTGGGAGGAGGCGGACTTCAACAGATAGTTGCTCTCAAGAGACGAGAAAGGTCACTGTCCACTGCGGATCAGAAATTTACGGAGTTCCAACACGCCAAGAACGAAAGGTTGCAGCGGATTAGCTCGACAGTAATTAACCAACCACCGAACTCGCCCATCCATATCTGTTGTCGAACCCGCAAATCGGTGGACAAGGTCTGAGGAATTTGCGCCCGCGAGAATGCCCTCTGCGGTGCCGGCAAAAAAGGGATAAGTGGTGGGGTCTGCGAAATCATGAGCGGTGACGAATTGGCCGCATGATCTCAGTGCGATGCCAGGCGCATAAAACCGCTGCGCGCTCACGCCGTTTGTTGGTCCAACAATCGCCAAGACCGAAAATATTATCCGCCGCATCCAAGTGATGCTCAGTTTCGACATTCGCTCATGGCTCCGCATCAAGCCGCAAGCCGGTCGGCCAGCGCTGGGCATCTTCTTTACTGTGGAATATCACCGCTAAAACATCACCGTATTTCCATTTTAGACCCACGATGATGCCATTGAGATTTGCTTTCGGGGTTCCAGGCTCCAATCCATCAGCCTGACCAAAAGCATGAATCCAACCAATCCGTCCCTGACCTGAGACTTCTGCCGCAATCCAGTTGACCATCCCCCCGACCTTTCGAGCGCGAGTAAAGGACGATAGCACCACGCCCTGTGGTCGAGCGAGCATAGGGCGAGAGAGCACAGCGCATCGCGCCACTTATCGCGGCGACAGCCGTGATCCGGATGATCCGGACGAGGCACCGTCGAACGGGCGTGGCGGGATGCGCTGCGCTTTCCCGCCCTACTCCACCCCCACCGGCCGCAGCCGCTGCGGCAGCGTCGCCAGGCTGTCCACCGTGTCGAAATCCCGCAGCACCGCGTCGTCGCCGACCTCGACTTCCGCGACCTGCTCGGCGTGCCGCGCCAGCAGCCCGCGCGCCCCCGTGTCTCCCGCAAGGCCAAGAATTTCCGGGAAGAAACCGCGGCCCCACAGCACCGGGTTGCCGGCGCGGCCCTGGTGCGTCGGCACCACGATCGCGCGGCCCTCGTCGGCGTCAAAAGCGTCGATCAGCCGGTCGAGCAGCCGCCCCGTCACCAGCGGCATGTCGCCCAAAACCACCAGCGCCGCCGCCGCCTCGGCCGGCAGCGCGGCAATCCCCGATTTCAGGCTCTCCGCGAGGCCGCGCGCGTAGTCCCTGGCTTCGACATAGGTCACCGGCCGGCCGCCGAGCGCCTCGCGCACCTCCTCGCCGCGATGGCCGAGCACCACCAGGATCGGGCGGGCGCGGCTGCTCAGCACGTTGTCCACCACGCGGGCGATCATCGGCTTGCCGCCGCGGTCGGCGACCAGCAGCTTGTTGTAGGGCGCCATCCGGCTCGACGTGCCGGCCGCCAGCACCACCGCGGCGATCGCCGGCCGGCGCGGCTCGGCGGCCGGCGGCGCCACCGCCTTCGCACGCGGCAGCGGGCGGATGTCGGTGTCCTTCAGCAGCCCGCCCACGCCCATGCGCATGATCTCGGCCGGGCCCAGCTTCAGGCCGGCGAACAGGCGCCGGAGAACAAGATCGATGCCGTTCGGCCGCGGGCTGCGCGCGCAGCCGGGCAGCACCAGCGCCGGCACCGACCCGACACGGCCGAGGCAGATCAGGTTGCCGGGATCGACCGGCATGCCGAAATGCACGATCTCGCCGCCCGCCGCGACGATCCCCTGCGGCCCGACATCGCGCCGGTCCACGGTCGCCGAGGCGCCCGCCACCAGCACCAGCTCCGCCCCCGACGCCAGCAGGGCGCACACCGCGTCGCCGATCGCTTCGGTCGCGTGCGGGCAGCGCAGCGGCGGCAGCAGCGTGCCGCCGAGCGCCACCACCCGCATCCGCGTCGCCTCGATCGTGCCCTCGGTGACGCTCTCCTTCAGCCCCGGCAGTTCCGACAGCGCCAGCCCGACCGTGAGCGGGCGGAACGGATGCAGCGCCAGGCCCGCGCCGCCGTCGCGCGAGGCGGCTTCCACCGCGTCGAGCACATGGCCCGGCACGGCGAACGGGATGACCTTGATCGTCGCCACCATGTCGCGCGGGGCGAGCACGGAAAAATCCGGCAGCGTGCCGATGGTCAGCGACTCGTGCAGCAGGTTGACGGCGTCGATGCGCGCGGCATCGACCCGCAGCAGGCCGGCGGCGGTCGCGTGCAGGTTCACCCGCCCGGTGCCGGGGCGCCCCGCCTCGATCCAAGGCCCAAGCATGGCGCCGGCGAGCCGCGTCGCCGCCGCGTTCTCGGCCACGTCGCCCGGCTCCAGCCGCGCCGCGATCACGTCGGTGCGGCCGGCCTCGCGCAGCGCCGCCAGCGCCGTCGCGTCCAGCACGCTGCCCTTCTTGAGCACGCGACCGGGCAGCCGGTGGCTGTGCGCCAGCACGGCGCCCAGCGCCTCGTCCAGCGGCAGCGCGGCGAAAATCACGCGGCGGCGCGCTCGGCCGGCGACCTCTCGGCGAGCGGCGCGCCGCGGCGCACCGCGACCAGCTCGGCGACGATCGAGAGCGCGATCTCGGGCGCCGTCACCGCCTCGATCGGCAGGCCGACCGGGCCGCGGATGCGCGCCATCGCGGCGTCGTCGTGCCCGAGCGCGCGCAGCCGTTGCAGCCGCGCCGCGTGCGTCTTCCGGCTGCCGAGCGCACCGATGTAGAAGGCCGCGCTGCGCAGCGCCCGATCCAGCGCCGGGTCGTCGAGCTTCGGGTCGTGCGTCAGCGTCAGCACCGCCGTCCGCGCGTCCGGCGCCAGCGCGTCCATCGCCTCGTCGGGCCAGTCGCTGCGCACGGTCACGTCGGGAAACCGCTCGTCGGTGGCGAAGGCGCGGCGCGGATCGACCACGGTGACGGCGAAGCCGAGCCCGGCCGCGAACGGCACCAGCGCCTGCGCGATATGCACCGCGCCGACCACGATCAGCCGCAGCGGCGGGTTGTGGACGTGCAGGAACCAGGCGCCGTCGGCGAGGCTCACCGTGCCGCTTTTGTCCTCGGCCAGCGCGCGCGCCGCCGCCGCCGCCAGCCCGGCGGGCGCATCGGCGGCGGGGAGCAGGCGCTGCGCGCCGTCCGGCAGATGCGTCGCCACCACCACCGGCCGCTTCGCCGCACGCGCCTCGGTGAGGGCGGCGAGCAGCTCCGGGGTCACGTCAGCGCCTCGACGAACACTTTCACCTTGCCGCCGCAGGCCAGGCCGACTTCCCAGGCGCGTTCGTTGGTGACGCCGAAATCGAGCAGCTGCGGCACGCCGGTTTCGATGGTCTTGCGGGCGGCCTCGGCCACCGCGCCCTCGATGCAGCCGCCGGACACCGAACCGGCCATGCGGCCCGACGCGGTGACCGCCATCTGGCTGCCGGCGGGGCGCGGCGAGCTGCCCCAGGTCTCGGTGACGGTCGCGACCGCCACGCGCTCGCCGGCGGCGCGCCAGACGGCGGCGGCGGACAGCACGTCTTCGGCTTCGGTCATGCTCATGCGGCGAGCCTCCATCGTTGCATCTCCCCGCGCGGCGCCGGGCGCGACAGGGTCGCGACCAGCGCCCGCAGGCTGGCGAGGTTGTGTACCGGGCGGAACTCGTCCACGTGCGGCAGCATCGCCCGGACGCCTTGCGATCTTGGCTCGAAGCCTTCCCAGCGCAACAGCGGATTGAGCCATATCAGCCGTGAGCAGGATTTGTGCAGCCGCTCCATGTTCTCGGCGAGGCCCGCGCGCGCCCTCGCGGTCCAGCCCGTCGGTCACCAGCAGCACGACCGCGCCCTGGCCGAGCACGCGGCGCGCCCAGTTGCGGTTGAAGGCCGCCAGCGCCTCGCCGATGCGGGTGCCGCCGGACCAGTCGGGCACGCTCGCCGCCACCATCTCGAAGGCGACCTCCGGGTCGCGATGGCGGAGCTGGCGGGTGACGTTGGACAGCCGCGTGCCGAACAGGAAGGTGGCGACCCGGTCGCGGTCGTTCGCGACGGCGTGGAGAAAGTGGAGAAGGATCTGCGCGTAGCGGCTCATCGAGCCGCTGATGTCGCAGAGCACGACCAGCGGCGGCGGGCGCGTCACTTTCCGGCTCGCCGCGATGTCGAAAATCTCGCCGCCGTGGCGCAGACTCTGGCGGATGGTGGCGCGCAGATCGACATGCGGGCCGGTCGGGTCGGGGCGGCGGCGGCGGGTGCGGCGCGCGTCGAGCGGCAGCGTCAGCTTGCGGATTTCGCGCTTGGCGGCGGCGATTTCGTCGGCGCTCATCGCCTCGAAATCCATCGTCTGCAGGCGTTCGTTGGCCGAGACGGTGAAGCTGGCGTCGATCTCCTGCCGCTGTTCGGGCGGCTTGGGAGGCTGCTCGCGGTCCGGCTGCATGGCCTCGGCGAGCCGGCGGGCGCCGGGCGGGGCGCGCTCGGGCGGCGTTGGCGGGCCGGCGAGCAGGCCGAGCGCGGCGGCGGCTTTTCCCGCTTCCGGGTCGCGCCAGAAGAGCGAAAAGGCGTGGTCGAACAGGTCCGCGTGCTCGTGGCGGTGGATCATGCTGGCGCGCAGCGCGGTGCGGACCTGGGCGCGGCTGGCGAGATCGACCAGCGTGATCGCCTGCTGCGCCGCCAGCATGTCCGCCGGCCCCACCGGCAGCCCGGTGCGGCGCAGCAGGCGGGCGAAGTGCAGGAGGTTGAGCGAGAGGCGGCCTGGGGTTGCGGGCGGCAGCGTCATGCGGCCGATATAGCAGGGATGGCCGGCGCGGGCGACTGCGGGAAGCTGGCGCGTCGGGTGCCGATCGCGTATATCGACTGGTCGGAGCAACCGGACGACGTACCATGTCTCTGCGCGAAATCCAGGCTTCCGAGGCCAAGACCCACCTCGCCAGCCTGCTCGATGATGTCGAGCGCGGCGAGACAATCGTCATCACGCGCCACGGCCGGGCGGTCGCCCGGCTGGTGCCGGAGGAAGCGCAGCGCCACGAGCAAGCGGCCGCCGCCGCTGCCGAATTCAAGGCGTTCCGCCGCACCATGCCGCAATTCACCGCCGAGGAGATACGTGAGCTGATCGACGAAGGCCGCAAATACTGACGATGGTCGTGCCCGATGCCTCGATCGTTCTCCCGGCGGCGTTTTCGGATGAGCAGCGTGCCGCCGCCGATGCCGTCATCGACCGGGTGACTGTCGAAGGTGGTGTCGCGCCGGCGATCTGGTGGTTCGAGGTGCGGAACGCGCTGCTCATGGGTGAACGCCGGGGCCGATTGAAGGCATCGCAAACGACGGCGTTCCTGGCACGTCTGGCGCGACTGCGGATCGAAATCGACCGGTTCCCTGCCGAGGTAAAGCTGCTTGCGCTGGCAAGACAGCATCGTCTGACGGTCTATGACGCGGCTTATCTCGAACTGGCTGTGCGCGTCGGCGCGACATTGGCCACCGGAGATGCGGCTCTCATGGCGGCGGCGCGCCGTGAGGGCGTCCCGTTGTTCGCCGCGGGCTGAGCGCCGCGCCGCTCACGCGAACGGGTTGGCCGGCGCCGCTGCCTGCTTGGCTTCCGCGACCAGCCGCGCCGCCTCGGCGCCGCGCACTTTGGCAATGTCGTCCTGGTATTTCAGCAGCACGCCCAGCGTCTCGTCCACCGCCGGCGGCGCCAGTTCGTGCTGGTCGAGATAGGACAGCGCCGCCGCCCAGTCGATCGTCTCGGCGACACCGGGCAGCTTGAACAGATCCTCCCTGCGCAGCCGCTGCACGAACGCCACCACCTCGGCCGACAGTCTTGCCGACACGTGCGGCGCCTTGCGGGCGAGGATCTGCCGCTCGCGCGCCGCGTCGGGGTAATCGACCCAGTGATACAGGCAGCGCCGCCTGATCGCGTCATGCACCTCGCGCGTGCGGTTCGAGGTGATGATGACCACCGGGCGCGTGCGCGCATGCACCGTGCCGTATTCCGGGATGGTGAGCTGGAAATCCGCCAGCACTTCGAGCAGAAACGCCTCGAACGGCTCGTCGGCGCGGTCGAGTTCGTCGATCAGCAGCACCGCCGGCGACAAGTCCGGGTCGATCGCCGAGAGCAGCGGACGCGCCTGCAAATACTCGCGCGCATAGATGTCGGCGGCGAGCGCTCCGCGGTTGGCGTCGCCGGCGGCCTCGGCAATGCGGATCGCCATGAGCTGGCGCGCATGGTCCCATTCATAGGCGGCGGCGGCGAGGTCGAGACCGTCATAGCATTGCAGCCGCACCAGCCGCCGCTTCAGCCCGGCGGCCAGCACTTTGGCGATCTCGGTCTTGCCGGTGCCCGGCTCGCCTTCCAGGAACAGCGGGCGCTGCATGGCCAGCGCGAGATGGATGGTGGTGGCAAGCGCGGTGTCGGCGACGTAGCCGCCGGCTTCGAGCAGCGCCGCCGTGTCGGCGACCGTGGCAGGGAGCACTACAGGAAGCTTCCGAAGATCAGGATGAGGATGATCACGAAGATGACGATGCCGATCCAGCCGATGACGGGCAGGCCGAACGGCTCGCGCGGGATCAGGTCGAACAGGCTGACCTGCGGCGCCGCCGCCGGCACGCGCCGCCCCGTGCCGGGCGGCCCGCCGGTGAGTTCGGCGACCAGGCCGGCGGCGCCTTCGGCCGCCATCGCCCCCGGCGGGGTCGCGGTGACTTCCGCCACGAAGCGGTCGAAGAAGGCGTCCGCCATCTGCTTGGCCGAGGCGTCGATCAGGCGGGCGCCGAGCTGGGCGATTTTTCCGCCGACCTGCGCCTTCACGTCATAGTGCAGCAGCGTGAACGCGCCCGCCTCGGTCAGCCGCACCGCGGCGCCGCCCTTGGCGAAGCCGGCGACGCCGCCCTGGCCCTCGCCCTCGATGCGGTAGGAGTGCGGCGGGTCGAGGTCGAGCAGCTGCACCTTGCCGGTGAAGCGGGCGGCGATCGGGCCGATCTTGACCGAGGCGGTGGCCTTCAGGTCGGTGTCGGACAGTTTCTCCAGGCTCTCGCAGCCGGGGATGCTGGCCTTCAGCACCTCGGGGTCGTTGAGGGCGGCCCATACCTTCTCGCGCGGCGCGGGGATTTGCCGCTCGCCGGTCATGTCCATCGATGTTCGCTCCGTCGCGCCCGCGGTGACTGGTTTTGCCACGGTATTAGGGTCGCCGGCGGCCGGTGGCAATCGGCTACCGGAAACGGCAGCCGGTTCCGGTAGCCGATTCGGCCGATTCCGGCTAACCAGGGCCGCGAGAGAGAGGAGAGACGCGATGACCTATCTGGTCGCCGACGACCTGCCCGCCACGCCCGCCGGCGAGCGGTTCCGCGCGCTGCTCGGCCGCGGCGGGATCGTGCAGATCCCCGGCGCGCATAACGGCCTGGCGGCGCTGCAGGCCAGGGCGGCCGGGTTCGAGGCGCTGTATCTCTCCGGGGCGGCGATGTCGGCGAGCATGGGGCTGCCCGATCTCGGCGTCATCACCGTGGACGACGTTGGTTTCTTTGTCCGCCAGGTGGCGCGGGCCTCGGGGCTGCCGGTGCTGGTCGATGGCGACACCGGCTACGGCGAGGCGCTGAACGTGATGCACATGGTCCGCGCCTTCGAGGACGCCGGCGCCGCCGCGGTGCATATCGAGGACCAGCTGCTGCCGAAGAAATGCGGCCATCTGAACGACAAGAAGCTGGCCGATGCGCACGAGGCGGCGGCGAAGGTGGCGGCGGCGCGGCGGGCACGGCGGCACCTGTTCATCATCGCACGCACCGACGCGGCGGCGAGCGAGGGCATGGACGGAGCGGTCGCGCGCGCGAAGCTGTATCTCGAGGCCGGCGCCGACGCGATCTTTCCCGAGGCGCTGACGACGGCGGACATGTTCCGCGAGTTCGCGCAGCGCGTCGCAGCGCCGCTGCTGGCCAACATGACGGAGTTCGGCCGCACGCCGTTCTTCACCGCCGCCGAGTTCGCGGCGATGGGCTACCGGATGGTGATCTGGCCGGTGAGCGCGCTGCGCGTGGCGGCGAAGGCGCAGGAGGAGCTGTATGCCGCGATCCGCCGCGACGGCGGCACGCACCGGATGGTGGAGCGGATGCAGACGCGGGCGGAGCTGTATGCGACGATCGGCTATCACGACTACGAGGCGCTGGATGCCTCGATCGTCAAGACGGTGGTGCCGGCCGGCATGCCGCAGCGGGCGGCGTGAATGAAGCGCCGTGTTGCGCAAAATTGGTCGTAGGGTGGACAAGCGAAGCGCAGTCCACCGCGCGCTGCTGCGCCAGGTCACGCGCAAACAACAATCCCACGCGGAGTAGGCGCACCATGCACATCATCGTCCTCGGCGGCGGCGTGATCGGCGTCACCACGGCGTACGAACTGCTCAAGGACGGCCACCAGGTCACGCTGGTCGAGCGCGCGCCGGACGCCGCCGCCGGCACCAGTTTCGGCAACGCCGGCATGATCGCGCCCGGCCATGCCTTCGCCTGGGCCTCGCCGCGCGTGCCGCGCATCCTGCTGCGCTCGCTGTGGCGCGACGACCTCGCGTTCCGCATGGGGTTCTCGGCCGATCCGGCGTTCTGGCGCTGGTGCGTGCGCTTCCTCGGCGAATGCACCGCCGAACGCGCGCGCATCAACACGCAGCGCAAACATCGGCTCTGCACCTACGCCCAGTCGGTGCTGCGCGAGATCGTGGCGGAGACCGGCGTGGCGTTCGACTATTCCGAGACCGGGTTGCTTTATCTGCACCGCAGCCAGGCCACGCTGGAGCGCGGCATCCGCAACATGACGATCCTGCGCGATCTGGGTCAGCAGCAGCAAATTCTGACCCCCGAGCAGCTCGCCGCCCTCGATCCGGCGCTGGCGCCCGCGACGGGAAAAATCGCAGGCGGCATCTACTCCCCGACCGATGCGACCGGCGACTGCCGGATATTCACGCAGGCGCTCGCCGAGGTTGCCCGCGCACGCGGTGCCGAACTGCGCTTCGGCACCACCGTCACGCGGCTGACCAGCGACGGCGCGCGCATCACCGGCGTCGAGACCGATCGCGGCACGCTCACCGCCGACGCCTATGTGCTGGCGCTCGGCGTGTGGAGTCCGAAGCTGCTGCGCGGGCTGGACCAATGGCTGCCGGTGTATCCGGTGAAAGGCTACTCGCTGACGCTGCCGATCGGCGGCAACCACGTGCCGCCTTCGGTCGGCGCGGTCGATGAGGACAACCTGATCGCCTATTCGCGGCTTGGCGACCGGCTGCGCGTGACCGCGACCGCGGAGTTCGCCGGCTACGACGCCAACCACCAGCCGAGCGACTTCCGCGTCATGCTGGGCAAGATCCAGGACATCCTGCCGGGCGCGGCCGACTACACGCGCCCCGCCTACTGGGCCGGGCTGCGGCCGATGACGCCGGAAGGCACGCCGATCCTCGGGCTCGGACGGCAGCGCAACCTCTATCTCAACACCGGCCACGGCCATGTCGGCTGGACCATGTCCTGCGGCGCGGCACGGCTGACGCGCGACCTGATCGCCGGACGGGCACCGGAGGTGCCGCTCGACGGCATGACGCTGCACTGAGCCGGCGCCCAAGGCCGGATCGCGAAATCTCGCGTTGACGCCATACCGAATTCTGCAAGGCGATGCTGCTCCGGCGCGCCGAGGGTCTCGGCCTCTCCATGCAGGCGGTGCTGCAGGGCGCATTTATTATTGCCAGGGCGAAAGGCGGCGCCGAAGTCGCCGGAGAATGTCTTGACCATCTCCGGCGGTATCTGGAAATGCTGTTCAGACAAACATCAGGGAAAGGGTAGACGTCGATGTCCGCATATCACGGAAAATTCGTCTGGTACGAGGTGATGACCAGCGACATGACCGCCGCCGAGGCGTTCTACCGCAACGTCATCGGCTGGGATGCCAAGGCGGCCGGCATGCCCGATCGCCCCTACACGGTGTTCTCCGCAGGCCCGGCGATGGTGGGCGGGCTGATGCCGATCCCCGAGGCGGCGCGCGCGATGGGCGCCCGGCCGTGCTGGAACGGCTACATTGCCGTGGACGACGTGGATGGCTACGCGCGGCGCGTCACCGCCGCCGGCGGCGCGCTGCACCACGGGCCGGAGGACATTCCCGGCATCGGCCGCTTCGCGGTGGTCGCCGACCCGCAGGGCGCCGGGTTCATCCTGTTCCGGCCCAGCGGCGAGCCCCCGCCGAACGCGCCTGCCGCGCCCGGCACGCCGGGCCATGTCGGCTGGCACGAACTGCACGCCAACGACCGCGAACCGGCCTTCGCCTTCTATGCCGGCCTGTTCGGCTGGACCAAGGGCGACGCGATGGATATGGGCGAGATGGGCATCTACCAGATTTTTGCCGCCGGCGGCCCGCCGATCGGCGGCATGATGACGCGGGTGCCTACGACGCCCGGGCCGTTCTGGCTCTACTACTTCAACGTCGCGGCGCTCGACGCGGCGATGGCGCGCGTCGGGGCGGCCGGCGGCCGGGTCGCCAACGGCCCGCACCAGGTTCCCGGCGGCAGCTGGATCGCCCAGTGCTTCGACCCGCAGGGGGCGATGTTCGCGATGGTGGCGCCGCAGCGCTGACAGGCGCGCGCGGCGGCGGCGGCGGGGTAGCGCCGCCGCCGCCGGCGGTCCATGCTCGGCCCATGCACGACCAGCCGCATGCCAAAGCCGTCCAGGTGCAGACCGGCCCGGACGGCGCCCTGCTCTACCTCGTCGCCGTGCCGCCGGAGGCGCTGCCGCCGGTGCGCGCGCGCGATCTCGCCGCCGCCTGGGACGCCGCGCGCGCGGCGGCGCTGGACGAGCGCCGGGGGGCGGCGCGGCTGTTCCGCTTCCGCCGCGCCGACGGCAGTTCGCTCGACCTCGCCCTCGGCGACCGCGACGCCTGCTGCTGGGCCGGCGCCGTCGATGGCACGGTCGGCATGGGCAACGCCTACGGGCTGTCGCTGTGCCTGCGGCTGCTGGCGCTGGTCGATCTGCTGGTGCGCGCCGCCTGGGCGATCGGCCTGGTTTCGCTGCGGCGCGACGGGGCGGCGCTGGCGCCGGCGCTGCTGCAAGCCGCCGCGACCGCGAAACTGACCGGCGAGGGACGCTTCGAGGAACCCGCATTCCGCCGCCGCTGCGCCGCCACCCCCCGCCTCGCCGCCCCCCGCCTCGCCGCCAGGGTGCCGGCGTGAGGCGCGTGGCACCGGCGGCGCTGCTCGCCCTGCTGCTCGCCGGCTGCACCTGGGGCGGGCCGCGCTCGCACGCCGACGCAGTCACCGAGGCCGAGTGCAACCGCCGCGCCGACCAGATTTACAATATGCGCCACCCCGACGAGGTATTCGGCCAGGACACCTACGCCACCTCGCTGCGCGACGCGCCGCTCGGCACCAGCGGCGTGCTGAGCAATCCGAGCCAAGGGCTGAGCGGCCAGTACGAGCGGGCGAAGATCGTGCGCGACTGCCTGAACGCCAACGGCCCGGTCGGCCCGACGCCGGCCGCACCCCCGGTTGCCCCGCCCGCCGCCACGCCATAGAAGCCGCCGCGGAACGCCCCGCAAGGAGACCCCGCGCCATGACCAAGATCATCCGCACCGAGCCGAACGAGGTGCTCGCCAAGGCCGTGGAGTATCACGGCTTCGTCTTCGTGCAGGGCGTGACCGCCCGCGATCTCGCGGCCGACGTGGTCGGGCAGACGCGCGACGCGCTGGCGCAGATCGACGCCATCCTGGAGGCCCACGGCACCGACAACACGCGGCTGCTGCAGGCGCAGATCTGGCTGAAGGACATCCGCGACCGCGAGGCGATGAACAAGGTCTGGTCGGCCTGGCTGCCGCCGGGCGGCGCCCCCGCGCGGGCCTGCGTGCAGGCCCACATGGCCGACCCGCGCCACCTGGTCGAGATCATGGTCACCAGCTGCAAGTGAGACGCGAAGGCGCCGGGCCGCCTCTGTTGCGCTCCCGCAACACGCAAGCGACAATTCAGCAACGGTATGATAACGGACGCGTTATTAGGAACGCAGTCCTTATTCGGGCGCTTGTCCACAGCCCGAATTCAACAATCTGCGCCGCCCGGGCGTTCATCAGCGGGTTACCGGATTGCCATACTGAGAGAATCGCGTTGTTACCTGGAGACACAAAACGCGATGCACTTAGGGAGCAATGCAGATGCGGGCAGGTTCGCGCGCTCGACTCGCCGTCGTTCTCGGCTCGATTCTAGCGGCTGCCACCCCTGCCCTCGCCCCTGCGGCATTCGCCGAAACTAACAGCAATGATATCCATCACGTAACCCGGCATCGGCACGCCGTCCGGCACGTGATGCTGGGCCGGTCGGCACGGTTCCGCCACGCCGCCGGCGGATTGCAATGCGTGCCGTTCGCCCGTGCGGAGTCCGGCATCGTCCTCAAGGGCAATGCGGCGAACTGGTGGGAGGCCGCCGCCGGCGTCTATGCCCGCGGCAGCCGGCCGGAGCCGGGTGCGGTGCTGAACTTCCGCGCCACCGGCCACATGCGGCTCGGCCATGTCGCGGTCGTCACCAACGTGCTGAGCCCGCGCGAGATCGAGATCGACCATGCCAACTGGGAGTGGACCAGCGCGACCACGGGCAACGTCACGCTGGCGATGCATGTCATCGACGTGTCGGCGGACAACGACTGGACCGCGGTGCGGGTGGAGCTCGGCCACACCGGCACGTTCGGCGCCGTCTATCCGACCTACGGCTTCATCTACGACCGGCCCGACAACGGCACGATGATCGCCAACACGCTCACCACGCTGCACCCGACCATCGAGCGCCCGGCGCTGGACGCCGACGAGGTGGCGGAGGCGCCGCCGGCGCGCGTCGATGCCGCCGCCGCGACACTGCCGGTGGACGCGCCGAGCCACAGCCTGCGCTAACCTCCCAGCCGGTCAGGCCGCGGCGGGCGGGGCGGCGCCCTTGACCTGGGTGCGGTGCATGATCCGCCGGCTGGCCGGGTCGAAGGCGTCGCGGCGGTGCATGGTGCAGCGGTTGTCCCACAGCACCAGGTCGCCGGCGCGCCAGTGATGGCGCCATGCGATTTCCGCCGCATCCACGACCGCCCAGAGCGCGTCCAGCAGCCGCTCCGATTCCGAAAGTTCAAAGCCTTCCAGCCAGGCGTTGCGGCGGCGGCCGAGATACAGCATCTCCTGCGCCGATTCCGGGTGGCGGCAGATCAGCGGGTGCAGCGCGCCAGGCGCGGTGCGCGGGTCGTCGCTGGCCGCGACCCCCTGCCGCAGATAGCCGCCGCTGTTGTAGGTGCCGTCGTGCTTGACCCGCCGCCCGGCAACGCGGCGGCGCAGTTCGGCCGGCAGCCGGTCGAGCGCGGCGTACATGCTGCAGAACCAGGTGTCGCCGCCCTCCGCCGGGACTTCCAGCGCATACAGCAGGCTCGCCATCGGCGGGGCCGGCAGATAGGACATGTCGGTGTGCCACACCGCCTCGCCGGCGCCGAGGCTGCCGATCGGCTGCGCCGTTCTCGATCACGTTGGAGACGACGTAGATTTCCGGCCGATCGGCGACGGTGCGCCGCCCGGTCTCCTGCACCGGGGCGAGGTCGAGCTCGCCGAAGCGGCGGCTGAACGCCACCAGGTCGTCGTCGGTGAGGGCTCTGGTCGCGCAGCAGCAGCACCGCATGCGCGACCCAGGCGCGGCGCAGGGCCGCGAATTCGTCCGCGTCCAGGCGGCGCAGGTCGATGCCGGCGCACTTCCGCGCCCACCCCGCCCCCGGTCGGCCGCACGTCCATCGGCTTCCCCCGCCGCTGCTGCGCGCGCAGCCTACTGCAAAAACCCGGCCGCGCCGAGACCGGCGCCGAGGCCGAGCAGCCAGAGCGGATGCAGCCGCGTCGCCAGCAGGCCGGAAGCGGCGGCCAGCGCGACCAGCGCGGTGCCGGCGCCGTGGATGCTGGCGCGGCACAGCAGCACCGCCGCCCCCATCACCAGGCCGACGGTCACCGGCGTCAGCCCCGCCTGCACGCGCTGCCGCCACGGCGCCTCGCGGAACCGCTGCCACAGGCCGGCAACCGTATACACCAGCAACGCGGCCGGCAGCACGAAGGCGATGGTCGCCGCCAGCGCGCCGGCCAGCCCCGCGACCCGCCAGCCGATCAGCGTGACGATCAGCATGTTCGGCCCCGGCGCCGCCTGCGCCAGCGCGAACAGGTCGGCGAAGGCGCGCGCGTCCACCCAGCCGAACGCCACCGCCTCGCGCTGCATCTCCGGCAGCAGCGCATTGGCCCCGCCGACGGCGAGCAGCGAGAGATAGGCGAACACCAGCACGAGGGTCGCGACGGCCGCGATCATGCCCGCCGCCGGTCGAGCACGATCCCGGCCGGCGTCAGCACCAGCAGCACCAGCGGCAGCGGCAGGCGCAGCACCGCCACGCCGCCCAGCGCCGCCAGCGCGATGCCGATGCCGACCGGGCGGCGGCGCAGCGGGGCGGCGATGCGCAGCGCCGTCCCCAGCACCAGGCCGGAGGCCGCGGCCGCCAGCCCGGCCAGTCCGTGCGCCACGACCGGCACCGCCGCGTACCGGCCATAGACGGCGCCGAGCGCGATCACCACCACGACCGGCCCGCCGAGCAGCCCGCCGACCGCGGCCAGCGCCCCGGCCGGCCCGCGGAACCGGCCGCCGAGGGCGATCGACAGGTTGACCACGTTCGGGCCGGGCAGGAACTGGCAGAGCGCCAGCAGTTCGGTGAACTCGGCAGGCGTGAGCCAGCGCCGGCGCTCGACGATCATGCGCCGCGCGAACGGCAGCACGCCGCCGAACCCGAGCATGCCGACGGCGGCGAAACTGCCGAACAGCACGGCGAGGCGCGGCGACTCGGACGGCGGGGACGGCATGCCGGCAGCTTAGGCGACGGCCGGCGAGCGGCCACCTAGGCTTGCGGCTCCGCCCCGGCGCGGTCGGACTCGAACAGCTCCATCAGCTCCCGCGCCGCCTGCTGCGTGCTCTGGATCAGGCGCTGCTCGTCGCCGGCGAGTTCGTGCATCTCGTCGAGCGTCCGCTCGTCATGCGCGCGGAACAGCGCGGTGGCGCGCGACGCCGTCGCCGCCGGCACGCCGAGCTGCACCAGCACGTGCTCGCTCAGCACCAGGCTGGAATGGAACGTCTCGCGGACGATGCCGGCGATATGCAGGTCCATCAGCCGGTAGGCGTGCCGCCGGTCGCGCGCGCGCGACAGGATCGCCAGATGCGGGAAATGCCGCTTGGCCATCTCCGCGGCGGCCAGCGTCGCCTCCGGGTCCGGCAGCGTCAGCACCAGCACGCGCGCGCTCTCCGCCCCGGCGGCGCGCATCACCTCCAGCCGCGTCGGGTCGCCGTAATAGACGCGCCCGCCATAGCGCCGCACCACCTCGACCTGTACCGGGTCCTTGTCCAGCGCGGTGAAGGCGATGCGCTGCATGTGCAGCACCCGCCCGACGATCTGCCCGACCCGGCCGAAGCCGCAGATGATGACCGGCGCCGGCGGCGCCTCCTCGACGCGGTCATAGACCGGCTCGCGCCGCTGCCGGAGGCGGGGCAGCAGCAGATGCTCCGACGCCGCGAACAGCAGCGGCGCCGCCGCCATCGACAGCGCCACCGCCAGCGTCGCCAGCGCCGCCGCCTCGCGCGCCAGCACGCCCTGCGAGACGGCGGCGGCGAACAGCACGAAGCTGAACTCGCTGCCTTCGGGCAGGGCGAGGCCGAAGCGCAGCGCGTGCGCGATGCTGCGCCGTTTCCACCAGCCGACGCCGAACGCCACCGCCGCCTTCGCCGCGAGCAGCACCAGCACCGCACCGGCGACCGTGCCGGGCGCCCGCACCACGAGGCCGAGATCGGCCGACATGCCGACCGAAATGAAGAAGAAGCCGAGCAGCAGACCCTGGAACGGCGCGATGTCGGCCTGCAGTTCGTGGCGGTAGTCGGAGTCCGACAGCATCACGCCGGCCATGAAGGCGCCGAGCGACATCGACAGGCCGGCCCAGTTGGCCAGCGCCGCCGTGCCGACCACCAGCAGCAGCGCGGTCGCGGTAAACACTTCCGGCGTGCGCGCCCCGCCGACCAGCCGGAACAGCGGACGCACCAGCACGCTGCCGCCGACCAGGATCACGCCCACGGCCACCGCCGCGCGGAGCGTCTCCATCCACGGCACGTGCCGCGGCAGCATCGCGTGCGCCAGCAGCGGCAGCAGCGCCACCAGCGGGATGAATGCCATGTCCTGGAACAGCAGCACCGCGAACGCATCGCGCCCGGCGGTCGAGGGCAGCAGCTCGCGCTCGCGCAGCATCGGCAGCACGATGGCGGTGGAGGACAGCGCCAGCCCCGCCCCCAGCACCGCCGCCCCGGCCCAATCGACGCCCGCCAGCCGCGCCACGGCGGCGAGCAGCAGCGCGCTCGGCAGCATCTGGCCGAGGCCGAGGCCGAACACGGCGCGGCGGAGAATCCAGAGCCGGTGCGGGCGCAGTTCCAGCCCGATCAGGAACAGCAGCATGATGACGCCGAGTTCCGCCACGTCGGCGATGTGCCCGACATCGGTGACCAGCCGCAGCCCGGACGGCCCGATCACCGCGCCGGCGACGAGGTAGCCGAGGATCGAGCCGAAGCCGAGCCGGCGCGACACCGGCACCGCGATCGCGGTCGCCGCCAGCAGGGCCACCAGCGTTTCAAGCATCGCCGCGTCTCCGGCTCAGCCGCCTATCCGTCGGCGCGCGGCACCCACGGGATGCGGGCCACGTCGATGCCGTCCTCGGCCAGCGCCTCGGCCTGCTCCGCCGTCGCCTCGCCGTAGATGCCGCGCCGCTCGCTCGCGCCGCCGTGGATGCGCCGCGCCTCCTCGGCGAATTTGTCGCCGACATAGTCGCAGTGGCGCTCCACCTCGGCGCGGACGCGCTGCAGCACGGCGCGGACATGGTCGGGCATGGCCTCGCCCGCCACCGCGACGCTCTTGGCCGGCGGCGCCGCAGCCACCGCGGGGAGCGCGGGTTCGCCCGCGCCCTTGGCGACCGCCGGCGCCATCAGCGCGCGGCTGACGGCGGTATCGGCGCAGACCGGGCAGGCGACCAGCCGGCGCGCCGCCTGCGCCTCGAACGCGGCGCTGTCGCGGAACCAGCCGTCGAAGCCGTGCGCCTGCCGGCACTGCAATTGGTAATGGATCATCGCGCGTCCTGCCTGCGGCGCATGGTGGCAGTCCACGGCCGCGACTGCCAGCCCCGGTGCATCTCAGGCCGGAAGCAGCAGCGCATCGAGTTTGCCGGCGTGGTCGAGGGCGGCCAGGTCGTCGCTGCCGCCGATATGCCGTCCGTCGATGAACACCTGCGGCACGCTGGTGCGCCCGCCCGCGCGGCGGATCGAACTCGGCGCGTTCGGCGGTGCCGTGCGGCGCCTCGATCTCGGTGTAGGCGACGCCCTTGCGCTCCAGCAGCGCCATTGCGCGGGTGCAGAAGGGGCACCAGGGCTGGGTGTAGATCTCGACCTTCGGCATTGCGTCTTCCTTGTGAAGGAATGCAGGTTTGGTGCGGTCCCGGCGAGCGCAAGGGGATCAGGCGAGGCGCCGGTCTGCCACGCGCGCCGCGACCAGGACATCGACCGACACGGCGCCGGCCGCGAGCAGCGCCACGGTGCAGGCGGCGGCGGTGGCGCCGGAGGTCAGCACGTCATCGACCAGCAGCACCCGCCGCCCCGCCGCCAGCGCGGCACGCGCCGGACGGACGGCGAAAGCGCCGGCAAGGCCCTCGGCGCGCGCCGCCGCGCCGAGATGGCCGAGCGGCGAGGTGGCCCGCGTGCGGCGCAGCAGGTCGAGCGAGGCCGGCACGCCGGCAAGCCGCGCCAGCGCACGGGCGAGCAGCGCCGCCTGGTTGTAGCGGCGGGCGAACAGGCGGCGCCGGTGCAGCGGCACCGGCACGATCAGCTCGGCGTCGCGCAGCAGTGCCGCGCCCGCCCGCGCCATCAGCGGCGCCAGCGCCGCCGCCAGTTCCGGCCGGTCGGCATACTTGAACGCGAGGATCAGCCGCGCCGCCTGCGCGTCGTAGCGCAGCGCCCCGCGCGCGCGCCGCCACGGCGGCGGAGCGGCACGGCAGGCCGGGCACAGCAGCTCCCGTCCGCCCTGGGCGGCGGTGCTGAACGGCGTGCCGCAGGCGGCGCAGCACGGCTCGGTGACGAAGCCGGTGCGGGCGAAGCAGGGCGCGCAGAACCGGCCCGGCACATCGACCGGCCGGTCGCAGGTCAGGCACACCGGCGGCAGCAGCAGATCGAGCGCCGCCCGGCCGGCGGCACGCACGAGACCGCTCATGCAACGAGGTTAGCTCCCGGCCCCGCTTGGCAGCAACGCGGCACGGCGTACATGAGGCAGATGGGCGACTCCCTGCACGTGTTCGACCGCGCCGCCGTGCGCCGCCACCGCGACCGCGCCGCCGCGACCGTGCCGGACGTCGCCGACATCCTGCAAGACGCCGCCGAGCGCCTGCTCGACCGGCTGGACGACACGACGCGCCGGTTCTCGGCCGCGCTCGACGTGGGCGGGCGCGGCGTGGTGGCGCCGTTGCTGCGCGCGCGCGGGATTGCCACCATCGCCTGCGACCTGTCGCCGGCGATGGCCGCCCGCGCCGGCGCGCCCGCGGTCGCGGCGGACGAGGAGTGGCTGCCGTTCGGACCGGCGAGCTTCGACCTGGTCGTGGCCAGCCTGTCGCTGCACTGGGTCAACGATCTTCCGGGGGCGCTGATCCAGTTGCGCCAGGCGTTGCGGCCGGACGGGCTGTTCCTGGCGAGCCTGCCGCTGCTCGGCACGCTCGGCGAGTTGCGGACCGCGCTGACCGAGACCGAGGCGGCGCTGACCGGCGGCGCCGCGCCGCGCATCTCGCCGTTCGCCGATCTGCGCGACTGTGCGGGGCTGCTGCAGCGCGCCGGGTTCGCGCTGCCGGTCGCCGATCGCGACGAGATGCGGCTGCTCTATGCCGACAGGCTGCGCCTGCTGCGCGACCTGCGCGCCGCCGGCGAGGCCAATGCGGTGGCGCTGCGCGACCGCCGCCCCCCGCCGCGCGCGCTGTTCCCGGCGGCGCTGGCGGCGCTGCCGACCGAGGACGGCAGAACCGTGGCGACGCTGCGGCTGGCGATGCTGACCGGCTGGGCGCCCGGCCCCGGCCAGCCGCAGCCGCTGCGGCCGGGCAGCGCGACGCATCGCCTCGCCGATGCGCTGGCGGGGCGGCCGGACGCCAACCCCGGCTAAAATCCGTGCCACCGTGCGGATGCCAGCTTGACTGGCGGGGCGCCGCGCCAACGTCATGCGTTGTTGGGGAGTGACGCACCATGCGAACGCTCGAACGGCCCATCCGCTGGACGGCCTTGCTGTTGGCCTCCGGCACACTCGTCGCCTGCGCCGGCGGAACCATGCCGGTGAGCCACTTCCATCCGGGCGGAGGCGATATCGGTTCTTTGATCGCGCGCCAGGGCAGGCAGTTCCCGGGCACGCTTTCGACCGGCACCGCCGACCCGGCCACCGCCGCGGTGAGCGGCGGGCGTGCCGTCGGGATCGCCGCGGGCAACTTCAACGGCGTGCCGGCATCGGCCGCGCACGCGACCGGCGCCACCGCCGGCCACGGCGGCGGCACGGGCGCGGCCGGCGGGCACGGATAGAGCTCACCAGCGCAACGCCGGCAGGCTCGCCAGCGGCGCCAGGCCGGCCGCGCGCGCCGCCGCCTCGGCCGTCTCGGGCCCGGCCAGTTCGGCGCCGTGGATGCCGCCGAGCACCCAGCACGACGCCACGCCCGCCGCCGCGGCGCCCGCGATGTCGGTGCGCAGCGCGTCGCCGACCGCCAGCACCTGCTCGCGCGGCAGGCCCAGGGCCGCGAACACCGGCCGATACACTTCCGGGTCGGGCTTGCCGACCCACAGCACGCGACCGCCGAGCGAGGCATAGTGCAGCGCCAGCGCGCCGGCACAGATCACGCGCGCGCCGCCGCGGATCACTTCCAGGTCGGGGTTGGCGCACACCATCGGCAGCCCGGCGGCACGGCAGGCGGCAAGTTCGTCGAACCAGGGCGCGAGGTCGGTCGGCGTGCGCGTGTCGTCGGGGCCGGTGTTGAGCACGAAATCGGCCTCCGCCGGCGCCCGCGCTTCGGCGTAGTCGAGGCCGGCGAACACGTTGCGGTCGCGCTCCGGCCCGATGTGGTAGAGCCGGCGGCCGAGATCGGCGAACCCGGCGGCGTCGCGGTCGCGCAGCAGCGCGTGCGTCGCCTCGCCGCTGGTGACGATGCCGGTATAGAGGTCGGGCGCAATGCCCATCGCCGTCATGCCCGCGGCGGCGACGGCGGCGCGGCGGGGCGCGTTGGAGAGCAGCACGACGCGCTTGCCGGCCTCGCGCAGCCGCGTCAGGCAATCGACCGCGCCCGGATAGGGCACGACCCCGTCATGCACCACGCCCCACAGATCGACGATGAAGCCGCGATAGCGCGCGGCGAGCGGGGCGAAGCCGTCAAAATGCTGCATGTCGGACCTTCAGAGATCGGCGCCGATCGCGTCGGCGACGCGGGCAAAACCGTCGGCATCGAGGGCGGCGAGCAGTTCGCGCTTGAGGCGCGGGATCAGCGCCGGGCCGTGCAGCGCGAAGGCCGTGTAGAGCTGCACCAGGCTGGCGCCGGCGCGGAGCTTTTGCAGCGCCTGCCGCCCGGTGGCGACGCCGCCGACGCCGATCAGCACCAGCCGCCCGGCCGCGATGCGCGCCACGTCCGCCAGCATCGCGGTGGACGGCGCGAACAGCGGCGCGCCCGACAGGCCGCCGGCCTCGCCGGCATGGCGCGAGCGCAGCGTCGGCGGGCGGGCGAGCGTGGTGTTGGACACCACCAGCCCCGCCGCCCCGCCGTCGATGCAGGCGGCGACGATGCCGGGCAGATCGGCCGGCGCGAGGTCGGGCGCGAGTTTCACCAGCAGCTTCGGCGCATCGGGCACGGCGCGGCGGATCGCGGCGAGGATGGCGCCCAGCCGCGGCGCCGCCTGCAGATCGCGCAGGCCGGGCGTGTTGGGCGAGGAGACGTTGACCACGACATAGGCGGCATGCGGCGCCACCGCCGCGACCAGGGCGGGATAGTCGCGCTCGGCCACCGCGCCGTCCTTGTTCAGCCCGACATTGGCGCCGACCGGCACAAGCTGCCGCACCGCGGCGAGGCGGCGGACGAAGCCGTCGATGCCGCCGTTGTTGAAACCCATCCGGTTGATGACGGCGCCATCGAGCGCGAGGCGGAAGATGCGCGGGCGCGGGTTGCCCGGCTGCGGGCGCAGCGTGACGGTGCCGGCCTCGATGCAGCCGAAGCCGAGCCGCATCAGGCCGGGCAGCGCCACCGCATCCTTGTCGAACCCGGCGGCCAGCCCGATCGGGTTGCCGAAATCCTGCCCGAGCGCATGCACCGCGAGCCTCGGATCGTCCGGCGCGACGCCGGCGCCGCCGGCGAGGCCCAGCCGCAGCGCGCACAGCGCCAGCGCGTGCGCCCGCTCGGCGTCGAGGCGGCGGAGCAGCGGCAGCGCGGCGCTGGCGAGCAGGTGCGGCATGGCGCCTTCCTGCCCCAGCCGGCGGGGTCTGCCCAGCGCCGATTGCCCGGCCCGGCGCGAACCATCATGCTGCGCGCGACCGCACGGAGGCCGCGTGCCGATTTCTCCCCCATTGGCGGACCAGCTTGGCGGACGGTAGCCGCTTCGCACCGGCGCCGCCGGCGGCGCTGCGCGACCTCGCCTGGCGGACCGTCTTCCGGTTCGGCTTCCCGCTCGCCCGCGTCTGGTGGCGGCTGCGGCGCCGGCCGCATGAGGGGGCGCTGGTCGCGGTCCATGTCGGCGAGGCGCTGCTGCTGCTGCGCTCGTCCTATCGCGCCGAGTGGAATTTTCCCGGCGGCGGCGTGCGACCCGGCGAGACCCCCGAAGCGGCAGCGCGACGCGAACTCGCCGAGGAGATCGGTCTCGTGGCCGGGACGTTGCGCCCGGTCGGCGTCGCAAGCGGCTTTTGGGACGGGCGGCGCGACCGCGTCCATTTCTTCGCGTTGCGGCTCGATCGCCTGCCCCGGCTGCGGCTCGACAACCGCGAGATCGTCGCGGCGCGGCTGGTCTTGCCCGCGGCGCTGCACGGCATGGCGGTGACCGGCTCGGTCGCCACCTATCTCGGCGGCATGGCCCCGCCCGGCTGGCGCGCACGCGCCTAGCCGCCGCCGCTTGCGCCGCCGCCCCGCCATGCGCACATCCGCGCGCATGTGGGACGAACCCTATCTGGAGACCTGCTGCCGCTCGGCGCTGCATCGGCTGTCGCTGGCCGGCGCGGCGGGGCGGCCGGGCGGGTTGAAGGACGGGCCGTGCCTGCAACGTCTCGCCGGCATGGGGCTGGTGGCGGAGCGCGCGGACGGACGCTACGAACTGACGGCCGACGGCACCGCGCGGCACGCCCAGGAAGTGCTGCACCGCGCGACGCTGTAGCGCAGCCCCGCGCTATCCGACCCGCTCGGCGTAGTGGCAGGCGACGAGGTGCCCCTCCAGTGCGCGAAACTCCGGCCGTTCCTCGGTGCAGCGTGCGGTCGCGTGCGGGCAGCGGCTGGCGAAGGCGCAGCCGGGCGGCGGATCGAGCGGCGACGGCAGCTCGCCCTTCACCGCCGTGCGCGCCTGCCGCTGCCGCGCATCGACCGACGGCGTCGCCGCCAGCAGCGCCTGCGTGTACGGGTGACGCGGGCGCGCGAACAGCGCCTCCTTCGGCGCCTGCTCGGCGGGACGGCCGAGATACAGCACCAGCACCTCATGCGCGATGTGCCGCACCACCGACAGATCGTGGCTGATGAACAGATAGGCGAGGCCGAACTCGTCCTGCAGATCCATCATCAGGTTGAGCACCTGCGCCTGGATCGACACGTCCAGCGCGGACACCGGCTCGTCGGCCACCACCACGCGCGGGTTGAGCATCAGCGCGCGCGCGATGGCGATGCGCTGCCGCTGGCCGCCCGAGAACATGTGCGGATAGCGGCCGAACTGTTCCTCGCGCAGCCCTACCTTCCCCATCATCGCGCGCGCCGCCGCGGCGCGTGCCGTGCGGTCGCCGCGGCGGTTGATGGCGAGCGGCTCCATCAGGATCGACCCCACGGTCTTGCGCGGATTGAGCGAGCCGTACGGATTCTGGAACACCATCTGCACGGAAAGCCGCAGGCGGCGCCGCGTGGCTGCGTCCACGCCGGCGGTCGGCTTGCCGTCGAGCAGAAGTTCGCCGGCGGTCGGCGGCTCCATCAGCGTCGCCATGCGCGCGAGCGTCGATTTGCCCGAGCCGGATTCGCCGACCACCGCCAGCGTGCGGCCGGGCGCGAGCGTGAACGACACGCCATCGACCGCGCGCACCGTGCCGTGCGGCACGAACAGCCCGCTGCCCGCCTTGTAATGGCGCCTGAGGTCGCGCGCCTCCATGAGATGCGTCATGCGGCGGCACGGTCCGTGCCGGGATGGCCCTGCGTCGGCCGCCCGGCGGCGTCGAGCGGGTAGTGGCAGCGCGTGCGCCGTCCCGGCGGCCCCGTCAGTTTCGGCGCGTCGCTGCGGCAGCGCTCGGTCGCGAACCGGCAGCGCGGGTTGAACAGGCAGCCGCCGGGCCGGTCGCCGATGCCCGGCACCATGCCGGGAATCGTCGGCAGCCGGCGGCGACCCTGCGCGCGCTCCGGCAACGCCTCCAGCAGTGCCGCGGTGTACGGGTGGCGGGGGGCGGCGAACAGATCGTCGGTCGCCGCCTCCTCGACCATCTGGCCGGCGTACATCACCTGCACGCGCTGCGCCGTCTCGGCGACCACGGCCATGTCGTGCGTGATCAGCACCAGCGCCATCCGGTGCGCCTGCTGCAACCCGAGCAGCAGATCGAGAATCTGCTTCTGGATGGTGACGTCGAGCGCCGTCGTCGGCTCGTCGGCGATCAGCAGGCGCGGGTTGCAGGCGATCGCCATGGCGATCATCACGCGCTGGCTCATGCCGCCGGACATCTGGTGCGGGAAGGCGCGCAGCCGCGTCGATGGCGCGGGGATGCCGACCTGGTCGAGCAGCTCGATGGTGCGCGCGCGCACGTCGCGGCGCGGCACCGCATGATGCACGCGCAGCGACTCGCCGATCTGCCAGCCGACCGGATAGCACGGGTTGAGCGAGGACATCGGCTCCTGGAAAATCATCGCCATGTCCTTGCCGACCAGGCGACGCCGCTGCCTTGGGCTGATCGCCAGCAGATCGACGCCGTCGAAGCGCATCGCGTCGGCGTGCACCTCGCCGGGATACTGGATCAGCCCCATCGCCGCCAGCATCGACACGCTCTTGCCGGAGCCGGATTCGCCGACGATGCACAGCACCTCGCCGGGATCGAGCACGACATCGACGCCATCGACGGCGCGGAACGTGCCGCGCGCGGTGGCGAACGCGACGGCGAGGCTGCGGATTTCCAGCAGCGCGGTCATCGCTTCAGCCCCATCACCGCTTGAGCCTGGGGTCGAGCGCGTCGCGCAGCCCGTCGCCGAACACGTTGAACGCCAGCACGGTGACCAGGATGGCGATGCCGGGAAACGTCAGCACCCACCACGCGCGCTGGTAGAATTCGAGCGCGCCGGCCAGCATCGTGCCCCATTCCGGCGTCGGCGGCTGCGCGCCGAGGCCGAGGAAGCCGAGCGCCGCGGCGTCGAGAATGGCGGATGAAAAACCGAGCGTGGCCTGCACGATCAGCGGCGCGGTGCAGTTCGGCAGCACGGTGTCGAACATCAGCCGCAGCGTGCCGGCGCCGGCCGAGCGCGTCGCGGTGACGTAATCGCGGGCGAGTTCGCCGAGGGCGGAGGCGCGCACCAGCCGCGTGTAGTTGGGCAGCGTGACGATGGCGACCGCGATCATGGCGTTGAACAGCGACGGGCCGAGGATCGCCACGATGACGATGGCGAGCAGCAGCGACGGGAACACCAGCAGGATGTCCATGAAGCGCATGATCGCGACATCGGCCACACCGCCGGCGAACGCCGCGGTGAGGCCGAGCACGGTGCCGGTGCTCAGCGACAGCGTCACCACGGAGAGCCCGATCAGCAGCGACAGCCGCGCGCCATAGATCAGCCGCGACAGCATGTCGCGCCCGACATCGTCGGTGCCGAGCAGGAATTTTGCTTCCCCGCCGTGCTGCCAGGACGGCGGCGTGAGAAAATTCTCGCGGAACTGCGCGATCGGCGAGTGCGGCGCCACCACGCCGGCCAGCACCGCGACCAGCACCAGCAGCAGCATCACCACCAGACCGATCACGGCGCCCCGATTCTCGGCGAACGCGCGCCAGAACAGGCGGACGCCGCCCGGCTGGCTGCGCGGCGGATGCGCGGCGAGAACCGCGGCCTCGACCTCGGTGCCGGACATCAGCGCCGGATCCGCGGGTTGAGGAACCCGTAGGTCAGATCGACGCCGAGATTGACCAGCATGACCAGGCTCGCCACCAGCAGCGTGCCGCCCTGCAGCACCGGATAGTCGCGCCGCTGGATGCTCTCGACCAGCCAGTGCCCGACGCCGGGCCAGGAGAAGATCGTCTCGGTCAGGATGGCGCCGCCGAGCAGCGGGCCGACCTGCAGCCCGATCACCGTCACCACCGGGATCAGCGCGTTGCGCAGCGCATGCACCACCACCACGCGCAGGCTGCTCAGCCCCTTGGCGCGCGCGGTGCGGATGTAGTCCTCGCCGAGCACTTCCAGCATCGCCGAGCGCGTCATGCGCGCGATGATGGCGAGCGGGATGGTGCCGAGCACGATGGTCGGCAGGATCAGGTGCGAGACCGCCGACGTCACCGCGCCCTTGTCGTCGGAGAACCAGGCGTCGATCAGCATGAAGCCGGTCCACGCCGGCACGTAGTCGACATCGCTGATCCGCCCCGACACCGGCGTCCAGCCGAGCGCCACCGAGAACACCAGGATCATCATCAGCCCCCACCAGAAGATCGGCATGGAGGCGCCGGTGACCGACAGTCCCATCAGCCCGTAGTCGAACAACGTGCCGCGCCGCACCGCCGCGATCACGCCGAGCGGCATGCCGAGCGCGATCGCGAACAGAATGGCGCAGACCGACAGCTCGACGGTCGCCGGGAACAGCGTGATGAACTCGTGCCAGACCGGCTGCTGGGTGATGATCGAGGTGCCGAGATTGCCGTGCAGCACCTTGTCCTCGTAGCCGAGGAACTGCTGCCACAGCGGCCGGTCGAGGCCCATCACGTGCCGCATGGCGGCGAGCCGCTCCGGCGTGATGCCGCGCTCGCCGGTGCGCACCTCGATCGGGTCGCCGGGGACGAGGTGGATCAGCAGGAAGCTCAGCAGCGTGACGCCGACGAAGGTCGGCACGATCAGCGTCACGCGGCGGAGCAGGAAGCGGAGCATCGGCGGTCAGCAGGTGCGACCGGCCACCCCTCCCCCAACCCCCTCCCGCACGGGGAGGGGGCTTTCCCTGCTCCCCCTCCCCTTGCGGGAGGGGGCTGGGGGGAGCGGTCGCGGCGCCAAGGCTACTTCAGGTCCACTTGGTCGAAGCGATGGTCGCCGAGCGGGCTGATCTTGTAGCCGACCACCGCCTTGCTCATCGGCATGAACACGATCGAATGCGCCACCAGCACGAACGGCGCCTCGCGGTGCATCACCACCTGCGCCTGCTCATACAGCTTGGCACGGTCGGCCATGTTCGGCAGCGCCGCGGCCTTGTTGATCAGGTCGTCGAACTCGTGGTTGCACCACTTGGCCTCGTTGCCGCCGCCCGGCCGTGCCGCGGCGCAGCCGGCGAGCGGGACGAAGAAGTTGTCGGGATCGCCGTTGTCGCCGGTCCAGCCCAGCAGGCCCGCCTGATCCTCGCCCGCCGCCATGCGCTTGCGATACTCGCCCCATTCGTAGCTGACGATCTTCGCCTTCACGCCGATCTTGGCGAGGTCGGCCTGCATCAGCTCGGCCATGCGCCGCGCATCCGGGTTGTACGGCCGCTGCACCGGCATCGCCCACAGATCGGTCGCGAACCCGTTGGGATAGCCGGCGGCGGCAAGCAGGTTCTTCGCCTCGGCCGGATCGTAGGGAAAATCCTCGACCGCGTCGTTGTAGCCCCACATGGTCGGCGGGATCAGGTTCTTCGCCGCCTGGCCGGCGCCCTGATAGACCGCCTCGATGATCGCCTTCTTGTCGATCGCCATGTTCATCGCGCGGCGCACGCGCACGTCGTCGTACGGCTTTTTCGTGACGTTCAGCGCCAGATAGCCGATGTTCAGCCCGGGCTGGGACAGCAATTGCAGTTTCTGGTCGGCCTTGATCGAGGGCAGGTCGGCCGGGTTCGGATACGCCATCACCTGGCACTCGCCGGCGCGCAGCTTGGCCAGCCGCACCGCCGGGTCCTTGGTGATCGCGAACACCAGCGCGTCGAGCTTGGCCTTCGGCCCCCAGAATCCGTCGAACCGGCGGTAGCGGACGGTGGTGTCCTTCTGATAGACGACGAACTCGAACGGCCCGGTGCCGATCGGCTGCTGGTCGATCAGCTCCGGCTTGCCGGCCTTGAGCAGGGCGTCGGCATATTCCTTGGACTGGATGATGGAGAAGTCCATCGCCATGTCGGCCAGGAACGGCGCGTTCGGCTTCTTCAGCGTGAATTTCACGGTGTAGTCGTCGATCTTCTCGATCTTGTCGATCAGGCTGGGCATGTCCATGTCGCCCCAGTACTCGTAGTCGCCGCCCGAGACCTTGTGGTACGGGTTGGCGTCGTCATACTGGCGGTCGAAGCTGAAGATCACGTCGTCGGCGTTGAAGGTCCGGCTCGGCTTGAACATGCTGCTCGAGTGCCACGCGACGTTCTTGCGCAGGTGGAAGACGAAAACCTTGCCGCCGTCGGTGATCTCCCACGACTCGGCAAGCGCCGGTTCGACCTCGGTGGTGCCGAGCTTGAACTGGACGAGCTGGTTATAGACCGGCTTGTTGGCATCGAACGTGGTGCCGGTCGTGTTGATCATCGAGTTGAAGTTCTCGGGCGACCCCTCGGAGCAATAGACCAGCGTTTTCGCCTGGACGGCGCCGGCGGGCAGCAGGCCGGCGAGGGCGACGGCACAGGCGGCGGCCACGATGCGGGTTTTCATTGGCGGCTTCTCCTTGTCTCGCGGTGGCGCCGGCCGGCGCGTGCCGACGGGGCGCGACCGGCACTGAACCGCATTTTGCCGCCAGCGCAAAGCCCCCGGCCGAACCGGGCGCGACGTTCAGCGCCGCGGTGGCGGCGTGCCCTGGTTCTGGGTCCCCTGCTCGTGCTGCTGCATCATCAGCAGCGCCCGCTGCGCCGCGGTCGATTGCGCATCCGGCGTCAGGCCGCCCCGCGGCAGCCGCTGCAACACGCAATTGACCAGCATGAGGGTCGCGATCAGCAGTATCACGATGCCGATGCCGATGGTGCGCAGGCGGAAGCCGAACGCCGCCACGCCCCCCGCCGCCCCCGGATAGGCCGCCCCGCAGCGCGGGCAGGAGAGCGAGGTCGCGTCGAGGTCGGCCTGGCAGAACGGGCAGATCATCCAGCCAGGATAGCGCCGGCACGCGCCCGGTCCAGTGCGGACCGGGCGCGCCGGCGCCGCCGCTTGGCGCCCTCAGCCGCGCAGCGTCTTCAGCGCCGCCGCCACCTGGGCGACGCGGCGGCCCTGGTAGCGCGCCACCTCCAGATCCTTGTCCGCCGGCCCGGTGACGTGCTGGCCATCGACCGCGGCGTGCGCGCCATAGGGTGTGCCGGCCTGGAACATGACCGGGTCGGCGTAGCCGGTCGGCACGATGATGAGGCCGAGATGCGCCATGACGAAATAGAGCGAGGCCACCGTCGTCTCCGCCCCGCCATGCGTGCCCATCGTCGCGCAGAACGCCGAGCCGGCCTTGCCGTTGAACTTGCCCTGGAACCACACGCCGCCCAGGCTGTCGATATAGGCCTTCAGCTCGGCCGAGGTGTTGCCGTAGCGGGTCGGCGTGCCGAACACGATGCCGTCCGCCCAGGCGATGTCGTCGCCCGTCGGCGCCGCGTAGAGCGCGTCCATCCGGCGCGCGTTGTCGGCCCAGCCGGGCACCGAGGCCATCACCTCCGGGCCGACGATGTCGCGGGCGCGGCGCAGCCGCACCTCGGCGCCGGTGGCCTGCGCGCCCTCGGCCACGGCTTTCGCCAGTGCCTCGGTGGAGCCGCCGCGGGAATAGAACGCGATCAGGATATTCGTGGTCACAAGAGCCTCCGTCTGCTGCCGGGGCGATGCCCCGCTTGCCGCTGACATGGGGCGGTCCTAGCATCCAGCAAATCCGTATTGCGTCGATTGGAGCTATCTATGGTGTGGATGTGACCGCCGCCGGGTCGCCGACGTTCGACCAGCTGCGCGTGCTGCTGGCGGTGGCCGATGCTGGCAGCTTCTCCGCCGCCGCCCGCCGGCTCAACCGGGCGCAGTCGGTGGTCAGCTACACCATCGCCAACCTGGAGGCGCAGCTCGGGCTGACGCTGTTCGCCCGCGGCCATCGCCGCCCGGTGCTGACCGAGGCCGGCCGCGCGGTGCTCGCCGATGCCCGCCGCGTCGCCTGCATCATGGCGGACCTCCGCGCCCGCGCCTCCGGGCTGACCGCCGGGCTGGAGGCGGAGGTGGCGGTGGCGGTCGATGTCATGTTCCCGACCGCGCAGCTGGTCGCGGCGCTGGAGGCGTTCGCGCGCGCCTTCCCGACGGTGGCGCTGCGGCTGCGTGTGGAGACGCTCGGCGCGGTGGTGCAGCTGGTGCTGGAGGGTGCCTGCGGCCTGGGCATCAGCGGCCCGATGGGCATCCGCACCGGCGGGCTGGAGCGGCGGCTGATCGGCCATATCGAGCTGGTGCCGGTGGTCGCACCCGGCCATCCGCTGGCGCTGCTGGCGCCGCCGCTGCCCGACGCGGCGTTCCAGGACCATACGCAGCTGGTGCTCAGCGACCGCTCGCCGCTCACCGAGGGGCAGGATTTCGGCGTGCTGTCGCTGCGCACCTGGCGGCTCGGCGACCTCGGCGCCAAGCACGCGCTGCTGCGCGCCGGATTGGGCTGGGGCAACATGCCCGAGGCCATGGTCCGCGACGACCTCGCCGCCGGACGCCTGGTGCGGCTGCTGCCGGCGGCGGGACCGGCCGAGCGTTTCCCGCTGCTGCTGATCCACCGCACCGCCGCACCGCCCGGCCCCGCCGCGCACTGGCTCGCCGAGCGTTTGGCCGGCGGCGCCGCGGCCGATCCGATGCAAATGCCGGCGCCGCACGGCGAATGGCCGGCGCAGCCCGCGTCCGCATAGGCCGTTGCCAACCGTGCAACATCGCGCCAGAATAGTCGGACAAGAAGGCAGGACGCGCCGCGCACGGGGCCGGCGCCAACGGAGAGGAAACGATGACCGACATTCCCGCCAAACGGCGCGACATGCTGCGCGCCTCCGCCGGCTTCGCCGGCGCCTCGCTGCTCGGCGCGTTCGGCATCTCGCCGGCGTTTGCCGCCGAGATGGCCGTCGCCGGCCGGTCCGAAAAGCCGCTGAAGGCCGCGTTCTCGAATGCCGGGCTGCAGGCGACGTGGTGCGCGCAGGGCAAGCAGGCCGCCGAATACTGGGGCAAGCTGTTCAACGTCGATGTCACCTGGTTCGACGGCGAGCTGTCGGCGACCAAGCAGCGCGCCGCGATCGACGACATGGCGAGCCAGAAATGGGACTTCGTCGCCATCCAGGCGTTCGGCATCGGCACGCTGACCGCGCCGGTCGAGAAGATGATCAAGGCCGGCACGCCGGTGATCGACATGGACACGCTGATCGCGCCGCTCGACAAGATCGACATCCACAGCTTCCTCGCGCCCGACAACGAGTTCATGGGTTCGTCGGTGACGCAGGCGCTGATGGACGCGATCGGCGGCGAAGGCATCGTGACCATGACCCAGGGCGCGCTCGGCCACACCGGCGCGCAGGGCCGCGCGCGCGGCTTCGAGAGCATCGTCAAGAAATACCCGAAGGTGAAAGTGGTCGATACCACGCCCGCCGACTGGGACGTGACCAAGGTGGCCCGCATCTGGGAGACGCTGCTCACCAAATACCCCAAGATCGACGCCGCCTATTTCCACAACGACGACATGGCGCTCGCCGCCTACAACGTGATGAAGGCGCACAACCGCACCTCAATCAAGATCGGCGGCTGCGACGCGATGCCGCCGGCACTCGCCGCGGTGAGCGACGGGCGCATGACCGCGACGGTGCGCAACCCGTCCTGCCGCATCCATGGCGGGGCGGTCGTCGCCGGCGTCGCGGCGGTGGTCGGCGGCGAGAAGACCGGCATGGGCAACGGCATGATCCCGAAACACGTCATCACCGACGGCCCGGTGGTCACCAAGGCCAACGCGCCCGGCATGATGTGGATGGAAGAGCACTTCCTGATCTGACGGGCCGCGACGCCGACGTGGACGGCACGTCTGCCCTGCTCGAACTCGTCGGCATCCGCAAATCGTTCGGGGGTGTCGCGGCGCTGACCGACGTGGATTTCACCCTCGAATGCGGGTGAAATCCACGGTCTGGTCGGCGAGAACGGTGCCGGCAAGAGCACGCTGATGAAGATCATCGCCGGCGTGCATGCCGAGTACCAGGGCACGATGCGGCTTGCCGGCTCGCCGGTGCGCTTCCGCTCGGCGCGCGACGCCAAAGCCGCCGGCATCGGCATGGTGCATCAGGAACTCTCGATCGTGCGCGACCTGTCGGTGGCGGAGAACGTGCTGCTCGGCGTGCAGCCGCTCAACCGCTTCGGGCTGGTCGATTACCGGACGATGGTCCGCACCGCCGGCGAGCTACTGCACCGGCTCGGCATCGACGTGGACGCGCGCCAGCCGGCGGGCGCGCTGCCGCTCGGGCTGCAGCAGCTGGTCGAGATCGCGCGCGTGCTGTTCTCCGGCGCGCGCATCATCATCCTCGACGAGCCGACCTCGGCCTTGTCGCCGCCGGAGGTGGAGCGGCTGTTCGAGATCCTGCGCCGCGTGCGCGCCGACGGCCACAGCCTCGTGTTCATCTCGCACTTCCTCGACGACATCCTGCGCGTCTCCGACACCGTCACGATCTTCCGCAACGGCCGGCGGATCGAGACGGCGCCGGTTGCGCGCATCGACAAGCGCTGGATCATCGAGCGCATGATCGGCGCCGGCCACGAAGAGCTGGAGGAGAGCTATACCGGCGAAATTCTTCTCCATAGCCGCCCGGACGCAAAAGTGGTGATGACGACCGAAGGATTGTCACGGGCCGGCATGTTCGAGGACGTGTCGCTCGCGGTGCGCGCGGGCGAGGTGCTGGGCATCTACGGCTTCATGGGATCGGGGCAGCTCGAACTGGCGCGCGCGCTGTTCGGCAAGCTCAGGCTGGAGCGGGGGCGCGTGCGGCTGGACGGGCGCGAGGTGCGGCTCACCAACACCGCCGCCGCGCGCCGCGCCGGCATCGCCTTCGTGCCGGAGAGCCGGCGCGACATGCTGTTCTACATGGAGCCGGTGTTCAAGAACATCTCGATCAGCATCCTCGACCGCATTTCGCGTCTGTGGGTAAAGCCGGACGCCGAACGCACGATCGCCGACCGGCACGTAAAAAGCTTGCAGATTCGCCCGCCGCTGGTGGATCGTCCGCTCGGCACGCTGTCGGGCGGCAACCAGCAGAAGGTGGCGCTGGCGAAGTGGCTGACCTATCTGCCGAAAGTGCTGCTGCTGAGCGAGCCGACGCGGGGGATGGATGTGGGCGCCAAGGACGACGTGCTGAAAATCGTGAAGTCGCTGCGCGCCGAGGGCATCGGCGTGGTCGTGGTCTCGACCGAGCCGGAGACGGTGCTGTCGCTCGCCGACCGCATCCTGGTGATGAAGCGCGGGCGCATCACACGGGAGTTCGCAGGCGAGGTGGTCAGCAAGGACCGCCTGCTCGCGGCTGCATGAAGAGGCCGCCTCGATGACCGAGTCCACCGCCGCCGCCCCTGCGCGCCGCGCCACGTCCTTCGGCTGGCTGCAAAGCCAGCTGCGCAACGCCGCCCCGTTCGCCATGCTGATCGCGCTGGTGGCGCTGTTCAGCGCGCTCAGCCCGAGTTTTCCGACGCTCGACAATTTCTCCAACATCCTGCAGCAGATTTCGGTCACCGGGATCATCGCGGTCGGGCTGACCTTCGTGATCCTGTGCGCCGAGATCGACCTCAGCGTCGGCAGCGTCGCCAACGCCGCCGGCATCGTCATCGCGTTCTTCACCTTGCAGGACGCGAGCGTGAACATCGCCAACATCCCGCTGCCCGGCGCGGTCGCGATCGTGCTCGGCCTCCTGGCCAGCGTGCTGCTCGGCTGCGCCACCGCGATCGGCATGACGGTGATCGGCATCCCGAGCTTCATCATGACGCTGGCGATGCTGCAGATCGGCGCCGGCATCTGTGCCATGCTGGTGCGCGGCCAGATCGCCTACAACGTCCCCCCGCTGATCCACACGCTCGGCGCCGGCTCGATCGGGCCGGTGCCGTGCATCGTCGTCATTGCGGCGCTGGTGCTGCTGGCGGGGCACGTGGTGCTGACCTACACGCGCTTCGGCCGCTACATCTACATGACCGGCGGCAACCGCGAGGCGGCGGAGTATTCGGGCGTCAACACGAAGGCGATCATCGCCTCGGTGATGGTGATCGGGGCGGTGTGCTCCGGGTTTGCCGGCATGCTGGGCGTGGCGCGGTTCGGCAGCGCGCAGCAGGACGAGTTCGGCGATTTTCTGCTCGACAGCATTTCTGCCGTCGTCGTCGGCGGCACCAGCCTGTTCGGCGGCCAGGGCGGCATCGGCAACACGATCGTGGGATTGTTCGTGCTCGGCGTGCTGAACAACGGCCTCGATCACATCCGCATCGACAGTTTCCTGAAAATCCTGATCCGCGGACTGATCCTGCTGGCGGCGCTGATCGTGAACGTCTATGCCCAGCGCATGCGCACCCGCGCGGCGACCACGGCGACGGCGCCATAGCACGCGATCCGTCGGAGCGAGACTTCAGGCAGTGCGGATCAGCCGCGGATCGAACCGGAACCGTTCGACCTCGACGATGCGTGCCGCTTGGGCGGCCGGATGCAGGCTTCGATCAAGCGGCGATGCCGTGGGCGATGCCGTGGTCGATCCAGCCCAGCACGCGGGCGACTCGCTGGGCGCCAAGGTCGGTATCGAGCAGGTCGAGCGGCGCCGCCCCGTCCAGCGCCCGGGTCGGCCGGCGCAGCCAGCGCGCCGCCTTGTCCAGCCCGCCAAAAGTGTCGCGCGCCTGCGCGATCACGCGCAGCAGCCGCATCAGCCGGTCCGACTGTTCGGGCGACAGGCGGCCGAGTCCGCGCCGATGCGCCAGCGTTTTTCGCGACACCGCCAGCCGGTCGAGTTCGGCGGCGCTGACCAGGCCATCCGCCACCACCTCGTCCACCAGCGCCACCGGCAGCCCCGCCCGTACCGCCGCCTCCAGCCGCGCCACGCCGGTTTCGTCGCGAACGTCGTCGAGCAGCTTGAGCGCGGCACTCATGGGCGATCCCCGGCGAGACGCACTTCCCGTCCGGAAATATCGCCACTTCCCGGCCCCGGTTCAAGCCCGCCAAGGGCGCGCGCCACCCCGGCCGCGCAGCGCTCGAACGCCGCGAGGTCGGTCCAGCGCCGCTCGGGCGGCAGGTCCGCCGCTTCCAGCACCCCACCCGAGGCCGCGACCGCGCCGTCGATCATCAGGTTGTCGCAGCAGCCGAACGCCTCGGCCGCCAGCCCCTCGGCGTCGCGCCACACGCCGTCGGCCTGGCCGCCCGCGACCAGGCGGCGGGTGCGCTCGGCGAACGGTTCCGCGCTCGCCGACCAGCCGAACACCGGCCGGCCGAGCGCACGCATGAAGCCGAGCTCGAACACCGTGCCGACATCGGCACTCGGGCCGCGGAACGGCGTGAGATTGGCGATCAGCGCCGCCGAGCCGCGGATATGCGCCTCGTTGCGCAGCGCAATCCGCCGCCATTCCGGCAACTCGGCCCACTCCGCCGGCTCCTCCGCCAGCACGTCGAGCGGAAAAATGCCGACGAGGCCGTGGCGGGCGCAGATCGCCTTCAGCGCGGCGCCGCGGGCGAGCGGGTCGGGGAGGAACACGTCGGGGCCGGCGAGATAGACGCGCATGGCGCAACCCTGCCCCATTCCGCCGGGGGGATGGAAGCGGCGCGGCGGCGGTCGCCTCGGCTTGATGCAGCGCGGCAGTGGTGACAGAACCCGCCCGACGCGCGCTGTTGGGCAAGAGGGCGGCATGGCACGGATCAAAGTGGCGACCCCGGTCGTGGAACTCGACGGGGACGAGATGACCCGCATCATCTGGGGCTTCATCAAGGAAAAGCTGATCCTGCCGTATCTCGACATCGAGCTGAAGTATTTCGACCTCGGCATCGAGCACCGCGACGCCACCGACGACCAGGTGACGGTCGATGCCGCCAACGCCATCAAGCAATACGGCGTCGGCGTCAAATGCGCGACCATCACGCCGGACGAGGCGCGCGTCGAGGAATTCAAGCTCAAGAAGATGTGGCGCAGCCCGAACGGCACCATCCGCAACATCCTCGACGGCACGATCTTCCGCGAGCCGATCATCTGCCGCAACGTGCCGCGTCTGGTGCCGCACTGGTCGCAGCCGATCGTCATCGGCCGCCACGCCTACGGCGATGTGTACCGCGCCGTCGAGACGAAAATCCCCGGCCCCGGCCGCGTCACGCTGACCTACGCGCCGGCCGACGGCAGCAAGCCGACGGTGCTGGAAGTCCACGACTTCAAGGGTCCGGGCGTGGCGCTGGGGATGCACAACACGCGCGCCTCGATCGAGGGATTCGCGCGCGCCAGCTTCAACTACGGGCTGGCGCGGAAATATCCGGTGTATCTCTCGACCAAGAACACGATCCTGAAGGTCTATGACGGCATGTTCAAGGACGTGTTCGCAGGAGATTTTCGCCGCCGAGTTCAAGGCGGAATTCGACAAGCACGGCCTGACCTACGAGCACCGGCTGATCGACGACATGGTGGCCTGCGCGCTGAAATGGAGCGGCGGCTATCTCTGGGCGTGCAAGAACTACGACGGCGACGTGGAGAGCGACATCGTCGCGCAGGGTTTCGGCTCGCTCGGCCTGATGACCAGCGTGCTGATGTCGCCCGACGGCCGCACGGTGGAGAGCGAGGCGGCGCACGGCACGGTGACGCGGCACTTCCGCGACCACCAGAAGGGGCGCGAGACCAGCACCAACCCGATCGCCTCGATCTTCGCCTGGACGCGCGGGCTCGCGTATCGCGGGCGCTTCGACTCCACGCCGGCGGTGACGCGGTTCGCCGAGACGCTGGAGCGGGTGTGCATCGAGACGGTCGAAGTCAGGGCACATGACGAAGGACCTCGCCTCGCTGATCGGCAAGGACCAGCCCTGGCTGAACACGCAGGCGTTCCTCGGCAGGATCGACGAGAATTTGCGCACGGCGATGGCCTGAGCGGGCGCGGCGACCAATCCGTCGCGCCCGGGCAACCGGCAGGGCGGCGCAGCAGCAACCACGTTGCGCCGCCGCCGCCCCGCCCCTACCTCCGCGGGAACCGGGCGAAGGAGCGGGCGATGGTTGGGCGTGGCAGGCGACGGACTCGGGCGGCGGGGCTTCGCGATGACGGGGCTGATCGCGGGGCTGACGCTGGCGACCACGCGCGTCGAGGCGCAGGCGATCCACACCGATGCGGCCGGGCTGGCGGCCGGCGAGACGCGCCTGCCGGTCGGCGACGGCGAACTCCCCGGCTATTACGCCCGCCCGGACGGCGCCGGGCCGTTCCCGATCGTGCTGGTGATCGAAGAAATCTTTGGCGTCCACGAATACATCCGCGACGTGTGCCGGCGGCTGGCCAAGCAGGGCTATTTCGCGGTGGCGCCGGAACTCTATGCGCGCATCGCGGATCTTTCAAAAATGTCGGACGTGCATCGGATCATCCAGGAGGTGATTCTCAAGGCGCCGGACGCGCAGGTATTTTCCGACCTCGACGCCGCCGCTGCCTGGGCGGCGGGGCACGGCGGCGATCCGGCGCGGCTGGCGGTGACCGGGTTCTGCCGCGGCGGGCGCGACGTGTGGCTGTATGCCGCGCACAATCCGGCGCTGCGCGCGGCGGTGGCGTGGTACGGCCCGATCGCCGGCGCGACCAGTGCGATCCAGCCGCGCAGCGCGGGCGACGTGGCGGGCGAGCTGAAATGCCCGCTGCTCGGCCTCTATGGCGGGCAGGACGCCAGCATAAAAGTCGCCGACGTGGAGGCGGCGGCGGCACGGGCGCGGGCGGCAGGCAAGCAGGTCGAGATCGTGGTCTATCCCGACGCGCCGCACGGGTTCCACGCCGACTACCGGCCGAGCTATCGTGCGGCGGATGCGAAGGACGGCTGGCAGCGGATGCTGGCGTTCTTCCGCGCGCACGGCGTCGGGAGCGGATGATGCCGGACGATCTCTACTGGGACGACATCCTGGCCTGGTCGGAGCGGCAGGCCGAACTGCTGAAACGCGTCGCCGCGGGCGAGCGGCTGAACGACGTGGACTGGCCCAACATCATCGAGGAGATCGAGAGCGTGGGCCGGTCGGAACTGCGCACGTGCGCGAGCACGCTCGGCAAGGCAATGCCGCGGAGCACCGGCGCGGCGAAGTGCGGAATTTTGTCGCCGACGCCAGCCTCGCCTTCGCGCCATCAATGCGACACCGCATCGATCTCGCCGCCCTCTACGCACGCGTGCCGCCCGGCCACCGTCGGCGCGAGCCGCCTGCGTGGACAGGGCCGAGCAGCCGGATGTGCGGCGCTGCTCGGAAGCGTGGCACAGTCCGCCTGACGCCGGCGCGATCCGGCGCATCGTCGCTTCCGCAACGATTGCCGCCGCGATAGGCTTCGCGGACCGCGGCGCGGCGGCGGAAGGGAGGCGCGATGGCCGACGAAACGCTCGACAGCAATCCGATCATCGGCGCGCTGACGCTCGACGACGGCGAAACCTGGACAGCGCCCGCGGTCGCTGTCGGCGTCAGCGCGGCCGCGCCGAGCCCCGGCACGCTCGACGTGGCGGCGAGCGCGGCCGGCGCGCCGACCACGCTGGACGTGAGCGGCCCGATCTCGCTCGGGGATGACAGCACCCTCGATGTGCGCGGCGGCAGCCGGGTGAGCGCGGCGGCGCTGCAACTGCAGGCCCGATCGGCGGTCAACCTCGACGCTGCCAGCGCCGTCGTGCTCGGCCGCGGCACGGCGCAGGGGGGCGCGGTGGTGATCGGCGCCGGCGGCACGCTGACCGGCATCAGCGGCACCATCGCGGCGAGCATCGTGCTGGACGGCTCGCTCGGCGTGGCGCCCGACCTTGTCGGCAGCGACCCGGGCGGCCCGCTGTTCCTCGACGGGGTTTTGGGCGGGACCGGATCGGCCGATGTCGGCTTGCCCGGCCTGCCGGGCGCCGACCTGGAAGTGGCCAGCGCGGTCGGGTTCGCCGGCAGCATCGCGATCGCCGGCGGCGCCACGCTGGCGCTCGTGCTCGGCGATGCGCCGCAGGCGACCTTGGCGATGAACGGCGGCACCGTCGATCTGCTCGGCATCGCCTGGGACAACGGGCAGAGCGTCGCCTATGACGCCACCAGCGGGCGGCTGACCATCGGCAGCAGCGCCACGCTCGATGTCGGCGCCGGCGCGGCGGCGCAGGATTTCACCGCCGGCCGCGATGCGAGCGGCGGCACGCTGCTCACCGAACATCGCCTGCCGACCTGGCAGGCGACCGCCGCCGGCGCCGGCGGCGACTGGAGCGACGCAAGCCACTGGGGCGCCGACGGCCCGCCGCTCGCCAGCGACACGGCGGAGATCGGGCCAGGGATCACGGCGGCGACGCCCTGGACGGTCGGCGTGACCGGCCAGGCGACAGTGCAGGACCTCACCCTGGCGATGGGCAGCACCGGCACGCTCGCCGTCGCCGACACCGGCGGCCTCGTGGTCGGCACGGCCGGCACCGCGGTGGCGGGCGCCATCGCCGTCGGCGCGGGCGCGCTGCTCAACGTGATGGGCGGCGCGCTCGGCGGCAACCTGGCCGACCAGGGCGGCACCGTGTCGCTGATCGGCAGCACCGCCGAAGCCACCGGCTATCCCGCCGTGCTGGTCGGCAGCCTGTCCGGCACCGGCACGGTGACGCTCGACGACGCGGAGGTCGGCGCGATGGCGGGCTTTGCCGGCACGCTGACGGTCGCGGGCATGGTGACCGTGGACGCGGGCGCCGCCGCGACCGGGCCGGTGCAGTTCGACCGGCCGCTCGGCGGGGCGGTCGGCCTCGACCTCCGCGGCGTCGCGTGGCAGCCGGGGACCACGCTCGCCTACGACCCGCTGAGCGGCGTGCTGACCGCGGGGGGCGCCACGCTGGGCGTGGGCACCGCAGAGAGCGTCGGCGCCTTCGCCGCGACCGCGGACGCGGCGGGCGGCACGCTCGTCACCGTGGCCTGCTTCGCCGCCGGCACGGCGATCCTGACGCCGCGCGGGCCGGTGCCGGTCGAGCGGCTTGCGGTCGGCGACCGCGTCGTCACGCGCGCGCATACCGAACGGCTCGCGGCGCCGATCCGCTGGATCGGGCGGCGGCGGATCGATCTGGCGGCCCATCCGCATCCCGACACGCTGCAGCCGGTGCGCATCCGGCGCGATGCGGTGGCGCCCGGCGTGCCGGCGCGCGATCTGCTGCTGTCGCCGGATCATGCGGTGGCGCTCGGCGGCGTGCTGATCCCGGTGAAATACCTGGTCAACGGCAGCACTGTGGCGCCGGACCGCGGCCTCGTCGAGATCGTCTATTTCCATGTTGAGCTGGATGGCCACGACATCGTGCTGGCCGAGGCGTTGCCGGTGGAAACCTATCTCGACACCGGCAACCGCGCCGCCTTCGCCAATGCCGCCGGGCCGGTGGCACTGCATCACTTCGCAGCAAAGACCTGGGCGCGGGACGCCTGCGCGCCACTGATGGGCGCTGGGCCGATGGTGGACGCGGTGCGCGCGCGGCTGGTGGCCCGCGGGCGGCTCATGGCGTAGCCGCGTGCAGCACGTGGGCGCCGCGCTTCGGCGCCGTAGCGGCGTGCGCCGGCCAGAACCGGACAGCCAGCTCGGGCGGGCCGGAATCGTCGATCGTGGCGAAGCCGAGCACACGCAGCCGGGGATGCAGTTCCGCCGGGTCGAACCGCGTTCGCCACGGCTCGCCGAGGGCGGCCACCTGGGCGGCGCGGCGCTCGCTCTGCGCGCGGATTACCGGGGACAGGGTCGCGTCCGGCTCGGCATAGTCGAACACCACCTCGGCGCCGCCCGGGTGGCCCGCGATGTCGCGCAGGGTGGCGTACACCGCCGCTTCGGTCAGGTAGATCACCACGCCGAGCCAGATGAAGAAACTGCGCCGCCCGGCATCGAACCCGGCGGCACGCAGGCCCTGCATCGGCGTCGCGCGCTCGAAATCGACCGGGGCGTAGGTGAGCGCCGGCGGGACGGCGATCCCGGCAGCGGCTAGGCGCTCGCGCTTCCACGCCTGCGTCGCCGGGTGATCGACCTCGAACACCCGAACATGCGCGGCGAGCGGGCTGCGATAGGCGAAGGTGTCCAGCCCGGCGCCGAGGATCGCCACCTGCCGCACACCCCGCGCGAGCGAGACCGCCAGCGCATCCTCGGCCACGCGGGCGCGGGCGGCGATGAACACCCGCATGCCGGCACGGCCCGGATGCGCCTCCAACTCCTGGATCGCCGCCGCGGCGTCCGCGCCGAGGATGGGCAGCGCCAGCGGGTCCGCGAAGATGGAGCCGCTCTCCAGCACTTGATGCGCCGCCCGATGTGCTGCGGCGGAGAAGGCGGTGCGGCTCGGCCGGCCGGGTTCCATCGCCGGCTCAGTCGTCGCGGTGAACGCGCTCCATGCGCTCGTGGCGCTCCTGCGCCTCGATCGAGAGCGTCGCGATGGGCCGCGCCTCCAGCCGCCTGAGGCCGATCGGCTCGCCGGTCTCCTCGCAGAAGCCGTAGGTGCCGTTCTCGATGCGCAGCAGCGCCTGGTCGATCTTCGCGATCAGTTTGCGGGCGCGGTCGCGGGTGCGCAGCTCCAGCGCCCGGTCGGTCTCCACGCTGGCGCGGTCGGTGATGTCGGATTCGCTGATGCCGCCTTCCGACAGGCTGGCCAGCGTGAAGTCGGCCTCGCGCAGCAGTTCCGCCCGCCAGCGCAGCAGTTTCTGGCGGAAATACTCGATCTGCAATGGATTCATGAACTCCTCGGCGTCCGAGGGGCGGTAGTCGGGTGGCAGCGTGACCATCATGGGGCGGGCGGGTCCTGGCGTCCTGTCGGCGATGGCCTCGGTTGGAAACACGAACGGAGCCGGTGCCCCTGCCGTCCCTCGGGCCGTTCAGTGCGGCGGCTTATAGCCATGCGCGGTTGCGCCGCCAAGGCCATCGCGCAGCCGCAAAGGCGCCCGGCGGTCACGTCCCGCCGAAGCGTGCCAACTCGATGCGCGCCCGCAACACCACCGCCTCCAGCGCACTGCGCAGCGCCGGATGCGCGGCCGGCGTGACCTGCTCCGCCAGCCGGCCGAGCCGGGCCAGGCGCTCAGTGCTCACCGCATCCGCCAGCATATCGCGCTGCAGCGCCGCGAGTTCCGCCAGCAGCGCCTGGCCGCGGCGGCGCGCCTCGCGGTCGCCGAGCGGCTCGTCGCCGTATTCCTGCAACGCCAGCAGGCCGCCGAGCGGCACGGCGGCGCCGGCGGGGGCGGCGGCGGCCGCGTCCGGCAGGGCGAAGCCGGACGCGGCGCGGCGGGGACGCAGCGGCGCCGCGCCGGAGGGCGCGATGCCGCAGGGTCGGCCGATCGGATCCATCCCAGTCTCCTGCCTCTGCCCGGCGGACGCTGCCGCCCGGCAGGTTGTGCCGAGCGCGCCGGCCGCGGAGGCGGCCAAATCCGCCCGCCCTGCCCTGGCACGGCGCTTGCCCTTTCATGGGGCGCAATCCTTGATGACACGTGACGAGGGACCGGACCGTGATGCTGACGCCGCTCCGCCTGCTCTGCCTCGCCATCGGCCTGCTGGCCGCGGTCCCGGCGATGGCGCAGGTGCGGATCAAGGACATCGCCGACATCGAGGGCGTGCGTGATAACCAGCTGGTGGGTTATGGCCTGGTGGTCGGGCTGAACGGCACCGGCGACAAGCTGAACTCGGCGGTGTTCACCCGCGAGTCGCTGGTGGCGATGCTGGAGCGGCTCGGCGTCAACACGCGCGACCAGATCACCCAGCTCGACACGAAGAACGTCGCCGCGGTGATGGTGACGGCCAACCTGCCGCCGTTCGCGCGCACCGGCAGCCGCATCGACATCGCCGTCTCGGCCCTCGGCGACGCCTCCGACCTGATGGGCGGCACGCTGCTGGTGACGCCGCTGCTGGCGGCCGATGGCGAGGTCTATGCAGTGGCGCAGGGCGCGCTGACCACCTCGGCGATCTCGGCCAGGGGGGCGGCGGCCTCGGTGACGCGCGGCGTGCCGACGGCCGGAAAAATCGCCAACGGCGCGATCGTGGAGCGCGAGGTGCCGTATGTGCTCGGCACCAAGTCGCAGGTGCATCTGGCGCTGCGCAACCCCGACCTGACGACCGCCGAGCGGATGGCCGCCGCGATCGACCACGCGATCGGCGGCAAACCGGCGACCGCGCTCGACCCGCGGACGGTCGCACTCGACCTCAGCGGCGACGACGTGGTGGCCACGCTGGCGCGCATCCTGGAACTGCGGGTGACGCCGGACACGCCGGCGGTGGTGGTGGTCGACGAAGCGAGCGGCACCATCGTCATGGGCGACAGCGTGCGCATCAGCACGGTGGCGGTGGCGCAGGGCAACCTGACCGTGCGCGTGACCGAGACGCCGGAGGTGAGCCAGCCGGCGCCGTTCAGCAACGGGCAGACGACAGTGGTGCCGCGCACCTCGGTGCAGATCGATGACGGCCACGGCAAGCGGATGGGCGTGGTGGCGGCGGCGGCGACGCTGCGCGACCTGGTGGCGAGCCTGAATGCGCTCGGCGTCGGGCCGCGCGACATGATCAGCATCCTGCAGTCGATCAAGGCGGCAGGGGCGTTGCAGGCGGAACTGGAGATACGGTGATGATCCCGGTGGTTATGGGCGTGGCGGCGGCGGCGAAGGCGTTCGAGGGCAACGCGCTCGGCCAGTTGTTCGCGCCGATGTTCGATACGCTGGACAGCAGCGGCGGCCCGTTCGGCGGCGGCGTCGGCGAGTCGGCATGGCGGCCGATGCTGACCGACGCGATCGGCCAGCAGGTGGCGGCCAAGGGCGGGCTCGGCCTCGCCGCGCCGGTGATGCAGCAATTGCTGCACGCGCAGGAGAAAGCCGGGTGAACCGCACCCTGATCGAGGCGGCGGCGGCGCTCGCCGACACGCTGGCGCGCGAGAACGCGGCGCTGGCGGCACTCGATCTCGGTGCGGCGGCCGCGCTGCTGGCGGAGAAGCGGGCGGCGACGGATGCGTTCGTCCGCGCGCAGGCCGCACCCTCGGGGCCGCCGGATGCGGAGCAGCGCCGGCTCGCCGAGCGGTTGTGCCGTCTTGCCGAAGACAACCGCCGGCTGCTGGAACGCGGCATCCGCGTGCAGGGGCGCGTGCTGGGGCTGGTGACCAAGGCGCTGCCGAAGCCGCCGGCGCCGCGCTACGGCGCGAGCGGGGCGATGGCGCGCGCGGCGATGGCGCCGATGATGGTGTCGGCGCGCGTGTAGCCGCGCCCGCCGCGACGCGGCGGCGCGCGGTCGAACCGATCGACATGGGCCGGCCGGTCGATGCCTGGGCGCCGCCCTAGCCGGTTGAAAACAGCCTTTTGATACGCCCCTGGATGAGTGCCGCAGCCTGGTACGGGTCGGCGGCGGTTCGGATCGGGCGGCCGACTACGATGTAATCGGCTCCCCTCCTGAAAGCGTCTTCCACATCAACGGTTCTCTTCTGGTCATCCGTATTCGCGACCGGCCTGATACCGGGAACTACAATGAGAAACCGATCTCCGACCTTCTCGCGCAGCTTGGCAGTTTCCAGACCGGACGAAATAACCCCATCGCACCCGATATCAAGGGCGCGCCGGGCCCTGGAAAGCACCAGAGCCGCGATATCGACTTTGAATCCCAACGAGTCGATGTCGTTTTGATCAAGGCTGGTCAGAACAGTCACGGCCAGAATTTTGACGCTGCCTTTCTCCCGGCAGGCCGCCGCCAATATGGCGTCGTTGCCGTGGACGGTCGCAAATGTCGCATTCCTACCCCGCAACTGCTTCACGGCAGATGCAACTGTCTCCGGAACATCGAAGAATTTCAGATCGACAAACGCCTTCTTGCCCTTCGAGTCAAGCCATTGGAGCATTTCAAGATAGCCGTCGTCCATGAATAGCTGGAGGCCGAGTTTGTAGAACTTGACCTGATCCGCGAGTAACCCGACAAGTTGCTTCGCTTCGTCCTTAGTCGGGACGTCCAGCGCGAAAATCAGCCGTTCATTCGATGGAATCGGCTTGGCGGACAAATAATCACCCATTGCTGTCGAACCGGGGTGGCGATGCCCGCAAGATTCCCTATCTTTCCCAAATCTTTGCCTGGTGCCGACGCGGAGGGTCGAACTCCGGGCCTACTGATTACGAATCAGTTGCTCTACCACTGAGCTACGTCGGCAGCCGCCGCGGCATATACCCCCGCGTCCGGCCGCAAGCAACCGCGCCGCTTCCCCTGCCGCCCCGGCTTGCGGCACAACGGACCGCGCCGCCAGCACACGAGTCGCATGCCCCTCGCCGTCGCCGACACCGCCGACCTGCACGCCACCGGCATCCGCCTGCGCGAGTGCCACGATTGCGGGCTGCTGCAGCGCATGCCGCCACTGCCACGCGGCGCCATCGCGCGCTGCACCCGCTGCGACGCCGTGCTCCGCCGCCGCCGCCACGATCCCGCGGGGCGCGCCCTCGCGCTCGCCCTCACCGGCCTGCTGCTGTTCGCCATCGCGCTGAGCGAACCCTTCATGGACGTCGATGTCCGCGGCCTCGGCCGCGCCATGACGCTGGCCAGCGGCCCGGTCGCCCTCGAACAGCAGGGCTACTGGCCGCTCGCCCTCGCCGTGCTGGTCACCACCCTCGGCGCCCCGCTCGCCCGCCTCGGCGCCCTCGCCTACGTGCTCGTGCTGTTGCGGCGCGATCGGCCGCCGCTTCATCTCTACGCCGTGTTCCGCTGGTCGGAGTGGCTCGATACCTGGGCGATGGTCGAAGTGTTCCTGCTCGGCGCCTTCGTCGCCTACACCCGCCTCGTCGCCATGGCGCATGTCGATGTCGGCCCCGCGGTCTATGCGCTCGGCGCCCTCACCCTCGCCGTCGCCGCCGCCGACAACGCACTCGATCACGAGGCTGTCTGGCAGGGGCTGGAAAGCAAGGGCATCGTCGCCGGCCGCGACCCGGGCGGGGCCACCGGACCGCTCTACGGCTGCGACAGCTGCGGCTTGGTCAGCCGCGCAACCATCGCCTGCCCGCGCTGCGGCGCTGCCGCACGGCGGCGCAAGCCGGACAGCACCGCCCGCGCCTGGGCGCTGCTGCTGGCCGCCGCGGTGCTCTACATCCCGGCCAACACCATGCCGGTCATGGCCTATGTCAATCTCGGCCAGAGCCTGGACACGACCATCCTCGCCGGCGTCGCCGAACTGGCGGATATCGGCATGTGGCCGCTCGCCGTCCTGGTGTTCTTCGCCTCCATCACCGTCCCGCTGCTGAAGATCATCGGCCTCGGCTGGCTGCTCGTCACCACGCAGCGCGGCGCCCGCTCCGGCCTGCGCCAGCGCACGCGGCTCTACCGCATCGTCGATTCGGTCGGCCGCTGGTCGATGATCGACGTGTTCATGATCTCCATCCTCACCGCCCTGGTGCGCATGGGGCGGCTGCTCTCGGTCGATCCCGGTCCCGCCGCGATCGCGTTCTGTGCCGTGGTCATCCTGACCATCCTCGCCACCGCCAGCTTCGACCCGCGGCTGATGTGGGACGCGGCCGGGCGCAACGCCGCATGAGCCATTCCGAGACGCCGCCGCCCGGCCGGCTGCCGGAGGCGCGGGTGCAAACGCGGCGCACCCTGCCGGCCGTCTGGGTGATCCCGATCCTCGCCGCGCTGATCGCCGGCTTCCTCGCCTGGCGCGCGATCAGCCGTGAAGGCGCCACCATCACCATCACCTTCGCCACCGCCGAGGGCATGACCGCCGGCCAGACCAGGATCCGCCACAAGGCGGTCGATCTGGGCACGGTGCGCCGCATCTCGCTGTCGGCCGACATGCAGCACGTCATCGTGCAGGCCGCCATGCGGCGCGAGGCCGACCGCTTCCTCACCCCCAGCGCGCGCTTCTGGGTGGTGCGCCCGCGGCTGACCGGGGGCAACATCTCCGGCCTCGACACGCTGCTCTCCGGCGCGTACATCGAAATGGACCCGGGCCTGCCCAGCGGCCCCGAGCGCACCCGGTTCGTCGGGCTGGAAGAGCCGCCGGCGGTGCGCTCGGACGAGCCGGGACGCTCGTTCGTGCTGCAGGCGGACCGGATCGGCTCGATCTCCTCGGGCTCGCCGGTGTTCTTCCGCGACATCGCGGCCGGCGAGGTGCTCGGCTACGACGTGCATCCGGCGGAACGGCGCGAGGACACGTTCATCAACGTCCACGTGTTCGTCCGCTCGCCCTACGACCAGTTCGTGCATGACGGCACGTATTTCTGGAACGCCTCGGGGGTCGCGGTGCAGCTGGGCGCCGAGGGCGTGCGGCTGCAGCTGGAGAGCCTTCAGGCGGTGCTGTCCGGCGGCATCGCCTTCGACACGCCGCCGCCGCCGCGCGACGGGCCGCGCAGCCCGCTCAATGCCGTCTTCAAGCTCTACGACGACCGCTCCGCGGCGGTGTCCGCCGGGGTCCGCAACAGCATCCCGTTCCTGGTGTATTTCCACGGCTCGGTGCGCGGGCTGGCGGTCGGCGCGCCGGTCGATCTCTTTGGCATCCCGATCGGCTCGGTCACCGCAATCCAGCTGCAACTCGATTCCGCGACCGCGCAGTCGCGCGTCGCCGTGCGCTTTCGGGTGCAGCCGGATCGCGTGTTCGTGCCGGGCGCGGAGCCGGCCGAGCAGCCGGTCGCGATGGCGCGGCGGCTGGTGGCACACGGGCTGCGCGTGCAGCTTCGCTCGGCCAATCTCTTGACCGGACAGCTGCTGGTGGCGCTGGACTTCTTCCCCGACCAGAAGCCGGCCGCGGTCACCGAGGAGGACGGCGTGCCGGTGCTGCCCAGCCTGCCCGGCGGGCTGGAAGGCATCACCAGCAGCCTCGGCCAGATCCTGGCCAAGATCGAGGCGCTGCCGGTCGACGAAATGGGGCGCCACCTCAACGACGCGCTCGCCCGCGTCGATGCCCTGGCCGGCGCGTCGGACACCGCGGCAAGCCTGCGCACGCTCGGCGCCACGCTGGCGGCGCTGCACGATCTGGTGCGCCAGGCCGATGCCGGCGTCGGGCCGACGCTGGAGCGGCTGCCGCAGATCGCGCGCGACCTGCAGACGACGCTGCAGAGCGCGCAGCGCTTGCTCGGCTCGGCGGATGCCGGCTATGGCGGCAACTCCCAGGTTCGCCGCGATCTGGAGCGTCTGATGGATCAGTTCAGCGACGCCGCCCGCTCGGTGCGTCTGCTCGCCGACTTCCTCGACCAGCATCCGGAGGCGCTGCTGCGCGGCCGCAGCGGCGCGGCCTCGGCGCCGTGACGCGCCGCGCCGCCGCCGGGCTGCTGCTGGCGGTGCTCGCCGGCTGCGCCTCGCCGACGCCGGCGCTGTTCACGCTCGCCGCCGTGCCCGGCCCGGTGCGGCATCTGGCGGCGCACAGCGTCGAGCTGCGCCGCGTCGGGCTGGCCGGCTACCTCGACCGGCCGGAGATCGTCGGCAGCGCGGCCGACTACCGCTTGCAACTGACGCACAACGACCGCTGGGGCGAGTCGCTCGGCACCATGCTGGGCCGGGTCATCACCGAGGACCTGGTGGAGCGGCTGCCGGGCACCGCAGTGTTTACTGAGTTCGGGCGCGATCTCGACCCGGCCCGACCTGGTGCTGGAGATCGACGTGCAGCGCCTCGACACCGACGCTTCCGGGGTGCTGGTGCTGCTGGCGCAGGTGGCGGTGCGCCGCTCCGACGTGCGCGAGGCGGCGCATGCCCAGACGCTTCGGCTGACCGTGCAGCCGGCCTCGCCGGCAACGCGCGACCTGGTGGCGGCAATGAGCGAGGCGATCGGCAAGCTGGCCGACGCGATCGCGGGGATGCTGGCGCGCGCCTGAGGCGCCGTCAGCCCGCCGGTTGCAGCGCCGCCGCCGCGCGCAGCCGGCGCGCCATCGCCGCGACGCCGTTGCCGCGGTTGGTCGAGAGCGCCTCGATTAATCCAAGTTGCTTTAAGAAATCGGGCGGGGTCGCGGCGATCTCGGCCGGGCTGCGGCCGGAATAGACGCGCAGCAGCAGCGCCACCAGCCCCGCCACGATCGCGGCATCCGACGCGCCGGCAAAGAACAGCATGCCCGCGCGGTTCGCGACCTCCAGCCACACCCGGCTCTGGCAGCCGGGGACGCGGTGCGCGTCGTCGGCCCAGGCGTCGGGGAACGGCGGCAGCTTGCGGCCGAGGTCGATGATGTGCTGGTAGCGGTCCATCCAGTCGTCGAACACCGCAAGCTCCTCGCCGATCGCCGCGATCGCGGCGGCGGCGGAGGCGTCCTCGGGTTGGACGAACGGGTCGGGCGGGGCCATCCGCCGGATGTGTGCGGCGCCGGGCGCAGCGTCAACCCGCCGGGCCGTTCAGGACTGATCGTCGGGATTGATCGGCAGCAGGCCGTTCAGCATCGTGCCGTCCGGGCGCACCATGTCCTGTGGCACGCCGTAGAACGGACCGAGCGGGCGCGTGCCCGCGACCGCGTTGCCCTCAGGCGAGGGCGTACCGGCCGCACACCCCGCCACGGCGGTCAGCCCGGCAAACAGCGCCAGCACCGGCCAGCCGGTTCGATCGATCCTCATGGCACGCTCCTTTCAGCGACTCGCATCACCTCTGGTCGTTGGGGTTGATCGGGAACAGGCCGTTGGTGGTGAACGTGCCGTCCGGGCGCAGCATGTTCGGCGGCACGTCGTAGAGCGGGCTGAGCACCGTCGGCCGCGGCGCGCCCTGCCATCCGGCGCAGCCGGCCGGCAGCAGCATGCCGCCGGACAGGATTGCGCACGCCATTCTGCCGCACCACGAGGTCATCGCGGACGCTCCCGGTTCATGACATCGGGATGACAGCTGGGCGCCGCCGCCCGCCGCCGCCAGACGCCGGCGGTTTAAAATAATTGTTGTCGGGGTCTAGCGATTTCGCGATCGCTTGATCATGGCTGCGCAAAGCTCTGCACCAGGCTGCCGCAGACCAGCCGCCAGCCATCGACCAGGACGAAGAAGATCAGCTTGAACGGCAGCGAGACCACGTTCGGCGGCAGCATCATCATGCCGAGCCCCATCAGCACGCTCGCCACCACCATGTCGATCACCAGGAACGGCAGGTAGAGCAGGAACCCCATCTCGAAGGCGCGACGCAGCTCGCCGACCAGGAACGCCGGCAGCAGCGCGCGCCACGGCGCCGCCGCCGCACTCGCCGGGTCGGGCAGGTGTGCCAGGCCCAGGAACAGGCGCAAATCGTCGGGGCGCGCGCTCGCCGCCATGAATTTTCGGAACGGCTCGGCCGCCAGCCGCAGGCCTTCCAGGTCGCCGACGCGCCCGTCCGACATCGGCAGCAACCCGCTGCGCCAGGCCTCGTCGAGCACCGGCTGCATGACGAAGAAGGTGAGGAACAGCGCCAGGCCGATCAGCACCGTGTTGGGCGGCGTCGCCTGCGCGCCGATGGCGCTGCGCAGCAGCGACAGCACGATCACGATGCGGGTGAAGGCGGTCGCCATCACCAGCAGGCTCGGCGCCAGCGACAGCACCGTGATCAGCGCGGTGAGCTGCACCAGCCGCGACGTGGCGCCCGGCCCGGCGGCGCCGAGATCGAGCGCCACCGACTGCGCCCATGCCGCCTGCGGCAGCGCCAGCAGCAGCAGCAGCGCCGGCAGCAGCGCGCGCCTCACTTCGGCGCCTCCAGCCAGCCGAGCATCACGTCCTGCACCCCGCCGGTGAGCAGCAGCAGCCGCCGCTCGCCGCAGCGCACCAGCACGAGGCGCCGCCGCGCATCCAGCGCCAGCACCTGCTCCAGCTTGAGCACGGCGTCGCGCGGCGCGGTGAGCGCCAGCGGCGTCAGGCCGCGCGGCAGCAGCAGCACGACGCGGCGCGCCAGAAACACCAGCGCCACCACGCCCGCCAGCGCCGCCAGCGCGCCGAGGGCGGCGGTCGCGGTCACGGCGCCTCGCCCGGTTCCGCGCCGCAGGCCGCTGCCAGCGCGTCGAGATCGGCCAGCAGCGCGCACAGCGGCGGGCGCAGCGCCCGCCCCTGCTCCGGCGGCAGGTCGAGGCAGGCGGCGGCGAGCCGGCCGGCGAGTTCATCCAGGCCCCTCAGGTCGAGCGGCCGGCGCGCGCCGGCCAGCGCCCGGGCCAGCCGCAGCAGGCCGCCGAACCGGTCGAGCAGGATCGCGGCCGGCGTGTCGGGGGGGAGGGTCACGGGCGGCATTACGTCCGCCGCGCCTTAACGAATCCTTGCCACTGCGCACCGAGGACAATTCACTTCCCGTTCAGCTTTCCCGGTCAGGGTAGCGGGATGCTTGATTTCGCACAGGTTCCGCTGTTCGCGCTGGCCGACCGCAAGCTCGCCTGGATCGACCGGCGGCAGCAATTGCTGTCGCAGAACGTTGCCAATGTCGATACGCCGGGCTGGCGCGCCCGCGACCTGAAACCGTTCGCCGCGCTGCTGGCCCGCCCGCCGCTCACGCTGGCGTCCACCGAGGGCGCGGCGCTGCCGGGCGGCAACGGGGCGGACGCGCCGGGGTCGGTGGCGCCGCCGGCGGAGCTGGCGCCGGACGGCAACGGCGTCGTGCTGGACAAGGAACTGATGAAAGAGGCCGAAACCGACACGGCGCATGAGTTGACCGTCCAACTGACGCAGGCGTATCTCGGCATGTTTCGCACGGCGATCGGACACTGATACAGGGGACGCGGAATGGATCTGGCGCGCGCGCTCGACATCTCGGCGGCCGGCATGACGGCGCAGACCGGCCGGCTGCGCGTGATCGCCGAGAACCTGGCCAACCAGGACACCACCGGCAGCACGAAGGGGGCCGATCCCTACCAGCGCAAGACGGTGGCATTCACCAACCGGATGGACCGCGCGCTCGGGGTGGCGACCGTGCAGCTGTCGCGCGTCGGCCGCGACACCAGCGCCTTCCCGCAGCACTTCGACCCCGGCAACCCGGCCGCCGATGCGCAAGGCTACGTGCGCACGCCCAACGTCAACAGCTTCATCGAAGTGATGGACATGCGCGAGGCGGAGCGCAGCTACGACGCCAATCTCGCGGTGCTGCAGACGACGCGCGGCATGCTGGAACGCACCATCGCGATGCTGAAGTAGCAGCATGGTCGCGGTCCCTGCCCTGTCGCTGACGCTGCCGGGCGTCTCGCCGCAGGACGCGGCGCGCGCCTATCGGGCGATCGATTCCGGCGACGGCGGCGCGGCCCAGGACGGCGCCGCGACGGGCGGCGATTTCGGCGGGATGGTGGCGCGCGCGGTGCAGGGCGCGGTGCAGTCGGGCAACGCGGCGGAGGCGCAGGCGGCGCAGGCAATCGCCGGCGGCGGCGACCTCACCTCGGTGGTGCAGGCGGTGTCGCGCGCGGAACTGACCTTGCAGACGGCAACCACGATCCGCGACCGCGTGGTTCAAGCGTACCAGGATATCATGAAAATGTCCATCTGAACGGGCGCGGGGCACCGCAGCACCATGGGGGAACAGGAAGTCGGCGCGTTGCTGCGTGAGGCGGTCGCGGTGGTGCTCAAGCTCGGCGGGCCGCCGCTGCTGGCGGGGCTCGCGGTCGGGCTGGTGATGTCGCTGGTGCAGGCGGTCACCCAGGTCCACGAGCAGACCGTCGCCTTCGTGCCGAAGATCGTCGCCGTGGTCGCGACGGTGCTGCTGCTCGGCCCGTTCATGTTCGGCACGCTCTCCGACTTCGCCCGGCTGGTGTTCGACCGGATCGTCGAGATCGGCGCGCAATGACCGAAGCGGACGCGGCCCTGCTGGCGCGGCTGCCGCAGTTCGCGTTCGCGTTCGTGCTGGTGCTGGCGCGCACCAGCGCCGCCTGCATGCTGATCCCCGGCATCGGCGAGGCGGAGCTGCCGATGATGGTGCGCGCCGGCTTCGCCCTGGCGCTGACCGCGGTGCTGCTGCCGGTGCTCGTCCCCGAGCTGCCGCCGATGCCGGGCGATGTGTGGCGCGGCCTGTTCATGCTGGCGGCCGAACTGGCCGCCGGGCTGCTGATCGGCTGGCTGGCGCGGCTGCTGTTGATGGCGCTGCCGATCGCCGGGGAGATCCTGGCGATCCTCACCGGCCAGGCCAGCGTGCTGCAGCCGGACGACCTGCTCGGCCCGCAGGGCGCCGCGGTCGGGCGGCTGCTGAGCCTGGCGGGGCCGGTGCTGCTGCTGTCCTCGGGCCTCTATGCGCTGCCGTTGCAGGCGCTGGCCGGCAGCTATCGCGTGCTGCCCGCCGGCGTGCTGCTGCCGGCCGGCGATACCGCCGCGAGCGTGGTGGCGGCGGTGGCGACCTGCTTCGCGCTGGCGCTGCGGCTGGCCGCCCCCTTCCTGCTCGCCGGCATCGTCTGGCACGTGGCGCTGGCGGTGCTGGTGCGGCTGGCGCCGCAGGTGCCGGTGTTCTTCCTCGCCGCCCCGGCGCAGCTGCTCGGCGGGCTGGCCCTGCTGGCGGCACTGGGCGGCGTCGTGCTCGGCGTCTGGGCCGCCGCCGCCGCCGCCGGGCTGGCGGCGCTGCCGGGGCTCTGACAGATGGCCGAGGACGCCCAGGACCGCACCGAGGCCGCCTCCGTCCGCCGGCTGGCCCGCGCCCGCGAGGAGGGGCAGGCGCCGCTGTCGCGCGAGGTGGCGCCGCTCGCCACCCTGGCGGTCAGCGCCCTGCTGCTGGCCATGGCCGGTCCGGCGGCGGCGCGGGCGGCCGCCGAGCGGCTCGCCGTGCTGCTGGCCGAGGCGCACCGCCTGTCGCCGCAGGCGGCGCTGCGCCTGGCCGGGACGGCATTGCTGCTCGCCGCCGCGCCGTTCGTGCTGGCCGGTGCGCTCGCCAGCGTCGCCGCGGTGCTGGCGCAGACCGGCCTGCTCGTCCACCTCGCCGCGCTGCAGCCGGACCTGGGTCGGCTCAGCCCGGGAAAAGGCCTCGCGCGCCTGTTCTCGGCGGCGGCGGCGGCGGAGGCCGGCAAGGCGCTGCTGAAACTGCTGGCGGCCGGTGCGGCGGCCTGGATGGTGGTGGCGGCGCTGCTGCCGCTGCTGCCGGCCTCGCTCGGCTGGACGCCGGCGCTGCTGCTCGCCCGCACGACGCGTGCGGTGCTGCGCGTGCTGCTGGCGCTGATCGCGGTGCAGGCGGCGATCGCCGGGCTGGACATCGTGCGCACCCGCCGCGCGCACGCCGCCAGCCTGCGCATGAGCCGACAGGAACTGCGCGACGAGCACAAGGAGACCGAGGGCAACCCGCAGGTGCGCGGGCGCATCCGCCGGCTGCGCCTGCAGCGCGCCCGGCGGCGCATGCTGGCCGCGGTGCCGACAGCCGCGGCAGTGGTGACCAACCCGACGCATTACGCGGTGGCGCTGGCCTACGCGCGCGGCTCGACGGCGGCGCCGCGGGTGGTCGCAAAAGGCATGGACGAGGTGGCCGAGCGCATCCGCGCGGTCGCCCGCGCCAGCAACGTGCCGCTGGTCGCCAACCCGCCGCTGGCGCGCGCGCTGCACGCGATCGAGCTGGATGCGGAGATCCCGCGCGAACTCTACCAGGCGGTGGCGGAGCTGATCGCCTATGTCTGGCGGCTCAGGGCGCGCGTGCTGTGATCTGGAACCTGCTGCACCGCGTCCCGCGTGCCGCGCCGCCGCCGCCGCCGCGCCTGATCGAGCGGCTCGCCGCGCCGCTCGATCCGGCGCTGGCGCTGCTGTTCCAGGAGCCGTCGTCGGGACGGCTGATCGCCGACCGGCACGGCCGCATCGTGCGTGCGAGCGACGTGCTGCAGCGCCTCGCCGGGCCGACGGTGGATCTGTCGCCCGGCACGCCGCTGCTGCCGATGTTCGTCGAGGCCGAGCGCGAGGCGGTCTGGGCCGAGCTGCGCCCGGTGCTGCACGGCCATGCCCGTGCCCTGCCGGCGCGCATCTTTTCCGCCCACCTCGCCGGCACCGGGCCGGAGCCGATGAGCGTCACCATCACCGCCTCGGCGGTGCGCGAGGCCGACGGCAGCGCCAGCGGCGCGCTGCTGAGCGTGCGCGACATGTCGGTGCAGGCGCGGCTGGAATCGCAGCTTGCGCATGCCCAGCGGCTGCAGGCGGCGGGGCAGCTGGCGGGCGGGGTGGCACACGACTTCAACAACCTGCTGACCGCGATCCTCGGCGCCGCCGACGCCATCGCGGCCCAGGACGGGCTGGGCCACGAGGCGCGCGACGACCTCGCCCAGATCCGCGCCAGCGCCGAGCGCGGCAGCGCGCTGACCCGCCAGCTGCTGGCGTTCGGCCGGCGGCAGACCTTGCAGCCGTCGGTGCTGGCGGTGAACGACGTGCTGACCGCGATGGCCGGCCTGCTGCGCCGCCTGGTGGGCAGCCGGGTACGGGTGGAGCTGGCGCTGGAACAGCCGGGCGGAACCGTGCGCGCCGACCCGACGGCGCTCGACCAGGTGCTGCTCAACCTGGCGGTGAACGCCCGCGACGCCATGCCGCTGGGCGGGGCGCTGACGCTGCACAGCGGCCACATGACGCTGTATCGCCCGCTGGTGCGCGGGCCGGAGACGATCCCGCCCGGCCGCTACGCGATGCTGGAGGTGCGCGACACCGGCGTGGGCATCCCGCCGGAGGCGATGGCGCACATGTTCGAGCCGTTCTTCACCACCCGCCGCGAGCAAGGCGGCACCGGGCTCGGCCTGGCCACCGTGCATGGCATCGTGCGCCAGTCGGGCGGCTTCGTCGGCGTCGAGAGCCAGCCGGGCAAGGGCACGCGCGTGCGCGTCTATCTGCCGCGCTGGGAGTGCGGGGAGGTGGCGATCCCGGCGCTGCCCGCCCCCGCCCCCGCCCCCGTGCGCGTGGCCGCGCCGCGCCCCGAGGTGCCGGCGGCAGCGCCGGGCGGCATCGTGCTGGTGGTGGACGACGAGCCGGCGGTGCTGCGGGTGGCGGCGCGGGCGCTGGCGCGGCACGGCTGGCAGGTGCTGTCGGCGGACAGCGCCGAGGCGGCGCTGGCCCTGCTCGACGACGTGCCGCTGCCGACGCTCGCCGCCGTGGTGACCGACCTGGTGATGCCCGGCCTGGACGGCACCGCCCTGGTCCGCGCGGTGCGCGAGCAACTCGGCGCCCCCGGCCTGCCCGCCATCCTGGTCTCCGGCTATGCCGCCGAGGCACTGCAGCGCGAGGTGGCGGCGGTGCTGGGCGAGAGCGGCACCACCTTCCTGCCGAAGCCCTACGACATCGCCGAGCTGACGGCGCGGCTGCGGGCGGTGGCGGCGGCGCCGGCGGTCACCTAGAACCCGCCACCGCCGCAGACGGGCCGCGGCGCCCAATGCCGCCTCTCGGCCGGTTCTGCTTGTGTTCGCGATTTGACGAACATATAATGAACAAATTATTAACGGCCTCTTTTCGCCTGGTTGCGGCTTGGTTCCCGGCATGACAAACTCGCTTCACACCACGGTGGAAATCCGCCACGGGGGACGCTATGGAAAAGACCAAGGCGCTGGACGCCGCGCTGCAGCAGATCGAGCGGGCCTTCGGCAAGGGCTCGATCATGCGCATGGGCCAGCGGGCCGGCGACGAGCAGATCGAGGCCATTCCGTCCGGCTCGCTCGGGCTCGACATCGCGCTCGGCATCGGCGGGCTGCCGCGCGGGCGAATCGTCGAGATCTACGGGCCGGAAAGCTCGGGCAAGACCACGCTGGCGCTGCACGCCATCGCCGAGGCGCAGAAGCGCGGCGGCACCTGCGCCTTCATCGATGCCGAGCACGCGCTCGACCCGACCTATGCGCGCAAGCTCGGCGTCGATGTGGACAACCTGCTGATCAGCCAGCCGGACGCCGGCGAGCAGGCGCTGGAGATTTGCGACACGCTGGTCCGCTCGGGGGCGATCGACGTGCTGGTGGTCGACTGCGGTCGCCGCCCTGGTGCCGCGGGCGGAGCTGGAGGGCGAGATGGGCGACAGCCATGTCGGCCTGCACGCCCGCCTGATGAGCCAGGCGCTGCGCAAGCTGACCGGCAGCGTCTCGCGCAGCAACACGATGCTGGTCTTCCTCAACCAGATCCGGCTGAAGATCGGCGTCATGTTCGGCAACCCGGAGACCACCACCGGGGGCAACGCGCTGAAGTTCTACGCCTCGGTGCGGCTGGAGATCAGGCGCATCGGCGCGATCAAGGACCGCGAGCAGATCGTCGGCAACCAGACGCGGGTGAAGGTGGTGAAGAACAAGCTGGCGCCGCCGTTCCGCCAGGTCGAGTTCGACATCATGTACGGCGAGGGCATCAGCAAGGTCGGCGAGCTGATCGACCTGGGCACCAAGGGCGGCGTGGTGGAGAAGTCCGGCGCCTGGTACAGCGTGGACAGCCAGCGCATCGGCCAGGGCCGCGAGAACGCAAAACAGTTCCTGCGCGAGCACCCGGAGGTCGGCGAGGCGATCGAGCGCAAGGTGCGCGAGCAGTCCGGCGGGATGGCCACCGCCATGCTGGCGACCGAGGAAGAGGCGGAGGCGGCGGACTGATACGTGCCGGACGCCGCCTACGACCTGCCCCCGGGCCTGCCGCTCGACGCGGAGGATGATGCGCTGCTGGAGGCGGCGCGCGCGGCGCTGCAACGCCATTACCGGCCGTTCTGGCACATGGTGGCGGCGGCGCTGCGCGGGCGCGACGGGCGGGTCTGGACCGGGCTGCATCTCGGCACCACGGTCGGCCGGCTGTCGGCCTGCGCCGAGGCGGTGGCGGTCGGCCGCGCCATCCTGGAGGGCGACGGCAGCATCGCCACCGTGGTCGCGGTGCGCCACCCCAAGCCCGACGAGGACGACCGCACGCTGGCCGTGGTGACGCCCTGCGGCGGCTGCCGCGAGCTGATCGTCGATTACGATCCCGACGCACTGGTGATCGTCCCCGGCCCGCTGGCGCCGCTCAAACTGCCGGCCCGCGCCTTGCTGCCGCTGCCGTACCGGCGGTGACCGCGGCGCCGCCCGCAGCCGCGGCAGAACGGCCGGGAACCGGGACCGCTCCGGCCAGGTTGCAAATCGTAACAGCGCTTATTTTCTCGGCCGTTTAACGAGATTGACGGTATCGTGACCTTCCGCCAGGGCTATGCTGCATCGCAGCATCGCCATATGGCGCATCTGACGCGACCGTGACCCCGAGACTCTGGGAGCATTCGTCGAATGAGGCTGCCTCGCCGCTCCGCCATCGCGACCGCCGCTGGCCTGCTGGGCCTGTTCGTGCTGCTGCCGCTGTTCGCCGCCGACCGTTCGCTCGGCCAGTCGCCGCCGCCGGCGCCGCCGGGCGTGCCGGTGACGGTCGCGCGCGCCGCAAAAGGCGACCTGCCGATCGACGTGCGCGGCATCGGCACCGTCCAGGCGTGGCGCACGGTGCAGGTGCGCGCCGAGGTGACCGGCTATCTGCAATCCATCGACTTCCGCGAGGGGCAGGAGGTGAAGCAGGGCGACCAACTCGCCATGATCGACCCACGCCCCTATGCCGCGGCGCTGGCGCAGGCAGAGGCCAAGCAGGCCGGCGACCAGGCGACGCTCGCCAACGACCGGCTGAACTACGGCCGCGACAGCCGGCTCGCCAAGTCGGACTTCGCGACGCAGCAGCAGGTGGACAACGACGCCGCCCAGGTGCGGCTTTTTCAGGCCAACGTGCAGGCGGACGCGGCGGCGATCACGGCGGCGCAGCTCAATTTGCAGTTCTGCCGCATCACCGCGCCGATCGACGGCGTGGCCGGGTTCCGGCTGGTCGATATCGGCAATCTCGTGCAGGCCAACGGCACGCAGGCGATCGTGACGCTGCAGCAGATGCAGCCGGTCGCGGTCGTGTTCACGCTGTCGCAGAGCGAACTGCCGGCGGTGCGCGCCGCACTCGCCGCCGGCAAGCCCGAGGTGACGGCGCTCGGCCCCGAGGGCACGCAGGCGCTCGCCGCCGGCACGCTGCTGACGCCGAACAACACCATCGACACCGCGACCGGCACGATCGCGCTCAAGGCGATCTTCGCCAACGCCGACCGCAAGCTGTGGCCGGGGCAGTTCGTCGATGCCGCGCTGCGGCTGCGCGTCGATCACGACGCGGTCACGGTGCCGCTGACGGCGGTGCAGCACGGGCCGGACGGGCTCTACGTGTTCGTCGTCAAGCCGGGGGGAACCGTCGCCGACATTCCGGTCACCGTCGGCTACCAGAACAGCCGCATCGCGGAGATCACCAAAGGCCTGGCCGGCAGCGAGCAGGTCGTCATCGACGGCCAGTCGCGCCTGCAGAACGGCACGCGGGTTGCCGTCCGCCAGCAGCCGCAGGCAAGCTGACACCGCGCCCCATCCGAAAGCCGCCGTCCCAGCATGAGCATTTCCAGCCCCTTCATCCGGCGCCCGATCGGCACGTCGCTGCTGATGGCGGCGATCTTCCTGGTCGGCCTCGCCGCCTATCCGCTGCTGCCGGTGGCGCCGCTGCCGCAGGTCGATTTCCCGACGCTGACCATCACCGCGCAGTATCCGGGGGCCAGCCCGGACACGATGGCCGCCGCCGTCGCCGAGCCGCTGGAGACCCAGTTCGCGCAGATCTCAGGCGTCACGCAGATGACGTCGATGAACGTGCTGGGCACCAGCACGATCACGCTGCAGTTCGAGCTGAGCCGCAACATCGATGCGGCCTCCACCGACGTGCTGGAGGCGATCAACGCGGCGCAGGGCCAGTTGCCGAAGGACCTGCCGAGCCAGCCGACCATCCGCAAGATCAACCCGGCGGACGCCCCGATCATGATCCTCGCGGTGCAGTCCGACGAGGTGCCGCTGACGAGGGTGGACGATTACGCCGAGAACATCCTGTCGCAGCGGCTGTCGCAGATCGACGGCGTGTCGCAGGTGCTGGTCGGCGGCCAGCAGAAGCCCGCCATCCGCGTGCAGATCGACCCGGCCAAGCTGGCCGCGATGGGCCTGACGCTGGAGGACGTGCGCCAGGTGCTGACCGAGGCCACGGTCAACGAGCCGAAAGGCAGCGTCGATGGCCCGGACCAGTCCTACACCGTGATGGCGAACGACCAGCTGATCCACGCCGCACCCTACGACGACATCATCGTGGCGTGGCGCAACGGCGCGCCGGTGCGCATCCGCGACATCGGCCAGGCCGTCCGCGGCCCGCAGAACCGCGAGCTGGCGGCGTGGCAGAACGCCAAGCGCGGCGTGCTGCTGGTGATCTTCAAGCAGCCGGGCGCCAACGTGATCGGCACCGTGGAGCGGATCAAGGCGGCGCTGCCGGCGCTGGAAGCGGCGATCCCGCCGACCGTCCACGTGCGCACCATCGTCGATCGCACGCAGACCATCCGCGCCTCGGTGAGCGACGTGGAGTTCACGCTGGCGCTCTCGGTCTGTCTGGTCGTGATGGTGATCTTCCTGTTCCTGCGCAACCTCTGGGCGACGCTGATCCCGAGCGTGACGGTGCCGGTCGCGCTGGTCGGCACGCTGGCCGCGATGTATGTGCTCGGCTTCAGCCTGGACAATCTGTCGCTGATGGCGATGACGATCGCGGTCGGCTTCGTCATCGACGACGCGATCGTGATGCTGGAGAACATCTACCGCCATATCGAGGACGGCATGAAGCCGATGGACGCGGCGCTGAAGGGCGCGGGCGAGATCGGCTTCACCATCGTCTCGATCAGCCTGTCGCTGGTGGCGGTGTTCATCCCGCTGCTGCTGATGAGCGGCATCGTCGGGCGGCTGTTCCGCGAGTTCGCGATGACGGTGTCGGCGGCGGTGCTGCTGTCGGCGTTCATCTCGCTGACCCTGACGCCGATGATGTGCTCGCGCTTCCTGCGCCGCGAGACCGGCCGGCACGGCACGGCTCTACCGCATCGTCGAGGCCGGGTTCGACGGCATGATCGGCTTCTACCGCCGCACGCTGGACGTGGTCCTGCGCTTCCGCTTCATCACCCTGATGGTGTTCTTCGCCACCATGGCGCTGACCGTCGCGCTGTACATCATCATTCCAAAAGGCTTCTTCCCGACCCAGGACATCGGCCTGATCATCGCCGTATCCGAGGGGCCGCAGGACGCCTCGTTCGCGAAGATGTACCGGCTGCAGCAGCAGATCAACGACATCATCATCCACGATCCTGCGGTGGCCTCGTTCGCCTCGCAGGTCGGCGCCGGCACCGCCGGGCAGCAGGGCAATGACGGGCGCTTCTACATCAACCTCAAGCCGTGGGGCGAGCGGCCCAACGACGGCGTGATGAAGGTCATCGCGCGGCTCGCCAGCAAGGTGCAGGGCCTGACCGGCGTGTCGCTGTTCCTGCAGCCGGCGCAGGACATCAATGTCGGCGGCCGGCTGGCGCGCACGATGTACCAGTACACGCTGGAAGACCCGGATTCGCAGGAGCTGAACCACTGGTCGCCGAAGGTGCTGGCGCGGGTCATGGCGTTGCCGATGGTGCGCGACGTGGCCACCGACCAGCAGATCGCCGGCACCACGCTGACCCTGAAGATCGACCGGGAGGCGGCGCAGCGCCTCGGCGTGCAGCCGGCGGCGATCGACAACATCCTCTACGACGCCTTCGGCCAGCGCGAGGTGACGCAGTATTTCACCCAGCTCAACGCCTATTTCGTGATCCTGGAGGTGCCGCCGAACCTGGAGGGCAAGGTCGGCACGCTTGCCGATCTCTACGTGAAGGGCGCGAGCGGCAACATGGTGCCGCTGTCCGCGGTGGTGACGCCGAGCACGGTGCCGGTGGCGCCGCTGGCGATCAACCACCAGAGCCAGTTCCCGGCGGTGACGATCTCCTTCAACCTCGCACCGGGCGCCTCGCTCGGCGAGGCGGTGACGGCGATCGATGCGATCCGCTCCCAGCTCAACCTGCCGCTGGCGCTGCAGGGCTCGTTCCAGGGCACCGCACAGGCGTTCCAGTCCTCGCTGTCGAGCGAGCCGGTGCTGATCGCGGCGGCGCTGGTGACCGTGTACCTGATCCTCGGCATCCTCTACGAGAGCTATATTCTGCCGCTGACGATTCTCTCGACGCTGCCGTCGGCCGGCGTCGGCGCGCTGCTGATGCTGATGCTGGCGCACACCGACCTGTCGGTGATCGCGATGATCGGCATCATCCTGCTGATCGGCATCGTCAAGAAGAACGGCATCATGATGGTGGATTTCGCGATCAACGCGGAACGCCGCGACGGTGCCACGCCGCTGCACGCGATCCGCGAGGCGTGCCTGCTGCGCTTCCGCCCGATCCTGATGACGACGATGGCGGCGATGCTCAGCGGCCTGCCGCTGATGCTGGAATCGGGCGCGGGATCGGAGCTGCGCAAGCCGCTCGGGCTGGCGATGGTCGGCGGCCTGCTGCTGAGCCAGGTGCTGACGCTGTACACGACGCCGGTGATCTATCTCTATCTCGATCGCGTGCAGCACTGGCTGGCGCCGCGGCGCCATGCGCGGCTTTCCACGCTGGCGGCGAAGCTCGGGGACGCGGCCGCGGAGTAGTCAGCCCGCCTGCTGCACTTCCACCGTCAGGTGCGACAGCGCCGGCAGTCCGGCGAGGCGCGCGCGATAGAATTCGGCGCCGCGCTGCTCGCGCGTCACCACCGAGACGATGGCGCCGAAATGCCCCGGCCCGAGCCGCCACAGATGCAGGTCGGCGAGCCGGTCGCCCGCCGCCTCGATGGCGCTGCGGATCGCCTGCGTGGTGCGCGCGTCGGGGTTCATGTCGAGCAGGATCGCGCCGGTGTCGCGGATCAGGCCGTACGACCAGTTGGCGATCACCAGCGCGCCGATCATGCCGGCCACCGGGTCCATCCAGCGCCAGCCGAACCCCCAGGCCAGCGACAGCCCGCCGATCACCAGCACCGACACCGCCGCATCCGCCATGACGTGAACGAACGCCGCGCGCAGATTGTGGTCCTGGTGCGCGTCGTCGCCGTGGTCGTGGTCGTGATCGTGGTCGTGGTGATGGTCGTGATGATGCGCACCGCCGCCCGCGAGCAGCGCCACGCTCGCCGCGTTCACCGCCAGCCCGACGCAGGCGATCGTGACCGCCTCGGCGTAGCGGATCGGCACCGGCGCGAACAGCCGCATCACCGCCTCGTAGCCGATCAGCAGCGCGATCATCGCCAGCACGATCGCACTCGTGTAGCCGGCGAGGTCGCCGAGCTTGCCGGTGCCGAAGGTGAAGCGGGCATCGTCGGCATGGCGCCGCGCGTAGCTGTACGCCAGCGCCGCCAGCAGCAGCGCACCGGCATGCGTGCTCATGTGCAGCCCGTCCGCCACCAGCGCCACCGACCCGAACAGCAGCCCGCCCGCGATCTCGGCCGCCATCATCGCGCCGCACAGCACGATCACCGCCCAGGTCCGGCGCTCGTTGCGCGCGTGCGTCTCGCCGAGAAACACGTGCCGGTGCGCCGGTTGTTCGATCGCAAAACTGTTCGCGCGCATGCCTGCCCTCCCGCCTGCCGCCGCCGGCCAGCATACGCTACGCTGCCGCCGGCGACAGCGGGAGTGGGTCATGGGGCTGATGATCGACGGCGCCTGGGTGCGGGAGGACCGCGTCCTGGCCGACCCGAAAGGCGCGTTCGTGCGCCCGCCCACGCAGTTCCGCGACACGATCGCGCCGGGCGGGCGGTTTCCGCCGGCGGCCGGGCGGTATCACCTCTATGTCTCGCTCGCCTGCCCGTGGGCGCACCGCACGCTGATCTTCCGCGTCATCAAGGCGCTGCAAGGCATGGTCGGCCTGTCCGTGGTGCATTGGCTGCTCGGCGAGGACGGCTGGACCTTTGCGCCGGGCGAAGGCGTGGTGGCGGACCCGGTGATGGGCGCGCACTTCCTGCACGAACTCTACGCCCGCGCCGATCCCCGCTTCACCGGCCGCGTCACCGTCCCGGTGCTGTGGGACCGCGAAACCGACGCCATCGTCAACAACGAATTGGCCGAGATCATCCGCATCTTCAACCGCGCCTTCGACGCGCTCGGCGCCGCGCCGGGCGACTACCACCCGGAACCACTGCGCCCGGAGATCGACGTGGTGAACGCGCGCGTCTATGCGACGCTGAACAACGGCGTCTATCGCGCCGGCTTCGCGCGCACCCAGGCGGCCTACGAGGCGGCAGTGATGCCGCTGTTCGACACGCTCGACTGGCTGGAGGCGCTGCTCGCCCGCCAGCCCTTTCTGTGCGGCGAGCGGCTGACCGAGGCGGACTGGCGGCTGTTCACCACGCTGATCCGCTTCGATGCCGTCTATCACGGCCACTTCAAATGCAATCTGCGCCGCATCATCGACTATCCGGCGCTGTGGGATTTTGCCCGCTCGCTCTACCAGGCGCCCGGCGTGGCCGCGACGGTCGATTTCGGCCACATCAAGCGGCACTACTACATGAGCCACCTCTCGGTGAACCCGACCCGCATCGTGCCGGCCGGGCCGCTGCTCGACCTGTCCGTCCCGGGCAGCCGCGTGCCGCGCCTGCCCGGCTGATCCGGATCAGTTCACCAGGATCGGCAGCATCTCCTGCTGGCGGATCGCCGCCACCGCCACGTCCCAGTCGCCGGCAACCGCCATCGGCGTGCCGTCGGCGGCATGGATGGCGAAGGCGCGCACGCCGTTCATCATCACCGGCTTGACGTAGGCGAGCTGGGACACGCCCAGACCCGCCAGCTGCTCCGCCGTCAGATGGCGGATATCGACGATCCGGGCTTCGCCCGGGGCCGCACCAGTGTTCTCGTCCATTGTCTGTCTCTCCTGGCGGACGCTGCCGTGCCTGGCCAACGCCGCGCCGCTGCGGTGGTTGCTCAGCCGGTCCGGCCCTGCTTGACGCCAAGGCTGGCCGCGGCCTGCGGATCGAGCACCGTCACCGTGCCGCCGCCGCTCTTGCTGATCCGGATGGTCTTGACCCGGCTTTCCGGCTGCGGCCGGACCAGGTCGATGTGCAGCAATCCATTGTCCAGCCAGGCACCCTTCACCTCGATGCCCTCGGCGAGGACGAACGCGCGCTGGAATTGCCGCGCGGCGATGCCGCGATGCAGGAACACGCGCCCCTGCGCGTCGTCATTCTGCCGGCCGCGGATGACCAACTGGTTATCCTCCTGCGTCACCTGCAGATCGTCCATGACGAAGCCGGCGACCGCCAGCGTGATGCGCAGCCCGCTTGGCCCGGTCTGCTCGATGTTGTAGGGCGGATAGCCGTCCGAAGACGTTTTGGCCGCGCGCTCCAGCATCTGTTCCAGATGGTCGAACCCCAGGAACAAGGGGGACGCGAACATGCGCGTGGTCATTTTGCCTCCTCCTCGGAGCGAAGCCGGACCCGCTGTCCGGGTCCGTGGCGCCGGGCCCCTTCCTGGCGACCCGACACTGCCTAATTTGGCAGCAAAGTGACCGGATGCAAGAGGCGCGGGCGGGACCGGCCGCCGGCGAACGCCGCCGTTGAACGCTCGCGCGCGGGAAGCTACATCGCCGTCATGTCATCCGCCGTTCTCACCGCGCCGCCGGACGCCGACCCGGACGCCCTGCTGACCATCCTGATAGCGCCGCATCCGACGCTGAAGGCGCGCGCGCGCACGGTCGGCGAGGGCGACGCGGATGCCGTCCGCGCGCTGCTGCCGCACCTGTTCGCCACCATGTACAAGGCGCCGGGCATCGGGCTGGCCGCGCCGCAGGTCGGGGTAAAACTGCGCGTCACCGTGGTCGATCTGCAGCCGGAGAACACGCGCGCCCCGATCGTGCTCATCAACCCCGAGGTGGTGGCCGCGAGCGACGAGCTGTTCACGCGCGAGGAAGGCTGCCTGTCGCTGCCCGGCCACTACGCGGATGTGACGCGCCCGGCACGGGTCAAGGTGCGCTACCAGGACGAGACCGGCGCCCGGCGCGAGATCGAGGCCGAGGGGCTGCTCGCCGCCTGCCTGCAGCACGAGATCGACCATCTCGACGGCGTTTTGTTCGTCGATCACCTCTCGGCGCTGAAGCGCAACATGATCCTGCGCCGCTTGGCGAAGGAGATGCGGCAGAAGGCGAAGTAGCGCGTGCGCCTCGGCTTCATGGGCAGCCCCGACTTCGCCGTGCCGGCGCTGCATGCGCTGCACCACGCCGGCCACACCATCGCCGCGGTCTATTGCCAGCCGCCCCGCCCGGCCGGCCGCGGCCATGCGGTGCGGCGCTGCCCGGTGCATGTCGCGGCGGACGCGCTGGGCCTGCCGGTGCGCACGCCGGCGCGGCTGCGGCACGACGCGGCGGAGCACGCGGCGTTCGCTTCGCTCGGCCTGGATGCCGCCGTGGTCGCCGCCTACGGCCTGATCCTGCCGGAGCCGATGCTGGCCGCGCCGCGTCGCGGCTGCCTCAACATCCACGCCAGCCTGCTGCCGCGCTGGCGCGGCGCCGCGCCGATCCAGGCCGCCATCCTCGCCGGCGACGCCGAGAGCGGCATCACCGTCATGCAGATGGATGCCGGCCTCGACACCGGCCCGATGCTGCTGCGCGAGGCGGTGCCGATCACCGAGGCGACCACGGCGGCGGCGCTGCACGACACGCTGGCCGCCCTCGGCGCCGCGCTGATCCTGCGCGCGCTCGCCGACAATCCGCCGCCGGTGCCGCAGCCGGCGGCGGGCGTGACCTACGCGCCGAAACTGACGCGCGCCGACGGGCATCTCGACTGGACGCAGGACGCCGCCGCGCTGGCGCGACGGGTGCGGGCGCTCAACCCGTGGCCCGGCACGTTTTTTCTCCGCGACGGCGAGATGCTGAAAGTCCTTGCCGCCGTCGCCGAGTCCGGCGCGGGCGAACCCGGCACCGTGCTCGACGACGCGCTGCTGGTCGCCGCCGGCACCGGTGCGCTGCGCCTGCTGCGCGTTCAGGCGCCCGGCCGCGCGCCGCTCGACGCCGCCGCGTTCCTGCGCGGCCGACACATCCCGTCAGGGACGAGGCTGCACTGACATGCCGGAGCCACAGGCCGTCACCGTCGTCAATGAGCAGGGCGCCTCGCCGATCGTGCTGCTGTGCGAGCACGCCTCCAACGACGTCCCGCCGCGCTACGGCAATCTCGGCCTGCCGGCGGAGGAACTCGCGCGCCACATCGCCTACGACATCGGCGCGGCTGCGGTGGCGCGGCATCTGTCGCGGCGGCTCGATGCGGTGCTGGCGCTGTCGGGCTATTCGCGCCTGCTGATCGACTGCAACCGCCCGCTCGCCGCGCCGAGCAGCATCCCCGAGCGCAGCGAAGCCACCGACATCCCCGGCAACCGCAACCTTTCCCCCGCCGAGCGCGCCGAGCGCGACCTGTTGTTCTTCGCCCCGTTCCGCGAGCGGGTCGCCGCCCTGCTGGACGCGCGGCTGGAAGCCGGCCGCCCGACCGTGCTGATCGGCATGCACAGTTTTACCCCGGTCTTCCTCGGCGTCGCACGGCCCTGGCAGGTCGGCGTGCTGTATCGCCGGGCGCGCCGCCTCGCCGCGGTCATGCTGGGCGCACTGCGCGAAGACCCGGCGCTGACCGTCGGCGACAACGAGCCGTACCGCGTCACCGAAGCCGGCGACTACACCGTGCCGCATGTCGGCGAGGCGCGCGGCCTCGCCACCGCGCTGTTCGAGGTGCGCCAGGACCTGATCGCCGACGCTGCCGGCGCCGCCGCCTGGGGCGAGCGTCTGGCCGGCGTGCTGCGGCGCGTCGCCGACGACGCGGCCGCGGTCACGACCCTGGATTGAGCAGCACCGCGGCACCCGACAGCCGCCCTTCCCGCAGATCGGCCAGCGCCTCGTTGGCGCGGTCGAGCGGATAGGGCGTGGTCGCGACGCGCACCGGTACTTTCGGCGCCAGTGCCAAAAATTCTTCCGCGTCGCTGCGGGTCAGGTTGGCGACCGAGCGGATCACCCGCTCCTGCCACAGCCACTCGTACGGGAACGATGGAATATCGCTCATGTGGATGCCGCCGCAGACCACCACGCCGCCCGGCGCCACCGCGCGCAGCGCCGCCGGCACCAGCGCGCCGACGGGGGCGAAGATCAACGCCGCGTCGAGCGGCTCCGGCGGCAGCTCGTCCGATCCGCCGGCCCAGCCGCCGGTGATGCGCCGCGCGAAATCCTGCGCCGTCGCGTCGCCCGGCCGCGTGAACGCATAGAGCGTGCGGCCCTGCCAGCGCGCCACCTGCGCGATGATGTGCGCCGCCGCACCGAACCCGTAGATGCCGAGGCGCTGCGCCGCGCCCGCCATGCGCAGCGTGCGGTAGCCGATCAGGCCCGCGCACAGCAGCGGCGCCGCCTCGGTGTCGCCGTATTCCGCCGGGATGGCGAAGCAGAAGCGCTCGTCGGCGACGGTGAACTCGGCATAGCCGCCGTCGATCTGATAGCCGGTGAAGCGCGCCCGCTCGCACAAATTCTCGCGCCCGGAGCGGCAATACGCGCACACCCCGCAGGTCCAGCCGAGCCAGGGCACGCCGACGCGCGCGCCGATCGCGAACCGCGTCGCCTCCGCCCCGCGTGCCACGACGCGGCCGACGATCTCGTGGCCGGGCACCAGCGGCAGTTTCGGCTCGGCGAGCTCGCCGTCCACCACGTGCAGGTCGGTGCGGCAGACCGCGCAGGCGGCGACGCGGATCAGCAGCTCGCCGGGGCCGGGCGTCGGCACGTTGATGTCGGCGCGCCGCAGTTTCTCGTGCGGCGCGTGCAACTGCATGGCGTGCATGGTCGCGCCCCCGTCTCAGGCGGCATGCGCCGCGTCGTCGCGCAGGCCGACGAGTTGTTCCGACACCGCCCACAGCCGCGCGGCAGCGTCCGTGTCGCGCGCCTGGGGCGCGACGCGCGCTGCGCCCGGCGGCCCCTTCACCTCGGCGAAGCCCTGCGGCCCGTAATACGCGCCGCCCTGCGCCTGCGGCGACGTCGCCGCGAACAGGATGGGCAAGGCGCCCTGCGCCGCCGGCTGCGCGAAGAACGGCATCGCCAGCAGCGCCAGTCGCCAGAACGCCGGCTGCCGGCCTTCGGCGCCCGGCCCGCTGGCGATGATGTCGGTGGCCGACCAGCCGGGATGCGCGGCGATGCTCGTCACCCCCCAGCCCTGCGCGGCGCTGCGCCGCTGCAGTTCCAGGGCGAACATGAGGTTGGCCAGCTTCGACTGCGCATAGGCTGTCCGCGGCTGGTAGCGCTGCGTCTGCAAATCGTCGAAGCGGATCGCACCCTGCCGGTGCGCGAGGCTGCTGACCGTCACCACCCGCGCCGCGTGCCCGCGCCGCAGCAGCGGGAGCAGGCGCAGGGTCAGCGCGAAATGGCCGAGATGGTTGGTGCCGAACTGCGCCTCGAACCCGTCCGAAGTGGTCCGCCGCGTCGGGTACGACATGACGCCGGCGTTGTTGACCAAGAGGTCGAGCGGCCGTCCCTCGCCCGCCAGCCGCTCGGCGAACGCCGCGACGGAGGCGAGGCTGGCGAGGTCGAGCAGTTCGAACCGCACCGCGGCCCCCGGATGGGCCGCCCCGATACGGGCCAGCGCATCGCGCCCCTTCGCCGCGTTGCGCCCGGCGAGGACCACCTCCGCCCCGGCGCCGGCGAGCGCCAGCGCAATCTCGTAGCCCAGGCCGCCGGTCGCGCCGGTCACCACGGCGCGCCGCCCGTGCTGGTCGGGAATGTCCCGAAGGCTCCATTCGCCCGCCACCGCTGCCTCCGTTGCATGCCACTGCCGTCGGTCACGTAAATGGAGAGACCGACAGCCGTTTGTCAGGCACGACTGGACGACAATGTCCGGCGGGAATACGTATTGGCAGTGGTGCAGGAGGCGAAGGTGCAAAAGAAATTGACCATCACGGTCGATGCGGACGTGTACGACGGTCTGCATGCAAACGTGGGCCGGCGGCGCATCAGCCGGTTCCTCAACGACCTTGCGCGCCCTCTCGTCGTGCCGCAAAGCCTTGCGGCCGGCTACGCGGCGATGGCGGCGGACGCGGAGCGGGAACGGGAGGCCGAGGCGTGGGCCGAGGCGCTGATCGGCGACACGCTGGCGCGGCATTCGCTACGACGGTCAACGCGGCCCCATCGTGACGCCCCGGCGTCAGCGACCTGACCACCTGCTCCCCGGCAAGGCGATCGACGGCATCGGCTGCGATCGTGTATCCCACGCTGGTGCCGCAGGAGCGACGCCGTGACCGACGAGATTTCCTTCGATCCCCGGACCACGGCCTTGCTGGCGATGGATTTCCAGACGCTCATCGTCGATGGCTACGCCGCCGACAAGGAGTTGCTCCTGAGCCGGACGGCAAGGCTTCTGGCAGCGGCCCGCGCGACGCCCGGATCATGGTGATCTACGTCGTCGTCGGCTTCCGGCCGGGCTTTCCCGAGGTGAGCGCCCGCAACATGTCGTTCCGCGGGATCAAGGAGAGCGGCCGTTTCGCCGCCGGCGATGCCAGCGCGGCGATCCACCCCGCGCTCGCGCCGAAGCCTGACGAGGCGGTGGTGACGAAGCATCGGGTGGGCGCGTTCGCCGGCACGGATCTCGATATGATCCTGCGGGCGAACGGCATCGAGACGCTGCTGCTCACCGGCATCGCCACCAGCGGCGTCGTGCTCTCGACGCTTCGCCATGCCGCGGACGCCGATTACCGCCTGGTGGTCGTGGCGGATTGCTGCTCGGACAAGGACGCGGAGGTCCACCGTGTCCTGGTCGGAAAAGTCTTTCCGCGGCAGGCCATCGTGGCCTCGGCCGACGAGATCATCGCCGTCACTCGCCTAGGCGCTATCCGGCCGCCCCTACCAGCGCGTTCGCGAACTCCTCCGCATCGAACGGCCGCAGATCGCCCGCCTGCTCGCCGACGCCGACGTAATGCACGGGCAGCGAAAACTCCTCCGCCAGCGCCACCACAACGCCGCCGCGCGCGCTGCCGTCCAGCTTCGTCACCACCAGCCCGGTCACGTCCACCATCTCCTTGAACACTTCCACCTGATTGAGCGCGTTCTGGCCGGTGGTCGCGTCCAGCACCAGCAGCACCGAATGCGGCACGCGCGCGTCCTGCTTCTTCAGCACGCGGATGATCTTGCGCAACTCCTCCATCAGCGCGGCCTTGTTGTGCAGCCGCCCGGCGGTGTCGATCAGCAGCACGTCGGCGCGCTCCGCCTTCGCCCGGGTCAGCGCATCGAACGCCAGCCCCGCCGCATCGGTGTTCGCCGGCCCCGCGATCACCGCAGCACCCGTGCGCTCGCCCCAGATCTGCAACTGCTCGACCGCGGCGGCGCGGAACGTGTCGCCGGCCACCAGCACCGCGCGCAACCCCTGCTCGCGATACGCCAGCGCCAGCTTGCCGATCGTCGTGGTCTTGCCGGTGCCGTTCACGCCGACCACCAGCACCACGTGCGGCTTCAGTGCCGCATCAACCACCAGCGGTTTCGCCACCGGCGCAAGAATCGCGGCAAGCTCGCCGGCAAGCGCCGCGCGCACTTCCTGGTCCGTCACCTCGCGGCCGAAGCGGGTGCGGCGGAATTCGGCGATCACGCGCGCCGCCACCTGCGTGCCGAGATCGGCGGCAACCAGCACCTCCTCCAGATCCGCCAGCGCCGCATCGTCGAGCTTGCGCCGGACGAACACCGCACCGATCGACTCGGTGATTTTCGCACTGCTGCGCGCCAGGCCCTGCGTGATGCGCGACAGGAACCCGAGCGCCATCAAAAAGCCGCCTCCGCCAGCACGCCGTCGGCGTCGGCGCCGGTGATGCGCGCGCGCAGCACGCTGCCCGGTGCAGCGGCGATGCGCGCGGGAACGAAATGCTCGGTGTGGCCGCGCGCGCCGGTCTCGGCGAGCACGTCGGCCGTCTGCCCGACCAGGGCATCGTAGAACCGCCGCGCATTCGCCGCCCCCGCCGCGCGCAGCCGCGCCGCCCGTTCGCGCCGCAGCGCCGGCGGCACTTGCGGCATCCGCGCGGCCGGCGTGCCGTCGCGTTCGCTGTACGGAAACACGTGCAGGAACGGAATTTCTTCCGCCTGCACCAGCGCCAGCGTGTCGGCGAACAACGCCTCGGTCTCGGTCGGAAACCCCGCGATCAGGTCGGCGCCGATGGCGATCCCCGGCCGCAGCGCCCGCGCGCGCCGCAGCACCGCCACTGCCTCGCCGCGGGAATGCCGCCGCTTCATGCGCTTGAGGATCAGGTCCGTCCCCGCCTGCAAGCGACAGATGCAGATGCGGCATCAGGCGCGGTTCCTCCGCGATCAGCCGCCAAAGCTCGTCGTCGATCGCCGCCGGATCGAGCGACGACAGCCGCAGCCGCGTCAGCTCCGGCACCAGCGCCAGCAGCCGCCGCACCATCTGGCCGAGGCGCGGCCGTCCCGGCAGATCGCCGCCATAGCTGGCGATATCGACGCCGGTGAGCACCAATTCGTGATAGCCGCTTGCCAGCAGCGCGCGCGCCTGCGCGACGATGGCGCCGACCGGCACGCTGCGGCTCGGCCCGCGGCCGAACGGGATGATGCAGAACGTGCAGCGATGGTCGCAGCCCTGCTGCACCTGCACGAACGCCCGCGCCCGGCCGGCGAACTCGGTGACCAGGTGGGCCGCGGTCTCGCGCGCCGCCATGATGTCGGACACCGCGCTGCCGGCCTCCGCCGTCCAGCTTTCCGCACGCAGCTTCTCGACATTGCCGAGCACGCGCGCGACCCCGGGCAGCGCCGCCCAGCGGTCCGGAGCGATCTGCGCGGCGCAGCCGGTGACGACGATGCGCGCGCCCGGCCGTTCGCGATGCGCGCGGCGGATCGCCTGCCGCGCCTGCCGCTCGGCCTCCGCGGTAACGGCGCAGGTGTTGACGATCACCGTATCCGCGAGCGCCGCCGCATGGCCGCGCATCACCTCGCTCTCATAGGCGTTGAGGCGGCAGCCGAAGGTCAGCACGTCCACGGTCATGGCGGATACGACGCGAGGTCGATCTCGCCGGTGAACGCGATCGCGGTCGGGCCGGCCATCAGCACGTGCCCGTCCGCGCGCCACGTGATCTCCAGCGCGCCGCCATCGGCCAGCACCGTTGCGTGCCGCGCCGCCAGCCCGCGCCGCGCCGCGTTCACCACCGAGGCGCACGCGCCGGAGCCGCAAGCGCGCGTCAGCCCCGCGCCACGCTCCCACACGCGCAGCCGGATGCGGTCGGGCGACGAGCACCTGAGCGACGCCGATATTCGCCCGTTCGGGAAACAGCGCCGCATGCTCCAGAAGCGGCCCGAGTTCCCTGATCGGCACCGCCTCGGCGTCGGCGACGAAGAACGTCGCGTGCGGATTGCCCATCGACAGCGCCGCCGGATCGCGCAGCATCCCCTCGGCCAGATCGAGATGCAGCGTGTCCATCGCCCGCGCCAGCGGCACCTCGCGCCAATCGAGCAGCGGGGCGCCCATGTCCACGGTGATCCGCCCGTCCGCGCCCACGCTCGCTTGCAGCAGGCCGCCGACGGTCGCGATCGCCAGCGCCGCCCGCCCGGTCTCCGCGTGCAGCAGGCCGGCGACGCAGCGGGTGGCGTTGCCGCAGGCGCCCGCCTCGGCGCCGTCGGGGTTGCGGATGCGCATGAAGGCGTCGGCGGCGCTGCCCGGCGGCGGGCGCTCGATGACGATGAACTGGTCGCAGCCGACGCCCTCGCGCCGGTCGGCAATGGCGGCGGCGCGGCGCGCGGTCAGGCCAAGCGGCGCCTGCCGCTCGTCGAGCACGACGAAATCGTTGCCGCAGCCGTGCATCTTGACGAACGGGACGCGCATGGCCGGCTTATATGGGGCGCCGGCGCCCCGAGGAAGGGCCGGACGCGGCGCTACAGACCGGCGAACAGCGCAGTCGAGAGGTAGCGTTCGGCAAACGACGGCGCGATGGCGACGATCAGTTTTCCCGCGTTGCCCGGCGCCCTTGCCAGCCCCAGCGCGGCGGTCAGCGCGGCCCCGGAGGAAATGCCGACCGGCAGCCCCTCCAGCGCCGCGCAGCGCCGCGCCGCCGCCAGCGCCTCGCGCTCGGAGACGCGGATCACGCCGTCCATCAGGTCGAGCCGCAGCACGCCCGGCTGGAAGCCCGGCCCGATGCCCTGGATGCCGTGCGGCCCCGGCTCGTCGCCGGACAGCACAGCACTCTCCGCCGGCTCGACCACGTAGCATTGCAGCCCCGGCTTGCGCGGCTTCAGCGCCTGGGCGATGCCGGTCATGGTGCCGCCGGTGCCGGCGCCGCCCACCACGACATCGACCGCGCCGTCGCTGTCGATCCAGATTTCTTCCGCCGTGGTGGCGGCATGGATGGCGGGGTTGGCCGGGTTGTCGAACTGGCGCGGCATCCAGGCGCCCGGCGTGGCCGCCACGATCGTCTCGGCGCGCGCGATCGCGCCGGCCATGCCCTGCCGCGCCGGCGTCAGCTGCACCTCCGCCCCCATCAGCCGCAGCATCTTCCGCCGCTCGACCGAGGCGCCCTCCGGCATGGTCACGATCAGCTGATAGCCGCGCGCGGCGGCGACGAAGGCGAGCGCGATGCCGGTGTTGCCGGAGGTCGGCTCGACCAGCACCGAGCGGCCGGGCGCGATCACCCCCTCCGCCTCGGCGCGCGCCACCATCGCCAGCCCGATGCGGTCCTTCACCGAGCCGAGCGGGTTGAAGAACTCCAGCTTCAGCGCGAGATCGGCGGCGAGCCGGTCCTCGGCGATGAAACGCGACAGGCGCACCAGCGGGGTGGCGCCGACAACCTCCAGCACGCTGCCGTAGATGCGGCCGCGGGCGGGCGGGGAACTCGGGACGATGCTCCTGCATTTGCCGATCCTACCACACCACCCGATAGTAGTTTCACCCTTCCGGGACGTTTGGCATGATGGGCGACCAATGCTGATTCGCAGGGACCGCGGCCTGGTGGCCGTTTCCGTCATGCTCGACGTGGCCTTCCACGGCGGCCGGGCCGCGACCGTCAGCGCCGCCGACATCGCCGAGCGCCTGGGGCTGGCGCGCCGCGGCATGGAGCCGCTGCTGCAAACCCTCTCGCGTGCCGGGCTGCTGGAGAGCGTGCGCGGTCCGCGCGGCGGCTACCGGCTCGGCCGGCCGCGGCGCGACATCAGCCTCGCCGACATCGTCGCGGTCGCCGTCGCCGACGACGCCGAACCCACCGACGGCCCGACCGGACGGCTGCAAGCGCTGGTGATCGACCGCCTGTGGGGCGAACTGGAGGAGCAGGCGCGCGCGCAACTGGCGGCGCTGACGCTGGACGACCTGATCCGCCGCGCCGCCGCCGCTGGCATGCGCCGCCCGGCCGCCGAGCCGATCAGTTTTGCAATCTGATTTCACTATTATGCGACGTAGCTAACTTTGACACCCGCCCGGCGTGGTGGTTATGTGCCCGCCCATTCCCAACCCAACAGGAGGTCCAATCATGGCCGTTCAGCTCGGGCAGATCGCCCCGGATTTCGAGCAGGACAGCACCGCCGGCCGCATTCATTTCCATGAATGGCTCGGCAATTCCTGGGGCGTGCTGTTCAGCCACCCGAAGGACTACACGCCGGTCTGCACCACCGAGCTTGCCGAGGTGGCGCGGCTGAAGCCGGAATGGGACAAGCGGCACGTCAAGGCGATCGCCCTCTCGGTCGATCCCACCGACAGCCACAAGGGCTGGGAGAAGGACATCGAGGAGACGCAGGGCCAGGCGCTCAACTTCCCCGTGCTCGCCGATGCCGACCGCAAGGTTTCCGACCTCTACGGCATGATACACCCGCTGGCCGATCCGACGATCACCGTGCGCAACGTGTTCATCGTCGACCCGAACAAGAAGATCCGGCTCATGATCACGTATCCGCCGAGCACCGGGCGCAACTTCTACGAAATCCTGCGCGTGATCGACAGCCTGCAGCTGACCGACGCACACAAGGTCTCGACGCCGGTGAACTGGACCGACGGCCAGCCGGTCATCATCTCCGGCAGCGTGTCCGACGAGGAGGCCAAGAAGCGCTTCCCGCAGGGCTGGAAGACGCTGAAGCCGTATCTGCGCATCGTCGATCAGCCGCCGCTGCCGCGCTGACCTCCCGCCGGCGACCAACGCCGGCCTCGTGCGTTGTCGCCGGATGGCCGGGGAGGGACCGATGGGTTCATTTGCTCTCACGCGCCGCGCCCTGCTCGGGGGCGCGGCGCTGGTCGTCGGCCAAGCCTGGCCACAGCCCGGCCGGGCCGACGCGGCACCGGCGGCTGCGCCACGGCCGGCGGCGGCGGCGCTGGACATCGCGCTGCAGATCAATGGCGTCGAGCGACAGCTTTCGATCGAGCCGCGCGTCACCCTGCTCGATGCGCTGCGCGAGCACCTGGCGCTGACCGGCACAAAAAAGGGCTGCGACCGCGGCTCCTGCGGCGCCTGCACCGTGCATATCGACGGCCGGCGGGTGAATGCCTGCCTGACGCTTGCCGTGCGCTGCCAGGGCCGCGCCATCACCACGATCGAGGGGCTGGCGCAGGGCGAGCAGCTGCATCCGGTGCAGGCGGCGTTCCTGCGGCACGATGCGTTCCAGTGCGGCTACTGCACGCCCGGCCAGATCATGTCAGCCGTCGCCTTCATCGACGAGGGCCACGACCGCGATCCGGCCACGATCCGCGAATGGATGAGCGGCAATATCTGCCGCTGCGGCGCCTATCCGCACATCGTCGATGCGGTACGCGACGCGGCGACGGCATAGGCGGGGGGAAAGATGCAGTCCTTCGACCTCGTCCGGCCGGCCGACATGCGGGCTGCCATCGCCGCCGCGGGCGGCAGCGACGCGCGCTACATCGCCGGCGGCACCGACCTGATCCAGCTGATGCAGGACTTCGTCGAGACGCCCGCAACGCTGATCGACCTCGACGGCCTGAAACTCGACGCGATCGGCACCGACGCGGGTGGCCTGCGCCTCGGCGCGCTGGTGCGCATGGCCGACGCGGCGGCGCATCCTGCGGTGGTCGCGGAGTATCCGGCGATCTCGCAGGCGCTGCTGTCGGCGGCCTCGCCGCAGGTGCGCAACATGGGCACGGTCGGCGGCAACCTGCTGCAACGCACGCGCTGCAACTACTTCCGCGATGTCGGCTTCGCCTGCAACAAGCGCGACCCCGGCTCGGGCTGTCCTGCGATCCCCGGGCAGAACCGCAACCTCGCCATCCTCGGCGGCAGCGCCGACTGCATTGCCACGCACCCGTCCGACATGCCGGTGGCACTGGCCGCACTCGACGCCGTGGTGGTCATTGCCGGCGCCGGCGGGACGCGGCGCGTGCCGCTCGCGGATTTCTACCTGCTCCCCGGCGACACGCCGTGGCGCGAGACGGTGCTGGCGCCGGGCGAACTCATCACCGAAGTTTATGTGCCGGCCGCGCCGTGGACGCGCCGCTCGCGCTACCTCAAGCTGCGCGACCGCGCCAGCTTCGCTTTTGCCCTGGTCTCCGCCGCGGTGGCGCTCGACGTGCAGGACGGCGTGATCCGTACCGCGCGCATCGCGCTCGGCGGCGTCGCAGCGAAACCCTGGCGCGCCACGGCAGCCGAGGCGGCGCTGATCGGCCAGCCGGCGGAAGCGCAGGCCTTCGCACACGCGGCGTCGCTCGCGACCGCGGGGGCCGCGCCCGCCGGCCGCAACGGTTTCAAGGTGACGCTGGCGCAGCGTGCGGTGGCGCGCGCGCTCGGCGGCTTGGCGTGAAGGAGGGGCGGCGCATGGCGATCATCGGCGCGCCGATCGAGCGCAAGGACGGACCGGCGAAAGTCACCGGCCGCGCGCGCTATTCCGCCGAGGTGCAGATGCCCGGCGCGGCGCACGCGGTGCTGGTGCAGAGCACGATCGCCGCCGGCAGCGTGGTGGCGGTGGAGACCGGCGCCGCGCAGGCGATGCCGGGCGTGCTCGCGATCATCACGCCGCAGAACGCGCCGCGGCTGCAAAAAATCGCGCCGCAGTTCCAGTTCGTGCCGGGGCCGGCGTTGCAGGACACGAGCATTGCGTTCAACGGCCAGCACGTCGCGATCGTCGTCGCCGACACGCTGGAGCGCGCGCAGGCCGCCGCCGCGCGGGTGCGCGTGCGCTACCGCGCCGACGAGCCGATCACCGAAATGGGCGACAGCCTCGCCGACGCCTATCGGCCGAAGCATTTCATGTTCGGCGACCCCGATCCGCAGCGCGGCGACGCCGACGCCGCCTTCGCCGCCGCGCCGATCAAGCTCGCGGCGACCTACACCACGCCGGTCGAGCACCACAACCCGATGGAGCCGCACGCCACCGTCGCGCGCTGGGACGGCGCGCGGCTGACCGTGTGGACCTCGACGCAATATGTCAGCGGCGCGCAGGCGACGCTGGCAAAACTGTTCGGGTTGCGGCGCGAGGACGTGCGCGTGATCTGCCCGTTCGTCGGCGGCGGTTTCGGCTGCAAGGGCAACACCTGGCCGCCGGCGACCTTGGCGGCGATGGCGGCGCGCGTGGTCGGGCGTCCGGTCAAGCTCGTGCTCGACCGGCGACAGATGTACACCTCCAACGGCTTTCGCCCGCGCACGGTGCAAAAGCTGCAACTCGGCGCCGACCGGGACGGGCGGCTGCTGGCGCTGCGGCATGACGGGGTCAGCCAGATGTCGCTCGGCGATTTCGGCGAGTTCACCGAACCCGTCGGCCTGTCCTCGGCGATGCTGTACGCGGTGCCGGCGGCGGCGATCACGCACCGCCTGGTCGCGGTGAACCAGGGCCTGCCGACCTACATGCGCGCGCCCGGAAAAGCCTCCGGCATGTTCGCGCTGGAGAGCGCGATGGACGAACTCGCCGTCGCGCTGGAGATGGACCCGCTGGCGCTGCGCCTGAAGAACTACGCCGAGACCGATCCGCAGGACGGCAAGCCGTTCAGCTCGAAGAAGCTGCGCGACTGTTATCGCGAGGGCGCGGCGGCATTCGGCTGGTCGCAGCGCCCGCCGGCGCCGCGTGCGATGCGCGACGGCGACGTGCTGATCGGCTGGGGCATGGCGACGGCGGTGTATCCGGCGCACCGTTCGCCCGCGCAGGCGAACATTCGCGTGAATGCCGACGGTTCGGTGTTGGTGCGCTCCGGCACGCAGGATCTCGGCACCGGCACTTACACCATCCTGGCGCAGGTCGCGGCGGAGGCGCTGGGCGTGCAACCGTCGCGCGTGCTGGTGCTGATCGGCGACACGATCCTGCCACCCGCGCCGGTCAGCGGCGGCTCGCGGACCGCGGCCAGTGTGGCCAACGCGGTGCAGGCGGCGGCGGAGGCCGTTCGGGACAAGGTGTTCGCGATGGCGCGGGCGGATCGAGGTTTGGACGGTGCGCTGCACCTCGACAATGGCGAGGTGATCGGGCCGTCGGGGCGCGCGCGCGTCGCCGAACTGCTGGCGCGCCGCGGCCTCGACCGCATCGAGGCGACGGCGGAGGCGCGGCCCGGCGACGAGGAACAGAAATACTCGCTGCACGCTTTCGGCGCGCATTTCGCCGAGGTGCGGATCGACCCGGCGATCGGCCGCATTCGCGTTGTGCGCTACGTCGGTGCGTTCGATGCCGGGCGGGTGCTGAACGCGCGCACCGCGCGCAGCCAGGCGATCGGCGGCATCATCTACGGCCTCGGCATGGCGCTGTTCGAGGAAACCGAGGTCGATGCGGCGAGCGGGCGCTATGTCAATGCGAACCTCGCGGACTATCTGGTGCCGGTGAATGCCGACGTGCCGGACATCCGGACGATTTTCGTGGCGAACGACGAGCACACGACGAACCCGCTCGGCGTGAAGGGGTTTGGCGAGCTGCCGATGGTGGGCGTGGCGGCGGCGGTGGCGAACGCGGTGTTCCACGCCACCGGCAAGCGCGTGCGCGACCTGCCGATCAGGGTCGAGGACGTGCTGGCGTAGCCGGCCCATTCCTTCGTCATGGCCGGGCTTGTCCCGGCCAATCACGCCTTCGGGCCGCACAGTGTACTTGCGGCAAAGGCGTGGATGCCCGGCACAAGGCCGGGCATGACGTGGCAAGATTGCAGGCGCCGGCTGCAGCTCGAACCGGACAGAAGCGGCACAAGCGTGGCCGTGACGTACCGAGGGGTGACAAGCATCACTCCCCGATCCGTCGCTCGATCACCTCCCAGATGCGCGCCGCCAGATCCACACCATCGAACCGCGCGACCTCCTGCAATCCGGTGGGCGAGGTCACGTTGATCTCGGTCAGCCATTCGCCGATCACGTCGATGCCGACGAAGATCAGGCCCTGGCGCTGCAAGGTCGGCCCGATCGCGGCACAGATGTCGCGGTCGCGCGCCGTCAGCGTGCTCTTCTCCGCCCGTCCGCCGACATGCATGTTGCTGCGCGCCTCGCCCTGCGCCGGCACACGGTTGATGGCGCCGACCGCCTCGCCGTCGATCAGGATGATGCGCTTGTCGCCCTCGCGCACCGCCGGCTCGTAGCGCTGGATCATCAGCGGCTCGCGCGAGCGGGCGAAGTGCATCTCCAGCAGCGCATTCAGGTTCGGGTCGTCGTGGCGCATCAGGAACACGCCGGCGCCGCCGTTGCCGAACAGCGGCTTCACCACGATGTCCTTGTGGGTGGCGCGGAAGCCGCGGATCGCCTCGATGTCCCAGGTCACCAGCGTCGGCGGCATCAGCTCCGGAAAATGCGTGACCAGCAGTTTCTCCGGCGCGTTGCGCACCGCGGCCGGATGGTTCACCACCAGCGGGCCCCGCCTTCCTTGCTGCGTTGTCCGCCGTCGCGATGCACGTGCTCCAGCATGTGGGTCGCGGTGATGTAGGCCATGTCGAACGGCGGGTCCTGGCGCATCAGGATCACGTCGGTGGTGCCGAGGTCGAGCACGCGCGCCTCGCCGAAGCGGAAATGGTCGCCGCGCACGCGCTGCACCGTCACCGGCCGCGCCAGCGCGCGCAACCGCTCCTCCCGCCGCGCGCCGGGTTTTGGCACGCCCTCGCTGAGCGCGAGATGGCGCACTTCGTAATGGAACAGCGTGTGCCCGCGCGCCTGCGCGGCCAGCATGAGGGCAAAGGTCGAATCGGCGTCGATGTTGATGCTCTCGATCGGGTCCATCTGGACCGCGACGGTCAGCGCACGCGGCATGGCGGCTCCTCCACCGGCTCCGCGCCCTCTCTCGGTCAGTTCCGCCGCGAACGCAACGCCTGCATGACCGCCTGCGCCTGCGCCGCCTGCGCCGGGGGCGCCAGTTCGGCAAACGCGGCGAGGCAGCGCAGCGCCGCCGCCACCTGCCCGAGTTCGCCGTGCAGCCGCGCCGCCTCCCACCAGAGTGCCGGTTCCAGCGGCGCGATGCGCAGCATGTCGGCGGCGCAGGCCGCCGCCCCGGCGACGTCGCCGGCGGCGTGGCGGCGCGACTTGATGTTGTACTGCAGCCGCAGCAGCACCGCCCGCGTGCTCATCGGCGCCAGCAGCCCCGGCCGCAGTTCCGCCGCGTCCCCCTCGATCCGCCGCAGCAGCGCCAGCAGCGCCGGCGCGTCGAGCAGGCCGCCGCCGCCGAACGCATCGACCGCCGCCGGCGCCCGCCCGCCCGCCAGCGCCACCAGGAAATGGCCGGGGAAGTCGATGCCGTGCGCCGCCCAGCCGGCCGCCCGCGCCGCGTGCAGCCACAGCACGCCGAGCGCCACCGGCAGGCCGCGGCGGCGCTCGATGACGCGGATCAGGTTGGCGTTGGCGAGGTCGTCGTAGCTCTCGACGTCGCCGGCGTAGCCGTGCCGAAACGCCAGCAGCTCGGCCAGCGCCGCCGCCTGCATCGCCACGTCGTCGGGCGCCACGGCGTCGGCAAGGTCCACGGCCTCGCGCGCGAGCTGCGAGAGGTGTTCTCGCGCCTCCTGCCAGTCGGCGCGCGGCGCGTCGCTGCGGGCGAGTTGCAGCGCGGCATCGGCGATGTCGATCTCCGCGTCCGGCAGCGCGCCGATCGCCTCCAGCGCCGTGCGCAGGCCGATCACGTCGCGGGCTTCGCCTCCGCTCCCTCCGGCACATACAGCGCCGAGCCCTGCGCGCGAAACGTCTCGCTCATCTGCTGCATCCCCGCCATCCGCTCGGCGTCGGCCCGGATGTCCTGGGTGATCTTCATCGAGCAGAATTTCGGGCCGCACATGGAGCAGAAATGCGCGACCTTGTGCGCCTCCTTGGGCAGCGTCTCGTCGTGGAACTGCCGCGCCGTGTCGGGGTCGAGGCCGAGGTTGAACTGGTCCTCCCAGCGGAACTCGAAGCGCGCGCGGCTGATCGCGTCGTCGCGCAACTTCGCCGCCGGATGGCCTTTCGCGAGGTCCGCCGCGTGCGCGGCAATCCGGTAGGTGATGACGCCGGTCTTCACGTCGTCGCGGTTCGGCAGGCCGAGATGCTCTTTCGGCGTCACGTAGCAGAGCATCGCCGTGCCGAACCAGCCGATCATCGCCGCCCCGATCGCCGAGGTGATGTGGTCGTAGCCGGGCGCGATGTCGGTGGTGAGCGGGCCGAGCGTGTAGAACGGCGCCTCGCCGCACTCGGCGAGCTGCTTGTCCATGTTCACCTTGATCTTGTGCATCGGCACGTGGCCGGGGCCTTCGATCATCACCTGGCAGCCTTTTTGCCACGCGATGCGCGTCAGTTCGCCCAGCGTCTCCAGCTCGGCGAACTGCGCGCGGTCGTTGGCGTCCGCGATCGAGCCGGGACGCAGCCCGTCGCCGAGCGAGAACGACACGTCGTAGCGCCGCATGATGTCGCAGATCTCATCGAACCGCTCATAGAGAAAGCTCTCGCGGTGGTGTGCCAGGCACCAGCGCGCCATGATCGACCCGCCGCGCGACACGATCCCCGTGACGCGCTTCGCCGTCAGCGGCACGTAGGCCAGCCGCACGCCGGCATGGATGGTGAAGTAATCGACGCCTTGCTCGGCCTGCTCGATCAGCGTGTCCTTGAACACCTCCCAGTCGAGCAGGTCGGGGTCGCCGCCGACCTTTTCCAGCGCCTGGTAGATCGGCACGGTGCCGATCGGCACCGGCGCATTGCGCAGAATCCAGGAGCGGATGTTGTGGATGTTGCGTCCGGTGGAGAGGTCCATCACCGTGTCGGCGCCCCAGCGGATCGCCCACACCATTTTTTCCACCTCTTCGGCGGCCGAGGAGGTGACGGCGGAGTTGCCGATATTGGCGTTGATCTTCACCAGGAAATTGCGGCCGATGATGACCGGCTCCAGCTCCGGGTGGTTGATGTTGGCGGGGATGATGGCGCGGCCGGCGGCGATCTCGCTGCGCACGAATTCGGGCGTGACGAAGTCCGGGATCGACGCGCCGAAATCTTCTCCATCCGCGCGGCGTTCCGCGGCGCCGTCGGGCATTTTTGCGCGGCCGAGGTTTTCGCGGTGGGCGACGTAGATCATCTCCTCGGTGACGATGCCGGCGCGCGCGAACTCGATCTGCGTCACACGCTGGCCGGGCCGCCCGGCGTGCAGCGTGCGCGGCGCGGGGCACAGCGGCACCAGTTTCTCGGCGGCGACATGGCCGTTGTCCTCCGGCCGGATCGCGCGCGGCGTGGCCTGCGCGAAGCCGCGGCCGGCGATCCACGCCTCGCGCACCGCGGGCGCGCCGGCCTCCAGGTCGATCGGCAGCGCCGGGTCGGTGTACGGCCCGGAGGTGTCGTAGAGCCGCAGCGGCTTCTCGCCCGCGGAGGGGTGCAGATCGACCTCGCGGAACGGCACGGCGATGTCGGGGCGATCGGCGGGGCTGGCATAGACCTTGCGGGAGCCGGCGAGCGGGCCGGTGGTGACGGTGGCGGGCTTGGCGTGGACGTTCATGGCGCATCCTCTCGCGAACGGGGCCGGTTCGGCGGCGGGAGTGCGGAGTGCGTGCGCTGTCCCGTCCCTACGCCGGTGTGACCCGGATCAGGTTCTAAGGGTTTCCGCGCCGGCCGGATGCACACCCGGCCCGTCGGTCTCTCAGCCCCTTGCCGGGGCTCCCCTCGGAGGACGGAAGGGTGTGCCTGCGGGGCGGCGCTGTCAACAGAGGTGCCTGGGGGTAGGGGGTCATGTGTGGATGTCCGCAAAAAGGGGTGGAAAGCAGTCCCTGCGCCCCCAGAACAACCTGTTATTCGGCGGGCGCGACCTCGTCGTGAGTTGACACGGACGCCATCGCCTCGAATACGCCGTCACGTCGGATGAGTGCATGGAAGAGCGCCGCCGCGACATGCAACAGGACCAGGGCGAAGAACACGAAAGCAAGGTAGAAGTGCGCATCCCAGAGCCGTGCATGCAGGCTGTCGCTCTGCGGTAGGATCGCTGGAAGGCGCACGCCCCTGAACAGCACGACCGGGTAGGCGGCCGCCGATAGCATTCCCCAGCCGATCAGCGGCATGGCGATCATTAGGACATACAACGCGTAATGCGACAGTTGGGCTGCGAGCTTCATCGGCTCGGGCAGGTCGGCCGGCAGCGACGGCGCACCATAGCGCAGGCGCACCCCCAGGCGGACGAGCGCGAGCACCAGAATTGCGATCCCGAGTGGCTTGTGGATCGAAACGAGCGTCAGGTATTTCGGCATGATGGTAGACACCATGCCCACGCCGATGAATAGCATGGCCAAGATGCAGACCGCCATGAGCCAGTGCAGCATGCGCTGCACCAGGGTGAAGCGTCGGCGAACCCCGATCATGGCTTGGCTCCCGTCGTGGTTCGGGGATAGTACTTAGCCTCCGCCGTGCGACGGTCGTATGACTTCGCGTAGGCCGACGACCGTGCGGCCGGAAACGGGTCGTCCGACGTCCGTATGCCGGAAGGCAGGACGGTCGGATCGAAGTTGATGTCGCGGCAAGGGCCGTCCCGTTCGGGTTGAATCTGTTGCACCGTAAGCGTGCCGACGTCGACAGCGCGGCGATCGTCCGGCCAGGCCTTGCTCGGGTCCGCAGTAGGATCGCCGGGATTGGCGACGGTCACCACCAAGGTCCAGCGCAGCGGCCCGCCGCGGACCCGCTCGGTGATTTCCTGTTCGAGAAAGTCGGGGCCGCGCTTCGCGAGATCACCGGGCGAGACCGGGACGGGTTGCGCCGCCGGCAGCAGCGACCATCGCACCGCGTGCCCTGCGCGTGAACTGTCGGTGAAGACGAAGCTGTTGAGGCTGTTGAACCGGTCTTCCGCGTAGCTGCCGGTCCAGGGGGCGCTCTTGGCCCATGCGGCGAACGCGGCGAACTCAGGATGCGCGGCCGCAAATGTCTTCATCGCGTTCGCGTCCTTGCTCGCCGAGGCAAGCAGCATCTCGTAAAACGCCTGCGGTGTTGAGACGGGAAAGAATGGGGGATCGATCATGGCGGCGCGCCATTCCTGCCCGTCCGGAGTTGAGATCCGCAGTCCCATGCCCCGCACCCGGACCGTCGCATCCGGCGCATTCGGGTCGGGGGTGCCCAGATTGAAGCGCCCGAGGGCCGGATACCGGCCGCGGGTGAAAACCTGAGCCCGCGAGAGCGCTGCCCCGGCCCCATTCGCTTCGAACACGCCGGTGAAACAGATGCCCTTGGCATGATTCCGGCGATGGCCGAGCGGCACGCCGCTCGGCGACTTGAACGCATCCACCAGCCTGTCCGGCGTGAGACGCTGGGGCGAGAACCACCCCGCCGTGTAGGCGAACGCAGCAGCAGCGCCACCGATGACAACGGCGATCAGCAATAGCGATCCAAATACGGAACGCGGGGGCGATCGGCGCGGCTGGGCCATTGAGACCTCACTGTTACGCTCGACGGGCCTTCGAGCGAGCTTACCATTCCTGTGCGTCACGACCGGTCTGCTGAAGCTTCCATCAGGCGCCCATTATCTTTGACCGCAAGGGGCTGATCCGCCGATCACTGGTATGTTTTTGGTTGGAGGTTGGAATCCGCCGCTCCGACCGAGTGACGGCTTGGGGTCGGGCGCCATCCACACATGACCCACTACCGCCTGGGGCGCCAGCTTCTCACGGCGGCGGCCCGGAGGCCGTGTCCGGCTCGTCCGGTGCGTTCGGGTTGCGGCGGCGGAAGGAGAGGGTGAAGCCGGTCGGGCCAACCAGCGTCGCCTGCACCGGCCGGCCGAGGGTCTGCCCCGCCGCAGAACGTGTGGCCGCGGCAGAACGCCTGCGCGCGGGCCATCGCATCGCGCTCAGCGGTTCGCGCGCCGCCGCTCACCGGCGAGTCGCGCTCGGTGACGGCTAGGTATCGGGCGCGCCGGTCGGCACGATTGTGGTGCTGACTCGCGCGCACGCGGCGAGCAGCGGCAGGACGAGCAACACGCATGCGCGGGGCATTCACCGCAAACGCGCAACCGCCCCGGCGGATTGCGCCGCCGCCTCACTCCGCCGCCCGCCGGTGCTCCTGCAACCGCGGCATCAGCTCGACCAGGTTGCAGGGACGGTGGCGGTTGTCGAGCTGCCAGACCAGGATGTCGTCCCAGGCATCCTTCACCGCCCCGGTGCTGCCCGGCAGCGCGAACAAATAGGTCCCGTGCGCCACCCCGCCCAGCGCCCGCGACTGCATCGTGGACGTGCCGATCTTCTGGAAACTCAGCATGCGGAACAGCTCGCCGAACCCCTCGATGCGCTTCTCCAGCACGCGCTCGAACGCTTCCGGCGTCACGTCGCGGCCGGTGATGCCGGTGCCGCCCGTGGTGATCACCACGTCGATCGCCGCATCCGCGATCCAGCCGCGCAGCACGCGCTCGATCGCAGCCGTCTCGTCGCGCTCGATCGCGCGCGCGGCGACGTGATGTCCCGCCTCCGCGATGCGGGCGGCGAGCGCGTCGCCGGACGTGTCGTCCGCGGCCGTGCGCGTGTCCGACACCGTCAGCACGGCGATATTCACGGCGATGAAGCGGCGATTCTCGTCGATGCGGGCCATGCGGCGTCTCCCGTCACGGTGTCGCGCGGATGATAGCGCGGCCACCGCCCGGCCGCGAGTTCATCGAGGCTCGGCGCCGGCAGATGCAGCCGCGCCGCATACAGCCACGTCCAGGTCAGCACGCGCGGCACGTAGTTGCGGGTCTCGTCGATCGGGATCGCCTCGATGAACAGCAGCGGGTCGCCGTTGTCGCGGATCAGCGGCGCCCAGCGCGCGAAACTGCCCAGCCCCGCGTTGTAGCTCGCCAGCAGCCGGATCAGATCGCCGTTCACCGGCTCCTGCCCCGCCAGGAACACGATGTAGCGCTGCCCGAGATCGAGGTTGAACGCCGGATCGTCCAGCAGCGCCGCCCGCCCGGCCAGCGGATGGCCAAGCATGTCGCGCGCCGTCTCCGGCATGATCTGCAGAATCCCCAGCGCCCCGGCTGAAGACACCATCGCGGGATCGAAATTCGATTCGGCGCGCGCGATGCCGTACAGCATCGCCGGATCGATGCGGAACCCGCTCGCCGGGCGCAGCTCGGGCAGTTTCACATGCGCAGGCGGATGCGGATGCCCGTCGGCGGCCGCCAGCGCGTCGGCGAAATCTTCCGCCACGTCGGGCAGGTGCGCCTGCGCGGCGAGCAGCACCGCGGCGCGCGCCAGCCCCCGCGACTGCCGCGCTGCCGCCAGCAGCAGCCGCAGTTCCGCCGCCGCCCGCGCCGTCTGGCCGATCTGCAGCAGCGCGAAGGCGCGCAGTCCGGGAGCGGTGGCGCGCAGCGCGGCGATGTCGGCGGGGCCGAGTGTCGGCCGCTCGCCCGCCGGCAGCAGGCCCGGCAGCGCCAACCCGAGCCGGCGGCGCGCCAGCAGGCCGTAGAAACTGCGCGGCTGCTCGGCGGCACGCAGCGTCCAGCCGAGGAAGCCCGCGGTGTCGTCCTGCTGCGCCGCGGCACGTCCGGCCCAGAAGGCGCAGGCGGCGCGCAGCGCGGGCGTGGCGATCGGCGCGTCCCAGCCGGCGGCGAACAGTGCGCCGGCGGTGGCGACGGCGCCTGTGCGCCAGGCGGCAAGGCCGGCCGCGAAGCCGGCAAGCGCCGCGCGGCGGCCCGGCGCGCCGGCGCCGAGGGCGATCGCGTCGTCGTCGCGGCCGAGCGTGAACAGGATGCGCGCCGCCTCGCCGCGCAGCAGCGCCGCATAGTCGGCGCCCAGCCCCTCCGTCCGCCCGAGCAGATGCAGCACCGCCGCCGCCCCGCGCGCCCGCGCCAGCGCATGCACGTCGCGGTCGAGTTCCGGGTTGCGCCGCGGCCCCTCCGTCGCGTCGTCGTCCGCACCCGTCGCGACGGGAGGCGCCGCCGGCGCCGCGATCGGCGCCGGCGGCGCCTCCCCGGCCGGCAGCCGTGCCAGCAGCAGCCGCCGCACCGCCGGCGCGTCCGGCAGGTCGGCGAAGCGCCGCAGCCAATCCTGCAATACCGCCGCGTCCGGCCGCGTCGCCGGGTTCAGGTAGCGCTCGGCGAGCACGTCGCCGAACATCGCCTGGCCGAGCGGCGAGCCATCGTCCAGCCACGCCGCCGCCCGCGCCGCCCCCGCCATGTCGCCGCGCGCCTGCAACGCGAACACGTGCCGCAGCCGCCGCGCCTCGGCCGCCGGCAGCGGATGCGGCAGCATCAGCCCCTGCTCGCGGCCGACGGGAATTGCCGGATCGGTTGTTTGCGCAACGGCTGCCTGATCGGAAAACCTGGCCGTGAGCAAAACCCCGGCCAGCAGGACCGCGGCGACGGGAAGGCGGGCGTGTCCGCGTCCGATCCCTCGCATCTCTCGGCCGTAAACAGAGCGACACTGAGACGCAACCGGACGGGAAGCGACGAATCTCGCAATTGAGACGATCCGACCATGCGTCAGGGACTTGGCGGAAGTTGCGCAATCACACTTGCGTCATGTCCGCGTCGAGTGACCGCCGCAACAGCCGCAGATCGGCCCAGGCCTCGCGCTTGGCGCCGGCGTTGCGCAGCAGGTAGGCGGGGTGCAGCATCGGCAGCGCCGGGATCGGCGCGTCGAGGCCGGGGATGGCGGCGCTGTGCCAGCGTCCGCGCAGCCGCGTGATGCCGGCGCTGCCGCCGAGCACCCCGCGCGCCGCCAGCGCCCCCAGCAACACGAGGCGAAGCGGGCGCACCAGGGCGATGTGGCGCAGCAGGAACGGCAGGCAGACCAGCACCTCGCCGTCGGTCGGGTTGCGGTTGCCGGGCGGGCGCCACGGGATCAGGTTGGTGATGAGGTAGCGGGAACGATCCAGTCCGATGCTGGCCAGCATCCGGTCCAAAAACTGTCCCGATCGGCCGACGAACGGTTTGCCGGTGCGGTCCTCCTCCTCCCCCGGTCCCTCGCCCACCAGCATCAGGCCGGAGTCCGGGTTGCCGTCGGCAAACACCAGATTGGTCGCGGTGGCAGCGAGCGTGCAGCCGTCGAAGGCAGCGAGGGCGGCGCGCAGCTCGGCGATCGTCGCGGCGGCGGCGGCGATCTCCTGCGCGTGGCGGACCGGGGCGGGTTGCACCTGCTTGGCGGCGGGTTGCACCTGGGCGGGCGGCCGAGCTGCAACCCGCTCCGGCGCGGGTGCAACCCGTGGCGGGGCAGGTGCAACCCGGGTGCGGTCGCGCGGCGCCGCGTCCAGCGCCTCGTCCGCCCCCCATTCGACCTGCAGCCTGAGCACCGCCAGCGCATCCATGCGGGCAGCTTTGCGGCGCGCGCCGGTTTTGCGCAACCGCGGCTTCGCGCCTATGAGTGCAGACTGAGCAGGGGACGGCGATGGCGGCGGGCGTGGCGCGCGAGCGGATGGAATTCGACGTGGTGATCGTCGGCGCCGGCCCGTCCGGCCTCGCCGCCGCGATCCGCCTGAAACAGCTCGCACCGGACGCGACCGTCTGCGTCGTCGAGAAGGGAGCGGAAGTCGGCGCGCACATCCTCTCCGGCGCGGTGATCGAACCGCGCGCGCTCGCCGAGCTGCTGCCCGACTGGCGCGAGCGTGGCGCGCCGCTGACCACCGAAGCCACCGACGACCGTTTTCTCTACCTGACCGCGATGCGCGCGTATCGCCTGCCGACGCCGCCGCAGATGCACAACCGCGGCAACTACATCGCCAGCCTCGGCGATGTCTGCCGCTGGCTCGGCCGCGAGGCGGAGGCGGCCGGCGTCGAAATCTATCCCGGCTTCGCCGCCGCCGACCTGATCGAAACGGACGGGCGCATCGGCGGCATCGTCACCGGCGACATGGGCATCACCCGCACGGGCGAGCCCGGCCCGAACTTCCAGCCGGGGATGGAACTGCGCGCCGCCTACACGATGTTCGCCGAGGGCTGCCGCGGCAGCCTGGCCAAGCGGCTGATGCAGCGTTTTGATCTCGCGCCGCGGCCGCAACCCGCAGACCTATGCGCTCGGCTGCAAGGAACTGTGGGAAATCCCCGCGGAAAATCACCACCCCGGCCGCGTCATCCACACCATCGGCTGGCCGATGGACGGCGCCACCTATGGCGGCTCGTTCCTCTACCACTGGGGCGGGAATTTTGTTTCCTACGGCTTCGTGGTCGGGCTGGACTACCGCAATCCGTTCCTGTCGCCGTTCGAGGAGATGCAGCGGTTCAAGACGCATCCTGCGATCCGCGACAATTTCGCCGGCGGCCGGCGCATCGCCTATGGCGCGCGGGCGCTGAACGAGGGCGGCTTGCAGTCGCTGCCAAAACTGACCTTCCCCGGCGGCTGCCTGATCGGCGACGCCGCCGGCTTCCTCAACGTGCCGAAGATCAAAGGCACGCACACGGCGATGAAGTCCGGCATGCTGGCCGCCGAGGCGGTGGCCGAGGCGCTCGCCGCCGGCCGGCCGGCGGAACTTTCCGGCTACGAGCAAAAATTCCGCGCCTCCTGGCTGCACGACGAGCTGCGCGGCGTGCGCAACATCCGGCCCGGCTTCGCGAAATTCGGCCTGTGGGGCGGCCTGGTGAACGCCGCCCTCGACACCTACGTGCTGCGCGGCCGCGCGCCCTGGACGCTCGCGCATCCGCACGCCGACCACGAGGGACTGCAGGACGCCGCTGCCGCGCCGCGCATCGCCTATCCCAAGCCGGACGGCACGCTCACCTTCGACCGGCTGTCCTCGGTGTTCATCAGCAACACCAACCATGAAGAAAACCAGCCGTCGCATCTGCGGCTGCGCGACCCGGACCTGGCCATCAGCGTCAACTGGGCGCGCTACCGCAGCCCGGAGACGCGCTACTGCCCGGCCGGGGTCTATGAGATCGTCGGCGCGGAGGCCGGCGCGCCGCGCTTGCAGATCAACGCGCAGAACTGCGTCCACTGCAAGACCTGCGACATCAAGGACCCGCTGCAGAACATCGACTGGGTGACGCCGGAGGGCGGCGGCGGCCCGGTCTATCCGAGCGGCATGTGAGCAAGAGAGTGGCGTACGGCCTCGGCCGCTGATAGGGTTTCGCGATGCAGCATCCTCCTTCGCTTCCGCGTTCCGTCCTGTTGGCCCTGACCCTGCTGTCCGCCTGCGCCGCCGCCGACCCCGCCGGCACCCCGGCCGCGGCGCAGGACCGCGTGTCCGGCGCCTTCGGCCCGTTCCTGATCGGCCGCGTCGCCAGCCTGACCGGCGATTTCGACACCGCGGCGGACGAGTTGCGCCGCGCGCTGGCGCACGACCCCGACGACCCGACGCTGCGCCAGCAGGCGTTCGTCGCCACCCTGCTTGCCGGCCAGAAGGCGGCGGTGGCGATCGCGCGCGACCTGCCGGGCAACGAGGCGGCGCGGCTGCTGGTGGCCGACACCGACGCCGCCGCCGGCAACTGGGAACTGGCCGAGCAGCGCTTCGCCGGGCTGCCCAAGCAGGGACTGACGCAGATATTGCAGCCGCTGCTGGTCGCCTGGGCGCAGTTCGGCGGCGGCCGTCCCGACCGCGCGCTGGAGACGCTGCGCCCGTTCGTGCAGGGCCAGCGGTTCCGCGCGGTCTATGCCTTCCACGCCGCGATGATCGCCGACCTCTCGAACCGCGAGGCCGAGGCCGGGCGGCTCTACGGCATCGCGCAGACGGCGTTCGGCACGCCCAACCTCGACCTCGCGCGTGCGATGGCGAGCTGGCAGGCGCGCGGCGGGCGCACCGAGGACGCGCGGCAGACGCTGGCCGCGCTGGGGCAGTTCGGCGACGACCTGGCGGTGACGCTGCCGCGGCTGCAGGCGGACGTGGCCGCGCGGCCGGTGCGCGACGCCGCCGACGGGCTGGCCGAGTCCTACCTCGCGCTGGCCTCGGCGCTGCGCCAGCAGGACGCGCAGCAGTTCGCGACCATCCTGCTGCGCCTCGCGCTCGACCTGCGGCCGGACCTGACCACGGCGCGGCTGCTCGCGGCCGACATGCTGGCGCAGGACAAGCGGCCGGACGCGGCGCTGGCGATGCTGGCGCCGGTCGCGGCGAACGACCCGCTGGCGCCGCTGGTCGATCTGCGCCGCGCCGCCTTCCGCGACCGCACCGGCGACGCTGCCGGCTCGCTGCGGCTGCTGGCGCGGCTGCAGCAGGAACTGCCGGGCCGGCCGGAACCGTGGACGCTCGAGGGCGAGGTGCTGCGCGACGGCCACCGCTACGCCGACGCGGTGACGGCCTATGACCGCGCGGTGGCGCTGACGCCGAACCCGACGCACGTCAACTGGCCGCTGTTCTACGAGCGCGGCGTCGCCGAGGAGCGGGCGCACGAGTGGCCGAAGGCGGAGGCGGATTTCAAGCGCGCCTTGCAGCTCTCGCCCGATGAGGCGTTCGTGCTGAACTATCTCGGCTATTCCTGGACCGAGCAGGGCACGCATCTGGCCGAGGCGCGGCGCATGATCGAGCGCGCGGCGCAGGAGCGGCCGAATGACGGGGCGATCGTGGACAGCCTCGGCTGGATTTCGCTGCGCGAGGGCAACGCCAAGCAGGCCGTGCAGGACCTGGAGAAGGCGGTCGAGCTGGAGCCGGAAGACCCGACCATCAACGGCCATCTCGGCGACGCCTACTGGGCGGCGGGACGCAAGCTGGAGGCGCTCTATCAGTGGCGGCTGGCGCTGACGCTGAACCCGGAGCCGGAGGACGTGCCGAAGCTGCAGGCGAAGCTGCACGACGCGCAGGCGGCCGAGCAGCCCAAGCAGGCGCAGTCGGCGATCGCGCCCTCGGCGGAGAAGGTGCAGTAGGCGGCAGCGCGGTCGCGTGGCGGCGCTGGAGTCCTTCGCGCCGGCCAAGGTGAACCTCGCCCTGCACGTGCTGGGGCGGCGCGACGACGGCTATCACCTGCTGGACTCCCTGGTCGTGTTCGCCGCGGTGGGCGACGTGCTGCGCGCCGCGCCGGACGGTGCGCTGACGCTCGCGGTGACCGGCCCGTTCGCCGCGGCGCTGGACGGCACGGGCGACAATCTGGTGCTGCGCGCGGCGCGGGCCCTGGCGGCGGCCTCCGGCGTCGCGCCGCGGGCGCGGCTGACGCTGGAAAAACGCCTCCCGGTGGCCTCCGGCATCGGCGGCGGCTCGGCCGACGCGGCGGCGGCGCTGCGCGTGCTGGCGCGGCTGTGGGGCGTGGCGCCGGCCTCGGCGGAGCTGGCGCTGGCGCTGGGCGCGGACGTGCCGGTGTGCCTCGCCGGCCGGGCGGCGCGCATGGGCGGCATCGGCGAGACGCTGGCGCCGGCGCCGCGCCTGCCGGAATGCGGGATCGTGCTGGTCAATCCGGGCGTGGCGGTGGCGACGCACGCGGTGTTCCGCGCCCGCAGCGGCGGGTTCTCGCCGCCGCTCGACCTGCCTGCGGGCTGGGAAGACGCGGCGGCGATGGCGGCGGATCTGGCGCGGCTCCGCAACGACCTCGAGGCGCCGGCGTGCGCGCTGGAACCGGCGATCGGCACGGTGCTGGCGGCGCTGCTGGCGCTGCCGGGCGCGAGACTGGCGCGGATGAGCGGGTCGGGCGCCACCTGCTTCGCGCTGTTCGCGACGGCGGCGGCGGCGCGCGCGGCGGCTGCGCGCGTGGCGCGGCCGGGCTGGTGGAGCTGGGGCGGCGCGCTCGCATCGTGAGCGGCACCGCCGGCTGCCGCGGCGGCAACGGCGCGCCGCGATCTTTACCCACTTTCCGTCGGGGCGGCGCATAGTCCGCACAAGCAAAGGACAATGCGCGACATGCGGGACGGTTGCGGCCACGCTGAACCGGCCGTCGGCGCCTGGCCTGATGACGGCGGAGACGCAGGTGGACGCTGAACTGCGCGGCATGCTGGCGGACGCGCAGGTGCGGCCCTGGTGGAGCTGGCGACTGCCCGGCGCGCTGGAACGCCGGTTCGCCAGCGAGACCGAGCCGCAGCGGAACCGACAGCTGCGGGTCTGGATCGTTGTCGGCTTCGCCTTCTGCTGGCTGTCGTACGCGCTCGACCTCGTAAGCGTGCCGGACGTGTGGCGGTTCGGGCTGCTGCTGCGGCTCGGCGTGGTCACCCCGGTATCGCTGGCGGCGCTGCGCGTGCTCGGCACCGGCCGGCCGCACCGGCTGGTGGCGCTGGCCATCGTCGCACCCCCCGCCGTGGCGCTGCTGACCACCCTGCTCGGCTTCGCCGCTTCCGCCCAGGTGGACACGTTCCGCGCCGCCATCGTGCTCGCCATCGGCATCCTGTGGATGAACGTGCTGATGCCGATGCGCCTGCGCGATGCGCTGATTTTCACGCTGGTGACGCTGGCGCTGGGCGACGCCATCAACGTCGGTGGCGCCGCGATGCACCGCGCCGCCATCGCGCACGCCGACGTGATCGTCGCGACGCACGTGCTGGTCGCGCTGTCGCTCCTGGCGCGGCTGCTGGCCGAGCACGATTCGCGTCGCAGCTTCGTGCTGGGGCTGCGGCTGCGGCTGCGCGCCGACGACCTGGCGCGCGCGAACGCGAAACTGCTGGAGATGTCCAACACCGACCCGCTGACCGGGCTGGCCAACCGGCAATTCTTCGACCTCGCGCTGGCGCGGGCCTGGCAGGACGGGGCGGCGGCGCCGTCCGGGATCGCGCTGATGATGATCGACGTGGACGACTTCAAGCTGTTCAACGACACCGCCGGCCATCTGGAGGGCGACCGCTGCCTGACCATCATCGCCCGCGCCATCGCCGACCATGTGCGCGAGGCCCGCGACCTGCCGGCCCGCTTCGGCGGCGAGGAGTTCGTCGTGCTGATGCCGGCGACGGAGCTGGACCAGGCGTGGGAGATCGCCGAGCGCGTGCATACCGCGATCGCCGCGCTGCAGGTGTTCCACCCCGGCCGCGACGGACGCGGGTTCGTGAGCGTCAGCATCGGCGTCGCGGCGATGCGTGCGAGTGCGCCCGACGCCACGCCGGTCGATCTGCTCGCGGCGGCCGACGGGGCCGTGTATGCCGCCAAAGCCGCCGGGCGCGACCGGGTGATGCGGGCGCAGGCGTCGGCGGCCGACGCCGCGCGGGCCGGCCGGCCGCGCCAGGCGTTGCACAGCGCGGTTCCCGGCGACGCCGGCTGACGCCGCCGCCGCGCCGCGGGCTTGCCGCGCTACCGTGTGCGACCTATTGAGCCGCCGGGCCGGCTGGGGCGTCGCCAAGTGGTAAGGCAACGGATTTTGATTCCGTCATGCGGAGGTTCGAATCCTCCCGCCCCAACCAGCGCCGGCCGATCATGGGACAGTTGGTGACATGGGGCGACTCGCCCGCCTGCTGCTGCCGCTGGCGCTGCTCGCGCAGGCGCCGCTGCCGGGCGTGGGGGCGCATGACGCGCGCAGCGTGGTCGATGCCGCCGCCGCGCCCTGGGACGCGCTGGCGCGGCTGCAGGTGCCCGGCACCACGCGCTGCACCGCCGTGCTGATCGCGCCGCGCACGGCGCTGACGGCGGCGCATTGCCTGTGGAGCGCGCGGCTGCATCGCACCGTGCCGCCCGACATGGTGCATGTGCTGACGCGCTATGCGCGCGGCGGTTTTGCCGGCCACGCGCTCGCCATCCGCACCCGCGTCGCGCGCGGCATCGACGTGGCGGCGGTGACGCTGGCGGCACCGCTCGGCGGCGCCGTGCTCGGGTTCGCGCCGCCGCCGGCGCCGGGCACGCCGGCGATGCTCGGCGGCTACAACCAGGACCGCATCGAGGTGATCGAGGCCGACACCGTCTGCCACGTGCTGGCCGACACCGGCGCGCTGCTGCGCCATGACTGCGCCGGCACCCACGGCACCAGCGGCGCGCCGCTGCTGGTGCGCGGCGCCGACGGCGCGTGGCGGATCGCCGGGCTGCAGGTCGCCGCCTTCGTCCACGGCAGCGGCGGCATTGCGGTCAGCGCCGCGGCGCTGCAAGCATGGCTGGCCCAGGACGGAGCAGCGCCGTGATCGACCCCGCCCTCTACGCCGCCTTCGTGCTCGCCACCGCCGTGCTGATGCTGATCCCCGGCCCGAACGTGGCGCTGATCGTCGCCAACAGCGTCGCCTACGGCACGCGCTACGGGCTGCTGACGCTGGCCGGCACCGCCACGGCGATGGTGCCGCAACTGCTGCTGACCGCGCTCGGCATGACCGCGCTGCTGGGCGGGATCGGCGAATGGATGGCGTGGCTGCGCTGGGCCGGCGTGGCCTATCTGATCGTGCTCGGCGTGCGGCAGTGGCGGGCGGCGGCGCCCGACCTCACGCGCGTCGCGGCCCAGCCGCGCTCCCCCCGCGGCATTTTTGTGCGTGGCCTGCTGGTGTCGCTGACCAACCCGAAAACGCTGTTTTTCTACGGCGCGTTCTTCCCGCAATTCGTCGCGGCCGACCGCGCGGCCTGGCCGCAGCTCGTGATCCTGAGTGTCACGTTCCTGGCGGTCGCGATCGTGCTCGACAGTTGCTGGGCGCTGCTGGCCGGGCGGGCGCGGCCCCTGCTCGCGGCGCACGGGCGGGCGCGCAACCGCATCGCCGGGGGGTTCCTGGTCGGCGCCGGCGTGGGGCTGGCGCTCGCGCACCGGCGCTGAGCGATGCAGGACCGGCCGGAGCGGCCGACCTACAACCGCATTGCCGGCACCAGCCTGGAGCGGCTGGCGGCACTGAGCGACGGCGTGTTCGCGGTGGCGATGACGCTGCTGGTGCTCGACCTGCGCGTGCCCGCCGCCGCCGCAGTGCATGACGAGGCGGGGCTGGTCCACGCGCTGCTGGCGCTGGCGCCGCGGCTGCTGGTGTATCTGATGAGCGTGATGACGCTCGGCATCTTCTGGGTCGGGCAGCAGACGCAGCTCAACCATCTGCGCCGCGGCGACCGCGATCTTGCGTGGCTGCACATCGCGTTCCTGTGCGCCGTGTCGGTGGTGCCGTTCACCACCGCGCTGATTGCCGAGTTCGTCACCTTCCGCGTCGCCCTGCTGGTCTATTGGGCGAACATCGTGGCGCTCGGCGTGCTGCTCTATGCGAGCTGGCGGCACGCCCGTGCGCGCGGGCTGACGCGCGAGGAGACCACCGTGGATATCGCCGGCGCGTTCGAGCGGCGGATCATTTTTGCGCAGGCGCTGTATGCCGTCGGCGCGGCGCTGTGCGCGGCGAACACGTATTGGAGCCTCGGCTTCATCCTGCTGGTGCAGCTCAACTACGCGATCGCGCCGCGGCTGCCGTGGCTGTGGCGGTTGTGAGCGCCGGCATGTTCGACGTGACGCTGAGTTTTGACAACGGGCCGACGCAGGGCGTCACCGAGGACGTGCTGGCCGTGCTCGCCGACCACGATATCCGCGCGACGTTTTTCGTCGTCGGCGAGAAGGTCGCGACGCCAGCCGGCCAGCATCTCGCGGCGCGCGCGCACGCAAGCCGGCCACTGGATCGGCAACCACACCTGGAGCGCATTCCGTCCCGCTCGGGCTGAGCGACGCGCCCGACGTGGCGGAGCAGGAGATCGGGCGGACAGAGCGCGCGATCGGCGCGCTCGCGCACGACGAAAAACTGTTCCGCCCGTTCGGCGGCGGCGGACGCATGGGGCCGCACCTGCTCTGCGCAACGGTGGTGGAGTTTTTGTGCCGCGGGCGTTTCACCTGCGTGCTGTGGAACGCCGTCCCGCGCGACTGGGAAGCGCCGGAGAACTGGGTCGAGTGCGCATTGGCGCAATGCGTGGCGCAGGACTGGTCGCTGCTGGTGCTGCACGACCTGCCGACCGGCGCCATGCGCCACCTGCCGGACTTCCTCGCCGCGGTGCGCGCGCGAGGCGGACAGTTCCGGCAGGATTTCCCGCCGGACTGCGTGCCCGTGCGCCGCGGCGAGATCGTGGCGCCGCTCGCGGACTATTGCAGCGCCGCCAAGTGACGTGTGCCGTCAGGGCGGCAGCAGCGCCGCGATCTCCGCGCCCGGCACGCCGCGCGCAGCGGCGGCGAGGTCGCCTTGCTGCAACGCCGTCGCCGCCTCCAGCAGACCGGACATGGCACGGCGATACAGCGCCCCGCCAAGGCTGACGCGCCGCACGCCCGCCGCCGCGAGTTCCGACGAACTTCACCGGGCCGGAGCGCGGGCCGATCAGCACGTTGACCGGCTTCGGCGCCACCGCCTGCACCACCGCGCGGATCGCCGCCATGTCGGGCAGCAGCGGGGCATAGAGCACGTCGGCCCCGGCCTCGGCGAAGGCGACGAGGCGGCGGATCGTGTCGTCGAGATCGGCGCGGCCGTGCAGGAAATTGTCGGTGCGCCCGGTCAGCAGGATGCGCCCGCGCGCCGCCTGGGCGGCGCGGCGGATGCGCGCGACGGCGTGGTCGAATTCGTGGATCGGGTGCGCCGGATCGGCCGTGGTGTCCTCGATGCCGAGGCCCGCCAGCCCGGCCGCGACGGCGGCCTCCACGGTGCTCGCGCAGTGCTCGGGGTCGGCGCCGAACCCGTCCTCCAGGTCGCCGTTCACCGGCAGCCCGGTCATGCGGCCGAGCAGGCGCGCATTCGCCACCGCGTCGGCGAGGCTGACCGCGTGCTGCCCGTCCTGCCGCCCCATCGCGAAGGCGATGGCGAGCGAGGAACTGCCGAGCGCCTCAAACCCCGCGCGCTTCAGCAGCACCGCCGAGGCGCCGTCCCAGGCGTTGGGCATGACGAAGGCACCCGGCCGCTCGTGCAGGGCGCGGAATTGCTCGTAAGCCGATGGATCGTTCATGGACCTCCTCCGCATCAACGCTGGACCGAAGTGTAGCGCGCCCCATATCGGCCGCATCACATGAAAGGAGCGACCTCATGCCCGCCGAACGCCTGTCGTCATCCCGGATCGCGCCCGACGGCTACAAGGCCCTCCGCAGCGTGGAATCCTACATCCGGCAATGCGGCCTGCCGCCGCGGCTGATCGAGCTCGTGAAGATGCGCGCCTCGCAGATCAACGGCTGCGCGTTCTGCCTCGACATGCACAGCAAGGACGCGCGCAGGCTCGGCGAGACCGAACAGCGGCTGCTGCTGCTCGATGCCTGGCGCGAGGCGCCGATCTATACGCCGGCCGAGCGCGCCGCGCTGGCATGGACCGAGGCGCTGACGCTGGTCGCGCAGACGCACGCGCCGGATGCCGATTACGAGGCTCTGCAGGCGCAGTTCTCGGACAAGGAGATCGTCGATCTCACCATCCTGATCGGGCAGATCAACCTCTGGAACCGGCTCAGCGTCGGCATGCGCACCACGCCCGAGGTCGATCGCACGCCGGCGGCCGCTACGCCGACCTCGCCATGATCTCGTCGGCGATGGTGCGCGGCACCGGATCGTAGTGGTGGAACTGCATCGTGAACGAGGCGCGCCCCTTGGTCATGCTGCGCAGATCGGAAATGTAGCCGAACATCTCCTTCAGCGGCACGTGCGCGCGCACCATGATCGTACTGCCCGCGCTCTCCTGGTTCTGGATCATGCCGCGCCGGCGGTTGAGGTCGCCGACCACGTCGCCGACATGGTCCTGCGGCGTCGTCACCTCCACGTCCATGATCGGCTCCAGGATCACCGGCCCGGCCTTCTTCATGCCCTCGCGGAAACACGCCTTGGCCGCGATCTCGAACGCCAGCGCGCTGGAGTCGACATCGTGGTACTTGCCGTCGAGCAGCGTGTATTTGAAATCGACCGTCGGGAAGCCGGCCAGCACGCCGGTGTCGGCCTGCATGCGGATGCCCTTTTCGACCGCGGGGATGTACTCCCTCGGCACCGAGCCGCCGACCACGTCGTTCTCGAACACCACGCCGCCGTTGCGCTCCAGCGGCTCGAACCTGATCTTCACCTCGGCGTACTGGCCCGAACCGCCGGTCTGCTTCTTGTGCGTGTAGGTCTCGGTGTGCGCGCGCGAGATGGTCTCGCGATACGCCACCTGCGGCGCGCCGACATTCGCCTCCACGCCGTATTCGCGGCGCAGCCGGTCGATGATGATTTCCAGGTGCAGCTCGCCCATGCCGGACAGGATCGTCTGCCCGGTCTCCTGGTCGGTTTTCAGCCGCAGGCTGGGGTCTTCGCCGGCCAGCTTCTGCAGGCCGATCGTCATCTTCTCGACCGAATCCTTCGTGCGCGGCTCGACCGATATGTCGATCACCGGCACCGGGAACGCCATGCGTTCCAGCACCACCGGGTCCTCGAACGCGGCCAGCGTGTCGCCGGTCGCGGTGTCCTTCAGCCCCACGAAGGCGGCGATGTCGCCGGCCGAGACTTCCTTGATCTCGGCACGCTTGTCGGCGTGCATCTGGAACATCCGCCCGACCCGCTCCTTGTGCTCGCGCGTGGTGTTGAGCAGCGTGTCGCCGCTCTTCAGCGTGCCGGCATAGACGCGCACGAAGGTCAGCGTGCCGTATTTGTCGTTGATGATCTTGAACGCAAGGCCGGCGAACGGCGCGTTTGGATCGGCCTTGATGCGGCGGCGGTGGTGGTCGGTGATCGCGTCCTCGCCTTCCTCGGCGGCGATGGCGATGCCCGGCACATCGACCGGCGACGGAAGATAGTCGAGCACGGCATCCAGCAGCGGCTGCACGCCTTTGTTCTTGAACGCGGTGCCGCACAGCACCGGACGGAACGCGCCGCTGATCGTGCCGGTCTTGATGGCGCGCTTGAGCGTGGCGACCGCGACGTCGCCGTGCTCGAAATACTCCTCCATGCCCGCGTCATCGACCGACAGCGCGGTGTCGAGCAGGATCTGGCGGTGCTCCTTGGCCTGCGCCAGCAGGTCGTCGGGGATCGGCTCGTCGTGGAACTTCGCGCCCAGCTCGCCGCCTTCCCAGACGATCGCCTTCATCTCGACCAGATCGACCACGCCGCGAAAACCGTCCTCGATGCCGACCGGCAGCTGCAGCGGCAGCGCCACGATGTCGAGCTTTTCCTTCAGGCTGTCGAAGGCGCGGAAGAAATCGGCGCCGGTGCGGTCGAGCTTGTTGATGAAGATGATGCGCGGCACGTTGTAGCGGTCGGCCAGCCGCCAGTTGGTCTCGCTCTGCGGCTGCACGCCGGCGACGCCCTCGATGATGAACACCGCGCCGTCGAGCACGCGCAGGCTGCGGTTCACCTCGATGTTGAAGTCGATGTGGCCGGGCGTGTCGATGATGTTGATGCGGTGGCCCTTCCACTCGCAGGTGACGGCGGCGGAGGTGATGGTGATGCCGCGCTCGCGCTCCTGCTCCATGTAGTCGGTCGTGGTGTTGCCGTCGTGGACCTCGCCGATCCGGTGCGACACGCCGGTGTAATACAGGATGCGCTCGGTCGTGGTGGTCTTGCCGGCATCGATATGCGCGGTGATGCCGATGTTGCGGATCTTATCAAGCGGTGTCGCGGCCAAGATAGCCTCCTCAAGCCCGTAGGGCACAGCATGAGCGGGCGCTGCGGGACCCCCTGCCCCGCGCACCTCGCCCCATCCGGCCCGTCCAGCCGGCCTTCTGCCTCGTCAGATGCCCGCGCTTCCGGCGAATTGCAAGCCCGGACTGGCCCGCGCGGTTCACCGCTGATTATTCACAGGCGCTTACACAGTGTCACATGGCTGCCCGGTAAGTCTTGCACATGGACACGCGCACCGCCGCGGCGCTGGTCCGCTTCGGCCTCGGCCGCCGCGGCACCGAGCCGCTCCAAGCCGACCCCGACGCATGGCTCGCCGGCCAGCTTGCCGGACCCGATCCGGCGCTGGCCCGGCCGGGCGCCGGATCGGCCGAGGGGCTGGCGGCGCTGCGTGCCGACCGGCAGGCGAAGCGGGCGGGCGGGCAACCCGGAGACGTGCGCGCGCTGTTCCGCGCCGAGGCCGCAGCGGCGGCCGCGACGCTGCTCGCGACGGCGGTGCCGTTCCGCGAGCGGCTGGTGTGGTTCTGGGCCAACCATTTCACCGTCAGCCTGCGCCGCCCGCCGCTGCACGCGCTGGCGTTCGCCTATGTGCGCGAGGCGATCCGGCCGCACGTGACCGGGCGGTTCGCCGACATGCTGCTGGCGGTGGCGCGGCATCCGGCGATGCTGCTCTATCTCGACAACGCGGTCTCGATCGGCCCGCACAGTCTTGCCGGAAGGCTGACCGGGCGCGGGCTGAACGAGAATTTCGCCCGCGAATGCCTGGAACTGCACACGATCGGCCGCGACGCCGGCTACACCCAGGCCGATGTGACCGCGTTCGCCGCCCTGCTCACCGGCTGGAGCATCGCGCGCGCCGACGGGCGCTTCGCGTTCTTCCCGCGCCGCCACGAGCCGGGGGCGAAGACCGTCATGGGCCGCCTCTATCCCGAGGGCGAGCCGGGCGGCATTGCGGCGCTGCGCTGGCTCGGCACGCACCCGGCGACCTATCGGCGGATCGCGGCGAGGCTGGCGTGCCATTTCATCACCGACGCGCCGCCGCCGGACGCGGTCGGGCACCTCGCAGCGGTGCTGCACGACAGCGGCGGCGACCTCGGCGCCGCGTCGCTGGCGCTGCTCCGCTTGCCGGGCGCGTGGCAGCCGATGCGCAAGCTGCGCACGCCGTTCGACTACGCGGTGGCGGTGCTGCGTGCGCTCGACCTGCCCGAGGACGCGCGGCCGGCGCTGCAAGGCGTGACGCACCTGCTGGGCCAGCCCTGGCTGACCGCGCCGCTGCCCGACGGCTGGGCGGACACCGCGGCCGCCTGGGGCGACGGCGAGTTGCTGCTGCGCCGCGCCGACTGGGCGCTTGGCATCGCCGGCCGCGCCGGTGCCGCCGACCCGGTCGCGACCGCCGAGGCGACGCTCGGGCCGCTGCTCGGCGCGGAGACGGCGCTGGCGGTGCGCCGCGCCGGCTCGCGGCGGGAGGCGCTGGCGCTGCTGCTGGCCTCGCCGGAATTTTTTCGGAGATGACGCGCATGAGGTTAACCCGTCGCGCCGCCCTGCTCGGGCTTGGCTCCGCGATGACGCTGGGGCGGGCGTCGCTGGCGCTGGCCGCTTTGCCGACCGAGCGGCGCTTCGTCGTCGTGCTGCTGCGCGGCGGGATGGACGGGCTGGCGGTGGTGGTGCCGTACGGCGAGCGCGGCCTCGCCGCCTGGCGGGCGCCGCTGGTGGCGGAGGGGTTGCTCGACCTCGGCGGGTTCTTCGGGTTGCATCCGGCCTTGCCGGGATTGCACGGGATGTATGCGGCGGGCGAGGCGCTGGCGGTGCAGGCGGTGGCCAGCCCCGACCGCAGCCGCAGCCATTTCGCCGCCCAGGACGCGCTGGAACTGGGCGTCGAGGGTCACGGCATCGCCGATGGCTGGCTCAACCGCGCCGCCGCCGCGATCCGCGCGCCGGCGCTGGCCGTGGGCGCGGGCGTGCCGCTGCTGCTGCGCGGGCACGCGCGGGTCGACAGTTTCCTGCCCGAAGGCCGGCTGCATCCGCCGCCCGACTACTACGCCGCCGTGCTGGCGCTGAACCGGCACGACACGGTGACCGGCCCGGCGATGGCGCGGGCGTTGCAGGAGCGTGGTTTTTCCGAGGCGGTGCTGGCGGGCACGGAACTGCCGCCGCAGCGCGACGCTTTCGCCACGCTGGCCGAGGCCGCCGGCAAGCTGCTGGCGGCACCGGACGGGCCGCGCATCGCGGCGCTGGAGGCGGGCGGCTGGGACACCCATGTCCGCCAGGCCCCCCGCCTCGCCGCCGCGCTCAAACCGCTGGACGACGGGCTGGTGGCGCTGCGCGAGGGTCTGGGCGCGGCGTGGCGGCAGACCGCGGTGCTGGTGGTCACCGAGTTCGGCCGCACCGTGCGCATGAACGGCACGCAGGGCACCGACCACGGCACGGCGACGGTCGCCTTCGTGCTCGGCGGCGCGGTCGCCGGCGGGCGCGTGGCGGGCGCCTGGCCGGGCCTGGCGGCAGGGCGGCTGTTCGAGAACCGCGACCTGCAGCCGACGACCGACATGCGCGCGGTCGCGAAGGGCGTGCTGGCCGCGCATCTCGGCCTCGACGAGGCCGCGCTGGCCGGCGTGTTCCCCGACAGTGCCGGGGCACGGCCGATGCGCGGGCTGCTGGCGGCGTAGCGGACGGTCGCGGTCGCCGCGGCGTCACGGATAGACGCGAATCCTGCCCTGCCACACCTCGATGCGGTCGGAATTTCCGCCAAGCTGCCGACAAGAATTGCGAGCCGCGTCAATTGCGTCAGTCAAGTTCTTGACACGCACCGTTTCACCACGTATGATCTTGTTCTCGGCATCCAGGCAGTAGAATCGAAACTCTGTCATATAATCCTCGTCTGAATGCGAACTTTGTTACATAAAAACGCCTGCCTTTGCTGGCGGTTCGACGCGACGGCCGTGTTTCGCGCATTCGTGACTCGCGAACCGCATCGACCCTCTTGATCGGTTCGTCCGACATCGGGTGCGCTTGCGCGGCCGGCGGGCGAAGCGGCGGCGCCGGTGCGCGGGCTTTTACAGGGCCTCGGCAAGACGGTACGGTGACGGCCCCGGCCGGGGCGCGGTCCCGCCGGCGGTCACGCGCGGGGGACGTCATGGATTTCGACTATTCGCCGAAAGTGCTGGAGCTGAAGGCGCGCGTCGAAGCCTTCATGGCCGAGCACATCTATCCCAACGAGGCCGCCCTGCTCGCCGAGATCGCCGAGGGCGACCGCTGGCAGCCGCCGGCGCTGATGCAGCAGCTCAAGCGCCACGCCCGCGCGGCCGGGCTGTGGAACCTCTGGCTGCCCGCCAGCGAGCACGGCGCCGGGCTGACCAACCTGGAATACGCGCCGCTGTGCGAGACGATGGGGCGCTCGGCCTTCGCGCCGGAGGCGTTCAACTGCTCCGCCCCCGACACCGGCAACATGGAGGTGCTGGAACGCTACGGCACCGACGCACAGAAACGGCAATGGCTGACCCCGCTGCTGAACGGCGAGATCCGCTCCGCCTTCGCCATGACCGAGCCGGACGTGGCCTCCTCCGACGCCACCAACATCGCCACCCGCATCCGCCGCGACGGTGGCGACTACGTCATCAGCGGGCGCAAATGGTGGACCTCCGGCGCCGCGGACCCGCGCTGCCGCATCCTGATCGTGATGGGCAAGACCGACCCGGAGAACCCCGACCGCCACCGCCAGCAATCGATGGTGCTGGTGCCGCTGCCGCATCAAGGCGTCACGGTGAAACGCGCGCTGCCGGTGTTCGGCTACGACGACGCGCCGCACGGCCATGCCGAGGTGATGTTCGACGCCGCGCGCGTGCCCGCCGACAACATCATCCTCGGCGAAGGCCGCGGCTTCGAGATCGCGCAGGGCCGGCTCGGGCCGGGGCGCATCCATCACTGCATGCGGCTGATCGGGCTGGCCGAGCGCGCGCTGGAACGCATGTGCCGGCGCGCCCAGACGCGCGTGGCGTTCGGCCGCGCGCTCGCCGAGCAGACGGTGACGCAGGAGCGCATCGCCGAGAGCCGCATCCTGATCGAGCAGGCGCGGCTGCTGACGCTGAAGGCCGCCGACATGATGGACAAGCGCGGCAACAAGGCGGCGCAGGCGGAGATCGCCATGATCAAGGTGGCGGCGCCGAACATGGCCTGCCGCGTCATCGACTGGGCGATCCAGGCGTTCGGCGGCGCCGGGGTGACCGACGATTACGGCCTCGCCCACGCCTACGCGACCGCGCGCACCCTGCGCCTCGCCGACGGGCCGGACGAGGTGCATCGCAACCAGATCGCGCGGCTGGAACTGCGCCGCTACCAGGGGCCGGAAAGTTTGACCGGCGGCAGCGCCTTCGTCGCCCCGCCCGACCGGGCAGCGGGCGCGCGCACGCGCCCGGTGTGGATCGCATGACCGATCCGCAGGCGTTCGACGCGGCCAGGCTCGAACCCTGGCTCGCCGCGAACGTCGCGGGCTATCGCGGGCCGCTCGCGGTGGCGCGGTTCCAGGGCGGCCAGTCCAACCCCACGTTCAAGCTGACCACGCCGGACGCCACCTACGTGCTGCGCCGCAAGCCGACCGGGGAAGTGCTGCCGAGCGCCCACGCCGTCGATCGCGAGTTCCGCGTGCTGCAGGCGCTGCACGGCACCGCGGTGCCGGTCGCCCGCCCGCTGGCGCTCTGCACTGACGCGGACGTGATCGGAAGCATGTTCTACGTCATGCAGTACGTGGAGGGCCGCATCTTCTGGGACCAGGGCCTGCCCGGTCTCGCGCCCGCCGAGCGCGGCGCGCTGTACGATGCGATGAATGCGACCATCGCCGCACTGCACGGCCTCGACTGGCAGGCGCTGGGGCTGGCGGAGTACGGCCGGCCCGGCAACTACCTCGCCCGCCAGGTGGCGCGCTGGAGCAAGCAGTACCGCGCCAGCGAGACCGAGCCGATCGCGGCGATGGACCGGCTGATCGACTGGCTGCCCGCGCACCTGCCGACGCGCGAAACCCCGGCGCTGGTGCATGGCGATTTCCGCATGGACAACCTGATCTTCCACCCGACCGAGCCGCGCGTCATCGCGGTGCTGGACTGGGAGCTATCGACGCTCGGCGACGCGCTGGCGGATTTCGGCTATCACGCGATGTCGTGGCGGCTCCGCCCCACCGGGTTCCGCGGCATCGCCGGGCTGGACCTCGGGGCACTCGGCATTCCGGGCGAGGCCGCCTATGTCGCCGCCTATTGCCGGCGCACCGGCCAGCCGATCCCTGGGCCGGACTGGGACGTGTATCTCGTGTTCGGCATGTTCCGCATCGCCGCGATCCTGCAGGGGGTGCTGAAGCGCGGCCTGGTCGGCTCGGCCTCCAGCGCGCAGGCGATCGAGCACGGCAGACGCGGGCGGCTGGTCGCGGCGCAGGCGTGGGAACTGGCGCGCGCGCTCGGTTGAGGCAGCGGTCAGCGGCGGGCGCGCGGGAAGCGGATTTCCAGTTCCTCGTTGATCTCCTGCACGTCGCTGCCGTCCAGCGGGCACAGCGCCTGCACCGCCAGGCGCAAATTGTCGTACTCGCCGACGACGCGGTACGACCCCTCGCCGCTGCCGTTGCCGACGCGCCGCTCCAGCACCACCCGGACCGATGGGCGGCTGATGAGGAACACCGGCTCCTGCGAGCCCGGCGGCAGCACAAGCACCCGCTCGGGCACCGCCTCCGGCTCCAGCCGGAGGCGCCAGCCGTCGATGCCAGGCGCCCGCTCGCTCCAGCGGAGCGCGAACGCCACGTCGGAAGGATGGAACATGGATGTAACCAAAGCGATCTTTCCGTAAGCCGGCACTGCTTCCCCCGCCTCAGGTTCGGCTCATAAGAAGTCCTAGCCATTTCCATTCAGTGAATCCAGAATCTTTTCAACAGCAAAAGTGGACATATTTGTTTTTGGCAACATTACCGCGCGGCCTCTCGACGCGGTCGTGCAGCGGTGCCATCTGCTCGCGGGCGAGGAGATGCGCATGTCCCAGACCCTGCTCCGCCCGCCGCCCGTGCTGTTCATGCCGCAGAAGCAGCCGGCCAAGCCGGCGACGCGGCGGTTCGGCGTGGTGTCGGAGTTTGCGCCGAGCGGCGACCAGCCGACCGCGATCCGCGACCTCGTCGCCGGTGTCGTGGGCGGCGAGCAGGACCAGGTGCTGCTCGGCGTCACCGGCTCGGGCAAGACGTTCACGATGGCGAAGGTGATCGAGGCGGTGCAGAAGCCCACCCTGATCCTGGCGCCGAACAAGACGCTGGCGGCGCAGCTCTACGGCGAGATGAAGTCGTTCTTCCCGGACAATGCGGTCGAATACTTCGTCAGCTATTACGACTACTACCAGCCGGAAGCCTATGTCCCGCGCACCGACACCTATATCGAGAAGGACGCGCAGATCAACGAGCAGATCGACCGCATGCGCCATGCCGCCACCCAGGCCCTGCTCGCACGCAATGACGTGATCATCGTCGCCTCGGTATCGTGCATCTACGGCATCGGCTCGGTCGAGACATACGCGAAGATGGTGGTGAAGCTGGAAGTCGGCGGGCGCATCGACCGCGACGTGCTGGCGCGCGCGCTGGTCGATCTGCAGTACCGCCGCAACGACACCGCGTTCCAGCGCGGCACGTTCCGGCTGCGCGGCGAGACCGTGGACATCTACCCGAGCCATTACGAGGACCGTGCCTGGCGCGTCAGCCTGTTCGGCGACGACATCGAGGCCATCAGCGAGTTCGACCCGCTGACCGGCGAAGTCACGGCGAAGCTCGACGCGATCACCGTGTACGCCAACAGCCACTACGTGACCCCGCGCCCGACGCTGACCCAGGCGATCGGCCAGATCAAGCAGGAGCTGAAGGCACGGCTCGCCGAGTTCGAGACGCCAGGGCAAACTGCTGGAAGCGGAGCGGCTGCTGCAGCGCACGACCTTCGACATCGAGATGATGGAGACGACCGGGTCGTGCAAGGGCATCGAGAACTACTCGCGCTATCTCTCCGGCCGCAATCCGGGCGAGCCGCCGCCGACGCTGTTCGAGTATCTGCCGGAGAACGCGCTGCTGATCGTCGATGAGAGCCATGTCACGGTGCCGCAGATCGGCGGCATGGAACGCGGCGACCATGTGCGCAAGTCGATCCTGGCGGAGTTCGGCTTCCGCCTGCCGTCCTGCATCGACAACCGGCCGCTGAAATTCGAGGAGTGGCAGCGGTTCCGCCCGCCGACGCTGTTCGTCAGCGCGACACCCGGCCCGTGGGAGATGGAGCGCACGCAGGGCGTGTTCGCCGAACAGGTGATCCGCCCGACCGGCCTGATCGACCCGGAGACCGAGGTGCGGCCGGTGGAGCGGCAGGTCGATGACCTGCTCGCCGAATGCCGCGTCGTCGCCGGGCGCGGCGGGCGCGTGCTGGTCACCACGCTGACCAAGCGCATGGCCGAGGATCTGACGGAGTACCTCGCCGAGAACGGCGTGAAGGTGCGGTATCTGCACTCCGACATCGACACGCTGGAACGCATCGAAATCATCCGCGACCTGCGGCTCGGCGTGTTCGACGTGCTGGTCGGCATCAACCTGCTGCGCGAGGGCCTCGACATCCCCGAATGCTCGCTGGTGGCGATCCTGGATGCCGACAAGGAGGGTTTCCTGCGCTCGCAGACCTCGCTGGTGCAGACCATCGGCCGGGCGGCGCGCAACGTCGAGGGGCGGGTGATCCTGTATGCCGACACGATGACGGCGAGCCTGCGCTTCGCGATCGAGGAAACCGCGCGGCGGCGCGACAAGCAGCGGGCATGGAACGTGGCGCACGGCATCACGCCGCAATCGGTGAGGAAGCAGATCGGCCGCGTGCTGGAGAGCGTGTTCGAGCAGGATTACGTCACCGTCGCCCCGGTGGCCGACACGCGAGCGGCGGAATTCGTCGGCAAGGATCTGAAGGCGGCGATCGGCGAGCTGGAAAAGCGCATGCGCGCCGCGGCGGCCGATCTGGAGTTCGAGGAAGCGGCGCGGCTGCGCGACGAGATCAGGCGGCTGGAGGCGCTCGATCTCGGCCTGGCGCCGCCGCCGGCGGCCTCGGCGACGCTGCGGCCGCGGCGCGACCGCACGCCCGAGCCGATGGGGCCGGGGGGCGGCGGATACGATCCGAGCAAGCGCCGCGGCGGCGGGCGGGGACGGAAACGATAGCGCCCGGGATATTGTCCCGGAATGACGGAGATACGACGTGCGCTGCGACTGCGGGAACAAGGCGCTGGCGATCAGCGGCGACGTCAGTCTGCCGGCAAGCGATCGAGAGCGATGGCAACGCCCGCGAATTCCGGCGTCTCCCCCAATCGGGCGCAGAGCTTCCGGTCCGCGGTGATGAGCGGCGCGCCGCGTCGGACGGCGAGCGCCACGTAAAGCGCATCGTAGACGGTGACACGGCATCGTGTCGCGATTTCGGCCGCCGCCACGATCAGGGCGGAGATGGGCGTTTCGCGGACCGGCGCTTCCTGCAGCAGCGCGACGCGCGCGGCCACCTGCGCCGGCGTCAACTCGCCCTCGAGAAACTTCGACCAGACGGCATTCGCGGCTTCGGCTTGCCAATGCGCAGGCGCGTGCAGCGCAGCCGCCTCGCAACGGATCACGCGGCCGGGTGTTCCCTGTGCCAGTGCCGCGCGATGTCCAGCCGGGTCGCCAGCCACACCCGGTCCTGCCCCAGCACGTAGTCCACGAACCGCGCCAGCGCCGCCGCCCGTCCCGGCCGTCCCGCCAGCCGGCAATGCAGGCCGACCGACATCATCTTCGGCTGCCCCGCGCGGCCCTCGGCGTACAGCACGTCGAACGAGTCCTTCAGATACGCAAAAAACTGCTCGCCGGAGTTGAACCCCTGCGGCGTGGCAAACCGCATGTCGTTGGCGTCCAGCGTGTACGGCACGATCAGCTGATGCCGCCCGCCCGGGGCCGCCATCCAGTGCGGCAGGTCGTCGTCATACGCATCGGCGGTGTAGAGGAACCCGCCCTCCTCCGCGACGAGATCGAGCGTGTGCGCCGAGCTGCGGCCGGTGTACCAGCCGAGCGGACGCGCCCCGGTCGCCGCGATGTGCAGGCGGATCGCCTCCTGCATGTGCGCCCGCTCCTGCTCGCGGGTGAAATCGCGGTAGTCGATCCATTTCAGGCCGTGGCTGGCGATCTCCCACCCCGCCTCCTGCATCGCCGCCACCTGCTCCGGCCCGCGCGCGAGCGCCGTCGCGACGCCATAGACCGTCACCGGCACGCTCCGCGACGTGAACAGCCGCCACAGCCGCCAGAACCCGGCGCGGGCGCCGTATTCGTACATGCTCTCCATGTTCATGTGCCGCTGGCCCGGCCAGGGTGCCGCGCCGACGATCTCCGACAGGAACGCCTCGGAGGCGGCGTCGCCGTGCAGGATGCAGTTCTCTCCGCCCTCCTCGTAGTTCACCACGAACTGCACCGCGATCGCCGCCCCGCCCGGCCAGCGCGGATCGGGCGGCGTGCGGCCGTAGCCGCGCAGGTCGCGTGGATAGGAGGGGGGATAGGGCATTGGTGGACTGCTCATGGGGGCCTCCCGTCTCACCCCCGCTCTGTGTCATGCTCGCGCTCTCGCCGGCAAGCGGCCGGCCGGCAAGCGGGAGGACGCGCCATGCTGCACCTGGCCCAGATCCGCAATCCGGACGGCAGCCGTGCCGTCGCGGCGCTGACCGAGGCGGGGGCGAGCACCGTGCCCGGCTTCGCCACCACCTACGCCCTCGCGCTCGCCGCCATCCGCGCCGGGCGGAGCCTCGCCGCCGAGGTCGCCGCCGCCGGCGAAGGCACGCGCATCGACCTCGACGCGGCGCTGGCGGCGGGGCGGGTGCTGGCGCCGATCGACCACCCCGACCCGGCGCACCTGCTGGTCACCGGCACCGGGCTGTCGCATCTCGGCAGCGCCGAGGGGCGCGACAAGATGCACAAGGACCTCGCCGATCCGACAAAACTCTCCGATTCCATGAAGATGTTCCGCATGGGGCTGGAGGGCGGCAAGCCCGCGCCCGGCGCGCGCGGCGTGCAGCCGGAATGGTTCTACAAGGGCGACGGCTCGATCGTGGCGGGGCCGGAGCAGCCCCTCGCCTCGCCCGACTTCGCGCTCGACGGCGGCGAGGAACCGGAGATCGTCGGGGTCTATGTCATCGGCCCGGACGGCACACCGTATCGCATCGGCTTCGCGCTGGGCAACGAGTTCTCCGACCATGTGACGGAGCGGCAGAACTATCTCTATCTCGCGCATTCGAAGCTGCGCGCCTGTGCGCTGGGCGGCGAGCTGCTCACCGGCGCGCTGCCGGAGGATGTGCGCGGCACCTCGCGCATCCGCCGCGGCAACGCGGTGGCGTGGGAAAAGCCGTTCCTGTCCGGCGAGGCCAACATGTCGCACAGCATCGCCAACCTGGAGGCGCACCACTTCAAGTATGCGCTGTTCCGCCGGCCCGGCGACGTGCATGTCCACTTCTTCGGCACGGCAACCCTGTCCTTCGCCGACGGGTTCAGGACCGAGCCGGGGGACGTGTTCGAGATCGAGGCCGCCCCGTTCCGGCTGCCGCTGCGCAACCGGCTCGCGGTCGCCGCGCAGCCGTTTGCGCACATCCATCCGCTCTGACGCACGAGGAAAATTGCGATGACCCATGCCAACCTGATCGCCGGCGCGTTCGTGGCCGGCCACGACGCCGTCGCCGACATCAACCCGTCCGACACCTCCGACGTGGTCGGCGAATACGACCGCGCCAGTGCCGCCCAGGTGGAGGACGCGATCGCCGCCGCCCGCGCCGCCGCCCCCGCCTGGGGGCGCACCACCGGGCAACAGCGCGCCGAGATGCTGGAAAAGATCGGGCTGGAGCTCATGGCCCGCCGCGCCGAACTCGCCGACCTGCTGGCGCGCGAGGAGGGCAAGACGCTGGCCGAAGCCGGCGGCGAGGTCGGGCGCGCCGGCCAGATCTTCAAGTTCTTCGCCGGCGAGTGCCTGCGCGTGCCGGGCGACCGGCTCGGCTCGGTGCGGCCGGGCATCGACGTGGAGATCACGCGCGAGCCGCTCGGCGTGGTCGGGCTGATCACGCCGTGGAATTTCCCGATCGCGATTCCGGCGTGGAAGATCGCGCCGGCGCTGGCCTACGGCAATTGCGTCGTCATCAAGCCGGCCGAGCTGGTGCCGGGCAGCGCCTGGGCGCTCGCCGACATCATCCATCGCGCCGGCATCCCGGCGGGCGTGTTCAACCTGGTGATGGGCCGCGGCTCGGTGGTCGGCGAGAAACTGGTGACCGATGCGCGCATCGACGCGATCAGTTTTACCGGCTCGGTCGCGACCGGGCGCGGCATCTTGGAAAAGGCCGCGAAGCGCGGCGCGAAAGTGCAGCTGGAGATGGGCGGCAAGAACCCGCTGGTGGTGCTCGCCGACGCCGACATGGACGTGGCGGTGCGCTGCGCGCTGGACGGCGCGTTCTTCCAGACCGGGCAGCGCTGCACCGCATCGTCGCGGCTGATCGTCGAGCAGGCGGTGCATCGGAAATTCGTGGACGGACTGACCGAGGCGATCCGCAAGCAGGTGGTGGACGACGCGCGCAAGCAGGGCACCACGATCGGCCCGGTGGTCGATCAGAGCCAGCTCGACCAGGACATCCGCTACATCGACATCGGCCAGAAGGAGGGCGCGAAGCTGGTCATCGGCGGCGAGCGGCTGAACCGCGAGAAGACCGGTTTTTTCCTCGCCCCGGCGCTGTTCGATGCGACGCGCAACGACATGCGCATCAACCGCGAGGAGATTTTCGGCCCGGTCGCCTCGGTGATTCGCCGTGCGCGACTACGACGAGGCGCTGGCGGTGGCGAACGACACGAGTTTCGGGCTGTGCTCGGGGATCGTGACGACGTCGCTGAAAAAAGCCGCGCATTTCCGCCGCAACGTCGAGACCGGCATGGTGATGGTGAACCTGCCGACCGCCGGCGTCGATTACCACGTGCCGTTCGGCGGCCGGAAGGGATCGAGCTACGGCTCGCGCGAACAGGGCCGCTATGCCGTGGAGTTCTACACGCAGGTCAAGACGGCGTACGTGATGCAGAGCTGAGCGCCGTTCGTTCCCTAACAGGAACAGTCAGGACGTGCGTGCGCGCGGCGCGCTCATGCCGGGACGGGCGGGCCGCAGGCACGGACGGGGGCGGTCGGCGCCGGCGCGGGCGCCCTGGGGCGTGGCGGGTCGATGGCTGGCGGCGCGGTCGGCGGCGCCCGGCCGCGGGCCGGGGCGCGGGCGGGGACCGACGCCGGGACGGGACGCGGCGCGAGCAGGCAGGGCGGCGGGCGGACGCCCAGCATCCGGCAGAGCGGACGCAGGATGCGGCCGGCCTGCGGGGCGGCGGCGATGAGGGCTGCCATCTGCGGATCGGCCAGCAGATGCTGCAACTGCGAGGCGCCGGACGCCGCCTCCGGCACCAGACGCGGGAGCCAGGCGAAGCCCCGCGGCAGACGGCGCGGCGGCGGCCCGGCCGGGCGAGGCGATGGGCGGCGGCGGGCGGTCGGACGTTTTCCGGCGCGGACCCGGGCGGCGAGGACGGCGAACCGGACGGCCAGGCGGCGCAACCGCGACCAGACCAGAACCATCAGCGGCAAGGCGACCCGGCCCACGGCGCTGCGCGCGGCAATGGCCCGGCACAGCCCGTCGATGATGCGGGCGAAGCGGTCGGCCGGGGCGGGAGGAGCGGCGGGGGTCACGAACGGAATAGGAACACGAGGCGGCCGGGCTGGGCAAGCGCGATTCTTCGCGCGCCTCCTCTTCCTCCGGCGCGTCGCTCAGGTCCATTTGCTGGCGGACACTCTCCCACAGGTCCGGCGCCACTTCGTCGATGAACAGCGGCCAGAAATACAGCGGTTGCAGCCGCAGCGCCTCGGTCACGAAGGCGCGGCAAATCGCAGCGCCTCCTCTTCCTCGAACCATTGGTTGGCCTTGCCGTGGAAGCAGACTTCCTCCGACAGCCGGCGCGCGGGATCGAGCCAGGGCGATGTCTGCGCCTGGCGCATCATCTCCACGGTGGCCCACATTTCCTTGCGGAACTGCTCAACCTCCGGCAGCTCATAGTTTCCCCATCGTCCCGCGTGCGCCTCCTGCGGCGAGGGGTCGAACAGGTCGGGCTGGTCGGAGCGGTGCTTGCGGGCCATGCGGCCGATGATACCCGATTCGCCCGGTCCCGTCCGCTGCCGACGAGCGATTGCCGCGACGCGGCCGGCCCGCTCATAGTGGCTGAATGAGCGAACAGGCGAACGAAATCTGGCGCCGCCACCAGTTGCCGCAGGCGGTCGCCCGCCTCGCGCAGCGGCCCGGGCACGAAGATGTGCGCACGCTGGTCGCGTCGATCCTGCACCACGACTTCGGTGCGGCCTGGACGGCGCTGGACCATGAGGTGCGCATGCCGGAGGTGCATGGCCGCGCCGACATGCTGTTCGGCGCCGTCGTGTTCGAGTTCAAGCACGATCTCGCGGCCGAATGGGACGACGTGGCGGCGAAACTGCCGGACTATCTCGCGGAACGCGAGCGGCAGACCCGCCGCCCCTTTCTCGGCATCGCAACCGATGGCACGCGAATTTGTTGCCTGCGAACTGCGCAACGGGCACCTCGCGCAGATCAGCGCCCACGTCACCGACCCGCAGCGGCCGGAGGCACTGTTGGGCTGGCTCAACGGCGCGCTGTCCACACGGGAGGAGCAGCAACCCGAACCCCGCGCGGTGCAAGACGCGCTCGGCCGCGAAAGCATTGCTTTTGCGCACGCCAGCGGCGTGCTGGAGCAACTCTGGGATTCGCTGGGCGGGCATCCCGAAGTGGCCCTCAAGCGCCAGCTCTGGGACAACCTGCTGCGGCTCGTTTACGGCGCCGCGGTCGGTGACGACCGGCTGTTCCTGCAACACACCTATCTGACCGTCGTCGCCAAGACGATCGCGGCGCGGGTCCTGCACATCGCCACGGACGATGCCGCGGCGATCCTCTCGGGCCGCGCACTCGACCAGGAAGGCATCCATGGCGCGGTGGAAAGCGACTTCTTCGACTGGCTGCTGCACGACGCCCGCGGCGAATTGCTGGTTCGCCAGATCGCCCGGCAGGCCAGCCGCTTCCGCCTGCGCGATGCCGAGACGGACGTGCTCAAGGGACTCTACGAGAGTCTGATCGACCCTGCGCAGCGCCACGACCTCGGGGAGTACTATACGCCCGATTGGCTGGCGGCGAAGCTGACGCGCAGGGCGGTGGGCGCCCCGCTGACCGAGCGCGTGCTGGACCCGGCGTGCGGTTCAGGCACATTCCTGTTCCACGCGGTGCGCCGACTGTTGGCAGAGGCGCAGTCCGCGGGCTGGACGCGCCGGCGTGCGGTCGAGGCGGCGGCGGCGCGAGGTTCGCGGGCCGGACGTTCACCCTGTCACTGTCAATCATAGCCCGCGTGACCTGGCTGCTCGCACTCGGCGATGCGGTGCAGGACCGGCCACCGGCGCTGCACGTGCCGGTGTTCATGGGCGATGCGATGCAATGGAACGTCACCGAGATCAGCGGCATGCGCGAGGTGCGCGTCGATGTGCCGGAGGAGCGCCGGCCGCTGCTGATTCCGGCGGGCATTCGCAGAGGATCAGGCGATCTTCGACGCCGGCCTGCGCACGATCACCGAGGGGCTGCGCGGACGATGCAGCCGGCGGTCGCCGTCGGCCGTCGCCTGCGGGCCATCGCCGGGGTCGAGCCGGACGCGGCGCGGGTGATGACGGAAACCTACCAGCGGCTGCGCGATCTGGTCGCGCAGGGACGCAACGGCATCTGGAACTTCGTGTTCCGCAACCTGCGCCGTCCACCCTGGCTGTCGCGCCCCGACCATCGCGCCGACGTGTTGCTCGGCAATCCGCCCTGGGTCGCCTATCGCCATCTCAGCCCCGGACTGAAGACCCTGGTGCGCGAAGCGTGCCGGGCAATGGATCTGTGGGTCGGCGGCGTGCTGGCGACGCAGCAGGACCTCTCGGCGCTGTTCTGGGCACGCTGCGCGGAACGCTACCTGAAGCCCGGCGGGACGATCGCCTTCGTGCTGCCCTATGCGGCGCTGAACCGGCCGGCGTTCCGCGGCTTGCGCGCGGGCGCCTATCGCAGCGTGGAAGTGCGCATCGCGGAGGCGTGGAGCTTCGACGAGCAGGTGCAGCCCTTGTTCCCGGTGCCCGCCTGCGTGCTGATCGGCCGGCGCGAGCGCGTGGGTGCGTTGCCAGCGACGGTGGTTCGCTACAGCGGCGATCTGCCGCGGCGCGACGCGACCGAGGCGGAGGCGGATCGCCATTTGCGCCATCGCGTCGCACCGTGGCCGCCGATCCCGACGCTGGAGGGGGCGTCGCCATACCGGGCGCGTTTCAAGCAGGGTGCGACGATCGTTCCCGCGCCGCTTCTTCATCGTCGATCCGGAGGCGTCGAGCCGATTGGGAGCCAAATGTGACCGTTCCGCGGATGCGCGGCCGCGAAGGTGCGCTCGACAAGGAACCCTGGAAGTCGGTGGCCGCACCATCCGGGCCGGTCGAGGCGGAGTTTGTCAGACCGACCGTGCTTGGCGAAACCATCCTGCCGTTTCGTCTGCTCGTGCCTGCATCCGCGGTGATCCCGATGGCTGGCCGGCACGTGCTGGATGCCGGCGAGGCCGGAAATGCCGGCTATCGCCATCTTGCGGCCTGGCTGCGCGCCGCCGAGATGGCGTGGAACGATGCACGCAGCGAAGCGTGCAGATGGATCGCTGCGTCTGACATTGAAGCAGCGACTGGATTTCATGCATGGCCTCTCGCAGCAGTCCGCGGCTTCCTGCCCGAAAGTCGTGTACGCAAGGCGGGCACGCTGATGTGCGCGGCGGTGCTGGGCGACGCGCGGGCCTTCGTCGATCACATGGCATACTGGACCTCGGCGCGATCCGCGTCGGAAGCCCACTACCTCATCGCGATCCTGAACAGCGAAGCCGTCCGGCGGCGCATTGCCGACCTGCAGCCGAAGGGCCAGGGCGGCGCACGGCATTTCGACAACCTGATGTGGGAACTGCCGATTCCCGAATTCGACCGCCGCGCCGGCCTGCATCGCGAGATCGCGGCGGCGGCGGAAGAAGCGGCGGGGATCGCCGCTTCCGTGCCATTGCGGGATGCGGACTACTTCACCACCAAGCGCCGCGCGATCCGAACGGCGCTTGCCGAGGCCGGCATTTCGGCGCGGATCGACAGACTGGTCGAACGCCTGCTGGATCGCTGACGCCTCTCACCCCGCCCGCCCCACAGCAAGCGTAGCCCGGACACCAAAACTTCGTAGGGCGGGCGCAACCCGCCGACGTAACGTTCGGCCGGCGGAGGGTTGCGTGATGAGCCACGGTGGCAAGCGGCGAACCGCGAAGGCGGCATCGACGGTGCCGCGTGCGGCTTGCGTCGGCGGGTTGTACCCGTCCTACAAGGGGTCGGCGGTCCGGGCTACGCCCGCTTACGGAGGGTCAGGGTGGTGCCGCCTGCCAAGGGGTCAATCTTGCGTGTCGCACCCCCCTCACCCAACCCTCTCGCCCCGCAAAGAGCGGAGGGAGAAGGCTTTTGCGGTCGTTCGGGTTGAAACTGCGTCACGACCGTCTTTCGCTCGACCGCCGACTGTGCAAGATGGGGGGCTGTGCTAGAGTCCCACGCGCTGTCTGGTCGGCAAGACGAGAAGGCTCGTTCGCGCGATTTGCGCGATCCGCGCCATAGGGACCGAGCGGAACAGTCAAACGCGAGGTGAGAGAAACCATGGATGCAACCACTGAAGACACGGCTGCTGGCAAGTGCCCGGTCGTGCACAGGGTCAAGAGCAGCACCAATCGCGACTGGTGGCCGAACCAGCTGAACCTGAAAATCCTTCGCCAGCACTCGGCACTTTCCAATCCGATGAGCGAGGCGTTCAACTATGCCGAGGCGTTCAAGAGCCTCGACCTGGACGCGGTGATCAAGGATCTTCATGCCTTGATGACGGACTCGCAGGAGTGGTGGCCGGCGGATTTCGGTCATTACGGGCCGCTGTTCATCCGCATGGCGTGGCACAGCGCGGGCACGTACCGCATCGCCGACGGCCGCGGCGGCGCCGGTGGCGGCCAGCAGCGCTTCGCGCCCCTCAACAGCTGGCCGGACAACGTGAACCTCGACAAGGCGCGCCGGCTGCTCTGGCCGATCAAGCAGAAATACGGCCGGAAGATTTCCTGGGCCGACCTCTACGTTCTCACCGGCAACGTCGCCCTGGAATCGATGGGCTTCAAGACGTTCGGTTTCGGCGGCGGCCGCGTGGATACGTGGGAGCCCGAAGAGCTCTACTGGGGTCCCGAAGGGACGTGGCTGGGCGATGAGCGCTACAGCGGCGAACGCCAGCTGCAGAATCCGCTCGGTGCGGTGCAGATGGGGCTCATCTACGTCAATCCGGAAGGGCCGAACGGCAAGCCTGATCCGCTCGCAGCGGCGCACGACATTCGCGAAACCTTCGCGCGCATGGCAATGGACGACGCGGAAACGGTCGCGCTCATTGCCGGCGGCCACACCTTCGGCAAGACCCATGGTGCCGGCGACCCGTCATTCCTCGGCCCGGTGCCGGAAGGCGCCGCCATCGAGGATCAGGGCCTCGGCTGGAAGGGCAGGCATGGCACCGGCGTCGGGCCGGACACCATCGGCGGCGGCCCGGAGGTGATCTGGTCGCAGACGCCGACCAAATGGAGCAACTACTTCTTCGACAACCTGTTCAACTACGAGTGGGAGCTGACCAAGAGCCCGGCCGGCGCGTATCAGTGGCAGGCGAAAAATGCCGCCGCCACGGTACCGGACGCGCACGACACGTCGAAGAAGCGTGTGCCGACCATGCTGACCACCGACCTGTCGCTGCGGTTCGACCCGGCCTACGAGAAGATCTCCCGCCGGTTCCATGAGCATCCGGACCAGTTTGCGGATGCGTTTGCCCGCGCCTGGTTCAAGCTCACGCACCGCGACATGGGCCCGATCGTGCGTTACCTCGGCCCGCTCGTGCCGAAGGAGACGCTGTTGTGGCAGGACCCGGTCCCGGCCGTCGATCATCCGCTGATCGGGGAGCAGGACATCGCGGCCCTGAAGGAGAAGATCCTCGCCTCGGGCCTGTCGGTCGCGCAACTGGTCTCGACCGCCTGGGCCTCTGCGTCCACGTTCCGCGGGTCCGACAAGCGGGGCGGCGCCAACGGCGCACGCATCCGCCTCGCGCCGCAGAAGGATTGGGAGGTCAATCAGCCGCAGCAGCTCGCGACGGTGCTGCGGACACTCGAAGCGATCCAGAAGGCGTTCAACGCCTCGGCCAGCGGCGGCAAGAAGGTTTCGCTCGCCGACCTCATCGTTCTCGGCGGCAACGCCGCGATCGAGAAGGCCGCGAAGGCGGCCGGGACCGACGTGAAAGTTCCCTTCACGCCGGGGCGCATGGATGCGTCGCAGGAGCAGACCGACGTCAACTCCTTCGCGCCGCTCGAACCGGTTGTTGATGGTTTCCGCAACTACCACCGCGGCCAGCAGCTGATGATGCACGAGGAAGCCCTGGTGGATCGGGCGCAACTGCTGCAATTGACGGTGCCCGAGATGACGGTTCTCGTCGGCGGCCTGCGCGTCCTCGGCGCCAACGCCGGAGATTCCAGGCACGGCGTCTTCACCACGCGGCCCGGGACGCTGACGAACGACTTCTTCGTCAACCTCCTCGACATGAGAACGCAATGGCAGCCAATGGCCGGCGCTGACGCGGTGTACGAAGGGCACGACCGGAAGACGAAACAGCTGCGGTGGACCGGCACCCGTGTCGATCTGAGCTTCGGCGCGGACTCGGAGCTGCGCGCCGTGGCGGAGGTCTATGCGTGCGCGGACTCGAAGGAGAAGTTCGCGAAGGATTTCGTGGCGGCCTGGACCAAGGTGATGAACCTCGACCGCTTCGAACTCGCGGGACACGGGGCCGGAAGGGCCTGACACCCGCATAAGCCGGAGGCAAAGCGTCGGGCGGCGTTTCAGAACGAGTTGAAATGCCGTCCGGCGCTGAACGATCGCAAGGACAGGCAGTACCGCGGGAGCGATGGTTCCACGACGGCATCGTGGAATTCTTGCTCTCGCGCGGATCAGCCGTTCGCCCCGCCCCGCAGCGCCGCCAGCTTGCGCTCGAAATGCGCGCCGGACGTCGTCGGCGCGTGGCGCGGCGCGCCGCAGCCGGGCAGGCAGGCGATCTCCGCATGCCAGTTCGGCTGGTGGAAGAAGGCGATCGACTGGCGCGGCAGGTGGGCGCGCTCGGGCGGCGGGTTGACCACGCGGTGCAGGGTGGAGACCCAGCGGTCGTTGGTCCATTGCGCCAGCAGGTCGCCGATATTGACCACGAACGCATCCCACGGCGCCGTCACCGCCCGCCAGGCGCCGTCGCGGTCGCGCACCTCCAGCCCGCCCGGGTTGTCGCCGGGGTGCAGGATGGTCAGGCTGCCGAAATCGGTGTGCGCGCCGGCGCGCATCTGCCCGGCCGCAGCGGCCTCGGGCTGCGGCGGGTAGAACGGCACCGAGAGCCCGGTGATGTGCCGGTCTATGCTGGATTCGAAATAATCCGCCGGCAGTCCGAGGGCAGAGGCGCAGGCCGCCATCAGTTCCCCGGCCAGCCGCTCCATCGCGCGGTAATACTGCAACCAGGTTTCGGAAAAGCCCAAAACCCCTTCCGGCCACAGGGTCGGCGCGAAATACGGGGCTTCCTGCGCGGTCGGGTCGGGCGGCGGCGCCGGCGGCCCGATGGAAAAACCCTCCTTCCAGTCGGGCGGACGCGGCGCGCCGCCGGCGAGCGTGTCGGCGAGGTAGGACTGGCGCGGGCCGGTCCAGCCGTGGATGCGGCCGGGCGCCACCTGCAACCGCCGCTTCTCCGCCTCCGGGCGGGCGAAGAACGCGGCGGACACGTCGTGCATGCGGCGCAGCAGCGCCGGCGCCACGCCGTGCCCCGCGATCACCAGGAAACCGATGTCGCGGCACGCCGCATCCAGCCGGCGGGCGAAGGCGTCGCGGTCGCCGCTGCGGAAATCCTCAAGATCGAGCAGCGGAACGCCGGTCATCGCGCCTCACCTTGGCGTGAGCACCATCACCATCTGGCGGTTTTCCATGCGCGGCATCTGCTCGACTTTGGTGGCGGCGTCCATGTCGGCGCGGATGCGTTCCAGCACTTTCACGCCGATGTCCTGGTGCGCCATCTCGCGGCCGCGGAAACGCAGCGTCACCTTGACCTTGTCGCCCTCCTCGATGAACATCTTCATGGCCCGCAGCTTGACCTGATAGTCGTTCTCGTCGATGTTCGGGCGGACTTTGATCTCTTTGATCTCGATGACCTTCTGTTTCTTCTTGGCTTCGTTCTTCTTCTTTTGCTGCTCGTATTTGAACTTGCCGAAGTCGAGAATTTTGACGACCGGCGGCTCGGCGTTCGGGCTGATCTCCAGCAGGTCGAGGCCGGAGCCGTAGGCGCGAGCCAGCGCCTCGCGGGCGCTCATCACGCCCTGCATTTCGCCGTCCTGGTCGATCAGTCGGACTTGGGCGGCACGAATCTCCTCGTTCACGCGGGGCCCGTCGCGGGTCGGCGCTGCGGGCATGGGTCCTCTGGCGATGGGTCTCTCTCCTGTGGCAGTTGCAACAACGTCCCCGGCGCGGCCGGCATGGGCCGGCCCCGGGGCGGCGGCGAGTTTTGCGCGACCGGCGGTGCCGGATCAAGTTTCACGGAAGATCGGGCGGCAGCGCCGCCGCCGCAAGGCGGCCCATGCCTCAGCGGTCATCCGGCGTGCCGATGTGATGCGGCGCATCGCCCTGCATGCTCGGCGCTCCTGCGGTTCCGACAGATCGGGGGGCGTGGCCTCGGCGGCCAGGCGGGCGAGGGCGTCGGCGAGCGGCAGCACGTCCTGCGCCTCGCCGCCCAGCCGGCGCAGCGCCACCGTCCGCGCCGCCGCCTCCTTGCGCCCGACCACCAGGATCAGCGGCACGTGGGCCAGGCTGTGCTCGCGGATTTTCGCGCCGATCTTCTCGCGGCCGAGATCGAGTTCGACCGCGAGGCCGGCGGCGCGCAGCGCGGCGGCGACCTCCTCGGCATAGGCGTCGGCGTCCGAGACGATGGTGGCGACCACCGCCTGCACCGGCGCGAGCCACAGCGGAAAACGGCCGGCATACTGCTCGATCAGGATGCCCAGGAAGCGCTCGAAACTGCCGAGGATCGCGCGGTGCAGCATCACCGGGCGGTGGCGCGCGCCGTCCTCGGCGACGTATTCGGCGTCGAGCCGCTCGGGCAGGACGTAGTCCACCTGCAGCGTGCCGCACTGCCAGTCGCGCCCGATCGCGTCGCGCAGCACGAATTCCAGTTTCGGGCCATAGAACGCGCCCTCGCCCGGATTGAGCTCGTACGCGACGCCCGCGAGCGCGCAGGCTTCGCGCAGCGCCGCCTCGGCCTTGTCCCACGCCGCGTCGCTGCCGGCGCGCAGTTGCGGACGGTCGCTGAATTTCACGCGGAACTCGGGAAAGCCGAAGTCGCGGTAGATCGAGGCCAGCAAGCCGACGAATTTCGCCGTCTCCGGCGCCACCTGCGCCTCGGTGCAGAAGATGTGCGCGTCGTCCTGGGTGAAGGCGCGCACGCGCATCAGGCCGTGCAGCGCGCCGGACGGCTCGTAGCGGTGGCAGGACCCGAACTCCGCCATGCGCAGCGGCAACTCGCGGTAGCTGCGCACGCCCTGGCGGAAGATCTGCACGTGGCACGGGCAGTTCATCGGCTTCAGCGCCAGCACGCGGTCCTCGTCCTCGACGCGGGCGATGAACATGTGCTCGCGGAATTTTTCCCAGTGGCCGGAGGCTTCCCACAGCGACCGATCGACCAGCTGCGGCGTGCGCACTTCCTGATAGCCGGCGGCATCGAGGCGGCGGCGCATGTAGGCTTCCGCGGTGAGATAGAGGCGCCAGCCCTTCGGGATGCCAGAACACGCTGCCCGGCGCTTCCTCCTGCAGGTGGAACAGGCCCATGTCGCGGCCGATGCGGCGATGGTCGCGCCGCTCCGCCTCCTCCAGCATGGTCAGGTAGGCGTCCAGCTCCTTCTGATCGCGCCAGGCGGTGCCGTAGATGCGCGACAGCATCGGGTTGCGGTGGTCGCCGCGCCAATAGGCGCCGGCCACCTTCATCAGCCTGAACGCGGTGCCGACATCGCCGGTCGAGCGCATGTGCGGGCCGCGGCAGAGGTCGATCCAGTCGCCCTGGGTGTAGAGCGTGATCGTCTCGCTCTCCGGCAGGTCGCGGATCAGCTCGGCCTTGAACCGTTCGCCGCGGTCCTCGAAGAAGGCGATGGCGGCGTCGCGCTCCCACACCTGGCGGCCGAACGGGGCGTTGCGGCGACGATCTCGCGCATCTTCGCCTCGATCGCCGGGAAATCCTCCGGCGTGAACGGCTGGTTGCGCGCGAAATCGTAGTAGAACCCGTTCTCGATCGCCGGGCCGATGGTGACCTGCGTGCCGGGATAGAGCGCCTGCACCGCCTCGGCCAGCACGTGGGCGGCGTCGTGGCGGATCAGGCCGAGCGCGTCGGGGTCGCGGCGGGTGACGAACACCACGCCGGCGTCGTGCTCGATGATCGTGGCGAGATCGACCAGCTTGCCGTCGAGCTTCATCGCCAGCGCGGCGCGGGCGAGGCCGGGGCCGATCGCTTCCGCCACCGTGCTGCCCGCCACCGGCGCATCGAAGCGGCGCACGGAGCCGTCGGGCAGGGTGATGGCGGGCATTGCGGTCCTCGGGTGGTGGGGCGGCGGGAAAGCGGCTGTCTATGGCGTCAGGGCAGCGCTGCCGCAACCCGCGCGACCGGCAGGTCGGCCAGATCGGCCGCGCGCAGCACGGTCGGCCAGGTGCCGCCGGGGCCGCGCGGGGCGGTCAGCGCCGGGTCGCTGGCGGCGGAGAACAGCACGACCGAGCGGCAGCCGACCGCGGCGGCGAGGTGCATCGGCCCGGTGTCGTTGCCGACCGCGAACGCCGCGCCGCGGGCGAGGGTGGCGATGTCGGCGAGGCTGGTGCGGCCGGTCAGGTCGGTCGCGGCCGGGATCGCGGCGGCAAGCTTCGCCTCGGCGGCGCTGCCGAGCACGACCGGCGTGACGCCGCGCTGCTTCAGCGTCGCGGCCAGCGCGGCGAAATGCCCGGCGGGCCAGCGTTTTTCCGGCCGGTGCGGCGCGGCGCCGGGGACCAGCAGGGCGTAGGGCGTGGGCAGGTCGAACGCGCGGCCGGCGAGCCAGGACAGGTCCGGCGGCGGGAACGCCGTGATGCCGGCCGCGGCGAGCTGGTCGCGCTGACGCTCCAGCGTGTGCATGGCGTCGCGCGCCGGGTTGGCGTGCGGGTGCGAGCAGCCATGCGCGATGCCGGACCAGGGCGGCCGGCCGGCGAGCAGAAAATAGCGGGAGGAGCGGGCCGAGGTCTGCAGGTCATAGACGAAATCGAAGCCGCGCAGGCTGCGCGCGAGGCGCAGCAGGCCCGGCAGGTTCCACCAGCCCGGCCGCGCGTCGATCGCCACGCGATCGAACCACGGCGCGCCGCGGGCGAGGTCGGCGAACGGGGCGGTGGTGAGCAGCGTGATGGCGTCGCCCGCGTGACGGGCGCGGATGGCGGCGAAGGCGGCGCAGGAGAGCACGAAATCGCCGAGCGCGCCGAGGCGGATGACGAGGATGCGCGGCGGCGCCGAGCTTTCGGAGGCGGCCATTGAGGCATGATTTCCGCTACGGACTTCAAGATTGATGAAACTTGACGTATAACCGAGAGCAGCCGTTTATTTCGTTTCCATGAGCGGCGTGGTATCATGAAGGCCATGGGCATGGAACCAGAAAAGCCGCAGGATTTTGCCGCGCTCTACCGGCGGGCTTTTGCGGATTTCGGGGCGAGCGCGCTTTGGAGCAGCCGCCCCGTGCCTGACCCGACGCCTGCGGACGCGCTGGCGATCACCCGCAGCCTGCGGGTCGAAGGCGACCTGCGGGCGCGGCGGCTGGCGGAGCAGATCGAGCAAGCGTGTCGTCGTGCCCCTTGCTAGGATTCAGTCGGATATCCTGCGCTTGCTCGCCGCGCATCGCGACCCGGAAAGCTACGTCGCGGGCAGCACGCCCCTCAACGTGAACGCGCCGCGCTATTCCGGCGACATCGACGTTTTTCACGATCGCGAGGAACGTGTGGCGCGCGCGGCGGAGGAGGACAGCGCCGTGTTGCAGGCCGACGGCTTCGGCCTGCAATGGCTGCGGCGCGAGCCTGCCATGTATGCCGTGGTCGTCGGGAAGGGCGGCGAGACGACCAAGCTCGAATGGGCGGTTGACGCCGACTATCGGTTTTTCCCGACGATGCCGGATGCGACGTTCGGTTATGTGCTGCATCCGGTTGATCTTGCCACCAACAAGGCGATGGCCGCCGCCGGACGGCGGGAGCCGCGCGACCTGGTGGACTTGCTGACGATCCATGACCGCATTCTGCCGCTCGGGGCCGTGGTGTGGGCCGCCGTCGGCAAGTCGCTCGGTTTTACTCCGGAGGGGCTTATCAACGAGATTCGCCGCCTCGGTCGCTACACGGAGGCGGATTTTCGGCGCGTGGCGAGCGATCCGCCGGTTGATCCTGCCGCGACCATGACGCGCTTGCGGCAGGTTCTTGACGACGCCGACGCCTTTGTTGCGCGGATGCCGACCGACAAGGTCGGATTGCTGTTCCTGCAAGCGGGCAACGTGGTGCAGCCCGACCCCGACCGGCTGGACACCTATCGGACCCATGCCGGGAAACGGCGCGGCCAGTGGCCGAGCAGTCCGGAAATCGCCGCCGCGATGTTCGAGCGGTATAGCAAAAAGCCAAGCCCCTAATTCCCGCACGGCGACGTGCGCGCAGCTCCGGCGTCAGGCACCAAGAGAGAGACCGGCATCGCAGGTCCGGTAGCCATGATTGCTGCTTACTCCAAGTCGAGATGCTCTTTGCGTCGTATGAAGGCGGAATAGACCGGCGCACCTGGCACGATGCGCCCATCAGGCCCCCACTCGACCTTGCGGTTGAAGGGGATCGTCGCCCGCCCGCTCGCGCCACCTTGCAAGGTCCGTCGGAAATTTCGTACGACATCCTGCAATCTCGCTTCGACTACTGCCGGATCGGAGTAGCGCAATCCAGCCTCGACGCCATAGGCGACAAAGTGTCGCAGCACCGTGTAACCGGCATAGGCAAGGTTGAAGTTCACGGGCCAGAGCATGAGGTCGATATCGCCGCTGCGGCCGTCATGCATGTAGGTTTCGCAACTCGTGCCAACCGTGACGGACAGCATCGCGCGCTTACCCGCAAAGCGCCCGTTCTCGAACCGCTTGGTGCTGGTGTAGGCCGCGCCATACGCCCAGACCCGGTCGAACCAGCCTTTCAAGATGGCAGGGGGCAGATGCCACCACATTGGATATTGCAGGATCAAGAGATCGGCGCGGTCCATGCGCTCTAACTCTGCGACGACATGGATCGGCAGAGTGCCGTTCTCAGAGGCAAGGCGCTGCTCCGCCTGAACGTCGAAGCGTTTTGCGTCGACCCGGTCGGAAAAGAAGTCGCCCCGCTCACAAGGATCGAAGCCCATTGCGTACAGGTCGGAAACGGTGGTGGTCCAACCATCGGCAGTTAGCGCCTGTGCGCCCGAACGGACGAGGTGCGCATTGAAGGAGTTCGGTTCGGGATGGGCGAGGACAAAATGGGCGTGCATCCACGCTGGATATCAGCCCCAAGCGCCCATGGCGAGTTCAGAGCATGCCGATCCGAAGCCGGCAGCGTGGTGGAAATCTCAAGACTTACGCAGCAAAATTAGGCCACTGATATCAAAGAGCTTTTCAGTTGCGGAAATCCGGCGCATAACCGGAGCATGATCTACGGCTACGCGCGGGTATCGACGGACGGGCAGAGCGTCGAGGCGCAGGTGCGCCAGCTCACCCGCGCCGGATGCAGGAAGGTGATCCGCCAAGTGGCGAGCGGAGCCAACACTGACCGGGCGCAGCTTCGCCGCCTGCTCGCCCGGCTCGCCGGCGGTGACGTGCTGATGGTGACGCGGCTCGACCGCCTCGCCGACACCCTTGCGGCGATTTGCTGACGGAGATCGCGCGCAGTTATAACGTCAGCGTAAGCACGATTTCGAGGCTCCAAATGGAAATAGCGACTTACATTATCAACGCCATCCTGGCGGCTGCCCTCGTTGCGGTGGGTATCACTCTCTGCTGGCGGAACGAAACCAACAAAGCGGCAGTGACCGCCGCTCTTAGCTTCGGATTCCTAGTCCTTCTGTTGCTAAATATGTCCAAATTCAAACACGTTAAAGGCTTCGGATTTGATGCGGAAACGTGGGACGAGAAGCAAGTCGAAGCTGCCAAGTTAGTGGACCAATTATCCAGCATGACCGAGGCACTAAGCCGGCAAATCGTTTTGCTATCTGTGCGCGTCGGGACATTTGGTGCTGCGTTCACAAATCCAGAACTGATGGATGTTTACCAGCAGGCCGATAAGCAACTCGTGGCTGCATCTATACCGAAGCCTCGTCGTGATGAGATTCTCGAACCGCTACGGCAGCGGATGATCCTCGATTATTGGTGGGCCGCGAGGCATCTCATCGACAACGCGTATGTCGCACAATATGACATGCTGAGAGGTCAGGGGCAGATCGCTAAAGCGGCAGAAGAGCAAAACGAGCGTGCAAGACTGGAAGCGACACCTGAAACTCTTCTTACATCGGGCGGTCTTGATCAGGTGATTTTCACTGTCCGTTCATCGAAGCTGTTCACCGCACCAGATGACCTAATAAAAAACTTGACGGACCTAAATGAAGATATGAAATATTTTATTGCTAATGGAGAAATGAGACGAAAGATCGACCTGAATACGGCCTATCCTTAACGCCGTCCCGAGTTGTCATAACGTCAATTCTGCGAACTCGCCCCCC